>CAWGNT010000016.1:0-35732 GCA_963824085.1 uncultured Gammaproteobacteria bacterium
GCATCGTCGTCCTCGCCGACGACATGGGTCTTGGCAAGACGGTGCAGGCCCTCGCCCACTTGCTGCTGGAAAAGGAGAGCGGGCGCGCCGACCGGCCGAGTCTCGTGGTCGCGCCGACCAGCCTGATGTTCAACTGGCGGCGCGAGGCGGAGCGTTTCGCCCCTGCGCTCCGGGTGCTCGTGCTGCACGGCCCGGATCGTCGCCGGCACTTCGACGCCATCGCCCGCCATGACCTGGTCTTGACCACCTACCCCTTGCTGCCGCGCGACCTAGAGGCGCTGTCTGCCGTCGACCTCCATGTGCTCATCCTGGACGAGGCGCAGGCAGTGAAGAATCCCCGCAGCAAGGCCGCGGAAGCCGTGCGCGCACTGAGCGCCCGCCATCGTCTGTGTCTCACCGGCACGCCGCTGGAAAACCACCTCGGGGAGCTCTGGTCGCTCCTCGATTTCCTCATGCCCGGAATGCTGGGAGACGAGCGCCGCTTCAGGCGGCTGTTCCGAACCCCCATCGAGCGCAACGGTGACGACGCGCGCCAGGAGCAGCTGCGCCGACGGGTGGCCCCCTTCCTGCTGCGCCGCACGAAGGAGGAGGTCGCAGCGGAGCTTCCGCCCAAGACGGAGATCCTGCGGCAGGTCCCGCTGGAGGGAGATCAAAGGGACCTGTACGAGACCCTGCGCCTCGCACTTCACGAGCGGGTGCGTGCGGAGGTGGAGAGCAAGGGTCTGGCGCGCAGCGGCATCATCATTCTGGACGCCCTTCTGAAGCTCCGTCAGGTCTGCTGCGACCCTCGGCTGGTCAGCCTGGAGAGCGCCCGCAAGGTCAAGCGCTCGGCCAAGCTGGATCTCCTCATGACCCTGCTGCCCGAGCTGCTGGAGGAGGGGAGGCGTATCCTGCTGTTCTCCCAATTCACAAGCATGCTCGAGCTCATCGAGGCGGAGCTGAAGCGCCTGGGTCTGCATGAGGACGAAGGCTTCGTCAAGCTCACGGGCCGCACCCGCAACCGTTCAATGCCGGTGGACCTCTTTCAGACCGGGGAGGTGCCCCTGTTCCTGATCAGTCTCAAGGCGGGTGGCAGCGGACTCAACCTGACGGCTGCAGATACGGTGATTCACTACGACCCCTGGTGGAATCCGGCGGCGGAGCGTCAGGCCACGGACCGCGCACACCGCATCGGCCAGGACAAGCCCGTGTTCGTCTACAAGCTCCTTACCGAGGGGACGGTGGAGCAGAAGGTGGCCGAGCTGCAGGCGCGCAAGCAGGCCCTTGCGGACGCCATGCTCGCGGGCGGCGGGGCGGCCGCCGGGTCCTTGAGTGCCGAGGATTTGGAGCTGCTGTTCGCGCCCGTGACCGACTGAGCGGTTGTCGTCACGCAATAGGTATACCGGTCGCATTTGCTGTTTCGGCTTTCCAAAGGCGGGGGCGCGGGCGCCAGCCGTCGCCGGGCATACGTCCCTGCAGTCGTGACGGCGGCCCCCATGCTGCCGGCACCCCTGTCGCCCGCAGCCGAGCCCCTCAGACCGCAGAGGGAAAGAGCCATGCACGTTGGGTATACGTGTCACCACGACATGAACGAATCGTCTTTATAACTCGCTAACGAGCTGATTGGATGGGCTTATTGCTCCTGCCAATCCGGCCGTTGTTGGCGTGCTTGTCGATTCCGTTTCCCCGTCACAAACAAGACTCCCGGCAGGGAGGCAGGGGTATCGAGAAAGGTCGGGCGGTTGTCGCGTCACTCCGATGCGCGAGAAGTCGAGAGGTGTCCTGAGCTGTCCACGCAAGCACAAGCTTTCCAGCACCTTGGAACATACCGCCGGACTGCGACTCCCAGAGCTCCAAACAGGCGCCAGGGATGACGCCGCCTCGAAAGATCGCCGTCTCGCACCCTTCCTACCCAAGGGGCACGTCTACAGTACCACGCCATTTGTGCCGCAAGAATTCCCGACGCTCAAGCCCGATCTAGGCAGCTGGCAACGTCTGGACACGACGCAAAGCGGACATCGCGATCCGTAGATAACGATTCGGCTTACGGGCCGTAGGACCCGTGCGGCCGTTTGTTAGACGGTAATTACCGACATTGATATTCGCCGTCAATTCTTTTCATCCTTGAATCCTATGTGCCAATGAGTTCCATCGCAGAATGGCTTATTTTTCGAGCCTCCGCAGCGGCAAAGCGTATAGTGTTCCGTTGAAGCCCCTTCACCTAGCGGTTGATCAACAAGCTCGATGCCACCGGTAACCGCATACGGGCCATCCTTTGTGATTGTAACCATCGGCACTCGAACTTGATCTCGATGTTCAACATTATCGATACTGTAGCTAAGCGCTCCCGATGGGCATTTTTTGATTGTGTTGACAATATCCTTGGCTGTTGCGCCGTCAGGATCAATCCAAGGCTCTTCATTTAATTTAAATACTGAGCTGAGATTGCCCGTGCAGTAGCCGGCATGGGCACAAATCCCACGGTTGTCGTGGATCGTAATCTGTTTTCCAACGTAATTATCACGTTTGTTTAGTGACCCGTCCGTTATTTTCTTATCAGTAAAGCCGTTTCTTCCATGAGTACCATCACAGAAAGGTTTGTTATTTGAACCGCCACAGCGGCATAATGCTACACCGGTGATCGTAGCACAGGGGTTGCCTTTAGATGTTTGAATATTTGGGATTACTCGTGGTGTGAGATCGTTAAGCAAATAATACGGCCCGTTCGGAAGACCGGCGATTTTTGGTTTGTCTGTGCTCATTCCGACACCTCCATTCTGTTACTTGCCGTCTAACAAGTGATTCTCTGGTTTCTGGATATCATCCCGCAAAGGGGTGTTATCCGGAAGGAAGCAGCGAGCACCGGTTACATAGAATCGCGACCCTGCACCGCCAGTGCCTTTGGTGCTTGGAAGCGTAGCACAGATATCTCGGAGGTCGGCTTCTGGCCGGTTGCTGCCGGTCGGGTTGACCGCGACGGCCTGCGTGGGCCGAAGGTCCGCAGACGACCCAGACCGGACGCCCGGAAAAACCCTACGGCCCACAGCCGGAAGCCACCAACCGCTAAAAGCCGTATCCATTTCGACGTGAAAAAGAAAGACAATAGCCTGCAGCTAGCTCGCAGCCTCGCGGAGCGTCTCACTCCGATTCTAGCTTCTTCCACAATTCCTTTAGAACAATTGCCTCTAACAATGACCACGCCACAGTGCGATGATCGTATGGCAAATCCCAGAGACCTCTTTCCTCCATGGCGGTAACGACACCCTTGTACCCTGGATACATCGCAGATCCTTTAAGGCCGAAGCTGGAGAGGCGTCGAAGCAGCGTTCCGCCTCCAGTAGCAGGCGCCGTAAATTTTATCAGTATTGGATCGTCACCGATGTACGTGTCCGCGAAGGACGCCAGCACGCCCCCTTGATTCGCTTTGGCGCTCTGGTCCGCCAACGATTCAATCAAGCATTCTGTCTGACTTTTTATTGTGTCATCAACATCCTCGATAGTCACCGCTTCGTTGGGGTCGACATCTGACTCAATAAGACACGTAAATACTCCTTTCTGTGCGGCAATGTTGGGGTTGCCTGCGTAAGGCACGTCAACCGTTACTAGCGCCCGCCGTTGCGAAGCAAGAAATCCGAAGGCTCGCAGTGCACCAGTATTTAGCGCCCAAAGCGCCATTTCTTGGTCTGTTTCGTGGTGCGCGGCAGCGCTGCTCGCCGCAAAATAGAGTCCAATTAACGGCACACGAGTCCAGTCCAAAATTCGTGTCGGGACGCCGTTGTGCTGCGCCAGAGCAGCAAGCTCGTGTATCCTGCTTGGTGGCCATTGTGCGTTACTGAAGATGGCTTTGGCGATCAGCTCTGAGAACTTCACTCCTTCCGAGAACCTATGTGCTAGGCCTGGTATGGTCAAGCCCTGCTGATCAGCTATTGATGTGAAGAGCTCCAATGCGCCCCATTCGAGTAGACGTTGTTCTTGGTTCGACTTAGCAATGCCCTTGCCCTGCGGGAAAGGAGCGTCTTTACGGAGTGCCGCAGGTATCAGCGGCTTGCAAGCGTTGCCCTGACCACGGAAAATCCAGGGACGACGCTCCCAATGGGATTGCGACATACGCAAAACTCCTTCTAACATGTCGTCGCTGGTCGTAAACTGAACCTGTTTTACGTCTTGGATCGTCATTTCGTGCCCTCGGCAAAAGCTTTGACAGTACGCGTGTTGTGCGTGCCAAATCACATCGCAACACTGCCTTGGCGGGATTTGGTGTTCAATTACTTGGGAAGCGCGACGCAGCGCATTGGGTCCACAGGACCCACGGACCATCGCGCATATCTTGTCGGAGGTTAACACGTGCTCTTCGCCCAGATCGCGTGAAAATGTCGGAGATTGTTTTTTGTGCAGGGAGAGCATACCCATTAAGAATGGGACGAGGAATTTGCGTGACTAGCTTTTCGATTCCACTGCGTACAACCCCTCTTAAATGTCCTCCAGCCGCCAGCTCTTGTTGAACCATGATTCCAATAGGACGGGGCCGATAGCTGTCCCCCCCGACGTTGGCGAGCGTCCGCTCTTGGCCGAAACCGGAGCCACCAACGACTCTCTGCTCAGGCGCGACGCGGCGACTTAGGGATGGCTCTGAGTGGCGCGGAGCAGTTGAGCCACTCGACGGCGGGATTATCCACTCGACGTGACCCGCTGGAACCGATCCCTGAATACAACATGACACTGACGTGCGAGCCTGCGTTCGGGCCCCACCAGTACGTCGGTCACTATGACCCAATCGGGCCAAAAGGCGCCGATGCTGAGCTGTCCCCGCGAGCCGCCAAACTCTCCAGATACCTCTGTCGCGAAGGTCAGATAGTGCCCGCTCGAAACGGCTGTGGGAAACCGGTACTTTGTTGCCACCACGCTCAGGTTTTGACGTGCGCTGCGGTGGGCCGCAGCGCACGCCGAAACGTTCTCTCTGGTTCTAGCCGCGCGTCTGAAGCGGGATACGTCAGCCTTTACGGGGTTACATTCCTCGACTCAGAGCAGGCGCTGTTGCCCGCCGCATCGGAAGCACACACCTGGTAGCTCACGCGTGAAGCAGGCATCGGGAACCCAGCACGCCACAGATACTCGCCGTACCATTGCATCGGCACCTGGTGAAGCTGTCCTCCTTCGGCTTGCCAATTCAAAGTCACCTGTGTCCAGTCGTGCGTCATCGTGGGACTCTTGTTATCGTGGACGCGAGCGCGGACCCACACCGGATTGCCCGTCTTCGCTTCAGAAATCTCTTCAACTGGCCCGATGATTGGCGGAGCCCTGTCCACAGGAATGTTTTTGCCGAAGTAAACGCGTTCATCGAAGTAGTATTCGACCTCTCCTTGCCCTTCCACCACGTCAAGCTTGCGGTCGCCGTCCAAGTCGGCCACTGCCATGCCCAAGGTGCCATGGCTCGGCGTCTTGGGTGGTAAGGGCGGTGGAGGTGAGTAGGTGAATGTGTTCAAATAATCATCGTCAAGGTGCAGGTTCCCCTTGCCGTCGTTGAGCAACACACGATCGTTGCCACTGAGAGACCCAATCAGCACATCCGCGTCGCCGTCAGAGTCGACATCCAGAAATATCGACAGGTTGTCGTCGACGCCGGGATTGTCGCGCAAGCTCACCACATCAGCGGTGACATCGACGAATCCGCCGTACGTATCGTTGAAGAAGACACTATTGCGACGCGCATAGGGGTCGTCGGTCGCAGGATCACCGGTATTGACCCACTCCCCATCGTTTATCGTAACGACGTCGAGAAAGCCGTCGCCGTTCAGATCCATGGCCTCGAAGTCGTAGTTGTTCGTCTTCTGAGGCAGCCGACCGGAGGTGACGTCCGTGAAATAGCCATGACCGTCGTTTTCGAGCAGAACGCCACCCTCACTCTTCTTCGAGGAAACCATCAAGTCGAGATCATAGTCGTTATCGACGTCGACAAAATCCAGATCCCAGGAGAACTTGACGTATGTCGACTGCGGCATGCGGCAGGCTCCACTCGGACCGTCGCAGAGATTGGTTACGTCCGTGAAATGCCCTTGGCCGTCGTTTAACCAGAGCCGCGTCAAACCTCCATCACTGGTCATGGGATTGCCCGGGCCCCAGTCGGCCAAGGCCAGGTCCAGATCACCGTCGCCGTCCACATCCCCGACGGTCGCATCGCCGAAGCTATTTAGACTCACCGGCAGGTGGCTTCCTGTTACATTCCGGAAGCGACCGTCTCCCAGCCCGAGGTACAGCTGGCTCTGCGTCTGGTAGGAGGTAGCTAAGAACAGATCGACGATTCCATCGTCATTGAAGTCGGCAACACGGATGGCGCGTGTTAGAAAGGCGTCTTTGCAGGGTGGGTGCGCCTTTCCGCGGTTGCCAAAAATCTTTGCCGTAATCTCCCGAAACTTCCGAGTTCCCTCCGGCCCCAAGTATCCTTGGTTTTCGAAGATGCGACTGCACTCGGGTTTTCCGGGGCTATCGTAATTACCCCCGTTTGCGAAAAGGAGATCGACAAAGCCGTCGCCGTTGATATCGGCCAGTTCGACTTTATTCGTATATTCGGCGGTGATACCTATCGCGTCTTCAGTGCCGTCCTGCCAGACACCGACTGCGGCCTGCGAACCGAATACACAACTCGGCGTTATGCCGCCACAAGCGAACGTTAGAAGGCCAAAAGCGAGCGGAACTTGTATATGCCTCTGCATTGCTAGACCCTCGTTCAGAGTGAAAAAGAGACACAGGCGCGATTGTTCCGTTTTGGTATGTGAACAGGAAAGACTTCTTTCAACCTCCTTCCATGTCTTCCGCGTCGGCGATGGCACCCATCGATTTTCGCGTCGCGCCAATCACAGAGAAGGCTCTGGCCGGGGCATCACTTTCGAGGTCACACTGCGCGGACCAGCTCTCCTTAGCTCAAAGGCCGGCCCTTCTCCGCCTCCGCCTCCGCCTCACGTTTGCGTCAGGCTCAGATTGAGGTAAGCACATTCGAGGAGGAATATCTACTAAGCATTTTTGTCAAAAACCGTGCGATGAGAACAGGAGGTTTGCTCAGGCGGGAGGCCGGCGGTTCTGTGGGCCCAGTGCGCGGATTTCGGAGATGAGAACGGTGGCGATTGTCGAGAGATTGTCGCACATCACATGGGGTGAAGTTCTTGCGGGCGGACTAAGACAATTTTCACGGTGCCTTTTTGCCATTCTCACACAACGATGACACGCGATCCGCGTACACCTAATGGTCGTTTGCGTGATTGCCAATTCGAAGCGATACGGTTTTATTGAAACCTTCACTATCGCAATGGTGGTTCTGTGAGTCTCGTGTATGCCGATTGGCGCTGCACGGCCCTCATCCAAGACTACCGTCCGCGTTGCTAACGCGGCGGTATGCATCCGGATCCGGGCGAACAAGGTCCCGGAATACTCGGGAGACTGTGGTTTCGAAGATGCGCTTGGCGCGCCCAGCGGACATCATGTTGGCCGCAGCATCGATTCAGGATTCCAAGGCGCGGGGTCAGGACGCGCCGACCGTGTCCGCTTCTGGCCGATTGCCGCCACCGCCAAGGTCCGTGATCGGCACCAGCGCTTTGCGACCACGTGTGGCTGGCATCTTTGAAAGCGACCCCGGTGGACGAGGTCATCGACCGCCGCGCGAAGCTGCGGTTGTACCGCAACCCGCCCGGGACCGAGCGGGTGCGCAGCACAGCGCGCAGCGACCGAGGGCGGCGGCTGCGAGGGCTTGGGCCGAAGAAGGCCAAGCGCTTCGCTCGCCAGGTCGCCACCGCCTACGACCGCATCCTGATCGGCTCGCGGATCGAGACCCGGACGGAGACGGCGTAGGCGAGGGCAGGAGCGCGGGCTCGACACCCGCTCCGCCGCGGCCTCCCGTAGGCGACATACAGGGTCACCAGGACGCCGGTGTCGCCGAGGTTCGGCAACCTGAGCTCATCACTCGCAACCGCTGTGCGAGCTCGCTCGCGGAGCGCACGCATGCGCTTGGCGCTCATGCGCGCCGGAGGCTCGCGACGTGGTCGTCCGCGTCTCCCCCCCTGTGTCGCATTGCTCACGACGCTCCTCGGAGGCGATGTCGTACTGGATCGAAGACGAGCGTGGCTGGCGTCTATGCGTTGCCTCCCGGTCGATAGGAAGCAAATCGCCCGTAGGCCGATCGACGATGGGATAAAGCTGGTGTGAACTGCGCGCCCGCAGCTAGGCTTGACCAACAACCTTGCCGCCGTAGTCGCCGGCTCCGCCCTTCGTTAGAGTAGCGCCCCGAGCAGGGTCCGCGGCTGGAGGCGCGTGTGGAAGACAAGACGAGCAACCACCCCGAGATGGCGCCGGCGTTGCCCATCGCCCGCTTTCGCTACCTTTTTGAGGCGCAAGAGTCCATCGCGATCCCAACTTACGCGGGCTCTGCCTGGCGCGGGCTCATGGGCCATGGGCTGCGCCGGCTGGTGTGCGTGACGCGCCAGCCGACCTGCGACGGCTGCATGCTGCGCTATACCTGCCTGTATTCCACCTTCTTCGAGACGCCCAGGCCCCCGAGCATTCCAGAGCAACGCTACAAAGCCCTGCCCCATCCCTTCATCCTCGAGCCCGAAGTTACCGCTGCGCGGGAGATTCCCGAGGGAGGGTCGTTGCGCCTTGGCATCACCCTCATCGGGCCTGCCATCGAGCAGGTGCCTTACCTCATCCACGCGTTGAATCTTGCCGGCCAGCGCGGGCTTGGGCGCGGGGGAGGTCGCTTTGCCGTGACGGCCGTGGAGCGCGAGGAGGTGCTCGGAAGCGAGCGCTGGGATCAGGTTTTCTCCGCCGCGCGCGGCGAATACGCGCGGCGGGAGACGCCTGCGCCCGCGATCCTCGCCTCGCCTGCGAGTGTGCGCGTCGAGTTACTGACCCCCCTGCGCATCAAGCGCCACGGCCGCTTCGTCGGCGCGCGTGAGTTCGCCGCCGGCGATCTCCTGCGCAACCTCTATGCGCGCCTCGCCGTCCTCACCGCGCTCTATGCCGGCGCGCCTGATCATTTCCGTTGGCAGTCCGCGCGCGAGCAGGCTGAGGGCGTGCACCTTGCGGACCCCCAGCTCCGCTGGTACGAGTGGACCCGCTTCTCCTCACGCCAGAACACCCTCATGCAGATGGGCGGCCTCCTCGGAGAGTTCAGTCTTGCGGGTCCAGCGCTCGGTACCTTCTGGCCTGCGCTCTGGCTTGGTCAGTGGGTCCACGTCGGCAAGGGCACGAGCTTCGGCCTCGGCGGCTACGTGCTGGAGCCTGTCCCGGCCGGGCCCTGAGGCGTCGTCTTTCCCGGACGCAGCCCCGCAACCTTGCCGCTGCGGCACCTCGGTGCCCGCCGGCGGGATACTGTGCCCCGCGGACCGGGAGTGCCAGGGAGATGCAGGCGCTCAGGGAGGGCAGGGAAAGCCACGGTCCGTCGCCCGCCGCGCAAGGTGATTGTCTTCAAATCCGCGCAAGCGGCGAGTACCATCGCCGCAAAACGAGAAACCCGATGGACCGGACTCGATACCGCCGACGGATCCTACTAGCTGTCACGGGACTCTCCCCGCAGGTAGTCACCGAGACGCTCTTCGCCCTGTGCGTGGAGCGCCAGCCCCCGTTCATCCCCACCGAAATCCAGCTTCTCACCACCGCCGAAGGGGCCGAGCGGGCGAGTCTCAGCCTCCTCTCATCCGACCCCGGCTGGTTCGCGCGCTTCCGCGCCGACTACCGCCTGCCGTCGATCACCTTCGGCACCGCGCAGATCCACGTCCTGCACGGCCACGACGGAGACGCGCTCGAGGACATCCGCACGCTCGCGGACAACGCCGCGGCGGCCAACGCCATCACCGACTGGGTGCGTGCGCTGACCGCCGACCCCGAGAGCGCCCTGCATGTCTCCATCGCCGGCGGGCGCAAGACCATGGGGTATTACCTGGGCTACGCGCTAAGCCTCTTCGGCCGGCCGCAGGATCGACTCTCCCACGTCCTGGTCCCCGAGCCGTTCGAATCGAGCTGGGAGTTCTTTTATCCGACTCCCTACCACCGCGTCATCACCACGCGCGACAACAAGCTTGCGGACACCGCCGAGGCCGGCGTCACCCTCGCCGAGATTCCCTTCGTCCGCCTGCGCGAGGGACTGCCCGACCGCCTTCTAGCCGGCACGGCGAGCTTCGGCCAGACGGTGGCGGCCGCCCAGCGCGCCCTGGAGCCCCCCGAGCTCGTCATCGACCTCGCCGGGCAGCGCATCCGCGCTGGCGGTGAGGTGATCACCCTGCCACCGGCCTCGCTCGCCTTCTACTGCACCATGGCGCGCCGCCGCCGCATGGGAATGCATGCCGCGCGTTACGACACAAAAGGCCTCGCCGAGCAGCTCCTGGCCGAGTACCGGCGCATCGTCAGCGACATGTCGGGCAACTACGAGCGGCTCGAAGAGGCCCTGGCCGACGGCATGACGCCGGAGGACTTCGATCAGCGCAAGTCGCGCACCAATGCCGCGATCGAGCAGGCCCTCGGCCGCCAGCTCGCTTCACCTTACCTGATCCAGGGCGACGGCAGCCGGCCGAAGACCCGATTTGGCCTGCGCGTCGACCCCGAGGCAATCCGTTTCGCCCCGCTCAGCGAGCCCTCGCAAGCTTGCGAGCCCGACCCGGTTGCGGCCGAACGTGGGAAGCTTCCGCCCGACCAGACCCACCCCATGGAGCGGAAGGCATGAACGACGGCGCCATGCAGGGCCAGGTTCAGCGCGAGCGCCTCTTGATGGAGAAGCAGTGGTACGAGCGCGAGTCGCCGTTCCAGTGCGTGATCGGCAGCATGTTGGCCATGTACGGGGTGCTTCAGGGCATCGTCAGCGGAGGGCCTGCGGCCAGTCCGGCGCTTGAGCTGGACGGCGAACAGTGGCTGAACGCGAACGAGCTTACGCACAGTTGAGCACGTGGCCCAGCTACCGAGCCGTCGAAGGAACGACGCGAATAAAGTCGTTCCGCTGAAGTGAGAGAACCTATGAACAATCAAGATCTATTAGCCAACTCGTGCCGTGTTGCCCTCGCGGCCATGACGCATGACCTCGGCAAGTTCGCCGAGCGGGCAGGTGTCGACTTCGAGGCCGAGGTGTTGGAGTCAAACCTCCAACAGTACGCGCGTCGGCAGGAGGCAGGCGGCAGGCATTGGTATAGCCACCGCCACGCGGCGTATACGGCCCTGGCGATCGATCTCCTGGAACAGCATTTCCCGCGTCTGGTCGGGGAGGACGTTGCACCCTTTGCTGCCTGGAGCGCATCCGACGTCGACGACTCCTTGATCAATGCTGCAGCGCGCCATCACCGCCCGGAGACCTTCCTGCAGTGGATCATCGCCACCGCAGACCGGGTGGCGTCGGGCTTCGAGCGTGAGACCTTCGACCGCTACAACGACGCGCCCGAGGAGACCTCCACCCGGCGGAACCACATCACTGCCCGCCAGCTCACCCTGTTCGAGCAGATCCGGCTCGACGGCGAGGTCGGGAGCGGGCCCCTGCAGCACCGCTATCCGCTGCGGCCCCTTTGCCCCGACAGTCTCTTTCCCCAGCCGGCCGGGGACTGCGAGTCGGACGATGCCAAGGGCGCGCAAGGAGAGTACCGCAAGCTTTGGGAAGCCTTCGCGCAGGCGCTGACCCGAATTCCGGAATCCCACCAGGATCGGCTGGACCTCTGGCTCGACCACTTCGACACTCTGCTCGCGACCTACACCCACGCGATTCCCGCTGCCACCGCGTTCGGGGTCAAGCCGGAGGTCTCGCTCTACGACCACAGCAAGGCGGTGGCGGCCCTCGCTGTCGCCCTCTGGCGCTATCACCACGAGCGGGGCGACGACCCCGAGGCGGTGGCGCCGGCGCTGAGCCGGCGGAGCGATTGGGGCGAGCCGAAGCTCCTGCTGATCCAGGGCGACCTCTTTGGCATCCAGGACTTCATCTTCGCCGCCGGCGGCGAGACTCAGCGGCGCGCGGCAAAGCTCCTGCGCGGGCGCTCCTTCTACGTCGGTGTGCTCACCGAATGCGCCGCGATGAAGGTGCTCGACGCGCTCGCCCTGCCGCCGACGAGCCAAATCACCAACGCTGCCGGCAAGTTCCTGATCGTGACGCCGAACACCACGGCCACGCGCCAGGCATTGGAAGAGGTGCGAAGCGAGCTCGACCACTGGTTCCTGGAGCACAGCTTCGGCCAGTCGGGCATCGGCCTTGCCTGGCTGGAGGCGGCCTGCGACGATTTCCTCGGCGGGGACGACACGCCAGGCCAGCGCCACGTGCGCTTCGGCGCCCTGATGAAGCGCCTGTTCGCTCAGCTCGAGCAGGCCAAGGCGCAGCGCTTCGGCCTGTGCGGTGACGCGGCCCCGGCCCCGCTCTTCGCGGGCTTCCTCGACTCCTTCAACAACACGCTCGGCGTCTGCCAGATCGACGGCCGATCACCCGCCGTCACCACCATCGAGGACGACGGGCGGCAGATCTGCGTCAGCCGCCTCGCCAAGGACCAGATCGACCTCGGGAACTGGCTCACGCGCTTCGAGCGCCTGCTCGTGGGCCGCGAGGGGATCGGGAGCCAAACCCTCCAGGTCCCGATCTTCGGCTATCGGGTGAGCTTCACGGGGGATGAGGAGATCGAGCGGCCGCTTCGGGCCGGCCGTGCGCGACGGCATCCTGCTGCGGATGTGGGATTTCAGCCTGCCCGATCCCAACCCGGCGCAGCCGCTCTGGCACGGTTATGCCCGGCGCTACATCAACGGCTACGTGCCGCGGTTTGCGGGCGATGAGGGCGAAAATCAGTGGGTCCGCGAGAAGTATGAGCGCGCCGACCCCGACACCGACTTCGACCCGCGGCCGCAACGAGCCAAAGACCCTGAATCACCTTGCTGGCGAGGACCAGCAGCTCGCGGCGGACAACCGCTGGCTCGGCGTGCGCGCGCTGACCACCCTCAAGGGGGACGTCGACAACCTCGGCCTGATTTTCCAGCAGGGCCTGAGCCAGCCGACCTTCGCCAAGATGGCCGCGCTCTCGCGCCAGATGAACGCCTTCTTTGCCATCTACCTCCCCTGGCTGTGCCGCACCAGCTACCCGAACGCCTACACGGTGTTCGCCGGCGGCGACGACTTTTTCCTCATCGGCCCCTGGCACTCACAGATCCGTCTGGCGCGGGAGCTTCGCCGGGAGTTCGTCCGCTACGTCGCGGAGAATCCCGACATCCATTTCTCGGCGGGCCTCTCCATGACCAAGCCGGGCTTGCCCGTTCGCCACCTCGCCGAGCTCGGGGAGCAGGCGCTGGATGCCGCCAAGACCAGCCGTTCGCAGAAGGACAGTGTGACCTGCTTCGGCGAGACGGTGTCCTGGAGCACGTTCGACGCCCTCGGGAGCGCGGGGGTCGAGCTCGATCGGCTCGCCAGCGCGCTGAACCTGAGCACCGGCTACCTGTACGGACTCATGGAGCTGGTCGACAAGGCCGCGCGCGTCCACGAACGCCCGGAGAACGCGATCTGGTACAGCTACTTCGCCTACCGCACCCGGCGCCTGCTGGAGCGGGATCGGCGGCTCTCGGAGGCGGATCGCCGGCGGCTGCAGCACGAGCTTGCCGCGGGCATCGCGAACAACGGCATCGAGCGCTTCGGCGGGGCCTACCGCATTGCGCTCTTCACCCACCTTTATCGGGCACGCGACTAAGAGGGCACTACCATGGCGAATGCACCCTATCAGAAAGGCCCCCGCCGCGAGGGCGGTCCGCGGCGCGACGATCATCGCGGCGGCCGCCCGCCCGGTGGCGGGCCGCGCGGCCCTTATGTTCCCGACATCGATCTCACCGGCATTCGCCTGGCGGGCAAGCTCGACCCCGAGCTCTTCAACGGCGTCGCGAGGCGGGCCGCGGAAACTATCGGAGGCCCGGAGCGCTACCAGAAAAACAAGCCGAGTCAGCTCCGCCGCTTCTACGACGAGCTGACCATGTGGGTGGCTAAGGTTGAGCAGAATCCGGAGCGCTTCGACGAGTACCTCCCCTTCATCCGCATGCTCAACGCGAAGGCCGCCTACGCGGAGGGGAGGGAGCTGGTCGATCGCAACTTCGTGCGGCTCCTTGAGCACTGCCTGAAGGCCGCGGAGGACGCGGCGACGCTGCGCACGGCCAAGCTCTTCTTCGAGGCCTTTCTCGGCTTCTACAAGGAAGTGCGTCCCAAGGACAACCAATAGGGCCGCTTCCGGAAGTCAGCCACATTCTCTCAGGAGTCAGCAATGCAGCTAACCCACATCCGCAAGATCACCGGCCGGATCGAGCTCGTCAGCGGCCTGCACATCGGCGGCGGCAACACCGAGATGCACATCGGCGGCACCGACAACCCGGTCATTAAGAACCCGGTAACCGGCCAGCCGTACATCCCAGGCTCCAGCCTCAAGGGCAAGATGCGCAGCCTCGTGGAATGGCGCACGGGCGTGGTGGGGGCTACCAACGGCAAGCCGCTCGGCTTCCGCGACATCGCGGGGCTCGGCCCGGAGCAGCAGGTCCAGGGCAAGACCTTGCTCAAGCTCTTTGGCGGTGCCCCGGAAGGCGCGCCGGATGAGGCGCTCATCCGCGAGATCGGCCCCACGCGCCTCGCCTTCTGGGACTGCAACCTCGATCCCGCGTGGGTCGAGGAAATGGGCAGGCGCAACCTCCTCCTCACCGAGAACAAGACCGAGAACGCGATCGACCGTATCCGCGGTGTGGCCGAGCACCCGCGCAACACCGAGCGCGTCCCCGCCGGCGCCCGCTTCGACTTCCAGCTCACTTTGAAGGTCCACGACGGCGAAGACCTGCTGGACGACGTCCTCACCGGGCTCAAGCTGGTCGAGCTGACCGGTCTCGGCGGGTCCGGCTCGCGCGGCTATGGCAAGGTCCGGTTCGTAGGGCTTCAACTGGAAGGCGAGGACCTCCAGGGCCGTCTCGATCAGCTCACGGTGAGCTGAGCGGTGAGCGCGATGGACGGCCTAACCCTGCGCATCGAGCCCCTGAGCCCGTTCGGCTCCCCGCTGATGGGCGACATGCTTTTCGGCCAGCTCTGCTGGGCGGTGCGTCACCGTTTCGGTGAAGACCGGCTGCGCGAGCTGCTGGAAGGCTATACCCGGGGCCGGCCTTTCGCCATCGTCTCGGACGCCCTGCCCGAGGGACATCTCCCGCGTCCGGCCTTGCCTCTGTCCCTGTTTCGCGAGGTGGCGGACGCGGACCGCAAGCAGCTCAAGAAACGCTTCTGGCTCCCGCTGGAGGCGCTCGGGCAGCCGCTCCAGGACTGGCTGGGCGCTTGCCGCAGCGAGCGCGAGCTTCTTGCGGCGTCTGCCAAGCCAGCGGTTGAACAGCCCCCCACGGCGTTGAGCGTCCTGCACCCGCAGCCGCACAACAGCATCAGCCGCCTTACCGGCACCACGGGCCGGGGCGACTTTGCTCCCTTTACCCTGTTGCAGCGCTGGCACGCCCCGGGGATCGTGCTGACGTGCCGGATCCTATTCGATGTCGAGCGCATCCAGGCCGACGAGCTGTGTCAGCTGTTTGCCGACATGGGCACAACCGGCTTCGGCCGCGACGCCAGCACCGGCCTCGGCAAGTTCCGCACGGAGCCAGTTGCCGAGC
This sequence comes from uncultured Gammaproteobacteria bacterium, assembly GCA_963824085.1. GTDB lineage: Bacteria > Pseudomonadota > Gammaproteobacteria > Chromatiales > Chromatiaceae > JARRNE01. The sequence goes on from CAWGNT010000016.1 coordinate 15,586, forward strand.
CCTGGCCCGGGCAGCCGGACGGGAACGCCTGTCTGACGCTCGCCCCCTGCGCGCCGCAGGGGCAGGGGCTCGATCCGCAGCGTAGCTTCTACGAGGTTTTCACCCGCTTCGGCCGCCATGGCGACGCTTTGGTGCACCGCGGCAACCCCTTCAAGACGCCCGTGCTCCTGGCCCGCGCCGGGGCACTGCTGTCCCCCCGGCAGCCGACTGGCGCCCGCTTCATCGGCCAGGGGCTTGGGGGCGACGGGTCGCTCTCCAAGGTCATGCGGGAGACGGTCCAGCAAGGCTACGCCCCCTGTGTTCAGATTCACTTGCCAGCTGAGGTGGCCGCATGAGCAACGCGTTCCTGAGCGCCTGGCAGCTCGCCATCACCCCGCTGGCGCCGCTGCACATCGGCACCGGTGAGGACTTCGACCCGACCAACTACGTCATCGACGACACGACCCTCTACTCGTTCAGTCCGGAGGCCGCGCTTCAGGCCCTACCGGAGTCCGGCCGGCGCGAGCTGCTGAACGTGGTCAACGGCCGCCCCGTGGTGGCCATGATCAAGCAGGTGCAGGCCCTCTTTTATCGTCACCGCGAGCGTCTGGTCCCCTTCTCCGAGCACGCCATGCCGGTCCTGCCGAGCATTGCCGCCGAGTACGCGCAGCGCGTGGGCAAGACCGCCCAGCGCGAGGAGAGCGGCCGCGAGATCATCAATCAGCTGCGCATCGAGCGCACCTACGCCGACCCCACGAGCCGGCGGCCTATCCTGCCCGGTAGCAGCCTAAAGGGGGCGATCCGCACCGCGCTGCTCGATGGCGAGCTGGGCGGCGAGGGGTTGACCCCAGAGGAGCGGGCGCTCAAGCCGCAGCAGCAGAACCGCGCGCTCCAGCAGCGCCTGTTCCGCTACCGGCAGTTCGACCTCGACCCCATGCGCCTGGTGCAGGTGGGCGATGCGCAGGACGTAACCCCGCCGGACATGTTCGGCACCGAGGTGCGCTACGCGGTCAACCGCAAGCGCCACCCCGTGCTGAAGGAGGGCCGCGAGATCGCTGCCCAGGCGGAGAACCTACGCCAGGTTCTGGAGTGCGTGCCGCCCCTGCGCCCGCGCGCCTTCTCTGGCCGATTGACCCTTCAGGTGCCGGGAGACCTGCAGAGCCGCAAGCTGCCGGACCCGGCGCTACGGTGGACGCTGGAGGACATCGCCGGCGCCTGCAACGCCTTCTATCGCCCGATCTTCGACGGAGAGATGCGGGAGCTGCGCGAGCGCGGCTACCTTGACGGCGATTGGGCCGTCCGGGTCGAGCAAGTGCTTGCCGGCTGCGCGTCGGCCCTGGAGCAGGGGCGATCCTTCCTGCTGCGCGTTGGCCGCCACAGCGGCGCGGAGTCGGTCACCCTGAACGGTGTGCGCAGCATCAAGATCCTCATGGGAAAGGACCCCGCGACAGGCCGCATGCGCTGGGATTACCTGTCGGCGGCGAAGACGTTCTGGCTGGCAGGCAGGGACCTCCAGGACAGACGGGATCTTCTCCCTTTTGGCTGGGCGCTGGTGGAGTGTGTGCCTGTCGGCGGGTCACCATGCCGACTGGCCGGGCGACCTTATGCGTGACCTCGCCGTGGACGACGGTGGCCAGTGGACCAGCGCATCATGTCCCGCCAGGCCGAGCTGCGCGATCGGATTGAGGCGGAGGCGGCAGCCGCGGCCGAACGGCGGGCGGCGCAGGAGCGGGCTGAGCGGGAGGCCGCCGAGCGCGCCGCACGCCTGGAGGCGCTCGGCCCCGAGGCGCGCGCTTTGGAGGAGATGGCGGTGCGCTTTGCCGACGAGCAGGCCGCCGGCCGCAAGGAGCCGGGCGGAGAGCTGGCCAACCGGCTGGCAGAGCTGATACGTACGGCCGCGGACTGGGACAAGGAGCAGCGGGAGCAGCTCGCTGACCTGGCAGGACGGATCTACGCCTACATTGGCTGGGGCAACGCCAAGAAGCGCCAGCAGAAGCGCGAGCGCATCGATGCGCTGCGCAAGTAGAGGCGCAGCCGCTGGCGGCAAACGGACCTGAAGATGCACAACCAGTGAAACCCGAAATGAAGGGGATTAAGACCGTTCATTTGTCTTACCTTTGCTGAGTGCTTCTTCCGAACCAGAGACCCGAAGGGAAGGGGATTGAGACCCCCGCTTCCGCGGGGGTGACGAATGGATCGCCAGGTCGGTACTCCCGGTGAAGCAGATCTTCTGCGCGGGAGTGACGAAGCTGGCGCTTCGTCACCAGGTTGTCGTTGTACTCAGGCTGTCGCCGGAGTGCTCATTTCACAGGACTCGCGGCAATGAATCAGGCTTCATCAAGAACTGCTCTTCTCATCAACGTCGGGGGCACGCCGAACCCGATCGCCTACAGCATCGAGCACCACCGGCCGGAGAAGGTGATCTTCTTTGCCTCGCAGGAGAGCCGGGGCGAGATCGAGTCCAAGGTTCGGCCGCTGGTCAGCCACCGCTGGCGCGATCAGGAGATCGTCACCACGCCTGATCCCCAGCATCTGACGACCTGCATCGAGGTTCTGACCCGCGAGCTTCCCGAAAAGCTGCAGGTGCTGGGCCTCCACTGGCAGGACCTGGTCGTGGACTACACCGGGGGGACCAAGACCATGTCCGCGGCGCTCGTGCTGGCCACCATCAGCGAGCCCGTGGCGTACGGCTACGTGGGTGGATTTGTGCGCACGAAGGAAGGGCTCGGGGTGGTCCTCGATGGCTCTGAGGCCGTCGTCATCAACCCCAACCCGTGGGACGCGCTTGCTCTGGAGCTCAAGCGGCGCATGGCCCGTCAGTTCAACCAGGCGCGCTTCGCCGAGGCCTTGCACAGCGCCGAGGATGCGATGCGGCGCGTCAGCGCCTCGCGCCGGGCCTATTTCGAGGACTTCCGCAACCTGTTCGAGTCCTATCTGCGCTGGAGCCTGTTCGATTACACGAAGGTGGAAGGTCCGCTGCGGCGGGCGGTGGGCGGCCTGCAGCGCGCCAGCGACCAGGCGCTCGGCGACTTCCTCGACCAGGTGGGCAGCAGGGACGTCGAGCGGCTGACTACGCTCGTGCCGGCCTTTCGTGCCCTGCAGGGCGGCCAGGTCGCCGAGCCCGCCGCGGTGCGGGCGCTCCTGGTCGATCTGGTGACCAATGCCGTGCGCACGGTGCGGCTGGCCAACCGTCCCGACGACGGCGTCGCGCGCCTCTACAGCGCCATTGAGAAGCTCGCCAAGGCGGCACTGCGAGAGCGCGGCATCGACAACAGCCGCGCGACGCCCGAGCAGATCCCGGACGCGCTGCGAGACGAGTACGTCAAGCGCTTCCTCGATCCGGAGGAGGGGGTGCTCAAGTTCGGCCTCGACGCCTCCTACCGGCTGCTCGCCGCTCTCGGCGATCCGCTCGGCGCCGCCTATCTGCGCCGTGAGCGCGAACTCTCTCAGCTCCTTGACGCCCGCAACGGCTCGCTCATGGTCCATGGCTGGAGCCCGGTAAAAAGCGATCTCTTCGACCGCATGCTCGGCATTGCGCTGGAGTTTCTGGCCATGGAAGACGCCGAGCTGCCATCGCTCCCGCGGCTGCCGTTCGACGGCTCCTGAGGCGGTGGCCGCTGAAGCACGCGAGCCGGGTGGGGAACCCGCCAACGCGTCGATGACGCGGATTCTGTCGACTCACGTCTGCCTCGTCTCTGCCCAGGCGACGCCCAATCTGACGCCGGTGCTCGACCCGGCGCTGCGGCCGCAGCGCGTCATCCTCCTGGTGAGCCCGGACATGGATCGGCGGGCCGGATGGCTCGAGGGCGTGCTGCGCCCGCGCGGCGTGCGTACCGAGCGCTGGCCGATCGACGATCCGTGGGACCTCGAGCACGTCCAGACTCGCGTTCTCGCGCTGCTGGAGCAGGAGCCCGAGCCTGTGGCGGCGGGGGCCATCGCGCTCAACGCCACCGGCGGCACCAAGCCCATGAGCATCGCCGCCTACGAGATCGTTTCGCGCGTTCGACCTCCCGATCTTTTACGTGCACCCGGAAAAGGACCGCCTGGTCTGGATGCACCCGAGCGACCGGCCGGCGGTCGACCTGGAGAATCGGCTGCGCCTCGATGCCTTTCTGCTGGCGCACGGGGCGCGACTCGGAACCTGCACGCGCGAGGCCGTGGACGGCCGGCGGCGCGCCCTCACGGAGTGGCTGATCGGCGGGATGCGGACCTACAGCCGGGCGCTTGGGATGCTCAACTGGCTGGCACAGAGCGCCGAGCGCAATCTCATGTCCGGATCGATGACGGATGGCCAGCTGGCCGACCCAACCCTGCAGGCGCTCATCGGGCGCTTCGCCGCCGAAAGCATCTGCGAGCTGCGCGGGGCTTGCCTGCGCTTCCCCGACGAGGCTGCGCGCTTCTACGCCAACGGCGGGTGGCTCGAAGAGCATGTCCATGACCTCTTCCGGCAACTGCGCCGCGAGGTGCCGCACATCCAGGACCTGGCTCGCGGTGTGTCGATCCTGCGCGAGACCAGCCGAGGCGACGCCGTGCCGAACGAGCTCGACGTCGCCTGTCTCGCCGACAACCGGCTCTATCTCGTTGAGTGCAAGACGCGGGCGTGGACGAAGACAGGCGAGCCCGACCCCGGGGCGAGCGCGCTCTATCGGCTCGACACGCTGGCCGACCTCCTCGGCGGCCTGCAGGCCAAGGCGATGCTGGTGAGCTACCGCGACCTCCCGGCGCATGTGCTGCGCCGCGCCGCGGACCTTGGCGTCCGTGTATGCACCGGCGCGCGGTTGCCCGAGCTCACCGGCGATCTGCGCGGCTGGCTGCGCTGAAGGGCAGGATCCGTGGGTCTCACATCGTCTCGTTGCCTCCCGGCGGCCGCAAGCTTGCCGCTTGTGCTGCCGCGCGCTTCGGGCGCTACCCTGACGCCATGACACACCGCATCCTCTATGTCGCCGCCTACGACATCTCCGATCCGGGGCGCCTCCGGGACGGGCTCAAGGTGCTCAAGGGCTACGCGAGCGGACGCCAGAAGTCCGTGTTCGAGTGCTTCCTCACTCCCGCCGAGCGCGCCGAGCTTCTCGCCCAGGTACGAGGTGTGATCGACATCTACGAAGACCGCTTCTTCTTGGTTCGGCTGGACCCGCGGGGGAAGGTGCGCACCCTCGGCAAGGCGGCGAAGCCTGAGGACCCGCTCTGGTTCTATGTCGGATAGGGTAAGCATCCCGGTGCCTCGGAGACGCCTACCCAAAGCGATCGGCAGTCGGCCCGTGCTGTGGCAGTGCAGTCGCGGCGTGAGCTGGCCGACTGTAACTCCCACCCTTGCGGTTAGGCGCATGTTCGGGAACGCTTGACATGGCAACCTTATACCTCGATCGGCGCGATCTCTCCCTGGAGCTGCAGGGACGTACCCTCGTCGTCCGCAGCGAGGGGGAGCACCAGGGCACCGTCCCGCTCCATCTCCTGGAGCGCGTGGTCATGCGCAGCGCCGTTGCGATCGAGAGCAGCCTGCTCGCCCGTCTGGCCGCTGCGGGCGTTGGCGTTCTCATCTTCGGTGGAATCAACGCCTCCAAGGTCGCTGTTGTACAGGGCCACAGCCACAATGACGGTGCGCGCCGGGTCGGCCAGTACCGCCGTTACGAAGACCAAGCCTGGCGCCGGCGCTGGTCGCGACGGCTGGTGCTCGGCAAGGTCAAGGGGCAGGTGCGGGTCCTGCGCCGGGCCCTGGGTGAGCGCCCGGACCTGCGGTTGGCGCTGAGCGAGGGGATTGAGCACGTCGACGCCGCTCTGGCGCGCATCGCCGAACAGCCTCGGTGCCCCGTCAACAGTCTGCGCGGTATCGAGGGCGCAGCGGCTGCCGCCTATTTCAAGGCATACACCCAGCTGTTTGCGCCGGGGCTCGACTTCAGGGGGCGCAATCGCCGCCCCCCGCGGGACCCGGTCAACGCGGTGCTCTCCCTCGGCTACACGCTGCTTCACTTCGAGGCGGTGCGCGCCATCTATGTGGCAGGGCTCGATCCCATGATCGGCTACTTCCACGAGCTGGCCTTTGGCCGCGAGTCCCTGGCCTGTGATCTCATCGAGCCCATTCGCCCCCACGTCGACGCCTGGACCTGGGCGCAGTTTCGCACGCGCAACCTGCGCGAGGATCATTTCACGCGCCACGGCGACGCCTGCCTCCTGGGGAAGGCGGGCCGCCAGCACTTCTACCGCGAGTTCGAGTCCCTGGCGCGGCCGCTGCGGCGGCTCCTGCGCCGGTTCACCGGCAAGCTTGCCGGGTCATTGGCCGAGACTGGAGCAGCGGCAACTGCCAGCAGTGAGGATTCCGGATGATCGTCCAAACCACCCGAAAGCGCTCCCCTCAGCGCCGGCCGCCGCGGCCGTTCGCCGACGCGCGTCCTTTGTACATCACGCCGGATGCCGAGACCCGGGTCGAGCTCGACGGACCGGCGCTGCGCGTCACCCGTGAGGAGCTCGCGGAACAGTTCTTCCCGCTTCAGCGGCTCTCCCGGGTGTACAGTGCGCGGCGGGTTGCCTGGACCTCGGAGGCCCTGCTGGCTTGCGCCGACCTCGGGGTCAGCGTGGTGTTCGTCGACGACAGCGGGACGGTGGTCGCGCGGCTGCTTGGACGGGCGTACCTGCCCGATTCGCTCTACCATCGGATGACCGAGTTCCTGATGCTGCCCCAGGCCGAGGGCATGTACCGCTACTGGCTGGATAATCTGCGTCGGCGCGCCGCGCATTGGGCGGGTGCCAAGCTGGGCGCCCCCGCCGCTCTGCGCGATCCGCGTCACTGCCGCGAGTGGGTCAACCGCCAGGCCCACCGCTATGCCGGCCGCAAAGCCGCCGAGCGCAGCTGGCAATGGCTGCGCTCCCTCGCCTTCAGCTGGATGCAGGCGCACCTGCAGGACCTGGGGTTTGGCACCGAGAATGAGCTTGGCCAGGTCGGGGCGCCAGTCCTGGCCCGTGACCTGTCGGACGTCTTCATGTGGTACCTGGAGCCCGCCCGCATCGGCTGGCTGCGCAGCCGCCACCTCGCGGCCATGCAGAGGGGCGTGGCCCCGCCGTCCCCGACGCACCGGGAGATGGTCGCTCTGTTCGAAGCACGGGCCGCCCGCTCCGCGGCCCGTGGCCGTGAGATCACGAGCAACCTCCACCGCTGGCTGATTCACGAGACTTGACAGGAGGTCTACGTGGCGATCGGCACTCGGCAGAATTTCCTCCTCTCCTACGACATCGCAGATCCGGAGCGGCTGGTGCGTGTGCACCGGGCCGTAAAGGCCTGCGGGATTCCGTTGCAGTACTCCGTGTTCCTTGTTCCGACGAACGTCGCCGGTCTCGTCGAGCTGCTCACCGAGCTGCAGACGCTCATCGATGATCGCGTGGACGACATCCGAGTCTATCCGCTCCCGGCCAAGCTTGAGGTGACCCACATGGGCCGGCAGGCGTTTCCTGAGGGGGTAGATCTTCTGGGCAGCACCGCCGCAGCGGCGGGCATCGCGCTGCTTGTTGGAGACAGGGCCGCGCGGTAAGGTTATACGGCGCGTCCCTGGGGCGCACGCCGACAGCACGAAAAATGCTTAGTGCCCGTGGAGTCCGAGAGCGTTGCACGCCAACTTTGGTGTTTAGCGAATCTTCGCCAACACCCTCCGCAGGTGGCTGTTTGCGTAAGTGTTTTTCGGCGATGGAGTAGGAAGCAGAGACCCGTACTGAAGGGGATTAAGACACCAGGTCGCTGACGATATACGAAGCATGGCATGTAGGAAGCAGAGACCCGTACTGAAGGGGATTAAGACTAAGCATGCCTGAAGCATCATCGGAGTGCCCTGCGTAGGAAGCAGAGACCCGTACTGAAGGGGATTAAGACTCGTCCTGCGCAGACGCTTGAGATGTCGGAACTACGTAGGAAGCAGAGACCCGTACTGAAGGGGATTAAGACTGCATCTACCAGTCCAGATTCGCTGGCGTGCTGGGTAGGAAGCAGAGACCCGTACTGAAGGGGATTAAGACGCGTCAGAGTGCGTCGTCAGGTGCAATGTCGCGAGTAGGAAGCAGAGACCCGTACTGAAGGGGATTAAGACGCCACACATCTGCGCTTTCGCATGCCATTCTTGCGTAGGAAGCAGAGACCCGTACTGAAGGGGATTAAGACTCACAAGTCAACGGCAGTCCATGCGTCAGTGCCAGGTAGGAAGCAGAGACCCGTACTGAAGGGGATTAAGACGACGACCTCGATTCATTAGTCCACCGCAAGGTTGAAACCCCCGCCTTGTAGGCGGGTAGATTTATCCTCTCCCTGTTTGGGTTGCGTTCGAACGGAGAGAGGGGGAGACTTGGAATATCGGTACGGCAGCCATACGGCTTACAACATCGAGTATCGCTTTGTCTGGGTGACGAAGTATCGCTATAAGGTTCTCACGGAAGATGTGGCGCTGCGCGTGCGCGAGCTGGTGCGTAAGACGTGCGAGGCGTTTGAGCACCGGATACTGAGCGGCGTGGTCAGCAAAGACCACGTGCATATCTTGGTCTCGGCGCCGCCGACGATGGCGCCGAGTGAGATCGCCAGACGTCTGAAAGGGCTTACGGCGAGCAAGTTGCTCGAGGAGTTTCCGAGGCTCAAGCAACGGTACTGGGAGCCGCCACTTCTGGGCGCGAGGGTATTTTTGTGCCACAGCGGGCCAAGTAACCGACGAGATGATTAAGATGTACTAGGAGCATCACTTTGAGCCCAAAGGTAGACGACAACTTCCGAACCGAAGAATAAACGGGTCTTTGACCCGTATCCGGACTTTTAGTCCGTAACTCGAACCCACCGGCTTTAAGCCGGTGGTATGCTCAGTTCTCATCCGTGAATGCGTAGGAAGCAGAGACCCGTACTGAAGGGGATTAAGACCTATCCGCAGCGAGTTGTTAGTCGGAAAGCTTGCAAGTAGGAAGCAGAGACCCGTACTGAAGGGGATTAAGACCTGTCAGATTCTAGCGGGAATGCATCTTCACCACGTAGGAAGCAGAGACCCGTACTGAAGGGGATTAAGACGCTCAAGCTCTTGTCGTCCCGATATATCTGTCGCATACGTAGGAAGCAGAGACCCGTACTGAAGGGGATTAAGACTAGTCCAGGTGCGTCATTCGACGGCCTCCACGGTAGGAAGCAGAGACCCGTACTGAAGGGGATTAAGACTCCTCTCGTTCAAGTTGTCGGTTTAGCTCTACCGTAGGAAGCAGAGACCCGTACTGAAGGGGATTAAGACGCCGGGAACTGCAGAACTTGCCACGGGATTTAGGGGTAGGAAGCAGAGACCCGTAGTAAAAAATACCCCCTTGGAAAGGGGGGCTTTAGTTTAGACCCACTGGAAGGGGATGAAGTCTGCGCTTGCCCACAGTAGGTAGGAAGCGAGTGAGCCGTACTGAAGGTTAGACCTTTCAGAACTTGCAGCTTACGCTTGCTCTGCTAGGACGCTCGAGTTAGACCTGGTACTAGGAAGTAGAGACCCGTATCTTGTCGGCATCGATTCAAGACCGTGTCGGCACCAGTAGACCCTGGTATCCAGAAATGATTGCCACAGTAAGGCTTAGAGTCTCAAGTGTTGGAACCGGTTGAATACGGACGCAGAGACCCTTACTGCAAGAGGTCGGACACGGCAGATCTTCGGCGACTCATTGGATCACGCCTCGTCTGAGACGTGGGGACAGTCAAACGCGGAGTACGACTTCAGTCTATCGGCAAGCCGTTGCACTCTGACCACGTGCGTAGGAAGTAGAGTTTCTACACCGTACTAAAGGGGATTAAGACGTCGCGGACGATCAGGGTTTGCCGTTCCTGTCAGATGTAGGAAGCAGAGACCCGTACTGAAGGGGATTAAGACACCCCGTTTAGGGGGGCGCCGAAATTATGCTTCGCGAGCATCAAGCTGCGCGGGTGGGGCCAGCGATAGTGTGAGTTCATTGAGGCCTGCCCGGAACTCTGGTGGGGCTTGTCCCAGAAAGGCCAGAAGGTCCTCCTGGCGCGGTTGCCCGAACACGAGGCGGTAGAGGGCAAGCCCAGTCTTCAGCCGCTTGAGCTGAGCGGTGTCGCGGCTGTAAGGCACGAGCGGGATGCGGCGCTCCACCGCGACGCCGCCCGGGTGCTCAAAATCCAATAGGGCACCAGATCGCTGGTACCGGGAGCCTTGTCGCGATTGGTGAGGTCGAATATGTGCTGCCACGGATCGGCGTGACCATCCCAATCGCGGCGCAACGCCGGGAGGCCATAAGCGCGTGCCAAATTCTTGCGCACCGCGTGGCCCTTGTAGCGATGAACGCGGCCCTCACGCTGTTCCAGGTCCACCGGGTTCGACGGCAAGTTCCAGTGCGTGACCGCGTGGCACCAGGTGTGGAAATCCAGCCCCTCCTGGCCGATGGAGGTCGATGCCAGGACGAAGGGACGGAAGGGAGAATTGAACGCAGTGCGCACAGTCTCCGCCCGGCTGAGGGTCTGGTCCGAGTCATCCTTCAATTCGCCGAAGCGAAGGGCGAAGTGGCAACGCATACGAAAAGGGGTGATCCCCAGCCGCTTCCCTGTCGTTGTTGGCGCCACCTCATCGACAATCACTTGAGCCGTGCGAATGGAGAGGGCTTCCTCCAAAGCGTCGGACACCCTGGCGATGCGTTGGTCCGCGGCAGCACCAACCAACCCCAGTGACTCTTGAAGGATATGGACCTGCTCATCCAGCAGAGCCTGGAGGTTGCTCTCTAGGCCGTGCCGCAGCATGAGCCGCCAGTACGCCTCCGCATTCCCTGCACGGAGCAGTGCGATCGACTCGGGGGCGTTAAACAGGCTGCGGAATCCTGCGGCAATAGTGGCGGCCCCGGTCAGCAGCGCGGCATAACCGAACGGGAGGTCGGGAGCGAGGCGGCGTAGGGCGCGAAGGGAGCAGGTACCTGGCCCCGCCAGGGCAAGCTCCGCCAGGACCTCTGCAAGGTCGGCCGGGGGTAGACCGAAAGGCGGGCCCCGTCGCGGCCCAGGTCCTGGCGGACTGAAATCGGCCAGACAGCGACCCGCACGGCTGGCTCAAGTGGCAAAACGTCGGCTGCCACCAGCTGTAGTCGCCAGCCGTCGCCCAACCGAAGACTGACGCCGTAGCCCATTCCTGTCAGCGACAGCCGTGCACGCCGTGGCTGTAGTTCACGAACTTGGTGTACTCGGCGAGGAAGGTGAGCTTGATTGTGCCAGTCTCGCCGTTGCGGTGCTTTCGTATGTGCAGCTCGGCCATGCCCTTGTCCTTGCTGTCCTCGTCGTAAACCTCATCTCGATACAGCATCCATACGTGATCCGCGTCCTGTTCGATCGAGCCAGACTCGCGCAGATCTGCAAGCACCGGGCGCTTGCTGGGGCGCTGCTCCAGGTTGCGGTTGAGCTGCGAGAGGGCGATGACTGGGACGGTCAACTCCTTGGCCAGGGCCTTCAGAGAGCGGGAAATTGCCGCGATCTCGGTAGCCCGGTTCTCGCCGACCCCGGGCGCCTGCATGAGCTGCAGGTAATCGATGACGATGAGACCCAGCTCGCCCAGCTCCCGCTTGAGGCGCCGAGCACGGGCGCGCACCTCGCTCGGGCTGAGCGCCGGTGTGTCGTCGACGAAGAGTGGTGCCTGCGCGATCTCGTCGACCGACGAGGTCAGGCGCGGCCACTCATCGTCCTTCAGCTGTCCGGTGCGGACGCGCTTGAGATTGACCTGCCCGCCCGACGCCATCATGCGCATCATCAATGCGTCACCCGCCATCTCCAGGCTGAAGACGGCGACCGGCCGCTTGGCCGCGAGCGCGACGTTCTCCGCGATGTTCATAGCAAAGGTCGTCTTCCCCATTGAAGGCCGCCCGGCGATGACGATGAGGTCCGAAGGCTGCAGACCCAATGTGAGCCTGTCCAAGTCGTCGAACCCGATCGGAAGACCGGTCACCGACTCGTTGCGCTGAAACAGGCGTTCGATGCGGTTGACCGCTTTACCGAGCAACGCTCTCGCAGGCTGGAAGCCGCCGCCGCCTCTGGCTGCGGTCTCTGCAATCTCGAACACCCGTCGCTCGGCCTCGTCGAGGAGGGCTGGGCCTCGCGGCCCTGAGGATTCAACGCCATTGCACTGATGGTGCCCGCCATAGCGACAAGCTGGCGCTGCACTGAGTGCTCGCGCACGATCTTGGCGTATGCCTTGACGTTGGCGGCACTGGGTGTCTCCTTGGCGATGGCCCCGAGGTAGGGCATGCCACCGGCGACCTCGAGCTGGTGGGAGCGCTCCAGCGCCTCTGCCACGGTGACCATGTCGAACGGCTGCCCCGCGGCCTCCAGGTGCTGCATCGCGGCGAAGATGAGGCGGTGCTCCCGGCGGTAGAAGTCGGCCTCTCCAACCTTGTCGGCGATGGCATCCCATGCCGAAGGATCCAGCATCAGACCGCCGAGAAGGCTCTGCTCGGCCTGGTCGTTGTGCGGCGGGACCAGTGGGTCGGTCATTCGCGTTGTGCCTCTTGCCAGTGTGGTAGGACGCGGGCGCGCAGCATGTCCCAGCTCTCGCCGTCCCTGATGCCGAGGCCGCTTGCTACGGCCCAGGCCGCCAGTTCGTCGTTGCCGGGTTGGCGGTTGTACTTGGAACCGTTAACCCGGTGTCGGCCCTTTGCCGCGCGGTCGTCGGCCTCCTTGCGGCACCAGTTGCGCCAGGTAGCTCGCCAATCGCACTTGCGACCGCGCGCCCCCGCTACGGCGCACCAGTAGTCTGAGAACTGCTCCCAGGTCCGTTGCGGGTCGAGGATCGGGGTTTCCGCGCGACACCACTGTGCCCAGTCTTGCGGAAGGGCCTCGATCGTCAGGCGCGTTCCTCGATCATCCTGGCGAGACGTTTTTTTCCCTGCCAGAGCGGTGCCGCGCGCATCGCGCGCGCTCTCCCCTTTTGGGTTCCTTTGGGTTCCTTTGGGATCGGGTGGCACCGGCACTAGGGGTAACGCGCATCCTTGCAAGGGGTCATGGGTACCGGTCCTAGGGGTGGCATCCTTCTGGGGTGGCATCTGTGCTAGGGGCAGGGGTAGCACCGCTGCGAGGGGTTGGACGCGTTAGGGCGTAGGCGTTCGTGCTCGACTTGGCGCCGCCTTGGGACCGCGCGATGGTGATCCATCCCGCCTCGTGCATGTCCTGCAGATGTCTCCTGACAACGCTGGGTGCAGTGCCACGTGCGCTGCAATGGTTGCTATCGAAGGATACAGGCGGGCCGTGTGCGGGTGGATGCAGTCGACCAAGCACCACGCAACCGTCTTCTGGCCGCTCGAAACCTCCCGGTCGGCCATGATCGATTTCAGCCACGCATGAGCGTCGGCCTTAATTGGGCTCTGGTCGCGTGGCCCGCATCCTTCTCTTCGGATCCCTGCGCCGCTCAACGGCGGCCCGACCGGGGGCTTTATTTTCGGGCTCGCAGTAACGCGAGCACCAGCCCGGGCTGGCCCGCGCGATGCTGGGGTCAGTCATGGCTGGCCCCCCTACTGCGATGATGCAGTGCTGATGGTTCTGTACTTGCCAGGCGAGCGCCCGCGGCGGCGGCCCGGCCGCGCGCGGGACTTGGCGATCTGCGCCTCCTGCCAGGCGATTATCTCGTCCTCAATCCAGACCGAGGCGCCGTTGTCGCCGATGACGATCGGACCGGGGAACTCGCCGCGCCGAATCTCCCGGTAAATCCAGGCGCGCGAGTGCGCTACGCGCTCTTGAACCTGGGGGAGCCGGAGGAACCTCTTGGGCTTGCGGGTCGTATCGTCCGCGATGCGCTCGGTCCCAGTATCGTCCGCGATGTGCTCAGCGCCGGTATCACTTGCTATGTACTCGGCCCCGGCCATGTTCGGTATCGGGTCGGCGCCGGTAACGCTCGCGACGAGATTAGCGGCAGCAACGCTCGCGATGAGAACGGCACCGGTAACGGTCGCGATACGGCGGGTGGCGTCTGATTGGATCGGAATAGGGTTGTCAGACGCATTGGCGGGAGGGTAAGCCATTGCACAGTCTCCTGAGAGACCGGCACCAAGGCGCGCACGTCGACTTTACAACCTAAGGTCGTCGGCATATCTTACTGGTCGAGGGAGCTGAAACCCCCTCGCAACGTGAGTACGTGCCCGGTGCTGGCCGGGTGATGCTTAGAACGCCCGAGGCGGCAACCTCGGGCGTTCGCCTATCGCAAGATATTGCGATGGCGATAGCGTACACCACAAGATCTAGAACGATCCACTGAGCCGTTAATTGGCTCCTGCTCAGGCGCGTGCAGCCTCTACGGATCCCGCCATTAAACCAGCTCACGCGCCTCCGGCTGCACGACCCTCCCCGGTTGCCGATCGCACCATTCCGCCCAGGCATCGATCATCGCCCGCCGCTTGGCGAAGAGGTCTCCGCGCGCGTAGGCCTGCTCGGACTTGTCGCCGAGCCGGTGGGCGAGGGCCATCTCGCAGACCTCGCGTGGATAGCTCGAGACCTCACCCGCCCAGTCGCGGAAGCTTGAGCGGAAGCCGTGGGGCACGTAATCGCCGCGCTCGCCCCCGACGCCATAGCCCATGCCGCGCATCAGTTGCAGGAGCGCCATGTTCGAGAGCGGCCGCCCGTAGCGCGCACCGGGGAAGACATAGGGGCAGGCCTCGATGCGCGGCAGGGCCGCGAGGAGCCGCACGGCGGCGGCCGCGAGCGGAACCCGGTGCTCACGCCGCGCCTTCATGCGCGCTGCGGGGATGGTCCAGAGAGCGGCCACGAGGTCGATCTCCGACCATCGCGCCTGCAGGACCTCGTTGGTGCGGCAGGCGCTTGAGGATCAGCAGCTCCAGGGCGCGGGCGCTGATGCTGCCTAGTGCGCGCAGCTCGCGCATGAACGCGGGCAGCTCCTGATAGGGCAGGGCGGGATGATGGCGGACCCGCTTGACCCGCGTAGGACGCGCCAGGAGCTTGTCGAGGTGCCCGCGCCAGCGGGCCGGGTTGACCGGATCACGCCATTTGTGGGCGGCGGCGAAGTCGAGGATGTTCTCGATGCGCCCCTGCACGCGCTTGGCGGTCTCTGTCTTGATGACCCAGATCGGCGCTAGGATCCCGAGCACGTCCTCGGTGGAGATGCTGTCGACGGGCCTATTCCCGAGCTTCGGCCGCGCATAGGTCTTCAGGGTCGCCGCCCATTGGCGCGCGTGCTTCGGGTTGGACCAGCTGCGCCGATGCGCCCGGATATAGGCCGCGGCGGCCGTGGTGAACGTTGGCTTTGGCGCCTCGCGGATACGTGCTTCCTTGCGCGCAGCGATCGGGTCGATGCCTGCGGCGGCGAGTTTGCGTGCCTCCTGCGCCTTCAGGCGCGCCTCAGCCAGGCCCACCAGCGGATAGGCCCCCAACCCCATCTCGACGCGCCGGCCACCGGTGCCGGCCACGGTGCCGCGCCAGACCCACTTCTTAGTCAGCGTGCCCGAGACTACGAGGCGCAGCCCATCGCCGTCCTCGTGCTTGCCCGGTCCGACGGTCGCTACCTTCCGCGCATTGAGCTTGCCCATGTTTGCCCAATAAGCCCTCGATCTGCAGGGCTTCCGTCAAACGGAGGTCCCCCAGAAAGTCCCCCGCCGTACGGAGATTATGGTAGACGAAAATAGACAGGCATGGAAGCTAACTATTTGTCATGGAAAGGCATAAGAGACTGCGTGAGACAGTTGAGGAGGGTTGATCGGCGGACCTACACGTCTAATACCACTGTGTTATTAGTAAGTTAATTAGATAGTTTTGACTTTGGCCCCCCACTCGGTCCCCCGCCTAAATTGTTTCTGATGGTGCCTTTCAGGACCGCGTCCGCGGCGAGCGATCGCACGTCAATCTGCTTCTTCCGAAGCGTCCCGGTCAAAATTTCGATCCTTCGGCGGCCCCGATAGAGTCCTCCTTGGCCCGACTTTCATGGGGATCGTCGCAGCAGCGTCTGGACGATCCGACGCTCATGGTGCTGGTGCTGCCCGGCGAGTCCCCGAGCAGGCGATGAGTCGCGCTTGCGCGGCCTGGGGGTACGCCCTGGAGGCGTTCTCCCTGGTCATGGTTGTCAAGTTACGCGGAGAACCGCCGCGGAGAACCGCGCTGAGCTCAGAACCCTCCCGAGCCCTCAAAAAGGTAGCCGGCAAGATCGGGTAAGGGCAATGGGCCAATCCGACAATGCGGGGCCGACTGACTGTAACGCTGCGAGGAATGTGGCGGTTCCGGTGGCCGTATGGCGACGATCGAGGCGTGAGGCTCGCGAGAGCGAGCAGCATGGCGGTGATCCGGTGTGAGCAGTTCAAGGTACCGTGTGCGCCGACCGATAGGTCGTGCGAGGAGTGTGTGCTGCGCACGCTGGCCCTCGCGCGGGAGGCGAGGCGAGAGCGCATCGAGGCGCGGCGCAAGGTGCGCGCGGAGGAAGTGAAAGGGTCGGCAGGGTAGGGTGGTTGTGTTGCAAGTGAGTCGCATTTGCGGTATGGCCGACGTCGAGCTGGGGCAGGCAGGGCCACCAAGCGCCTGGCCGAATCCACGGGTACGGAGGCGAGGACCATTCACAGGCCGTTGGACGAGACCCGCTCCAGGTCGGCGGCCTTGCGGAAGGTGCGGGTCTGGCCGTTCTCGACCACCTCGCCCTGGATGCGGATCAGGCTCGGCAGGGCGGCGCGGATACCCTCGCGCACCTCCCAATGCCGAGCAGGGCGCGCAGGGTGGCGGCGAACTCCGGCGGCGGCAGGTCCTGCCCCTCGAGCTGCAGCCAGGCGCGGTGCTCCTCGGCCATGGCCTCGATGGGCTGCCAGTACTCCAACTCGCGGATCACCGATTTGATCTCGACGGTGACGCGCGAGACGCTCTCGAAACCCAGGTTCTCGTCCAGGCTCTGCTGCAGCTCCCGGTTGAACTGCTGACCTGGCGGTGAAAGGCGTCCATGTCGCGATGGAAGGCGACGATGGCCCCGGCGATCTGGTTGGCCTCCACCGCCAGGGTGCGGCGGTTGTCGTCGTGCTCGCCGTCGAACCAGGCCTTGAAGACCGGGATCCAGGCGCGGGCCGGAGGCGTCCGGCCCAGGTCGGTGCGGTGGCTCTCGTAGAACTGATCCGGCGGGGCGTCGCGCTGGTCGCTGAAGGCGCGCTTGATCTGCTCGATGAGCTGGCCGATGGCCTGACCCAGGGCGTCCGCCTCGGCCTGGTTGCGTTGGCCTGATCGGTGAGCGCATCCAGGGTCCAGCCCGCATCGAAGGGCTGGCCATCACCTCCTCGTCCGGCGGATAGGCGCGGAACACGTCCAGGCGCCCGCGCACCGCGACAATCTCGCGCTCCAGCCGAGCGTGCTCCCGGTCCAGGCGTTGGCACCGCGTCCAGCTCGGCCCGGACGGGCCTTCCAACGCCTTTCCTCCGCGGTCAGGTCGGCGCGGGCCGCGGCCTCCTGCTTGCGCGCCTGGGCGGCCGCCCAGGTGCTCCTCCCGGCGCGGCCAGTCGTTCTGCTGCCAGAGCTGCCACTGGCTGACCTCGTTGCGGGACTGGTCGATGCGCGCGAGCTGCCGCTGGATCTCATCGATCTCGCTGCTCCAGTCGATTAAAGGCCGCCGTATCCACGCCGGCAGCGCCCAGCGCCAGGTCCCGCTCGGCCTCGATGCCGGCCCGTTCCGCGGCCTGGCGCTGCCGGGCTCGGCCTGCTCCAGGTCGTGGGCCGCGAGGCCTGCTCGCGCTCGGCCTCGATGGCATCGCGGGCTTGCGCCTACTCAGCCTCGCGGGCCTTCACTGCCGCCTGGTCCATGGCCCGCGTGTAGGCCCCGTAATGGTCGGGCCAGGCGGCGATCTTGTGCCGCCCCGGTCCAGGGCAATCTCCGCATCACCCTCGGAGATACAGGACACCACCATGCGCTGGAGGTCCTGGAAGTCGGTGCGGCGCAAGAACATGCCGCTGACGATCTTCTCCATGTGAGTCAGGTGGTGGCCGGGCCCGACATAGGCGTAGTCCGCCGCCAAGGCACGCAGGCGCTGCGCCGCCTTACCGCTGCCGACCTTGCCCTGGATGACCCCGCGGTACTCGCTGACCGAGGACAGTGCCTCGCTGTGGAGCACGCCCTTGAGCTTGAAGTGGCGGCGCAGGTCGGTGGCCTGGAGGATATTGGTGCCGTCCGGCAGGAGGAACAGGTCGGGCCGGTAGGTCGAGCGTACGAAGCGGTAGCGCCGCTCCCCGCCGCTCTGCTGGCCGGCGTGCAGGACCACCAGGCAGGGCACGTCCCGGCGCAGGTACTCGAAGACGATGTAGGAGGTCAGGCGCGGCAAGTAGTAGCCGTTGAAGTCGAGCCGGTTGGTCTCGGTGCCGACGATGCGGGCCGGATTCTCGCCGTAGAAGATCGGCACCAGTTGCAGGAGCGTCGTCTTGCCCCTGCCGTTGCGCCCTGTGAGCACGGCGCCGCCGTCCACCGGAAACTCCACGACCCGCCCCGGGCTGTAGGAGTCGATGAGGACCAGCCGCAACAGGCGGTAATCCGCCGGCGAGGCTTGCAACAGGTCGGGGTCCAAGGGCGCCACGGGTGCGATCCGCAACCCTCAGGCCGAGCCGCCCAATGGAGCCAGCGACAGGATGAGGTCGTCCAGGTCCGCCCGGGTCTCCGGCGAGACTCGTCCCAGGAAGGCCAGCAGATCCTCCTGACGCGGCTGCCCGAAGACGAACCGATAGAGAGCGAGCCCGGTCTTCAGCCGCTTGACCTGGGCGACATCGCGGCTGAAGGCGACCAGCGGGATGCGACGCTCCACCGCCGCGCCCTCCGGGTGCTCGAAGATCCAGTAGGGCACCAGATCGCTGGTACCGGGCGCCTTGTCCCGTTGGCCAGCTCGAACAGACGCCGCCAAGGATCACCGCGACCGTCCCAGTCCCGGCCCCACTCACGGCGAAGTGCCGGGAGGCCATAGGCGCGTGCCAGGTTCTTGCGCACCGCGTGGCCCTTGTAGCGATGGACGCGGCCCTCGCGCTGTTCCAGGTCCACCGGGTTTGACGGCAGGTTCCAGTGCATGACGGCGTGGCACCAGGTATGGAAGTCAAGTCCCTCCTGGCCGATGGAGGTGGATGCAAGGACGAAGGGCCGGAAGGGCGAATTGAACGCGACGCGAACGGTCTCGGCCCGACTGAGGGTCTGGTCCGAGTCGTCCTTGAGTTCGCCGAAACGCAGCGCGAAGTGGCAGCGCATCCGAAACGGGGTAATCTCCGCCGCCCCCCGCGCGCCGTTGGCGCCACCTGATCGACGACCACCTGGGCGGTGCGGATGGACAGGGCCTCGCCCAGGGCCTCGGCGACCTTGTCGATGCGCTGGTCCGCGGCGGCACCAACCAACCCCAGGGACTCTTGCAGGACATGGACCTGTTCGTCCAGCAGGGCCTGAAGGTTGCCCTCCAGGCCGTGACGCAACGCCAGCCTCCAGTATGCCTCCGCGTTGCCTCCGCGGAGCAGGGCGATGGACTCGGGGGCATTGAACAAGCTGCGGAATCCGCCGGCGACGGTGGCGGCCCCGGCCAATAGGGCCGGATGGTCGAACGGCAGGTCGGGGGAGAGGCGGCCCAGGGCGCGCAGGGCGCAATTGCCGGGCCCCGCCAGGGCCAGCTCCGCCAGGACCCCGGCGAGGTCGGCGGGTGGTGGACCCAGAGGCGGGTCCAAGCGCCCAACGGCCGCCTGGACCAACTGCTCGACGTGGTCCAGGAAGCGGGTATCGCCGTCGTCGCCCTTGGCGTCCAGGGCGCCCCACCCGTTCGGGTCGCGGCACCAGGCGATCAGGGGGCAGTCCGGTCGCTCCAGCAACACGGGGGCGGCCCAGTACCAACGCTCGTCCTCGCGCCCACCGGCGGCGGGCGCCACCCGGACCAGGACGTGGCTCAGGGCCTCATGGATCAGCGCGGCCGCAGCACCGAGTAGCAGTTCCACATCCGCAGGTCCATCGTCCTTCCCCAGCCCCAGAGCCAGGGCCAAGGGATCGATGAGCCCGGCCAGGACCGGCGACGGCAGCATCAGGACCAGCGTGGGCATGCCCGTGAGACGCCCGGCACCGCCGTCCTGGGCGAACCGCAGCAGTGGGCGCAGACGGACATGGAGGTCGGTGCGCGTCGGCGAATCGCCCAACCCGGCGAGGGCGCGCCGCTCCGCCTCATAGGAGCAGAGGGTGGCGATGGCGTCGGGGACCATGTTCCACGACGAAAACACT
>CAWGNT010000017.1:0-388043 GCA_963824085.1 uncultured Gammaproteobacteria bacterium
GTTCCAGCGACGCCATCTTCGCGCTGGATGCGGACCGCCGCTTCGTGCTGTTCAACCGCGCCGCCGCGCGCATTACCGGCAAGCGCCCGGGGAACGTGCTCGGAAAAGGCGAGGCCGCGGCCTTCCCGCCGGAGACGGCGGCCCGGCTCGAGGCGGCCAACCGCCGCGTCATGGAGGATGATCGGCCCCGTACCTTCGAGGATGTGCTCCCCGTGGCCGACGGCGACCGCATCGTTGAACCATCAAGGGGCCCCTTCACAACGCCGATGGCAAGGTGGTGGGCCTCTTCGGCATCGCCCGGGACATCACCGAGCGCAAGCGCACGGAGGCGGCCCTCCGCCGCGCCAACCGCGCCCTGCGTACCCAGAGCGCATGCCATCAGGCCCTGATGCGCGCGTCGGATGAAGACACGCTCCTGCGAGCTGTCTGCCAGGTCATTGTGGAGAGCGGCGGCTACCGTATGGCATGGGTCGGCTACGCCGAGACCGACGAGGCGCGGAGCGTACGTCCCGTGGCACATGCCGGACACGAGGAAGGCTACCTGGCACTGGCCGCGATCTCCGCGGCGGACACCGAGCACGGCCGCGGGCCGACAGGCACAGCGATCCGGGACCACCGGCCGGTCCTCGCCCGAGACATCGAGACCGCGATTGAGTTCGCGCTATGGCGCGATGCGGCCCTCACGCGCGGTTACCACTCCTCCGTGGCCCTGCCCCTGATGCTCGAGCCGACCCGCTGCCTCGGTGCGCTCAACATCTATGCAGCCGAGCCCGACGCCTTCGATGCCGAGGAGGTGCAGCTGCTGTCCGAGCTGGCCCGGGATCTCGCCTACGGAATCCGCGCCCAACGCGAGCGCGTGGCGCGCCAGGAGGCCGAAATTGCCTTGCGGGAACACCGCGAGCGGCTGGAGCTGTTCATCGAGCATGCACCGGCGGCTCTGGCCATGCTTGACCGTCAGATGCGCTACCTGGCGGTTAGCCGCCGCTGGTTAAGTGACTACGGCCTCGGCGAGGCGGATATCCGCGGACGGTCCGCTTACGAAGTGTTCCTGGAGCTGCCCGAGCATTGGACGGATGCGTACCGCCACGCCCTGGCGGGACAGGTGGTCCGTGCGGACGAGGACCGCTTCGAGCGGCAGGACGGCAGCGTCCGGTGGCTGCGCTGGGAGGTGCGGCCCTGGCATGCGCGCGACGGCGCCGTCGGTGGCATCCTCATCTGCTCCGAGGACATCACGGAGCGGAAGGTCGCCCGCGACCAGCTGGCCAAGCTCTCCCTGGCGGTGGAGCAGAGTCCGGAAAGCATCGTCATCACCGACCTGGACGCGAAGATCGAGTATGTGAACGCGGCCTTCCTGCGCACGACCGGCTACTCGCGCGCGGAGGTGCTGGGCCGGAACCCGCGCATCCTCCAATCCGGGCGCACCCCCCGCTCTACCTACGACGCCATGTGGGCGGCCCTGGTGGAGGGCCGGGCCTGGAAGGGCCAGCTCTACAACAAGCGCAAGGACGGCAGCGAGTACCTGGAGCTCGTGCAACTCGCGCCCATCTGGCAGCCCGACGGGAGGATGACGCACTATCTCGCGGTCAAGGAGGACATCACCGAGAAGAAGAGCCTGGCGGAGGAGCTGGACCGCCACCGCCACCACCTGGAGAAGCTCGTGGCGAGCCGCACCGCCGAGCTGGCCCTGGCCAGGGACGCGGCCGAGGCGGCCAGCCGCGCCAAGAGCGCGTTCCTGGCCAACATGAGCCACGAGATCCGCACGCCTATGAACGCCATCCTGGGCCTGGCCCACCTGCTCGCCGAGCGGCTCTCGACGCGGAGCAGCAGCGAGCCGCTGGGCAAGATCCAGCGACGCCGGCAAGCACCTGCTCGCCGTCATCAACGACATCCTGGACCTCTCCAAGATCGAGGCCGGCAAGCTGGTCCTGC
This sequence comes from uncultured Gammaproteobacteria bacterium, assembly GCA_963824085.1. Lineage (GTDB taxonomy): Bacteria > Pseudomonadota > Gammaproteobacteria > Chromatiales > Chromatiaceae > JARRNE01. The sequence goes on from CAWGNT010000017.1 coordinate 1,930, forward strand.
AGGAGGCGGACTTTGCGCTGGCAGCCATCCTCGACCAAGTCCGCTCCCTGGTCGCGGATCGCATCCGGGCCAAGGGGCTGAGCTTCGCGACCGACACCGACGCTCTGGCTCCCGTGCTGTGCGGCGACCCGGTTCGGCTGCGCCAGGCCCTGCTGAACTACGTCGCCAACGCGGTCAAGTTCACGGAGACCGGCGGCATCAGCGTCCGGGTCCGCATCGAGCAGGAGGGCGAGCAGGACCTGCTCGCCCGTTTCGAGGTGAGCGATACCGGCGTCGGCATCGCCTCCGATGCGCTGCCGCGGCTGTTCGGCGCCTTCGAGCAGGCCGACAGCTCCGCCAGCCGGAGTCACGGGGGGACGGGGCTGGGTCTGGCCATTACCCGGCGGCTCGCCGAGCTCATGGGCGGCGCAGTCGGTGTGGAGAGCACACCCGGCCGGGGCAGCACCTTCTGGTTTACCGCCCGTCTGGGCAAACGCCCGGGTCGCGGCGTCCTGTCCAGAGAGCCGCCGGAGCCCGTCGGCGGCGCGCAGGTGCTGTACTCGCTCCAGCGGCTGGCCGGCGCCCTGGTGCTCCTGGCGGAAGACAACGAGGTCAATCAGGAGGTGGCCAGGGAGCTGCTCGAGGAGGCGGGGCTGGGCGTGCACGTCGCCGCCAATGGCCGCATCGCCGTCGAGATGGCCGCGGCGCGTGCCTACGATCTCATCCTGATGGACGTCCAGATGCCGGAGATGGACGGCCTCGAGGCCACCCGGCGGATCCACGCCCTGCCCGGCCGGGAGCGGGTTCCCATTCTAGCCCTCACCGCCAACGCCTTCGGTGAGGACCGGCAGCGGTGCGAGGAGGCGGGAATGATCGACTTCGTCCCCAAGCCGGTGGAGCCGGAGATACTCTATGCGGCGCTGCTGCGCTGGCTGTCCCCCGCCGCCGGGCCAGGAGCCCCCGAGGGAGACAACCACTTCAAGAAGGTCGAGTAGAGATCGTCCGGATCCACGGGCGTTGCCACGTGGTCATCCATTGCGACCGCGAGACATCGCTCGCGGTCCTCGTCAAAGGCATTGGCCGTCATGACCAGGGCGGGAACCTTTGACCAGCCTGGAAGCGAGCGGAGCAGCGCGCGAAGCGCTATCTGTCTTCGGCATCCGGGTTCGGGCACTCCCTGCCGGAACGATGACGCTGATCGGTGCCCGGGCGTCATCCCGGCAGGGAGTGCCGGGCGTTTCAGCGGAGATTCAGCACTAACGGTCATGGCGTCAGCGCCACCCCGGAAAATGTTCGTCGCTGCCACCATGACCGTCTCCCTCACCCCGACGCGCTCCCAGACAGTAGGTGCGTGCGAGGGAGGTCTGGGAGCGGATGCGCTCCCGGGAGCGGATGCGCTCCCAGCAGCTGCGGCTTGCCGCGATGGGCAAATGCTCGTAGGCTTGTCTGCCCCTGTGTATGCCGTGGTTACTTCGTAAATCGTCCAATGCAGTCGACCGGTCTCGATCGCGCGCACTTCAACATGATTCAGCAGCAGGTTCGTCCCTGGAGTGTGACGGACGGGAAGGTGCTCTCGGTGCTGGGCGAGGTGCCGCGGGAGGCCTTCGTACCCGGCGCGTACCACGGCCTTGCGTACGCAGACATCGAGGTGCCCATCGGCGATGGCGAGACCATGCTTGCGCCAAAGGTGGTTGGGCGCATGCTCCAGGAGCTCAAGATAAAGACCGACGACCGAATCCTCGAGATCGGCGCCGGCACCGGGTACGTCACCGCCTGTCTTTGTCATCTTGGCGGTCGGGTGGTGGCCATGGAGATCGATCCACAGCTCGCCGACGAGGCGCGGGCAAACCTATCGACGCTCGGGTTACGCCGGGTCGAGGTGCGGGCCGGCGACGCACTCGCAGGCCCCGTGGAAGGCAATCCGTTCGACGTAATTGCCGTGACCGGCTCGCTGCCGGACGACGAGCCCGTCGCGGCGCTGCAGGAGCAGCTTGCGTTGGGAGGTCGTCTGTTCGTCGTGCTCGGTGAGCCGCCGGTGATGGAGGCCACCCTGGTGACCCGCGTACGCAGTGAGGACTATCGCCGCGAGACCATCTTCGAGACCTCCGTTCAACCGCTCAAGAACGTGCCGCAGCCCGTACGTTTCGTGTTCTGATCTCGCGCGAGATGCCATGCAACAGACGACTGCCCGCGACCTGCATGCGCGCATACAAGCGGATGACCGACCGCTGCTTCTTGATGTGCGCGAACCCTGGGAGCTCGCGATTTGCCGGATCGATGGCGCCGAGCTCATGCCCATGAGCCAGATCGTCCGTCGCCTCGGCGAGCTCGACCCTAAGCGCGAGACTGTCGTCGTCTGCCACCACGGGATACGCAGTCAACAAGTGGCCCTCTACCTGGAACATCAGGGTTTCGAGCGTATCATTAACCTCCAGGGCGGTGTCGCCGCCTGGGCACGGGATGTCGATCCCGGCATGCCCACCTACTGATCGCGCTGCGCCTCGGCCGGATGAACGGCCGACCACCCGGAGGAGAACCGCCGTGAGCACTCATCAGGCACCGCTGCCCTTGTGTTTCGCGAACTATTCCCAGCTTCTTGTCATCGATTCCCAGGAGCGGTTGGCCGCCGTCATGCGCAAGGACGACCTTGCCGTCACCGTCGCCAACATCGGCCGGCTCATCGAGGCGGCGCGCGCGCTGGACGTTCCAATCATCGCCACCGAGCAATACCCGCAGGGCCTGGGCCATATCGTCGAGTCCGTGCAGGAGCGATTGCCCGAAGACGTGGTTCCCACGGAGAAGACGGCCTTTTCCTGCTGCACCGCCTTCGGCTTCGAGCGCAACCTAATGCGAGAGCCGAAACGCAAGCAGGTGGTTCTCGTGGGCATGGAGGCCCACATCTGCATCGTGCAGACCGCCTCCGGGCTTCAGCGCTGGGGCTTCCAGGTTTTCGTGGCGGCGGATGCGGTCTGCTCACGTCATTCGAGCAACCGGGACAATGCCCTGGAGCGCATGCGCCACTGCGGCATCCATGTGACCAATACCGAGTCTATCGCCTTCGAGTGGATGGGTGACTCGACCCATGAGCGGTTCAGGGAGGTCTCGAAGCTCTTCAAATAGGCTCGCCGAAGGACCAGGGCTGGTGGCCTTCAGCGAAAGGCGCGTGCGCGCGGCGGCGACCACGCTGCCGCTAGCGTGCACGCGACGCGGCGTAGTGGTGCTCGACGACGTCCAGCAGTCGCTGTAGCGCCCCTCGATTTTGCTCTACCACACGCCGTCCATTCTCCCCGACCGTCGTCCGGGCCGCGGCATCGCCGAGCCATTCGGTCATGCATCGGGCGAGCTCATTCGCATCCGCCACTTGGACTGCGGCGCCTTCCTGGACCAGGAGCGCCGTGATCTGAGCGAAGTTGAAGCTGTGCGGGCCGATTGCCGCTGGCACGCCCGCCGCGGCCGCCTCTAGGAGGTTGTGCCCACCTACCGGCACCAGACTACCGCCCACGAAGGCCGCATCGCCCGCAGCCAAGAACACGGGCAGCTCGCCCATGGTATCCCCCAGGAATACGTTGACGTGAGGGTCACAGGGCGCGCCGGTTGACCGACGCGCCAGGGACATGCGCTGACGGACAATCAGCGCCGCTACCCGGTCGAACCGCTCGGGGTGGCGAGGCACCAGCGACCAGCAAGGCGTCCGGGTGGTCGTGAAGGACCCGGCGATGGACCGCGAGTATCTGCTCCTCCTCGCCGTCGTGGGTGCTGGCGGCCACCCAGACCGGCCGGTCCGCGCCCCAGGTGCGGCGCACCGCCTCGGCTTGCTCCAACAGGCTGGCCGGCTGACGGACATCGAACTTGATGCTTCCGGTCACGAGCACACGATCGGCGGGTGCGCCCAGATTACGGAATCGATCGGCGTCGTCGGGACTCTGGGCGGCGATGGCCGCAAAGCGGCCGAACGTCTCGCGGGTGAACCGCCCGAGCCTGGCGTACCCCTGAGCGGAGCGGGCAGATAGCCGTGCGTTGGCAAGCACGACCGGGATGCCCCGGTGTGCGCAGGCCCGAAGCATGTTCGGCCAGATCTCCGTTTCCATCACGACTGCGAGCCGCGGTTGCACGGCATCGAGAAAGCGCTTCATCACGGCAGGGAGGTCGAAGGGCGTGTAGAGGTGGTGGACTTGGTTGTCGAAGAGATCCCGCACGCGTCGTGATCCGGTGGGTGTGGTGCTCGTCACCATCACGCCATCGCCCGGGTGCCGATCCAGGAAGTGTTTGATCAGCGGTTGTGCCGCCTGGACCTCTCCCACGGAGACCGCGTGGATCCATAGTCCCGAACGCAAAGTCCCGCCGGCGTAGAGCCCGAGCCGCTCCCGCCAACGCTGACGGTAGGCCGGCGCGCGACGGCTGCGCCAGAGGAGACGGAGCAGGGCCAGAGGCAGCAGGAGATAGAGCAGGAAGCTGTACAGGCGTGCCACGGTCACACCGCTTCCGCGGCCAATCGCCGCCGCCATTGCAAGAGAGCGGGTTTGGGCGCCTGCTTGACGCTCAACTTCCAGAAATACCCAAGCAGGTTGTCTCCATACGAGATCCCTTTGCGCGGGAGCACCAGAGGGTGGTCCGACGGCCCGGCCGCCCCCCGCAGGCAGGTCGTGGCGCTCGCGTAGCCGGCGTCCCGTGCCCCATGCAGCGTGCTCATGTCGAAGCTGCCATAGGGATAGCAGAGGTGGCGGACCTCGTTGCCGAGCACATCTTCCAGGGCGGCCTTGCTGACGGCAAGCTCCCGACGCTGGGCCTCGGGGCTGAGCTCTCCCAGCTTCAGGTGGGTCGCCGTATGCGAGCCGACCGACATGCCCTGGGCGCGGATCTCCCTCAGCTCCTCTCCACTCATCAGCCCGGGCACCGGACGCCCCGGATCTTTCGCAAACCACTCCGCATTGCGCCCGAGGTATCCGCTGATGGCGTACACGGTGGCAGGAAAGCCGTAACGCTGCAGGGCGGGCAACGCATAGTCGAGGAAATTCACGTAAGCATCGTCGAAGGTAAGGACCACGGCCCTGGGCGGCGTCGCCCGCCCGCCGCGAAGACAGCGCAGCGCGTCGTCCAGGGCGAGCACGCGGTAGCGGAAGTGGTGCAGGAAAGCCATCTGAGCGGCGAAGCGGCGGTAGTCGCAATAGTTCGCCCGATGGGCCTTCATCGGGGCAAACACACCCACCTGGTGATACATCAGGATGGAGATTCGGCACCTCATCGGATCGCATTCCTCAGCCGGCGTCCACCGGGTGTCGCCGAGGTGCTCAATTGTCGAGAGAATGCCCCGGAGAAGTGGTCGCCCAGTGGCGTGGAGGATACCTCTTATTCGCTGGCTACCGGCGTCAACGCCGGCGCGCCGCTGTCACTCGCATATCTGTGCACTTGTCCCGGTACTGCTCGTAGAGCTCACTGGGATAGCGGCTCATGTAGAGCAGGTAGTCGTCACGGTAGACAGTCTCGCAATTGGTCTCAGCGAAGACCCCTTCGATCCGTTCCCATTCGATATGGTCATCCGGCCACACGTGAATATCGCCTTCTGTCTTGTGCCGCGGATTGATCAGCCGACGGAGTTGCCGGAGCTTCCGCTTGATCCAGGGCGGGCGCGTTCTGGACCCGTCGGCCCGGTGTTCCTTAGCTAGACGCACGAAGGTTGTGTAATCGTTGCTGCGATCCCAGTAATGTGCGTTGTGCTCGTGGTCCAGATAGATGACGCCGCCCCGTTTCGTGACACGGACAAGCTCCCGTACCGCAGCCAGATAGTCCGGAATGTGATGCAGCACCGAATAGGCTGCCACAAGGTCGAACGTCTCATCGTCGACGTTGGAAAGGTCCTCGCCGTTCAGCAACAGGGTCTCCGACAGTCCAGTCGCTCCATGGCGGGTCTTGATCAACTCCAGAAACCGCGGTGCTACGTCCGCGGAGACAGTGTGCAGGCCGAATTCAAGAAAGCAACGAGTCAGATTTCCGCTCCCGCAACCGAAGTCCAGCGCCCGCTTCCGCTGACTGTTGGTCTGAATTGCTTCGATCGCGATGCTTAGCGCGCGGTGGAGACGTTCCTGCTCGATCGGATTGAAGATCTCGTCATGGATGCTGTCGTACACGCCGGCGAGCCGGTCGTGCACCGCGACGTTCTGCCGGATCTGGTGGCTGGGGGACATAAGCGAGTCAGGCGAAACGTCGTGCGCAGGCGTGTGTCTGCAACCTACCTGCGCCTGCAAATGACGTCAATCTCGCTGAGGGTCCCGCCATCCCGCACCCGACCGGTCGCCGTCAGCCATGGCTGGGTTGTGGCACCGACCGGCTCGGTAGTTGGCGCTATCACTCGCATGTGAGCAATCGGATGGCTTGTTCCCACGCCAAGTGTCTGATTCTGTGCGGCTGGCGGCTGGCGGCTGGCGGCTGGCGGCTGGTAGCTGGTTCACCCGCCTGTAAGATGCTCATAGAGATCGAGGTACTGATCCATGATCGGCCCGCGGCCGAACTCGGATTGCACCCGCCGGTGACCCCGCTCGGCCATGTCGGCGCTTAGCACTGGCTCGCGCAACATCGCCTCGATGCCTCGAGCCAGCGCCATCGAATCGGCGCAAGGCACGCACCAGGCGTCGTCCCCGTGGCGGGCGATTTCACGCGCCCCGCGAAAGAGGCTGGTGACGAGCGGCCTCGACCAAGACCATGCCTCCAGGATCACATTCCCCAGGGTCTCCGCCTCCAGGGAAGGAAACACCACAAGATCCGAGAGCTGATAGAAGGGGCCGGGGTCGGTGCGCCATCCGGTCCACACGACCCTGTCGGCGATCGCAGCCGCGTTTGCCTGCTCGTGGAGGCGGCGGCCGAGGGGGCCGTCCCCAAGCAGCAGGAGCCGCACGGGCCGGCCGGCGATCTGCGCGGGCAGTCGTGCGAGCGCTTCGAGCAAATGCTTGTGTCCCTTTACCGGCACGAAGCGACCGGGGGTCATCAGGATCCAGGCGTCCGTCGGCACCGCAAGCTCGGCTCGCAGCGCAGCCAGCACATCGGTTGAGACTGGATGGGGGCGATCGACGAAGTTGTAGATGTGGAAAACACGGTCGGCTGGCAGGCCGTTCTTGACCAGCCAGTCGCAGAGCCCCTTGGTATTGCCGATCCACGCATGTGCCCGCCGGTAGGGGTGGAGCGCGTAGTAACCGCCGAGACGCGCGATGTGAACGGGAGCGGAGCCCGGTGGGAGGCGGGCGAGACGGGTTGCGCGCCCCATATAGGTCTGCACGATTTCCGGCTTCAAGCGGCGGATCAGGCGCGCGACGGCGCCGCGCGAGACGGGGTCCCACACGGTCAGAAAGGGGAGCCGGTGGACGGGCAGCGACGGGAGATCCACCCGATCGAGCTGGCTCCCGGCACGGATGGCGAGCTCGGCCGGAGCACCTCGCTCCGCCAGGGCGGTTCCGAAGCGGACGAACCAGCGTTCCGCGCCTCCGAGGGCCTTGCTGCCGACCATTTGGAGGCTGCTAGGCGTGCTCAAGGGAAGACTCCGGGACGAGCTCCTGGTACACGGCCAGATTGCCGTCGACCATCACGTCCACCGAGAACTCTCGACGCATCAGCTCGGCCCCCCCGTCTCCGAGCCGCTGCGCGAGGCTCTGGTCGCGCAGCAGGGTCGCTATTGCCGCGCGCAGGGCGGGCACGTCTCCCGGCGGCACCAAGAGTCCATTCACGCCGTCACGCACCGCCTCCGGTATTCCCCCCGCGTCGCTTGCGATGACGGGCACCCCGGCGCTGGATGCCTGCAGCAGGGAGACGCCGAGCCCCTCCATGGTCGCGGGGTGCACCAGGAGGTCCAGGCACGGGAGGATGTCCGGGAGGTCAGTGCGGAATCCGGCGAGCAGGATGTGATGCCCGAGGCCCGCAGCCTTGATGCGTCGGCGCAGGTCTTCCTCGGCGGGGCCCTTGCCGAAAAAGAAGACCCGGAGGTCCGGAAACTCACCGACGAGCGGCGGCAGGGCCTCGATCAGGAAGCGATGACCCTTGCGCTCGATTAGCTGCGCAACGACACCGACCAGGCGCGCCTCTGCTCCTACGGTCAGCCTCTCACAGACTTCGGCCCGCCGACAGGGCCGCGCGAAGCGCTCCCAGTCGACAGCGCTGCGCACGACCCGGAGCTTCGCCGGCGGAAGCCCCTCCGCCAACAGGATATTGCCTATTCCCTCCGAGATAGCGATCACCCGGTCGTGGAGCCGGTACTTCAGGGCCACCGCCCAGCGTGCCTCCGGGTTGTCCTGGCGTCGGGAGTGCACGACCGGGACGCCCTCGAGCCGGCAGGCGATGCCGCCCATGACATCCGCGCCGATACGGCTGTGCAGGTGAACAACATCCGGCCGACAGGCACGGATGCAGCGGCGCATGCGGGAGATGATCCGCAAATCGAGGTCGCCGGCCATGGGGACGGGATAGACGTCGGCGAAGGGCTCCGCGGCCTTGGCGAGGTCGCTGCCCGCGGGGCAGACCAGCGCGCTCTTCACACCTCGCCGCTTGAGCCCCTGGAGCAGATACAGGACCTGCTGCGCGCCGCCATAGAGGTTGCGGCCGCCCTCCATGTGCAGGACCTTCACGGCGCGCGTCCGATGAGGTCCCGAGCAGCGGCCACGACCTCATTCACTTCGATTGACTTCATACAGGTGAAATCGCCGTTGCAGGTGGGATTGCGCCGGCAGGGTGAGCAGGGCATGGAATGATAAAGCACCCGCGCATTGGCGCGGGTCGTGTTCAGGTACGGACAGGTGGAGCCGAACAGCAACAGGCTGGGGCGCCCATAGGCGATACCGGTATGGCTCAGTCCGGTGTCCACCCCCACCAGCAGCTCCGCCCTCTCGACAAGGGCGGCTGCCTGCAGCAGGGACGTGTCCCCGGCAAGATTGAGCAGCTCGCTGCCCGCCTGCTCCTGGATGCGCGAGGCGGCCTCCCGGTCTGCGGGGCCTCCGAGCATCACCGTCACGAGCCCGAGCTCGTCGCGCAGCCGACTCGTCAGCTCGGCCCAACGCGGCTCGAACCAGTGCTTTTGAGGGCGGGTGGTGAAAGGGCAGATAACCGCGTAACGACCGCCGGCGATGTCTCGCGTAACCAAGGCGTCCGCGTAGGCGGCATCCTGTGCGCCATAATGGACTTCCATCCCGAAGCCGGCCACCGGCAGTCCGAGGCGCTCTGCAAGGAAGAGGTACTCCGAGCCGATGCGCTCCGTATCGCCGCCACGCGGGATGACCCGCGTCATCAGCCATTGGCTGCCCTCGCGCGAGCCCAGCCCGATGCGTTCGGGAGCGCCGGACAACCATGTCAGGAGCCCGCTCTTCAGCAGTCCCTGCAAATCCACTGCAAGATCGAAACGCCGCTCGCGCAGGAGCCGGCGGAACCTGCCGATCTCCCTCCACAGGTCACTCCAGCGATGCGCGCCCCAGAGGTCTCGCCATTGGCGATAGGGCCAGACGATGACTTCGTCGAGGTCCGGGTGGTGCTCGAGCAGTGACCGACACTCCGGCTGGACCATCCAGGCGATATGGGCCGTCGGGTCGGCCTCGCGGAAGGCCGCGACGAGGGAAGAGGCGAACACGATGTCGCCGATCGCCGAGAGCCGGACCAGCAGGATGCGTCGAGCGGCAGTCACGGTGCGGCCCCTGACCCTTGGTCGGCCCGTGCACCTTCGAGCGGCAGGCGGAGGCGGAAGCTGTAAGCAGCCCCTGCGAACAGGAGCCAAAAGAAGGTCCAGTCGTGCCGTACTACGCGGTACTCGAAAATGTTCCAGACAAGCACGAAGACGAAGGCTGCTGCGAACAGCCGGCAGAGGTCTGCAGCCATGAACCCCCGCCGGCACTCCTTGGCGCTGTCGAGCACCAAGAGCCATACCACGAGCGTGAGCAGAACGAAGCCGACGGCGCCGAACTGCACAAGGGCTTCCAGATAGGTGTCGTGCAGATGGTCGAGCCAGAACTGACCGTCGCGCAACTCAGGCCTCCCGCTGTGCTCTATCAGGTAGTACGACGAGCCTGCACCCCAGCCGAACCAGGGCCGCTCCTCCCATTTGTCCAGGGCAAACCGCCACACATGCAGGCGCAGGCCGGCGGAGTCCGGCGGGATCGCCGACAGCTGACCCTGTTCGATTTGCTTCATCGTGCCGCTGTCCGCTGCCAGACGGTCTTTTATGCTTCCCACATTGAGTCCCACCAGGGCGCCCAGGACCAGGGTGAACAAGGCGGCCGTGCCGACGCCGCTCGTCTTATTGGGCCCTCGCTTGCGTCGTGCAGCCGCTCTCCACTCGGCGGCTATGAGGAGCACGGAAGCGACGGCGAAGGCGAGCCAAGATCCGCGCGAGAAGGACAGCACGAGTCCTTCCGCCAGAATGATGAAAAGCAAGACCCACAGGAGGAGGGAAAGCCATCGCCGCGCCCCCCGGCGACCCGTACCCCAGAAGCGCTCGCGTGTGGCGGCAAGGCCGAGGATTCCTATGCCGGTGAACATGCCGAAGGCGTTCGCAGGCAGGTTCGCACCAAAGCGGGTGCTGAAGAAGGCCGCGTCGAACGTCGCCCAATCGATGTTGCGAAAGATGTTCAGAGTGAAGCCGATGAGCGCCATAAACAGGAGCCAAAGAACCCTTTGCTCGCGACCGGCCGCCCAATAGCCAAAGGGGATGAAGAGAAGGAGCTTGGCCCAATCCCAGCCGGACCTCGCGATCTCGGAGGCGAGCGCGGGCGACGGCGCGGTGAGGTAGAAGATCGCGGAGTGGATGAGCAGATACCCGGCGTAGATCACACACAGAACGACCAGGCGATCGCGTCCAAGACGGCCCCAGTCGGCGACGCGGCCGACGAAGGCGAGGCTGAACAGGATGATCCCGGCGGTCGCAGGCGCGGTGCCCAGGTAGGCGAAAGAGGCGAACAGGAAGCAACCGAATAGACCGATGCGCTCCCACCAGTCCGGATTCGAAATCGTCGACGTTCGCGACATATTGATTGAGGCCATCTGCTGCGCGATACGAGCCCAGGTAGTCAGCGCCCTGGCCCAGCTAGGCGTGTAGGGCGAGGGCGGGCCGGCAGAACGCGCTGTGAATACGTCCATGTACGCTCGAAGGCGGCATCCATGCCGCCTACGGTTCCCCCGGACCACCCACGTCCCCGAAACGCCCGTCGTTTGAGCTCAAGGGATGGGGCTGATCACCAAACGTTGCCGTGCTGCGAGACGCAGCGAAGACGGCATGATAAACAACCCTTATACTCATGCCGTACTTTTCACACGCATTTCTGCGATTCAGCAGCTGTCGAGGCCCGCAGCGCATGCCACCCGAACGACAGGATGCGGCGGCAGGGACGGCGCGGGAGCTCGAAACCGGCACTGCCGATGCGCGTCCCGCCCGTCTCCTGGTCACCGGTTTTCGCCCTGGCGCCGGCGGGATCGGCCGCGACATGATCAACCTGATCAACGGTTGCGTGCGCGCCGGCGTCGATGTCAGCGTCCTCCTGGACTCCGAAGGCAGCCCCGATGATGCGGAGCTCGCGCCCGGCCCGCGCGTCGATCTGATCGCACTGAGCGGTCCTGGGGCCGTATCTCGGCTCGCAGGGTACATTACCCGGCTCCGGCCCTCGGCCATCCTGTGCAATCGCGACCAGGTCAGCGCCCTCGTCATCGCCGCCGTCGCGGACTCAAGGTCCCGTCCGCGCATCGTGGTTCGCGTCGGGAGCCATATCCCGACGAAGCTGCGGGCCAAGACTGCGTTCTCACGGTGGCGCCGGCGTCGCCGGCTGATTGCCACGTATCGCGCGGCCGACCTTCTGGTCGGCGTCTCGGACGGCGCATGTGCCGGGCTGCGGGACCTCCTCGGGGAGGAGGTCCCGCCTATTCGTCGCATCTACAGCCCGATCGACCTCTCGCGCATCACCGCTCTCGCCTCCGAGGAGCCGACACATCCGTGGTTCCGTGACCGTCACGGTCCTTTGCTGGTCAGCGTCGGACGCCTATCCCGGGTCAAGGACCAGGCCACCATGCTGCGGGCGTTCGCCCTCCTGCCGGGAGACCATCGGCTCGTGATCTTCGGGGAGGGCAAGCAGCGGCGAGAGCTGGAGGCCCTCGCCAACCGACTCGGGGTTGCCGGACGCGTCGATCTCCCCGGACATTCGCCGAATCCATTCGCCCATGTGGCTCGGGCGGATCTGTTTGTCCTCTCTTCCCGCTTCGAGGGTTTCGGAAACGCCTTGCTGGAGGCACTGATCGTCGGTACCCCGGCGGTGTCGACGGACTGTCCGACCGGTCCGCGGGAGATTCTGGGCGGCGGCCGGTACGGCCGGCTCGTCCCTATCGGCCGCCCGGATGCCCTGGCGGAGGCGATCCGGATGACTCTGAAATACCCGCCCCCGCCAGCGCTCCTCGCGGAGGCAGTGGCGCGTATGGAGCTGGACCAGGCGATTCCGCGCTACCTCGACGCATTGGGATTGACCCCGCACGCGGCCTCGGCCTGACGGTGTAGGTGCACAGGGTCTCGAACGTGCCTTCATCGCCACCGGACATCGCCATCTTCAGTCCGCTCGGCCGGGGCGGGACCTCGGCTCACGGCGGCATCACGACCGTCGTCGGTCTGCTGTCCCGGGGTCTCGTCAACGCAGGCGCGCGGGTCGAGCTGGTGACCCATGCGCCGACAGATCCCCGCGTCCTGGTGCCGACCTTGGACGATAGGGTGGAGATCGCGAACCTCGGCCGCGGACACCGGCGCCGGCACCTCGCTCAGCTCGGCGACTACCTCCGGCGACGCCGGCCGCGCGTGCTCTTGGCCGCCGGCCATAGGTCCAATCGGCTGGCGGTTGGCTGCAAGCAGCAGCGGTGGCGGCCGACGACCCGCATCTTCCTCAGCGTCCACAACGTGCTGACGCCGGGGCTGGCCGAAATGGGGCCGGTCCGGCGCTGGCTTCGGGTGCACGACATCCGCCGCGCCTATCCTCGTGCGGACGGGGTGATCTGTGTCTCGGCGGGCGTGGCCGAAGACCTGGCGCGCTACGTCACCATTCCCGCGGTGAAGCTGAGCGTCATTCACAATCCGGTCCTGTCCGAGGAGCTGCTGCGCACCGCGGAGCGTGAGTGCTCGCACCCCTGGATGGCCCCTGGACAGCCGCCCGTGATCCTGGGCGCCGGGCGCCTGACCAGCCAGAAGGACTTCGCGACCCTCGTGCGGGCATTCGCGCTCTTGGCGGCCGACGTCGATCATCGCCTGCTGATCATCGGTGACGGTGCGGAGCGAGCGGCACTCGAGCGGCTCGCTGCCGAATTGGGGGTGGCCGAGCGCGTCACCTTTCCAGGCTTCGTGGAGGACCCGCTGAGCTATATGTGCCGCGCTCGCCTGTTCGTCCTGTCGTCCGCCTGGGAAGGCTTCGGCAACGTGCTGGTGGAGGCCATGGCCGTCGGCACCCCCGTGGTCTCCACCGACTGTCCGAGCGGACCCCGCGAGATACTCCTCGACGGGACGCTTGGTCCCCTGGCGGCGCCCGGCGACCCCCGCGCGCTGGCCGAGGCGATGCGGGCGGCCGTCGCTCAGCCGGTGGACTCGGGCGCGCTGCGCCGCCGGGCGGCGGATTTCAGCGTCGATGTGGTCGCCCGCCGCTACCTGGATACCTTGTTTCCGGCCCGGGCGGCGGCCTGACCAGACCGCCGCGGCCATGAAGGAGCGTCTCGCCATCTTCGTCGCCACCTCCGGCCACAGCGGCGTCGACCGCGTGATCAAGAATCTGCTGCAGCAGCTCGCGGACTGGGAGCAGCCGGTCGACCTGCTGCGGGTGCGGCGGCATGGTCCCCACATCGAGGAGATGCCCAGGGGGGTGCGGCCGATCGACTTGGGAACCGCTCACGTAAACACCAGCCTGCCAGCCCTCGTCCGCTACCTGCGCCGGGAACGGCCCGCCGCTCTCCTGACGGACAAGGACAGGGTCAACCGTATAGCGATCCTGGCGCGAGGGGTCGCCCGCGTGGAAACACGGCTGGCGGTTCGTCTCGGGACCACCGTCTCGGTCAATCTGGCAAGCCGCAGCGCCTTCGAGCGGTGGCAGCAGCGCACCTCGATCCGCCGTCTCTATCACCTGGCGGACTGCGTTATCGTCCCCTCGCAGGGCGCCGCGGAGGATCTTGCGGCCTACACCGGACTCAGGCGCGATCACGTTCGAGTCATCCGCAGCCCCATCGTCACGCGTGATCTCGGGCGTCGCGCCGCCGAGCCCCTCGACCACCCGTGGCTGAGCGATGCACGTCGGCCGGTCATAGTCGCCGTGGGGGAGCTCGGTTACCGCAAGGACTTCGAGACCCTGATTCGCGCCTTCGCCCTGGTCCGCCGCCGGCGTCCCTGCCGGCTAGTCATTCTCGGACGCGGCGGCTTGCGCGCGAAGCTGCTCGGATTGGGCGCGGAGCTGGGGGTTGGGGAAGATCTCGATCTGCCCGGGTTCCTTCCCAACCCCCACGCGTTCATGGCCCGCGCCGATCTCTTCGTGCTCAGCTCTCGCTGGGAGGGGATGCCTGTTGCGCTGGTGGAGGCCCTGGCGTGCCACACGCCCGTCGTTTCCACGGATTGCCCCAGCGGTCCGCGCGAGCTCCTGGGTGAGCATCCGGTCGGGGCCTTGGTGCCGGTGGGCGACTATCGAGCGATGGCCGATGCCATCGACGCCTGGTTGGGCGTACAGGTTGCCGAGGACCTGTTCGAGCGCGCGATTGCCGACTACCGCATCGAGGCGAGTGCCTGCGCCTATCTGAAGGCGCTCGGTATGCCCTGTCCAGACGCGTTGCGGATGACCCTAGTGAGAGCCCTTCGGTAAAGTCCCGGCGATGATCGACATAAGACCCGGAAATGACGGCGACAAGAGCCAGGTTCTGGAGCGCATTGGGGATGTCTACGGCGCCGCCGAGGCGGAGCGTGCCGAGCGCCGCTGGGATTGGCAATGGCAGCGCGATCCGCGGCTGGACGAGCCCGGCTACAAGGGCGTCGTCGCGGAGTGGCGAGGCCGGATCATCGGCACCCTGAGCTGCATGCCGGCAGGATTGTACATTGGCGGACAGCCGGTTCGTGCCCACTGGTGTGTCGACATGCTCGTGCACTGGGGCCTTATGCGCCAGGCCTTGCGGGAGCAGAGGCGCCAGAAGGGCGGCAAGTCGCCCGCCTTGTCCGACGGGATTGCGGTGGCCATGCTCGACCATCCCGCGGCCGGCCCCATCCAGCTCGCGAAGCACATCGCCGATCCCATGATGGCCATCATCCTGAGGATCGGGTTTGTCGCCAGGCCGAGCACCGCCAACATGACCCGCAGGGTCTCGTTGCGACGGCCGCTGGAGAAGGCGCTGGGTCGACACCTGGGGCCGCTGGTCGCGGCGGGAGCGAATCTGGCGATACCCAGAATTCCCCGACCGCGCATGGACGTGAAGACCCTTGAAGGGGGCTTCGACTCGCGTTTCGATCACCTGTGGGCGGCGGCGAAAGACGAGTACCCCGCCATCACCCTGCGTGATTCAGCGACCCTGAATTGGCACTATCGGCAACACCCGGACACCGCTTATACGGTGTTGACTGTCGACGACGGCGGCGCCCTGCGAGGCTACACGGTGCTCAAGGTGTTCGAGCGTCGCGACCGACTGCTGGCGCGCATCGTGGACCTGCTCGCAAGGAACGGCGATACCGAGGCGAAGTCCGCGCTCATTGCCGGCGCACTGGAGCATGCGCGACGGGAAGGCGCCGAGCGTGCGGAGTGCTTCGCCGCAGGGGTAGAGCTGACGGCGGTATTGCAGCGCATCGGTTTCGTGCCCAAGCTGACGGGGGCCAACCGGACGCAGCCGCTCATGGTGCGGTGGCTGCCCGACGTCGACCTCTACGTGACGAGGGGTGACGGTGACGGGGGGTAGTGTGTCGAGCCCTCGCGCCGTCTGCCGTAAGCCGCTCTTGACGGCATGAACGTCTGGCAGCGGTGGCGACAACGCCGGATGCGTCGCGCGGGGAAGAGAGCCGACAGACGGGAAGAGCGCGGTCGCCGCGAGCAGTGGCTCCTGCTCGCTGGCCGGTCCCGCCAGCCCGGTTTGTCGCCGCCGGATGTCAGCCGCCTGGTGACGCTCCAGCCGCCCGACGGGGCCTTTTGGGCAGACCCCTTCCTGTGGTCTCGAGACGGCCGTCATTACCTCTTCTTCGAAGAGTATCCGTATGCTACCGCCCGCGGCCGTATCAGCGCCCTAGAGCTGGACAGGGAGGCTCACCCGGTCGGCGCTGCGGTGACGGTCATCGAGGAGCCGCATCACCTGTCCTATCCGTTCGTGTTCGAGGCGGGAGGCGAGCTCTACATGGTCCCGGAGAAGGCCCAAACGAGACGCGTGGACCTCTACCGATGTGTCGCGTTTCCGACCCGTTGGGAGCTCGTCAAGACGCTTATAGAGGGTGTGACGATCGCCGATGCGACCCTCTTCGAGCTCGCGGGGCTGTGGTGGCTGTTTGGAGCGGTCAAGGAGCGTGGACTGCATCTCAACGAGTCGCTGTGCGCCTTCTACGCTGACAGCCCCCTGAGCACTGAATGGAAGGCGCACCCGACGAATCCTCTGGTGCGCGACTTCAGCCGCGGCAGACCGGGCGGGCGGATCTTTCGGGATGGCGAGGGGCGGCTCCTGAGGCCCGCGCAGGATTGTGTCCGCCGCTACGGCTACGGCTTGAGCTTGAGCGAGATCACTGCCATTTCAACGGAGCACTACGGCGAGCGTCTGCTATGGCGTATGAACGGGGAGGATGCCGGAGGGTGGCGGGGCATGCACCACATGGACTGGCACGAAGGGCTGCTCGTCCTGGACGTGCAACGCCTGGTCACCTGACCCGGCAGTGCGGCAGGACAACGAGCTCCGCGCAATCGGCAGCGCGCGGCGCGGACCACGCCTGGTCGCCCACACTCGGGCGGCCACTGTGGGATTCACAAGGGGGAGCCGCATGGCGGCAACGGGGTCGATCAGCATTCTCGGACTCGTCCATCGCGGCAACTCCAACGGCTACGGCGGTGCGCCCGTGGTGGTGTTCAATCTGGCGAATCATTTCGTGAAACGGGGCATCAGCGTCCATGTCCCCGTCTTCACCCGGGAGAGACCGGATCAGCTGCCGTTTCCTTTCGAGCCGGAGGTTGACGTCACCACGTTGGACGGACAGTCGCGCCTGGCCCTGTTCGCCCAGCTGGTGGCGCACCTGCGAAAGCACCGTCCCCAGGTCGTCATGGCCGGCGGCAACAAGGCGGACGTGCTCGCCGCTCGGGCGAGCCGCGTACCGGGTCTCACCTTCGATCTCTGGGCCTCGCTCCACCATCACCTCTCCTCTGAGGTGGGCGGCTGGTCCGAAGCCAAGAGGCGCCGCCGCATCCGCACTTGGCGTGCCATTGCCCGCCGAGCGACCGGTGTGATCACCGTGTCCCAGGGGCTTGCGGACGATTTTATCCAGATGACGGGCTGTCCCGTCGACAAGGTGCGGGTGATCCACAATCCGATCATCCATTCCGGACTCGCGCCGCGTCTGCAGGAGCCCGCCGATCACCCCTGGTTCGCGGACGGCGGTCCGCCGGTCATCCTGGGCGTCGGGCGGCTCACGGCCCAAAAGGACTTTGCGACCCTGATCGGCGCCTTCGCGCTCGTTCACAAACGTCGCCCATCCCGCCTGCTCATCATCGGCGAAGGGGAGGAGCGGGAACGTCTTGCGAGCCTCGCGGCTCTGCTCGGTGTGGGCGACGTCGTGGATCTCGCCGGTTTCAAGCCAAATCCGCTCCCTTACATGCGTGGCGCTCGACTGCTCGCAATGTCCTCTCGCTGGGAGGGTTTCGGCAACGTACTCGTCGAGGCGCTCTACTGCGGGACGCCCGTCGTGAGCACGGACTGTCCTCATGGGCCGCGTGAGGTGCTGGCGGACCGCCAATATGGCCGTTTGGTCCCCGTGGGCGATCGCGAGGCCCTGGCCGCCGCAATGCTCGATACCCTCGACCAGGAGCCCGACCGGGAGCGGCTCCGGCTGCGCGCTGCGGACTTCTCGGTGGAGCGCAGCGGGGACCGCTATCTCGAAATCATGGGGCTGCTCGGCAGCGAAGGAGCGTCGACATGAAGGAGACTGGAATCTTCTTCCTCTATCTGTTGGCCTGCCTGGTGCTGGGGGCGCTGCTGACGTACCCCTTGATGGCAACCGGCTGGGTCCACCAAGCCCCGCATCGCGTCATGGGCCGCCTGACGCAGGTCTTTGCGCTGCTGGGCCTGTGGCCCTTCCTCAAGGCCATGGGTCTCGACAGCCGCGCCGCGCTCGGATACGACGCGACGCGCACGCGGCTCCTGCACGCGGTGTGGCGAGGCTGGCTGCTCGGCGTGGCGATTCTCGCCGCGCTGGCGCTGGCCGAGGTCATGCTCGGGGTCCGGGTTCCCGACGCCTTGAGCGCTGGTTGGGTCGCGGGTCTTGCAAGAAAGGCCGCGCAGGCCCTGATCGGCGGACTGCTGATCGGCCTGGTGGAAGAGACCTTCTTCCGCGGTGCCGTCTTCTCCGCCATTCACCGCGGAGTCCGCGTGCGTTCCGCGGTGTTCTGGACCGCCTTCCTTTATGCCTTGCTCCACTTCATGAAGCCCGGGACGCTGCCGGACGGCGTAGCCTTCGATTGGGCGGGCTCCTGGCGAATGTTCAGCCGAGGTGTTCACCGGCGCCTTTCAGTGGAAAAACCTCGACTCGATGGCCGCTCTGTTCCTGGTCGGGCTGTTCCTCGCCCTGGTCCGGGAGCGCACGGGACACATCGGCTGGTGCATTGGTCTGCACGCGGGCTGGGTGTTCGTCATCCAGGTGACCCGGTATGTCACCGACGGCAACCCGGCATCACCCTACGGCTTCCTGGTAGGGAGCTACGACGGCATGATCGGCTGGCTCGCAGCCGGCTGGATCGGCGTCTTGGCAGTCGGATTTCTGCTTCTCGGGGTACGCCGACGTCGCCCTGCGCAGCCGCCGGTCCTAGCGGAGGAAAAAGATCGCGGCAAGACCGGTTAGACTCTTACAGAGGCTAACCCGGAGAGCGGACCCGATGCGCTTCGACGTCGAGCACATGACGACCTACAGCTACAGCGAGCCGGTGACGCTCGGTCCGCAGACGGTGCGCCTGCGCCCGCGTCACGACGGCGGCTTCCGGGAGCTGGGCTACTCGCTCCTCGTGGACCCGGCGCCCGTCCTGCGCCAGGAGCGCTTGGACGCCGAGGGCAACCTGGCAACCCGCATGTGGTTCGAGGCGGAGACGCGGCACCTGCGCATCGTCTCGCGCTTCACGGTCGATACCCTGGAGTCCGATCCGTTCGGTCTGGTGCTGGACACCGCCTACCGGGCCTTACCCGCTCATCTACCCTGCAGATGAGGGGGCCGCGCTGGCGCGATACCGGGATGGCGGAAGTCAGGAGCCGAGCGTCCGAGCCCTGGCCGACGACATCGCCGAGCGCTCTGAGGGAGACCCCCTTGCCTTCCTCGCCGTCCTGAACGACCGGCTGCATAACGGCATCGAGCGCGAGATCCGCGAAGAAGGTGTTCCGCAGGCGCCAGCCGAGACCTTGGCCAGGGGGCGCGGTGCCTGCCGTGACCAGACCGTGCTCTTCGTCAGCCTGTGCCGGGCGGCCGGCTTCGCGGCCCGCTTCGTGAGCGGCTACCAGGACCGCTCCGCGATGGTCACCGCCGAGCGCCACCTGCACGCCTGGCCGGAGGTCTACATCCCAGGGTGCGGGTGGTCCGGGCTCGATCCGACGCGGGGTATAGCGGCGGGTGCGACCCACGTCGCTGTGGCGGCGGCCCGGGAGCCCGCCGGCGCCATGCCAGTGGAAGGCAGCTACTTCGGCGCCGCCAGCTCGCGGCTGTCCTTCGAGGTCCGCATCAAGACCGGACCCTGATGTACCTGCCAGGCGCTGGGGATTTCGTCCTCAGGACATCGTCTTTACTCTTCGTGTTTCCTTCGTGCCCTTCGTGGTTAACCGCCCTTTCAAGATGATCGACTGTCATTGCCATCTTGCGAGCGCCGAGTTCGACGCCGACCGGACGGCCGTCCGAAGGCGTGCCGCCGCGGCTGGCGTGGGCGCCGTTCTGGTCGTTGGGGAGGATGCGGAGGACAACGACCGCGTTTTGCGAGTCCTCGCGGACAGCGCGCCTGACGGCTGTACCCTGTTACCCTGCCTGGGGTTCCACCCGGATCGCTTCGCCGATAGCCGTCCGCCGCCGACGCGTGCGGAGATGGACGCGGCCATTGCTCAGATCACGGAGCACGCTGCCGCGCTCGCCGCGATCGGCGAGGTGGGCCTCGATTACTGGTACACGAAGGAACCGGAGCGGCGCCGTGCCCAAGGCGTACTGCTGGAGGAGATGGCGGCTCTATCGAACGAGCTTGCCCTGCCCCTCAACGTCCACTCCCGCTCCGCCGGACACTACACGCTGGACCTCCTGCTCGCCACGGGGGCGAAGCGGGTCTTGATGCACGCCTTCGACGGCAAGGCAGCGCACGCCGTGCGTGGGGCCGAGGCGGGCTATCTCTTCTCCGTGCCGCCGTCTGTGGTGCGCTCGGATCAGAAACAGAAGCTTGTCCGCCGTCTGCCGCTCGAATCCCTCGCCCTGGAGAGCGACTCTCCGGTGCTCGGCCCGGATCGCGACAGCCGCAACGAACCGGCGAATCTCACCTTCGCTCGTGACTTTATCGCCCAGGTACACGGGGTCTCCCCGGACCGGGTGGACGAGATCACAACGGCCAACGCCCGCCGGCTCTTCCCACTCGCGGCGTCGTGAGCTACCAGCTCGTCCTGCATCTCCTCGAGGCCAGCGGGGTAGCGTACAACCTCCACACGCATCCGCCGATCCGCACCGTGGAGGAGGCGGAAGAGCGCTTTCAGCTCCCCACGACGAACCTCGCCAAGACCGTCGTCTTCCGTATCAAGGAAGGCGACTGGGTCCTGGCCGCAGTTCGCGGTCGCGACCGCATCCACTACAAGGCGCTGGCGGACGCCCTGGGTGTGCGCCGCACCGATCTGCGCGCCATCGGGCCGGACGAGGTCGAGACCGAGCTGGGCTTCGAGGTAGGGGGAGTCGGGCCGTTTCCAGTCCGGGAGGACCTACGCGTCCTCTTCGACCGAGGCGCGTTGGCCCTGGAGTGCGTCGTCTGCGGCAGCGGCCGCAACACCGTCAGCGTGGAGATCGCCACCCGCGATCTCATCGCCCTGGCCACCGGTCCCCGCCCCGAGCGCCGGATTCGAATGGCTGACACTCCTTGCTAATCAGGCTTGAGCTAGAGGCTGGTGCCATGCAAGCTATGAAAATCCTTGGAAATTCATAAAGGTATGATATGATCATACTTATGAGTACGATTGAACGCATGACGGTCACCCTGACGGCGGAAATGGCGGACGCTGTACGGCAGGCCGTGGAGGCGGGCGAGTATGCCTCTGGCAGCGAGATCGTCCGGGAGGCTCTGCGCGACTGGAAGCACAAGAGGGCCTTGCGGGAACAGGAACTGACGGAGCTGCGCGCCAGGGTTCAGGAAGGCTTGTCCGACATCGAAGCGGGACGGGTGCACGACTTCGATGCGGCGCGGATCATCCGGAAGGGAGAACAACAATTACAAAATCCCGAACCCTCCACATAACGGAAGCCGCCGAGCAGGACCTGGCCGACATCTGGAGCTTTATCGCCCAAGACAATCCTGATGCGGCCACGCAGTTTATCCGGTAGATCGAAGATCGTTTCCGCCCCTTGTTGTCCCACCCTGAAATCGGACGCCGCCGCGAGCATCTGGGCGAGAGGTTGCGGGTGCACTTCCACCGCGACTACGCGCTCTACTACCGCTTCACCGAGCGCGAGGTCATCATCGTGCGCGTTGTGCACGGTGCCCGTGATGCGCGGGCCTTGATGTTCGATGAGGATCAACTCCGTCCGCTCGCCCGCATTCATGCGGACAACCTCGTGCCGCCAATCCTGAGCAACTTCCAGCGCGCGTAGGGCGCATTAGCGTCAGCGTAATGCGCCGTAGGTGTTAGTTACGCAGGATGCGGCGGGGTCTTGAAGCACTCGCCAATCGGACAGGCCAAACCCATGTGAGATTGAGATCGTGACCGCCGACCGAAAATTGGAAATGGTACGGGCAGTGCGTGTGTGATACGCCGCAACGACGCACTTGCCGACGGCACTCCCGATGGACGATCGCCATCCACTGCGGTAGCGGGAAGCGCTTGCCCGGACGAGGCGAGAAGCACTGCTCGGTCGGCTTTTTGGCAGCTCTGCTGTCCGGAGCTGTCTCGCCGCAGCGAAAAAAGCCTGCTCTGTTGGCTGGTTCGCCTGCGCTAGGCGTTGGGGTGAGCTTGGTGATATGAGCCGCTCCTGCCGCGTGGGGTCCATTCGTCTGCGACTCGCGCTATTTCTGACGGGAATGGTCACGACGGCTGTCCGCAAGCCCTGCCGCTAAACCATGGGGCGAGCCTCGCCGAAGGATTGGTTCCTTTCGGCGCGCGGCCTACACACATCCTTGCAGCCGAACCAGAGTACCCGGTCCCCTGGTTGCGCCTTGAGCGGGCGTCCTGCCTCCAACACCTGTACGGTGCCCTTCTGCCCCATCACCAGTACGGGTAGCGCCCCTTCGGGAAGGCCGGTGAGGAGGGCGTCCGGTCCGTAGTCCTCGGTGATGTTGCCGCCCTGAAAGCCCCAGCCTAGGTACCAGTCGCGCTCTAGCTCCTCGTACTGTGCCTCCTCGGCGAAGGCCGTGCGTCCGCGTGCCCCTGGTGTCGGGCGACGCTTCTCCTGCGGCTCGCCGGGCGGGAGCTGAAACACCTGCTGGCGGCCGAGCTCGGACGCGAAGTGGCCGCAGATGAGGGCGTTATAGGCGTCGTTGCTGGTCGCGGCCAGCAGGCTGCCCATCTCGCCGAGCTCCACCGAGGTCTCGGCCTCCTCCGAGAGCAGCTCGCCGAAGTAGACGGAAACGCCCGCGAGTCGCGCCGTTCGCAGGCGGTGCCAGGAGCTGTCGGCAAGCAGCACCGGTATCTCCCGCTGGTGCAGCACCTCCGCCAGGCCGGTGCTCCAGGGCGTGGCCCCGGCGATCAGGAGGCCCCCCTCCTTCGGTGCGCTGAGACCGAGCCGCCGCCCAAGCCAGCGTAGGCTGAAGCCGTGGACGACGACGGTTACCAGGATCAGCGCGAACACCAGGGGCAACAGCAGGTCGCCCCCGCTGTAGCCGTGGTCCGCAAGCGCCGGCCCGAACACGCCCGCCACTGCCGCCGCCACTACGCCGCGCGGCGCGATCCAGCCCACCAATACACGTTCCTGCCAGCTCATGCCCGCACCGATGGTTGCAAGGCCGACGGCCACCGGGCGGACGATGAAGAGGATGGCGGCGATCAGGGCCGCGCCGTGCCAGTCCAATGCGAGCATGATCCGCGGGTCGAGGTCGGCGGTCAGGAGCACGAAAATCCCGGAGACCAGCAATACTGCCACGTACTCCTTGAAGCGGCGGATCTCGCCGATGCTGGGCAGGCGCATGTTGCCGAGCACCAGTCCCATGACCGTCGCTGCCACCAACCCTGCCTCCTCAAGGACGAGATTGGCGAGGGCATAGACGCCGAGTGCCGCCGCCAGGGCGATGGGACCCTTGAGGTACTCCGGGGCGAGGCCGGCGAGGAAGGCACGCCCGAGGAGCCAGCCGCCTACCACGCCCAAGACCGCTGCCGCGGCGAAACCAAGCGTGAGATGGAGCAGGCTGGCGCCAACGCTTGTCTGTCCGGCGCCTACAAGGTATTGAAAGGCCACCGTCGCCAAGAGCGCGCCGGTTGGGTCGTTCACGATGCCCTCCCATTTGAGATAGGAGGCCGGGCGCTTCTTGAGCCGAGCCTGGCGGAGGAGGGGCAGGATTACGGTCGGGCCTGTGACGACGATGATGGCGCCAAACACCACGGCCACCGGCCATGACAGGCCGCCGATCATATGCGCGGCGGCGGCGCCCAGCGCAAGACTTAGCGCCACGGCGACTGTGATCAGCCGGTTTACTCCGGCCGCGGCTTGGCGCAGCTCGTGCCAACGCAGGGCAAGTCCGCCTTCGAAGAGGATGGCGGCTACGCCGAGCTTTATGAGCGGCTGAAAGGCATCCCCTAATGCCTGGCTCGGGCGGACGACGCCGAGCACAGGACCAATGACGAGCCCAAATAGGGTCAACAGCACGATGGCCGGTATGCGCAGCCGCCAGCCTAGCCACTGCGCGGCCAGTCCCAGGACGGCCACCAGGGCGAGGGTCTCAGTCACATGCTCCATCGGGGGCTCTCGCGCGGCGGGGTGGAGGCGAACCCTGTCATACTCCCTGGCCATCTCGCAAGGGCCGGGTGTGCGAGCGACTAAGGAACGGGCCGAAATCGCCGACACGAACTGGATCGTCTTTCTCCCCTCACCCCAACCGCGGAGAACTGACCGCCACGAAGAGAATCGCGTGGTGGCCAGGACTTCTACGCGGCTGTGATAGGCGTCCGACGGCCCGAAGAGCGTACGTTTCGCGACCGGGATCGAGGGGGCGAGCTATCCTTAGCACTTGCGACGACGGCGCAGCAGCCGTCAGGGCGGGCGCGGCCAGAGCAGGCACTCGGCGCCCGAGGACCGAAACAGGCGAGGCCGTTCGAAGGAGGCGTCGCCGCACTCTTGCTGGCAAGGAGGAACGAATATGCCCGCGCAGATTCGCAAGGTTCTGCTGTCCGGCGTGTTGTACGCCATCGCGCTCACGTGCCTTGCAACGCTCGCCCCGCTGTCACCGGCCAATGCGGACGAGGGGATGCAGCTTGTCTCGAGCGCCTTCGCGGACGGGGGTCAGATACCATCGCAGTACACCTGCCAGGGCGAGGATATCTCGCCGCCGCTCGCCTGGAACCATGTGCCGGCGCGCGCGAAGAGCCTCGCGTTGATCGTCGAGGATCCGGATGCTCCGGACCCGGCGGCACCGCGTATCACCTGGATACACTGGGTGCTCTACAACATCCCTGCGGATGCTGCGAAGCTTCCTCAAGCTGTCGCGCCGGGGGCGTTGCCGAAGGGTACTCGCCAAGGGCGCAACGGCTGGGGGCGGACCGGGTACGGCGGACCATGCCCACCGATTGGACGCCACCGCTATTTTTTCAAGCTGTATGCCCTGAACGCCATGCTGCCAAACTTGAACCATCCCACCAAGGGAGCGCTGGAGCAGCTGATGCTTGGACATATCGTTGCCGAGGCCGAGCTGATGGGGACGTACCAGAAAGGTCAGTGACGCGGCGCACGAAGCGACTTTACGGAATCGTTATGGATTCGTGATCGTCGGGGGAATCGGCGCTGCTTGAATGAGAGCTGTGGGCAGTCCACGACCGTTCCGGGAGGTCGGTCGTCAACAACCTGGGCCGTCGAGCGATAGTCGCGGCATTTGGCGCCGCTTTCGGTATCTTCTGCGCGGTTGCGCGGCGTGCCTAGACGTCGAGCAAGCGCGACGCGGGCGAAGAGACGCGCAGGCTAGTACATGACTTGACGGAAATCGCCTGAGCGCAGGGGGGGAATTGCGAAGCGAGGTACCCCTCGGTCCTTGCGCCGGACCTATTCGGACTATGGCAACAGCACGCAAGATACTCATCGTGGAGGATGACGCGGACATCGCGCGGCTGCTGCAGCTCCACCTGACGGATATGCACTATGAGACGGAGGTCGCAGCCGACGGCGAAACGGCGTTGCGCAAGGCGCGCTCGGGGGGTTACGACCTGGTAATCCTGGATCTGATGCTACCGGGTGTCGACGGGACTACCGTCTGCCAGAGGCTGCGCGCAATGCCGGGATACGTCCCCATCCTCATGCTCACGGCCAAGTCCTCCGAGCTGGATCGCGTCGTGGGCCTCGAGGTCGGGGCCGACGACTATGTCACCAAGCCGTTCAGCGTTCCGGAGGTGCTCGCGCGTGTCAAGGCACTGCTGCGGCGGGTGGATGCGCTGGGCAGCCGCGAACCGAACGCGGTCGACCAGGAGACCTTGTGCCGGGGCGGACTAAGGATCGACTTCGGCCGCCGCGAGGTCCATGTCGACGACCGCAACGTCACTCTGACGGCCCGCGAGTTTGAGCTCTTGGCCCACTTCGCCCGCCATCCCGGGCGGGTCTTCACGCGCGCCCAACTGCTCGATCAGGTCTGGGGTTACGGCCATGAGGGCTACGAGCACACGGTGAATACCCACATCAACCGCCTGCGCGCCAAGATCGAGCAGGACGCTGCCGTCCCACGCTACATCCTGACCGTCTGGGGCGTGGGCTACAAGTTCGCCGAGACGTCGGGCTGACGGGTGCTCCGGACCCTCTACGCCAAGCTTGCCCTTGGGCTCGGGCTCCTGCTCCTTCTAGTCGGCGTGCTCTATGCCGTGCTCACCATCTCGGCCGCGCGCGACTATGTGCAGGAGGTCAGTCAGCGGTTCAACCGTAACCTCGCTCGGGACCTGGTGATGGATCGCGATCTCGTTCAGGGGGGCCAGATCGACGAGGCGGCGCTGAAGGAGACCTTCCACGAGTACATGGTGATCAACCCGAGCATCGAGATCTATCTGCTCGATCCCAAGGGAACCATCCTCGCGTATTCCGCAGACCCCGGGCAGGTGAAGCGCAGGCGGGTCTCCCTGGCGCCGATTCGTGCCTTCCTCACGGGTGAGCCGAGCTACCCGCTTCTGGGTGACGACCCGCGTAGCCACGACCGCCAGAAGGCATTCTCGGTGACCCCGATCCCCTCGTCGGACAACCTTCAGGGGTACCTCTACGTCGTCCTGCGTGGAGAGCGCTTCGATGCCGTCGACCAGGTCCTGCGGGACAACTATCTTCTCAGGCTCAGCTCCTGGTCCGTTGCCGTCAGCCTTGCCTGTGGCCTGGTCGGCGGACTGGTTGTTTTTCGGATCTTGACGCGCCGGCTGCATCGCCTGGCCGACGCCGTGGATGCCTTCCGGGACAGCGATTTCACCATGCCCCCGCAGTGGCCCAACGAGGGATACTCCCGCGGAGACGAGATCGACCGGCTGGGGGCGACATTCGACCAGATGGCCGGACGGATCGTGGCGCAGATTCAGGCGCTCAAGGACACCGACAACCTGCGCCGCGAGCTGGTTGCCCAGGTCTCCCACGACCTGCGCACGCCGCTGGCATCTCTCCACGGCTACCTGGAGACGCTGAAGCTTAAAGGGGGCGACCTCACCGATCCCGAGCGCGTGGAGTACCTGGCAGTGGCCTTGCGTCAAAGCGACCGCCTGCGGCGTCTCGTGGCGGAGCTCTTCGAGCTGGCGCGGCTGGACGCAGGGGAGGTGAAGGCGACCCGCGAGCCCTTTGCGGTAACCGAGCTAGCCCAGGATGTCCTGCAGAAGCTCGCGCTGCGCGCACGGGCCCAGGCGATCGATCTGCGATTCTCCATGGGTGAGCGGCTTCCATTCGTCTCGGCCGACATCGGGCTGATCGAGCGGGTCTTGGAGAACCTGCTGGACAACGCCCTTGAGCATACGCCGGGCGGGGGAGCCGTCCAGGTCCAGGTCGAACGTGCCGACGGCGGGGTGAGCCTGGATGTGAGGGACAGCGGACGAGGCATCCCCGCGGCGGACCTGCCACGCATATTCGAGCGGACGTATCGGGCAGGGCACGACCGCTACGATCCGCAGCACGGCGGTCTGGGCCTCGCCATCGCCAAGCGTATCCTCGATCTCCACGGTGTACCCATCGAGGTCAAAAGCGACCCTGGTCAGGGCACGAGCTTTCGTTTCGTATTGCCCCAGTGGCAAGGCGCTTGATACGGCGGTTCCTCCCCACATCCTGTCGCCGAGCGTTTTGACTGTGTAGCCGCGCATGTGCCTCTTCCCCATCCAAGGCAAGGGCCGCGCCATATGAAGCGGCGCTGCTTCGGCCGTCCCGTCGCTACAATTCGCGAATTTGTGCGAGCAGGAGGGCAGCGGTTACCGATGGACCCGATCGAAGTAGAGACGGTTGTTTCGGCAACCGGCCTGATCAAGCGTTACGGCGCATTCGTCGCGGTCGACGGGGTGTCCTTCTCTATCGCGCGCGGGCGCTGCTTCGGATTTCTCGGACCGAACGGTGCCGGCAAGACGACGACGCTTCGCATGATCCTTGGAATCGCTCCCAAGGACGGTGGAGAGCTCTCCGTGTTCGGCTTGTCGATGCCGGAGCAGGGGCGGGCGGCACGTGCCCGCATCGGCGTCGTGCCGCAGGCGGACAATCTGGACCCCGACTTTACGGTGGAGGAGAACCTGGCGGTCTACGCGAGCTACTTCGGCATCCGGGGGGCGGAGGCACGCGAGCGCATCGCACGCCTACTCGAGCTCGCCGCGCTGACCGAGCGGCGCAAGGCGAAGACCGACACCCTCTCCGGCGGCATGAAGCGGCGGCTGACCATCGCCCGCGCCCTCATCAACGAGCCGGATCTTCTGGTCCTGGACGAGCCTACCACGGGCCTCGACCCGCAGGCGCGCCACGCCATCTGGTCCCGCCTCACGGAGCTGCGGGTCCGCGGCATGACGCTGCTCCTCACCACGCAATACATGGAGGAGGCAGAGCGGCTGTGTGACGAGCTGGTCATCATGGACCACGGTCGCATAATGGACCTCGGATCTCCGCGGGACCTGGTCCTGCGCCATGTGGAGCCGGACGTCGTCGAGATCCGCGGCGGTGACGGGGACGCCTTCGCCGCCTTCGCCGAGGGGCGCGGCTGCCGCATGGAGCGTCAAGGCAGCAGCCTTTACTGCTACACGCACGAGCCCGCAGCGCTAATGGACTACCTACGCCAGGCCCGCGGGCTGACCTTTCTCCACCGCCCCGCAGGACTGGAGGACGTGTTCCTGCGGCTCACGGGTAGGGAGCTCCGCGACTGAGAGACCAGGGCGCAGCGAGGCGCGAACGGTTGCCTCACCTGATCGGTCAGCCACGTAGCAGCCACGTAGTGGGCGCCTTAGTACGATTCGCCAGCTGCGACGGAGGATCTGCTTCGTGACGCGGCTGGTCGCCATCCGTGGGAACGGTGTTCCGGCAAACCCCCCGATCAAGTCCCGGGCAGGCTTTGCGGGACCGATGCCCCCGATTGTGTCTACGCCCTCATCGGCAGGGAATGCCGGGCTCTAAAGCCCAGGCATCGGATGCGAGGCGTCCAGCTGAGCTTTTGTCGTAGACACCCGATAACATCCGTTCCTATGCCCGATGCAGATGGCTTTTTCGGTTTGTGACCTGAAGGACCCGGTCCCGGAAAACCGAAAAAATGTGCGTGCGACCGGAATATCTGGCTGAGGTATCCGATTTATCAGCCTGCGAAGAGACCTCCCGATGACCAGCACCTGGCAGCCACCCCGTTTGCGCCGTGCCGCCCTCGCCGTCTGGCGACGCAACGTGCTCGTATGGCGCAAGCTTCTGGGGCCCGCACTGCTGATGAATTTCGGCGAGCCTACCCTCTATCTCATCGGGCTCGGTTACGGCCTCGGCGGCTTCATCGGGCAGATGGCGGACATGCCCTATCTGGCCTTTCTCGCGTCTGGGATCATCGCCTCGTCGGCGATGACGACCGCCACCTTCGAGGGCATGTACTCCGTCTACACACGTCTGGAGCCTCAGCGGACCTACGAGGCAATCTTGGCTACTCCGCTGGAGGTGGATGACATTCTCTTCGGGGAGATGCTCTGGTGCGGCACCAAGAGCCTGTTCAGCGGCGTGGGCATCCTGACAGTATCGGCCGCGCTCGGCGTGGTGGGCGGCTGGCACGCGCTTTGGGTATTGCCGGTGGTGTTTCTCATCGGGCTGTGCTTTGCGGGCTTGGCCCTCATCATGAGCGCGGTGGCCACCAACTACGATTTCTTCAACTACTACTTCGTGCTGGCCGTCACCCCGATGTTTATGCTCTGCGGCGTCTTCTACCCCATCTCCAGTCTGCCGCAAGCTATGCAAGGCTTTGTCCAATTCCTGCCCCTTACCCATGCCGTTGCCCTGACGCGCCCGCT
Organism: uncultured Gammaproteobacteria bacterium; assembly: GCA_963824085.1. Classification (GTDB taxonomy): domain Bacteria; phylum Pseudomonadota; class Gammaproteobacteria; order Chromatiales; family Chromatiaceae; genus JARRNE01. Next base: position 31,915 of record CAWGNT010000017.1, read on the forward strand.
GGTCGCGGGACAGCCGGTCACGGACCCGCTGACGCATCTCGGCGTGCTTGCGTTCTACGCCGCAGCCGGCTTTTCGGTTGCGGTGGTCCTGGTCCGCAAGCGCCTTCTCGTCTGACACCCCACGGATCGCCTTGAATCGAGACCCTAGGCCCGCATTAGCAGGAAGGCGGCAGGTCGCGATCAGCGCTTGAGAACGGCCTGTCCGTTGGCACGATCCACGGAAAGATCACAGGAGACTCGTCCATGGCTGAGACCATCACTTCGCACGCGCCCGAGCACGACAAGCTTGGCGTCACGCACTGTGGCGTCACGCGCGAGTGCTTCGTCTCCGTGGCTGGGGAGACCCATGACATCGCGGATGGATAGACCATTGAGATCAAACGTGTGAAGGTCAGCGTTGCCCGTACGGGCGACGAATATACCTTCACCAACGAAGACTGGCGCCGCTTCGAGCGCCCCCCCCGGGGCGCCGAACCGGTTCGTCCGAGCGAATCCCTGCTAGCCCATGAACATCGACCTCGACTTCCTGACCCCCGATCAGGTCTACTTCCGCATGACCCAGACCCTGATCCCCCGACCGATTGCCTGGGTCTTATCCGAGAACTCGAACGGCAGTCTGAATCTCGCCCCCTTCTCTTACTTCAACGCCGTCTGCAGCGATCCGCCGCTCGTCATGATCTCGGTGGGCAAGAAGCCGGACGGCAGCCCGAAGGACACGCGCGTCAACATCGAGGAGAGGGGACATTTCGTCATTCATATCGCCCACCGCGACCAGGTCCAGTCGCTAAGCGAGAGCTCGGCCACCTTGGCAGCAGGCGAGTCAGAGGTCACGCGGCTCGGACTGGCGACGACCCCATTGGACGGCTTCGATCTGCCGCGGCTGGCGGATTGCCCTATCGCCTATGCCTGTGAGCGTTGGGAGATCCGCGAGATCGGCGGAGCGCCCCAGTCTTTGATCCTCGGCCGCGTGCGGCGGGTGTTCGTGGATGATGCGGTGACGACGGTCGATGACCGCGGCCGTCTGAGGGTGGATGCAGCCAAGGTGAATCCCCTCGCTCGTCTGGGGCCGGACCAGTACCTGGTCGGCGGCGAGGTATTGCGGGTGCCGAGACCGGCCTGAGGAACGTCAGATAAACCTGAAACCGGCAGTTGGAACCGCCAGGGCAGGAAGGACGTCAAGGAAAATGCAAAGCTGCGTCGAAAGCTGCGCTCACCCGGCAGATGTTGTCGTGCGCCTCCTCAACCGTCTGAACGTCTTGGTGGCCTTGGCGGTTCAAGCGCGTTGCGGAGCTTCACAAGGCAACGGGCTCGAACGGAGTCAGGTCGGGTGGACCGTCGGCGTGCAGCCAAATCGGTTTTGACTCGGACCCCGGATGTGCGGGTACCGCAATTAGGGCGCTCGAGACGGTGCCGAATCCGTCGCCCAGATCCAGGTTCATGGCGGAGCTGGGACCTGTCTCGGCCGGGTAGGTGCGGCTTGCCAGGAGTGAGCGCCATTCACCCCACTGGCCGTGCTGTGGCTCCGGAGCGGCAACGGCCCGGAATTGGGCCAGATGCGTGCGGACGCGGGGGTGATGAGCGTCGTCCAGCTCGGTCGATGCCAGCATGTGGGTGCCGGTCGGGATGGACCAGACGCGAATCTCACCATCGTCTCCGTGGCGCAACCAGTAGGCGTCTCTTGCGTCCGCGACGACGAGGTTGAACGGCCGATAAGCATCGGGATAGAGATCTGCCAATGCCCCCGCCGCCTCTCTGGCCTCGGCGTGGTCCAGGGCTTCGAGGACCAGCTCGCCTCGGCTTCGCTTGCCGGGGGCAGGCCCCAGGCTGCCCTCCCGGTTCATGACCGCGGCCACCAAACCGCTGTCGTTCACACCGAGCCAGCTCCCCCCTCCACTCTCGTCGAGGCCGGCGACGACGTCCGGGCGGTCCGCCCAGTGGCGGGCCGGCGACCGCGCCCGGCGGCTGCGGAGCTCGTCCCGGTTCGCAGCCAGCAGAAGCGGCCAGTCATGGCCTGGGCGGCGCAGGATCACCAGGGTGCACATGGGGCGGTTGTCACTCGCGGAAGCTCGGCAACAGTTGGGCCACGCGATCGGGCCCAACCCGACCAGATACGTATGATTGGTTAGTTGGGGGTCCCCACGCGCTCCCCCAAGCTTCGCGTGCACTGCGATTGCTGTGATTGCTCGACCAGCAGAGCGGTACCGGAGTGCTGGTAACTAAACGAACCTCTTCTACGTTGTCGGTCGTCCGGGGGTCGGGTTACGGGCGTCGGGGGACGCCGTGAATACGTCCATGTAGCTTGGCGCCGGCATCCCTGCCGCCGACACCCCCGCCGCCCGTAACCCAACCCCTCGGGCTGGCGCCGAAAAGTTGCAGCCGATCGGTATGGCGTCGACAGCGCCACTTCGGCGCAGCTGTACTAGCGCCGACCTGCCCGTCGCCGGTCCAGCCGGTTGACGATCTCGCCGATGACGGCCCTGTAGAGAGTCTCGCCGAGCACCTTGTCCTCAATCCCGGCGTCGAGGTTTGGGTTGTCGTTGACCTCGATGACGACCGGGCCGCGCTCGGTCAGCTTCATGTCGACGCCGTACAGGCCGTCTCCAATCAGATTGGCAGCCTTCAGGGCGGTTTTGACGACATCCGCGGGCGCCGCCTCCACCGGCACCGTCTCGAATGCGCCCTCCTCATGCTTGCCGTCGCCCTCGTGCTTGACGATCTGCCAATGCTCGCCGCTCATGTAGTACTTGCAGGCGTACAGCGGCTTGCGCCCGAGGATGCCGATGCGCCAGTCGTAGGGCGTGTAGAGGTACTCCTGGGCCAGGATCAGATCGGACTCCTTGAACAGCTTGCTGGAGATGCGCGTCAGCTCGCCTCGGTCCTCCGCCTTAAACACGCCTCGCGAGAACGACCCCTCCGGGATCTTCAGGACCACCGGATAAGGGATGGCTGCCTCAACGTCGAGGAGGTTCTCCTTGCGCAGGACCAGGGTCTTCGGGCGCGGGATGCGGTTCGCCTCCAACAGCTCCGCCAGGTAGACCTTGTTGGTGCAGCGCATGATGGAGTCCGGATCGTCGATCACCACCATGCTCTCGCTGTCGGCCTTCTTTGCGAAGCGGAAGGTGTGGTGGCCGATCTGAGTCGTCTCGCGGATCAGGAGGGCGTCGTATTCGGCGAGCCGGCTGTAGTCCTTGCGCTGGATGAGGTCCACGTTGACCCCCAGGCCCTTGCCGACGCGCACGAACTGCTGTAGAGCCTTGGGGTTGGACGGCGGCAGCTCCTCCGCCGGGTCGTGCAGGATCGCCAGGTCGTACTTGTAGTTGAGTCGTGCCCGCGGCTGGCGCCAGCGCTGGGAGAGGTACCATTCGAGCGCCCGAAAGAAGCCCTCCTCTTGCTCACTGGACAGCTGGCCGATCGGCGGGGCCTTGATGGCGCCAATGCGCCAGGAGCCATGCAGGCGAAACTCCACCTTGAGGATGGGGCAGCGGAAGGTCTCGAAGATCTGACGGGCCAGGGGCTGCAGCTCTTTGACGTCGCACTGACCGAAGAAGGTGGTGAGCTCGTATGCCGTGGGCTGAAGCGGGGTCTTGCGCCGGCCGAGGAGCTTCTGGACCAAGGCATCGAGCTCCTCCGTCTCCAGGCTGTAGATGTCCCGGCTGGAGATCTCTTGAATGGTGCGCACCGTCGGAATGACCTTGTGCCCGCGCGCCTCGGCGAGCAGGGAGCAGTAATAGCCGATGCTCAAGTATCGGTAGCTGCGGCACAGGTTGATCACACGCAGCTGCTTGTGAGCGGAGTAGTCCCCGCCGGAGAGGTAGTCCCGGGCGGTGACCACCGGCAGCCGCGGGAAGCCGGCCTTCCAATCCGCCGCCTGCTCGACCAGGAGAACGTGCTCAGCCACCGCCGCTGCCCTCGCCCGCGCGGCGCGAGATCAGCACCACCGCCTGCAGCCCAGCCCTTCCGTAGCGGGCCATGCGGCGAAACTCGCGCTGCTGGATCGGCATGTTGATCGAATCCAAGGTCGTCTCTCCGTTCTCGTGGTCCACGTAGGGGTCGTTCACGTACACGAAGTGCTCATCGAAGCCCGTGACCACCACCCAGTGCGGAAACTTCTCCGCGTAGATGCGGTAGGAGCTGATCAGCACCAGGGGCACCGTGCCGGCGGCGAAGCGGGCCTGGAGCTCCTCCAGACTCAGAGTGCCGTAGATCACGGGGATATCCAGGCGTTGCACCTCGGCGAGCATGTCCTCGTGAACCAGGCGCATGACCTCCTTCTTCTCCGGGCTGCGCACGGAATCGACGAGCGGCACGCCGAGGTCGTTGACATAGACCTCCACGGCGAAGCCCCGGTGATGCGCCGCCAGCGCGAGCCCCAAGGGGCCGCAACCGCCGTGACCGGAGGTCATGAAGATGGTGGTGGCCTCGCGCCAGATGCGCAGCTCGAGCGTGCGGTCTAGCGGTATCTCTGGGTCGAGGGCCTTCATTGCCATCATCAGGGACGAGGAGCCGCACGTGAAGTCCAGGGTCTGCTCGTAGAAAGGGACTCGTGCCAGGTCCGGCGTCAGGTTCGGAGTCAGGCCCTTCTCGTAACGCAGGGCCTCCATGTGATCCTCGTAGTAGTCCGAGAGTACGCCAAAGCGGCGGTAGCCGGCGCGCTCGAAAAGGGCTTGGGAGGCGAGATTGTCACGCCGGATCTCCAGGCGCACGTACGCCCGCTCTTTCTCCCATGCCGCCGCCTCCGCCGCTTCGACCAAGGCGCGGCCGATGCCTCGGCCGCGAGCCTGCGGGCTGACGGCGATGGAGTAAATGCGCGCCACCGCGGTCCCTCGGCTATAGAGCGAAAGGATGTAGCCAAGCATCATGCCGCCTTCCTGCGCCAGGAGGGTGTCCGCCCGCGCCTTAGTCAGCATGTAGCGGAGCTGTCGACGCGAGAGGCGATCGGTGACAAACGATTGATTCTCCAGGGCGACGAGGGTATCGAGATCGGCCAGCGTGGCCGGACGGATGGTCAGCGCGGCCTGGGTGGGAGCTGGCGACGAGTTCACGGCAGGGCTAAGCTGGTTGGGGAGGGATCGGGCGCCGGGGTCGAAATCGCCAGAAGCTTACTCGCATGTGCCTCGGCTGTGGTAGAACCCTGCGTCGCCCCGATCCAGGGCGTTGACCGTGACAATGAAGGGTCTGCTTCGCCTATCCCTCGTCTTGGGGAACCGCGAACGGCGGCCCTCGGCATCCGGGTTCCGCCAGCCCCGGATCGAGTCGGGGTCGGCCCCAACCACGAGGCTAAAAGCGTCTTTCGCGTCATCCCAGCAGGGAGAGCCGGGATCGAGATTCCAGGGACGGCGGTACGTGCTGCGGCCGAGGAAACCCAGCAATTCCATAGACCACTAACGTCGCGGGCCATCACCCAGGAGTCCGGATGAGCACACAAGCCCCGCGCCTGCAGCGCATGCTGGAGGATCTGATCGCCGCCCCTTCGGTCAGCAGTGTCACGCCGGATCTGGATCAGGGTAACCGGGTGGTGATCGACCTGTTGGCGGACTGGCTCACGGCGGCCGGCTTTCGGGTCGAGGTCATGGAGATCCCCGGCCATTCCGGCAAGGCGAATCTCATCGCCACACTGGGTACCGGCTCCGGCGGGCTCGTCCTCTCTGGCCATACGGACACCGTCCCCTACGATGCCGTCCGCTGGAGTCACGACCCCTTCCGCCTCACGGAGGACGGCGGCCGGCTCTACGGACTCGGCACCTCGGACATGAAGTCCTTCCTCGCCATCGCCGTCGAGGCCGCACGGGGCCTGGAAGCGAAGGACCTCGCGCGGCCGCTGGTGATCCTCGCCACGGCGGATGAGGAGTCCTCGATGAGCGGCGCCAGGGCGCTGGTGGCGGCGGGGCAGCCGCTCGGAGGCTACGCGGTGATCGGCGAGCCGACCTCGCTGCGCCCGGTGCGTCTGCACAAAGGGGTGATGGGGGAGCTGATCCGCCTGATCGGCCGCACCGGCCACGCGAGCGATCCCTCGCTGGGCAAGAATGCCCTGGAGGGGATGCACGCAGTGATGGGCGAGATCCTCGCGTGGCGCGATGAGCTCCAGGCACGGCATCGCAACGCCGCCTTCCCGGTGCCGGTGCCGACCGTCAACCTGGGCCATATCCACGGCGGCGACAACCCGAATCGCATCTGCGGGGAGTGCGAGCTCCACATCGACCTGCGGGTCCTGCCCGGGCTCGACATCGATGACCTGCGCGCGCAGCTCGCTCGGCGCGTTGCCCAGGTGGCGGACCGCCTTGGTCTGGTCTGGGAGGTGTCGGCACTTTTCACCGGCATCCCGCCTGCGGAGACGCCAGCCGCCTCGGCCATCGTCCGCGCGGGTGAAGACCTGACGGGTCACGCCGCCGAGGCGGTGAGCTTCGGCACTGAGGCGCCCTTCCTGAACGAGCTGGGCATGGAGACTATCGTGCTCGGCCCCGGGAACATCGCGCAGGCCCACCAGCCCGACGAGTACCTGGAAGCGGCCCGCATCCCTCCCACGCTGGATCTGCTGCGTGCATTGATCCGCCGCTTCTGCCAGGAGTGATCGGGGGGGACCTCGGGGCGAGCCCCTCGGCTTTGCCCCGCCGTAACGAGGGGGTGCTATCCTCAGCCCGGGATCTTCAACATGCCTCCCGGAGGGAAACTATGCGCTGGAAGACGGGAAGACGCAGCGAGAACGTGGAGGATCGGCGGGGCGAGGGAGGCTTCCCCGGCGGCAGGATAGGGCAAGGCCGCATCCCCATTCGGATGGGCAGGCGCACCGTCGGCGGCGGACTGGGCACCATCGTCCTGGTGCTGGTCGCCCTCTACTTCGGGGTCGACCCCGGCATCTTCCTGGATACCGGCGGCACGGGGTCCGTGCCGATGGATTCCCAGGTTTCTCCCCAACCCCGGTCGGCCGGGTTCCGCTCCGGGGCGCGGGATGAGCTGGCGGATTTCGTGTCGGTGGTCCTCGCGGACACGGAGGACACCTGGCGCCCGCTCTTCCAGGAGATGAACCGGCGCTACCAGAACCCCAAGCTGGTCCTCTTCTCCGGCTATGTCCGCTCCGCCTGCGGACTCGCCCAGGCGGCGATGGGCCCCTTCTATTGTCCGGCCGACCACAAGGTCTACATCGATCTTTCCTTCTACGACGAGCTGCGCACCAAGTTCGGGGCACCGGGAGATTTCGCCCAGGCTTACGTGATTGCCCACGAGGTCGGGCATCACGTGCAGAACCTGCTGGGCATCTCGGACAAGGTCCAGGCCGCCCGCCGCCGCGCTGACGAGACTGTCGGTAATCAGCTCTCCGTGCGTCTCGAGCTGCAGGCGGACTGCCTGTCCGGGGTGTGGGCGTTTCACGCCGATCGGGCAAGGAGCATCCTCGAGGCGGGGGACGTGGAGGAGGCGCTGCGCGCCGCCTCCGCCATCGGCGACGACCATCTGCAGAAGCAGACCCGCGGCTATGTGACCCCCGACAGCTTCACGCACGGCACGTCTGAGCAAAGGGTCCGCTGGTTCCGGCGCGGGCTGGAAAGGGGTGAGCTCAAGGCGTGCGATACGTTCTCGGCGGATCGCCTCTAGCACCTCCGGAGTTACGACGAAAGCCGTTCTCAGGATTCTCGTTTTCGAAATGGAGATTTGTGCATGAGCGATGAGTCGGCACTCTGGACCCGTCTCGACAAGCTTCGCCGGTTCATCTGGGGCTCATTCATCCGTGTCCCCTGGCTATGCGGCTACAACACGGTGGGGGCGGTGCTGCTCGTCGTTCTGTTCGCCGTCAACGACCAAGGGCTCGACCTGCTGCGCATCTCCGCGCAGCACGAGGTGATGGACCGCGACAGCCCCTGGAACCTGCTGTTTCTGGTCGGTACGGCAGTCCTCTCGCTGTGCCTGTGGTACAGCGCGCGCCTTCTGCTCGGGCGCGACTTTCCGACCCACCGGCTGGATCCCGACGCTTCGGCCTTCGGGCGCAAGTGGCTCCCGCGCATCCTAGGCTCGGTGGTGCCCATCGCGATCGCCGTCGGCTTCTACCGCGCCGAAGGGGCGGCAACTCCGCTCGCCAAGCTCTTCCTCGCCATGGGTCTCGTCCTGCTGGCCTTCTACATCGTGCGACGGCTGGTGCTCCCGAACCCGAAGCTGATGCTGGAGACTCTCCTGCCCAAGCTCCGGCTCGGCGATCTGCTCCTCATGGGGACCCTGACGCTCCTCACCTTCGTCTTGCTCGTGGCGTTCATGGTCCTTCCCGTATGGCTTCCGCAGTATGTTGGGGCGCCGGCGATCGCGGTGACCGGAGCGGCCGGCATTACCCTCTTCGGCAGCCTGGTGCTCACGTACTGGCCGCTGGCCAGGGGAGCCCCGGCGGCGACCACGTTGGCGCTCGTCTTCGCCTTGGTCTGTGGGCTTTTCAACGATAATCACAACGTTCGCCTCGCCAAGGATGCGGTCGCCTTGAGCCGCGTCTCGCCCGCTGAGCACTATGCCGATTGGCGCGCCAGCCATCCTGTCCCCGAGAGCAGCACGGGCCGCGAGCCCCTGGTTCTCGTGGCCGCATCCGGCGGCGGCATTCGCGCCGCTTACTGGACCGCCACCGCCCTTGCCGCCATGGGGTCGACCCCCGGCTTCAGCGACAACCTGTTCGCCATCAGCGGTGTCTCGGGCGGCAGCGTGGGCGCCGCCACCTACGTCGCGCTCAAGCGCGAGCAGCTCGACAGCGGTCAGCCCGGCGATCTGATGAAGACCGTGCGGACGGTGCTCGGCAAGGATTTTCTCTCGCCCGTCGCCGCCGGCTTGCTGTTCCCCGATCTCGCCCAGCGTTTCTTTCCCGTCCCTGTCGGCTGGGCCGACCGGCAGCGGTTCCTGGAGAAGTCCTGGGAGGACGCCCTCGGTCCGACGCCCAATCCCTTTACCCGGGCCTTTACCGACCTCTATGCAAACGCGGGCCGAGACCAGCTGCCAAGCCTGCTGCTGAACACCACTGCGGTAGGGTCGGGAAGCCGCGCCATCGTGTCCAACATGGTCGTGGGCGACTTTAGCGACACCGTCGACCTGCTCTCCGACGGCTACACGATCCAGAAGGTGAGGCTGAGCGCCTCCGCCGGCATGAGCGCGCGTTTCACCTACGTGAGCCCGGCGGGCAGCCTGCGGCGCTCCAACGGCACGACGATGCGCGTAGTGGACGGCGGCTACTTCGAGAACTCCGGCGCCGTCACCGCGATGGATCTGCTCACCGCGCTCGACGCCGGCCGGCCGAATCTCTTTCCCATCCTCGTCCTCATCCGCAACGACCCGCAGGCGCGGCCCGTCTGTCACCGGGCCGGCGCAGCGGTACCCACCAAGCTCGGCCCTGGCCCGGAGGGGGCGGCGGTGGACGAGCTGCTGAGCGAGGTCGCCGCACCGCTGCGCGCCCTCCTGAACGCCCGTTCCGCCCGTGGCCGACTGGCGGAGATCGCCGCCGCGAAGCGGGTGGAGAACCAGGGAGGCGTGGTGGTGGAGATCTCACTTGCCGCCGTCACTCGGGCCAGCCTGGCCGCCGCGCCCAGCGCCAAGGCGAAGGCCCGCGTCAGATCGCGGACGATCGAGCCGCCCCTGGGCTGGTCTTTGTCGGAGGTCGTGCGCAGGGACATGGATCGCGTCCTGGACTCCCGCGGGGGCGGACTTGATCGGGAGTTCGGCGTACTTCGGGCCGCCCTGACCGACTCGCTCAACCCGGATGACAAGTGCAACGCGCGTTGACCGGACGTCTGCTGTCGGGTACGACGCAGGACAGCCAGCGGATTTCGCTGTCTCATCGGGCAAGGCGGTCCGATTTCTCGATGTCGGACCCCGATAGACCACCCCAGGAGGAGCAACCATGAGAATCATCCTGATCGGAGCGACCGGCACCATCGGCCGAGCAATCGCCCAGTCCCTCTCGGAAGCGCATGAGGTCGTGCGAGTCAGCCGCACGAGCGGCGACCTCCATGCCGACATCGCCGACTCGGGCTCCGTTCGCGCCCTCTTCACCTCCGCCGCCCCGTTCGACGCCGTGGTCTGTGCCGCGGGCCAAGCGGCGTTCCGCCCCCTGGCCGATCTGAGCGACGAAGAATTCGGGCTGGGTCTCTCGAGCAAGCTCATGGGCCAGGTGAACCTCGTCCGGCTGGGGCTTCCGCACATCACGGACGGGGGCTCCTTCACGCTAACCAGCGGCATACTCAGCCAGCACCCGATGCCCGGCAGCGCCTCGATCAGCCTGGTCAACGCCGGCCTCGAGGGTTTTGTGCGCGCCGCGGCCCTGGAGCTCCCGCGCGGGATTCGCGTCAACGTCGTCTCGCCACCCTGGGTTTCGGAAACGCTGGAGGCGATGGGCCGAGACCCCTCGGCGGGCCTGCCGGCATCGGTGGTGGCGCGCGCGTACCGCGCGAGCGTGGAGGGAGAGATGAACGGCGAGGTCCTCGCCGCCAGGGATTACGCGTAGCCCCCGTTCCAGCCGGTCGAGACGAACATTGCGAGTTGCGACCGCGGGGCACGGGGGAGCTCGACGGTCTCATTCCGTCAATCGGGTATTGCGCGCGCTGAGTTGGAAGGATATTCGGGGTCGGGTTCGACGCGCTCGCGTTGAGGGACGTCGTAGTTGTGCGCGGCGCGCAATCTGAGATCGGCGAGCAGCCGATAGGAACTTCCTAATGCCGTCTAGTACACGTTAGAGCTAAAAAGAAGGAAATGTAGACATGTCTGACTGCTGTTCAAGTTCCTGCGATATGGGCACCCAGCCCAAAAAATATCGGTGCCCTATTAATGGCCAGGAGTACAAGGAAGTTTCTACTAAGGCGATTTTACACCACATTAATGAACCGTGGTCTTGGGAAGAGAAGCAGCAGGCCTACTACTTTTGCGAAGACCCGGAATGTGAAGTGGTTTATTTCGGCCAAGACAATTCAGTAATCAATACTGCCGCACTCCGAACCACCGTGGGGATAAAAGAAAAAACACCAAGCGCAATTCTCTGCTACTGCTTCGGAGTATCGTTCGGTAGCGCAGTAGAAAATCCTGAAATAAAGCACTTCGTTACTGAAAAACAAAAACCGGAGTATGTGCCTGTGAAACTCGAAACCCTTCGGGAAAATGTTGCTTAAAGGATTTCCCGAAGCAATGAGGGCTCTAACAAGGAGATCCTCCAGGCGACCGAGCCGCAGCTGCCGCACGCGAGGCCGCACGCCGGCGCCGGAGACCGATGCAGTCACCATCGGCCTGTCCCCCTGCGAAGAGCTGGTCAAACAGGCGTGCGGCCCCAACGGGGAATGCAGCGACCGCCGCGGTTGCGGCCCGGCCAAACAACTCCTCGCCATGGAAACGAAAGAGCGCCACGCCAGCGGCACCGCCAACCGCACGACCTGCACCAGCGGCAAGTGCCGCGAGGCGCTCAAGGACAGCTTCTTCGCCGCTTGCGACAAGGCGACCTCCGCGGCGGGCGCTGGCGCGCGTTAACACCGCAGGCTGACGGACACAACAAGCAGCTAGGACGCCAAGGCCGTCTCCGCGCCTCCATGTCTCTGCGGTTCGATTCTCTTCTCCGCTGGGGATCAGTACACGGACTCCTGCACGTCGGCAAGGCCCTGACAGCGGTCACTGGGATGCCTTTGGCGGACCCGGACCCCTCCCGCACCGGGAGGCAGGAGCGGGGCGGCGGGGCCCTGTGCGCGTCAGATCGTCAAGTGGTTGCGGAACGTCGCGGGCCGTAGTGTGGTGGATTTGACCCCGATTGCGGCTGAAATCCCGCGCCCAGAGCTTCCGCAAAAGCCCTTGCTTTGCTCGCCAACCCGAGGGGTAGCTCCTTGGGACACATTAGTCGGGCCAGGGTAGCAATGCCACGGCCGTTGGCAAAGAAAATGCGACCTTACCGATGGCGCCGGTCGGGTGCCGTCTGCGCTGGACCGGCACTCTCCCGGCTCGACTCAGGCCGAAGCCGTGCCACGTCTCCGCTCACGCGTCGGGCGTTGTACGGACTGCCCTCTTCGGGGGATCGACATGGAGGACTTAATGAACGGACACCTCACGGAGACCCAGTCGCTCGCCGCACCGCTCGCGCCCCCGCGGCGTGCGAGAGCGGCGCCGCCAGCCGTGCTCGCTCGGCTTGCCGAAGCGGCGGGGATTCGGTTCAATGGCGATCGGCCGTGGGACATCCAAGTTCGCAACCCGGCCGTCTACCGGCGCATCTTGTCCCAGTGGTCACTCGGGCTGGGCGAGGCCTACATCGACGGCCTGTGGGAGGCAGAGCGTCTGGACGAGACCATCTGCCGCTTCCTCCGCGCAGGGGTCGACAGCAGGGTCGTGAGGGGAACGACCCGCCTGCGCCTGGCGGGCCGGGTCCTCGTCGAGCGCCTCATCAACCGCCAGTCCGTGGCTCGGGCCTTTCAGGTGGGCGAGCGCCACTACGACATCGGCAACGCGGTTTACCAGGCGATGCTCGACCCCACCATGAGCTACAGCTGCGGGTACTGGAAGGACGCGAACACACTGGACCAGGCGCAGGTCGCGAAGCTCGACCTGATCTGCCGGAAGCTGGAGCTCGCCCCAGGCCAGAAGCTGCTCGACATCGGATGCGGCTGGGGCGGGCTTGCCAAGTACGCGGCGGAGAACTACGGGGTTGAGGTTGTGGGCGTGACAGTGTCTCAGCGGCAGCAGGCGTTGGCCCGCGAGCGCTGCCGCGGGCTGCCGGTGTCGATCGAGCTGATGGACTACCGCGCGCTCCGGGGTCGGTTCGACCGCGTAGTGTCCGTCGGCATGTTCGAGCACGTTGGGGACAAGAATTACCCGGCCTTCTTCGACGTGGTCGAGCGGGTGATGGACGAGCAGGCCCTGATGCTCCTCCACACCATCGGCAGCAGGACCACCTCCCACGGCAACGACCCATGGATCGACAAGTACATCTTTCCCAACGGCAAGCTGCCGTCGGCCCGGCAAATCGTCGAGGTGATCGAGGGCCGATTCATCCTTGAGGACTGGCACAATTTCGGGCCGGATTACGACCGGACGCTCATGGCCTGGTGGAAGAATTTCGACGCTGCCTGGCCGACGTTGCGGGGACATGCGTATGACGAGCGCTTCTACCGCATGTGGAAGTATTACCTCCACTGCTGCGCCGGACTCTTTCGCGCGCGGGAAGGTCAGCTCTGGCAGCTGGTGCTGTCGAAACAGGCGCGCACGGGCACATACCGAACGCCGCGTTAGCAGGCGGGTCACGCGGTCCGAAGGCGTTGCAGCGATAGCGCCTTCCGCCCGGTCCAGTACAGAGTATAGGGGGTCAAGTATAGGGGGTCTTCTGTTTTGCCTGCGCTGAGCTAGACTCGAAAGCATGGCAAGGCCGCTTCGTTTGGAATTCGCCGGTGCGCTGTGCCACGTGATGTCGCGGGGTAACGGGCGCGAGGACATCTATCGCCGGGAAGGCGACGGGAGGATGTTTGTCGATGTCATGGCCGCTGTGTGGGAACGCTACAACTGGACGGTGCATGCCTACTGTCTGATGACCAACCATTACCACCTGCTCGTCGAGACTCCGGACGCAAATCTCGCCAAAGACATGCGCCAACTCAACGGTGTCTACACCCAGCGGTTCAATCGAACTTACGATCGTGTCGGCCATGTCTTTCAGGGTCGGTACAAAGCAGTCCTGGCGTAGAAGGAGACCTATCTGCTGGAGTTGGCGCGCTACGTGGTGCTCAACCCAGTTCGAGTAGGCATCGTTCGCATCCCCGCAGAATGGCCTTGGCGCAGCTACCGGGCAATGATCGGCGAGGCGGACCCGCCCCCGTGGCTAGAGACCCGCTGGATACTCTCGGTGTTCGCCCCGACGGAAGCCGAAGCCGTCGGCCACTACGTTCGCTTCGTCGCCGCCGGCAAAGGTCAGCCCTCGCCCTGGGAGCAGCTCAAGCAGCAAGTCTTCCTCGGATCGGACGTCTTCGTGGAGGCGATGCGCCGCAAGGTGCCCGCGGACAGAGACCTACGTGAGATCCCGCAGGCCCGCGCCCGGCCGAGTGCAAGGCCGAGTGCAAGGCCGCCCTGGCTCATTACGCGGAGAAGTACCCAGGACGCGATCGAGCGATCTCTGCGGCCGACGCCAGCGGTGGCTATACCATGCGGGAGATCGGCGACCACTTCGGCTTACACTACTCCCGCGTCAGCAAGATCGTGCAAGCGGCTTGTCCGGCAAAACGAAAGACCCCGCGACTGCACTTTCGACGCGCGGAGGCTCGCTAAATGACCGGCCGAGGAGCCGGATGTGGGAAAGCCGCTTGACCGGTTCTGCGAGGGGCCGGGACGCAACTCGGACCATGGGCGAGATCATGTGGCACCGCCGGGAAACCAGGCGGCTAACAGAGAACACAAACTTTGCCCTACCGTCCGGGGAGTGCCCGGTCTACTCAAAACCCCGCGACTGCAAGGGAGTCTGGCCGAGGGACTGGATGCAGGGTAGGCTCACGTCCGGGTTCGTGCAGGAGGCGCCGGGTCGCGGCGTTCCAACGGCGGAGGGTTCGCAAGGGCCATCGCGCCGCCTTTTCATACGGGAGGTTCCATGAGGCTTAATATCACCGCGTTCTCTTTGACTGCCGCGCTGGTTTGGGGCGGTGCGATTCTTGCCGTCGGGGTGGCGAGCCTGTTCTCGCCAAACTACGGCCGCGCATTTCTCGAGCTCGCCGCCTCAATATATCCGGGCTACCAACCGGGGCCCTCGCTGGGATCTGTCGTAATCGGGACGCTTTACGGGTTGGTCGACGGCGCGATCGGGGGCGCGGTCTTCGCCTGGCTTTACAACGTGCTGTCGCGGTGGCTCCCCGGCTCAGCGGCGTGACGACACTGCGGTAGGGCGACGAGCAAATGATCTCGGCACTGGAAGCACTCGATCGGCTGCGCGAGGGGAACCGCCGCTTCGTCTCGGGTGTTCGCAGCCTCGATACGCTGATGAGCCAGACGCGGCGCAGCGAGCTCCTGGCGAGCCAGTCTCCGTTCGCGGTGGTCCTTGGCTGCTCGGACTCGCGGGTACCTGTCGAGATGATCTTCGACCACGGCTTGGGCGACCTGTTCGTGATTCGCGTCGCCGGCAACATCTGTGCCCCGTCCCAGGTGGGCAGCGTCGAGTTCGCCGCGGAGCGGTTCGGGACCAGGCTCGTCGTCGTTCTGGGCCATACGCGGTGCGGAGCCGTCCAGGCGACCCTGGAGGAGCTTCAACGGCCAACCGAAAACCAGTCGCGGAACCTGCGCTCGATCGTCGACCGCATTCGGCCGTCGGTGGAGGGGCTGCTGGTGACTGAGCTAAGGCACGAGCGAGCTGCCCTGGCGCTGCAGGCGATTCGGGCCAACGTGCGTGTCTCTGCGAATCATCTGCGGCACGGATCGGATCTCCTGGAGCAGCTTATCCAGAAGGATGGGCTTCTGATCGTGGGTGCTGAGTATTCGCTGGAGACTGGGGAGGTCGATTTCTTCGACGGGCTACCCGGATCCGGCCAGTAGGAGCATGCGCAAGACAGTTAGCGGCCGCGGCGTGACGCCCGTCGGGCCGACGGAGGCAGCTCTCCGGACGCAAGGGCGCGCATAGTGAGCACTGAACGGCTACCGCTCAACGCTCGCGTTGTTCTTGGCGCTTGTCCTGTCGGCGACACATGCCGTTCTCGTCTGGGGTCTTCGTTTTCCGTGGCCGAGCGACGCTGTGAATTAGTCCTGAGGGTTTGATAGGCCGCGCCGGGAGGCGCGGAAGATGGGGGCGCGCTGGGCGGGACACTCAGGGGAACCGGGCAAACCGGTGCTCAGGGTCTATATTCCTAACCGAAGCGGTAAAGAAAGGCCACTCGGCACAGGATCGCCGGATTTCGTGATCTTCCCCAGGGAAAACGCCAAGCAGCGGTCTGCCGCTTTCATCGAGCAGCGACATTTTGATGCGACGGAAGACATTATGCCCACTTACGTGCCGAGCAACCCGACGCGAACTGCTTCAACCCTGGCCGCGTACACCGAGGCGGCAAAGCAGCCCGTCAAGCAAGCACTCCTCTCCCGAGGCGTGCCGATGCAGGGCGCGCAGCAGTTCTTGGCAGGACAAGTCGTCACGAACCCGGGTGACCGGCAGCACCTCGCTCGAATCATCGATACGCTGGTCGCGGAGCAAACGCCAAGTGCGGTCGCGCTGCTCTTGCCGGCCGTGCAGGCGGCGCGGGAGGCCGTCCGTGCGACGTGTGGCAGGCAAAAGCTGCATCAGCTAGGCTTGTCCGCGGTGGGTGGTCACGAGCTTTCTGCCGGACTGCCCGTCACCCGCGCAGAAGACCGTCGGATTCTGGGCCTCGCCGCGATCGCTGCTCTTGGCGGGCAGCATTCCGCCCACCCCGGCGCCGTGAACTTTGCGATGTGCGATGGGTCGGTCCGTTTTTGACCCGCGGAATACATCCGTTGTTTGTCGCATAGGCGCTCAATCACGGTTCTGAGGGGACGCGTAGCTGCCTCCGTCGGTCAAACCAATTGCAGGGAAAAGGAGTCTCATGGGCATTACAAATAGGCAGTCGGGGACGAATGTGCACGAGGTCGCTGACGGGATCTACCGCATCAACACCCCGGTCCAGATCGAAGGCGCCGGCGGGTTCTCGTTCAACCAGTACCTCATCGCGGACGATGAGCCCTTGCTCTTCCACACCGGTCCGCGAAAGATGTTTCCACTTGTGCGCGAAGCGGTCGCGAGCGTCTTGCCGGTCGAGACCCTTCGCTACATTGGCCTCTCTCATGTGGAGGCCGACGAGTGCGGCTCGCTCAACGAGTGGCTCGCCGCCGCTCCACGGTCCGTTCCTCTTTGCGGCTCGGTCGCAGCGATGGTGTCGATCGGCGACCTTGCGGATCGGGCGCCCCGGGCGCTCGCTGACGGAGAGCGGTTGTCGTTGGGCGAGCATTCGGTGCGTTGGCTCGACGTGCCCCACCTGCCGCATGCGTGGGAGTGCGGCTTTCTGACGGAGGAACGGTCCTCTACCTTGCTCTGCGGCGACCTTTTCACGCAGGGCGGCGCCGATCTTCCCGTCCTTACTGAGTCGGACATTCTTGGGCCGAGCGAGGCCTTCCGCCACGAGATGGATTACTTCTCGCACACGAGGAACGCACGGGTCATGCTTGAGCGGCTCGCCGCGACTAACCCGACGACGCTTGCCTGCATGCACGGGAGCGCATGGCGCGGTGATGGGGCAAAGCTGCTCCGGGCGCTCGCGGATGCCCTGGCGGCATGAGGTTCGGACGGCGCCGGCCGGTCGGAGTGCCGACCGCGTCCCTATGCCATGCGATTTCGCAGCCGCTCCTCACCAAAGGCACGGATGTTCTCGGCCACCTCGTCGATGAGACGCTGACGAGCGGCGCGGCTAGCCCAGGCGACGTGCGGTGTGACGATCAGATTGGGAATGTCGGCGGCGAGCAGGGGATTGCCGTCGCGCGGGGGCTCCGCGGTGAGCACGTCCACCGCCGCGCCGCCGATGGTGCCCTCACGCAACGCGTCGGCCAGAGCATGCTCGTCGACGATGCCTCCGCGGGCGGTATTGACGAGGAGCGCGTCCTGCTTCATTAGCGCGAGCTCGGCGGCTCCGATCAGGTTGCGGGTGTTCTCCGCCAGCGGGGTGTGGAGCGTCAGGATGTCGACCAGTGGCAAGAGCTCATCGAGGCGGAGACGGCCCGGCTGCGGCGCCCCGCCGGGACGCTGTGCGACCAGGACGCGCATGCCGAATGCCTCGGCGATGCGGCCCACGCTCCGGCCGAGCTCGCCGTAACCCACGATGCCGAGGGTGCGGCCGGCAAGCTCCTCGATCGGGAAGTCGAGCAGGCAGAATTGGCTGCTCCGCGCCCAGGCCCCTTCCCGGACCGCTTGGCGGTAATCGAGGAGCCGGGTGGCGTGGGCTAGGATCAGCGCGAAGACGTGCTGTACCACCGAGGCCGTGGCGTACCCGGTTACGTTGGAGACCGCGATCCCCAGCTCACGGGCAGCCACGATGTCCACATTATTGGTCCCGGTGGCGGCGACGCACACCAGCCGCACGGCGGAGGCAGCGGCCAGGATGTCGCGGTCGAGCACGACCTTGTTGGTGACGACCACTGCGGCGCCGCTGATGCGCTCCAGGATCTGCTCGGGGCCGGTGCGTTCGAAGCGATCCCAACGATCGCAGGCGGCGCTGAGCGCCGTGAGGTCGAGATCGCCGCGGTCGATCGAGGCAAGGTCGAGGATCACGCCCTGCGGCGGTCGCGTCAATGTCTTCTCCTCTTGGCGGCCGGTGGTCTGTCAGCGGATTCTTCTGTGCCCACGCGGATCTTAACGACGGAGACCACAGAGCGCACAGAGGTGATGACCTTTCTGCCCATCGCTTGACTACCTTGCCCTACGCGATGTGTGGGGCGATACCGCCTAGACTCGGCCGAATTTGAGCCGCAAGGCTTCTTGCTGGCGGCTGGCTGCGTCGCCAGGATCTTGTCGTTTCTCCCTGCACGCGCGGGCCGGAAGACACACGGCAAGCCTCGGTAATTACACGGCATCCCGCTCCCAAGGAGCGGGATTGCAGTACCATTTGTGCGCTGCAAGAAATCCACGACCCCGCCCCGCTGTGCTTATGACGACGTCCCCCAGACCGCGCATACGCGAGATCCCTTACAACTACACCTCCTTCTCGGATCGGGAGATTGTGATCCGCTTCCTCGGGCAGGAGATGTGGCAGCTGATCGAGGAGCTGCGCGGCACGCGGCGCACGGGGCGCTCCGCACGCATGCTGTTCGAGGTGCTGGGCGACATGTGGGTGGTCACCCGCAATCCCTACCTCCAGGATGATTTGCTGGAAAACCTCAAGCGCCGGCGCCTGCTGCTTCAGGCGCTGACCCACCGGCTGGATCAGTTCGAGCTTAGGCTCAACAACAATGCGAAGGCCGCACGCCTGCTCGACGTGGCGCGGGGGGCCGTGGTGCGCTTCCGGAGCTGGTTCGACACCGAGCGGCGGCTGCGCGAGCAGGTGCGCAAGGCGCTGGCCGGGATCACCCGCCGCGACAACCTGGACTTCGGCGGTCTCGCCCGCGTTTCGCACGCCACGGATGCGACGGACTGGCGCGTCGAGCTTCCCTTCGTGGTCATCTCCCCGGACACGGAAGAGGAGATCGCCCCGATGGTGAAGGCGTGCATCGACTGCGGGCTGAGCCTGATCCCGCGCGGCGGCGGCACGGGCTACACGGGGTCGGCGGTACCCCTGACGGACCGCTGCGCAGTCATCAATACGGAAAAGCTGGAGGCCCTGTCCGAGGTCGAGCGCGTGAGCCTGCCGGAGGTCGCCGGTGAGGTGCCGACGGTGCGCTGCGGCGCCGGAGTGGTCACCCGCCGCGTCTCGGAGCTCGCAGAGCGCCACGGACTCGCGTTCGCGGTCGACCCGACCTCTCAGGACGCCTCCTGCATCGGCGGCAACATCGCCATGAACGCCGGCGGCAAGAAGGCGGTGCTGTGGGGAACGGCGCTCGACAACCTGGCTTCTTGGCGCATGGTCACGCCGGACGCGGACTGGCTCGAGGTCGAGCGTTTGGGGCACAACCTGGGCAAGATCCACGAGCAGGAGACGGCGCGCTTTCGCATCACCCGCTTCGCACCTGACGGGGTCACCGCCAAGGGTGAGCCCGAGCTCCTGGAGATCCCGGGGCGCGCCTTCCGCAAGCTCGGGCTGGGCAAGGACGTGACGGACAAGTCCCTGGCCGGGCTGCCAGGGGTGCAGAAAGAGGGCTGCGACGGCCTGATCACCTCGGCGCGATTTGTCCTGCACCGCATGCCGGAGCACGAGCGCACCGTCTGCCTGGAGTTCTTCGGGGCGGATCTGGCGCGAGCGGTGCCGGCCATCGTCGAGATCAAGGACTACGTGGAATCCCTGCCGGACGTCCAGATGGCAGGCCTGGAGCACCTGGACGAACGCTACGTTCGGGCCGTCAACTATGCGACCAAGGCGGCGCGGCGTGAGCAGCCGAAGATGGTGCTGATCGCCGACCTGGTGTCGGACGACGAGGACGCCGTGGCCCGGGTCGCCGCGGAGGCGGTACGGCTGGCACAGGCGCGCGACGGCGAGGGGTTCATCGCCGTCAGCCCGGAGGCGCGGCGGCGCTTCTGGCTGGACCGTGCCCGCACCGCAGCCATCTCGCGCCACACCAACGCCTTCAAGATCAACGAGGACGTCGTCATCCCGCTCGACCGGCTAGCGGACTACAGCCGCGGTGTCGAGCGCATCAACATCGAGCAGTCCATCCAGAACAAGCTTCGCATCATGGACGCGGTGCTGGAGTACCTGGCGGGTGAAATGCCCGAGGCACGCGATCGGGAGCGCTACGGCGAGTCGGACGAGGCGGAGGCGATCCTGGCAGCGAAACGTGGTAGCGCCACCCAGGTGGTGCGCAAGGCCCGCAGCCGCTGGCTTTCGGTGCTTGAGAACCTGGATACCCCGGCCATGGAGCAGCTGGACCTGCTGGGTAAGGACGAGCGCTCAGAGGTGCTGGCGGGGGACACCCTGCTCGACATGATGCTGCGCAGGAGCCTGCGTCAGTCCTACACGGCGGAGGTGGGCGAGCGCCTGTGCGAGATCTTCTCTGGCCAGGAAATGGCTCGGGTGCGCGAGCGCTTCGCGCAGATCCATGCCGAGGTCCGCGATGCACGCCTTTTCGTCGCCCTGCACATGCACGCGGGCGACGGCAACGTGCACACCAACATCCCGGTGCACTCCGCGAACTATGCCATGCTTCAGGAGGCCGACCGCGTGGTCGAGCGCATCATGGCGCTGGCTGTCACCCTGGGCGGAGTGATCTCGGGCGAGCACGGCATCGGCATTACCAAGATCCGCTATCTGGAGCGCGAGAAGCTGGATGCTTTCGCCGCTTACAAGGAGAAGGTTGATCCCCGGGGCCGCTTCAACCCGGGCAAGCTGATGGTCGGCTCGGGGCTCGACGGCGCATATACACCATCGCTCCGGCTGGTGCAGCAGGAGGCCATCATCCTGGAGGAGACCGAGCTTGGCGCCCTCAACGACGATGTCAAGCACTGCCTGCGCTGCGGCAAGTGCAAGCCGGTCTGCATGACCCATGTCCCGCGGGCGAACCTGCCCTACTCGCCGCGCAACAAGATCCTCGGCACCGGCCTCATCATCGAGGCCTTCCTGTACGAGGAGCAGACCCGCCGAGGGCTGTCCATGCGGCACTTCACGGAGATGAATGACGTTGCCGACCACTGCACCGTCTGCCACAAGTGTGCGCCCCCATGTCCGGTGAACATCGATTTCGGCGATGTCAGCGTGCGCATGCGCCGCATTCTGGTGGAGCGGGGAAAGAAGCGCTTCAGCCCGGGCGCCTGGGCGGCGATGCGCTTTCTGGATGCCACCGATCCCAGGGTCATCCGTGTCCTGCGCAAGGGTCTCGCCGAGTGGGGCTTCGCGGGTCTCAACATGGCACACGCGGGCGCACGCAGGCTGGGCCTTGTCCGCGGGCGTAAGGCGCAGCCGGGGGCAACTACCGGGAAGCCCGATCAAGTGGGACAGGTTCTCGATCTCGTGAGCCGGCCTATCCGGGTGGAGCTCCCCAAACAGACCTTCCGCCAGGTGCTGGCTCTGGAGGACGTGTCCCAGGTGCCGATCCTGCGAGATCCGGGAAAGGCACCGGACGACGCGGAGGCCGTGTTCTATTTTCCGGGCTGCGGCTCCGAACGGCTGTTCTCGGATATCGGGCTCGCGACCCTCGCCATGCTGTTCGAGCACGGCGCCCAGACAGTGCTTCCGCCCGGCTACCTCTGCTGCGGGTATCCCCAGAGCGCCGCTGGTTTGGAGGAGCGGGGCCGGCGCATCACCATGGAGAATAGGGTGCTCTTCCATCGGGTTGCCAACACCCTGAACTACTTGGACATCCGCACCGTCGTCGTGTCCTGCGGCACCTGCATGGACCGTCTCCTGGAGTACGAGTTCGGACAGATCTTCCCCGGCTGCCGCCTGCTCGACATCCACGAGTACCTGATGGAGAAGGACCTGAGCCTGAAGGGTGTGTCGGGTGTTCAGTACCTCTACCACGACCCCTGCCACACGCCCATGAAGACCCACGCACCCATCCGGGTCGCGAGCCACCTCATGGGGCAGGAGGTGACCCTGTCCGATCGCTGTTGCGGCGAGGCCGGGACCCTGGGGACTGCCCGGCCCGACATCGCCAACCAGTTGCGCTTCCGCAAGGAGGAGGAGCTACGCCGAGGGATCCGGGACCTCACGGGGAAGGACCGCGCCGACGGAGATGTCAAGCTGCTCACCGCCTGCCCGGCCTGTCAGCAAGGGCTAGCCAAGTATGCAGACGATACGGGTCTCAAGACCGACTACATCGTCGTCGAGCTCGCCAACCACATGCTCGGCCCCGGCTGGCGCGAGCGATTCCTGAACAAGGCCAGGAACGGCGGCATCGAGCGCGTGCTGCTCTGATAGTGAACCGCGGAGACACGGAGGGCGGCGAGGTTCGAGTAGGCAGCTACCGGTCTCCAGCCTCCAGCGACGAATAGGAACCGCAGAGTCGCAGAGGCGCTTCCACTTCGGTGCGCGTAGGGCCAAGCGACTTGGTCCTTCTGGGCTAGAGAGCGATCGCACTTCATTTTCGCCCTTTTGTTTTTTCCGGGCGGGAAGCAAGAAACGTCTAAGCTGCCGATATCGGCTGCCAGCGACCGGTCTTGTTCTTTCTGACGGCCGTCCTCGTTTTCGACGGCCTCACCGAAGGAGCGCGCTAGTTCGACCTCGCGACCGATTAGTCCCCGTTATTCTCCCAGGCTGGAGGCTGGAGGCTGGAGGCTGGAGGCTGGAGGCTGGAGGATCATTCAGTAATCCTCGGCGGAGATCTCGATCAGGGGGATGAAGCGGGGCTCCATCCTGCCCTCGCTGCCGTCGGTGGCGACGGTCGCCAGCGTGACGGCGACGAGCAGACCCGCAATGGTGGGTTTCACAGGATGACTTCTCTGAAAGTCGGTTTTGGAGTGGGGCGGGGCGCCTCAGTTGATGCTTCGGGCACCGGCCATTCGCTTGCGTCGCGCCTCCACGAGTGTGAGGCGCCGTTGAGCGCCAGTCGTGTCGATGCCTGCCGCGGCCAGCCGTTCGACCAACTCCCGCCCCTCCTGGGCGAGGAGCGCGAGCTGGTCAGCGTCGAAGATTTCCAGCGCCGCCGCGGCCTCGTCCTCGCGTGCGGTGAGGACTGCCGGCGCAAGCTCGTCGGGCCGGATGGGGCTCTCGGGGTGCAGGATGTCTGCCACCAGCGGGTGCTCCAAGAGCGCGAAGTGGATCACTCTGGCCTGCTCCTCGTCCTCGAGTTCCCGGTGCGCCAGGGGATCATCACCGGCGGAGCGCCAAACGGCACGCATGATGAGG
Source organism: uncultured Gammaproteobacteria bacterium (assembly GCA_963824085.1). Lineage (GTDB taxonomy): Bacteria > Pseudomonadota > Gammaproteobacteria > Chromatiales > Chromatiaceae > JARRNE01. The sequence goes on from CAWGNT010000017.1 coordinate 55,296, forward strand.
GTGATCAGCCGCTTGATGGCCTCCCGCTTCTGGCGGTGGTCCTCCGGAAGTCCGCATGCCTGCTCGTAGTGCTTCTCGAGCTCCTCTTTAAGGCCAAGCACCGTCTCGCTCCCCGCATTGGGCTCCAGGTTGGCGGCCCGCTCGACCAGTGACCGGAAGGATTGGGCGAAAGCCTCCATCTCCTCGTGATCCGCCGTTTGGGCGGCGAGCAGCTCCTCCGGCTCCACCTCCCGTGGCGGCCAGGAGAAGAGCGGGTTTTCGTGCTTGCGCCGCAGGTGACGCTCGCGCCGACCCGGCTTGTGGGTGAAAGGGAGCTCCATGGGTCGAGTCTTGGGTGGTCGCGTGTGGTCGTCTATTTCGAGCCTCGTCAAGGACTAGCGGGGCACCAATGCCTCGTATAGAGAGGAGTAGTCCTGATCGCCGTAGCCCTGATCCAGGGCGCGGATGCAGGCGGCCTCGATGGTAACCGTCGGTGCGGTGTCCATCCCGATCTGCTCCGCCACTTGGCGGAACAGGCGTACGTCCTTGAGTAGGTGCTTCAGGGGAAAATTCGCTTCGCCGTACTGGCGAGAGAGATACTTGTCGAGCTTCTTGTCGAAGGTGGGCGCGTACAGAGCGCTCCCACGCAAGAGCTGCATGAACTCCGTGACATCGATGCCTTCGGCGCGCACAAGTGCGAGGCTTAGGGAGAAGGCGGCCGTGAGCCCTGCGATGAGCTGGTTCATTGCGAGCTTGAGGGCGGCCCCCTGGCCGACCTCACCGATGAGCCGCGGATCGCGGCTCAGGGCCTGGAGTACTGGCAGGCAGCGCTGGAAGAGCGATGGATCACCGCCTGCCATGACGATGAGCTTGCCTTCCTGCGCCTCCGGCAGGCTGCCAAGGACTGGGCTTTCCAGGTATTCGCCGTCGCGCGAGGCGACCCGATGGGCAATATCCCGGCTTTCGCTCGGCGAGATCGTGCCCATCTGCACGAAGATGTGTCCGCCAAGCGTTCCGTTCATTTCCGGGCCGAACAGGGTTTCGGTGACGGCAGCCGCATCGCTCAGCGCGAGCACCGTGAGGTCCGAGCGGTCCACTGCCTCGGCCGCCGACCCGGCGATGGCCACTTCCTGATCAGCCAATGCCCGTGCCTTGGCCGGGCTACGGTTCCATCCGACGACGTCCAGTCCTTGCCGTTTGAGCCGCAAGGCGATGGCACTGCCCATGAGGCCAAGCCCAATGACTGCGATCTTCATGTCCGCTCCAGTTCTTGTTTGTGGCCGACGGCAGCTATCCCGACGAGGTGCAAGAATCCGTGAGATCGCCTCTCGGGCGGTGTCTACACAAGGTACGCGACTTTCTTGGCATCTTGACCGAGAGGCTGGCTTGCATTCGCCAGGGGTGTCGTCAGCAGTGAGGCTGCCCTCAAGCCTTCAGTACGAATTCACTGCGTCCCCAACGGGCGCAACCCGACTCCAGAAAGCCGAAAACCCAATGGCGAACGTTATAACTCCTTCACTTAGTGCGTTACGCTTTCGCTCCCCCGCGCAACAGGGCGATGACGGGGCCCGTGTCCGGCCGCACGCGGCGCCAGACGAAGAATGACTCGGCCGCCTGCTCCACCAGCATGCCAAGGCCGTCGAGAACGCGGGAAGTGCCGTGTCCGGACCACCAGCGGCAGAACGGGGTCGGCTGGTCGCCATAGAGCATGTCGTAGGTCCAGCCCGCCGCCGCGAGGCAGTCGTTGGGGATTGCCGGGACCTCGCCGTCCAACCCCGCCGACGTGCCGTTGACGATGAGGTCGAACCGCTCCCCGGCGAGCGCGTCGAGCCCGCACCCTCTCACGCGCCCAAAGGCGACGTTGGCGGCCGCAAGTGCCACGGCCTTCGATGCGGTGCGGTTGGCGATTACCAGCTCCGCGAGCCCAGTCTCCAGCAGGGGACCGACGACTCCACGGGACGCCCCGCCCGCCCCCAGCAGGAGCACGCGCTTGGCGGTGAAGTCGAAGCCATGGTTGTCGGCGAGATCGCGCACCAGTCCGACGCCGTCCGTGTTATCGCCGTACAGGTACCCGTCGGTCAGCAGCATCAGCGTATTGACGGCACCCGCGCTCTCAGCGCGCCGGCTTCGCTCGCTGGCGAGCTTCCAAGCATCCTCCTTGAATGGAACCGTCACGTTCATGCCGCGGCCGCCGGCAGCGAAGAACCGGCGGACATCCCCGGGGAAGTCGTTCGGACTGCCCAGCAGGCGTCCGTACTCCATATCCTGTCTCGTCTGGCGGGCGAACTCGGCGTGGATGCGGGGTGACTTGCTGTGCTCGATCGGATTGCCGATCACGGCGTAGCGGTCGGTCATTGCAGCCAACGGGCGGCCTGCTTTGCGTAGTAGGTGAGAATCCCGTCGGCACCGGCCCGTTTGATGGAGCCCAGGGCCTCGAGCACCACAGCCCGTTCCTCGAGCCAGCCGTTTTGGGCAGCGGCCTTGAGCATGGCGTATTCCCCGCTCACCTGGTAGACGAACGTCGGGGCGCCGAAACGTTGCTTGATGCGGTACAAGATGTCCAGATACGGCATGCCGGGCTTCACCATGACCATGTCGGCGCCTTCCTGCAGGTCCAAGGCCACCTCGTGCATCGCCTCGTCGCTGTTGGCCGGGTCCATCTGATAACTGTACTTGTTGCTGCCTCCCAGGTTGGCGGTGGAGCCCACCGCATCCCGGAACGGGCCGTAGAAGCTCGACGCATACTTTGCCGAATAGGCCAGGATTCGGGTGTGGATATGCCCGGACTGCTCGAAGGCGGCGCGAATGGAGCCGATGCGCCCGTCCATCATGTCGGAAGGTGCCACGACGTCGGCGCCCGCTTCTGCGTGAGACAAGGCCTGCCGTGTGAGCACCTCGACCGTCTCGTCGTTCAGGACGTAACCGGTTTCGTCGATGAGCCCGTCTTGACCGTGGGTCGTGAAGGGGTCGAGGGCGACGTCGGTGATCACCCCGAGTCCGGGTAAGGCGTCCTTCAAGGCGCGCACCGCGCGTTGGACCAAGCCGTCGGGGTTAAACGCCTCGCGAGCGTCTTCGGACTTGGCGCTCTGGGGAGTCACCGGAAATAGGGCAACGGCGGGGATACCTAGCGCCTGCGTGGCGCGGGCGTCCTCTACCAGCAGGTCAATGCTCATGCGCTCGATGCCTGGCATCGAGGCCACGGGCTCGCGCTCGCCTCTGCCCTCCAGCACGAAGACCGGATAGATGAGGTCGTCGCAGGTGAGTCGCGTCTCCCGCATCAACCGCCGGGAGAAGTCGTCGCGGCGCATACGCCGCATGCGCGTCAGAGGGAAGCCGGTGCGGGAGGAGCTTTGTACGGTCATTGGCGGATACCTGGCCTAAGCCTGCGGGCGTCTGCGCGAAAACAGGTAACATAGCGCAAGGCTTGCGCTCGCTCCAGCGAGGTGCAAGTGCAGGTATTATGAAGGCGCGTGAGCGGCTCGGGCCACTTGGGCTAGCCGATGGTGATTAGCATCGTGCCTCAGGTGGGCCCTTCGGCGGGTCGGGTGCGGGTCGGCGGAACCGTCGGCGCCAGGGGCGGCGCCGTCGACCTACATGGATGTATTCACGGCGCGTCCGGCTGGCCCGTACCCGACCCTGGCCCTGCAGCTGCGTTTTGATGCTAATCAGGTTTGTTTCTTAGTTCGGCTGAGGGGTGGGGCTGATTGCCTATGGTACACGGCTGCGAACGGTCAGCTCCGATGCCTTGGCTCGGCGGGAAAGGCGGGTGCCCCTGAGATTATGAAGCCACTCGTTTGTGCGCTCACCTGTGTTCTGGTGGTCGGCGGGCAGTCCGCCGCTCTGCCCGCCAACGTGGCGGTCACGGACAGGATCGACGGTTTGGAGATACCCGCACCGGGCAAGATCAGCAGGGCCAACAAGCGCAAGCTGAAGCCCATGATCGACGCAATCGCGCGCCGGGAGCGCGTCGATCCCAACTTGGTGAACGCGGTGATCGCCGCGGAGTCGGGCTACAATCCGCGTGCCGTTTCCCGCGCAGGGGCCATTGGCCTGATGCAGGTCATGCCGGCCACTGCAGTCGACTATGGGGTCGCGTCGGCCGACGCTCTGTTCGACCCCAAGACCAACGTCAGCGTGGGGACGCGGCATCTCAGGCGCCTACTCGGTAAATACCGGAACATCAGGCATGCGGTATCCGCCTACAACGCTGGGGAGGGCGTGCTCGACCGCAACGGACGCATGGTCAAATATCCGGAGACGCAGCGCTACACGCTGGTCGTGATCAGCAACTATTGGCGCAACCAGGGCAAAAAGCCGCTCAGCCTTCGGCAGCTCGGGATCGCCGGCTCCACCATTCACATCCCTTCCATCGTCCGGAATCTCGATCCGGGGCTCCACGCAGCGGGCCCTGAGACCAAGCCGATGTTCGTCCTGGAGCCCAAACGGTAGGGCGCCGCTCCGCGCGGCGGGGCGGCGCAACTTCCGCTCAGTACATATGCTGCCCGCCGTTGACGGAGACGGTGGAGCCGGTGATGAAGTCTGCCTCGTCGGCCACCAGGAACACCACGGTGCGGGCAATGTCCTCGGGCTTGCCGAGGCGTCCCACCGGGATGCGCGCGATGATCTTCTCCAGCACGTGCTGCGGCACCGCCCGCACCATTTCCGTGTCCACGTAACCGGGTGCGACCGCGTTCACCGTGATGCCTTTCGCGGCTCCCTCTTGTGCCAGCGCTTTGGTAAATCCGTGGATGCCGGACTTGGCGGCCGCATAGTTGACCTGGCCGTATTGCCCGGCCTGGCCATTGATGGAGCCGATATTGACGATGCGCCCGAAGCCGCGCTCACGCATACCGTCGATGACGGCCCTGCAGGTGTTGAAGCAGGAGGTCAGGTTGGTGTGGATGACCTGTTCCCACTGCTCGTACGACATCTTGTGTATGGTGCTGTCGCGAGTGATGCCCGCGTTGTTCACCAGAATTTCGATCGGCCCCACTTCTTGCGCGATCTTGGCGATGCCGGCCGCGACGGCGTTGTAGTCGCTGACATCGAACTTGTAGGAGGGGATCTTCGTGCGCGCGGTGAACGCCTGTGCTGCCTGATCGTTGCCCCCATAATTGGCGACCACCTGGTGACCTGCACCTTGGAGGCCGACGCAGATCGCCTCGCCGATACCCCGGGTGCCTCCGGTGACAAGTGCAACTCTTCCCATTGGAATCTCCTCGTTTTGCGTTGGTGTCAGGAATGGGTCGGTGCGCCGAGGGTACCGCTATCCCTGAAGCCCATGTCGGAACGCCGTGGGCCGGTCGGCACGGGCGGGGGTCCCGCCTCCCGCCGGTCACGCGTAGCTGGTCAGCACGCCCTTTGCTGGCCAACATCCGCCTCAGTGTGCCAGACGAGGCAAAGTGTAGACGGTTTGCGCTGAACAAGAGCAGTTCGAGCCTGGACGAAGGCAGTATCCCGCCCGAGGGGGCAAGCATTCGGTGTTGTGGCGCCCAGCCACGATTTTGTACCTGCTGATATGCTAATTGCGTATTCGCTTGTACTGGCGGTGAGCAAGCCGCTCGCATATCACGCGGGGCGAGGCCGCGCGCGCCGCCCATGCGCTGGAAGCATAAGGTGTCGCTGTGGGTTTTCGGCCGTCCGCTGCACGTTGGTTCGAGATCGTCGTGCCGAGAGAGGATGCTCACGACACGGTCGAGGTGCTTGCGCGTCGCGGCGGCGTTCAGCTCGAGTGGAGCGGTGAGCGAAGGGCGGCGGCCAGTCCCGATGCGCTAGCAGAGCCAATCGCCCGTTATCGCGCTCTGGCTCAGGATTACGCCCGATTCTGGCCGAGCCCCGTCTTCGAGAAGCGCTGCTGCAGGCTCCCGGCGGAAGCATCTGCGACGGTCTCGCTGCAGCGGGTGACACGCTGGCGTCAGGACGCGGCCGAATTGCTGGAGCAGGTCGAGCATGCGGAGCGTGAACGGCAAGAGCTCGGCCGCTGGCGCCCCTTGCCGCCGGCCTCGCGCTCCACGCGGTGCAGTCGTGCTGGCGCATGCTGCGTTGGAAAGCACAATCTTCACCCTCGCCGCAGCTGTCGAGAATCTTGCAGCGACCGCATTCATAGTCGTGGCGGGAAACCTACTGGTCATCCTGCTCGAGGGCATCGTAGTGTAGTAATGATACAGACCACCCGTTTGGTGCTGTTCGAGCTCATTATGCGCTTCTTTGAAGGAGGCGGGCGACCATTCCTTCCAGCGTCTGCGCCTTCTGCCGTTGGACGTTCGCAAGAAAGCCGGTAACCAAATGCCATGCTTCGGCTAGACTACCGAGACCTTAGCCAATCTCTTCCGCTGAGTTATGCGCAGCCGAGAGAAAGCCACTGTGGTCCTGCTGACCGTTTTGGTGTGGGGTCTTGCTGGCGCCTTGTTCGGGAGCCTCTTTGTTGGCCTTTTCCAGGTCCTCGTCCTGCTCGGCCTCCACGGGTGGCAGCCGTTGATCTTCGCCGCCGTCGCCGCGGCGGGGACCACCGCTGCCTTCTATAGCGCGATGCCTGTCGCCCTCGTCGGGGCAATGGCGGGGGTTCTCGCCTCTGTCGGCTACCTGATGGTGAGCACTGACCGGGTTCAGCTCCCGCTCATCTCCGGCATTGCCGCGGCTGCCGGCATGGTGATCGGCGGCTTCTATGCCTGGATTGCCGCGGGCGGCGGTCGTCCCCTTGCCGAGACCCTGACTGGCCTGCTCGCGGGACTCACCGCAGGGGGGCTCCTATGGATGGGACTGACTTTGTACGACGGAGAGGTCGACATGGCCTTTCTCGCGGCCGGCGTTGTCGCCCTGGTCGGCAGTATCTTCAAGCTGACAGAAACCCGCATCGTTGGCGCCTTGTCCGGCCGCTTCCCACGCACCCTATCTGCCCCGGTGGTTGCCGGTCTGATCGCCGCTGTGGTGGGTGCCAGCGTTTGGATCATGGGCGGCGTCATGGTCTGGTCCCTCGATCCAGCAACGACTGGGGCGATTGATCATGTCTTCGGGGAGGTTCCGGCCGGATTTCTTGGCGGGATGGTCGGCGGGGCCGTAACCGGAGCGCTGCTGGAGACTATGGGCATGCATCTCGAAGAGGACGAGCACGTTGTCTGACGTCCGGCGGCAGTCTGTATGCCGGGACGCGGGCGATGGCCCAACGTCGGCCCCGAGACGCAACGCGCGACCCTTCGTTGGAGGGGAAGGTTATCGCCGGGCCGTGTTGACCGCGGCAGTGACTCTTGCGTCCGTCTTTTTCTGCCTGGGAGCTGAGGTCCACGCTGGCGTCTCCGGGAACGCGAGCCAGCATCGCCAGGGGCACAGCGCGCCGGCTCCCGAAGGTCGGTTGCCGGAGGAGGGCACGGCGACATCCGCGAACGGTCCGGCGGCAAATAGACGAGCGCTCGATGTCCTCATCGAGCGCACCGCGGAGACGTATGACGTAGAGCTCGCCCTGGTGCGCGCCGTCATAGCCGCCGAGTCCGCCTACGACCCGAGTGCAGTCTCGGCCGCCGGGGCGATTGGCCTGATGCAGGTAATGCCCACGACGGCCGCGGATTATGGCGTTGCCGACGCCCGTCGGCTTTTCGATCCGGCGGCGAATGTCAAGACCGGCGTCCGGCACCTGAAGCGGCTGCTTGGCAAGTACAACAACGACTACGGTCGGGCCATCATGGCGTACAACGCGGGCGAAGGGGTTGTCGACCGCACGAATAGCCAGGTTACCTATCTGGAAACACTGAATTACACAGAGGCCGTCATCCGCCATTATCGGCGCAACGGCGGCACTGAGCCGACCGAGAGTGCGTTGCGGAAGGTGGCTTTGCTACGCCGGATGACCAATACGGCCCATGCGCAGCGCCTGCTGCGGCAATATCTCGACCTTTCGCTGCCGTCGGTCAAGATGCCGTCGACCCTTTCTCTCCGTGACCTCGACCCTGGTCTGCGTGATCCCTTGCCGCAGAGAAGGCCGATGGCAGTGCGGGAGGCAGCACCCCGATAGATGGAAGACCCATGGCCGAAGGGGAGATGCCTGGCCGCGTTGACCGCGAACGGGGTTGGCGCGCAAGTGTCGCCTGGACTGCGTTGCCCGGCGCGCGTCCCTGCTCGCCAGGGGCGAGTGTCTTTGATCGACTCGTGGACATTGTTCTGCTGAAGACCTTTCTCGAGGTTGCGCGCATGCGCCACTTCGGCAAAGCGGCCGAGACTCTATTCGTCACGCAGTCGGCGGTGAGTGCCCGCATCAAGCTGCTCGAATCGACGCTCGGCGTCGATCTGTTCGAGCGCAAGCGAAACGACATCCAGCTCACGCCGGCGGGGCAGGGCTTGCGGGATCATGCGGAGGTCATCGTACGCAGTTGGGCGCGAGCGCAACAGGAGCTCGCGCTTGGCAGCCGCTTCGCCCAGTCCCTCGCGATTGGGGCCCCAGCGGACCTCTGGTCCATTTGGGTGCGGGATTGGGTTGTCGGTTTGCGGGGCGCCCGCCCCGACTTGGCTCTTCACCTGGACATCCTACCTGCAGAGACGCTCGTGCGGCGTCTGTTGGCAATCCAGCTTGATCTCGCCTTCCTGTTCGAGCCGCCGCGGACCGCGGAGCTGGTGATGGAGCAGGTGACCCGAATCCCCCTCATCATGGTATCGACGCAGCCTGGCTTGACCGCAGATGCCGCCGTTAAGAATGGATACATCCTGGTCGACTGGGGGACTAGCTTCATGATCAGCCATTCGCACGCGTTTCCGGACCTGCCCGCACCTGCAGTGCGTGTTTCGCACGGGGGGGTCGCGCTCGATATGCTGCGTCGCACCGGCGGTAGCGCCTATCTGGCGGAGCAAATGGTGAGCGAGCTTTTGGCGGGCGGCGAGCTGTATCGGGTGGGGGACGCGCCGATCATCGAACGCCAGGGTTACGCGGTCTACCGGCCGGATGCGACGCATCGGGAGCTTCTCCGACAAGCCCTGCGTTTCGCACTTGCGCACGGCTGAGAGCGCGGCCCGTTTTCTTGGACCGGCTGAGAGATCGACGTTGAATGTTCCAGCATTGATGCTCGGATGGCGCGAGTGGGTGGGGCTGCCAGAGCTCGAGCTTCCAATGGTCAAGGCGAAGGTGGACACGGGCGCTCGGACGTCCGCATTGCACGCATTTTACGTCGAGTCTTACCACCGGGGTGGCGAGAGCTATGTAAGGTTTGGCGTACACCCGTTGCATCGGCGCTCGGACGTCGCGGTGCACTGCCGCGCCCGGGTCGTGGACCGGCGCTTCGTTTGCGACTCGGGTGGGCACCGGGAGCGGCGCTTTGTCATCAGGACAACCGTTCGTTTGGGCGAGGCTCAGTGGCCCATCGAGCTCACTCTTACCAACCGCGACAGCATGTTCTTCCGCATGCTGCTCGGTCGTACCGCCATGGCAGGGCGTGTCCTGGTCGACCCGAGACGTTCTTTTCTGACGGGGAGACACAAGGATCCCGCTGCGCTCTACACGGGTTGACTGCAGCCTCCCTGCTGCCGACGTCCCCGGCGCGCGGCCGTAACCCGGCACCCCGAGTCGAGCACGGAAAAGGCCAAGCTAGTGGGATAGATCCATGCCCCGTGCCGGCGCATTGAGCTCTTGGAGGCGCCGTCAACCGGGCGGCGAGGGGAGCTCCCAGTCAAAACGCGGCAGGTCCTCGAAGGCCTGACAAATACCTCGATTCCAGCTTTCGGAGAGCTGTTTGAGCACGGGTGAGTCCGCATCCAACTTGAGCCGATAGCTGAGCGCCATGCTGTCCTTCGGGCAGATGGCCACCTCGAAGGGCGGCCCTACGGTGACGTTGGAGCGCGAGGTGGCATCCAGCGACACGATGCACAGGCGTGCGGCGTCCTCCAGGGAGAGCCGCAGCTTGGCGATGCGGTCGAGGGCTGGTTTCCCGTACTTGTTCTCCCCGATCTGGAGGTAGGGTGTCTCCGGCGAGGCAGCGAAGTAGTTGCCCTGTGGGTAGATCATGAACAGGCCATGAGACTCCCCGGCGATCTGGCCGCCGAGGATCAAGGTCGTCTCTGCGCTCATACCGCTCTGCTGCAGGGCCGGGCCATGATCCCTTTGCACCCCGAGGCTCACCCGCCCCACGTATTCTGCCGCCTCGAACAGGTAGCGGGCGTTTAGCAAGGTGGTGCCCTCGGGAGGGTGATCCAGGTCCCGGCGGATGCGGTTTAGCACCTCCTGCGTGGTCGCGAGGTTGCCCGCGGACAGGAGCACGAATATGCGGTCCGGTGCCGGCGTGAAGCCATGCAGCTTGCTGAAGGTGGTAACGTAGTCGATTCCAGCATTCGTGCGGGAGTCCGAGGCCATCACCAGGCCTTCATCCAGGACCAGGCCGAGGCAGTAGGTCATAAGGGTGGTTCCGACGGCTCCGCGAACCGCGGAGGCGGACATTCTAATCCGAACGCCCCGGCCGGAGCAGAATCACTGCCTCAACAATACGTGGGTGGCCGTCGACAAAATGCTGGAACCGCCAAGAATGCAAAGATTTGCAGATGGTTGCGGCGGTATACGTGACTCACGCGATTTTTTCGCTTTTCGGCCCAAGGGAGGCGGCCGTCAAGCCATCAGGGAGGAATCCACGGCGTCCCCAGGCGGGCACAACCCGACCCCGGGAAAACGAAAAATCAAAGACAAGCCGTATACATGGCATCATCCGATGGGTGAGCGCAGCTTTCAGCATACTTTGACGTTTTCCTTGGCGTCCTTTGCGCCTTGGCGCTGCCAAGTACCGGATTCAGGATATTGTTCCCGCGTGCGCCCTACCTGCTGAGAATGCGTGATGCCGCGACCTCGCCCCTGGGCAGGCGCTACGCCATGGTCAATGTCGCCGAGGACCTTTCATGAGCATCGACTTGAGCGCCTACCCCTGCGAGGGCTTCTACGACGAGCTCGTCGCCGCCCCCGGCGAGGTTCGACCGCATGCTGCCAATCTTCTGCGCGCCTTGGCCGGTCTGGAGGCGAGTGAGCTTGCGGCGCGTCAGGAGGCTGCGGACGTCGCGATGAAGGAGATGGGAGTCACTTTCACCGTTTACTCGGAGGAGGGCGGCACCATCGACCGCGCGTGGCCCTTCGACATCATTCCCCGCATCATTCCCAAGTCCGAATGGGACCACGTCGAGGCCGGACTCAAGCAGCGGGTACAGGCGCTGAACCTCTTCATCGACGACCTCTACCACGCCCAGAAGATCATCAAGGACGGGGTCTTTCCCGAGGAGGTGCTGGCCAAGTCGGTAAACTTTCGGCCCCAATGCGTGGGCATAGATCCCCCGCTCGGCATCTGGGCTCACATCTGCGGCTCGGACCTGGTGCGCGATGCGGACGGTACGATCTACGTTCTCGAGGATAACCTGCGCGTACCTTCCGGCGTGTCCTATATGTTGGAGAACCGATTGGTTACCAAGCGCGTTTTTCCCGAGCTCTTCGAGGATTACGCGCCCCTGCCCGTCGACGACTACCCGTCTCAGCTCTTCGACACCCTCGCCGCCCTGTCGCCGCGGCCGGCGGATTTCCCGGAAGTGGTGGTGCTTACCCCCGGAATTTACAATTCCGCCTACTTCGAGCACTCGTACCTCGCCCAGCAGATGGGCTGCGAGCTGGTCGAAGGACGCGACCTGTTCGTGGCCGATGACGACTGTGTATATATGCGCACGGTGGATGGCGCTGCCCGGGTGGACGTCATCTACCGACGCGTTGATGATCTCTACATCGACCCGCACGCATTCAGGCCGGATTCGACCCTGGGCGTGCGCGGCCTGCTCCGTGCCTGGAAGGCCGGAAACGTCGCGCTGGCGAATGCCCCGGGATCGGGCGTGGCCGACGACAAGGTCGTGTACGCCTTCGTACCGGAGATCATAAAGTATTACCTCGATGAGGACGCCATCATCCCCAACGTACCCACCTATCGCTGCATGGAGCCCGAGGCCATGGAGTATGTGCTCGCCCACCTTGACCAGTTGGTAGTCAAGCCCGCCAACGAGTCCGGTGGGTACGGCATGTTGGTGGGGCCGGTCTCCACAAAGACCGAACGCGAGACGTTTGCGGGGCTGATCAGGAAGGACCCACGCAACTACATCGCTCAGCCCACGCTCAGGCTCTCCACCGTGCCTACCGTGGTTGGAGATGCGGTGGAGCCGCGTCATGTCGACCTGCGGCCCTTCATTCTGTCAGCCGACCGTCAGCAGGTAACCATGGGGGGGCTGACGCGCGTGGCGCTGCGCAAGGGGTCGCTGGTGGTCAACTCGTCCCAGGGAGGGGGGAGCAAGGATACCTGGATCGTCGAGGTAGAGGAGGGCTGAGCATGTTGTCGCGCGTCGCCGAGAACATCTTCTGGCTTGCCCGTTACGTCGAGCGTGCCGAGGGCACCGCGCGTATCGTGACGGTCAACGCCAACCTGCTCCTCGATCTGCCCAAGGGCATTGCACCAGGTTGGCGGCCCCTCGTCGACATCACCGGCGTGAACGCCCTATTCGAAGAGCTCCACAAGGACTATACCGAGCGCCAAGTGCTGCGTTTTCTGCTCGCCGACGAGCGCCACTCCGGGTCGATCCTCTCCGCTCTGACGGCGGCGCGGGAAAACTGCCGCACCATTCGCGATGTCGTGCCGCGCGAGGCGTGGGAGCAGCTGAACGAGCTCTACCTCTTTGCCCGCGACGGACTGCAGGCCGGTCTAACCAAGCGTGGACGGCACCCGTACCTCAAGCGCTTGATCCTGGGTGCCCAGACGATCACCGGCCTGCTTGCCGGGACCATGCTCCACGACCAGGGCTATCACTTTCTCCGGATCGGGCGCAACCTGGAGCGTGCGGACATGACGACGCGGATCGTAGATGTTCGCTCCGCCAACCTGCTGCCAGCGGAGGCCACGGAGCTGCGACCCTTCCAGACGATCCAATGGGTGAGTGTGCTCAAGTCAATGACCGCCTATCAGATGTACCGGCGCAGCCAACAGGTGCGCGTGCAGCGAGGAGCGGTCCTGCGCTTCCTGTTCCAGAGCTTGGAGTTTCCCCGTGCCGTGCACCATTGCGCGGAAGCGGTGCGCGCGAGTCTGGAGTCGCTCCCCCGCAACGAGGCGGCGCTACGCGTGGTGGGTCGGCTGAAGCGTAACCTGCTGAACACCAAGGTGGAGCGCCTCAGCCAGAGCGAGCTCCACGCATTTGTGGACGAGCTCCAGCTCGATATCGGTGACCTGCATACGGAGATCGCGCGCACCTGGTTCCCGCCCGCACTGGAAGAGGCGGCTTGAGGTGGGATGCATCGATGTCGTCGTCTATACGGTTCCAAATTGGGTTCCTCGTTTATTGGGGACGGGCCGCTCCCGCCGGGGGACGCCGTGAATACGTCCATGTAGGCTTGACGGCAGCCTCCCTGGTGCCAACACCCGCGGCGGGAGCGGTCCGTGCCCTCTGGTCCGGAAGGCAAACAGCCGGGTGAGCTCGACATATGCGCCAGGCGGACCCGCGGTCGATAGTGGAAGCCTACTTGGATGCGCTTGTGGCGCATGACTACGACCGGGCTAGGACTTATCTCGCCGACGAGGGCTTTCGCTACGAGAGCCCAATCTCCAACTTCTCGTCCGCCGACGACTTCATCCAGCACATGTCCGTGACCGGCGCCATCACACAGCGCATCGCGCGGCGCAAGGTTTTCACGGACGGGGCGGACGTGTGCCATCTCCTGCTTTACACCTTCCAGCTCTCCGAGAAGGAGACAGCCAGGGCTGCCCAATGGGCCCATGTCACGGAGGGGCGCATCCAATCGATTGAGTTTCTGTTCGACGCGTCTCGCTACCATCGCCTGTTCCATGCGCCCCCGGACACGCGAGCGGATTAGAGCTCAGGGTTCGACGGCGACGACTGGGCACCTCGCGCCGTTCAACCTGGACCGTCCGACTTTGTCCCGTCTGTCGCTTACGCCCGACGCCTTCGTGACAGGTGATTAGCACGATAACTCAGCTGCCGGGCCGGGGTCGGGTACGGGCCGTCGGGGCACGCCGTTAATCCGTCGATGTGGTTCGACGGCGCAGTCCGTGGCGCCGACGGTCCCGCCACCCCGCACCCGACCCACCCAAGGGAGGTCTTAGCTGAGGGACGACGCTAATCGCCCCTCCTAACAGCCCGTCGATTGTCTGAAGTGACACTAGGGATACCGGACCCATATCCCGTGGCACGCCTGTTGCGTAAAGCTCGTAGTGTCCGTGGTCGACCAGAGACTGCCGAGCGCGGCGCCCGGCTGGAGCGAACTGTGAGAGCGATCCCCGATCAGGGGCTACGATTTAGAGTAGGTTGAAGCCCTTAGGGCGTTTTGGACATAGGTCCGAGCGCGCCCGTGTAGCAACAACAGCCTTGGACGGAGGCGATCGGTGTACGCGGAATTTTACGGATTTTCCCGCGAGCCATTCAGCTTGAGTCCGGATCCGCGGTTTTGTTACCGGCATCCGACCTTTGCCAAGGCCAAGGCGTATTTCGAGTTTGCCATTCATCGCGGTGAGGGTTTCGTCGTCGTAACCGGCCGACCGGGGACAGGAAAGACGACCCTCGTGCACGACCTCGTCAGCGACTTGCGCAAGTCATTGCGACTGGTCGCGCGCATTGACAAGACCCAGGTCGAGGCCGACGACCTCTTACGGCTGGTCGCCTATGCCTTCGATGTCAATCCGCAAGGACTCGACAAAGCCACCTTGTTGACCGCGCTGGAGCAGTTTCTGCTTCACAAGGTGAATCCAGGGAATGCCGCGATTCTTATCGTCGACGAGGCCCAGAACCTGCCGTCGAACGCGTTGGAAGAGCTTCGTCTGGTGACGAATCTGTGTCACGACACGCATCCGCTCGTTCAGATCTTTCTCGTGGGCCAAGAGGCCTTGCGCGCGAAGATACGATCGCCCAGCCTCGAGCAGCTGCACCAACGGGTCGTGGCCTCTTGTCATCTTGATCCCCTCAACGCCGTCGAGACGCGCGGCTACGTTGAGCACCGTCTGCTCTGCGCCGAATGGTCCGGCGACCCCGTGATAAGAGGGGACGCCCTCGGCGTGGTCTTCTCGGCCACCTCCGGTATTCCCAGATTGGTCAACAAGTTTTGCGCGCGGCTCCTCGTGCATGGGTACGTGGAAGGGCGGCACACCTTGACCGAGGAAGACGCGCGTATCGTTCTCGGCGAATTGCGCGACGAGGCGCTCCAGTACGATGAGCAATTCGATCACGGCTTTATCCGGAGCCTCGGGGTCGAAACGGCCGATCAATCGCTGGCGGATCTGTCGCGCGAAGCGCCATCGCCGCAGCAGCACGCGGACGATGTAGTGATCGCAAGGCCGGAGGATCGGCCGCCCCAGCAGGAAGTCTGTTGCGTCTCCGAGAATGGTCTGACCGCGACTTCTCCTGATTTGGAGGCGGAAGGTCCTCACGACGGCGAGCAGACGACAGTGAAGGGGCCGACTGGCAGCGAGCAGCCAGATGGAGACGAGTATCCAACACCGAAAGCGACTCCGGATTCCCTGACCCTCGGGGCCGAGATCGAGGGTGAGCGGCGACCGGAAGACGGCTTTCGGCCGTCAGCCCCGCCTGGTGGTGAGGCATGGGGGAGACAGCTCGACAGCGGCCGTGACGGCGACGGGTTGCCAGAGGCGCTCACGCCGCCTGTACCTTCGTTCGTGGGTGTACCTGAGGAGCGGGTATCGCGTGCTTCCGCCGGCACGGAGGATACTCCCCGGCGAGCACCGCACGCGCCTCGCGGCCGCAAGACCCGGCGTTGGGTCAGGGGGGCGCTGGCTGCGGCTGTCTCGGTGTCGTTGACCGGCGGTCTCTACGTGCTCGGGCCTGCCCGAATCGAGTCGTTTGGGGTGCGGGGCCTTGCCTATGTCCGAGACACCGCCGACCGCCTGGCAGCGGAATGGGAGGGAGCAAGCGGAAGACCGGCGCCGGAAGCCGACGTCGAAACGGACTTGGGACCGGCTGCGGGAGGCGCGGCTTCGGAGCAATCGGTCGCTACCCAGGGGGCTCACGCGACAGCAGGTCCTTCCGTCTCGGTCGGTGCTGGAACTGGCGATCAGCGCGAACGGGACTCAGCGGCACGCGACTTGGCGAGCGAAGCGGGTGCCGCTGTACCGGGTATGGACGATGATGTCGGATCTGGGCATGGCGCGTCGGCACGGCCAGTCGCCGAGGCGCCGACCGTGGGCGGCGATGAATCCCCCGACAACCGAGTGCCGAGCGCATCGTTTGTGCAGCAAGCTACCGTTGTACCGGGCGCGCAGACACCGGACCCTCATCCGTTTTCGCTTCCAGTATCCGATGCCGAGGGGGGCGAGCAGTCCGTCGGAACGCCGATGGGCGGCCTGTCCGATCTGGACTCCCCGGCTTCGAGCCGGACGGCAGGGGTGGCGGACATGAGCCCCACGTTCCATGGGCGTGAGCGACCCGCGCGCGACGAGCATCTGGCAACTACTTCCGCCGGGCAGCCCGTAGGTTCTGGTACGGGGCATGAAGATGCCGCGGACGCGGCGATCTTCGAGCCAGTTTCGAAGTCTTCTGCTGCGGAGGTCGACCCGCTCGATGAGCAGTTGCGCGCAGCGGGACTGCCTGTCGAACGGGCTCTTCAGGGGGATCTGACGCTGAATCTCCAGGGGGAGATCCAGTTCGCGGTGGACAGCGCGACTGTGCCTGAGGCGGCCTACGGCACGCTTCACCGTTTGGCTGAGGTTCTTGTCAAGTTCCCGAGAGCGACGCTCCGGGTAATCGGCCATACAGACCATCTGGGCGCGCCTGACTACAATAGGAGATTATCCCTCCGACGAGCCGAGGCGGTGGCCGGTTACTTGGAGCGGCAAGGCGTCTCGATGAGCCGCATTTCGGTGGAGGGACGCGGAGAAGAGGGCTCCCACAATACGGAACCCGGCGATGGCGCCGCGTTGCTCGCAAATGACCGTCGAATCGATGTGGTGATACGGCGCGAGTGAGTATTGACTTCTGTTGTCGCGCAAGTACCCGGCGAGGTAAGCCAGGCTCGGGCTTCGACCTCACCGCCCGTACGCCACTGGGGCGGTAGATCCGCCCACAGCGACACATCTAGACCCGTCAAGCCTGCCGCGGTACGGAGGCTGTCTCGCAGGGCGACAGCCTCAATGCCGGCTGGGGGGCGCGCCGCGCGGCCGGAAGTAGCGGGTCGGCGGCGCCTCAGGCGGCATAGTTCTGGGCGACGAAATCCCAGTTGACGATCTTCCAGATCTCCTCCAGGTACTTCGGACGGGCGTTCCGATAGTCGATGTAGTAGGCGTGCTCCCACACGTCGACCGTCAGCAGGGCGGTCTTGCCCGAAGTCATTGGGGTCCCCGCATTGGAGGTGTTGACGATCTCGACAGAGCCGTCGCCGTTCTTCACGAGCCAGGTCCAGCCCGATCCGAAGTTGGTAGCGGCGGACTGAGCGAACTGCTTCTTGAGCTCGTCGAACGAACCGAACTTGCCCTTGATCGCATCGCCCAGGGCGCCGGAGGGCTCGCCGCCCCCGTTGGGGCTAAGGCAGTTCCAGTAAAAGGTGTGATTCCAGACTTGGGCGGCATTATTGAAGATTCCGCCGGAGGCATTCTTGATGATGTCCTCGAGCGACATGCTCTCGAACTCGGTACCTGGGACTAGATTGTTAAGGTTGTTGACGTAGGTCTGGTGGTGCTTTCCGTAGTGATACTCGATGGTCTCGGAGGAAATTACGGGCTCGAGGGCATTCTTGTCGTACGGAAGTGCGGGCAGCTCATGTGCCATGTCGGTTGTCTCCTAAAGTTTCTACTGGCAGTTGGAACGTATGCGCGGAGCGGTCGAACCTCAACCGCCCGGCGCGTGTCCCAGCAAAATACTTGACAAAAGAACGCCGAATTCTAGGAACCCTTGTGGGGTTTCGCAACCGGTGGTCCGGTGCGACCATGGCGACTTTGGCGAACTTGGCCGGGGCCGACGTCGTGAATCCGATCGAGCTGAGCATCTTCGCGAGCCGTCTTGAGGCGGTCTGCGACGAGATGGGGGCGGTGCTTCGCAGCGCCGCGTTTTCTCCCAATATCCGCGACCGGCTCGACTTCTCCTGCGCGGTCTTTGATGCGGCCGGCGAGCTCTGCGCGCAGGCTGCACACATCCCGGTGCACCTGGGCAGCATGGCGTTTGCGATGGCTGGTCTGGTGGCGCGCCTGCAGTGGGCCGAAGGCGACATGGCCATCCTCAACGACCCTTTCTTGGGCGGCACTCACCTGCCGGACGTCACCCTCATCGCTCCGGTATTTGCCGCTGGCGAGTTGGTCGGGTTCGTGGTCAACCGTGCCCATCATGCGGACATCGGCGCGAGCGCGCCGGGATGCATGCCGATCTCAAAGTCCCTCCATGAGGAGGGGCAGATCATCGAGCCGACCCACCTGATCAGACGATACGACCTGGACGAGGCCAAGCTGAGCGCAATCGTGGCCAAGACCCGTAATCTTACGGATTCGCGCGGGGACTTCTTCGCTCAGATCAGCGCGAACCGGGCGGGGGCTGCCCGGCTCAAGGAGCTGATTGCGCGGACGGGACTCGCTCGGTTCCGCGACGGACTCAGTGCGCTCAACGGCTACGGCGAGCGCCTTGCGACGCATGCCCTGAGCGAGATCCCGGCAGGAGAGTATCGGTTCCAGGACTGGATGGACGATGACGGACAGGGAAATCAGGACATCCCCATTCGTGCCCGCATCGAGATTAGGGAGGGCTTCGCGCACGTCGACTTCACGGGGACTGCCGCTCAGGTTTCCGGCAACATCAACTGTCCCTTGTCGGTGGCCGCGGCGGCAGTTCTGTATGTCTTTCGCTGTCTCATGCCACCTCAGACCCCAGCCTGCGCCGGCAGCTTCCGGCCCGTGAGCCTTTTCGCGCCGGAGGGGTCCCTGCTGAACGCCCGCTATCCGGCGGCGGTCGCGGCAGGAAACGTGGAGACCAGCACTCGTGTGGTCGACGTGATCCTGGGGGCACTTGCCCAAGCCCTGCCTGAGCGTATTCCAGCGGCTAGCCACGGGACTATGAACAACATCGCCATGGGGAGCGGCGCCGCGGGGGCCGGCTGGGACTACTACGAGACCATCGGTGGCGGCATGGGTGCCGGCGCTTGCGGCGGCGGGCTTTCCGGGGTTCAGACACACATGACCAATACCCTGAACACCCCGATCGAGGTGCTGGAGGCCCGCTTCCCGTTGCGCGTTACGCAGTATGGGATTCGGCGTGGTTCCGGCGGTGCCGGCCAGCGCTGCGGGGGCGACGGACTGGTGCGGGAGCTCGAGTTCTTGGCTCCGGCCAGCGTCGCCCTGCTCACCGAGCGCCGTACCCGCCGGCCCTGGGGCTGTGCCGGCGGCGAGCCGGGCGCGCCGGGTCGAAACTTGCTCAACGGCCGGGAGCTCCCTGGTAAGGCTGCGGTGGAGGTTGTTGCTGGGGACCGCTTGCGCGTCGAGACCCCTGGCGGCGGTGGTTGGGGTAGTCCGGTCGGGGGCGCACGCGAGGAGTAACGGTCATGTGCGGCATTTGCGGGGAGCTGCGGTGGGACGGCCAACCGGCCGATCTGGGGGCGCTCGCGGGGATGATGGAGCAGCTCGAGCGGCGCGGACCCGATCACGGGGGGGGCTACAGCGACGGATCGCTCGGTTTCGGTCACCGCCGGCTCTCGATCATCGACCTCTCGCTTCGCTCGAATCAACCAATGGTCGACTCGGAGCTTGGGCTCGCCCTCGTCTTCAACGGCACAATCTACAACTACAAGGACCTGCGCCGTGAGCTCGAGGGCAAGGGCTACCGCTTCTTCTCCGAAGGAGACACCGAGATCATCCTCAAGGCCTGGCATGCCTGGGGTGAGGCGTGCGTAGAGCGGTTGCACGGCATGTTCGCCTTCGCGATCTGGGATCTGGGCAGACGCGTTTTGTTCCTGGCGCGCGATCGCTTTGGCATCAAGCCGCTCTACTGGACACGCGACAACGCTCGCTTCCGTTTCGCCTCCAGCACCCAGGCCCTCTTGGAGGGCGGGGGGGTGGACACGGCGATCGACCCGGTGGCACTTCATCATCTGTTTACGCTCCACGCGGTTGTCCCGGCGCCGCGAACGATCCTTTGCGGCGTGCGCAAGCTTGCTCCGGGCCATTGGCTGCGCATCTCGGCGGACGGGCAGCAGACGGGGTGCCGATACTGGCGGCTTAACGCGACTCGGCCGAACCGATCGCTGGATGAAGGTGTGTGGCTGGAGTCGATCCACGACGCCTTGCGGCAAGCGGTCAAATCCCATAACGACATTGCGGACGTACCGGTCGGCGTGCTGCTCTCAGGCGGCCTGGACTCGAGCCTGTTGGTGGCCTTGTTGGCGGAGGCGGGCGTCGCCGATCTGCGTACATTCTCGGTCGGATTTGAGGACACGCCGGAAGAGGCGG
Source organism: uncultured Gammaproteobacteria bacterium (assembly GCA_963824085.1). Lineage (GTDB taxonomy): Bacteria > Pseudomonadota > Gammaproteobacteria > Chromatiales > Chromatiaceae > JARRNE01. Next base: position 75,701 of record CAWGNT010000017.1, read on the forward strand.
GGAGCGAGTTCGAGTATTCGGACCTGGTCGTGGAGCGTTATGCGACCCGCCATCGTAAGCTCCGCGTGCCGAACTCAGAGGTGCTATGGCGTCTTCCGGAGGCGGTGGATGCCATGGCGGAGCCCATGTTCGGTCAGGATGCGGTCGCCTTCTACCTGCTAGGCGAGCAGGTGAGCCGCGAGATCAAGGTAGTGCAGTCCGGGCAAGGGGCGGATGAGGTCTTCGGAGGCTATTTTTGGTACCCGCGGATCGCGGCGGAAATGCGAGGCGATTGGCTGGATCGTTTTCGCAAGCATTACTTCGACCGCGATCACGATGAGTACCTGAGGTTGGTGACTGAGCCCTACGGCGGCGAAGATCACAGCTCCGCTCTGATCTCCCGTCTCCTCTCCGAACCTGGCGCCGACGAGCTGATGGACGCGGTGCTGCGACTCGACGTCACGACACTGATCGTGGACGATCCGGTGAAACGCGTGGACAACATGACAATGGCCTGGGGTCTCGAGGCACGGGTGCCCTTTCTGGACGATCAGCTGGTGGAGCTCGCGGCTCGCTGCCCGCCAGAGCTGAAGTTGCGCGACGGCGGCAAGTACCCGCTCAAGGCGATGGCGCGCGGCTTGCTGCCCGACGCCGTGATCGACCGTCCGAAGGGCTATTTTCCGATGCCTGCCCTGAAGTACGTGCGGGGAGAGTTCCTCACCATGATGCGCGATCTGTTAAGCGCGCGTGCTTGTCGCGAGCGCGGACTTTACCGACGGGACTATGTCGACATGCTGCTAGCCGCTCCCGACATGCACCATACCCGCATCATGGGCAACAAGGTTTGGCACCTGGCTTTATTGGAGCTTTGGCTGCAGCGCCACGTAGACGTCTCGACTTGAAAAGGGGCGGGCCGTCCCGACCTCTTGAGTCGTCTGCGAACATTAGGTCTTTTCCCGAGGTAAGCGATGGACGTACTTGAGCGTATCGATGAGCAAGTGAAAACCAACCCGGTGGTCATCTATATGAAGGGGACCCCTCAGTTTCCGATGTGCGGATTCTCGATGCGAGCCGCAGCCGCCCTCCAGGAATGTGGCGTCCCCTTTGCGTACGTCAACGTCCTGCAGGACCCCGAGATCTTTGAAAACCTGCCACGTTACGCCGACTGGCCGACGTTCCCTCAGATCTATATCGACAGTGAGCTGGTCGGCGGTTGTGACATCACATTGGAGCTGCATGCGAAGGGTGAGCTCCAAAAGATGATGACGGATGCGGCGCAGAAAGCGGCGGCAGCGGACAGCGGGGCGGCGACCGGCTGACGTGCTCGGGCGGGCCGCATGGGGTCCCCGCGGCTGCCTCGCGCCTTCGTGTGAGCGGAAGAGATCTGGGGGGCAGAGCGTCCCGCTTCTCTGCAGTCGGGGTGCCGCTGACTTAGTCTTCAGTCGATGACTCGCTCGCGCTCCCAGGGTCTCACCGGATCCAGCTCCTGCCAGCGATTCACTATCTTGCAGAAGAGCCGTGCGGTCTGCTCCGCATCGTAGACGGCGGAGTGTGCCTCACCGCTGTCCCAGCCCAGATCGGCCATCTGAGCCGAGCGCGCGAGCACGGTCTGCCCGTACGCCAGACCCGCGAGCGTGACCGTGTCAAAGACACTGAAGGAGTGGAACGGGTTGCGCTTGAAGCCGGTCCGCTCGACCGCGGCCTTGATGAAGCTCAGATCGAAAAAGGCGTTGTGCCCGACTAGGATCGCACGATTGCACTCGGTGGCCTTAACGGCCTTGCGGATCGGTGTGAGGATGTGGGTCAATGCGTCTTTTTCGGGGACGGCATCGCGGAATGGGTGATCCGGGTCGATTTTGTTGAAGGCGAGTGCCCGCGGGTCCATTTCGGAGCCGATAAAGGGTAGCACGTGACAGGACGTGGTCGGGCCCGGCGTGAGCCGCCCTTCGCGGTCCATCCGAATGATGATCGCCGCGACCTCGAGCAGGGCATGCCGCTGCGGATCGAATCCCGCTGTCTCGACGTCCACGACTACCGGCAGGAAACCTCGAAAGCGCTGGCTGATCGTCCGTTTCTTGTCGTCGTCTATCATCGGCACAGGATAGGTGCGCCGCCGGGAAAAGCCAAACTGACCTGGCTTTCGGGTGTGTACGTCGGCAAAGTCCGGCCCTTCGGGGCGTCGTTGATCCGCCCCCCACATTGCATCGGTTCTCCGTTCCTTCTCCAGTGTTGCTATAGTTCGATCCCGATTCTGGGAATGGAGACACGGGAGAACCTGCCACGATGAGGGGCCGCCGTAACGCGCTTCGGGCGATCTGGGTCCTGTTGGGCCTGCTTTGGGTTGGATTCGCAGCCGCTTCCGGCGTTCCGTTTGACAAGGGGCTCTTGTTTGAGGTGCGCGGCGAGAATGGTAATCCGAACTACCTCTTCGGGACCATCCACAGTGAAGATCCGAGGGTCCTTGCCTTGCCGACGCCTGTGCAGGATGCATTCGACGGTGCCCGTGGGTTCGTCATGGAGGTGATCCCGGATAGTGCCGCCGTCATCAAGTCGATGATGGGAATGGTGTTCACAGATGGGCGGTGCCTCAAGGACGTCATCGGCATGCCGCTCTATTCCGACACGCTAAAGGCGATGAAGTCGCGGGGTATGAGCGAGGCCGCGATCAAGGACTTCAAGCCCTGGGCGGTTGTCACCCTGCTCAGCCTCCCGCCCGCGGAAACGGGCCAGTTCTTGGATATGCAGCTGTACAAGGATGCCTTGGCGGATGGCAAGGCGGTCACGGGCTTGGAGACGATAGACGAGCAGCTCGGGGTATTCGACGACTTGAGCGAGCAGGACCAAATTGCGCTGTTGCGGGAGACCCTTCAGGCACAGGATGAGCTGCCGGAGGTCTTCACGCGGCTGATCGGCGCGTACCTGGAACGTGACTTGGGAGAGCTGATGCGCCTCAGCGAGCTTTACCTGCAGGGGGGCGACACCGCATTGGCGGAGCGCTTCCGAACGGCGGCATTGGACAGGCGCAATCGGCGCATGGCAGACCGCTTGACCTCCCTTCTGGAAAAGGGAGGATATTTCGTCGCCGTCGGTGCCTTGCACCTGCCGGGCGAGGGCGGGGTTCTGCAGCGGCTGGTGGACGCCGGATTCTCAGTTCGAGCGGTTTACTGAGGACGGACTAGCGGGGGCGCTTGCGTTTTCCGCTGCGGCGTGCAGCGCACGCTCGTGCTGGCGGCGAGACTGGCTTGGCGTTTTGGTCACCGCGGGTGTGCTACCATTTCAGGCCTTGGTCTTTCGGATGGGGCGATATGAGGCGAGAGTACCATGTGGTTTAGCGGTTTCCGTATGGTCGGCATGCTGGTGCTGCTCGCGCTTCTCAGTGCGTGTGCATCGGTACCTGAGGCGGAGCGGGATCCGCGCGATCCTCTCGAGCCGTACAACAGGGCCATGTACAAGTTCAACACGGACTTCGACAACGCCTTTCTGAAGCCGATCGCGAAGGGATACAAATGGGTCACACCGCCACCGGTCCGTCGGGGCGTCACCAATTTCTACAATAACATCGCGGATGTCACATCCGCCGCCAACAACCTCTTTCAATTCAAGCTCTCACGCTTTGGCTCCGACGTGGGGCGTGTCCTGATCAACACTACCGTCGGCGTCGTGGGCTTTGTCGATGTGGCAACCAACATGGGTCTGCCCAGCTACAAGGAGGATTTCGGACAGACGCTGGGCTATTGGGGGGCCGTCCCGAGTCCCTACTTCGTGATACCTCTACTCGGGCCAAGCACGGTGCGTGACACCGTCGGCCGGGTCGGGGACGCCTTCACCGATCCCATGTTCATGGTCAGTAACGGCGATGTCGTCTGGGGCCTGTTCGGCCTGCGGCTCATCAACACCCGTGCGGACCTCCTGACGGCGACCAAGCTCCTGGAGGAGGCAGCGATCGATCCCTACACATTCGTGCGCGATGCCTACATGCAACGCCGACTCTACAACATCTACGATGGGAATCCGCCACCCCACGCCTATGAGCAAGACCTTGGGGACGGGTCCTCCTCTCCGTCGGATCAGGGTACAGCGGCCGATTGAGCCTACCGCGTCGGCCGGGGATGCGGTGTCCTTGCCTTGAGCGTGCGCGTTGGCGGTGTTCAGAATCCCCCCCTTCCGAGAGGGCCGAGGTGAGGGAGGCTGGCATGGCGATTCGTGTTTTCAACTTCGGGGTGGCACGAATCGCCGTTTTCGCTAACTTGCAAGGCGCCAGCCCACTAGCTCTCCTGCCCGCAGCGGAACCAACCGGTCGTCTCCAAAGACGTACGTCGCGGGAACCTCCCACGGCTCCCGGCACAGCCCGATCTTGGCCGAGTTAGGTGGTACGCGGTAGAAATCGGCCCCGAAGCGGCTCGCGAATCCCTCCAATCTGCTCAATGCGCCCGCCTGCTCAAATGCTTCCGCGTAGAGCTCGATAGCGGCGTGGGAGCTGTAGATTCCGGCGCAACCGCACGCTGACTCCTTGTCCCCGACGGGATGAGGGGCGCTGTCGGTCCCGAGAAAGAACTTCGGGTTTCCGCTGGTGGCGGCCTCCACGAGTGCCTGACGATGGTGCTCTCGCTTGAGCACAGGCAGACAGTAGAGGTGCGGGCGAATGCCCCCCGCCAGCATGGCATTCCGGTTGTACAGCAGGTGGTGCGCGGTGATGGTCGCTGCGATGTTGGCCGGCGCGTCGCTCACGTATTGAACCGCCTCTCGCGTGGTGATGTGCTCGAATACGATGCGCAGCGCTGGGAAGTCACGCACGAGACGGCTCAGGGTGTCGTCGATGAACTGCCTTTCCCGGTCAAAGATGTCCACGTGCGGCGCCGTTGCCTCGCCATGGACGAGCAGGGGCAGATCGTAGCTCTGCATCGCGTCGAGCACTGGACAGATGTGCTCGATTCGCGTGACGCCGCTGTCGGAGTTGGTGGTCGCGCCCGCGGGGTAGAGCTTCGCAGCGAATACGATCCCGCTCTCTTTGGCTGCGGCGATCTCTTTCGGCGACAGGGCGTCCGTGAGATAGAGCGTCATCAGAGGAGTGAAATCCTGTCCTGGGGGCCGCGCATCGACGATGCGTTGGCGGTAGGCGGCGGCCTGTCTTGTGCTCGTCACCGGCGGACGAAGATTGGGCATGATGATCGCCCGTTCGAACCGCTCAGCGGTGTGGGCGACGATGGACGCCATTCGGGTGCCGTCCCGCAAGTGCAGGTGCCAGTCGTCAGGTTTGATGATCCGAATCGTAACGTCTTGATTGTTTATTGATTCCTCAAGGCGATAGCCATTTCCTACTTCCATTGATAAGGGGTCTCTAATATGCTTTGATCTTGCTGGCATGACGAATTTGCCGCCTTGCTGCTATCGAGAGCTCGGAATCTGACATGAGGAGCACGATCATGAACAAACTCCCAACCGTCGTAGCGGCCGCCTGCCTTCTTGGGGCCTCCGCATCCGCGAGTGCCTGGTGGGGACCCTGGGGCGGTGGTCCTGGCTGGGGCTCAGGCTGGAACGACTGGTGGAATGACTTCTTCGGTGATGCGTCTTTCGACTTCAACCTCAGCATGAGCGCTGGCGGGCGAGGATGGGGACGCGGGTGGAATCGCTGGAACGACTACTATGGCTATGGCCCCTACTGGGGCGGTCCGTGGGGATACGGCTACCCGTACGGCGGGTATCCATATGGTGGCTATGGGCTTCCGTATGCCGTCCCAGTCGCTCCCGTGGCGCCTGCGCATAGCGCATCCAAGTAAGCGCAGGTTTCGGCACATTGCCGGGCGGGAGGAGTGTGGCACACACGGACGTGGACGTGATTTCGCCTGCTCCTCCATACAGGTGGCGTGACGACCGTGCCCCTGAATTGGCACCAGGGTCCTCAGGGATTCCAGTCATTGCCCGGCCGGTGCCTGCGAGTTTGTCGGGCGCGGGTACTGAGTGTCTGGTTCCCGATCCGCGTCCGGTCACGGCGCTGGGAACGCGCCGGTCCGCGGCGTGTCCCCTGCAATAACCCGCTCAATCGGCGTGCGGCTCCGCCGCCCGGATGCGGTCGTCCACCTCATCCGAGAGCTTCCGGAAGTTCTCCCGGAACATGGCCGCCACCTTTCTTGATTGCGCGTCGTAGGCATCTGGATTGCGCCATGTGTTGCGCGGGTTGAGTATCTCTGGAGGAATCCCGGGGCAGCTCTCCGGCACCTGGACGCGGAAAATCGGATGCTCCCAAGTCGGGACATCGTCCAGCTTACCGTCCAGCACGGCATTGACCATAGCCCTCGTATACGGGATCTTGATACGCTTGCCTTCGCCGTAAGGACCGCCTGTCCAGCCGGTGTTGATCAGCCAGACCCCCGTACCGTGCTGAGCCAAGCGCTCGCCGAGGAGCTGTGCGTAGCGCTGCGGGTGCAGCGGCATGAAAGGTGCCCCGTAGCAGGCACTGAACACGGGGGCGGGCTCAGTGATGCCCTTCTCCGTGCCGGCCACACGGGCGGTGTAGCCCGAGATGAAATGGTACATGGCCTGCTCCGGGGTTAGGCGTGATACTGGCGGAAAGACGCCGAAGGCATCGCAGGTGAGGAAGATCACGGCGCTGGGGTGATCGCCGAGACCAGTCAGCATCGCATTGGGTATGGCGCTGATATGGTAAGCACCGCGTGTATTTTCGGTGAGGGAGTCGTCGTCTAGGTCGAGTCTGCGCGAATCGGCGCGCACGGTCACGTTCTCGAGGACCGTCCCGAAGCGTTGCGTCGTCCCGTAGATCTCCGGCTCGGCTTCGGGGGAGAGGCGAATCATTTTTGCGTAACAACCACCCTCGAAGTTGAAGATGCCGCTGTCGCTCCATCCATGCTCGTCGTCCCCAATGAGGGTGCGGGAGGCATCCGCCGACAGTGTTGTCTTACCTGTACCGCTGAGCCCGAAGAACAGGGCCGTCCTGCCGTCTGCACCTATGTTCGCGGAGCAATGCATGGGGAGCACTCCGCGAAATGGCATGAGGTAATTCATGAAGGTGAAGATGGATTTCTTTATCTCGCCCGCATAGCTGGTTCCGCCGATGAGCACCAGCCGTTCCGCGAAGTTGAGGATGATGAAGGTCTCGCTGCGGGTCTGATCGAGCGACGGCACGGCGTGGAAACGGGGCGCGTCGATGACGGTGAACTCGGGGACGTGGTCCTCGAGGTCATCCGATGCTGGCTGGATGAACAGGTTGCGGGCGAACAGACTATGCCACGCATACTCGGTGATGATGCGCACCGGCATACGGTAGTTGGGGGCTGCACCGACGAAGCAGTCCTGAACGTAGACCTCCTTCATTTGGAGGTACGAGGCCAAGCGGTGATGGAGACTCGCGAACTTGTCCGGTGGGATCGGTCGGTTGACCTCGCCCCACCAGATGTGAGCCTTGCTGCCGTCCTCCTCCACGACAAACTTGTCGTTGGCGGAGCGGCCCGTGTGGTGGCCGGTGCGGACCACCAGGGGGCCCATGTGGGACAGCGATCCCTCATGGCGCAGGATCGCCTGCTCATAGATCTCGGGTGTGGGAAGGTTCCAGAAGGCGGCGTTCAGATTGTACAGCCCGTGGTTTTCCAGGCCGTGGTTGCTGTTGCAACGTCCGGTGACTCTCATAGCTGGGCTCCCGATGGGGGGACAGACGAGGTGGGACCTTGGCGAACTATATCAGCAACTGCTGACGTTGCGAATTTGTGAAGCTGATTCGATTGATGTAGCTCCGGATTGACGGGGATCTTTCCCTTGTCCGTCCCTGCACGACGGTTGCCGCAGACACCCCCTTTTTTTACGGTTCTCCGGGCCTTTCGCCTTTTCGTTTGGTGCCGCAAGAGGTACTGTATATAAAAACAGTATCCGCTCTGCCGCCAACCATGCGGGCACTCAAGGTCGACTATGCGGAGCTTCACTGCCGCTCGGCATACTCCTTCTTGACGGCAGCCTCTCAGCCGGAGGAGCTGGTGCGCCGGGCCAAGGAGCTGGGTTATCGAGCGCTTGCCCTGACCGATGAATGCTCCCTGGCCGGCGTGGTGCGTGCGTATGTCGAGGCCAAGGCATGCCGCTCGCCCCTGATCGTCGGAAGCGAGCTCACGCTGGCCGATGGCCCACGGCTGGTAATCCTGGCGACAGACCGCCGAGGCTACGGCAACCTTTGTCATCTCATCTCGGTCGCCCGCCGCCGTTGTCGCAAGGGCGAGTACCGGCTGGAGCGACAGGACATGCGGACAGGGCTTGCCGGTTGTCTCGTTCTGTGGCTGGCGGAGGATGGCGCCCATCCAAATGAGGGCCGTTGGCTGGCGGCTTGTTTTCCAGGCCGGGTCTGGATCGGTGTCGCACTGCATCGCGTCGGCAAGGATCGAGTGCGGCTAGGCCGCCTGCGGGTACTCGCCGAAGGTTGTGGTCTGCCCCTGACCGCGGTCGGAGGGGTGCTGATGCACACAAGGCAACGCCAGCCGCTGCTCGATACCCTCACCGCCATTCGGCTTGGCACCAGGGTGGATGCGGCCGGTGAGTCCTTGACACAGAACCGGGAGCGCTACCTGCGCACCCGCGAGGAGCTCGGCCGCTTCTATCCTTCGGATCTGCTCGCCGAGACCCTGCGTATCGCCGCCGCCTGTCGCTTCTCTTTAGAACAGCTGCGCTACGAGTACCCCGGCGAGTTGGTGCCTGCAGGCATAACACCCACCCAGCACCTGCGGAAGCTCACCGAGGCCGGTGTCGTGGCGCGCTGGCCCGAAGGTGTGCCGGAGAAGGTACGGAAGCTTCTGGAGCATGAACTGGCCTTGATCGCCGAGCTCGGCTATGAGCCCTACTTCCTAACCGTGCAGGATATCGTCCGCTTCGCACGCTCCCGCGGCATCCTCTGTCAGGGCCGGGGCTCGGCGGCCAACTCTGCGGTCTGTTACTGCCTGGGCATCACGGAGGTCGATCCGGCGCGTATGGAGATGCTCTTTGAACGTTTCATCTCCCGCGAGCGGGGCGAGCCGCCGGACATCGACGTGGACTTTGAGCACCAGCGCCGGGAAGAAGTGGTCCAGTACATCTACGCAAAGTACGGGCGCGAGCGGGCCGCCCTGGCCGCCACCCTGATTACCTATCGGCCGAAGAGTGCGGTGCGGGATGTAGGAAAGGCCCTCGGCATGGCCCTCGACCAGGTAGACCGGCTGGCGCGCAACCTCAATTGGTGGGACGGCCAAGCGGTGGCCCCCGAACGCCTGCAGGAGGTGGGACTCGATCCTTACAATCCCCTGGTACTCCGGGTCATGCGTCTGGTGCACGAGATCCTCGGCTTTCCGCGCCACCTCTCTCAGCATGTGGGCGGGTTCGTTATTGCCAGGGGCAAGCTCTCACGCCTGGTGCCCATTGAGAACGCCGCCATGGATGGGCGTACCGTGATCCAATGGGACAAGGATGATCTGGATGCCCTCGGGCTGCTCAAGGTGGACTGCCTTGCGCTGGGAATGCTGAGCGCTGTCAGCCGTGCTTTCGACCTCGTCGACGGCTTCCGCGGTCGGAGGCTTACCATGGCCAGCATCCCCGCCGAAGACCCTGCCGTTTACGCCATGATCCAGCGGGCCGAGACCACCGGGGTGTTCCAGATCGAGTCGCGGGCCCAGATGGCCATGCTGCCCAGGCTTCGACCCGCCTGCTTCTATGACCTGGTTATCGAGGTGGCGATCGTTCGGCCCGGTCCGATCCAAGGCGATATGGTGCATCCCTATCTCCGGCGGCGGCAAGGACTGGAGCCCGTAAGTTACCCCTCGCAGGAGGTCATGGGTGTGCTGGGACGGACCCTTGGGGTCCCCATCTTTCAGGAACAGGTCATCAAGGTGGCGATGGTGGCGGCGGGCTTCTCCCCTGGAGAGGCGGATCAGATCCGCCGTTCCATGGCCGCTTGGCGGCGCCGGGGCGGGCTGGAGCCCTTCCGGGACCGCCTGATTGGAGGAATGGTGGCGCGGGGCTATTCCCGCGAGTTCGCGCAGCAGATCTATCAGCAGATCCTGGGCTTCGGCGAGTACGGCTTTCCCGAGTCCCACGCCGCAAGCTTTGCGTTGCTCGTCTATGTCTCCGCCTGGCTCAAGCACCACGAGCCGGCCGCCTTCTTCGCGGCTATCCTCAACAGCCAGCCGATGGGCTTTTATGCGCCTGCTCAGTTGGTGCGTGAAGCGCGCCGCCAGAGGGTGGAGGTACGGCCAGTGGACGTCCGTACAAGCGCGTGGGACTGCACTCTGGAGGCCGGCCGTGGTGGAGAGCCGGCGCTCAGGCTCGGACTGCGGATGGTCAAGGGGCTTTCGCGTCATGGGGCGGAGCGCTTGGTGCAAGCCCGTGGCGGGCAATCCTGGCGCTCGGTTGCGGATTTGACCCGGAGGGGCGGCCTGGGCCGCAGCGATCTGCAGGCCCTGGCGGGGGCCGATGCCCTGGCGGGCCTGGCGGGCAACCGTCATCTTGCGGCTTGGGCGGTAGCAGGTATCTCTGTCCCTGCCTCCCTGGTACCCGCCATCGACGCGCCCGGGCCGGTACCTCTGCTGCCTCCGCCTAGCGAGGGGGAGGCCATTGTCGCCGACTACGCGAGCCTTGGACTCACCCTACGTCGGCACCCCTTGGCGCTGCTACGCTGGCATCTGACGCGGCGGCGGCTGCTTTGTGCACGGGAGGTGGGTGAGATCCCGCCGGGGCGGCTGGTCCGCACCGCGGGGTTGGTGATCAACCGACAGTGTCCTGCTGCTGCCAACAGTGTGACCTTCATTACCCTGGAGGACGAAACGGGCCACATCAACCTGGTGCTCTGGCAGCGAGTCGCCGAGCGCCAGCGGAGCGTGCTCCTAGGATCACGACTCCTGGGGGTGATAGGAGAGGTTCAGCGGGAGAGCGGGGTGACCCACCTGGTGGTGAAACGGCTGCGCGATTATTCGGGCCTGCTTGGTGGTCTGATCGCCCGCTCAAGGGATTTTCATTGAGGACAGAGGCGGGCCAACCCGCCTCCTCTCAACGTTCGTCCGTGTCCTACATCGCCTTCTTCTTAGTTTCTGTCGAGCTCTTCTTACTGCCTCCACTCGACTTCGTTCGGCAATAACCAGATACCTTTGCACCGTCCTTTCTTGTGTAGCCCCCGACCCAGGTGCAGTCCGATTTTTTTCCGCAAGCTCCCTGATCGAGACCTTTGCAAGCGGATGCCGCTTGAGCAGATCCTACCCCAAGCGTCAGCGCCGACGCAGCGATCAGGGCACCAATGATGTTCACGCCTTTTCGAGTCATAACCTTCATCCTTTTCCGGCTGATGGGTCAATTAGCGAGACGCTGGCCAAATCAGCGTCTCCCGCGGGGCAGGACGCCCCGCCAGGTGATTAGCCCAAAAACTTAGCCGCCGGACCAGGGTCAGGTACGGGCCGTCGGGACACGCCCTGAATACTTCCACGTATAGGCTCGACGGCGCCGTCCATGGCGCCGACGGTCGCGCCGACTCGCACCCGATCCGCCAATGCGTGTTCCAGCTCAGCCACGATGCTAATCACCCCCGCGCGCTGAAAAATCCAGGATGGATCTATTCAGCACCTCCTTAGCGGCCAAACGGCCATGAGCGCTAAACTTACAAAACCCAAGAGAATCCATCAACCCTCTGCGTCGGGCCGTCTCCTGGCCGCCACGACTGGCTGGAGCTTGATGAGGGTCTCGAACACAGAGTCCTTCCCCAAGACGAGGCGATTGGTCAGCTCTGCACTTACCACAGTCACCATTCCCGGCAGTATGACATTGGGAGTCCAGGTGAGCTCCAGCAAGGCCGTCAAGGCTGCCAACGGAGCACGCAGGGTGGCCCCCATCATAGACACCATGCCGACTAGGGCATAAAAGCTTGCTGAACCCACGTGTACAGGATTCCAGGTCGCCGCCAGCAGCCCTACGGCCGAGCCGGCCGCACCTCCAATGAAGAGGGTAGGGCCGATCAGTCCCCCCGGTATACGCACGCCCACTGCAACCGCGGTTGCAACCAGCTTGGCGACGAGAATGGCGGCGACCAGCTTTAGCTCCACGGTCCCCTTCAGGAGAGCGTCCAAGGTATCGTAGCTTAGGCCCATGATCTGCGGGGTCCAGATCGCCAGAACACCGGTGACTAGTCCGGCCACTGTGAAGCTGATGCTGGGGCGCCAGCCTTCGGTTCGTTTCGTGACCTGCTCACACAGGGTGATGAAGGCAATGGCGAGCATTCCCGTGAACAGCCCTAGGATCACAAGGCTCGGGAGTCGCCACAAGGAGCCCAGAGTCAGTCCTGGGACCGTAAAGGCCGGGTCAGTCCCGTGGACGGCGCCACTGAACACCGCCCCCACAACGGCCGCACTGAGAATCGGGATGTAGCGGCTGACGTCATAACGCACCCGCAGCACCTCGATGACGAAGACGATGCCTGCCAAGGGGGTATTGAAGGCGGCGGCGATGGCAGCCGCGGCACCGGCTGCGGCGAGGGTGTAGCTCTCCTCACGAGAGACCCCCAAGCTCTGGCCAACCAGACTGGCACTGGCAGACCCGATGTGTACGGCAGGTCCCTCACGGTCGACCGAGTTGCCGCTGACGATCGCGAAGGTCCCGGCGAGGAGCTGGACAAGCATGTTACCCGCCGGGAGGCGCTCGCCGCCCGGTCTGCGGAGCATGCGCAGCACATGGAGCACACCTACCTGCCGCAGGTGTGGCGGCAACAGTTCGAAGGCGATCCCTAGAAGCAGCGCGCCGACCACCGGGAGCAGAAAGCGGACACCGACCTCTAATCCCTCGTAGTTGCCAACCTTCGCGTCGGGGAGAAAGAGCATCTGCCCATGATCGATACTGCCGCGCAGGAGGAGAACGGCGGCACCCGCCCCGAATCCGCTGACGATCCCCAGCAGTGTCAGGCGGATCCATTCCTTTCTCTCGCTGAGCATCGTTCTCGGCATCCTCTCTTGGCACAGCCGAGCGGCTGCTGCGCACCAGCCGCGGCAAGGGTGGAACCTTAGCTAGGGCTCACTGCTCCGGGTCAGGGCGCGTGAGCGACACGCTCGGCTCCTCATTGTGGGTCGTCGGATCAGCGGGCGTGTTGACTACCGCCGAAGGTCCGCCGACGCAGGGGGTTGAGCACCTCCGTTGTCGGGGGGATGCGGCGCCTGTGGCACTTCTCCCGGCGATAGCCCGTCGACCTCGATCTCCGTTGGTCGCCGTTTTGCCCGATGTCTGGGCGATCCCGGCACAGGCGAAGCGTCGGGTCGTATGAATGGGCGGGCGAGTGCGTGATACAGTGACTCCGGGCAGATTAGGTGGGACACGCCGTTGGCGATCAATGAGGTGGCCAGCAAGGGCAGCAGCATCGATCGATTCTGGGTCATCTCCATCACGATCACCAGGCCGGTCATCGGAGCGCGAACCACACCTGTGAAATAGGCAACCATTCCCAGAAGCACGATCGCTCCTGATGGTGACTCCGGAAACACCAGGGAGAGTTGAGAGCCCATCGCCGCCCCCGTTGCGAGGGAAGGCGCAAAGATCCCTCCGGGGATACCGCTAAGATAGGAGGCCAGGGTCGCGAATGCTTTGAGAATTGGGTAGGTGGTCGGCAACCGAGCAGAGCCGATCACGACCTCCGATGCTTCGGTGTAACCGGTTCCGTACGTGAGTCCACCCGACAAGAAGGCGATAGCGGAGACGGTCAGCCCACAGACCGCCGCGACCACGACGGGGTGGCGTCGCACAAGTGGACCGACGCGTCGCGAGCCTACAATCAGGGACAGCGCGAACAGCCCACCGAGAGCCCCGCCAATCACTCCACACGCGGGTATGGCGAGCCAGTCTCGGCCGGTTTCCAGCCAGGCGTCGTTGGAGCCAAAGTAGCTGTAATCGCCGAGGATGGCGAGGGCCGTAACGCCTGAGATCAGCACCATCATCATGATGGTGCCGTTGGAGCGTTCCTCGAACGATCGACTCAACTCCTCGATTGAAAACACGATTCCGGCAAGAGGGGTATTGAACGCTGCGGAAATGCCGCCCGCCCCGCCCGCGAGGATCAGGGCGCGCTCCAACGCCTGGGGCGGAAAATGTGCGACCCTTCCGAGGAACGTCATGATGGACGCACCCACGTGGACCGTTGGTCCCTCGCGGCCCACGGATGCGCCGCTGCCCAGGGCGAGCACGGTTAGCACTATCTTCCCGAATGCAACTCGGAGGGAGAGAAGCTCGTGTCGCTGATGCTCCTTGCGCAGCTTGAGCGCGGCGACCGTTTGGGGGATGCCACTTCCGCCGGCCTGAGGCACAAAACGGTGGGTGAGCCAAGCGACCAGCATCAATCCGACCGGGGGAACGCAGAGCCCGATGTACGGGGAAGCGGCGGCGAGCATGCGAAAATTGCTATCGGCATACTGCGCGGCCATGGCGAAGGCGGCCGAAACAGCTCCCACGAGGACGGCGCCTAGCCAGAAGACGACACGGGTGCGCCAGTGAGGCAAGGACAACAGGCGTCGGTGAGTATGGCGACGTTTAGAGCGCACTGGAGATCTCTAATACGAAGGCCGGCGATTGGCGCGCGCCCGGGCTTTATCCGCGGGCAGAAAGCAACGAGCAACCCACACCGCGCGGCCAGTGCGCCGCAGGGGAGGGTGCGGGCGGGGTGAGCCAGGCGGAAAAGAAAAACACTTGCGAAGTCTACCGGGTTGGGTGATGGATCGCACCCTGCCGCTACGCGATCCGCGAACAACGCCGGACGTGTACGCCTTTCGAATCCCCTGCGCGGGTCATTGCCCTGAGGCGTGACGGGACAGCCTGAGATATTTTGCGTGCAGTTGGTCGGTCTGTGTAAGGAGCGACTGTAGATCACTGCTGTTGTCGATCACGTCGTCGGCGCGCTCTAGCCGTTCCGATCGCGTGATCTGACTCGCCATGATCCGCTCAATCTCAGGAACCGCGAGGCCGCTGCGCTGCTGCACACGGCGCACTTGAGTCGCCTCCGGTGCGTCCACCACCAAGATGCGATCGGCCAGATCCGTTTGGCCTGCCTCAAACAGGAGCGGTATGACGAGGACTGCATAAGGGGCACTGATCTCGGCGATGCGCGACTTCATAAGCTGCCGGATCCGGGGGTGAAGGATGGCCTCGAGTCGCTCGCGGGCGTCGCGGTGGGCAAAGGCTGCCCGTCGGAGGGCGGCGCGATCGAGGCTGCCGTCGCGCTGGAAGACATCGGGACCGAACGCCGTCTCGATCTCCGCGAGTGCAGGTGAGCCGGGCGCTGTGACCTCGCGCGCCAGGACGTCGGCATCGATGACGGGTACGCCGAGCGCCGCGAGACGATCCGAGACCGTGGATTTGCCGCTGCCGATACCGCCCGTCAGGGCGACCACCAGCATCTCAGGCGAGCCCGCTCCACTGGAGGTAGAGCCGATTGATCTCTTGACCCCACATGAGGCTGATCCAGCCGGCCGCGGCAAGATACGGGCCGAAGGGGATAGGCACCTGACGGTCATGTCGCTTGGTGATGACAAGGAGCACGCCGACAACCGCACCCGTGCAGGCGGAGATAAGGATGATCTGCGGCAGATACGGCCAGCCGAGCCAAGCCCCAAACAAGGCGAAGAGCTTGAAGTCGCCGAACCCCATGCCCTCCTTGCCGGTCAGTAGACGGAACAGGTGGAACAGCGTCCATAGGCTCGCATAGCCGAAAGCCGCCCCCAAGATCGAGGAGTGGCTGTCCGTAAACCAGCCGGGGAGGCTGACCAGCAACCCGAGCCAGAGAAGCGGCAGGGTTATGACGTCCGGTAGGAGCTGTGTATCGTAGTCGATTACGACCAGCGCGATCAGGCCCCAGGTCAGTACCAGCGCCGCAGCGCCTGCCCAGGTCGGGCCGAACCGCCACGCCACGAGGACGGAAAGCACCGCCGTCGCCGCCTCGACCAAGGGGTACCGCACCCCGATGGGGCTTCCGCATCCGGAGCAGCGGCCACGGAGGACCAGATAGCTCAGCAGGGGGATGTTCTCGAGTGCACGGATGGGATGCCCGCAATGAGGGCAGCGGGAGCCGGGACGGGCCAGTGTCATCGTCTCACCGGGCGGCGAGTTGACCACCTGCCCAGTGGCCTCTGCGCATTCTCGCCGCCAACTGGTCTCCAGCATCCGCGGCAATCGGTAGATTACGACGTTGAGGAAGCTGCCCACGGCCAGGGCAAAGAGGGCAGTTACCCCAAACAGGACGAGGGGCTCCTGGTCCAACAGGTCGATCCAGCTCATGGAATGCGGGTCGCGCGCGGGCCGGTCCTGCGAGGGACTAGACGACTGCCGCCATTTTGAAGATCGGCAGATACATGGCGACCACGAGTCCTCCGACCAGGGTTCCAATAACGACCATGATCAGGGGCTCCAAGAGGCTGCTCAGACTGTCGACCGCGTTGTCGACCTGCTCCTCGTAGAAGTCCGCAACCTTACCGAGCATCTCGTCCAGCGCGCCCGACTCCTCGCCGATCGCTGTCATCTGGATGACCATGTGAGGAAACAGGTTGCGCTGCCGCATGGTGAGCTGCAACGCCTGGCCAGTCGCCACCTCCTCGCGCATCTGCAGAACCGCTTGCGAGTAGACGACGTTCCCCGTCGCACCGGCCACCGACTCGAGCGCCTCTACCAGGGGCACCCCCGCTGCGAACATGGTGGACAGCGTCCGTGCAAAGCGGGCGATGGATGCCTTATTCATGATGGGGCCAATGACCGGGATCTTCAGTGTCAGCCTGTCGACGAGCTCGCGGAACTTGGCCGAGCGCTTCCACAGGTTGCCAATGGCGTACACGCCAGCCCCGATTGCCGCAACGATGCCCCACCACCAGTCGCGCATGAAGTCGGAGATGGCAATCACCAGCAACGTGAATGCGGGAAGGTCCGCACCGAAGCTGGCAAACAGGGCCTTAAACTGGGGAATGACGAAGAGCATGATTATTGCGGTCACGACCAGCGCTACGACGATGACGGCAGCCGGGTAGAAGAGCGCCTTCTTGATCTTCCCCTTCAAGGACTCGGTCTTTTCCTTGTAGGTCGCGATCTTGTCCAGCATGGTATCGAGCACACCCGCGTGTTCACCGGCGGCAACCAGGTGGCAGAACAGATCATCGAAATAGAGGGGGTGCTTCTCCAGTGCCTCTGTCAGGGCGGTGCCGCTCTCGACGTCGTTCTTGACCGACAAGATCAGATCCTGCATGGCCGGGTTATCGTGGCCTCGCCCGACGATATCGAACGCCTGCACCAGGGGTACGCCGGCGGCCATCATGGTGGCGAGCTGACGGCTGAACACTGCAATATCGGCGCTCCGGATCTTCTTCTTGCCGCCGCCGAATAGCGACTGTGCCTTCTTCTTGACCTTGAGCGGGTTGACCCCCTGGCGACGCAGGTCGGCCCGCACCGTTGCGACGTCCGAGGCGCGCGTTTCGCCCTTGACCCGGTTGCCGCGGCGGTCTACCCCCTCCCAGATATAGACGTATGCCTTTTCCTGCCTGGGCTTGAGTTGTGCCTTCGGTTTCTGGGTCGCTGCGATTGCCATGGTGCTTAGTCCTTGGTCACGCGGTTGATTTCTTCGAGACTGGTAATACCGGCCCTGACCTTGCGAAGTCCCGATTGCCGCAGGTCCGAAACGCCTTCCTGCCGCGCCTGGTCGGCGAGCTGAATCGCGTTGCCTCCTTCCATGATCAAGCGCCCGATTGCTTCGGAAACGCGCATCACCTGGAATATCCCGACGCGACCACGATAGCCCCCGGTGCAGCGCTCGCACCCGACCGGTCGGAAGATCTTGATGCCGGTTTCTACATCCTCTGGGCGGAATCCCTCCTCGAGTAGCGCCTCACGAGGAACGTCTTCCGGCGTCTTGCAGTGGGGGCAGAGACGCCGCGCCAGGCGTTGGGCCATGATCAAGAGCACCGATGAGGCGATGTTGAAGGGCGGCACTCCCATGTTGGCGAGACGCGACAGGGTTTGGGGGGCGTCGTTGGTATGCAGGGTCGACAGGACCAAGTGACCCGTCTGCGCGGCCTTAACGGCGATCTCGGCGGTTTCCAGGTCGCGGATCTCGCCTACCATCACGATGTCTGGGTCTTGGCGCAGGAATGATCGGAGGGCCGCGGCGAACGTCAGACCGGTCTTCGGGTTCATGTTGACCTGGTTGATGCCGGCTACCTGTATTTCGACCGGGTCCTCGACCGTGGAGATGTTGACCTCCGCCCGATTGAGGATGTTGAGCGCCGTGTAGAGGGAGACCGTCTTGCCGGAGCCCGTGGGTCCGGTGACCAAGATCATCCCGTAGGGCTTCTCTATGGCGGAGAGAAAGGCGACCTTCTGCTCGGCCTCGAATCCGAGCTGATCGACCCCAACCAGGGCCGCAGACGCGTCGAGGATACGCAGCACGACCTTCTCGCCGTAGAGCGTCGGCAGTGTATTGACGCGGAAATCGATGTTACGGGTGCGGCTGAGCTTGAGCCGTATCCGACCGTCTTGGGGCACCCGGCGCTCGGCGATGTTCATGCGCGACATCACCTTGAGTCGGGCCACGAGACGGGCCGAGATATTGATGGGCGGACTCGCGACTTCGCGCAGCATGCCGTCCTGGCGGAAGCGGATGCGGAAGAACTTCTCGTAGGGCTCGAAGTGGACGTCCGACGCGCCGCTTGCGATCGCGTCTACGAGGACCTTGTTGATGTAGCGGACAATGGGCGCTTCGTCGACGTTGAGATCGGAGTCGTGTCCACCCTCCTCTTCATCGGAGCTGACGTCGATATTGTCCAAGTCGGCATCGGCGATGTCCGACATGGTGGTGTCCTGGGCCTCGATCGCCTTCTCGATGGCGGCTGCCAGCTTGGATTCCTCGACCAGGACGGCGTCGGTGGCCAGCCCCGTGTTGAAACGGATCTCGTCGAGGCTTTGATGGGTCGTCGGATCGGAGACGGCGAGGAACAGGCGGTTGCCGCGGCGGAAGAGGGGAAGTGCCCGGTGCTTGCGAAGGAGTTTTTCGTCGACGACGTTGAGCGGAAGCTCGCTCAGGTCGATGGCGTCAAGGTCCAGCAGGGGGACTCCGAACTCGTCGGCAGCGGCGACAGCGATGCGGCGACTGTCCAGGACCTTTTGCTCGACCAGGTACTGGACCAATGGCTGATGGTGCTTAAGCGCCTCGTTAAAGGCGGTCCGCGCCTGCTCTTCCGAGATCAATTGGTCTTGGACCAGGCGCGATGCCAGGCCGGAGGGTCTCGGGCTGTTCTGCGTGGTGGCCATCAAGCGCCGTGGTTCCTACCGCAAGCTCGCAGAGCACCTTATTGCAGGTTCTGCGCGATTTTATAGACCTGCGTCACCCTTTTCGAACAAACAATCGGGCAGTGCTGGGGGTTGCGGAGCCGTGTCTGTCGTCACTCATATCCGTGACAGCGGGTCGTTGTATACCGTTCGCACTTGCTTTTTCGGTTTCCTGGGTCGGGTTCCGAGAGACGCCATGACTACCTCCTGTAGCTTGAAGGCAGCCTCCCCGCTGCCGACACCCCGCCGCCCGCAACCAGGCCCCTCAGGTAAGAAACCGAAAGAAACATCTGCAGTGGATAGACATCGGAAATCGTGGTCTAGCGGTTGACCGCAAACGCGAGCCGGACGTTATTGGCGACCAGCCCGTTGTCCTTCTGGTCACTCTCGTTCAGATAGAACTCCAGGACAGTATCCCGATTCATCAGCATCTCCTCTCTTACGTCATCGGCTACCTCGTTGGCATGACAGAAGACGCTCGTATAGGGTGACCCTTCCTCCCGCGGATCGGTGATCCACAGGTTTGGCGAGATCCCATTCATGAAGCGTAAGAAGCCGTATCCCTTTTCGGGAAACCACTTGGTGCAGACCCCGCGTACGCATGACCCTGGCGTACCCCACTCGTTGCGGGGCTCGTACGAGATGGGCAGGAGATCGGGGATGGTATAACCGGAGAAGAAGGTGTCGACTTCTTGCTGGAGCTGGCGGGAAACATTCTTGAATCCGATCAGCTCGACGCGGCAGCCTTTGTTCTGTAGGGCGCTAACAACCTGCAGAAAGTCGCCATCCCCAGTGACCAGCAGAACCTGGTCGAGCTTTCCGGCCTGGAGCATCGCGTCGACCGCCATGTCTAGGTCGGCGTTCGCCTTTGTGGTGACGTTCCCGCTCTCGTCCGTATATCGGCGCACGTGCTTGACGGTAATCTTCCAGCCGAAATCCCGTACCATCTGTTGATACATGCGAGACTTCTTGGCGTACTCTTGATCATCTCTGGCTCGCTCCGAGTCGAATGCAAGATAGGTGTTGAGCCGTTGCAGATTGCCGCCCTCGCGGGCAGCGAAGCGACGCAGCACGTCGTAGCGCATTTGATAGCCGCCGTTGTAGCGGACGTTCTCGGCGTCCACGAATACGCCGACTCGCAGATTGGAACCCAATTCAGAACCTCGTTCGATCGCCTGCGCTGTATCGATGTACAGCGCCAGAGCGCAGGGACGTTCTTAGAACAGGCAGCATGGGCGCTCGCCGTGCCAATCGGGACATGCGGACGCCACGCCCGCGCCCGGTTGCCAGTCAGAAGACCGCCGGGCGCTTCGCCGGCACCCGGCGGTCTAGCCTCGCGAATCGGCTAGCGACCGGCCCGGTTTTCGATCAGATCGTTCACGACCGTCGGATCGGCCAGAGTCGAGGTATCGCCCAAGGTGTCGATCTCGTTGGCGGCGATCTTTCGCAGGATGCGCCGCATGATTTTGCCAGAGCGCGTCTTCGGGAGCCCCGGTGCCCACTGGATGACGTCGATCGTCGCGATCGGCCCGATCTCGTCGCGTACCAGCTTGATCAGGTCCTTCTTCAGCTCGTCGCTTGGCTCCACACCGGCCATCGGCGTGACGTACGCGTAGATGCCTTGGCCCTTTATGTCGTGCGGATAACCGACTACCGCAGCCTCGGCGACCTGCGAGTGCAGCACCAGGGCGGACTCGATTTCCGCCGTCCCCAAGCGGTGCCCGGAAACGTTCAGGACGTCGTCGATGCGCCCGGTGATCCAGTAGTAGCCGTCGGCGTCCCGGCGCGCACCGTCACCGGTGAAATAGTACCCCGGATACTGCTTGAAGTAGGTGTCGACGAAGCGCTGGTGGTCACCATACACCGAGCGCATCTGCGCCGGCCAAGGGCGGGTGACCACGAGTGCCCCCTCGCATTCCCCCTCCAGCAGGTGTCCGTCGGTGGCGTCGACGATGCCGGGAACCACGCCGAAAAAGGGGTGGGCGGCCGATCCGGGCTTCAAACGCGTCGCCCCCGGTAAGGGCGTGATGAGATGACCGCCGGTCTCGGTCTGCCACCAGGTGTCCACGATCGGACAGCGCTCGTCTCCCACCACTCGGTGGTACCACTCCCATGCCTCCGGGTTGATCGGTTCGCCGACAGACCCGAGGATGCGCAGAGACTTCCGCGATGTCTTCTTGACGGGCTCCTCTCCGGCTCGCATGAGGGCCCGGATGGCCGTCGGCGCCGTATAGAAGATGGCTACCTCATGCTTGTCCACCACCTGCCAGAAGCGGGAAACGTCCGGATAGTTCGGGATGCCTTCAAACATGAGCGTGATCGCGCCGTTCGCCAGCGGCCCGTACACGATGTACGTGTGGCCGGTGACCCAGCCCACGTCGGCGGTGCACCAGTACACCTCTCCGTCTCGGTAGTCGAAGGTGTACTTGTGGGTCATGGCGGCGAACACCAGATAGCCGCCCGTGGTGTGCAGCACACCCTTCGGCTTGCCGGTCGAGCCGGACGTGTAGAGGATAAAGAGCGGGTCCTCGGCATCCATTTCCTCGGGGGGGCAATCAGCCGAGGCAGCCGCGATCAGATCGTGGTACCAGAAGTCCCTTCCCTCGCTCCAGGCGATCTGGCCCCCGGTTCGCCGCACCACGAGGACGGTGCTCACGTTGGGGCAGTCCTTCAGGGCGGTGTCCGCGTTCTTCTTTAGCGGGACGTGGCGCCCACCTCGGACGCTTTCGTCTGACGTAATCAAGGCGCGGCAATCGGAATCGAGGATGCGGTCACGAAGGCTATCCGGAGAGAATCCGCCGAAGACCACGGAGTGAGTAGCGCCGATGCGGGCGCAGGCGAGCATGGCTACGGCGGCCTCAGGGATCATAGGCAGGTAAATGCAGACACGGTCCCCCTTCTTGACGCCGCGAGATTTGAGTACATTGGCGAGCCTGCACACCTCGGCATGTAGCTCGCGGTACGTGATCTTGCGGACCTCCTGCGGATTGTCGCCCTCCCAAATGACGGCGATCTGGTCGCCTCGGGTCTCGAGGTGGCGATCTAGACAATTGTGGGAGACGTTCAGCTTTCCACCCGCGAACCACTGAATGTGCAGGTCATCGGCGTCGTAGCTGTAGTCCATCACCTGGTCCCATCTGCGGGACCAGGTGACGAACTTCTCAGCCTGCTCGCCCCAGAAGCCTTCCGGATCCTCTACCGAACGCCGGTACATCGTCTGGTAGAGGTCGGCATCGATGTGCGCCTCTCTTGCGATGTCGGTCGGAATCTCGTAAACCTTATGCTCCGACATGAGCCGTCTCCTTTGCGGGTGGTGCGTACCGCCGCCGACAGCGGGGCAACGTCTTGTGTACTTTATATTCAGGTCAATCGCCAATACTAAACGCTCGCCGTCGCTCCTGCTACCGGTTGCTCGGGCGGATCAACCACAGAGAAAATCCCCTAAAGCTGCGCCTCGACTGCTGCTCTGGTGGGCCGCTTGTGCCAGAAAGAGCTGAGCCGCCGCGAGGGCGTCGCTCAACGCGTTGTGTGCCCCGTAACGTGGCAGATTGTAGTGCGCGCCCAGCGCATGCAGGCGCAAGTCCGAGCCCCTAAAAGGGACGTGCCTCCGCTCGAATGTTCGTTGCGCAAGTGCTTGTGTGTCGACGGTCGGTACCAGTAGATCCCCTCCGTAAAGCCGCCGGCAGGCGGCCGCAAGAAAGCCCGTTTCGACTCGCGCGTGGTGAGCAATCATGACCTTGCCGGCGAGCTCGAGAAGGAGGCCGCGCAGGGCAATGTCCAGCTCCTCTCCCAAGGCCGCTTGATCATCCGTGATGCGGTGGATCACCGCGCTGGCCTCAGGGATCGCCCGATCTGTGCGCAGCACCTGGTGACGGGCCGTGGAAAGGTCGATGCGGCTGCCGCGTCGAACGGTAACGTACCCCACGCTGAGGATTGCATCGGTGCTTGGATCCAGCCCGCTGGTCTCCAGATCGATAGCGAGAAAGTCTAGGCCGCGGTAGTCGCCGGACGGCTTCGGAAATGGGGTAGCAAGGAAATCGTACAACGGCCCCGGCGGAGTCCGGCGCAGACGCCATAGCCGTCGCCGTTCGAGCGTGAAGGGCCAGATGCCCATTTCAGGCGAAGCGACCGGCCTGGTAGCGTTGGCCCACGGACTCCTGCATGGTGTTGATCAGCGAGAAGGCGTCTTTGAGGTGGCCCCGCTCCAGGGGTGAAATCTCGTTCGGGGACAGGTAATTGTCCGCCTTATTGCCCTCTCGGAGCTGGTGCGCCTGGTGCCGCACTCGTAGGGTGCCGATGAGCTCCATGGCGTCGACCAGGTTGGCCGCCCCGTCGCGGCTCAGCGCCTTGGTCTTGCCGGCGGCTTTCAGCCGCTCCAGGGTGTTGACCTCGGAGATACCCGCAGACAGGGCGTAGACGCGGGCAAGGTCGATGATAGGCACTGTCCCCCGGTGCTTGATATCGAAGGTATGGTCATGGTCGCCGCCGTGGATGAGGACGAAGTTGCGAAAGAATCCAAGCGGCGGGCGATGTTTGAGGGCGTTGGCGGCCATGTATGCGAGGAAGATGCGGTTGCCGCGGCTTTGCTCCTGGACGTGCTCTCCTAGCTCTTGAAACAATCCCTCTGGATCGCGGAGCGCCCGGAGGTCGAAAAATACGCTCGAGAGCATCAGGGCCATGGGCTCCGGACGCTCGATCCAATTGGTGAAGTACTTACGCCAGATGCGCAGCGGTTGGCGCCATTTCGGGTTGGAGGCCATCACGTCGCCGGGACAATAGTAGTAGCCGCACGCGTTGAGACCGTCGTTGACGCGCCTGGCGAGCTCCGCGAAGTAGGTGTCGTCTACCGGCTTTGCGTGGTCCGCCAGAAGGAGTGCATTGTCCTGGTCCGAATGTGACGACTGCTCCCTCCGGGCCTGGGAGCCCCCCACCATCCAGGCGTAGGGCACCGGCGGTGATCCGAGCTCTTCCTCCGCAAGCTCCAGGAGACGCACGGTGATCGCGTCCGTCACCGCGCTTACCGCCTGGCCCACCTGATCGGCCGTTGCTCCTCCGTTGACGAGGTGCACCTGTAGCTCCGGCACCTTGCGGCTGATCTCCACCAGCGCTTCCGATGTGGGGGCCTTATGGATGTCGCCCACCAAATAGACCGTGTTCGCGCTCTGAAAGCGGACAAGATCCGACGTGGAAATGACGCCTACGACGTGGCCGTCATCGAGTACGGGCAGGTGGTGTACGTTGAGGCGGGACATGGTGATCAGGGCCTGAAAGCCGAGGGTCGCCGCCTCTGTGGTGTGCAGCCGCTCGGTCATGATCTCGCGCACCGGCCGGTCGTACGACAAACCGGCCGCGATACAGCGGCTGCGCAGGTCGCGGTCCGTGATCACCCCTGCCAGCTGGTCCTCATCCAGGATCACGAGCGAAGAAACCCGGTGCTCGGTCATGATGCGGGCCGCCTCGCGGATGCTGGTATTCGGTCGGGTACTGACGAGGGCGCGGCCGATGAGGTCTCTGATGTGGACGGTCATGAGGCTCGCCCCGGCTGCCGGGCCTAGCTTGATGACGTCGAGGGCCTTGCGCAGCCGCTCCGCGACCGAATGGTCGAAGTGTTCGGCAAAGGAAGGATAGTCGGCGCGGAGGCGGTCGAGCTCCGGGCAGGGCAGCAGGTAGGCAAGCGTGTCCTCGACCGTACTCCCGGTGAGACGGGATTCCGGATCATTGGGGCGGCAGTGGATGGGGCAGATCCCTCCCTCGGCGAGCTTGCTGACCAGATCACCTTGCGTGTCCCGCAGCTCGACCGCGCCCTGACGCAGGATATACAGGTAAGGCTGATCGGCATCGACCGGCGGGAATGGAACGCCGCGGCGAAAATAGCGCACCATGAGTCGCCGCGGCAGCCGCTCGAGCTCCTCAGCCGGGAGGCGGTCGAATGGCGGATGGCTAGCCAGAAATTCCCGGATCTCGATCAGCTCAACGTCCATTGCGCGTTCCTCCGACGGTGGGGAGGGTTAACCGTAACGCAACGAACTTCGATCGTCAGGGGTCGACCCTCATCCGTCCCAGAAAAAAGCCCCGCCGAAGCGGGGCTTGCCGGCTCACGTTGGATCGGGTTCGGTTAGTGTCCCGCAGCGGCTGCGGCACCGCGCGGGATCCGTATGTCCTCGACCAGGTGCTGGATGTGCTCCGGGGGTGCCTTGGTGAGATGAGACACGCCCCACGCCACGACGAAGTTCAGCACCATGCCTACGGTGCCGATGCCCTCAGGCGAGATTCCGAACAGCCAGTTCTCGGGCTTGTTGGCGGCAAATGGTTCCACGAACACGCCCTTGAAGTAGACGATGTAACCCATGGTGAAGACCAGTCCGGTCAGCATCCCTGCGATGGCGCCCCACTTGTTCATCCGCTTGTTGAAGATGCCCATTAGGATCACCGGGAAGAGCGACGAGGCCGCTAGCCCGAAGGCGAAGGCAACCACCTGGGCGACGAATCCTGGTGGTCGATAGCCCAGGTACCCGGCGATCAAAATTGCGACGGCGATTGCGATGCGCCCCGCCAACAGCTCTGCCTTTTCGCCGATGCCCTTGGCGAAAACGCCCTTGAGCAGGTCATGGGAGACGCTGGAAGAGATCACAAGCAGCAGACCTGCAGCGGTCGACAGGGCGGCGGCGATACCACCTGCGGCGACAAGCGCGATGACCCAGTTGGGCAGTCCTGCGATCTCCGGGTTTGCCAGAACCATGATGTCGCGGTCAACGTAGACTTCGTTCTGGTACGGCTGGTTTGGCGGTACGGCGTTCGGCGCCGGGTTGGTCACGACGCGCTGTCCGAACTCGCCGCGCTTGTCGTCGTCGAACTTCGGCTTACCGTCAAAGGCATCGCCCGCCGCGTATTGGACCTTGCCGTCCCCGTTGTGATCGTACCAGGCGATCAACTCCGCGTTCTCCCAAGTCTTGAACCAGCCAGGAATCTCCGTGTAAGGGACGCCACCCATATGGGGGCCGTTGATTGTGCCGACTAGGTTCATCCGGGCCAAGGCCGCAACGGCCGGGGCGGTGGTATAGAGCAGGGCGATGAAGAACAATGCCCAGAAGGCGGACTTGCGGGCGTCGCGTACCCGCGGGACCGTGAAGAAGCGAACGATTACGTGCGGGAGTCCCGCCGTTCCGACCATCAGGGCGAGGGTGATCGAGAAGACGTCGATCATCGACTTGCTGGTGAATGGTTCTGTGTAGGGCTTGAAGCCGAGATCCCCCAGGGTCTGGTCCAGCTTCGTCAGGAGATATCCGCTACCGTCGGTCAGCTCAGAGCCCAAGGCGACCTGGGGCACCGGATTTCCCGTCAACTGAAACGCGATGAACACCGCCGGGACCGTATAAGCGAAGATCAGCACGCAATATTGGGCCACCTGTGTGTAGGTGATGCCTTTCATGCCGCCGAGTACCGCATACAGGAACACGATACCCATGCCGACCAGCAGACCCGTAACGATATCGACCTCGAGGAAGCGCGAGAAGACGATGCCTACGCCGCGCATCTGGCCGGCAACGTAGGTGAAGGAGATGAAGATCAGGCAGATCACCGCGACGACACGGGCGAGCTGGGAATAGTACCGATCGCCGATGAACTCGGGAACGGTGAACTTCCCGAACTTGCGGAGGTAGGGGGCCAGGAGCATGGCCAACAAGACATAGCCCCCGGTCCAACCCATCAGGTACATGGCACCGTCATAGCCGAGAAAGGCGATCAGGCCAGCCATTGAGATAAAGGACGCGGCGGACATCCAGTCCGCTCCGGTCGCCATGCCGTTGGCGATGGGATGGACGCCCTTCCCAGCCACATAGAACTCGCCCGTCGTGCTGGCCTTCGACCAGATCGCGATGGCGATGTAGAGGGCGAAGCTTGCCCCGACGACGAGATAGGTGATCGTTTGTAGATCCATCGAATTGTGCCCCCGCGCCGGCTCAGTCTTCGTGAACGTCGAATTTCTTGTCCAGCTGGTTCATGCGAAACACGTAGACAAGAATCAGGATGAGGAACGTGTAGATGGACCCCTGTTGAGCGAACCAGAAGCCCAGCTTGTAACCCGCGAACTGAATGGCGTTCAGAGGCTCAGCCAACAGGATGCCGAAGCCGTACGAGACAACGAACCACAGGATTAGAAGGGAAACCAGAAGGCGCAGATTAGCCTTCCAGTACGCAGAGCGGTTTTCGGGTGTCATGGGCTGTCTCTCCTTCTGGGGTGAACATTGAGAATGTTGCTTTTCGGAAGCCGGGGTTTCGGCGATCATTCCCTTTGCGATCACGCCGGCCTAGCTTCGACAGAGGCCCTCCTCGCTTCTTATTCGCCGGCGGTTCTGCCGCGTCGTCGGCTGCCCGGCATTGTGTTGTTGCCCCATTGAGCTGTCAACGACTTTGCGCCTGGGTGTTGGGCGCGGGTGCCCTCATGGTCGCAGGGATCTTGCCGACCGCGCTCTTGATCTGATCGGTCGAATTACCTAATGTGCTTTGTTTTCTTTTGGCTCTGGCTGAAGGGCCGAGGCGCAGACATGAAGTACGTCAGTACGCGCGGCGGTGTGGCGCCCGTGGGATTTGCGGACGCGGTCATGATGGGGCTGGGCACGGATGGCGGACTCCTGGTGCCGGAACGCGTTCCTCGGCTCGACGCGGAGACGCTCGCCCGTTGGGCGCGGCTGCGCTTTCAGGATCTGGCGTTTGAGGTCGTGTCTCCATTCGTCGGGGGCGAGATCAGCGACGCGGATCTCTGCGACCTCGTCAACCGTTCTTACGAGGGCTTCTCCCATCCCGAGGTGACGCCGGTCGTGTTGGCCGGCGAGTGGCGCATCCTCGAGCTCTTTCACGGACCAACCGCTGCCTTCAAGGATGTGGCGCTGCAGCTTCTGGGTAACCTCTTCGAGTACTTGCTCGAGCGAGACGGCGGACGTCTCGCCATTGTCGGCGCAACTTCGGGCGATACCGGCTCGGCGGCCATCGCGGGCGTGCGCGGCAAGTCTCGGATCGAGATCTTCATTCTGCACCCGCACGGTCGCGTTTCGCCTATTCAGGAGCGCCAGATGACGACCGTGCTGGATGCGAATGTGCACAATGTAGCCATTCGCGGGACCTTCGATGATGGTCAGCGCATCGTGAAAGCCCTGTTCAGCGATCTGGCGTTCAAGGCGAAGCACAAGCTCGCGGCCGTCAACTCCATCAACTGGGTCCGCATCCTGGCCCAGATGGTCTATTACTTTTACGCTTGGGGCCGTGCTTCGGGCGGCGACCCCGGGTTTCGGGTGACCTTCGCGGTTCCCACCGGGAATTTTGGTGACGTCTTCGCCGGCTATTTGGCCAAGCGCATGGGATTGCCCGTCGATCGGCTCATAATCGCTACCAATCGCAACGACATCTTGACGCGCTTCATTCGCACGGGAGTCTATGAGGCAGGGGACGTCTATGCGACCCTGAGTCCGGCGATGGACATCCAAATCGCCTCTAACTTCGAGCGCTACCTCTACTACCTCGTGGGGGAGGAGGCGGCAGTCGTTCGGGAGCTGATCGACGAGATGGAGCGGAGCGGGCGCATGCGCGTGACTGCGGAGCAGCGCGCCGAAGTGGCGCGGGATTTCGATGCTGCGGCCGCCAACGACGAGGAGACGCTGGAGCAAATCCGTGCGACCCATGCGGCCAGCGGTTACATCCTGGATCCGCACACGGCGGTCGGCGTGCGGGCCGCGCGTGGCTATGCGGATGCCATTTGCCTCGCCACCGCGCATCCGGCGAAGTTCAACGAGGCGGTCCGCCGAGCGATCGGCGTCGAGGCGCCCCCCCCGCCTTCTCTGCGGGGACTGATGGACAAGGAGACGCGCTGCGCCCTGCTTGATGCCACGGAGGAGGCGGTACGCGCCTACATCGGCGAGACTCTGGCAGATTCGGCGGACTGAGGTGCCAAGATGAGCGGACGGGATCGGACTATTCAGATCCTCGATACGACCCTGCGCGATGGCGAGCAGACTCACGGTGTGTCCTTCTCTCCGGAGGAGAAGACCAACATCGCCAAGGCCCTCCTGGAGCTGGTACGGGTGGATCGCATCGAGGTTGCCTCGGCTCGCGTCTCCTTAGGTGAGCTGGAGGCGGTTTCCAACATCATCGACTGGGCGGACGGGGAGGGCCTAGCGAGGCGGGTGGAGGTGCTTGGCTTCGTCGATCACGGCAAGAGCGTGGACTGGATCGTTCAGGCTGGAGGCCGTGTGATCAACCTGCTTGCGAAGGGCAGCGAGAAGCACTGCAGGCAGCAGCTGGGCAAGACCCTGGATCAGCACGTGCGCGATGTGCGGGAGACGGTGGATATCGCCCTGGAGAAGGGTCTCGCCGTCAATCTTTACCTCGAGGACTGGTCCAACGGCTACCGGGACAATCGGGACTACGTTTACTCCCTGACGGAGCGGCTCGCCGACTCGGGTGTCGGTCATTTCATGCTGCCGGACACGCTGGGAGTCATGACGCCGGAGCGGGTCATCGCAGCCATGAGCGACATGATTCGCCGGTTCCCTCATCTCAGGTTTGATTTCCATCCCCACAACGACTATGGGCTCGCCACCGCCAACGTGTTGGCCGCTGCTCAGGCCGGAGCGGCTGCGGTTCACTGTACCGTCAATTGTCTGGGAGAGCGTGCCGGCAACGCCTCGCTGGCGGAGGTCGTGGTCAACTTGCGAGACCAGCTGGGTGTGGAGCTGGGAATCGACGAGACGCACCTCGCCCGGGCGAGTGAGCTTGTCGAGTATTTCTCCGGCAAGCGGATCGCTGACAATGCGCCCATCGTGGGCGCCGACGTGTTCACCCAGACCGCGGGCATCCACGCCGACGGTGACAAGAAGGCCAGCCTTTACCATACCCGACTGAGCCCCGAGCGCTTTGCTCGCAGGCGCAAGTATGCCCTGGGGAAGCTGAGCGGCAAGGCTTCGCTCCTCAAGAATCTGGAATGGCTCGACATCACGCTCTCTGAGGAGAATCAGCGCAAGGTCCTCAAGCGAATTGTGGAGCTGGGGGACTCGAAAAAGGTCATTACCACCGAAGATCTGCCGTTCATCATAGCGGAGGTCCTGGAGAGCAAGGACTACGACCACCTCGAGCTCCTGGCGTGCAGTTTCACCAGCAGCATGGACCTGGAGTCCACAGCCAGTATCCGCATTCGGGTGGCAGACGAGGTCTTCAACGCCGCCGGAAGCGGCACCGGCGGGTTCGATGCTTTCATGAACGCCCTGGCGAAGGTCCTCAGAGAAGAAGGGCCTGGTGCTGCCGGAGCTGCTCGACTACGAGGTCCGTATTCCCAAGGGCGGTCGCACGGATGCCCTCACCGAGTGCATCATCACCTGGCAGGCCGAAGAGGGAGAGTTTCGAACACGGGGCGTGCACTACAATCAGGTTTTCGCCGCCATCAGTGCGACCTTGCGCATGTTGAACGTTCTCGTGCATCGGTCCCTGAAGGGGGTCGACCCCGCCGAATCGGCTGCTTGATCGCCCTTGCCGGAGGGAAGCCGCCAGCCTAAGCAACGGACGAACTGAACCGCACAAGCGCCGACAACGGCAGATGAGGATATGTTCAGCGCCCGCCACGATCGTCGGCCCCCGGTTTACTCGCGGTGACTGTCATCGGATGCTTACGCGGATGGGTGACGGAATCCCGCCCGGCCAACGTCCGCTGAATCAGAGACTGCGGAAATGCCCCGGTTGGTGCCATACTAGCCTAAACCGTGATTGCCTCTGCGCGGGGCCGCTGTGGACGGCTCCAGCCCGTTGGCTTCGCCAGACGAGGAGGGTCCATGAATCGCCTGATGGAACGTCTGGGCCTGGAGCATAGGCGCCTCGCCCGGCTGCTGGATCTGCTGGACAAGCTGCTGGATCTCTTTCACGAGGGCGTCGAGCCCGACTACGAGCTGATGTGCGAGATGCTTGAGTACATGGAGAGCTATGCGGACCAGGTTCACCACCCGACCGAGGACCTGATCTTCCGTCGTGTGCAGGAGCTCGGCGGAGCGCAGAGGCCGGTCCTCGACATCTTGATGCATCAGCATCAGAAGCTGGTAGAGCTGAACCGGCGCTTTCGCCGATCCTTGGAAGGGGTGGTGCACGAGGAGGTTCTGCTGCGCGACGAGGTGGAGAGTCAGGGCCGCGAGCTGGTGGACACGCTGCGGGGACACATGGAGCTGGAAGATAGCGATGCCTTCCCGTTTGTGCTGGAGCACCTCTCGCCAGATGACTGGGAGGAGCTCGCCGAGGCCGCGCCGGACCTTAA
Organism: uncultured Gammaproteobacteria bacterium; assembly: GCA_963824085.1. Classification (GTDB taxonomy): domain Bacteria; phylum Pseudomonadota; class Gammaproteobacteria; order Chromatiales; family Chromatiaceae; genus JARRNE01. The sequence continues at coordinate 107,253 of CAWGNT010000017.1, forward strand.
TGACCCGGTCTTCGGCACACCCGATCCGGCGCGTTTCCGTTCTCTCTACCAGCATCTGATGACCCAGACACATGCCTGATGCTGATGAAGGGGTCATCAGCCCCCAGCTACCAGCCTCCACCCTGCTACGGACTCACCGTTTGAGTTTTGATGCAAGCACCAGAGAGGAAGGCTGGTTCCGATCTGGGGTATTTGATCGTGGGCTGCTGGTGGCCGGAAGCTGTCCGCTTGCCTTCGGCTGATCGCCCGTCGGAAGCCTTGTTGACAGATTGTCAATGTTTCGGTTTTCGGCGCGTGAACCCCTTTCTGGGGGTGGTCGCCGTCGTGAAGACGGCGGATGCGCGGGCCTTGAGTGTGGACGGGGTCCATTGGCAGATCCAGGTGTCTGCACGTCCTCCGCGCGGGCTGTGGAGTGAGGACGGATACCAGGACAAGTATCAGTACTTTCGCTTTGGAGCCTGGTCAGAGGCTCAGGGCCTCAGCCGGGTGCCACTGAATCCGATGCTCGACGCCGGGCGAATGGTGGAAGCGTCGCGTGGACTGATCGGCCGTGTCGCCGCATGCCAAACTGCTTTGCCCTTTCCGTTCCTGCCCGAGCTGGAGCTGTGGCTTCTGGATACGGGAGGTTTGCCCTTGGCATTGTTGGCGACCGCCGTCGAAGGCAGCGAGCTCGATACCCTCGGTTCGTCGGCGTGGAGCGCCGGCGGTCGCGGCGAGCGCCCCTTCAAGTCGCGGACGCTGACGCATAGAGGCGCCCCGGAGCGTGATGCAAGCGGGCGCTTCCGCCATGCCGAAGCCCTCGAGCGGCAAGTGCATGCGGCTGCCGGGCGGCGTCTCGACCGCCAGTGGTTTCGACGGGAGGCAGGCGGCGGCGGGGTCGGACTCGATGTGCATGCATCCGACGGTTTCGCGGGTCGTCGGCTCGGGCCGGAAGCATTCCCGCTCATGCCGTTGCGCACCAGCTGGCCGGACGCGGAGAGCAGCGCCCTCGTGGCGGACTACGTCGGGTGGCTGGCCCCCTATCTGCTCACGCTCCCCGGTTTGCCCAGGGACGTTCGCCGGGTGCTGGAACGAGAGGCGGCGCAGCATGCTCTTGTCGTCGACGCCCTGTGGCGTCTCTACCCCGAGGTCTTGGATCAGAGTCTGTTGAGCCGGGCGAGGGTGGAGGCCAGGCTTCGTCGGGCAAATTGCTAGATGGCGCTTCGAGCGTGAAGGCTGGCGCCCCACCCCCAAGTTCCCAGGTTGCGAGCTCGGCAAATGAGATACAAGAACGCAGAGGGATTCAGACATGACGCGCCGGAGGCGCTGGGCGTGCTGCTGGTCAATCTTGGAACGCCAGATGCCCCGACGGTGCCGGCGGTGCGGCGCTATCTCGCGCAGTTCCTGAGCGACCCCCGGGTGGTCGAGCTGCCCAGGCTGCTCTGGTGGCTGATCCTAAATGGGGTCATCCTGCGAGTGCGGCCGAGGCGCTCCGCGCACGCCTATCGGTCTGTCTGGACGGAGGAAGGCTCGCCGCTCAAGACGATCTCCCGCCGCCAGGCCGCGGCCCTGCAGGACCGGCTGGGCGCCCGCGTGCCGGGACCGGTGCGGGTAGAGCTGGCGATGCGCTACGCCAATCCCTCGGTGGCTGCGGGACTCGCGACGCTGCGCGCCGCTAATGTGCGCCGACTGCTGGTGCTGCCGCTCTATCCACAGTATTCCGCGACCACGACGGCCTCCACCTTCGATGCGGTGACACACGAGCTTCGAACATGGCGCTGGCTGCCGGAGGTGCGCTTCATCAACCAGTATCACGACGTTCCCGCCTACATTGCCGCGCTTGTCGAGAGCGTCCGGGCGTATTGGGCCGAGCAGGGCGAGCCGGACCGATTGTTGTTCTCCTTCCATGGCATTCCGAAGGAGTATTTTCTGAACGGAGACCCCTATCATTGCCAGTGTCACAAGACCGCGCGCCTGACGGCCGCGGGACTTGAGCTGTCGAAGGAGCGCTGGCAGGTCTCGTTTCAGTCCCGTGTCGGTACCAAGGAATGGCTCCAGCCCTATACCGACGAGACCCTGAAGGCATGGGGGCGGGACGGAGTCGGCAAGGTGCACGTTATTTGCCCGGGGTTCTCGGCCGACTGTCTGGAAACCCTCGAGGAGATCGCTGTCGAGAATCGGGGGTATTTTCTGGGTGCGGGCGGCGGAGACTATGGTTACATCCCCGCGCTCAATGACGACGATGCTCACATGGACATGCTGGCGGCCTTGGTGCAGCGCCACGCCGCGGGCTGGCCCGAGGTTATGGGAGACGATGTCACCTGGTCGGCGAATGCCCTTGCTCGGCGTTCGGAGCGGGCGCGGGCGCTCGGGGCGGAGCACTGAGGCCGCGGATTGCAAACTCACGCCTCGTCCGCATCTCCCAGGGACGTTAAACGACAGGAAAACGCATCGTGGAAAGTCGCCCTTTGCCCACCGAGATCGAGCTCCATCAGAAGTCGCGCATCCTGGAGATCGCCTACGACGACGGCGCGCGCTTCCGTTTGCCCTGCGAGTATCTCAGGGTTTACTCGCCCTCCGCCGAGGTGCGTGGGCACTCGCCCGACACTGCTACGCTCCAGGTCGGCAAGGAGCGAGTCAACATTCGGCATCTGGAGCAGATTGGCAGCTATGCCGTCAAGATCTTCTTCGACGACGGCCACAAGTCCGGCCTGTACGATTGGCAGTACCTCTACAAGCTGGGGCGCGCTTGGCAGCCCTTTTGGCTCGACTACCTGGAACGGCTGCAGTCCGCGGGACAAGAGCGAAACGGTCCCGACCCTTTCCAGGAGCTCAAAGCGCGTGGCGAGCAGCCATCGCAGCTGCCCACATGACTCCAGGGATGGCCCGCGCGCTCCGCCTCCGACATTGGTGGGCAGACGCTACACGCGTTTCCCGCCCGCGACCCTCAAGCGCAGGGCGTTCAGCCGGATGAAGCCGGTGGCGTCTCCCTGGTCGTAGGCGCCGGCATCTTCTTCGAAGGTCGCGATAGATGCATCGAACAGGCTGTCGCTTTCCGATTTGCGTCCCACGACCATGACGTTGCCCTTGTACAACTTCAGGCGCACCACGCCGTTGACCGTCGTCTGAGTCTGATCGATGGCAGCCTGCAGCATTCGCCTTTCGGGGCTCCACCAGTAGCCGTTGTAGACGAGGTTTGCGTATCTGGGCATGATCTCGTCCTTCAGATGAGCTGACTCCCGGTCCAGAGTGAGGGATTCCATGGCTCGGTGGGCCTTGAGCAGGATGGTGCCGCCTGGGGTCTCGTAGCAGCCGCGGGACTTCATCCCCACGTAGCGATTCTCCACGATGTCATCGCGGCCGACGCCGTTCGCACCGCCGATCCGGTTGAGCTCGGTCAGCAGCGTTGCGGGGCTCATGGCTTCGCCGCCGATTGCAACGCAGTCGCCCCGTTCGAAGCTGAGCTCGATGTAGCTGGGTTTGTCGGGGGCCTTTTCGGGGGCGACCGTCCAGCGCCACATGCCTTCACTCGGCTCCGTCCAGGGGTCCTCCAGCTCGTATCCTTCATAGGAAACATGCAGCAGATTGGCGTCCATGGAGTAAGGGGACTTGGTCCCCTCCCGCTTCATCTCCACCGGGATACCATGGGCCTCCGCATAGGCCAACAACTTCTCCCGCGACAGAAGGTCCCACTCGCGCCAGGGGGCGATTATCTTGATGTCGGGCTTGAGCGCATAGGCGCCGAGCTCGAATCGCACCTGGTCATTGCCCTTACCGGTGGCCCCGTGGGAAATGGCGTCGGCGCCCGTCTCGACCGCGATTTCCACCAGCCGTTTGGCGATTAGCGGGCGGGCAATCGAAGTGCCCAGCAGGTACTCGCCCTCGTAGATTGAGTTGGCCCGGAACATGGGAAACACGAAGTCCCGCACGAACTCCTCACGCAGGTCGTCGATGTAGATCTCTTTGACGCCGGCAGCCTGGGCCTTCGAGCGCGCGGGCTCCAGCTCCTCGGCCTGGCCGATGTCTGCGGTGAAGGTCACCACCTCGCAGCCGTAGTTCTCTTGAAGCCACTTGAGGATGACGGAGGTATCGAGGCCGCCCGAATAGGCCAGCACCACCTTCCTGATCGCGTTGTGCGCCATGCTGAGCTCCGCAGTTCGTGCAAAGCGCGAAGTATAACGGTCGCGCTTGTCTTTTGGTTTTCCTGGGCCGGGTTGCCGGCGCCGAGGGACGCTGTGTCTACCTCCCTGTTGCCGACACCCTCGGCGGCCGCGACCGGAAACCTCAGGTGGAGAAACAAAAAGGCCCCGTGCGATGGGGGCATAGCGGCGCACGATTCTGCGCGGACTCACCAGCGACGAATCGGTCAGGCGACCAGGAAGCCTTTGAGGGCGCCGATGAAGGCGTCCGGTTGGTCGCGGTACAGCCAATGGCCTGCCGCCGGCACGGCGCGGAGACGGGCATGGGGAAAGAGATTGCGGATAGCGGGCAGGTGCGCCTCGGTCACGTAGCTCGACTCGGTGCCATAGAGAAACAGTGCCCGCCCCGCATATTGCCGGCCCTCCGCGTCCGGGAAGCCGATGATCTCGCCCCTTGATGCCTTGAGCACGGGCAGATTTGCGCGCCATTTCCAGACCCCGGCCTCCCTCACCAGGTTCTGAAGGAGATAGGCCCGCAGGTCAGAGCTTGAGATGCTGCGGGCGAGCAGACTGTCCGCCTCTCGGCGGTCCGCGATCCGCGCGAGATCGAGCTCGAGCAGCGCATCGAGCAGTCCCTCAAATCCGCTCGGGTAGGCGACTGGCGAGATGTCCGCGACGGCCAAGGCTTGCACTCGATCGGGCCGCATTAGGGCGAGCCACATGGCCGTCTTGCCTCCCATGCTGTGACCAACGATTTCCGCCTGCTCGATCCTCTCGGCATCGAGCAGCGCCTCGAGGTCGTCTGCCATGGCCTGGTAGGACATGCTGTCGGATCGCGGCGAACGGCCGTGGTTGCGCAGGTCGGGCACAAGGATGGGTCGCCACTCGGCCAACCGCCGCGCGATTCCATGCCAATTGACCGCGGATCCGAGGAGGCCGTGCAGCAGAAGGACCGGCTGCCCGTCGCCGGAACCCCCGGTGTAGGTGCGTGCAGAGAGCTTCAGTCCGGCCATGTCAAGAGATAGAGCCTCGATTTCGTTGCTCGCGAGAGGCGATTGGCGTGTTAGCTCAGCGGAAACCTAAAGCAAGGGGGGCGGGTGCGGGTCGGAGCGACCCACGGCGCTGGGGAGGGCGCCGTGGAGCCAAAATGGAAGGTGTTGACGGCGTGTCCCCGACCTTGGCCCGACAGGAAAGCGCTTGCGTTAACTTCCCTACCAGAAGCTTAGCGCCGGATTTTGCACTTGCTTCAGCTGACTGCGGAAACGCCCCCAATCAAACGCGGGACCGGGGTCCGTCTTGCGACCGGGCGCGATGTCGCTGTGGCCCACCATGCGCGCCGGCGTGATGGCCGGGTAGCGAGCCACGATTGCCCTTACGGTCTCGCTGAGCACCTCGTACTGGGCGTCGGTGTAAGGGATGTCGTCGGCGCCTTCGAGCTCGACGCCGATGGAGAAGTCATTGCAGCCCTCACGGCCTTGGAAACAGGACCGCCCCGCGTGCCAAGCCCGATGCGCCAGAGATACGTACTGAACCAGCCCGCCGTGGCGGCGGATCAGCAGATGGGCGGACACCCGGAGGTGGGCGATCTCCCGGAAATAGGGATGTGCGTCGGGGTCCAGACGGTTCTGGAACAAAGAGTCGATCCAGGGGCCGCCGAGCTCTCCCGGGGGCAGGCTGATGCTATGAACCACCAATAGGTCGATCGTGGTTCCCGGCGGGCGCTCATCGAAGTTGGGAGAAGGCACACGCCGAGTCCCCGACAGCCAGACCTCGCGGTCGTCCCCGAGGGGCCTGTCTTCTGCGCCGTCCCGACTCATAGGTTCGGCACCAAGCCCTTGATCACCAAGTCGGTGATACTGACGATCCCTACCACCTCGCCCCCCTCCACGACCGGCGCTCGCGAGAGGTCGAAGCGCGCAAAGAGCCTGGCGCAGTAACGGATGTCCATATCCGGGTTCACAGTGAGAACCGGTTTCGACATGATCTCATAGATGTTAACCCGTTCCGGTGCTCGGTCCTTGGCGAGCACTTGGCGGGCGATGTCAGAGATCAGAACCATGCCGTACTCGTCGTCGCGGTGACGTTTCTTGACAATCAGCGTCTTGGTGTCCACGTGCCGCATGGTGTCCAGTGCCTCGGCTACGGTGGCCATGCCGTCCACCAAGTCGAAGTGGGGCTTCATCACGTTGCGCACGCGCACCAGGTGCCTGGTGCTCATCGGCTAAATCTCCTCTTTGACGACCTCGGAAAGCTTACGGATCTGATGACTGATGCCGACGGCGTCCTCGACATCTAGTTGGAAGGCGATGCCGGAGCCGGGCCTTTCGTCGAAGCCTCCGGCCTCGGCGATCGTCTCCAGGATCGATCGGCTCAGATGCTCCTCCACGAGCAGCAGTACGACGTCACGCTGCGTCTCCAGCGTCAGGCCGAAGAAGGTTCGGGTCTTCTCGGCGCCCTCCCCACGCGCCTGGTTGATCACGGTTGAGCCGGTCGCCCCGGCCTGACGAGCAGCTTCGAGTACCGCCTCAGTTACATTGTCTTCCACGAGCGCGAGGATTAGCTTGAAGTGCATGAGTCAGTCTCCTGTGCGAAGCTGGTCTCTTGCGCGCGCGGCGCGGCGAGCATGCCATTCACTGAGCTGAGCGTAGGCCATCACGGACATCATCGGGAACAGGCTTGCGAAGGCGATGAGCCCGAAGCCGTCGAGGAGCGGGTAACGTCCGGGGATGCTGTTCGATAGGCCCAATCCAAGTGCCGTTACCAGCGGTACCGTAACAGTCGAGGTGGTGACGCCACCGGAGTCATAGGCGAGCGCGATGATGGCACGGGGGGCGAGCCAGGTCTGGACCAGTACGACGACATATCCGCCGACGATGAAATATTGAAGAGGTGTACCCGCGACGATGCGGTAGGCGCCGACGGCAATCCCGACCGCCACTCCGACCGCCACCGCGATTCGCAACCCCCAGGGGTCTATGGCGCCTGCCGATACCTGATTGGCCTTGATCGCGACCGCGATGAGGGACGGTTCCGCGATCGTGGTAGAGAAGCCGATGGCGAAGGCGAAGGCATAGAGCCAAAGGTACGCGAGCCAATGCTGCGGGAGCTCCGCCTGCGCGACGGTCAGCCCCAGAAACTCAGGTGATGTGAGCAGCTTGGCCATCAATTTCCCCAATGGAAAGAGCGCGCGGTCGAGTCCTTCCAGAAAGAGGGCGAGACCCAGCAGGACCAGCAGGAAGCCGAAGACCACTCGCCCCAGGTTGGGGGGGCGGCGGCGCAGCACCAGAGCCTGGAAGCCCACGAGGATGCCGATTATGGGCAGTACATCATCAACGGTTGCGGCAAGTGACCAGCCCAGCGACGCGACGTGATCGATCACAGCAGCATTCCGTAGCCCAACACAAAGATGATCGGCGTGAGCGACGCCAGCGCAATGAGACCGAAGCCGTCGGTCATGGGGTTGCGCCCTTCGATGCTCGATGCGAGGCCGACCCCGAGTGCGGTTACCAGAGGCACGGTGATGGTCGAGGTGGTGACCCCCCCCGAGTCGTAGGCGATGCCGACGATCTCTTTCGGCGCGAAGGTGGTCATGACCACCACGACGATGTAGCCGCCAACGATCAGGTATTGGATGCGCCAGCCGCGTAAGATCTTCATGACGCCGAGGACGATGGCTACCCCTACCGATACGGCCACCGTGTACCGTAGTCCCTCCGCGTATTCCGCGCGCGCATCTGCGAGGTTCGAGATCATGCCGCCATGGGCGGCCACGGTCGCAGCCTCTTCCGCAACCGCGATCAGCGCCGGCTCCGCGACCGTCGTGCCAAAGCCCAGGGCAAAGGCGAACACGAGAAGCCACCACACGCTCCCCTTGGCGGCAAAGTCCCGTGCCATCGCTTCTCCGATTGGGAATAGAGCAATCTTGAGCCCTTGTACGAAAAGGGTGAGGCCCAGGAGCACCAGGAAGGTGCCCCACAGGAGCTCGAGGAAGTCCGGAATGGGCTGGCGGACGACCGCTAGTTGGAAGAAAGTGACGACCCCGATGATCGGCATCAGGTCGCGCAGGCTGTCTGTCAGAAATTTTAACAGTTGGGGCAAGGGCAACTTCATTGACTCACGGCTCCAGCCTCTCCTCGCGCCCAGAATTTGCCAATTGGATCAGAAGGCTGCCTTAACTCTTCAACACCTTATGGGGATATGAGGTACAATTCTTGCTGCATATCAACCGCGTGGTTTTCGTCCAGACGGCGGGATGCCAGGGGGGAGCCGCGGAGTCCCAGTATCGAAGATTCGGGTGCTGACGTCCCGTGAGCAAGAACGGCCCCCCGCTGTCTGCCTCGACTGCCGCTAACGGCGGCATCCCGGCCGACGCCAGCCGCTTTGTCACCCGCTGTTCTAATCAGATCGTCCGCGCGCTGCCGTCTTTGCTCGAAGACATGTTCTTGCGGATGGACGACGCACTTTACGATCTAGCGGACAAGTCCGAGATCAACTCGCTTTATACCATCTACTTCGATGCCATGCGGCTCCTGCGCCGCCGGCGTGGCGATATCGAGGCATTATTCCTGCTCAAGCTGCGCGGTGCGGTGCACGCCTTCCTCAGCGGTACCGCCGAGCCGACCCCGGCCCCGACGCACGAGCCCATGGCTCTGATGGGGGATGCGGAGCTCGAAGAAACCCTTGCCGTCGCCAACCTCATCTCCAAGGCGGAGAGCCGATACCATGGGGATCTTGTCACGCTACGGGAGCATCTGGCCGATCTCCTCGGACAGCGCGCGCTCGACCCGCGCGATGATCCGCTCGGGCCGCATTGGATCTGCAATGCCTTCCGGTCCGCCTTGGGGCCCGTCGAGGAGCTGGATCTCACTGTCAAGCTTATCGTGCTGAAGCTGTTTGACAAGCACGTGATGGATCGCCTAGGGGACGTCTATGTCGCGCTTGTCAAGCAGGCAACGGCTTCCACAAGGTCCAACCGGAGTCCGCGCCAACGTCCCGACCAGAATCGGCACGCGGCGTTGCAGGCGCTGGAGCCCGAGGTGTCTGCGTCCCAAACAAAGGGCTCTGCAGCGTCGCGGCAGCCCGGCTCTGCTCCCCGTGCGGCACTCGCGGGGACCGCCTTCGAGAACCTACAACGGCTGCTCGGTCACGACGGCTCCAAAATGGGGGACGAGCCGACCGCGCTGGTAGCCACTAGCGAGTTGATGGCAGCCCTCAGCCGGATACAGCTCCCTGCCTGGCCCCGCGAGTCACAAGAGAGTCCGTGTAGCGAGCTGCGCCGGCGCCTGGTCGATGAGCTGCGCCTGCGCGATCAGGGCCGCCACGCACGGACCCTGGGCACGGTGGACGAGGACACCCTGGATTTGGTGTTTCTGCTCTTCGAGCACATCATGCACGGAAACGACCTCTCCGATCCCGTCAAGGTCCTCGTCGGGCGGCTGCAGATCCCCTTCGTCAAGGTTGCTCTGCTCGACAAAGACTTCTTCAGCGACAGAGACCATCCCGCCCGACGACTCTTGAACCATCTCGCCGAGCTTGCCCTCGGGTGCGACGACGAAGGGGACCGCTCCGAGGCGAGCGTGTACGGTTGCATAGAGCGGGTCGTGAATCGTGTCGTGCTCGAGTTCGACCGGGATCTCGCCCTGTTCGATGCGCTCGATGCCGAGGTCGTTGCCTTTCGCGAGAGGGAACAGCAGGCCGCACAGGTTGTGGAATCTGCGGTCCGGCGCGAGATCGAGGGGAGGGAGCGCCACCAGGACGCGAGGCGCGCCATTCGGGGGATGATCGCGGAGCGGCTGCGCTGGTATGACCGCGTGCCCGAGACAGTCACCGCTCTGCTCTACGAGGGCTGGCAGGAGGTGCTGCTCGCCGCGTACGAGCGCGGGGGGATGGCTGGAGAAGAGTGGCGCCGGGCAATGCGAACGGCTGACCGGTTGCTATGGAGCGTGCAACCCAAGGTAGATTACAGTGAGCGGCGTGAGCTCTTGCGCAGTATTCCAGAGCTCCTTCGCACGTTGCGCGAGTCGCTCGTTAACGTCTCATTCGATCAGCGCCGTCTCGCGCGTTGGGTTCGGGAGCTGCAATCCTTGCATATGGCGGCCTTGCACGGTGCAGGATCGGTCTCGGCGGACGCACCCGCAGTCGCACTCACGAAGCCTTCGACTGCAGTCAGCGGCGAGGAGCAGACTGACCGTCTGTCCGAGGACAGCCTGTCGTGGCCTCCTTCTCCTTCAGACTCAGGCGGTGCCGCGGGCATGTTGGCGGCGCATGGTCTCGCCGTCGGCGGTTGGGTCGAAATCCTGCGCGACGACGGGAAGCACATTCGCGTCAAGCTGAGCTGGTGCAGTCCCTTCTCGGACATCTACGTCTTTGTCGACCGCACCGGACGCAAGGCACTTGAGCTGGCCGGGGCCGATCTCGCCGCGATGCTGGTACAGGGCTCGATGACAATCCTGGCGGGAGACGCTCCGATCGTTGATCGCGCCATGGAGGCCGTGCTGCAGACTCTAAAGCGTCGTTGACAGGGGGTTTGTTTCACCCGACTGTATCTTACCGATGGAACAGATGCGGTTGGTGACCCGTCGCAAGGGATTCATCCGCACGTGTTCCAGGGCTGAGGCGCGCCGAACGTCGAGCCCGATCACTACCAGCTTGCCAATCTCTGGTGTGGCTGGGTTGGTCAGGGAGTGGGGCCTTTCGTGGGTGGCAAGCCTGTCGTCCAGAATATGCGCCCAGGGCACTCGCCTTGGGTACCGGAGTCGCTATGAGCTCAGAGGCCGCACGCGATCCCCGCACCGCTGGATTCCTGGGTAGTCTGCCCCCGCGCGATCTGATCGCCGCACAGGTCTGTGCCGCCTTGGACGAGGATGTCGGCAGCGGCGATCTCACCGCTACGCTTCTGCCCGCCACGCAGCACGCCACCGTCGAGGTAGTCACCCGCCAGAAGGCGGTCCTCTGCGGGCAGGCGTGGTTCGAAGAGGTGTTTCGGCAGCTGGATCCGGCGGTCGAGGTTCGCTGGTTTGTGGCCGACAGCGATCGGGTCCAGCCTGGGCAGCGTGTGTGCCGGCTGGAGGGTATGGCGCAGGCGCTCTTGACGGGCGAGCGCACGGCCCTCAACTACTTGCAGACTCTTTCCGGCACGGCTACTCGCGCGCGCCTCTATGCCGACGCCGTCGCCGGGCTGCCGGTCCGTGTTCTCGACACCCGCAAGACCATCCCCGGGCTGCGCGTGCAACAGAAGTACGCGGTCGTATGCGGCGGTTGTCATAATCACCGCAAGGGTCTGTATGACGCGATCCTCATCAAGGAAAACCACATCGCGGCGGCGGGATCGATTGCGGCCGCTTTGGCGGCTGCGCGGCGGGCGGCGGGAGCTGCCGACATCGAGATTGAGGTAGAGTCCCTCGGCGAGGCCGAAGAGGCGCTTGCGGCGGGCGCGGAGCACCTCCTGCTCGATAACTTCGCACTTGCAGACCTGCGTCGGGCGGTGGCGCTGAGCGCAGGTCGCGCACGGCTCGAGGCGTCGGGAGGTATCACCATCGAGCGTATCCGCGCCGTCGCGGAGACCGGGGTCGACGAGATCTCGATCGGCGATCTCACCAAAGATTTGGCGGCGGTGGACCTGTCCATGCGGTTCGTGCTCGGCTGAGCCCGTCGAGGCTCGGTAATCGCTCGCGCAGCGGTTCGGCGTACCCGACTGCCTGGTAGAGGGGCGCCGAAGTGCCGCTAACAACGCTGTACCTATCGGTTGCAGCGTTTCGGCTCAAGCCTGAGGGGTTGGGTTGCGGGCGACGGGGGTGTCGGCGGCAGGGAGGCTGCCGTCAAGCTACATGAAGGTATTCACGGCGTCCCCCGACGCCCGTGACCCAGCCCCGGAAACCCGACAACCGAGAAGAGAATCGTGTTGTTGCGGGGATTTCGGCGCGGCTGAGCTAGCCCGGCCGAAACACCAGACGGATGCCGGCGACCACCTCCCGCAGCCAATGGGTCTCCCGGAACACCGAACGGCCCAGGTACCAGGCAAGGCAGGCAAGCTCCGGGTGGACTAGGGCAGTGGCCCGATCAGCAGGCTCGCGGCGAACGGGCTCGCGCATCGTCTCCTGTAGTCCGCTGAGCTGCCCCAGGATGAGGGGGTTGGTCATGCGTCTGCGGCCAAGGTTTTCGGCCTCACTCTGCCGGAGTACGCGACCCGAGCTGGAATTCGAGGGCGCGGATACGCGCATGCAGCGCCTCGATCTGATCGAGCAGATCCAGTGCCAGGGCGGCGCCGGCGAGGTTGAGCTCCAGATCCCGCTGCAGACGTACCGCGCGGCGGGCCCGGCGGATTTGGACGCCGCTGAAGCGCCATTCTTCCGGACGCGTCCCGGTGGGTCTCAGCACTCCCTCGTTGACCATCAGTCGCACGACTTGATCGCTCGCCCGGCAGACTTCGGTCAGCTCCGCGAGCGTAACGGTCAGTCCTTCATCGAGTACCACGCCCACCAGGTCTGTTGTCGTCTGCGCCATGTTCAGACTCCAAGCTTTGCGCGCGGATTAAAGGAGAAGACCTTCGCCATGCGCCGGAACTCCTCCTTCTCCTCTTCGGTGTGTGCAGGGGGCACGACGATCTCGATCAGGACGTATTCGTCGCCCGCCGGGCTCCCGGGGAGACCGCGTCCCTTGAGACGCAGGTGGCGACCGCTCTGCGAACCGGCCGGTATCCTCAGGCTGACCGGCCCGCCGAGGGTCGGGACCGTGACCGTAGCGCCGAGTGCCGCCTCCCATGGCGCGATCGGCAGCCGCAGGAAGATGTCCTTACCCTCGGCCCGAAACAGGTGGTGCGGCGCAAAGTCCACCTCCAGATAGAGGTCCCCCTTGCTGCCGCCCTGGACCCCCGGGCCGCCTTGACCGGCGAGGCGGATCTGCCGACCCTGGGTCACGCCGGCGGGGATGCGCACGTTGAGGGTTCGCGTCCGATTCTGCAACCGACCGTTCTTACCGATCTCCGGTGTCTCGAGACGCAGCTGTCGCGTGGCCCCTCGATAGGCGTCCTCCAGGCCAATCTGCACCCGGACGGTTTGATCCTGCCCGCGCTGCCTGAACATGTCTTCGCCCGCCCGTCCGACCCCCCCGCCGCCGAAGAGCGAGGAGAAGAAATCGCTGAACTGGGCGGCGTCGTCCGGGCTGAAACGGTACTCGCGCTGCCAGGTTCCGCCCCCCGGCGGAGGACGAAACTCCTGTCCCGCGCGCCACTGGTCCCCGAGTGCGTCATAAGCCGCCCGCTTCTCCGGGTCCTTAAGGGCCTCGTTCGCTTCGTTGACCTCCTTGAAACGTGCCTCCGCGTCCGGCTCCTTGCTAACGTCCGGGTGGTACTTGCGGGCCAGGCGACGATACGCGCGCTTGATATCGTCGGAGGATGCGTCGCGAGGTACCCCCAGGATCTTGTAGTAGTCCTTGTATTCCATCGATCACTGCCTAAAGGGTTAACTGCCTCATTCTATACCGCTCGCACTTGCTCTTTCGGTCTTCAGGAGGCCGGACGTGGCGGGACAGGATCTCGCGGCGAAGATAGGGGCACCTTAACGAACCTCTCCCTTTCCGACTACTGGCCTGACCTCGCCGCGGACGCGATTTCCCTGCAGAAGTGCGGGCGCGATGCTGAAGTTCCGCACGAAGGTAGCGGGTGCGCCCTCGCTGACGAAGTCGTTGCCGATTACCTTGAGAGACTGTCCGGGGGCGTCCCGGTTGGCCTCTGCCGCGAAGTCGATTGCGGCGCGGTTTGCGGAGCGTGCGCCTTGGCGCAGGACGTTGTTTCGAATCTCCGCCCTGCCGCCTTCGGGGAGATCGATGAGGTAGCTCGAATCCCCGTCCGCATCCAAGATTCGATTGCCCAAGATCTGGTTGTGTGTCGCCCGACTCTTCACCAAGTGCCCGATGTGGGCATCGTGCACGTAGCTCGCGCGCAAGACGAAACGGCTGATGCGGCCGATGTAGATGTTGTGCCCAAGCCGCCCGTGCCCCTCGGTGTCCGTCGTGTTGTGGTCAAATTCTGAGCGCTCGATCGTCACCCAGCCGGCCGGATCGTTGTTGGTGAGCAGCCCCATCTCGTTGTGATGGAACCGACAGTTGCGGATGGTGAGTCCAACACCTTCGGCACGGATGCCCGCGCCGTTGTGAGCAGAGACACGCGCTCCGGAAAGCTCCACGTTCTCAACTGTCACGTCATCGCCCTTGATGACCCAGATGGCCTTGCCCTCTGCGGCTCTGCCCGCGGCCATCAGGTGGGCTCGCCCGTTCCTGCTGCCCCTCAGCGTGAGGCCGTTTTGCCGCCAAACCGCTACGTCACCGAGGTAAACCGCAGCGTCGATCTCGACGACGACGCCGTCGCGCGCCACTGCGGCCGCCTCGCTCGGACGGGTGAGCGAACGAGAGGGACCCACGAGCAGGAGCTGTCCACCAGCCTCCGTGCATCGTCCCGGTGCGGTCGCTAGCAGGCTCGTCACCAGAGTGAACGTGAGACCGAGCGGCGAGGGCATAGGTGTCATGCGCTCTTCACTGAGCTCCTCAGTGCGCGGGGACGGTACGTTCCAGTGCCCAGGCCCGCAGGGCCTGTATCTGAGCATCCATCACAACGGAAAGTGGCCGAGTCCGTTCGAGCTCGCTGATCAGGGCATCGGTGCTGAGCGGAGAATCCTGGGCTCGGCTAGCATAGAGAGCGGACACGACAGCCTGCTCGATGCCTGCCCCCGAAAAACCGTCGCTGGCTGCCGCCAAACGATCGCGGTCGAAGAGCTCGGGCGCTTGGTTGCGCCGCCGCAGATGGATCTCGAAGATGTGGGCGCGCACCTCGGGGCCAGGCAGGTCGACGAAGAAGAGCTCGTCGAGCCTGCCCTTTCGCACCAGCTCGGGTGGCAGTCGGGAGATGTCGTTCGCGGTCGCTACGATGAAGACGGCGGTCGTGCGCTCGGCCATCCATGTGAGCAGTGTGCCCATTACACGCTGGCTGACGCCGTCGTCGCCCCCGCCGCCGGCGAGCCCCTTCTCGATCTCGTCGATCCAGAGCACGCAGGGCGCCATCAGATCGGCCGTCTGCAGGGCACGGCGCAGTTTCTTCTCTGTTTCCCCTATGTACTTGTCATAGAGTGCTGCGAAGTCGACGCGGAGCAGAGGTACCCCGAAGCGTCCGGCGACGGCCTTGGCGGCGAGGCTCTTGCCACCGCCTTGAACCCCCAGCAGCAGGATGCCCCGAGGCCGGTCCCGAGCGGCACTGCTGCTGAGGAAAGGGGAGCGGCGCTGGTCGATCCATGCCTTGAGGTTATCGAGTCCTGCGACATCGGCAAAGGTGGCAGTGTCGTATTCGAAGCTCACGACCCCGCCAGGATTCAGGAGCTCGTACTTGGCCCGGGTCACCTCCTTCACGTCCTCTTGAGTGATTGCGCCGTCTTTGCGGATCGCGCTGCGGATGAGTCGGCGGGCATCGGATTCGGTAACCCCTAGGAGATTCCGTGAGAGTCTGTCGATCGCTTCGCGGCTCGCCCGGAATGCCCGTCCGGCCCGCTCGTGCTGCCATGCCTGCGCCTCCTCGCGGATGAGCGCCAGCAACCGGTTGCGGTCGGGAAGGCGAAGTGCGAAGCGCGCGCTCATATGACGGACCTCGGCCGGGATCTCCAGCGCGTGGCTCACGAAGGCGATGGTGCGCGGCAGCTCCGAGTATCCCTGGGCGATCTCCTTCACCAGCCGCACGTGGATCGGCTCGTCCAGAAAGGGATGGAAGTCGAGCAGGAGATAGATGCCCGGTTGATGTGTGAGCTTGATGTGGCGCAGTACCTCTGCCGGCTCGGCAAGATGGCGCTGGATCCCCGCCGCCAGGTCGACCCGGCGCAGGCCGTCCGTCACGGTCCAGCAGAACGCGGGCTCGTTCATGCGCACGGCAAGACGCGCCGCCAGCTCCACGATGCGCGGCTCCTCCAGCGTCTCGATCAGCACGATCGGTGTGTCCGAACGCAGCAGCAGCTCCAAGTCACCCAGATCGGTCATGAAGACAAGAACCATCGATGGTGGGCGACGCGCATCCTGCCCGGAGTGCGCCATAGGCGCCGCTCGGCTTGCATCGGTCCGGCTTCGAGACCGAGATCCGTTCCTCGCTTGGCAGTCGATGGACGCAAGCGATATAGTCCGGCGACTTCGGTGAGTGGTCCCATGGTGCGCAAACGCCTGTGTGCCAAGCTGCTGCACTGATCAAGTCCCGTGACAGGCGATGTGGGATTCTGCCATGGGTCCTGTCGAGATACACGGCCTCTCGAGGGCGAGCGTATGAGCGAGCAAGAGCATCTGATTATTTTCGATACCACCTTGCGGGACGGCGAGCAGAGTCCCGGCGCCTCCATGACGCGAGAGGAGAAGGTCCGCATCGCCAAGGCGCTCGAGAAGCTCCGCGTGGATGTGATCGAGGCCGGTTTCCCGATTGCGAGTCCAGGCGACTTCGAGGCGGTCAAGGCCGTCGCGGACGCGGTAAGGGAGAGCACCGTGTGCGGCCTGGCTCGGGCGCTCGACAAGGACATCGACCGTGCCGGCGAGGCCCTGTCGGGCGCCGCCTCGGCCCGCATCCACACCTTCATCGCCACCTCTCCGATTCACATGGAGAAGAAGCTGCGGATGACGCCCGACCAGGTGATCGAGCAGGCGGTAGAGGCCGTCAAGCGCGCCCGCAAGTACACGGATGACGTGGAGTTCTCTCCGGAAGACGCCGGCCGTTCCGACATCGACTTCCTGTGTCGGGTGCTCGAGGCGGTGATCGACGCGGGTGCCTCGACCCTAAACATCCCCGACACGGTGGGTTACAGCATTCCGTATCAGTTCGGCGACCTCATCCACACCCTGATCGAGCGCGTGCCGAATTCGGACAAGGCGGTCTTCTCGGTCCACTGCCACAACGATCTCGGACTCGCCGTCGCCAACTCGCTGGCCGCTGTGCGCAACGGTGCGCGCCAAGTGGAGTGCACCATCAACGGTCTCGGTGAGCGGGCCGGCAACGCGGCCCTGGAAGAGATCGTCATGGCGGTGCGCACGCGCCAGGACCATTTCCCCTGCGACACGCGGCTCGATACTACCCAAATCGTCACCTGCTCGCGTCTCGTCTCGGGGATCACCGGCTTTCCGGTCCAGCCCAATAAGGCGATCGTGGGCGCCAATGCGTTCGCCCACGAGTCCGGGATCCACCAGGATGGCGTCCTCAAGAGCCGCGAGACCTACGAGATTATGCGCGCCGAAGATGTGGGCTGGACGCAGAACCGAATGGTGCTCGGCAAGCACTCCGGCCGTAACGCCTTCCGTACCCGCTTGGCGGAGCTTGGAGTCATCTTCGCGTCGGAGGAGGAGCTCAACGCCACCTTCTCTCGCTTCAAGGACCTCGCAGACAAGAAGCATGAGATCTTCGACGAGGATCTCCAGGCCCTGGTCACCGATGCCCTGGAGACGGCGAAG
This sequence comes from uncultured Gammaproteobacteria bacterium, assembly GCA_963824085.1. Taxonomy (GTDB): domain Bacteria; phylum Pseudomonadota; class Gammaproteobacteria; order Chromatiales; family Chromatiaceae; genus JARRNE01. Next base: position 124,829 of record CAWGNT010000017.1, read on the forward strand.
GAACGGATCAAGCTGATCTCGATGCGCGTCTGCTCGGAGACCGGGGAGATCCCTCGTGCGGACCTCGTGCTTGCTGTGGACGGCGAGGAGGAGCCGGGCACGGCAATCGGCGGGGGGCCCGTGGATGCCACCTTCAAGGCCATCGAGTCGATCGTCAACAGCGGAACCGTCCTGAAGCTCTACTCGGTAAACGCCATTACCAGCGGTACCGATGCCCAGGGCGAGGTCACAGTGCGGCTGGAGCGGGGCGGGCGGATCGTCAACGGCCAGGGCGCGGATACCGATATCGTCATCGCCTCGGCCAAGGCATACATCAACGCCTGCAACAAGATCCTCGAGGCCCGCGAGCGCGCGCACCCACAAACCGGCGACGTCTAGCCGTCTCCAATGGACCGGGACCTTCACCGCCGTTATCTCGACGCCATGGGTGTCCATGTCTGGCGGCTGCGGTCGGAGCCGCCCACCGGGGCGGCCGAAGTCTCCGGCGAACCGGGGCAGGAGCCCGCGGTGCCAAGCGATCATGAGGGTGCCTCGACCTTTCCGGCAAGCGCCGCGGCGGAAACATATCTCGGTACCGATCGCAAGACGCGGGGGCCAAGCAGGGAGCTCGGCCGTGACGCCATCGGCGCGATGGACTGGGAAGGTCTGCGAACGGCGGTGGCGGCGTGCCGCGCTTGCCGCCTATCCGAGACCAGGACGCAGACGGTCTTCGGCGTCGGCGATCGAGGGGCGGATCTCATGATCATCGGCGAGGCCCCGGGCGCCGATGAGGACCGGCAGGGGGAGCCTTTCGTCGGCCGGGCAGGGCAGCTTCTCAACCTGATGCTCGCGGCCATTGGGCTAGGTCGCAAGCAAGTCTACATCGCGAACATTCTCAAGTGCCGCCCACCGGGAAACCGCGACCCAAAGCCGGAGGAGACCGTGCGCTGCGAGCCTTTCCTCATGCGGCAGATCGCCCTGCTGCGCCCGCGGGTGCTGTTGTCGGTCGGCCGGATCTCCGCCCAGAATCTGCTCCGAACCGACGCCCCTATCGGCAGCCTGCGTGGAAGGTGGTTTGAATTCGGCCCCGACAAGACCCCGCTGAGGGTGACCTACCACCCCGCCTATCTGCTGCGATCGCCCGACCAGAAGGGTCGCGCTTGGGAGGACCTGGTGGAGGTGGCACGCCGCCTGGGCCCAACCTCGGCGCGGACCTCGGCTGGTAGTTGACCGGGTTTTCCCGCAGCGCCTGTCTCGACCGCCACGGCATCGATGCGGCTATTAGATTTAATTGTTCGATAGCTAAATATTATTTCACAAAATAAGAAAATACTAATATTATAGCCACCGTCGGCGCTGTCGGCGCCTTCGCTTGCTGCATCAGAGATACTACAGGAGAAATCGAATGAAGAAGCTTGCTACCGCTGCGGCGATTGCCGCTCTGCTTGGTGTGTCAGCCACTGCGAGTGCTTGGTGGGGTGGTGGTCCTTGGGGCGGCGGCCCTGGGTACGGCTCCGGCGCTAACGATTGGTGGAACGACATGATGGGTGACGGCTACGGCGACTTCAACATGAGCATGTCCGGTGGCGGACGTGGTTGGGGTCGCGGTTACAACCGCTACCGCGACTATTACGGCTACGGCCCGTACGGTTGGGGTGGCCCGTGGGGAGGCTACGGTGCTCCTTACTACGGTGGTGGCTACCCTTATGCCGCCCCGTACGCCGCCCCTGTTGCGCCTGCCGCTCCGGCCCAAACCGAAACCAAGTAAGGGCCTAGTCCCTACTCCAGGAAGCTGCATTGCACAAGGACGTGCAGTTCCCCCTCCGATCCCCCCAAAGGATCGTCATCCGTACCCGCACTTTCTACGGTCGCCAATTTCTCCCTTCCCGTCAGGCGTCATCGCAACCTCTCGTCTGAGCAGGCGGTAACAGCCGCGCGCTTGTCCTCACCTTTGGCGCTCTGTCTCGCCGGCCCAGCTCATTTGGGAGGCGTAGCCGTGGCTGCATGGTGACCCTCCGCTGCGGTACGCTGGCGTACGACCTCCAGCAGCAGCTGCTCGAAGACTTCCAGGACGCGCTCCCAGCTGAGCTCCCGCGTGGTGAGTCGAGCCTGCTCCCCAAGCGAGCGGAGCTTGGGCCGATCGCGTGCTGCCTCAACCGCCCTACGCACAAAGGAGGCACGGTCAGCAGACCTCACGGTGATCCCGTTCTCTCGATTGCGGATGTGCGAGCCGGCGGCGGCGTAGTCGAATGCAATGACGGGGAGCCCGCTCGCCATCGCCTCCGGAACGACGTTACCGAAGGTCTCGGTAAGGCTCGGAAAGACAAACAGGTCACAACTTGCGTAATGCTCCGCCAGTTCCACCCCGGTCTTGGTGCCGGTGAACCTGAATTGCGGATGGGTCTTGCGTAGGCGCGGAAGCTCCGGACCGTCCCCCACCAACACGAATCGCGCGGATGGTGCTTCTGAGCAGATTCCTTCGAACGCCTCGACCGCGAGCCCGATATTCTTCTCAGAGGCCAACCGGCCCACATAGAGGACGGCGAGGTCGGTCTCAGTGCAGCCCCAGGCACGGCGCAGACCCGCATTGCGCCGCTGGGGAGAAAAGAGGTGTGTGTCCACGCCGCGGCTAAAGACGTGGACCCCATGGAACCCACGCGCCGTAAGCTCGTCACGCAGCTCCGCGGTGGGAACCAGGGTCGCGTCAGAGCGGTTATGGAAACGCCGCAATGCGCGCATGATCTGGTGCCGCAGCGCCCCGAGCCCATAGTGGCGGCTGTAGTGATGGAACTGGGTGTGAAAGCCGGTGATCGCCGGCACGTCCAGTGATCGGGCCGCTCTGAGCGCGGCGTGACCTAATGGCCCCTGTGTGGCGATATAGCAGATTTCCGGCCGGCGCTCTCGCCAGATACGGCGCAGCCGCCAGTACACCGGCAGGCCGAAACGGAGCTCGGGGTATCCCGGAATAGGAAGACCGGGGACGAGCATCACCCGGTGACCAGGCATGGGAGCGTCTCTTGGTTGTCGCGGGCGGACGAGATCGACCTGATGGTCGCGGACCTCAAGCCCAACGACCAGATGCCCCATGGTATTGGCGACGCCGTTGATCTCCGGAGGGTAGGTCTCCGTGATCACTGCGACCCGAAGGTGCTTGCATGAGGACTCTAGACTCATCGAGCACCCTGGTCAGCTCGTCTCGCCAACCGGGGTGCTGGGCGCAAGGGCCGAGTCGACCGACTGCACTAGGCCGAGGGCCGAGGGAATCCTGCTGGCAGGACCAAGCTCAAGTGCGTCCGCGATCATCGAGCGACAGCGTCCCGCGATGCGGCGTCGATCGAGGTCGCCTGCCTGAAAGGGCGGGAGCAGCATGAGTCCGGCCTCGAGTTGGGGGTGTCTCAGCAAGCGCAACAGATGCGAGACCAGGTCATCCTCGCCGACGAAGGGGGCCACCCGGTCTGGGTCACCCTGTCGGCCGTAGCGCAGGGCAACGGGCTGGATCCACACCCGCGGCTGTGCGGCCGCGGCGAACAGTCGGGCGTGGAAGCGGTTTATCGTCCTGCCGTCGGTGGTCGTGCCTTCCGGGAAGATCGCGACCCGCCCGTCCCGGCGGATGCGCTCCCCGATCTGCTCGACCAGCTCGTTGGCCTGGTTGCCTCCCCTCTCTATGAACAGAGTCCCCGCGGTCTCTGCCATCCAACCGATCAGGGGCCACCCTCGGACCTCTGCCTTCGACAGGAAGCCGATCTCTCCCTGGGCACCGAGGACAGGGACGTCCAGCCAGGAGACATGGTTCGCCACGAGAAGCGCATTGTCGGCGAGGCCGCCCGTAACGCTGATGCGCAGACCGAGCGCCCGGCAGAGCCGTGAGCACCACCACCGAACGACGGCGGGCACCCATCTCGGGCGCCCACCGAGGTGACCAGCGACGGCGTCCGCGATGCCGGCGCCGGTCAACAGGTGCGCGATGACGCGTAGGGCGCCCCCCAGGGTCCTCACGACCTGCATCGGCCTCAGGGTTCCAGGGCGCGCTCGAGGAAGTGTCGGGAGTAAACGGGATTGAGCTCGTCGACATTAAGGAGCATCAAGACGTCGGCGACCCCGAAGGCCGGGTCACGACATGGCTCTCCGCACACCTTGGCCCCTAGGCGCACATAGGCTTTGAGGAGCGCCGGGAGGGGCGCGTCGAGAACGTTGTCCGGGACACCGCTTGTCAGCAACGGAACCCTAGGGGTGACGCGAATCCCGGGGTCGGCCATCGCCTGGCGGCGCAGGCGGTTCATGATGGCCGCTGCCTGCATGTCCTGATCACCGAGCGGCACGCTTGCGCAGCCGAAGAGGCAGTCGAAACCGTGCAGCTGAATAAAGCCCGCGAGGCCAGACCAGAGGACGGCAATGCCCGCGCCTTGGCGGTAGTCCACGTCGATGCAGGTGCGCCCGATCTCCAACTTGCACCGGGGCAAGGCGGCAACCGATGTTAAGTCGAACTTGCCGTCGGAGTAGAAACACCCCATGTGTCTGGCGTTCTCGTCGGTGAGGATGCGGGTGCAGCCGACAACCCGATCGCTCTTGGCCTCGCGCACCAGCAGGTGCTGACAATAGGCGTCGAAGTCATCCACATCCAGATTTCCCCGGCTGGGTCTGAGCTTGGCGCCCATCTCCTCGCCGAACACCCTGTGGCGAAGGTCCTGAGCCTCACGCACGCTCCGCTCGTCGGATGCAAGCTCGACGTAGAGGCGATTTCCCCGTCTAACGGGCAACGCTGATGCGGTCGCTCCCATTCATCAACCCCTGCAATGGTCAAGAGTGATGAAAACGATACGCCGAGTCTGTTGCGGGCTCGTGTGGGAACGATTACGGCGTGATGACGGCAGATCCGCCGGGTGTCTTTATCTTCGTCTCCGAGCGCAGGGCAAGGCGCCCCGCCACTTTCGGTGCCAGCAAGAGGCTGGAAATGAAGGCGCCCGAAAATCACGCTTTCCGGGTGTCGTGCGCTTGGCGATCCAGGACGGATTTGTTCACCGATTCCGTAGAGAACGACGTGTGCTGCCTCAGTCCAGACCCGGCGGCTCGTTCAGTCAGCGTCGCTGCCGCGCAGTGAGATGATGGACCAACCGTGGCCGGTGGCGTGGCGTGCCAGCTCCGCATCCGGATCTACGGCGACCGGGTGGTCGACGCGCTCCAGGAGCGGTATGTCGTTGTGGGAGTCGCTGTAGAAGGTGCTCCCCGTGAGGTCTCGGCGCGACCGGACGAGCCACTCTTCCAGGCGCTTGACTTTACCCGCCTGAAACGACGGAATGCCGAGCACGTCCCCCGTATACCGGCCCTCGATCTGCTCCGGAATGGTGGCGATGAGGTTGGGTACCCCGAATCGCTGCGCGATGGGCGCCGTCACGAACTCGTTCGTGGCCGTGACGATCAGGAGCGTGTCGCCCGCCGAACGGTGTCGCTCCACGAGCTCTCGTGCGCGGGGAAGGATGATCGGCTCGATCTTCTCCGCTAAGAAGTCGCTGCGCCAGCGCAGCAGGTCCTGGCGGCGGTTGTCCCGCAAGGGCCTGAGCGAGAAGCGCAGGAACTGGAAGATGTCCAGGCGTCCTTCACGATAATCGCGGTAGAAGCGCTCGTTGAGGCGCTCGTACTCCTCTCTGTCGACGATCCCCCGGTCAGCCAGGTAGATGCCCCACAGATAGTCGGAGTCGCCCCCGAGCAGCGTGTTGTCGAGATCGAAGATCGCAAGCGGCAAGTCGTTACCTCAGGTGGTGTCGGATCGCACGCGCGGGCCAGCGCCGATCAGCTCGCGTAAATAGACGGAAAGTCGCTGATTTGGCAAAAGGTTAAGGATGGTGCGGGTTGCCCAGCTCAGGGCGGTTATGGAAAAATGCACCAATATACATCCGTGAGCATGTCACCTTGATCGACCCGGACGGTTTCAGGCCAAATGTTGGCATCATACTGACCAACAACGAGCGCCGTCTCTTCTGGGGCAGGCGGGTGGGTCAAAACGCCTGGCAGTTTCCCCAGGGGGGCATCAAGTCAGACGAAACCCCGCTGGAGGCAATGTTTCGGGAGCTTGAGGAAGAGGTCGGTCTTCTATCCCATCAGGTCACAGTGCTGGGCTGTACCAGGCGGTGGCTCCGCTACCGGCTCCCCAAGCGCTTCATCCGTCGCCATTGCGGACCTATCTGCATCGGGCAGAAGCAAGTGTGGTTCATGCTCCGCGTGGACTGCGCGGAAGACGCCTTTTGTCTCGACAAGTCTCCAAAGCCAGAATTCGACGCCTGGCGGTGGGTACTGTACTGGCAACCGCTGCGTGAGGTGGTGTACTTCAAGCGGCAGGTCTATCAGCAGGCGCTGGAGGAGCTGGCCCCCTTGCTGTACCCGGACGGTGTGCCGTCCCCGCATGTAGCCCCAACCGGTCAGCCCCGGTTGCTGCGTCAGAAGCACCGCTGAATACGCGGCCGCGCAGTCGCTAAGCTCCGCCGCCCCGGCTGTGTGATCGTTAAGGCCTGGTGAACCCTGTCCATGCTCGAACAGCTCCGCCGGATCGTTCAGGAAGTCAATGAGGCTCCGGACCTGGAGCAGGCGCTTGCCGTCATTGTGCAGCGGGTGAAACAGGCCGTCGGTGCCGATGTCTGCTCCGTTTACCTCACCGATTTCGATGCGCGAGAGCATATCCTTCAAGCCACCGACGGTCTGCGCCCTCAGGCCGTAAGTCGCGTTCGGCTGCCACTCAACCGCGGCCTTATCGGCTGGGTGAGTGAGCGTGCCGAGCCGGTTAACCTCGACGACGCGTCGAGTCACCCCCGCTATCTCTTTGTGCACGAGACCGGGGAGCGGCGGTACCGTGGCTTCCTTGGTGCCCCCATCATCCAGAACCGGCGCGTGCTGGGTGTCCTCGTGCTGCGCCAGCGTGAGCGGAGGCGCTTCGAGGACGACGAAGTCACCTTTGTGATGACGCTCGCCTCCCAGCTGGCGGGTGCCATCACGCACGCACGTGCGAGCGGTGAGCTGGCGCGCATGCAAGAGCCCGGCGCTTTGCCGAACCGGTTTCTGCAGGGCCTTGCTGCGTCCCCCGGGATCGCCATCGGAACGTCAGTCGTTGTCTACCCATCGGCGGACCTGGACGCCGTACCGGATCGTCCTGCCAGCGACTCGGCCGCGGAAGAGAAGGCGTTTCGGGACGCGGTCGCGGACGTGATCGAAGAGATCGAGCGCTTCGCCGTTCGCACGGCGGCGGACTTGCGGGCGGAGGACCGGGCACTGTTCGATGCATGGCTCCTCATGCTCGAGAGCGACACACTGGTGGATGGAACGGTAGAGCGTATTCGTGCCGGGAGCTGGGCCCCCGGCGCCCTGCGTGAAACCATCGCGGAGCACGTACGGGTGTTTGACGCCATGGACGACCTTTACCTGCGTGAGCGCGGCTCCGATGTTCGTGATCTCGGGCGGCGCATCCTGATGCACCTGCAGAACCTGGAGGTGCAGCCGGTGGAGTATCCATCCCGCACGATCCTGGTCGGCGACGAGCTGAGCGCCATGCAGATCGCCGCAGTGCCGCGGGGCTCGCTGACTGGGATCGTTTCCACCGGCGGCTCCGGCTCGTCCCACGTGGCGATTCTGGCGCGGGGGATGGGGGTCCCCGCGGCAATGGGGGTCGTCGACCTACCGGTGGGCCGGATCGAAGGTCTGGAGCTCGTTGTGGACGGCTATCGCGGGCGGGTTTACGTCGCCCCGGGTCCGGTCGTGCGCGCGGAATACCGGCGTCTCCTCGATGATGATCTCGCCCTCTCGACCGAGCTCGAGAGCCTGCGTCACCTGGCCGCCGAAACCCCGGACGGATACGGCGTGCCTCTCTACCTCAACACTGGCCTGGTGTCCGAGGCGCGGCCGGTGGGCATCGAGGAGTCGGCGGGCGTTGGCCTCTACCGCACCGAGCTACCCTTCATCGTGCGCGACCGCTTCCCCGGCGAGACCGCCCAGATGACAAACTACCGGGAGGTGCTCGAGACCTTTGCTCCGCGTCCGGTCACCATCCGCACCCTTGACGTCGGTGGCGACAAGCCCTTGCCCTACTTCCCGGTGCAGGAATCGAATCCGTTCCTCGGGTGGCGCGGCATCCGCATTACCTTGGACCACCCCGAGATCTTTCTCACACAGGTGCGGGCCATGCTGCGCGCGGCCATCGGGCTGGACAATCTTCAGCTGCTGTTGCCAATGGTGAGCACGGTTAGCGAGGTGGACGATGCCTTGCTGTTGATTCAGCGCGCCCACGACGAGCTGCGTGATGAAGGCCATCAGGTCCAGATGCCTCCGGTGGGGGTCATGATAGAGGTGCCCGCCGCCGTCTATCAGGCGGAGGCACTGGCGCGCCGCGTAGCCTTCCTGTCGGTCGGAACAAACGACCTTACCCAGTATCTCTTGGCGGTCGATCGCAACAATGCGCACGTTGCCAAGCTTTACGACGAGCTGCATCCCGCAGTGCTGCGGGCCTTGGTCCAAATCGTCGCGGGCGCCCGGCTGTACGGCCGCGAGGTCAGTATCTGCGGCGAGATGGCAGGTGATCCGATGGGCGTTGTGCTATTGCTTGGAATGGGCGTACACAGCCTGAGTATGGGCGCCAGCAGTCTGCTGCGCGCGAAGTGGGTGATCCGGAGCATGAGCCGGATGCGGGCGCGCGAGCTGCTGGGGGTTGCCCTCCAGTGCGAGGATGCGGCGAGCGTACGCCGCCTCTTGCTCGACGCCTTGGAGGACGTTGGCCTCGGCGGGCTGGTCCGGCCGGGCAAGTGAAATGCCGCAGGGGGGAGGTGCCGGTCAGCTAGACAGAGCTGTCAGCCGCCGGCGACGAGCTTCCAGCCTTGTTTCGCAGCGGGTTTCTCGTTTACGACCTTTCGCCGGACGGGTGAGTGGTCCGTGAGTGGCTGAAGGATAACTGCTTGTTCCCCAATCCTTGGAGGCTGGAATTACGATCGAGGCAATGACTTGCCCGGGTTCAAGATGTCGTTCGGATCGAACTGACGCTTTATGTCCCGCATGAGCCGCAGGGTGACGGGGTCGATCTCCCGTGCGACGAAGTCCCGCTTCTCAAGCCCCACGCCATGCTCGCCCGAAAGGGTGCCTCCGAGCTCGATCACCAGGGAGAAGACCGCATCCAGACAGCGCTCGGCGCGTGTCATCTCGTCGGCATCATCCGGATGCACGAGGAGATTGACGTGGATATTTCCATTGCCTGCGTGGCCGAAATTGACGATGCGGATCCTTGTCTCTTCCGATAGCCGCTCCAATCCATCGATGAACCGTCCCATGCACGACACGGGCACGACCACGTCCTCGTTGATCTTCTTTGGGGCAATATGACGCAGCGCCGGGGACAGGGCCTTGCGAGTCTTCCAGAGGGCGGCCACCTCTGCATCGTCGGTCGCGGCTTGTACCTGCCTGACGCCCGGCACTGTCGCCGCTTGGGCGACGGACTGGACCGCTTCGTCGATGCAGTGCCCGGGGCCGTCGACTTCGATCATCAGCAGCGCACCCACGTCTGCGGATATCCCTAGGTCGAAGTAGCCGCGGACGGTTGCGAGCGCCGCGGCGTCCATGAACTCCAGCGCGCAAGGAGTGACGGGCTGCGCCATGATCGCCGAGACGGCGGCGGCCGCTGCATGGATGTCGGTGTAAGTGGCACGCAGCGTGCGCTTTGCTTCGGGGAGCGGGGTGAGCTTCAGAGTCGCCTCGGTGATGAGGGCCAGCGTCCCCTCGGAGCCGATAATCAAACGGGTAAGGTCGTAACCGACGACGCCCTTCGTGGTCGAGACGCCGGTTCGGATGGGTTCGCCCTTCCCGGTCACCGCCCTGAGTCCCAGCGTGTTCTCCCTTGGTGTTCCGTACTTCACTGCCCGAGGGCCGGCGGCGTTGTAGGCGAGATTGCCGCCGACGGTGCATACAGCGGCGCTAGTGGGGTCCGGGGGCCAGAAGAAACCCAGGGCGGCCGCGGCCTGCTGCAGCGCCTCGTTGGTGACGCCCGGCTCGACCACCGCCAGCCTGTCGTTCGGCTCAATGCGGATAATGCGGTCCATGCGCTCGAAAGAGACCACGATGCCCCCATGGTCAGGCACGGTGGCTCCCGTGGTACCGGTGCCGCGGCCCCGCGCGGTGACGGGGATGCGCTGTCGGTTGCAGAGCTCGATAGCCGCGGAAACGTGCTCCGCCTCGGTGACGAAGAGCACCGCCTGGGGTAGCGCTTGCCGCCGGCTATTGTCGTAGCCGTAAGGCCAGCAGTCCGCCGGATCGGTGAGCAGACGGTCGTTGCCTACAATCGCCCTAAGCCCGCGCAAGGCATCAGGCGGGAGTGGAGGGGGGGGGCTGAATGTATTCAAAGACCTTGACTACCCGTTTTACACCGGGGACGTAACGGGCCTTCGCCACGGTGGCCTCGGCTTCTGCCGGTGTGACCAGTCCCATGAGATAGACGACACCTGCTTCGGTTACCACTTTGATCCGTGTCAGATCGAAGTGGGGGAGCTTGATCCCGACTAGTGCGAGCTTCACCCGAGAGGTTATGAGCGCATCCTCACCCTCGTTTGCGAGACTCTCCGAGGGCCCGATGGTCACCTCGTTCACCACCCGCTTCACCTTGGGCAGCCGACTCACCAGCTCCGCGAAGCGGTCTCTGATCTCCTGCGTCTCGGCCTGTCCGGTCAGGAGAACGACCAGGTTATAGCTGGTGACGGCGATTCGGCTGTGCTCCCTGATGTCCGGATGATCGTTCAGAAGTCCCCAACCCTGCAGCTCGATGTGCTCGTCGTCCAACACGGTACCTGGGGTCCGGCGGTCGTGTACAACCGACACCCCCACGGCCGCGCCCGTCACGACGACCGGTGCGCATCCATTCAGGAGTGGCACGACAAGACTTACGACAAGCATCCAGAGCGCGCCGTTCCGTGCCATCGATTCCGAGCTCGCAGGTTTGTCTGGTTGGGAGTCAGTCCACATTAAAGGCATTCCGAATCCAGCTCATCTCGTCTGTGCCGCTGACCGCGACGACATCGAAGCGGCAGGCAAGGTTCGTGGGATGGTGCAGCAGATAGTGTGCGGCGGCGGCGGCGATCCGTCGCCTCTTCTTCAGGTCGATTGTCTCCGCGGGCGTGCCGAAGCGAGTCGATGCGCGGTAGCGGACCTCGACAAACACCAAGGTGCCCTGGTCGCCCATGACCAAGTCGATCTCACCGCGGCGGCAGCGGTAATTGCGGGTCACGACACGCAGTCCTCGGGCCTCCAGGTAGGCGCAGGCGAGACGCTCCTTGTCTTCCCCTACGGCCCTGGCCGATTTATCGGAGCGACGCAGCAAAGCGCAAGTGCCGGGGTGTGGACCGGGTGCTCGTGGACGCCCCGTTCCGCATGCTCTCCCCCGCGAACGAAGAATCGTGGCCCGCAGCCGCCAACACGGGCCCTCCCGCCTCCATTCGTGCCAATGGGAGCTCACGGCGCACTCGCCGCATGGAATCGAGACGCAGCGTGCCGGTTTCACCCTTCAGAACGGCGTTCGGGTGGCTAGACATCCAGGCGAGGCGCGGGGCGATGCGGTAGGCGTCTATACCCATAGCGTAGAGCCGGATGTAGTCGCTTCGCATCTGCGGCAAGTCCCTTCCCACATTCTGTATTGACAGCGGGTCCCCGGGGTTAGGTGCGATCAGCCAGGGGATGTCGACGAAGTAAAGTCCTGCGAGGTTCTGGTTGCCTTGGACGTTGAACTGGGTGCTATGGATGTGGGAGGTGCAAAAGACCGGCGGGACGTTCGGACCTGCGGCGGCGCGGATCTGAGGCCAAATCTCGCCGGCCTTTTGTGCAGTGGCAACCAAGAAGATGACCTCTGTGTCTGCTGGCTGTTCGTAGCCGGCGCCTTCTATGCCCAGAAGCGTATGAATCGGTCCGGAGTACTCACTGGCTGCCGGGTCATAGGTCTCCCCGGCCACAACGCGACCTCCGAGCGCATTCCACTGCTGACGAAAACCCCGTGCCAGACGGGAACCCCAAGGCCCTTCGGGATAAAGCATCAAGGCCCCGCGATAGCCTTTCGCCCATGCGCGGTTCGCAACCTCCGCGGCCTCGTCCTCGGGGGAGAGGGCGAACTGGTACAGGTCAGGGGGCGGCATCTGACCCCCCGTGGCAACATTCAGGGCGAGGGTCGGCGCCGGCAGGGAAGGGGACGCCGCGAGCTGATCGACTGCCTGCTTCTGCAGCGGTCCGATCACGAGCTGCGCCCCTTCGGCGGCCGCCCGGCGAACAAGGGCGGGCGCCGATTGATCGTTACTGGTGTCGTAGAATCGGAGCACCGGGCGCTTGCTGGGGTCGTCGGCTCGTTGAGCGGCAAGTATCCCGGCCCGCACGGCCTCGGCGGCAGCCGAGAAACGCCCGGACTCGGGCAGCAGCACGGCGACGGTCTCCCCGGAGACATAGCCTCGAGGCTCGCCGCGGCCGGCATCCATGTGGGATCTTGAGCTCGGTTGAACACCTCTGTGACCAGGGGCTACGGCGCAGCCTGCAGCCACTACGACCAGCAGCAGAAATGCAAAGGTGAGCCCCGCTCGGACGGAGATTGCGGCTTTTCGCGAAGGCATGGCTAGCTCAGTGCCGGGATGAAGGGGAGGACGAGACGGTGTCAAGCACGGCAGGGGTACTATACGTGGTGGCGACACCGATCGGCAATCTGGCGGACATCACTCAGCGCGCCCTGCGAGTGCTGGGCGAGGTCACCATCGTCGCCGCAGAGGATACCCGCCGCACGCGGCAGCTGCTAGCCCACTACGGCATTGCAGCGAGGCTCACCTCCCTGCATGAGCACAACGAGGCGGACGCGACCTCCCGCCTGTTGGCTCGATTGGGTCGCGGGGACGACATTGCGCTCGTTTCCGACGCAGGCACGCCCCTCATCAGCGACCCTGGTTTCCTTCTTGTTCAGGAAGCGCGCAGGCGTGGGTACCGAGTGGTTCCGGTGCCAGGGCCCAGCGCCGCCTTGAGTGCACTGTCCGCGAGCGGGCTTCCGTGTGACCGCTTTCTGTTCATCGGGTTTCCTCCCCGTTCCAGGGCCAAACGTCGTACCTGGCTCCGGCCGCTCAGCCGCGAGCGCGCGACGCTCATTTTGTATGAAGCGGGCAACCGGGTCGTGGGGACCCTTGGCGACCTGGCCGCGATTCTTGGCGGACAACGCCGGGCCGTCGTCGCCCGGGAGCTTACCAAGCGCTTCGAGACTTTTCTTTGCAGCACCCTCGATGATCTGACGCGGCACATCCAATCGGAGCCGAAGCAGCAGCAGGGAGAGCTCGTTGTTCTGGTGGAGGGCGAGCGAGCAGCGGTCGCCGAGACGGAGCAGACGGACGAGGAGCGCGTGTTGCGCATATTGCTGGCTGAGCTGCCCCTCAAGCAGGCGGCGGCTCTCGCGGCGGAGATTACGGGAGGCAAGAAGAACCGCCTCTACGAGCTCGGACTCCGATTGCAGGGCGATCGGGCCGCCGGCACCGGCTCCGACGGTCTGTAGTAAGATCTCTTTGGGAGTCGGCCGGGCAGCCGCTCTCCTGCGGTGCCGGCTGGTGCCGTTGGGGGGAGGAAAGTCCGGGCTCCGCAGGGCAGGGTGCCAGGTAACGCCTGGGGGGCGTGAGCCCACGGAAAGTGCCACAGAAAATAGACCGCCAACCCCGACCGCTCGCGGGTGGTCGGGCGGCAAGGGTGAAAAGGTGCGGTAAGAGCGCACCGCGCCGGTGGCAACACGCGGCGGCACGGTAAACCCCACCCGGAGCAAGACCAAATAGGGGAACACGCAGCCATCGCTGCAACGTGCGGCCCGCACGGGTTCCCGGGTAGGTCGCTCGAGGTGCACGGCGACGTGCATCCCAGATGAATGGCTGTCCTCGACAGAACCCGGCTTATAGGCCGGCTCCCACATCCCTCATCCCGCGGTTCCTGTTCGTCTTCTCCCTCCCTGCAGCCGTCATCGCGGCCGGAAAACTCATGTGGTGTTGTAATATAAGGGCGCATCCTGCTGAAAAATTAACCTTTTGTAGTGAGGGTCCGGTCGGTCTCTGCAACTGCCCTTAACCCACTGACGGCGAAGAAAAATTGATGGAGTTTCCTTGACGGGTGGGACGCTGTTGCCTAACATTGGCGCAAAGTGGGAGGAAGTGGGGGAAAGGGGAGTAACAGCCCTAACCCTAACCGGGGGGATGCCTTGTTCCGAGGCGTTTCGGTTCTCAATCTGGACGCCAAGGGCAGATTGGCGATACCTGCTCGCTATCGCGAGGAGCTCCAGTCTCGTTGTGCCTCCCGGCTAGTTATCACGGTGGATCGCGAGCATTGCCTGTTGATCTATCCGGAGACGACCTGGCTCGAGATTGAACGCAAGCTCGATCAGCTGCCTTCATTCGATCCTACGGCTCGCGCGTTGCAGCGTCTGTACATAGGTCACGCGCACGACGTCCCGATGGACGACCAGGGTCGCGTGCTCTTGCCGCCGGAGCTCAGGCGCTTGGCGTCCTTGGACAAACGCGTCGTCCTTCTGGGGCAAGGCAAGAGGTTTGAGCTCTGGGGCGAAGCGCAATGGGAGGCCTATAAGGAGAGCAGTGACGGGCTACTGGCCACCATCGACATCAGCCAGGTGGAGTCCAGTGCGGATCTTGCGAACCTAAATATCTGACTTCGCGTTTATGGCCGAGGCGGTGCATACGCCGGTCCTATTGGAGGAGAGCTTGGAGGCGTTGGCGATCAAACCCGAGGGGATGTATGTGGACGGCACCTTTGGGCGCGGCGGCCACGCTCGGGCGATCCTCGCGCGGCTCGGCTCCGCCGGCCGCGTGCTGGCTTTGGACAGAGATCCGGATGCGGTGGCCAACGGCGAGGCGCTGGCGCGAGCAGACTCCAGGTTCTCCATCGTTCACGCTGCCTTCTCCGAGCTGCGAGAGATCGCGCGGCGGCGCGGCATCCTCGGGTCCGTGAGCGGCTTGCTGCTGGACCTCGGAGTGTCCTCGCCTCAGCTCGATCAGCCGCAGCGAGGCTTCAGTTTTTCGGTCGACGGACCCCTCGACATGCGCATGAATCCGCACCAAGGCGAGACCGCCGCCGAGTGGCTGGGCCGGGCCTCCGAGAAGGAGATCGCGTACGTCTTGCGGGAATATGGCGAGGAACGTTTTGCGCGGCGCATTGCACATGCCATCGTGCGCGCGCGCGCCGAGCGCGCCCTGAGCACCACCCGCCGACTCGCGGAGATCGTCGCTGCCGCCAGCCCGTCCAGAGAGCCCGGTAAGCATCCCGCGACCCGCACGTTTCAAGCCATCCGCATCTATCTCAATCGAGAGCTCGACGAGCTGCCGGCGTGTCTCGCATGCGTTTGCGATCTCCTGGCGGTCGGCGGTCGGCTGGTGGTCATCAGCTTTCATTCCTTGGAGGACCGCATCGTCAAGCGCTTCGTCCGTGACGAGGCCCGGGGCGAGCAGTTTCCGCGCGGAGTCCCGGTCCGAGCTGCGGATACGCACCCATGCCTGCGTTCGGCAGGCAAGGCGCTACATCCTGCTGTGACGGAAGTGGAGGCCAATCCGCGCGCGCGAAGTGCCGTCCTGCGGGCCGCGGAGCGCATCGCGTGAGACACGGCGACGCATGGACGCTCGCCCTCTTGGCCATATTGGTCACCGCTTCCGCCGTTGGGGTTGTCTACGCCAAGTATCTCAGTCGCACCGAGTTTGCCAATCTGCAGACATTGAACGGCGAACGCCACCGGCTGGAGGTTCAGTGGGGCCGGCTGCGTCTCGAAGAGGCCGCACTGACCACGCAGCCACGCGTAGAGGAGCGGGCGCGGCGTCTCTTGGACATGCACCTCCCGCGGCGCGGCGAGGTCAAGGTGATCGGGGAAGCCGCCCATGAGCGCTAAGAGCAGCAGGCGTAAGAGAGCGCATCGCCTCGCCAGCGAGCCCAATTTCGCGCGTCGGAGAACGGTCCTGATCGGCTTCTTGGGCGTCTTTCTTGTGGCGGTCGTTTGGAGCGCCTTCGAGCGTCAGGTCTTCGACAACGAATTCCTCCAAAGCCAGGGCGAGCGCCGTTATCTGCGGGTGCGCGAGATTCCCGCCCGCCGGGGCATGATCCTCGACCGCAACGGCGAACCATTGGCGGTCAGCACGCCAGTCGCCACGGTGTGGGCGAATCCGAGCAAGCTGCACTCGCGCCCAAATATCCTGACCGCCTTGGCGGAAGCCCTCGGTCTGGACCGCACGGAGGTGTTGCGTCGGTTCGGAGAGAGGCGGGGCCGGGCCTTTATGTACATCAAGCGGCGCATCGGTCCGGACGAGGCGCTTGCGGTCGAGCGGATCGTGGCAACCTACAAGCTGACGGAGCTTGGAATCGATACCGAGTACCGGCGCTTCTATCCCAGTGGCGAGGTGTTCAGTCACATCATCGGATTTACCAATGTAGACGACCATGGCATCGAAGGGCTGGAGCTCGCGTTCGAGTCCTGGCTGCATGCGGAGCCCGGCAAGCGGAGGGTGATCCAGGACGGGCGCCAGCGGGTGGTGGCGGAGGTCGAGCGTATTCGGCCGCCGCGGCACGGCCACGACCTGACGTTGAGTCTCGATCGGCGCCTGCAGTTCCTCGCCTATCGGGAGCTCAAGCGGGCGGTGCTTGACCATCATGCCCGCGCGGGGTCCGCCGTGGTCTTGGATGTTGCCACCGGCGAGATCCTGGCCATGGTGAACCAGCCGGCCTATAACCCGAACGGCAACATCACCAAGAAGGCGGACGCGCGCCGTGACCGTGCGGTTACGGACGTGATCGAGCCGGGCTCGACCGTCAAGCCGTTTGTGGTTGCGGCCGCCCTCGAGCACCGATTGGTGAATCCCACGACCCCAATCAACACCAGTCCCGGTTTCCTCAAGGTGGGAAGGCACCTGGTGAGGGACGTTCACAATTACGGTCTGCTCGACACCACGGGTGTCATCACCAAGTCGAGCAACGTAGGTATTAGCAAGATCGCCCTGAGCATGGACCGCGCCGTGCTGTGGAGACTCTACGACCGGCTCGGCTTCGGGCATCCGACGGACATTCGCTTTCCGGGCGAGGTCTCAGGCCATCTACCTCGCTTCGAAGGCTGGTCCAAGTTTGAGAACGCCACGCTGGCCTTTGGCTATGGGCTCTCGGTCACGCCCCTTCAGCTTGCTCAGGCGTACTGCGTGCTGGCAGCGGACGGCGTACGCCGGCCAGTCACCTTGCTGAAGCGTGACAGGTCCCCGGCAGAGGTGCGGGTGATTTCTCGGGCGGCAGCGCGCGAGGTGCGGGCAATGATGGAAACCGTTGTCTCCGCGAAGGGGACCGCCCGGCTTGCGGAAATTGCCGGTTATCGGGTCGCGGGCAAGACGGGTACCGCCAAGAAGGCGGTGGCGGGCGGCTACGCTGCCAAACGCTACCAGGCCGTGTTCGCGGGCATGGTGCCAGCCAGTGCACCGCGTTTCGTGATGGTGGTGGTCGTCGACGAGCCGAAGGGTAGGAACTACTACGGGGGGAAGGTGGCCGCGCCAGTCTTCGCCCGCGTAATGGAGGCTGCCCTGAGGCTTTACAACGTTCCCCCGGATGATCCGCAGGGGACACTCCTGTTGGCTGGTGCGGAGGCGCGGGAATGATGCCGTTCGCGAGCACCTCCGGCCCCTGGCGGTTGTCGGATCTCCTCTACGGCCTCGCGGCAATCCCAACGCGTGCGGATCGCATGATCGGCCAACTGACCGTCGACAGCCGGCGCGTAGAGCCGGGCGGGCTGTTTCTGGCCTGCCGGGGCGGGGCCTCTCACGGGTTGGCGTTTGCGGAGCAGGCCTGCCGCAGGGGAGCTGCGGCCATTGCGGCGGAGCCCGATGAGCGCTGGGATCTGGCTGCCCTGTCCGGACTCGCCACCCGTCTCGGCGTCCCCGTGATTCCGGTGCCGGATCTGAGGCGCCGGGCGAGTGCGATAGCCGACCGCTTCTTCGACAAGCCGAGTGCTGCGCTCGACGTGATCGGGGTCACCGGCACGAACGGCAAGACGAGTGTGACCCACTACCTTGCCCAGGCGTTGGCTTCAGAGCTCGCCTGCGGGATCGTCGGCACCCTGGGCGTCGGATTTCCCGGGAGTCTGGCGACCGGGAGCCATACCACCCCGGACGCGGCCACCCTGCAGGAGACTCTGGCCCTGCTGCGGCGCCAGGGGGCGCGCGCGGTGGCGATGGAGGTCTCCTCCCACGCCCTGGATCAGGGGCGGGCCGCGGCGGTTCGGTTCACTCAGGCAGTGTTCACCAATCTCAGCCGCGATCACCTGGACTATCACGGTGACATGGAGACTTACGGCGCTGCCAAGCTTGCGTTATTCCGTACGCCCGGCCTGCGCTGGGCGGTGCTCAACCTGGATGATCCGTTGAGCCCGAGCATCCTGACCGAGCTCCCGCCCGGGGTCCCGGTGGCCTTCTACAGCTTGCAGAGAGACCCGACACCACCCGCTCGTTGTGACCTGCTTGTGCATGCCCACCAGGTGACAACATTGCCGCGCGGACTACGTCTCGACGTCGAGACGAGCCATGGCGGAGGTGTGCTCGAGGTGGGGCTTCTCGCACGCTTCAATGCGGCCAACCTGCTCGCGGTGCTCGCGGTGATGCTGTCCCGCGGCCTCCCTCTGGCGCGGTCCCTGCGCCAGCTTGCCCGGACAAGAGGAGTGCCGGGACGCATGGAATGCTTCGGCGGCCGCGGCCAACCCCTCGTGGTCGTGGATTACGCCCATACGCCCGATGCCCTCGAGCAGGCCTTGACAAACCTTCGAGAGCACAGCCACGGCAAGCTCATTTGCGTCTTTGGCTGCGGCGGGGACCGCGACCGCGGCAAGCGCCCCCTCATGGGCGAGATCGCAGAGCGCCTGAGCGATCGGGTGATCGTGACGGACGACAATCCCCGGCGGGAAGACGGCGATCGCATCATTGCGGATGTGCTTGCGGGTGTACACCACTCGGGAGCCGTGACAGTGGAGCGTCAGCGGGGGCTGGCTATCCGCTTGGCAATCGCCACGGCTGCCGAGCAGGATGCGGTCCTGATTGCGGGCAAGGGTCACGAGATCACCCAAGACATGGGTGACCTCAAGGTCCATTTCAGCGATCGGGCGCAAGTGGTTCAGGCCCTCCAGGAGCGGGGCGGGCGCGGGCAATGATTGGGGCACCGTCTTTGTCCGGCAGCGTGCGCAGGATGGGAGGAATTCAATGCTGCTGTATTTGACGAACTGGCTGGGACAGCTCGACAGCGGCTTCTATGTGTTCCGCTACCTGACCCTGCGCGGGATTCTCGGAGTCCTGACGGCGCTCAGCATCTCTTTTGTCGTAGGACCGGTGATGATCCATCGGCTGACCCGCTACAAGATCGGTCAGACGGTCCGCGACGACGGCCCTCAAAGTCATTTGACAAAGACCGGCACGCCGACCATGGGCGGGACCCTGATCTTGGTCGCAGTCGGCGTCAGCACGCTGCTCTGGGCGGACCTCGGCAATCGCTATGTCTGGCTGGTGCTGCTCGTCACTCTGGCGTTCGGCGCCATCGGCCTGGTGGACGACTATAAGAAGCTCGTCCTCAAGAACCCGCGCGGGCTCCCCGCCCGCTACAAGTTTCTCTGGCAGTCGGTGGTGGGCACGGCGGCGGCAATCTACCTCTACTCGATTGCCTCGACGCCAGCGGAGACCGCCCTGCTGATTCCCTATCTGAAGGAGGTCTCCGTCCAGCTCGGGCCCTGGTTTGTCGCTCTGACGTTCTTCGTGATCGTCGGCTCCAGCAATGCTGTCAACCTGACGGACGGGCTCGACGGCCTTGCCGCCATGCCCACCGTCCTGGTGGCCGGAGCACTGGCGGTCTTTGTCTACGCCGCCGGAAACGTGGATTTCGCGACCTACCTCAAGATCCCCTACATCCCCGGTCTCGGCGAGGTGATGATCTTCTGCGCCTCCCTGGTGGGGGCCGGACTCGGCTTCTTGTGGTTCAACGCCTATCCGGCGCAAGTCTTCATGGGCGACGTTGGCGCCCTGGCCCTCGGCGCTGCGATCGGGGTGGTGGCGGTGGCCTCCCGCCAGGAGGTGGTCTTGCTGATCATGGGTGGCGTGTTCGTTGCCGAGACCCTGTCCGTGATGCTCCAAGTCGCCTCCTTCAAGCTCACGGGCCGGCGCATCTTCCGCATGGCCCCGCTGCACCACCACTTCGAGCTCAAGGGCTGGCCGGAGCCGCGTGTGATCGTCCGCTTCTGGATCATCACGGTCATCCTCGTCCTCGTCGGGTTGGCGAGCCTGAAGATCCGCTGACGCGAGCAAGCCGAATGCCGAAGCCCTCACTTCAGGCCGCCAGCCGCCAGCCACCCGCCGCCGGCATTCGCCCTGCGGCCTACACCAATACCTTGGTAGTAGGGCTGGGCAAGACGGGTTTGTCTTGCGCCCGTTATCTGCGCAGCGTCGGTGTGCGGGTCACGGTGACCGACTCGCGGTCGGCGCCGCCCGGCCTTGAACGCCTTCGGCAGGAGCTGTCGGACGTCGCCGTCTCGGTCGGGGGCTTTCGGACGGAACCCTTCGCCGCCGCCGACCGACTAGTGGTGAGCCCCGGGGTTCCATTGTCCGAACCACATGTCGCGGCGGCCTTGCAGCGAGGGGTTCCGGTGGTGGGCGACGTGGAGCTCTTTGCCCAGGCCGCTCGTGCACCGGTAGCGGCCATTACCGGCTCGAACGGGAAAAGCACGGTGACGAGTCTCCTGGGGCAGATGGCCCGCCTGGCTGGTACGCGGGTGGCGGTGGGAGGGAACCTCGGCGAGCCGGTCCTCGACCTGCTCGACGAGGCCGTCGAGCTCTATGTGGTCGAGCTTTCCAGCTTCCAGCTGGAGACGACCGAAACCCTGGCGCCGCGTGCCGCGACCGTGCTCAACGTCTCCGCGGATCATATGGATCGCTACCCGGATCTCGCGGCCTATGCTGCCGCCAAGGCACGCGTCCTCCGCCTCGCAGAATCAGTGATCGTCAACCGCGACGACCCCCTGGTGGTCGCGATGTCGAGCGCTGCCAAGGTTTCTCGCGGTTTCACGCTCGGCCCCCCCGAAAGGGGCGACTTCGGGCTTCTCGAGCATCGTGGTGAGTCCTGGCTTGCCCGGGGTGCTCGCCGGCTCTTGCCGGCACGCGAGGTGCCGTTGGCGGGACGCCACAACCTGGCAAATACGCTGTCGGCGCTTGCTCTGGGCGAGGCGTGCGGACTCCCCCTAGAGCCCATGATCGAAGCACTCCGAGGCTTTCGTGGGCTGCCGCATCGGACCAGTCTGGTGGCGGTGAAGGACGGCGTCAGCTGGTACGACGACTCGAAGGGCACCAATCCCGGTGCGACGATTGCCGCGCTGCACGGTCTGGTCCTGCCGGATGGTCCGGCGCGGGCCGTCCTGGTCGCCGGCGGCGATTGCAAGGGGGCGGACTTCTCCGCGCTGGCACCCGTGCTTGCTCAGCTCGGGAGGGCCGTTGTCTTGATCGGACGCGACGCGCCGATGATCGAGCGCGTTCTCCGGAACAGGGTCCCGCTGTTTCATGCGTCCGATATGGACGATGCAGTTCGGCTGGCGGGCAGTGCCGCCCAGTCCGGCGACTGCGTGCTGCTCTCCCCAGCCTGCGCCAGCTTCGACATGTTCGACAACTATGAGCACCGCGGCCGCGCCTTTGCGGCGGCGGTGTCGAGGCTCCTGAGATGAGCTCCGATGCCCCCACCAAGAACCATCAGCGGCGGCGGGAGCGTCTCCCGGAGGGGGACTATGCGCTTCTCTTGTGCACCTTGCTCTTGCTCGTCTTCGGGTTCGTGATGGTCGCCTCGGCCTCGATGCCGATCGCCGATCGTACCTTCGGGGAGCCTTTCCACTTCATCGTTCGCCATGCGTTGGCGCTCGGGCTGGGGCTCGCCGCGGGCGTGGGCGTGTTCATGGTGCCGGTTGACCGCTGGGAGACGGCCGGCCCCGGCCTCTTCTTTATCGGTGTCGCCTTGCTGGTCCTGGTGCTCGTACCCGGTGTCGGGCGTACGGTCAACGGGGCCACGCGCTGGATCCACCTCGGTCCTTTCAATGTCCAAGGCTCCGAGTTGATGAAGTTCATTGCGGTGATCTATATCTCCGGCTATCTGGTACGCCGGCAACAGGAGGTCGCCACTCGCCTCTCCGGCTTCTTGAAGCCAATGGCGCTGACCGTGCTGGCGAGCACGCTGATCATGGCGCAGCCGGATTTCGGCACCACCGCGGTGTTGCTCGCGACCGTGCTCGGCCTGCTCTTCCTGGGTGGGGTCCAGGTGCTCCACTTCGGCGTGCTGATGGGAGCGGTCGCGTCTGCCCTGGCGACGCTGATCGTCTTGGAGCCCTATCGTCTGGCGCGGGTTTCTTCCTTTCTTAATCCTTTCGCGGACCCGTTCAACACCGGCTTCCAGCTCTCCCAGGCTCTCATCGCCTTTGGCCGCGGTTCCTGGGGCGGGGTGGGTCTCGGTAACGGAATCCAAAAGCAGTTCTTCCTGCCGGAAGCGCACACCGACTTTCTGCTGGCCGTTGTAGGCGAGGAGTTCGGCTTGCTCGGCACCCTCGCAGTGATGGGCGTGTTTTGCGTCATCGTCTGGCGGGCATTTCGAATCGGCGCTAGGGCGCACCGCGCCGGGTGGCCTTTCGCCGCGTTCATGGCCCACGGTTTTGGGCTCGGCATAGGGCTGCAGGCGTTGGTGAACGTGGGCGTCAACGTGGGTCTCCTGCCCACCAAGGGGCTGACCTTGCCCTTTATGAGCTACGGCAGCAACAGCCTGATCGTCGCTTGCATGGCGGTGGGTGTGCTGCTGCGCATCGACCGGGAGCTTCGCTCCAAGGCACCGGACGTGACAAGCGTCAGGGGCTCGGTGTGGGCGCGAGCGTAGCCGTGATGGCCGGCGGCACCGGCGGACACGTCTTCCCGGCGCTTGCGGTGGCGAATCTGCTGCGCGAGCAGGGGATGGATGTGTTTTGGGTGGGCACCCGGAAGGGGATGGAGGCGCGCCTGGTCCCGCCCCAGGGGATCGCCATGGAATGGATCACGATAGAGGGGCTGCGCGGGAAGGGGTTGCGGACATTGCTCGCAGCGCCCTGGCGGCTTGCGGTCGCCTTGCGCGAGGCCGCCGCCATCTTGCGGCGGCGTCGTCCGAGCGTGGTTCTTGGCATGGGGGGCTTCGCCTCGGGTCCCGGCGGGCTGATGGCTCGCCTTCTGGGGTTGCCGCTGGTGATCCAAGAGCAGAATCGGGTGCCGGGCCTGACCAACCGTTGGCTGGCCCGGATCGCCGACCGCGTGTTCGAGGCATTTCCGGGCAGCTTTCCGATGCGTCGGGGCGCGGTGTCTTGCGGCAACCCGGTGCGGCCCGAGATTGCGTCCCTGCAGGCCCCGGCGCAGCGTATGGCCGATCGCGCGCCGCCGCGCCACCTTTTCGTTCTCGGCGGCTCCCTGGGGGCGAGGGCTTTGAACGATAGTGTGGCGGGTGCGGTGGCGACGCTCCCCGCGGAGCTGCGTCCCGAGGTCCTTCACCAGGCGGGGACCCTCACCTTGGATGCCGCGCGGGCCGCCTACGCCGCGGCAGGTGTGAGCGCACAGGTGACGCCCTTCGTCGACGACATGGCGGCTGCCTATGCCTGGGCGGACCTGGTCGTCTGTCGAGCGGGAGCGCTGACCGTCTCCGAGCTTGCCGCGGTCGGACTTGCGGCGATCTTGATTCCGTATCCCCACGCCGTGGACGACCACCAGACCGGGAACGCGCACTACCTGGCGGATGCGGGCGCTGCACGACTTTTACCTCAATCGGAGCTGACGCCTGATTCTCTCGGCGCGCTCTTGGCGGAGCTGTTGGGCGACCCGGGCCGACTCCTCGCCATGGCGGAAGCGGCTCGCGGCCGCGCCCGGCCAGAGGCAGCGAGGCAGATCGCCGCGGCATGCTGGGAGGTGTGCAGGCAATGAGCTCGGAGCGGCACAGTGCCAGTCGCATGGGCCGCATCCGGCGTCTGCACTTCGTCGGCATCGGCGGTGCTGGCATGAGCGGGATCGCGGAGCTGATGGCCAACTTGGGCTATCAAGTCTCTGGCTCCGACAGGCGGGCGAGCGACGTCACCAGGCGCCTCGAGGGGCTCGGTATCGCCGTGTCTATCGGTCACAAGGCGGAGCTGGCCGCAGGCGCCGACGCGGTGGTGGTCTCCAGCGCCATCGACGAGCAGAACCCGGAGATCAGGACCGCGCGTACCCAGCGTATCCCCGTGGTGCGGCGTGCGGAGATGTTGGCGGAGCTGATGCGCTTCTACTACGGCGTAGCCGTTGCGGGCACGCACGGCAAAACCACCACCACAAGCCTGGTGACGAGCGTGCTCGCCGAAGGCGGGCTCGATCCTACCTTTGTCATCGGTGGCCGCCTCAATAGCGCCGGTGCCAATGCCCGTCTCGGCAGCAGCCGCTACTTGCTGGCGGAGGCGGACGAGAGCGATGCCTCGTTCCTGTACCTGCAGCCCATGTTGGCCGTGCTCACCAATATCGACGCGGACCACATGCGCACCTATGGCAACGACTTCAACCGCCTGCGGAGCACCTTCATCGAGTTCCTGCATCACCTTCCTTTTTACGGGCTCGCCGTGCTCTGCATCGACGACGACGAGGTCCGTGCCCTGGTGCCCTTGACGTCGCGCCCGGTGCGCACCTACGGGACCCGTCCTGAGGCCGATGTTCGGGCCGAGGCCATCCGCCAGGAAGGGCTCCGCATGTACTTCCAGGTGCGCTATCCGGGGCAGAAGACGCCACTGCCGATCGAGCTCAACCTGGCGGGACGCCACAACGTACTTAACGCGCTGGCGGCGATCGCCGTGGCGCTCGAGCTAGGGGTCGACGAGACCGCAATTCGGCGAGCGCTGCAGGGTTTTGAGGGGATCGGCCGGCGGTTCGTGGTCAGCGAGACCACGGATGCGGCGGGACGGCGCCTGATCCTTGTGGACGACTACGGTCACCATCCGCGCGAGCTTGCGGCGACCCTCGATGCGGCCCGCAACGGCTGGCCCGGGCGGCGCCTGGTTCTGGTCTTTCAGCCTCACCGCTACACGCGCACCCAGGAGCAGTTCGAGGACTTCGTCAAGGTGCTCTCCAGCGCCGATGTCCTCGTCTTGTGCGATGTCTATCCCGCCGGAGAGGCGCCGATCCCAGGGGCCGACGGACGTTCCCTGAGCCGTGCGATCCGGGTGCGCGGCGAGGTGGATCCGGTGTTCGTTCAGGATCTTGAAGAAGTACCGACGGTGCTGGGGAATCTGCTGCAAGACGGTGACCTGGTGCTGACACTTGGGGCCGGCGACATCGGTGCGCTAGCGGCCCGACTGCCAGAGCTGCTGACTACGGGAGGAAATGGAGCATGACAGGAGCGATACCGAAGCTGCAGATGGGTTGCGGCGAGCGCCTGCGGGCGAGCCTGCCGCGGCTGCCGGGCATCGCCATCAGCGCGACCGGCACAAGCCGCGTCGTGCCGCAACGACTTCAGCCAGCACCGGTTCCGGTTCGCCGCACGCGGTGATTGAGTTGGAGCCTCGTTCGGTGACATTGCGCGGCGAGCCTCGGCGAGATGAGCCGCTGGCCCGTCATACGAGCTGGCGCGTCGGGGGGGCGGCGCGCCGGCTATACCGCCCGGCCGACGCGGCGGACCTCGCCGTCTTCTTGAGGCGCCTGGACCCGGCCGAGCCGCTTCTGTGGCTCGGACTGGGCAGCAATCTTTTGGTCAGCGACTCTGGGTTTCCCGGGACTGTCATCGAGACGCAGGGGTGTCTCACGGCTTTGGAGCGTTGCGGCGAACGGGGTGTGCGCGCCGAGGCGGGGACTTCTTGCGCCAAGGTTGCCCGCTTTGCGGCGCGACTCGGGCTTACCGGCGCTGAGTTTCTGGCCGGTATCCCCGGGACCATGGGCGGTGCGCTGGCGATGAACGCCGGGGCGCATGGCGGGGATACCTGGGATCGGGTACGGCAGGTGCGCACGATTGATCGGCGGGGCGAGATCCGAGTGCGGGCGCCGATGGAATTCGAGATCGGCTATCGGCACGTCCAGGTCCCGCAGGGAGAGTGGTTTCTCGACGCCGAGCTCCAGCTCCTGCCGGGGGACCCGCAGTCAAGCGTCGAGCGCATCCGCGAGCTCTTGGAGCGGCGCGGCCGCACTCAGCCGATCGGGCTTGCGAGCTGCGGCTCGGTCTTTCGCAACCCGCCGGGCGACCACGCGGCCCGTCTCATCGAGATTGCGGGGCTCAAGGGTCTGCGCATGGGTGGTGCGCAGGTTTCGGAGAAGCATGCGAACTTCATCATCAACACCGGGGACGCGACCGCTGCGGATATTGCGCGGCTGATCGAGCGAGTGAAGACAGAGGTGGAGCGGGTCAGCGGTGTTCGGCTGATACCCGAGGTACGTCGGGTGGGAGAGTGAGCGAATGAGGCCAGGCGCGGACAGGTTCGGAAAGGTCGCGCTGCTATTCGGCGGGCAATCGGCGGAGCGCGCCATCTCGCTCAAGAGCGGCAACGCCGTGCTGGCCGCCCTCGAGCGTCAGGGGGTCGACGTACATCCTATCGATCCGGACGCCGCTGTCCTGGAGCGCCTGCGTACAGGTGGCTACGACCGCGCCTTCATCATGCTGCACGGACGGGGCGGAGAGGACGGTCAGATCCAGGGAGCTCTCGAGACAATAGGGCTCCCATACACGGGCTCCGGTGTGTTGGGCTCGGCGCTTGGCATGGATAAGTACCGCTGCAAGCTGGCTTGGCGGGGCTGCGGTCTACCGACAGCGGAATTCGCGCTGGTGCAAACCGACGCTGACCTGGAGCGCTCTGCCGCGCTGGGTTTTCCGCTCATGATCAAGCCGGCCCGCGAGGGCTCGAGCATCGGGATGAGTCGAGCCAATGACCCCGACGAGCTAGCGGCCGCCTGTCGCAAGGCGGCGGAGTATGACGACCAGATCATCGCCGAACGGTGGATCACGGGGGCCGAGTATACCTGCGCCATTCTCGGGCGCGAGGCGCTTCCTCTTATTCGCCTGGAGACGCCGCGCGCCTTTTACGACTACGAGGCCAAGTACAGCGCCGATTCCACGCGATATGTCTGCCCCAGTGGTCTCCCAGAGGCAGAAGAAGCGCGGTTGTGCGATCTGTCCCAGGCCGCGTTCGACGCTGTGGATGCGAGTGGCTGGGGGCGTGTCGACTTCATGCTGGACGTCGCCGGTCAGCCGCACCTACTGGAGGTGAACACGGTGCCCGGCATGACCGACCACAGCCTGGTACCTATGGCGGCGCGTGCTCGAGGGATCGATTTCGACGAGTTGGTGTGGCGCATTTTGGAGACGAGCCTTGAGCAGGGCTGACACCGGGATGCAGCAAGGCGTTTCGGCGGAGGCGCCGCGTGTACGCCGCTCCGTGTGGCGCGGACTCTTTGCGGCGGTGTTGACGGGGCTAATGGCAGGAGGCGGGTATGCCTTGCTGCAGTGGGAACCGCGGCACCTGCCGGTGAGGGTAGTGACCGTGAAAGGCGAGGTCCGCCATCTGTCCCGGGAGCGGCTGGTCCAATCGGTGCTCGCTCATCTGCGTGGCGGCATCCTCACACAGGACCTGAGCGAGCTCAAAGGAGCGGTCGAGGCTATGCCGTGGGTGCGCTCGGCGAGCCTGCGACGGGTGTGGCCGGACCGCCTGGAGCTCGAGGTCGAAGAGCGCCGACCGCTCGCGCGCTGGGGCGACGACGGATTGGTGACTGCCGAGGGCGTGGTGTTCCGGCCACACGACGAGGGCCTCTCTGGCGGGCTTCCGCACCTGGCGGGCACGGACGAGCAGGCACCAGTCATTGTGCGGCGGTTCATGCGTTGGCGACGTCAGCTTGCGGCACAGGGCATCGCCCTCCACTCCGTTACCTTGGACGCCCGGGGGGCGTGGACCCTCCGCTGCGACCGCGGTCTCACCGTCCGGCTCGGAATTTCCGAAGTGGAGCAGCGAGTCAGACGATTTCTTCATGTCTACCCGTCGGTGGTATCGGCCGGTCGGCCCGAGCGGATGGACATGCGCTACAGCAATGGGCTTGCGGTGCGCTGGTCGGACGGGCGTCCCGGTGACGATGGACCGTCCGCCGGATCTGTGCAGGCAGCGAGTTTCTTACCTCGATCCGCGGCCTCCGGCCCCGGGCATTCTAGGAGTTGAAGCGGATGTCGAGACGGGGCGAAAAGAGTCTTCTGATCGGTCTGGATATTGGCACGTCCAAGATCGCCGCCCTCGTGGGGGAGGTGAAGAGCGACGGCCAGATCGAGATCATCGGCATCGGCGCTCACCCCTCGCGTGGGCTCAAGAAGGGAGTCGTCGTCGATATCGAATCCACCGTGCAGTCGATCCAGCGCGCGGTGGAAGAGGCCGAGCTTATGGCGGGATGTGAGATCCATTCCGTCCACGCGGGCATAGCCGGCAGCCACATTCGCAGCCTCAACTCCCACGGCATTACCGCCATCAAGGAGCGCGAGGTGACTCAGGCGGACGTGGATCGAGTGATCGACGCCGCCCGGGCGGTCGCCATTCCGGCGGACCAGAAGATTCTCCACATCCTGCCGCAGGAATTCATCATCGACGACCAAGAGGGCATCCGCGAGCCCATCGGTATGTGCGGCGTGCGCTTGGAGGCGCGCGTGCACATGGTTACGGGCGCGGTCAGCGCGGCTCAGAACATCGTCAAGTGCATCCGCCGCTGCGGACTCGAGGTGGACGACCTGGTTTTGGAGCAGCTGAGCTCGAGCTACGCCGTTCTCGGCGAGGACGAGAAGGAGCTGGGTGTCTGCCTCGTGGACATAGGCGGGGGAACGACCGACCTCGCCGTCTTCACCGACGGGGCCATTCGGCACACGACGGTGATTCCCATCGCAGGGGACCAAGTCACCAATGATATCGCCGTGGCCTTGCGTACTCCTACGCAATATGCCGAGCAGATAAAGATCCAATACGCCTGCGCGTTGACGCAGCTGGCGGGCAGCGGCGAGACCATCGAGGTTCCGAGCATCGGCGAACGCGGAGCACGACGCCTCTCCCGCCAGACCCTGGCGGAGGTCGTCGAGCCGCGCTACGAGGAGCTCCTGACCTTACTCCAGGCCGAGCTTAGGCGCAGCGGCTTCGAGGACCTGGTGGCCGGTGGTGTCGTGCTGACCGGGGGCAGCGCCAAGATGCAAGGTCTGATCGATCTTGCCGAGGAGGTTTTCCACATGCCGGTACGGCTCGGCGTCCCTCAGTACGTGTCCGGGATGGAGGAGGTGATCCGCGATCCGATCTATTCGACCGGCGTCGGACTCTTGATGTACGCCCACCAGCACCGCTTCGTGCGGCGACCGGAGCTGTCGGAGTCGCGCGGCCTCAAGGCCGTCTTCGCGCGCATGAGGAGCTGGTTTCAAGGCAATTTCTAGGACCTCCGGGAGAGCCTCGCAAGGGTTTGACCGGAGCTGGTGGAGATCGAGCGTCGCGGGTCTCGATTTTCGCTAATCGCCCGAGGCGATTGAAGTGGAGAAGGGCATCGGGGGTCGCTGTGTTCCTCCGTTGCAACGGGCCGTTACGGCTCGCGAGGTCCAGGCCGGGCCTCGCATGGCAGCAGTCCCTATAGGTTCAATGCGAGCGCAAGAGGAGAATACTCATGTTCGAGCTGATGGATACCCAGACCCAGAGTGCTGTGATCAAGGTCATCGGTGTCGGCGGCGGCGGCGGCAACGCCGTCAACCACATGGTTCAATCGGCGATCGAAGGCGTGGATTTCATCTGCGCGAACACGGATGCACAAGCGCTGAAGCACTGCAGCGTCAAGACCGTCCTCCAGCTCGGCTCCGGCATCACGAAGGGGCTGGGTGCAGGTGCGGACCCCGA
The DNA here is from genome assembly GCA_963824085.1 of uncultured Gammaproteobacteria bacterium. GTDB lineage: Bacteria > Pseudomonadota > Gammaproteobacteria > Chromatiales > Chromatiaceae > JARRNE01. The sequence goes on from CAWGNT010000017.1 coordinate 154,713, forward strand.
GGTCGGCAGAGAAGCGGCAATGGAAGACCGGGATCGCATTCATGATGCCCTGGACGGTGCGGATATGGTCTTCATCACCGCCGGCATGGGCGGCGGCACGGGCACGGGTGCGGCACCAGTGGTAGCCGAAGTTGCCAGAGAGCTCGGCATTCTCACAGTGGCGGTGGTGACCAAGCCGTTTCCCTTCGAGGGAGGCCGCCGTCTGAAGGTCGCCGAGGCAGGCATCGCTGCACTGGGCCAGAATGTCGACTCGCTGATCACCATCCCCAACGAGAAGCTGCTCGCGGTCCTCGGTAAGGAGATGAGCCTGCTCAACGCCTTCAAGGCGGCAAATGACGTGCTGCTCCACGCCACGCAGGGCATCGCCGAACTGATCACCCGCCCGGGCCTGATCAATGTGGACTTCGCAGACGTCAAGACCGTCATGTCGGAGATGGGACAGGCGATGATGGGCACCGGTACCGCTTCGGGCGAGAGCCGGGCGCGCCAAGCGGCCGAGGCTGCAATCAACAGCCCGCTGCTGGAGGATATAGACCTGGCGGGGGCCAAGGGCATCCTGGTCAACATCACCGCGGGGATGAGTCTCACGATAGGAGAGTTCGATGAGGTGGGTAACACCGTTCGCGACTTCGCGGACGATGACGCCACCGTGGTTGTGGGTACAGTGATCGACCCGGATCTCGAGGAGGAGCTTCGGGTGACAGTGGTTGCCACGGGTCTAGGTGTTCGGCACGCAGCCAAGTCTGCCAAGGAGGAGCCGACCATGCGCCTGGTGGCGAGTGACCGCACGGACTCCGTGATACCCGACTACCGCGATATGGACCGCCCGGCCGTGTACCGCAAGGGGTTTGCCGCCGCGGCGCAGGCGGAGCCGGCTTTGGAGACCGATCTGGACTATCTGGATATTCCCGCATTTCTGCGCCGCCAGGCCGACTGATGGCGGCTACGCGCACTTGATGGCGATCGACTGCTAGGGTTTACCCCAGAGGAGGATCACAAAGAAAATCAATTAATTTTCTTGCAAACACTGTTCGTTGCTGATAAAAATGCGGGAAAACCCTAAGCGCGGGTCCGCGGCCCTCACGTCGCCTGACGGCGGACGACAAAGGGGACCCCGGGCCTTCGGTCGATACGCAATGGCCGGAGGGTTGCAGCAGCCGCGGGTGGCTCGATTAGCTGGCAGGGATGCTGCGGCGAAGAGCTGGAAGGCGACGGGAGACCGAGCGATGATTAAGCAACGAACCTTGAAGAACGTTATCCGTGCCACCGGTGTCGGGCTGCACACGGGCGAGAAGGTCTATCTGACCTTGCGACCCGCTGCGCCGGACACCGGGATCGTCTTTCGGCGGGTGGACCTACAGGAGCCGGTCTCGATCCGAGCCTGTCCCGAGAATGTCGGTGATACGCGGTTGTCGACCACCCTGGTGAAGGGTGACGTTCGGATCTCCACCGTGGAGCACGTCCTGTCTGCGTTCGCCGGGCTTGGCGTCGACAACGCGTATGTGGATGTCAGCGCTGCGGAAGTGCCCATCATGGACGGCAGCGCAGGTCCGTTCGTGTTTCTCATTCAGTCCGCGGGTGTGGAGGAGCAGAACCGGCCCAAGCGCTTTGTCCGGATAAAGCGCAAGGTACGGGTGGAGCAGGGTGACAAGTACGCCGAGCTTAGTCCCTACGATGGCTTCAAGGTCTCGTTCGCGATCGATTTCGATCACCCTGCGTTCACTTCCCGTGCACAGTCTGCGACCGTGGATTTTTCCTCCAGCTCGTTCGTGAAGGAGGTGAGCCGTGCTCGGACCTTCGGTTTCCTGCGCGATATCGAGGCGCTACGCCAGCAGAACCTCGCGCTCGGCGGTAGTGTCGACAATGCGGTCGTCGTCGACGACTATCGCGTTCTCAACGAAGAAGGTCTGCGGTACGAAGACGAGTTTGTAAAGCACAAAATCCTCGACGCGATCGGGGATCTTTATCTCCTCGGCCACTCGCTCATCGGGGCCTTCCGCGGGTACAAGTCCGGACACGCCCTCAACAACCGTCTGCTTCACGCTTTGATGGCCGACGAGACGGCTTGGGAAGAGGCTACGTTCGAGGACACCGGGCCGGCACCGATCTCTTACATACGGCCGGCGGTCGTTACCTAGCCGCGTCGGTTACCTGCGCGGGCGAGCCGGCGTAGGGCTTCCGACAAGTCCGTGTCCTCCAACGCCGCCGCCGCCTCGAGGAGGTGGCGGACGGTATCCTCCGACAGTTGCCGGCGCGGCTCTTCGCGGTTGCCGGTCGTTGAGTCCCCACTTTGCGGCTGAATGCGGACGCGGCAGGAGACGACAGCGTCGTAAGTTCCGGATAGCGTCCTAAGCAGCTCGGGTACGGCGAACCGCAGGCGAGATGCCCAAGCCGAAGAGTCGGTGGTGACCACCAAGACGTGGTCGTCGATGGTCGCATGTAAGCAATGGCTGTCGAGCGGCGCCGACAAGGCCCGACCGACGCGCCGCAGCAGGGCGGCGTCTCGTTCGATGGCCGGCAAGAGGGCGGAGGCGACTGCGTGGGATTGCAGATAGCGTGAGGCGTGTTGGATGGGCTTTGCCATTCGTGGGCACCGGCTACTCACTTTGCTTGCCAAGTATCCGCAGTCTGCGCGCCTTCGCAAGGGTCGAGGCGGACGCCGAAGAACCAAGGGCGCGCTGTGGTGCGAAAGTCAGTCACTCGGTCGCTGAAGGGACGCCGCTTGGGGCTTAGATGCCGTCGAGAGCCTCGAAGCCTAGTGGCTCGCGGGCCATGTTGTGCCGGATCCGGTGTCTCGGCGTGACGGGTACCTATGCAGGTGGGAAGCGGTCGACGCGTTTGGTCTCGCGTGCCGATCGCTGGTAGCATGCCAAGCTTTGTGGGATTTCGCCACTCGCGGTAGGGGTGTCCTGGATGCGTGAACGATGGGTCAGTAGGGGCAAAATCGGTGTGCTGCTTGGGGGGGTCGCAGCCGTCGTGATTGGAATCGGCGGCGGTGCGGTGGGCTACTGGTACGGTCAGCGGCGTGCCATCGACGAGATGCCGAGCGCCCAGACGGTGGCGGCGCTCGAAAACATGGTGCGGCGGCAGCGCTCGGCGATTGAGGAGGCCAAGGAGGAGTCGTTAACGAATCTCGATGCACTCGGCGGCCGGATTGGTGAGATGCAGGCGGAGCTTCTACGTCTGAACGCCCTCGGAGATCGCCTCGTGCAAATGGGCGGCCTGAATCGGAAAGAGTTCGACTTCGACGATCCGCCCCCAGTGGGCGGTCCCGCGCAGCCCGCGGCGACGCATACACGGGTCGAGGAGCTCGCCGAAGAGATGTCACGTCTGTTCCGCGAGCTTGAAGACCGTGAGAGCAAGCTGAACCTTCTTGAGCAGATGATCATGGAACGGCGCCTGGAAGCCCAAACGATGCCGGCTGGCACGCCGGTGCGTTCCGGTTATATCACCTCGAAGTTCGGGTACCGTCCAGACCCTATCAACGGCCGGAGAGAGTTCCACAGCGGGATAGATTTTGCCGGTGCGCGGGGCTCTGATGTTGTCGCAGTAGCGGATGGCCTGGTGATCTTCAGCGGCACGCGCAGCGGCTATGGTCGCACGTTGGAGATCCGGCACGGCAACGGCCTCGTTACCCGATACGGTCACAACCAGAAGTTGTTGGTGAAGGATGGCGATCTGGTCAAGAACGGTCAGACCATTGCGACCCTGGGCTCCACCGGACGCACAACGGGACCCCACGTCCACTTTGAGGTGCTCAAGGATGGCAAGCCCGTCGATCCCATGAAGTACGTTGAATTGAACAAGCACGACGCCTCGGGCTGAAGGCGCTTGCGAGCCGCTGCCTGGCGACTTTGCAGGCTTGCCAACGAATCGCGATCACCCCCGGCGCACCCCCCATAGGCCCCGAATCGCGCTCAGTCCGCCGACTGCGCGGGTGGCGCTTTTCGGGTATCCTTCCGCTATTTTTACCTGCCTGGTGACCTGCCTTAATGGCGAACAACTTACTCAAGAAGATCTTCGGCAGCCGCAATGAACGACTCATCAAGCGGATGTCGAGGACCGTGGCGCAGATCAACGTCCTGGAGCCCGAGATCAAGACGCTCGGCGACGCGGAGCTCGCGGACAAGACGGCGGAGTTTCGCAGGCGCCTCGATGCCGGGGCGGACCTCCCGGATCTACTGCCGGAGGTATTTGCCGTCGCCCGCGAGGCGGCGCGGCGGGTGTTGGGGATGCGCCACTTCGACGTCCAGCTCATCGGCGGCATGGTGCTCAACGACGGTAAGATCGCCGAGATGCGCACGGGCGAGGGCAAGACCCTCGTGGCCACCCTAGCGGCTTACTTGAACGGGCTGCCTGGCAAGGGCGTCCATGTCGTCACGGTGAACGACTATCTGGCCCGGCGCGATGCGGAATGGATGGGCCGCGTCTATCATTTTCTCGGTCTCTCCGTTGGCGTTATCAACTCCTCCGGCGGGCTGGGTCCCGATTCGACCTCCTATCGCTACGATCCGTCCTACACGCCCTCTGACGGTCAAGGGTTTCGTCACCTGCGGCCGGTCACTCGCAAAGAAGCCTACGAGGCGGACATCACCTACGGAACGAACAACGAGTTTGGTTTCGACTACCTCCGCGACAACATGGCCTTTGTCGCCGAGCAGCGCGTCCAGCGTGACCCCTTTTACGCCATCGTCGACGAGGTGGACTCGATCCTGATCGACGAGGCGCGCACGCCTCTGATCATCTCCGGCCCTTCCGAGGGAAGCACGGAGCTCTACAGGCAGATAGACCAGATCATCCCCCGCTTAAAGCGGCAGCCTCCCATCACCAACGAGGAGGGCCAGCCCGACTTCGGACCGGGCGACTTCTCGGTGGACGAAAAGGCGCGCCAGGTGTTCCTGAGCGAGGAAGGCCATCAGCACGTGGAGGAGATGCTGACGGACATGGGTCTTCTCTCCGAGGGGGAGAGCCTCTACGACCCGTCCAACATCGTCCTCATGCACCACGTGTACGCGGCCCTGCGCGCCCACGCCCTCTTCAACAAGAACGTGGAGTACATCGTACGCGATGGGCAGATCGTCATCGTCGATGAGTTTACGGGTCGGACCATGCCGGGGCGACGGTGGTCGGAGGGGCTGCATCAGGCGGTAGAGGCGAAGGAGGGGATGCCCGTCCAGCCGGAGAACCAGACTCTCGCATCCATCACCTTTCAGAACCTCTTTCGCCTCTACCCCAAGCTTGCAGGGATGACCGGTACCGCCGACACCGAGGCCTACGAGTTCCAGCAGATTTACGGCTTAGAGGTGGTAGTCATCCCCACCAATATGCCGATGATCCGCGACGATCGAGGCGACCTGGTCTATTTGACCCAGCAGGAGAAGTACCAGGCCATCATCGACGACATCAAGGACTGTGTCAGCCGTGGGCAGCCGGCTTTGGTGGGTACCGCGTCCATCGAGACCTCCGAGCTAATTTCGGGACTGCTTAAGAAGGAGGGGTTCAAGCACGAAGTCCTAAACGCCAAGCAGCACGAGCGCGAGGCTGGGATCATCGCCCAGGCGGGCAGCCGGGGGGCAGTGACCATTGCTACCAACATGGCCGGCCGCGGTACGGATATCGTGCTCGGCGGCAACCTGGAGGCCGAGCTCCTTGCCAATGAGGATCGCGCCGCCGAAGAAACGATTCGCGCGGAATGGAAGGAGCGCCACGCCGAGGTCATAGCCGCGGGCGGCCTCCATGTGGTCGGGACCGAGCGGCACGAATCCCGCCGGATTGACAACCAGCTGCGCGGCCGTTCCGGACGCCAGGGGGACCCAGGGTCAAGTCGCTTCTACCTCTCCCTCGAAGACAACCTGATGCGCATCTTCGCCTCCGAGCGCGTGGGGGCCTTGATGCAGAAACTCGGGATGCAGGCAGGGGAGGCGATCGAGCACCCCTGGGTTACCAAGGCGATCGAGAATGCCCAGCGGAAGGTTGAGGGGCGCAACTTCGATATCCGCAAGCAGCTCCTCGAGTACGACGACGTGGCCAATGACCAACGCAAGGTCATCTATCGGCAACGCCGTGAGCTGATGGATGTGACGGACGTCTCCGACACCGTGGCCGCCATGCGCGACGACTTCCTCGGACGGCTGGTCGACAGCTACATCCCGCCCGAGAGTCTCGAGGAGCAGTGGGATGTCCCGGGCCTCGGGGTCGCGCTGGAGGAGAACTTTGGCGGCGAGTGGCCCATCGGGCAGTGGCTCGAGGAAGACCATTCCCTGCACGAAGAGACTCTGCGGCAGCTGATCGCGGCCCGTGTTATCGAGCGCTATGGGGACAAGGAGAAGGTCGTCGGTGCAGAGGTTATGCGACAGCTCGAGAAGGCGGTCATGCTCCAGACCCTCGACACCCACTGGAAGGACCACCTGGCCGCGATGGACTACCTGCGCCAGGGCATCCATCTTCGCGGTTACGCCCAGAAGAACCCGAAGCAGGAGTACAAGCGCGAGGCCTTCGAGATGTTCACCGACATGCTGGAGAGCATAAAGCAAGAGGTGGTGATGACCCTCTCCAAGCTTCAGATCCAGACATCGCCGGACGCAGATCTGATGAGCCCCGCCGCGCAGCGGGAGCAGGAGTTTGAGTTCAAGCACGAGGAGTTCGACGGATTCGGTGCACCCCCAGAGGAAGAGCTCGCGGAGGCGGGCGCTGCCCCGCAGCACCAGCCTTATGTGCGGGAGCACCGCAAGGTCGGCCGCAACGAGCCATGTCCCTGCGGCTCTGGCAAGAAGTACAAGCACTGCTGTGGACGGGCCGCCTGAGGCCCGGCGGGGTCGGTGAGTCCACGTTGAAAAGGGCGCCTGACGGGTCGGCACAGCCCTCAATTCATACCGAGCGCACCCGGCTTTTTCGCTTCTAGCCCAGACGGGGCGGGCCGCTCCCAAACAGCGAAACACCCGATCCGGAATGGAATAGCTTGACGTTTTCGATGGCATCCTGCGCGCATTAACGGTTGCAGTTGCAGGATCTAGTTTCGCTGTTCCGCCTCCAGGATTAACGCTCGGCCTCAGTACCCAAAAAGATGACAGACAAGGTCACGCCGTTCCCGTCCGTGCGGGGGGTGCGGCTAAGCACCGCGGCCGCCGGCATCCGCTACCGGAACCGAGACGACATCGCCCTCTTCGAGCTGCCCCCGGGCAGTGTTTGCGCGGCGGTCTTCACCCGCAATGCCTTCTGCGCCGCGCCCGTTCTGGTGGCGCGGCGCCACTTGGAGGCGACGTCGCCGCGTTTTCTGCTGATCAACTCCGGCAACGCCAATGCGGGTACCGGGGCCGATGGGATCGCAGCCGCCGAGTCGAGCTGCGCCGCCCTTTCGACGCTCACGGGTTGCCGCACGGAAGAAGTCCTTCCTTTCTCGACCGGGGTCATCGGAGAGCACCTTCCGGTGGCCAAGGTCGAGGCAGCGCTCCCGGGAGCGCTGGCGCGGCTGCGCGAGGCCGCCTGGCCCGCTGCGGCGCGTGCGATCATGACCACCGACACCGTGCCCAAGCTCGCCTCTCGGCGGTTCGTCGTCGCCGGACGGACCGCCGTCGTCGCCGGTATCGCCAAAGGCTCGGGCATGATCCGGCCCGACATGGCCACCATGCTCGCGTTTCTTGCGACGGACGTGGCGGTTCACCGACCTCTGCTGCAACGGTGCTTACAGGACGGGGTGGCCGTCACCTTCAATGCGATAACGGTCGACGGAGATACCTCTACCAACGACGCCTGTGTGCTTACCGCCGCCGGAACCCTGGGCAACACACCCTTGGCCGATCCCGCGTCGGCAGATTACTTGGCCCTTCGCTCTGCCGTGGAGCGCGTGTGCTCCGATCTCGCCGCCGCCATCGTGCGCGACGGGGAGGGCGCAACCAAGCTCGTGACGGTTATCGTCGAGCAGGCCCGGGACCAGGTTGAAGCGCGTCGTGTCGCCGACGCCGTCGCCCACTCGCCCCTGGTCAAGACGGCGCTCTTCGCCTCGGATCCCAATTGGGGTCGTATCCTTGCGGCCGTCGGGCGCGCGGGGGTGGACGGTCTCGATATCGGCCGGGTGCAAGTCTGGTTGGGCGAGGTCCTGATTGTGAGCCAGGGCGGTCGAGATCCAGACTATACAGAGGAGGCTGGTCGGGAGGCGATGGCTGCCGACGAAATCACCATTCGGGTGGGCCTTGGGCTTGGCACTGCAGCGGTGCGCGTGCTGACCTGCGACCTGTCCTACGAGTACGTCCGCATCAACGCAGACTACCGGACCTGACCGTCTGGCGGAGGGCTTCGGGATGCGCGTCATCCATGTCGCGGCCGGGGCGATCAAAGACCGCCTGGGGCGGGTTCTTGTCACCCGACGGGCGTCGCATGTCCATCAAGGTGGGCTCTGGGAGTTTCCGGGCGGTAAGCTGGAGCCGGGCGAGGATGTGACGCAGGCCCTGCGACGCGAGCTCGATGAGGAGCTGGGCGTGCAAGTCCTCGCGTTTCGCCCGCTAATCAGGGTGCCCCACGATTACGGGGACCGACGCGTCCTGCTCTATGTCTATCTGGTCACCGCGTACGCCGGCGAACCGCGTTCACGGGAGGGCCAGCCCCTCGGGTGGTGGTATCCGAATGAGATGGACCCGTCGGTGTTTCCCGATGCCGACCGTCCCATCATCAGCGCATTGCGTCTACCCGAGCTCTATCTGATCACTGGTCCCGATCCACGTCGGCCCGACGCGTTCGTGAGGCAATTGGAGCAGGCACTGGAGCGCGGCATCCGCCTCGTGCAGCTCCGTGCCCACGAGCTGGCTGACACGGACTACGCCTCCCTTGCCTTCCGCGCGTTCGCACTGTGTGAGGGAAGCGGTGCGCGGCTGATGGTGAGCACGGACCCCTGTCGGGCGCAGGACCTCCCATGCCATGGTCTTCACCTGAGCGGCGAACGTCTGCGGGGCCTTGACAGAAGGCCGTTCACTGATCAGCGATGGGTTGGAGCATCCTGCCATGGTGCGGAAGATCTCGCGCTTGCTCAGCGCTGGGGGCTCGACTACGCCCTCTTATCCCCCGTAAGGCTCACGGCGACCCATCCGGAGGCGGTCCCCCTCGGCTGGGAGGGCTTCGCCGCGTTGGCGGACGCAGCTGCCATACCGATCTTCGCGCTCGGCGGATTGAGACCGGAGGATCTTCCAGAGGCGGTGCAGCGAGGTGCTCAAGGGGTGGCCGCCATCCGTGGGCTCTGGCCCGAGGCACCTCCAAGCTCCTGATTTGTCTCAGTGCGGTTGCGTCTCTTCGGACTCGCCTTCCGGCTCCGGACTCACGAAATCCTCCGCAGGCTCCGAGATGCGGTGACACTCGTCCAGCCACTTCCCCAAGTCGATCAGTCGGCAGCGCTCGCTGCAGAAGGGGCGCCAACGAGACTCGGGGGTCCAAGGGACGGCTCTGCCGCAGGTTGGGCAGGTCACAGTCTTAGCCATGCCTCATTTCAGAACACGCAGCAGGTCAGCGTGAAGGCGACATTTGCACGGAACTGGACCGGTCGCTCGGCTTCGCCCGGACTCATGAAGCGAATGCTGAAACGGTTCTTGTGGCCGCTGATCTCCGGATACAGCGACTGGCCGCCGTTTAGGGTTACGCGGACCATCTGGGCCGGTGCTTGGGCGTCCAGCGATTCCTGAAAGAACCCCTCGGAGGCAGTGACCTTGCGCGGTGTCGCGCTGCCGCGGGCTAGAGACAGCACCAGCTCGATCGCGCTGCTTACTGGATGCAGTCCCTCCATCCAGGGGACAAACTGTTGCTGACGTATCTCGCCAGGCTGAGTTAGCCAATGGTGGTACTGGGGCAGGTCGAAGCTGCAGGTCCCGCCGGGGATACTGTTTCGCTGAGCGACGCTCTTTAGGAACTCGTCTTCCCGTACCACATGCCCGATTTGACCGTTGAGGTTTTGCAGGGCGGTGGCAGCCCCTTGGAGGTCCGCCAACACCTTGCCAAGGGTGTCCAGATCCACACCAGGCTGACGCCGAATGCGATTGAGGGTGGTCGTGTTACGGTCGAGCTCCTTGATGAGCTCGGTCTTGACGTCGGCGCGAGCGGTGATCGCGGCGATGTCCAGCAGCGCCTCTACCGCCGCGCGGCTGGCCCACGGGTCGTCCTGCGGCAGGAAGTGCGCCACCTTCTTGAACAGGTGCTCCAGCCTCAAGAAGGTGCGGACCCGCTCGTTCAGGGGGTGTTCGAAAGTCAATTGGGTGGACACGGAGACTTCCCTAAGCGCTTTGTGACGCGGCTCACAGCCTTCTTCGATTCTCCGGAATTCTCCCCTGCGGGTAAATAGGCAATAACCAAAACGACCTAGATGGACAGATTGGTTAAACTCCTTATCGATGTAGGGTTACATCGGAGCGGGACCTTGGACGACGTTGGAACCGGCGGTAGTAGCCCTGTCCTTGTCGGCAAAGGCGGCCGGCTTGCACCGGGCTGCTGGTATCCGTCCGGCCCTGGGGCCAAGAGACCCGTGTCGAACGGAGCAGAGGAAGGCCGAGATCTCGGAACCACTGACTCGAATATTCGGAGGGGGGCATGAGCAGCGCGCGCATGAACTATCAACGGTTGTTGGCGACGGTCGATCTTGGCGAGATGACCGAGCCGGTGGTCAAGCGGGCAGTCGAGCTTGCTCGGCGACTCAGCGCCGCTGTCGATGTGGCGACCATTTTGGAGAGGACTCCCGGGTATCTCAAGCACACCCTCTCTCCTGACGAGCTGCAGGCGACGGAGGACAAGAGCACCCACTGGATCCACGGCCGTTTGGAAGAGCTGAAGACCCGTTACCCCGAGGTCGGTGCGACCCATACTGCCAGAGGCATCCTGGCGGAAGCTCTTCGGTACCTGGCTAAAGAGGTCGATGCCGATCTGCTCGTGCTTGGTGCCGCTGAAAGGCGAGGAATGGCCGTTCTGTTCGGGGACCGATCCGACGAGATCCTGCACAAGGCGCCATGCGACGTGCTTCTGGTAAAGGACCGGAGACTCGACCAGGGGTCCGGCTCGCCGAGACCTTACCGTCGAGTCGTAGCGGCGGTAGACCTCGGGGTGGACGGAGCGTTTGTGCTGGAGCGCGCGGCCCTTCTCGCCGCTCGCTCCGAGGCGGATCTGATCCTCATCCACGTGATCGATCACTTTCCGGTGGATCGCTCGAACGCCCTCATCGCACCCGAGGACGAGGATCCGCTGGTGTTTGAGCGGGACGAGGCGGATCGCCGCCTGAGGGAGTTGGCGACTCAGGCCGGAGTCGGCAACAGCCGCGTGGAGGTCTTGGCGAGCCTAAGCACGGCGAGCCGCGAGATCCCGGAATTTGCGAAAACGAACAATGCAGACCTGGTCATCACCGGGTCTCATGGACGTCATGGTCTCGGGCGGTTCCTGGGGTCCACGGCAGACGGCATCCGGCATCGCGCCCAGTGTGATGTCCTCGTGGTGCGCGTCCCGGTGGGGTCTGACTGGGGCTAAGAGGAGTCAGGACGTCTTCAGGACATCTTGACCGAGCGGCCCCTCCCGCTCGACTCCCCCGGACAGCTTGTCGCGTCGATTTTGGCAAAGAAGGTCGCGGCGGGGTCGACGCACCTGCTCGTGGACATCCCGATGGGCCCGACGGCGAAGGTCCGACACCAAGGCGATGCCTTGCGTTTGCGAAAGCTTTTCGAGTTCGTCGGGGACAGCCTTGGCATGCATCTCGAGGTACTGCTCACCGACGGGAGTCAGCCGATCGGGCGCGGAATCGGCCCGGTACTGGAGACTCGGGACGTGCTTCAGGTGCTCAGCGGTGATCCCGAGGCGCCGCCCGATCTGCGCGAGAAGGCCCTGCTGCTCGCCGGGCACATCCTCGAGTTCGACCCGGGGGTGCGGGGAGGTGCCGGCCGTCGACTGGCGGAAGAAATCCTGGTCTCCGGGCGCGCCTCGGCCAAGATGCAGGCGATCATCGAGGCGCAAGGCCGGAACCCGGAGCCGCCAAGCCTAGGAAGGCTCCGCCACGAAGTCCCGGCCCCGGTCGGCGGAGTGGTGACCGCGATCGACAACCTCCAGATCGCCCGCATCGCCCGCTTAGTGGGCGCCCCGATGGACCAGGGCGCGGGAGTGGATCTGTTCAAGAAGCTCGGTGACTCGGTGCAGCAGGGCGAGACACTCTATGCCATCTACGCCGAGTTTCCGGCCGACTTCCGCTGTGCGCGCGCCACGGCGGATCAGGACACGGGTTACGCCGTCGGTCAGCCTAGGGACCAGACCGGCGACATACCCGACTCACTCGGCCCCGGGAGAACGAAAAGCTCACATGCGGGCGGTATGACTGTGACGGAACGACGCGATGCCGCCCGGTCACTGCTGGTCCTCGGGTTTCCCGACTATGCAGTGCAGGCGCGCGCCCTGGCCGCAGCGGCCGACTTCGACTACGCCGAAGTCGAGCTCCACCGTTTTCCGGACGGCGAGACGCTCGTGCGTCTCCCCGCCGAGCTCCCGTCGCGGGTCGTCTTCTGTCGCAGCTTGGACCGACCCAACGAGAAGCTCGTGGAGCTCTGCCTGGCGGCCCGAACCGCTCGGTCGCTGGGGGTCGAGCGGATTTGGAGCACGAACAGCATTCCCCATCCGACCAATAGGCTCTCGTTGGCGCCTTTGCTAGCTTCCGCATTGCAGGATTCGGCGGCAGCGTAGTGCGGGTTGGCGCGCAAGCCCGAATTAGCAAGTGCGGCCCGTATGAGCACCCTGATGCCGGCGTTTTTTGGCGAATGTTACAATCTTGCCTATCGAGACGAGGCGCGGTCGGAAATTGGGCTATCCGCGCACGAGCCGGCGCCACCGATGTATTCATCAGCACGAGGAGATCTATGGCTGGTCACAGCAAGTGGGCCAACATCAAGCACCGCAAGGCGGCCCAGGATAAGAAACGCGGCAAGACTTGGACCAAGCTGATTCGCGAGGTCACGGTCTCCGCCCGCGAGGGTGGCGGCGATCCCGGCGCCAACCCGCGGCTTCGCATCGCGGTGGACAAGGCCTTCGCCGCGAACATGCCCAAGGACACGGTCGAGCGCGCGATAAAGCGAGGCGCCGGAGGGATGGAGGGTGAAGACTTCGAGGAGATCCGCTACGAGGGCTATGGTCCCGGCGGGACTGCCGTGATGGTCGAGTGCATGACTGACAACCGCAACCGCACCGCCGCGGAGGTGCGCCACGCCTTCACCAAGTACGGGGGTAACCTCGGCACTGATGGTTCTGTCGCCTACCTCTTCACCAAGCAGGGCGTCATCAGCTTCGAGCCGGGCGCGGACGAGGATCGAGTGATGGAGGCCGCCCTGGAGTCTGGGGCCGAGGACGTCGTCAGCAACGATGACGGATCCATCGACGTGGTTACCACGCCGGAGGACTTCAGCGTCGTCAAGGACGGCCTGGCAGCGGCCGGCCTGGATACCGACCGTGCCGAGGTCACCTTCAACGCATCCACCTATACTGAGCCCGACCAGGAGACGGCGGCAAGACTGCTCAAGATGATTGACGTCCTGGAGGACTTGGATGATGTGCAGGAGGTGCATACCAACGCGGACATCTCCGAGGAGATCCTCTCGGCCCTGGATGCCGAGTGAGGGACGTTCGGGCAGGTTGGCCGGGGGCTTACGGCGGCTGAAAATGGCCTTCCGTGGGGACAGGGTCTACGCTCGGACGTGCCGCCCGGCCAAGCCGGCGGTCTTCTCATTCGACGCGCGCTGATACCGAAGCCACCTTGAATGCCTCACCCGTGCTTCGCCACCGCATCCTCGGGATCGACCCCGGTTCCCGCACCACAGGCTACGGTCTGATCGACACCGACGGCGTGCGGAGTGTCCGGGTCGCGAGCGGCTGTATCCGGGTGGGCGAGCGGCCGTGGCCAGCGCGCCTGGGTTTGATCTTCGACCAGGTCGCCCGAGTGGTGGGGGAATACCGGCCCCACGAGATGGCCGTCGAGCAGCTCATCTTTGCCCGTGATCCCGTGGCCGCGTTGAAGCTCGGTCAGGCCCGCGGTGCCGTCATTTGCGCCGGCCTCAAAGGAGGGGTACAGATTCACGAGTACAGCCCGAAGTCAGTGAAGCTTGCGGTGGTCGGAACGGGTGGGGCAGAGAAGACACAGGTCCAGCACATGGTTCGTATCCTTCTGTCGCTCGACGAATCACCCGCCGAAGACGAGGCGGATGCGCTTGCCCTCGCGCTTTGTCATGCCCACTCCATGGGTATTCCTGCCCGCAAGCGGGCCGCGGCCTCTTGGCGGGATTTTCGACCGTGATCGGGCGTCTGCGGGGCGAGGTCGTCTACAAGCGTCCACCCCAGCTTCTGCTGGAGGTCGGGGGAGTGGGCTACGAGCTCGAGGCGCCCATGTCGACCTTCTATGACTTGCCTGAGGTGGGAGGGACGGTCGTCCTCTTCACCCACCTCGCAGTACGCGAAGACGCTCAGGTGCTTTATGGCTTCGTGCGCGAGCAGGAGCGCGCCCTCTTTCGCAACCTGCTCAAGGTCAGCGGGGTGGGGGCACGCATGGCGCTCGCAATCCTCTCCGGGATGGACGCCCAGCGCTTTGCCCTGTGCGTGCAACAAGAGGACGTCCCGGCGCTCGTCCGGCTACCCGGCATCGGCAAGAAGACCGCTCAGCGACTCGTCATCGAGATGCGGGACCGCCTGGAGACCGATCCCGCCGGGGCGCCCATCAAGGGGGGGCAAGCACCACACGCCGGCACCGACGCCGCCCTCACGGATGCGGTGAGCGCGCTCGTTGCACTAGGGTATCGGCCGGTCGACGCCAACCACATGGCCCGCGCGGTGGATGACGGCGCCAAGACCTCGGAGGAGATCATTCGCGCGGCCCTGAAGGCCGTGAGTGCGTCCTGACGGCGGCGGGTCCGCTGGCTCACGGTCAGGGTTTGTTGCGTCAGCCTCAAGGGAACAACCAAATGAGCTCACGAATGAAGATGGTCTTGGCTGCAATCCTGATGGCCGCCGTGCTCGCAGCCGCACTGCTCACCCTCGCCGCCGAGGGCGTCGCCAGCCTGCCACCCTGGCTTCTGTTCGCAGTCGCTGCCGGGATTCCCTTACTTCTGCGCCGACAGACGTGCGAGGAGTTTGTGGTCTGGCAGGATGACTATAGCGTCGGCATCGAGGCCATCGACCAGGACCACAAGAAGCTCCTCGCGCTGATCAACAACCTGCTGGCGGCCCAGCAGTGTCGCACCGGCGTCGAGCTTGAGCGCCAAGCCATGGACGAGCTGATGGACTACACCCAGGTCCACTTCAAGCGCGAGGAGGACTTGATGCGGAAGCACGGATACGCGGACTTCGAGGGTCACAAGGCACAGCACGATCAAATGGTCACCCAGGTGCGACTGTTTCGTTCCCGTTATGAAGAGAAGGGCCGTGGGGCGATCCCGGAGGTTGCGCGCTACTTGAAGCTCTGGCTCCTCCAGCACATCAACGGAACCGACAGGAAATATGTCCCTTTTCTGCGCGAGAAGCTGGGTCAATGACCGCCAGCCCCGGTTCATGCCTGGGTGACAGCTGACATCGGACTCGCGTACCGCCTCTCGACACCGATCGTCTAGAACGGAGCGATGACAGAGCCCAACCGCCTCATAAGCCCCGAAGCAGGCAGCGATGACAAGGCATTGGACCGGGCCATCCGCCCGCGCCGGCTTGCGGACTACGTTGGTCAGCCGGCAGTGCGCGAGCAGATGGAGATCTTCATCCCCGCGGCGCGCAGCCGCGGCGAAGCGCTGGATCATGTGCTGATCTTCGGTCCGCCAGGGCTCGGCAAGACGACCCTGGCGCACATCGTCGCCCATGAGATGGCGGTCAATCTCCGCCAGACCTCGGGTCCGGTGCTGGAGAAGCCGGGCGATCTCGCCGCCCTGCTGACCAACCTGGAGCCTGGGGACGTCCTCTTCGTCGACGAGATCCACCGCCTAAGCCCGGTCGTAGAGGAGGTGCTCTATCCCGCGATGGAGGATTTCCAGCTGGATATCATGATCGGTGACGGGCCCGCCGCCCGCTCCATCAAGCTGGATCTGCCTCCCTTCACCCTGGTCGGTGCCACTACGCGGGCTGGTCTGCTGACCTCGCCGCTGCGCGACCGTTTCGGTATCGTCCAGCGACTGGAGTTCTATTCCCCCGCAGACCTTACACACATCGTCGAGCGCTCCGCGGCAATCCTCGGCATCGAGACGGAGCACGACGGTGCGCGGGAGATCGCCCGCCGCTCCCGCGGCACGCCGCGCGTGGCGAATCGGCTGCTGCGGCGAGTGCGGGACTACGCCCAGGTCAGGGCGAGCGGACGCATCACGCGCGAGGTGGCCGACCTGGCGCTCGCCATGCTCAAGGTGGATGCGCAAGGCTTCGATCACATGGACCGCAGGCTGCTTCAAGCGGTCATCGAGAGGTTCGACGGCGGACCGGTCGGCGTGGAGAGCCTGGCGGCGGCAATCGGCGAGGAGCGCGGCACCATCGAGGACGTCCTCGAGCCTTACCTGATTCAGCAGGGATTTCTGATGCGTACCCCGCGCGGCCGCACGGCCACCCAGGCGGCCTATCTGCACCTCGGCTTGAGCGCCGCCAGACGCACGGAGCAGCACGATACGGGAGATCTTTTCGCTGATCGTGGTGGTTGAGGGTCGCGGGCGCGATGCCGCGGCCCTGGTTTTCCGGTATTCTTACCGCTTCGAGCAGGCCCCTTGAAACCCTCTCACGGGACCGCAGGTGCAGAGCCCTAGGGACACCGGGATCTTCTCCTGGCCGGTGCGCGTCTACTACGAGGACACGGACGCCGGCGGAGTCGTCTTCTACGCCAACTACCTCAAGTTCATGGAACGCGCCCGCACCGAATGGCTGCGTAGCCTCGGTTTCGAGCAGGACGCGCTCCGCGAACGCCAGGGGATATTGTTCGCTGTGCGTCGCGTGGCCTTGGA
The DNA here is from genome assembly GCA_963824085.1 of uncultured Gammaproteobacteria bacterium. GTDB lineage: Bacteria > Pseudomonadota > Gammaproteobacteria > Chromatiales > Chromatiaceae > JARRNE01. The sequence goes on from CAWGNT010000017.1 coordinate 171,662, forward strand.
CTATCTTCGCCCAGCCCGCTTCAACGATTTGCTCTGGGTCACTGCGGCCATTATCCGTCACGGCGGGGCAAGCCTCGACTTTCGCCAAGAAGTCCTGCGCGAAGGGGATGGCACCCTGTGCTGCCGTGGTGACATTCGGGTCGCCTGTCTCGATGCAGTCACGATGCGTCCGAGCCGAATTCCCGACAACCTGATGGCGGAGATCGCCGATGTATTCTGAGCTTTCCATCCTGGATCTGGTGGTGCACGCGAGCGTAGTCGTGCAGCTGGTCCTCATCGCCTTGGTTGCGGCCTCGATCCTGTCTTGGACCATGATCTTCGACCGCTCGCGCGTCCTCAAGAAGGCACGGCGCGCGGCGGATACCTTTGAGCAGCGCTTTTGGTCCGGCGGTGACCTCAGCGCCTTGTATCGTGACCTCGGTCAGGATGACAAGGGTCTGACCGGGCTGGCGTCGATCTTCCGCGCCGGCTTTAAGGAGTACGTGCGCCTGCGCAAGGTCGACTCGACGGATGCGATGGCCGTGATCCTCGGCTCCGAGCGGTCGATGCGGGTAGCACTCAGCCGGGAGATGGACCGCCTGGAAACCAATCTCTCCTTCCTGGCGACCGTCGGCTCGACCAGCCCCTACGTTGGGCTCTTCGGCACGGTGTGGGGCATCATGCACGCCTTCCATGCCCTGGGTAACGTCAAGCAGGCGACGCTCGCCCTCGTGGCACCAGGAATTTCGGAGGCACTGGTGGCGACGGCGATCGGTCTGTTTGCCGCCATTCCCGCCGTCGTCGCTTACAACCGCTACTCCAACCAGGTGGAACGGCTGAACAACCGCTACGAGGAGTTCATGGAGGAATTCTCCACCCTCCTGCAGCGACAAGGGCAAGGCTAGCCGCGGGAACGGTCACGGGCCCCGAGGAGAGATAGAGTCATGAAGAAGACGCGCCTGCGCCGCCGGCCGATGTCCGACATCAACGTCGTGCCTTATATCGATGTCATGTTGGTGCTCCTCGTGATCTTCATGGTTACCGCCCCGCTCATCACGCAGGGGGTGAAGGTGGAGCTGCCCCAGGCGGATGCCGAGGTGATCTCGAATGAGGCGTCCGAGCCCGTGGTGATCACCGTGGATCAATTCGGAGACCTGTACGTCGACGTGGGCGAAGACAAGAACCAGCCGATCGACCCGGAAGACCTGATGGTCCGCATCCAGGCCGTGCTCAAGTACAGGCCCGATACGCCCATCATGGTGAAGGGCGATGCGGCGGTGAGCTACGGGCGCGTGGTGCAGGCCATGGTGCTGGCCCAGGCGGCGGGAGCGCCGAGCGTCGGTCTGATCACGACACCTCCGGAGCACCCTAAGCCCTGATATGTGGGAGATCCTGCGCCGTAACCCCGGGGCCTTGGTGGCCGCGGTGGTGCTGCACCTCCTGTTGGCCGTGCTCATGGTTGTAGGGGTGGGGTCGTTTCGCCCCGATGAAGTTGTCAAGCCACGGATCGTGCAGGCGACGATCGTCAACCCGAAGGCCGTGCAAGCCCAGGTGGATCGTCTGCGCAAGGCCGACGCGGAACGTCAGGCGGAGCGACAGCGCACCGAGCAGGCGCTAGAGCGTGCCAAGGCCGAGGAGCAGACGAAGCAGAAACGCATTCAGGCATTGGAAGCGGAGCGTCGCCGGCAAGAGCAGCAGGCGGAGCGTCTGCGTGCGGAGCAGACCGAGGCGGCTCGCCGGCGGGAGGCCGAGGAAAAGCGACTGGCTGAAGCGGAAGCCAGACGTCGCGCCGCTGAGGAAGCGGCTCGGCGCGCCGAGGCCAAGCGCGAGGCGGAGGAAGCGGCTCGACGCAGGGCCGCCGAGGAGGCAAAACGGCTGGCAGAAGCGAACGCTCAGGCCGAAGCAGAGGCGAAGAGACAGGCAGAAGCGAAGGCAAAGGCCGCAGCGGAGGCGAGACGCCAGGCCAAGGCGGAAGCGGAGGCGAAGCGTCAGGCCGAGGCGAAAGCAAAGGCCGAAGCGGAAGCCAAACGACGAGCAGAAGCAAAGGCAAGGGCCGAAGCGGAGGCAAAACGACAGGCCGAGGCGAAAGCAAAGGCCGAAGCGGAAGCCAAGCGCCAAGCCGCGGCCAAGGCAAAGGCCGAAGCAGAGGCCAAGCGCAAGGCTGTGGCGGCGGCCCAGCGGGCGCGGGAGGACGAGCTTCTAGCGGCCTTGGACGCCGAGCGGGACGCACGCGACGTCGATCGCTATGCGGCCTTGATCGACCAGCGGATTCGCCAGGTCTGGCTGCGTCCGACTGGGACGGCAAAGGACCTCGTGTGCACGGTGGAGGTACGGCTGCTGCCCGGAGGAGACGTGGTGCCAGGCAGCGTGCAGGTGGTACAGAGCAGCGGCAACGACGCCTTCGACCGCTCGGTCGTCGCGGCCGTCTACAAGGCCACACCGCTGCCAGTCCCGTCCGGGCGGCTGTTCGAGCAGTTTCGAGAGCCCAACTTTAAATTCAAAGCGGAAAATTGACGCGCGACCATGAAACGACTTTGTACCGTCCTCCTCTTGATCTTCGCCGGGTGGCACGGAGCCGCGCACGCCCGCCTCACCATAGAGATCACCGGCGGCGCCGAGGGGGCGCAACCGATCGCCGTTGTCCCCTTTGGGATTTCCGAAGGAATCACCCCGACAGAGGACGTGGCCGGCGTCATTGCTGCAGATCTGGCCCGGACGGGGCGCTTCAATCCCATGCCAAGACGAGACATGGTGGCGACGCCGCACACCGCCGAGCAGGTGGATCTGCGGGACTGGCGCCTGCTCGGGATGGACAACCTGGTGGTCGGGGAGGTCAAGCCGGGGAGGGTCGGCGGCTTTGACGTCAGCTTCGTGCTGTTCGATGTTTTCCGCGGCCAACAGCTGGAGTCGATGACCTTCTCCACCACGGCTCCGGAGCTGCGCTACACCGCCCATCGTATTGCGGACAAGATCTACGAGCGGCTGACTGGCTCGCCCGGCGTCTTTGCCACACGCATTGCCTATGTGACCTCCGAGCGGGGCGTGGGCGGTGGTGAGCGGGTAACGCTCCGGGTCTCCGATGCCGATGGATACAATCCGCAGACCATCGTGGCATCCAAGGAGCCTATTATGTCGCCCGCGTGGTCGCCGGACGGCCGCCGCATCGCCTATGTGTCCTTCGAGAACCGCTATCCGGCGATCTACATGCAGGAGCTGAGCAGTGGGCGCCGGGAGCGCGTGGCCGGATACAAGGGCATCAATGGCTCGCCGGCGTTTTCCCCGGATGGACGGCGCTTGGCAATGACCCTTTCGAAATCCGGCAATCCGGAGATTTGGGTGTTGGATCTCAATACTCGCGACCTCACCCAGCTCACCAACAACCCCGCGATCGACACCGAGCCCGCCTGGTCACCGGACGGCAGCCAGATCGTCTTCACCTCCGATCGTGGCGGCGGGCCGCAGATTTACAGGATGTCGGCGTCTGGTGGGGCCGCGGAGCGGGTGACCTTTCAGAATGACTACAACGGACGCGCCTCTTATTCTCCGGACGGGCGTTCACTCGTGATGGTGACGCGGGCGAATGGCCGTTTCCGCATCGGTCTCCTGAACTTGGGCGCGGGCACGTTGCGCATGTTGAGCGATGGACCGCTCGACGAATCCCCGAGTTTCGCGCCGAACGGCAGCATGGTACTTTACGCGACCCAGAGTGGGGGCCGTGGCGTTCTCGCGGCTGTCTCGATTGACGGCAAGGTCAACCAGCGGCTATCCCAGGACCTAGGGGACGTGCGGGAGCCAGCATGGTCGCCGGCGGTGCGTTAGCGACTAGACGGTGGCGCGGTCTCTCCCCAACGATTCGCTGGTCACACCCTTTACGACATCCCACGCTGCCGATACGCGGCATTCGCTCCCGGTCAATCTCGGGAACGGATTTGTGTACATCGCCAATAGGATATGGAGACGACCTTGACGAAGATTCCGGGCATATTTGCGGCGATGATCGCTGCGGTCGTTTTGTTCACGGGCTGCTCGTCGACGCCGAGCCAGGAGAAGGGGGCCGGGGTGGAGGATCGCGCGGGCGCCACGGCAGGCGAAGGTGCATCCACGGCGGGCCTGGCGGGCAGGGGCGGCGGATACACTGCCGCGGACCTCAACGACCCGAGCAGCCCGCTCTATCAAAAGGTCATCTACTTCGACTACGACAGCAGCGATATCAAGCCGCAGTTTGTCGACGTTCTGCGTGCCCACGCATCCTATCTCTCATCCAATCCGGCGGCGCATGTGAGACTCGAAGGTCACACGGACGAGCGCGGTACCCGCGAGTACAACCTTGCCCTCGGAGAGGAGAGGGCGGATACGGTGCGTCGCTTTCTGGTCGCAGAGGGAGCGCGGGAAAGCCAGATCGACATTCTGAGCTACGGGGAGGAACGACCGGCGGAGCCCGGCCACACGGAGTCAGCTTGGGCGTTGAATCGCCGCGTGGTGCTGGTGTATTGACGGGCTTACGGACCTCATTCCGCCCTCGGAAAACCGGCCGCCTATGTGCGGAGAAATCGGGCAGTTTTGAGGGAAGCACCTTATGCTCGCGTATAACGATGTTGAACCTATCCACACGCCTCCGGTCATCTCGTAAGGCGCTTTGCCAAGGCCATCGCCGCGGGAAGGTGGGATAGGTCCATGCTTCCCTTGGCGCAGAGGCAAGAACGGTGACGTTCGGAGGTCGAGGTACTTTCTATTGGTCTGTTAGCATCGTTGACTATGACGTTTAGAGCCACTGCCCAGACAATCACGATGAACGCGCGAATGCTCGTTGCTGTCCTGAGCTGTTTCCTGATAGCGGGCGTCCCTGTTTTCGCTGGTGCCGATGCCCAGCTGGAGAGCCGGGTGGCGCGCTTGGAGCGCATCCTAAGCAATCAGAGCATGTCGGACATCGTATTGGAGCTGCAGCGGCTTCAGGAAGAGGTGCAGCGACTGCGCGGAAGGGTCGACGTCCAGCAGCACGACATCGAGATGCTGCAGAAGCAGGTGCAGGGGCAGTCGCCGGGTGCGGACGTACGACTGCCTGCGCAGGCCGGGGCCAACGCGACCATAGTCCCGCCCGCTGGGGCGGTGCGTCCATCTGACGCCACGCCGTCCGACGAGAAGGAGCTGTATCAAGCCGCCTTCGATCTGCTGAAGCAGCGACGCTACGAAGAGGCAGTTGCCGCATTTCAGGGTTTGCTGTCCCGCTACCCGAAGGGCCAGTACGCGGACAACGCGCATTACTGGTTGGGCGAGACCTACTATGTGAAACAGGACTATCCCGCCGCGCTTGCCGAGTTCCAACGCGTGTTGGACCGTTATCCACTTAGCCCCAAGGTTCCGGGGGCTATGCTGAAGATCGGGTACATCTACTACGAGCAAGGCGACTGGGAACGGGCGCGCGCGACCCTGAAGTCCGTCGTTGCCAAGTTCCCAGACACAAATGAGGGTGGCTTTGCTCAGAGCAGGCTTGACCGTATGGCCCGCGAGGGGCACTGAGCCGGTTTCGGGGCTGTTGCCTCGACGTGCACCCACGCGCCATCGTGGCTCGTCTTCGCGCCCCATCGCTCCAGATTGATGTCCGTGCCTCGACAGCGAGACCTCCGCATCACGGAAATCTTTCACTCCCTTCAAGGCGAGGGGCTCAGCATCGGTGAGCGCACGGGCTTCATTCGGCTCACCGGCTGCCCGCTGCGGTGCGTCTACTGCGACACCGCTTACGCCTTCAAGGGCGGCCGCTGGATGTCGCTTGATGATATCCTCGCCCAGGTAGCCCGATTTCGGGTGCGACATGTCTGCGTCACGGGTGGCGAACCGCTCGCGCAACGTGGCTGTTTGGATCTTCTCTCGCGACTATGCGGTGAGGGCTACCAAGTCTCTCTCGAGACCGCAGGCGCCCTCGACATCTCAGAGGTCGATCCGCGGGTCACCAAGGTCGTGGACCTCAAGACCCCCGCCTCCGGCGAGCTCGACAGGAACCTCTACGCCAACCTGGACCACCTCGGTCCACGCGACCAAGTGAAGTTCGTGATCTGCGACGAGGCGGATTACCAATGGGCCGCGGACGAGGTGCTCACACACGCGCTACACGAGCGCTGCACGGTCCTCTTCTCGCCCGCCGCGGATCGCGTGGCTCCCCGCGACCTTGCCGACTGGATTCTGCGCGACCGCCTGCCCGTGCGGCTGCAGGTTCAGCTCCACAAGATCCTATGGGGTGACGAGCGAGGAAGATGATGCCGGCGGCGTCCGAACCAGGTAGCTTGGCGAAGACCTCCACCGCTCCCGTGACGTCGAAGAAGGCCATCATCCTGCTGTCCGGCGGCCTCGATTCAGCGACGGCTCTGGCGGTCGCTCGTCAGGATGGGTACGCATGCCATGCCCTCAGCATCGACTACGGTCAGCGTCATCGGGCAGAGCTTGGGGCGGCGCGCCGGGTGGCCGAGTCGCTGGGCGTACTCGAGCGCAAGGAAATATGCATCAGCCTCGACGCGATCGGCGGGTCCGCCCTCACCGCTGCGGACATTGCGGTTCCAGAACAGCCGAGCGAGGGGATCCCCGTCACTTATGTCCCCGCGCGCAACACCGTTCTTCTAGCCCTCGCGCTCGGCTGGGCGGAAGTCATCGGGGCGCGCGACATCTTCATCGGCGTTAACGCGGTAGACTACTCTGGTTACCCGGATTGCCGCCCAGCTTTCATTCAGATGTTCGAGCAGCTCGCCAACCTCGCGACCAAGGCGGGGGTTGAGGGCGCGCAGTTCCATATTCACGCACCCCTCATCGACCTCACCAAGGCGGAGATCATCCAGCGCGGAACTGGTCTCGGGGTGGACTACGGCCTCACGGTCTCGTGTTATCAGGCCGATGAGGACGGTCGAGCCTGCGGCTCATGCGACGCCTGCCGACTCCGCGCCGAGGGCTTCCGCGCCGCCGGACTGCCGGATCCGACCCGGTACCGGTAGCGCCGGGGGTTCAAGTCGGGGTCGCGATCAGGTATTCTTTCGCTCCTTCCCCCATACGCGCCCTTAGCTCAGCTGGTAGAGCATCTGACTTTTAATCAGGTGGTCGTGCGTTCGAGTCGCACAGGGCGCACCAGATAAAACAAGGGCTTACGGAAATCCGAAGCCCTTTGTTTCGTTTGGCGCCAATCCATGGCGCGCTCATCTGCGGTGCATCGCAATACTGCGGCTTGTCCGGGGATAGAGAGCCCGTACGTCTGGTCTCTCGAACTTGGCAACTTCCTCGGGGAAGGTGGCGTCACCGGTACCGAAAGCGAGCTTTTTGCCCTGAGGTTTGTATTTGTCATCGGCCTGACTTGTCCGTGACGGCTACAATGCGCACTTTGCGACCGGCAAACAGACCTGCCGGGATTGTCCGTTCAGGCCCAAAGAATGACCAAGAAACCCCTGATCCTCATCCCCATCCTCCTCGCCGCCGCGGGTGGCTACTGGTGGTGGCGTAGCCATGAGGCGCCCCAGTCGTCGTCGGAGCTGATGCTTTACGGAAATGTCGATATCCGTGAGGTGGATCTGGCCTTCGTCGCTAGCGAGCGAGTGAAGGAAATTCTGGTGGAGGAGGGGGATCGGGTGAAGCCCGACGAAGTGGTGGCCCGGCTGCACGCGGAAAAGCTCAGGGCGGCAGTCGCGGCTGCAGAGGCCAACGTGAATGCCCAGCAGCAGGCGGTGGCGCGTCTCGAGGCGGGCAGTCGCCCGGAGGAGATCCGCCAGACCAAGGCACAGGCGGATGCTGCCGAGGCCAAGGCCCGCTCGGCGCAGATTACCTACGAGCGCCAGTTGAAGCTCGGCAAGCAGAAGCTCGCCGCACCAGAGGACGTCGACCAAGCCCGAGCCGCCGCAGACGCCGCCAAAGGCGATGCCCGGGCGGCAGAGGAGACTTACGCCCTAGCGGTCGCAGGGCCGCGGGCAGAGGACATTGCGCAGGCCAAGGCGACGCTGGAGGCACTGCGAGCGGACCTTTCCCTTGCCCGGGAGCGTCTGGCGGACGCGACTCTGGTGGCGCCGGCCGCGGGGATCGTTCGCGAGCGCATCCTGCAGCCGGGCGACATGGCTTCGCCTCAGAACCCGGTGCTCACTCTGGCGCTCGTCAACCCGCTCTGGGTGCGAGCCTATGTGCCGGAGCCGAGCCTGGGCCGCATCGCACCGGGCATGAAGGCAGAGGTTCGAACCGACAGCTATCCGGGGAAGATATACAAGGGATGGGTGGGCTTCATCTCCCCGACGGCCGAGTTCACGCCGAAGAATGTGGAGACGCCCGATTTACGGACTCGACTCGTTTACCAGGTGCGGGTCTTTGTCTGCAATCCTCAGGATGAGCTGCGTCTGGGCATGCCGGCCACGGTGACAATCCCGCTGGATCAGCCTGAGCCGCGCCCCGAGGCGACGCACAGCTGCAGCGATTGACCCGATGACGGCCAGAGCTCCTGCTGGCGACGCGCTGGTCCTGGAGGCGCTGACCAAGGCCTTTCGCTCCGGGGGACGGATCATCCAGGCGCTCGACGCGGTCAGCCTTCGCGTTCCGTACGGGAAGGTCACCGGACTCATTGGGCCCGACGGCGCCGGCAAGACCACCTTGATGCGGCTGGCCGCGGCGCTGTTGGCGCCTGATGCTGGGTCGATACGCGTCCTGGGGATGGACGTCGCGGACGAGCCCTTGGCCGTCCAGTCTGCTATCGGCTACATGCCCCAGCGCTTCGGGCTTTACGAGGACCTGAGCGTCCGGGAGAACCTGGAGCTTTATGCGGATCTCCAAGGGTTGCCCCTCCCCGAGCGGGCACCACGCTTCACCGAGCTGCTGCGAATGATGGGGCTGTCCCCGTTCACCCGTCGGCTGGCTGGTCGGCTGTCAGGGGGCATGAAGCAAAAGCTCGGACTCGCCTGTACCCTGGTGCGGGCGCCGCGCTTCTTGGTGCTGGATGAGCCGACCGTCGGTGTGGACCCGGTATCGCGGCGGGAGCTTTGGGCCATCGTCTATCGCCTGGTGCGCGAGGAGGGCATGAGCGTGCTGCTCAGCACCGCCTATCTGGACGAGGCAGAGCGTTGCGACGCGGTGATCCTGCTTCACCAGGGACGGCTACTCGGTCATGGACCCCCGGCGGACTTCAGCGGTCCGCTAAAGGGGCATACCTTTCTGGTCAAGGTGCCCCGCATCCCGAAGCGCCGTCTGCAGACCCAGCTTGCGGGGCTGCCCGGCGTCATCGATGCAATCATCGAGGGTGAAGGCGTGCGGGTGGTTATGGCCTCGCCGGAGCCTCCGGACCTTGCGCAGATGGGCGCGGAGTCGGAGTCCGAGGTGCGTCCTGTCGACCCCATTTTCGAGGATGCCTTCATCAGTCGATTGCGTGCAGAGCCGACGGAGGGTGTGAGAGATGCCCCTGACATGCCCGCGACGACCCCGGCCCTGGGTGATGGTGTGGTCATCTCCGTAGAGAACGTGAAACGTCGCTTCGGCGACTTCTATGCCGTCAAAGGGGTTACGTTTAGTGTCCACAAGGGGGAGGTATTCGGGCTGCTCGGGGCGAATGGCGCCGGCAAGTCCACCACCTTCCGTATGCTATGCGGACTCCTGCCCGCTTCTGACGGGCGCCTGCAGGTAGCCGGGCACGACCTGCGGCATGCGGCGGCACAGGCGCGGGCCCGCATCGGGTACATGGCCCAGCGTTTCTCGCTTTACACCAATCTCACCGTCGAGCAGAACCTGCGGTTCTTCGCAAGCGCTTACGGACTGCGGGGTCAGTCGCACGGAGAGCGTATTCGCTGGGCGCTCGACGGCTTCGAGCTGGAGCCGTACGCGAACATGGCGAGCGGCGACCTGCCACTCGGATACAAACAGCGGCTCGCCATGGCGGCGGCCCTGATGCATGAGCCCGATATCCTGTTCCTCGACGAGCCGACCTCCGGTGTGGATCCTCTGGCCAGGCGGGAGTTCTGGCACCGCATCAACCAGCTTGCGGAGCATGGGGTCACAGTGCTGGTGACTACGCATTTCATGGACGAGGCGAACTACTGCGACCACCTGGTGATCATGGCGGACGGAGAGGTGCTGGCGCAAGGCACGCCCGCGGAGATGAAGGCCCGGTTTCGCAGCGAGAAGCTCCCGGATCCAACGATGGAAGACGCCTTCATCGCCCTTATCGAGGAGCGTGAGCAGAACCAGGGAGCGGCGCGATGAGCAGTCAGCGCGGCGGAGCGGCGATGCGACTGCGGGGGATGGTGCGCAAGGAGAGCCTGCAGATCCTGCGCGATCCCTCGAGCATCGCCATCGCATTCGTGATGCCCGTTGTGCTCCTGCTCCTCTTCGGCTACGGCGTGTCCCTCGACGCAACGCGTATCCCCATCGCGCTCGTGGTCGAGGCGCCCGACGGCAACAGCGCGAGCTTTACCGCCGCCTTCGAGCACTCCGAATACTTCAGTCCCGCGCGCTTTACCAGTATCCAAGAGGCGGAGCAGGCATTGGCGGAGCGGCGCGTGGACGGCATCGTGTGGCTGCGCAGCGACTTCAGCCGACACCTGCTGTCGGGGCAGGGCGCACCGGTCGGGGTCATCTTGAACGGCGTCGACGCCAACCAGGCCCGCATCACCAGCGGGTACATCCAGGGGGCCTGGCAGAGCTGGCTGCTGAGCTACGCGGCTTCTCAGGGCCGAGAGCTCAAGCTGCCCGCAGCGGTGGAGCAGCGGGTTTGGTTCAACCCGGCGCTGCGCAGCCGTAACTTCCTGGTCCCTGGCTTGGTTGCAGTGATCATGACCCTGATCGGCGCCTTGCTAACCGCTTTGGTGGTCGCCCGGGAGTGGGAGCGGGGAACCATGGAGGCCCTGATGGTCACGCCTATTCGGATCGGGGAGCTCCTGCTGGGCAAGCTCTTGCCCTACTTCTTTCTCGGCATGGGCGGGATGCTCTTGACCGTTGCCATGGCCGTGTGGCAGTTCGGGGTGCCCCTGCGCGGCTCCTTTTGGCTGCTGCTCCTCGCCTCCGCGATCTTCATGCTGGTCGCGCTGGCGATGGGGCTTCTCATCTCCACCGTCGCGCGCAATCAGTTCGTGGCGGGACAGGTCGCGATTCTCATCACCTTTCTGCCGGCCTTTATCCTCTCCGGATTCATCTTCGACATCGGCTCCATGCCGGTCGCCATCCAGGTTGTCACTCACGTGGTCCCGGCACGTTACTTCGTCGCCATCCTGCAGACCCTGTTCTTGGCGGGCGATGTGTGGGGGGTTGTGTTGGTCAATGCCGGTGCTCTACTCCTGATGATGCTGATCTTCTTCACTATCCTGGGGCGCAAGGCGCGCAAGCGGCTGGAGTGACAATGCTCGGAAATATCCTTGCCTTGGCCGTCAAGGAGCTGTTGGCACTGCTGCGCGACAAGCGCAGCCGCTTTGTCCTCATCGGTCCGCCGATCGCTCAGCTCCTGGTGTTCGGGTTTGCCGCCACCTACGACCTCAACAATGCGGCTCTAGCGATCTACGACGAGGACGGCGGTGCACAGGCGCGGGAGCTGATTGCCCGCTTCGAAGGCTCGCGCAACTTTCATGTCGTTCAGCGCATCGACCACGACGGCCAGATCGCCCCTCTCATCGACGACAGGCAGGTGCTTCTCGTGCTCCATATTGGCCCGCGTTTCAGCAGTGACGTGCTGCGGGGCGACAGCGGCAAAGTCCAGGTCATCCTCGATGGTCGCAACTCCAACACCGCTATGCTCGGGCTCAACTATGTACGCACCATCGTGACCGACTACAACGAGACGCTCGCGGCGGAGCAAGGCCGCCCGGTGCCGCCGGTGCGACTCGAGATTCGGCCTTGGTACAACTCCAACCTGGAGTCGCGTTGGTTCATCGTACCGGGCATCGTGGGTCTCCTGACCCTGGTGGTGACCCTCATTGTGACGGCGCTGTCCGTGGCGCGAGAGCGTGAGGCTGGCACCTTCGATCAGCTGCTGGTAACACCCCTTCGCCCAGTGGAGATCCTGATCGGCAAGTCCGTTCCCGGCTTGCTCATCGGCATGCTGCAAGGGACCCTGATCATGCTGGTGGCGGTGTACGGGTTTGGGATTCCCCTTCGGGGCTCGGTGGGTGCCCTCTACCTGGGGATGGCACTGTTTCTGCTCTCGGCCGTGGGGGTCGGACTCATGATCTCGTCCCTTTCGATCACACAGCAACAGGGCCTGCTCGGCGCCTTCCTGTTCCTGGTGCCCTCCGTGATCCTCTCGGGTTTCGCCACCCCCATCGCCAACATGCCCCACGCGGTGCAGCTCATCACCTATGTGAACCCACTGCGCTATTTCCTGATTGTGCTGCGCGGCGTCTTTCTCGAGGGCGATTCCTACGCATTGCTCTTCGACCAGTATTGGCCCATGGCGGTTATCGGGCTGACCGCACTGACGGCCGCCGGCTGGCTGTTCCGGCATCGGATGTATTGACGGCCCGCTTGTCCGCGGAACAACGCGCTAGGGGGCTTGTCAACTTTCTGACCCACTTCATGGATCAGCTCACCGGCGCACTTCCAGGCCAGCCGCTGTGGATCGCCGCCTACATCGGCTTCGTCGTCGGCGTCGTGAGCCTGATCGGGCCGGGAGTCGTCGCGGTTGTCGTTGCGGTCGGGAAATCCCTGCTGGCTTTGAGCCTCCTCAGTGGGCGCTGGCTCAGGCTTTCACTGCCACTGGGAATCTTGTACTCGCTGGCCGTCTGGAGCACCGCAGAGGGATTCGGCGGCCCCTACACGAATGCCGGAACAGGGGTGCGCGGCGACGAACGGCGTGGGTTGTGTACCCACTCGCTGGAGTGACGCGGTTTACCCTGGTTTGTCACACCCAACGTCCTGGGCGTCGCCGGCACCCACCAGGGACTCTCCGGACCCAGACACACCGCCAGGTTGGACCTGTGACCGTTTGCACTCTATCCTGTGCTTATGGAAAGTTTGCAGTTGCCGTAAAAAATGCAGGATTTCGGCGAGGCCTTTCGTCTCGCGTTCTGGCTCGTCGCATCCGGCGATGCGGACCTCATGGAGATCATCGGACTCTCGCTGGAGGTTAGTCTCAGCGCCGTCCTCGTCTCGTGCCTTTTGGGTCTGCCGCTCGGGGCGCTGGTCGGGATACGCCGTTTCCGGGGGCGCGAGGCGGTTGTGGTCCTGCTCAATGCCCTCATGGGGCTGCCGCCCGTCGTCGTCGGCCTGTTCGTCTATCTGATGCTGTCCAATGCCGGTCCGATGGGTTGGCTGCAGCTGCTTTACACGCCAGCGGCGATGATCATCGCCCAATCCATTCTGATCACGCCGATCGTCGCCGCCCTCTCGCGGCAGGTAATCGAGGACCTGCACAACGAGTACGCCGAGCAGTTCCGCTCACTCTGTGTCCCACCAGGGGTGGCCATCGCCGCGCTTCTGTGGGACGCCAGGTTTACGTTAGTGACCGTCGCCCTGGCCGGTTTCGGTCGCGCCATAGCCGAAGTTGGTGCGGTGATCATCGTCGGGGGCAACATCAATCACCTGACCCGTGTGATGACCACCGCCATCGCACTCGAGACCTCGAAGGGCGATCTTGCGCTTGCACTGGCGCTGGGGTTCGTGTTGATCACCATCGCCCTTTCGATCAACGCGGGCGCGGTGGCGCTGCGCGCGACCGCGGCGAGGCACGCCTATGCCTGACGGGGCCAGCTCGCGCGCCGAGCCCGTCCATTCGGCATCCCGCTCGAACGAGCTCTTACCGGGGCAGGCGCACGGGTTGACCTTTGCGGTTGGAGGCAGGCGCTTGATCGACGGCGTCAGCTTGTGGCTCACGGCCGGTCGCATCACCGTGCTGATGGGTCCCAACGGGGCCGGCAAGAGCCTGCTGCTGCGGCTCCTGCACGGCACCATAATGCCCAATGCGGGTGGGGTCACTTGGGGCGGCTTGCCCATGGATGCGGCCGTGCGTAAACGCCAGGCGATGGTGTTTCAGCGCCCGGTGCTGCTCCGACGTTCGGTGTCCGCCAACATCGAGTTCGTGCTCAAGCTCAGGGGCAAGACCGCTCGCGGGCGCTGCTCGGAGATGCTGGAGCGTGTGGGCCTGGCGGGCCATGCCGCCCAGGCCGCTCGGCTGCTGTCCGGGGGCGAGCAGCAGCGCCTCGCCCTCGCGCGCGCTCTGGCGTTGGAGCCGGCGGTTCTTTTCCTCGACGAGCCCACGGCGAATCTCGACCCCGCTTCGGTCGCCGCCATCGAGGCCATCGTACAAGACGCCCACGAGGGGGGCACCAAGATCATCTTCGTCACCCATGACACCGGACAGGCACGGCGCCTCGCCGACGAGGTGGTCTTTCTGCACCAGGGTCGGGTGGCAGAGCATACGAGCGCGGAGCGGTTTTTTGCCGAGCCCGTCTCGCGGGAAGCGAGAGACTACCTGGCCGGCCGGATCGTTCTTTGACCCCGGAAAAAGCGGTCCGCTACCAGTGGTCGGCGTCCGATTCTACCGAGTGGTGGCATTGAGCTATTTGGTGCAATCACCCGGCGGGTGAGCAGCACAACGGCCGCTTCCTACGCCTGCCGCCCGATTCTATTTGGCTGCCGGCTGGTGGCTGTTTTTCGCTTGATCCTTAACCACGATAGAAGGAGGTGCAATATGAAGCAAATGAGAGGCTTATTGGTCCTGAGCAAGGCCGTGTTGGCGGCCGCCGCCGTCCTCACACTATCGGCCCAGGCTGCGGAGCAGTCGATCATCGTGCAGTCCACGACCTCCACACAGAATTCCGGACTTTACGGCTACCTGCTGCCGATCTTCACCAAGAAGACGGGTATTCAGGTCAACGTGGTCGCGGTGGGCACAGGGCAGGCCGTCAAGAATGCCAAGAACGGCGACGGCGACGTGCTCCTGGTGCATGCGAAGCCGGACGAGGAGAAGTTCGTTGCCGAGGGCTATGGGGTGAAGCGCTTCGACCTGATGTACAACGATTTTGTCATCGTTGGACCAGCGAAGGACCCGGCGAAGGTCGGCGGGATGAAAGATGCGGCCGCCGCCCTCAGGAAGATCGCGAAGACAAAGGCGCCATTCGCGTCACGCGGCGACAACTCGGGCACCTACAAGAAGGAGATGGCCCTGTGGAAGGCGGCCGGGATCGATCCCTCGGCCGCGAGCGGGACCTGGTATCGGGAGGCGGGCTCCGGCATGGGTGCCACCTTGAACACCGCCGTTGGCATGGGAGCCTATACGCTCACGGATCGCGGTACCTGGATCAGCTTCAAGAACAAGGACGATTTCAAGATTCTGGTGGAAGGGGACAAGAATCTCTTCAACCAGTACGGGGTCATGCTGGTCAACCCCAAGAAGTATCCGAACGTGAAGGCGAAGGCGGGCCAAACCTTCATCGACTGGCTTCTAAGCGACGAGGGTCAGAAGGCGATCGCGAGCTACAAGGTCGACGGCCAGCAGCTGTTTTTCCCGAACGCGAAGAAGCAGTAACGACCGCCCGCCTCAAGGCGTTTTGTGGCCGCCGATCGGCGGCCCCATTGTTGGACTTACGATCAGAGCGCGAGCGTCATTCGTCGGTGGCGATCATGACATCGCTCGCCTTGATGACGACGCTCACCTCCTTGCCAGCGGCCAGAGCGAGGCGCTCAGCGGAGTCGACCGTGATCGTCGCGGTGACGACATTGCCGCCGCCGACGTCCACTTGGACCTGGGCGGCCACCACGCCCTTGCGTACCTCGGTCACCTTGCCCCGCAGGACGTTACGCGCGCTGATCTTCATCTCCACTTTCTCCTCTTTGCTTGCCTAAGGTTCAGCGTCCGTTGAAGTGGACGCGGCCGAGACCACTGAAATCGTATCCCTCCACCCCGCTGACCTTTGCCAGAAAGACCTCTGAGCGGCAAAACGCGAGCAAGGTCTGCATGGGCTCTTCAAACCAGGAGCGGCGGTCGACGAGCAGGTCGAAGCGTTCGCGGATGACGGGGACAAAGCCGAGGCGGTACTGTTTGGCCAGGGCGAGGAGGCCGAAGGTGGCGTCAGCTTTGCCCTCAAGGACCGCCAGGGCGGCGTCCGCCTCGCTGCGGGACGGTGGGGTGAGCTCGATGTCGGACGGGGCGATGCCCTCGCGATTGAGGAGGTGCTCGAAGAGGCGCTGGGTGCCTGCCTCGGGCTGGCGTGGGACCACACGTTTTCCCCTGAGGTCCACGAAGCCTCCGACGCTGCGCTCACGTCCCGGTGCGACAACCATGCCTCGCTCGCGCCATCCCCATTCCACCAACACGACGGGATTGTCGGCAAACCTTTCCCGCACGATCGGAACGTTCCAGTCTCCGCTTTCCGGCGCAAAGACGTGTAGTCCCGCCGCCATCCCTTCCCCGCGGGCAAAGCGCTCCAGGCCGTCGAGACTGCCGTCCAGGAAGGTAGCGAGTCCGCAGCGCGACTCACGCAGCGCCCATTCGAGCAGCGGCTCGTGGCTTCCAAGGAGCACGTTCGGTGGGTGGGTGGATCTCGTGCTGGCGCCGCCTGAGCTTCCCCGGGCGAGCCAGGCATCGATCTCCCGCCGCGAGAACAGAAGCTTTCCCATCGCACGCGAGCAGGGGACCGCGCCGGAGGCCGCCAGGTCGTACACCTTGCGCTCCTTGATGCGTAGGAGCTCGGCCAATTCCTTTGTGGTGAGGTACTCTGTCTCACGCTGTGGCATGGGCGCGCAATGGGCTTGTGGCTCTCAGCGTTGCCAGTCTGGCCGAGCTTGCGCCGAAATCCGCGTGTGGTGAAAGTCCCGCCGCCCCCTGCTCCCCTGGCCAGCGGCGCTACCGCTGCAGGGACGCGGGGACGTAAGTACAGTGCATCCTGGACGCCAGGTTAGTCCTGCCGCCGCAAACACTTCCGCGCCGCACTCCGACGAGCGGATCGGTGACATGACGGCCGTGAATGGGTCTGCGGCCACGAGTCCATTACGGCTGCAGACCCTTTGCAGCGCTCAGTCCTCAGCGCGCTGGAAGGCATCCATCAGCCTCTTCTGGACGTTTCCCGGCACCGGGTCGTAGTGGCTGAGCTCGATGGAGTAGGTGCCTTCGCCGCCGGTGAGAGACTTGAGTCGTGCGTCAAAGCCCTCAAGCTCTGCCAGCGGGACCTCGCCGTCGATGGCAATGCGCCCACCGCTTTCCGCTTCGCTGCCGTTGATGCGTCCGCGGCGTGTGGAAAGGTCCCCGGCCAGGTCGCCCATGGCCGTGTTCTGGGCCACGACCCGGATCTTGACGATGGGCTCCAGGATCACCGGTTTGGCCTTTTCTACCGCATCGAGGAATGCCTTGCGCCCGGCCGTAGCGAAGGCGATGTCCTTGGAGTCCACCGGGTGGTACTTGCCGTCGTAGACAGTGGCCCTGACGTCCTGCAGCGGATAGCCCGCGACAGCGCCCTCTTGCAGGACCTGACGTACCCCTTTCTCGACGGAGGGGATGAACTGACCGGGGATGACGCCGCCGACCGTCGCGTCTACGAACTCGAATCCCGCACCTCGCTCCAACGGCTCAACCCGAAGATACACCTCCCCGAACTGGCCAGCGCCGCCGGTCTGTTTCTTGTGTCGGTGGTGTCCCTCGGCGGGGGCGGTGATGGTCTCTCGATAGGCAATGCTCGGCGGTTTGGTTTCCACGTCCACATGGAACTGCTCGGACAGACGCCGCAGGACGACCCTGAGATGGAGCTCGCCCAGGCCCCGTATGACCGTCTCGTTGGCCGCGGCATTGTGCTCCACCCGGAAACAAGGGTCTTCGGCCTCCAGCTTGTGCAGCGCGTCGGCGAGCTTCTGCTCGTCCCCGCGCTTGGATGGGCTAATGGCCAGTCCGAAGAGGGGGACCGGGCACTCCATGGATCGCAGGTGGTGGTGATCCTCGTCGTGGGAGTCATGCAGCACGGCGTCGAAGTGGACGTCGTCGACGCGGGCGACTGCCAGGATGTCTCCAGGCACGCCCTCGTCCACCTCGATCTGCTCGTTGCCGTGAAGGCGATACAGGTGACTGACCTTGAATGCCTTCCGGGCATCGCCAATGAAGAGCTGACTGTCCGGCGTCACGCGGCCCTGGTGGATGCGGAAGATGCCAAGCTTTCCGCGGAAGGGGTCGTTGATGACCTTGAATACATGGGCCAGCGCGTGTCTGCTCGGGTCGGGACTCACCGAGACCGGCTCCATCTTGGCGCCCTCGCCCTTCATGTAGGGCGGGGGATTGCCTTCGGCCGGATTCGGCATGAGCTTGACCAAGATGTTCAGAAGCTCCGAGATGCCGGCCCCCGTCTCTGCCGAGACGTAACAAATGGGGATTAAATGGCCCTCGCGCAGCGCCTCTTCGAAGGGGTCATGGAGCTGCTCGGGCTGGAGCTCTTCGCCCTGCTCCAGGTAGAGCTCCATGAGCCTTTCGTCCACCTCGACGACCTGGTCGATGATCTGGCTGTGGGCATCCGCCACCGAGGAGAAGTCCGCTACCTCGCCGCTTAGCTGAAAGAAGCAGTCGATCACCCGCTTGCCGCCCTCGGCGGGCAGGTTGATGGGCAGACATTCGGAGCCGAAGGTTTCCCGAATCTGTTGGGTCAGGTCGCCGAGGTCGCAGTCCGGGAGATCGATCTTGTTGACGATGATGGCGCGGCAGAGATTTCGGTTCTCGGCGGCCTTCATCACGCGTTGGGTCACGGGCTCAATACCCGCCTGCGCGCTGATGACCACAGCGGCGGTCTCCACCGCCGGCAGTACAGAGATGCTGCGGCCAAGAAAATCGGGAAAGCCGGGGGTATCGATCAGGTTTATGTGCTTGCCGTGCGCAGCGCAGCTGCTGATAGCAACGTCCAAGGAGTGCTGTTGCTCCTTTTCGAGCGGGTCGAAGTCGCACACCGTGGTCCCCTTGTCGACGCGGCCAGGCTGCGGGATGACGCCAGTCGCGGCGAGCAGGGCTTCCATTAGGGTGGTTTTACCGGAGCCGGCATGACCGACCAGAACGATATTGCGGATGTCCTCGGCGTTGTATTCAGACATTCGGTTGAGCCCTGTGTGTTGTGAACCCGTCGGTCAAGCGCGCGGTCTGCTGCACGAACCGGTCGATAAAACCCGAAAGTATATCGCAATCGATCGGTCACGGGGCTTTTGGCGGGCGGGCTCGGGGGCTTCTCGGTCGTCTCGGGTGAACCTGAGAATTGCCGAGGGTAACATGGCACCTGCGTTACGGTTCTCATTTGGGTTTTCGCTCTTTCCCGGGCCGGACTGCGCCTGCCGCGGGGCGCTGTGAACCCCTTCTGAAGGCTTGACGGCAGCGTCCCTGCTCCCAATACGCCCAGGGCGCGCTACCCGACCCTTCGGTCAAGAAGCGAAAGAACCGAGTACGTTGTGTATACGTAGGGAGCCCAGTAGGGTTGCCCGGGGCGTCTGGTCCTGCATCTCCGCAAGAAGGGGTCGCGCGATGCTCGATGTTGTATGGATCGCCCTTGCGTTCGCGCTGGGTCTCCTGGCCCGCCAGGCGGGTCTTCCTCCCCTGGTGGGTTACCTTGCCGCTGGCTTCACGTTGCACGCGTTCGACGTGCGGGCGAACCAGGTGATCGACCAATTCTCCGACATGGGCGTGATCCTCCTTCTCTTCACCATCGGGCTCAAGCTGAAGCTCGGCAGCTTGCTCCGGCCGCAGGTCTGGGGGGTTGCCGCCGTCCATGCTGTCGCGGTGGTCGCGTTTCTAGTCCCCTGTCTGGTGATGATGGGCGTTGCCGGTGTACCGGTCTTGTCGGATCTTGATGCCGGCCGTGCGACGCTGCTTGCCTTCGCGCTGAGCTTCTCCAGCACGGTGTTTGCCGTAAAGGTCCTGGAGGAAAAGGGCGAGATGGCGTCTGTGTACGGGACCATCACGATCGGTATCCTCGTCATCCAAGATCTGGCCGCGGTGGCGTTCCTGGCGCTCTCCGCCGGCAAGGTCCCATCGCTCTGGGCCTTGCTTCTCGTCGCGCTCGTCCCCCTGCGGCCGCTGATTGTCAAGCTCCTCGAACGGGCGGGTCATGGGGAGCTGTTGGTCCTCTTTGGCCTCACGTTGGGGCTCGGGGGGGCTGAGCTGTTCGAGCTGGTGGGCGTGAAGGGAGACCTGGGCGCCCTAGTGCTGGGCGTGCTGATTGCTTCCCACGCAAAGGCAGGCGAGCTCGCAAAGGCCCTGCTCAGCTTCAAGGATCTGTTTCTCGTAGGGTTCTTCCTCAGCATCGGTCTTCGCGGCGCCCCCAGCATCGAGATGGTTGCGGTGGCGGGGTTGCTCTTATTGGCCATTCCACTCAAGGGCTGGTTCTTCTATCGCCTGTTGGTGCTGTTTCGCCTGCGGGCGCGAACGGCTTTTCTCGGCGCCCTGAACCTCGCGAGCTTCAGCGAGTTCGGGCTGATCCTGGCGTCGATCGGTGCCGCCAAGGGTTGGCTCGACTCGGAATGGCTGACCATCGTCGCCATCGCCGTTTCACTCTCGTTCGTTGCGGCCTCGCCGCTAAACAGCTCATCCCACGAGTTGTATGAGCGGTTCAGCGCGTTCCTTTGCAGGGTCCAGCGACGGCGCCGTCTGCCTTACGAAGCGGAGATCGACCCCGGGAATGCGGATGTCATTATCCTGGGTATGGGACGGGTGGGCTCCGGCGCTTACGACACGCTTAAGCTTCAGCGCGGGCGCAGGCCGGTTGGCATCGACGCCGACCCCGATGTGGTCGAGCGGCATCGTAGGGCGGGGCGCGATGTGATCCAGGGCAGCGCCACCGATGCGGACTTTTGGCACCGACTCCGGCTCAGGAGCTACGGCATCCGCCTGGTGCTGCTGGCCTTGCCCAAGCTGTCGGAGAATATCTTCGCCGCCGAGCACCTCGCGAAGGAAGGTTTCGACGGCCTTATCGGCGCCATCGCCCAGTTCCCGGACGATGAGGCTGCGCTGCGGAACGCCGGCGTCCAGATGGTATTCAACCTTTACGCGGAGGCCGGCGCCGGGTTGGCGCAGCACGTGTGCGCGCGGGACACGCAGGGGGCTTGATCGCGCTGCCACGGGACGGCCGAGTCTCGCGCGACCGGGTTCGACGCCCATCGCCGTCGCAGAGGAATGGCTCACCGCGAGCTCAGTTGTGTCTCAGATGGGCAATAATTGGTTGGAGAATTCGATCGAACCACAGGAGGACGAGTCTCATGGCCCTGACCCTTAACTCATCCGCATTCTCAGAGTCCGGCGAGATCCCGACCCGCTGCACCTGCGAAGGAGATGACCTGTCGCCCGATCTCTCGTGGAGTGGTGTCCCCGACGGCACGCGGAGTCTGGTCTTGATCGTCGATGACCCGGATGCCCCCGATCCCGCTGCTCCGAAGATGGTTTGGGACCACTGGCTCCTCTACAACCTGCCCCCGGACGTTGGCGGCCTCCCGGAAGGGGTTTCACCGGAGAGCCTTCCCGCCGGCACCGGCCAGGGCACCAATAGCTGGGGACGTACGGGGTATGGGGGGCCTTGCCCTCCGATCGGTCGGCACCGCTATTTCCACATCCTGTACGCGCTGGATGCGCGGTTGGAGGACCTCGGGCAACCTCACAGGAACCAGCTCCTCGCAGCCATGGAAGGCCATATCCTAGCCCACACTGAGCTGGTAGGG
Organism: uncultured Gammaproteobacteria bacterium; assembly: GCA_963824085.1. Classification (GTDB taxonomy): domain Bacteria; phylum Pseudomonadota; class Gammaproteobacteria; order Chromatiales; family Chromatiaceae; genus JARRNE01. The sequence goes on from CAWGNT010000017.1 coordinate 193,235, forward strand.
ACCTACGAGAAGAAGGGCTGAACCGCTTTGGTGGGGTCGACGTGGCGATCGCCGCGCGCCCCTAAGACGTCGTTCGATCGGAGGAGCGTCCAGTCCCAGCCGCTCCTCCCAAGCTAACGCGGCTCAGCTCTCCTCACAGGGTTCTGGGCAGAGACCAGTAGCGGCGGGGTGCGGGCCCTCGTGCTTCGCGCTGGAGTGGCTTGGAACCGCCCCTTGTCCCATCTCTTCTTTTACCCATAGAAACTCCCTGCCGAATGCGAGCGGTAGAAGCCCGTAGAGGGAGATGGCTGCAAGTCCCACGATGGTAAGGTTGTCGAAGTACATCGCTCGTCTCCTCCGACCAGTGCCGCTTGGAGGTCGGGTTGCGTTGCCGATTGCTTCGTATATTACCAAATTCTGATAAATCGCCGCAACAAATTTGTTGTGACAGGCGCCACAATTTTTGCAAAGAACATACGCTTTGTGTCCTTCGGGCGACATCCCGCGTCGCGGCCGCTAGTTGCGCCGTCTGGCTTGTTCTTCTTGGAAGTTTTGCCCCGTCGAACTGGTAACCCCTTGAGGGTATAAACCTTATGGACTAAAGTTTGATGAGTACGATTACAAGATTGTTAAGTTGAGGATGGAGAGGAGCCTTCTTGATCTATGGCAGGTCCCGTTCTTTCTGCCGCGAACCGTTGTCTCGACTTCTTCTCCAGCCATCCTCCGCGCGACAGAGGACGCGTTTCGGTGAGATGAGGCGATTGCCAGAACGGCATGTACCGGATTGGGCAGGATCTTCGCTCGCCTTCAAGGAGTGGCGGCAGGAGCATAGCGGGGCTATGTGACTCTCGGTGTGACGCCGAAGGCGGGCGTGAAGACCAGCGAGCTGGTACATGACTTGACAGGCATCGCCTAAGCACGGCCCTGCGGCGCAACGCGGGACGCCTTTTTGTCGTCGGGCCTGGGTTGCTCAGGAGCTCACCCCCCGTCTTCTGTGTTCGACCGGCGGAATAGGCGCGTCAGTAGCCGCCCAATCCTTAGCAGAGTCTCGGGCACATGGCAGAAGACACTACGAAATCGCCAGGGGTCGACGAAGCCGATTTGGCTTTCGGAGGCGAGCAGAGTCGGCCTCTGGGTACCGCCGGGCGCATCGCGCGCCTGTTCATCAACACCCCCGTGACGCCGATGCTCCTCATCGCGTGCATGTGCCTCGGGGTGCTTGGCTTGCTGTTCACGCCGCGGCAGGAAGATCCCCAGATCTCCGTGCCCATGATCGACATCTTCGTCCAATACCCCGGTGCCTCTGCGGCGCAGGTGGAGAGCCTGGTGACGGAGCCTCTGGAGCGGATCATGAAGGAGATCCCCGGGGTACGGCACGTCTACTCCGCAACCCAGCGCGGCGCGGCCATCGTGACGGTGCGCTTTTTCGTCAATGAGGATATGGGGGAGTCCGTCGTCAAGGTCCACGACAAGCTCCAGTCCAACATGGACAAGATTCCTCCCGACGTTCGGATGCCGCTGGTAAAGCCCGTCAGCGTGGACGACGTGCCCGTGGTCACCGCGACCCTATGGTCCAAGGAGGTTCCCGATAGCCAACTACGCACCCTCGCACTGGAGCTCCTCCAAGATCTCGGGTCCGTGCCTAACACCGGAAAGGGGTTCGTGGTCGGTGGCAGGCAGGATCAGATCCGCGTCGAGGTGTTGATGGAGCGACTGGCGGGATACGGGATCACGCTCGACCGCATCGCCAACACGATCCAGACGGCCAACTCGGAACGCGCGACTGGTGCATCCGAGTCCGGAGGAGCCGCCTTTAACGTTTACTCCGGTGCCTTCCTGCGCACGGCGGATGATGTGGCGCGGCTCGTCGTGGGCACCCATGGCGGGCGACCTATCTACGTCAGCGACGTAGCAATGGTCGAGCATATGCCTGAGGACACGGCACGGATCGTCACGCACTATACCGGTCCCGCCTACGAGGGTTCCGACAAGGCATACGGGGAGCAGGCGGTGACCCTTGCGATCGCCAAGAAGGAGCACACCAACGGCGTCACGGTCGCGAATGCGTTGCTCAAGAAGTTGGAGTCACTGAAAGGGACAGTAATCCCATCCAACGTCCACGTCGAGATCACTCGCAACTACGGCAAGACCGCGAACGACAAGGTCAACGAGCTCCTGAAGGCGATGTTCGAAGCGGCGATCATCGTCTCGATCCTGTGCCTGGTGGGTCTGGGTGCGCGCGCCGCCTTCGTGGTGATCAGCGTCATCCCGGTCGTGATCGTGCTGACCATATGGTGGGCGATGATGGTGGACTACACCATCGATCGTGTCAGCCTGTTCGCCCTCATCTTCTCCATCGGCATCCTCGTGGATGACGCGACAGTGGTGACGGAGAACATCTTTCGCCACTGGCTGGAGGTTGGTAAGACCTCCATCGCGCATGCCGTGCGGGCGGTAGATGAGGTAGGCAACCCGACCATCCTGGCTACCCTGACGATCATCTCCGCCCTCCTGCCCATGGGATGGGTCAGCGGCCTCATGGGGCCCTACATGCGCCCCATCCCGGTGCTCGGCTCCTCGGCCATGGCCTTCTCTCTGTTCGCAGCCTTCGTTTTCACCCCCTGGTTCACTCTTCGGGTGCGCCCGAAGATGGAGTCCCTGCACCGCGCGGAGCGGCGCGAAGAGCGCACCCGCCGGTTCGTGAGCAAGCTCTACCGCCCATTGGTCCTGCCGCTGATCGAGCACCGGATCCTCGGCATCGGTTTCCTGATTTTTATCATCGCCGCTACCGCCGGGGTGTGCGTGCTTTTCTACACCCAGACGGTCCCCGTGAAGATGCTGCCTTTCGACAACAAGCCAGAGTTCAGCGTCATCGTCAATATGCCGGAAGGGACGGCGCTTCCGGAGACGGCGAACGCGGTCAGCCAGTTGGCCGAGCGGGTGCAAGATATCCCGGAAGTCACCGCTGTGCAGACCTATGTAGGAACCGCCCAGCCATTCAACTTCAACGGCATGGTGCGCCATTACTACCTTCGGCAGAACCCCTGGGAGGGTGATCTGCTGGTGATGCTGAAGGACAAGAAGGAGCGCGAGCGGGGCAGTCATGCGATTGCGGTCGCGGCGCGTCACTTGCTGATGCCGCTGGCCGAGAGTCTGGGTGCAAGGATCGCGGTGGTAGAGATGCCGCCCGGGCCTCCCGTGCTGCAGACAGTGGTGGCAGAGGTATACGGCCCTACCGCGGGGGTGCGGCGCAAGGTAGCGGCGGATATGACCGAGATGTTCAGCGAGGTCGAGAACATCGTCGACGTCGACAATTACATGGCCGAGCCGTATGACTACTGGCGTTTCGAGGTCGACACCGAGAAGGCTGTGCGGCGCGGCGTCTCCGTCGACGCCATCAACCAAAACCTGGCCATGGCCATGGGTGGTTTCAAGGTCGGAGACGTCAAGCGGGGAACCGTGCTCGAGCCGACCTACATCGTTCTCCAGGTGCCCCTTGGTAACCGTGCACGGCTCGTCAGTCTCGGCAGCCTTCCGATCGCAACACCCAGCGGAGACACGGTGCCCCTGGGCGAGCTTGGCCGGTTCGTCAGATACCCGGAGGACCCGATCATCTACCACAAGGACCTGCGTCCGATGGAGTACGTAGTGGGCGAGATGGAGGGTCGTCTCGGGGCGCCGATTTACGGGATGTTGGGGGTTGAAGACCTGCTCAAGGCTTATACCGCCCCGGATGGGGTCAAGATCACCGGCATGCCCATGGGGCTGATCGGCCCGCCCGCGGACGACTCGAAATCCGGGTTCGAGTGGAGCGGCGAGTGGACCGTGACCTATGAGACCTTCCGGGACATGGGGCTCGCCTTCATGGCGGCGCTGCTCCTCATCTATGCTCTGATTGTCTGGCAGTTCGGCGATCTCGCCCTGGGCGGACTCATCATGGCTCCCATTCCGCTCACCCTGATCGGCATCATCCCGGGCCATTGGCTCATGGGCGCGGAGTTCACGGCCACATCGATGATCGGGCTCATCGCGCTGGGCGGCATCATCGTGCGCCAGTCGATCCTGATTGTGGAGTTCGTCAAGATCGAGGTGGCCAAGGGAAAGAGTGTCCGTGAGGCGGCCGTGGCTGGCGCGGAAATCCGCATGCGGCCCATACTGATCACATCTCTGACGACCGCTGGCGGTGCCTGGACGCTGATTTATGACCCGATCTTCCAGGGCATGGCGGTCAGCACCTTCTTCGGCGTCTTTGTCGGGACCTTGATGGCGGTCATCGTGATTCCCCTCGGCTGCATCTCGATGCGCAAGCGCTTTTATCTGGAAGAGACCGAGAGCGGCGAGATCGAGCTTTCCGGGCGGTATGCAGAGGTGGAGGTGGTGGCGGGCGACAAGGCCAAACCCAGGGCGCTTCCCAAGGGAGGAGATCGGCGTACGCCGGTTTGGGTTCGGCTCTGGGGCGGGGTGGTCCCTGGGCTGATCTGGCTGTTCGGGGTCGTCGGCTCCCTTTCTAAGCCGAGGGGCAAACCCCTATTGCTGTGGCTCTGGGGTGGACTGATCTCCTTCCTGTTCTCGTTGTTCAGCGTCTTCAGTACCTTGATTCTGTTCATGTGGCGTCTGCCGCAGGCCGTTCTCTCCGGTCTCGCCCGGCGGCGCGCTTCACGATCGGAAGGTCCGGCTCCCTCCGGACCGCGAGGAAGTGGCACACCGCCGCCCGGCTCCGGACCTTCCGGCGGCGGTGGTGCGGAGATCGGAGGCGGACCGTCCCCCGTATCGGCACCGGCAGGCTCTGCTCGCGTTGCGGCTGCGGTCGGTGCGGCAGCCGATGATCCGCCGGGACCGGCTGCGGTTGTCGTCCCGGCGGAGACAGCGTCCGATTCGCCGCCATCGCCGGCAGCGAGGAAGAGGACGACGACGAAGCGCACTGCATCGACGGCCCGCGGCGCATCGGGACGCGGCCGAAAGACTCGAGAGTCCGCGGCGAAGACCGGTGCCGCGGCTTCGCGGGCTAACCCTCGCCGGTCCCAGGAAGATCCGGCACCTTCCCAGAAGAAACCCCGAGCCATCGGCGTGGACGAGGCGAAGCCGGTACGCAAGAAGCGCTCGGCCAAGGCGGCCGGCCGGGTCGGCGCGCAAATTGGCACGACCGCCGGGGGCGCTCGGCAGGATGTGGCCGTCCAACCCGTGGTCGATGATGCGCCGGCGACTCGCCCCGGCGGCGCCACGCCGCGGCGGAGCCGCCGCAAGTCGTCAAGGAGCACGGCAGGGGTTGTAACGGGGGATGAGCGTCCTCGGTCCAATGCATCTCTGCGTGCCGACCCCGGTGCCCGGGGCGACAGTCCCGAGGCAGCGCCGGTAGATCCGGAATCAAGCAACAACGGCGCCGACGTGGAGGAGGTCATTGCAGCGCCAACGTCGCAGCGGAGCCGAAAACGGACAGCGCCCGAGACCGGCGAGATTCGCGTTAAGCGGAGGGAGAAGCCATGATCGAGATCCGACACAAGGGGACAGGTGAGGTGCTGCGCGTCGTCGAGGCGGATACTCTCGTTGGGGTCGACCTGCGCGATGACGTTCTTGATGGCGCCGATCTGCGGGGGGCGGACCTCAGCCATGCCTGGCTGCAGGAAACCGATCTGATCGGTGCAGACCTTTCCGGGGCGAAGTTCAACGGAGCTATGCTCATCAGAACCCAGCTCGACAAGGCGGATTTGAGCGGCGCCGTTTTCGAGCAAGCCAAGCTCAGCGACGGCTCGCCGGGCAGTGGGGCCGTGCTCACCAACTGCAATATGCGGGGCGTTCACTTGCTCGCGTGTGACATGCGTTACGTTGATCTCCACGGCTCCGACCTTACGGACGCGCTTATCGATCGGACCGACCTCAGCAACGCCTGCTTCCGCGAGGGCAAGCTCGTAGGTGCGCGGATCCAGGGCTCGCTCTTGATCGAATCGCTCCTGAGCGGTGCCGATCTCAGCGACGCGGATATCCAAAACACCCACATGAATGGCGCAAAGCTGTTCCGAGCGCATATGGATCGGGCCAAGCTGGGTGGTGCCGGGGATCGAATCCCGGTGGTGCTCAATCTCGCCAACATGCGAGAGGCGAGCCTGGTGGGTACCGACCTTCGAGGGGTCTCCCTGCGCGACGTGAATCTCCATCACGCGAATCTCAGGGGGGCGAACCTGGAGGGCGCTCAGTTGATGGGGGCCGTACTGAGGCACGCGGATGTCACCGACGCGGACTTCAGGGACGTGGTCCTGGTGACCGTCAACATCACCTTTGCGAACTTTTCCCGCGCGAAGAACGCGGACGTGCCCGCGTTTAAGCAGAACGTGCGTTGAGGGAGCCAACAGCTTCCAGCCGCCGGCCCAGAGGAAGCCCCTGGCGTGGGCGGCGATCCGCTTGATGCTATTGTTTCGCGGCCAGGTATTGCTTCACGATCTCCCGCACGTCGTCGATCTCGAAGCCGTATGTCCTCTTGAGCGCGCCGAGCCGCTCGTTCGGCGAGACCGACCTCGGAAGCTCCAATGAGGCCGTGATGAAGTCGACCGGCACTCCTGTTGCCTCTTGTACTTCCCGCAGCGTCATTGACCCCCGAATAGAGAAGTCCTCATACGGATGGGCGGATAGGGAGCTGCCCGGAGTCGTCGCGATGCGCTTCTCGATAGGTGTCATCAGCGGCGCCAGGGCGAGGGCAATCACGGCTATCAGACCGACCAGGCCAAGTCCGACCCGAAGTCCGGAGCTCTCGCTTCGCGGCCTGCCGGTGATCACACAAACGATCCACCGCCCGTGCAATATCAGGTGCGTGGCGAGCACCGCGAACAAGGCAAGTGAGATCCAAAAATGGATGCCTCCCCATTCATGCCGGTCTAGGCCCCAAATGGCTGCATAGTGCCCACTGCCGGGAGGAAGCAAGTAGCGCATGAGGACACCGGTGGTGGTCAACAGGACGAACGCGACGAACGCGATCGCATCGATGATGAAATTGGCCCGCGTGCGATTCATAGAGTCCTCCGTCGAGTTCGCGAATCCTCCGCGATTTTGATGTGAATGCGTCGGCTCGGGACCACCACTCTCGGTTGCCTCGAGTGGAAACCCGTGCTCCCGGGGCCGTTCAGCGCCTGATTACCAGCTTGATGGGAAACGTGCGAAAGCGTCCGAGGGGGTGTTTTCGCCAGGGCGAGGCAAGCTGGTCCGCCACCCAGATGCCGAGCAGGCCGAGCGGCAGCAGGCCGGCATAAGCCGGAGCCGCAAGGCCCATGACCCGTCCGGCATCGATCAAGGGCAGGGAGAAGACCCAGAACGGGCCGGCAAGACTGTTCCATGACTGTGCGATGACCCCGATGCCCAGGGCCGAGACTGCTGGCAGTGCCATCCTGCTCCAGTCACCCTTGGTGCCTGCGGCGAATGGGCTTGACCTCCCGCGTATGCGCTGTATTCCCAGGGCCAGGAGAAGGGGTGCTATCCAAGTGATGGGGTAGATCCAGTCTCGCCAAATTGCCGCACCCACAAGCCCAAAGCAGCCCAGGCCGAGCAGGATCCAGCCCGCCTCCGGGGCGTTACTCCATGTGACAGGCCGACCACGGCTGCACCAGTCCAGCACCAGGGGAAAAGATCCAAGCCACTGGCGCAAGCTCAAAAGAGTTGGGAGCAGGACGGCATAACAGACGGTTTGCGTTGCGGAAAAGACGAAAGGCGAGCCGGCGCTCGGGTAGATCCAGAGCTGGAGGTAGAGATTCAGGTAATAGTACAGCCAGCCGAAGACGGCACTAGCGGGGAACAGGACTGCAAAATAGGCGGGCCGCTTGGTGAGCAAGGACGAGCCGGTGCGCCGCTCTGTGTCTGCGTTCAATAGGAGCGCGAGGCCGAGAAACAGAAGAGGAAGCCCGATTGTCGTCGAAGCAGCGCCGGCCGCGCCCAGGGCGACGAGGACACCGAGCCATCCCCAGAGGGGCAAGGCGACTGCTGCTGTTCGGGGGAGGGGCGCGGCGGTTAGAGACCTGGGCCGAACCATCCATAGGGTTAGGAGAAGGACCCCGGCTACCGCGGCGACGCTGGCCCAGAAGGCCTCAGGGTCGAACGGCAGGGCGTCCCACCCCCACGCGTTCAGCGGCAGTTGGACGAGCTCGGAGAGCGGTTGCCGGGCAATAATGGCTCCGAGCAGCGGCAGCCCGATGATAGCTGCGACTGCGACCGCGAGTGGCAGAAGGGCTGCGAGCACGAGGGGGGCTGCTCCCGTAGGCGCCTAGGAGGCAAAACCCGCTGCCGCTAGCGGTAGACTCGACATGGGCACAAGAACCGGCCGTTGCGGTTAGTGGACGCTCGCGGGTCGCTCGCATTGACTGCCGTCAAGGATGGACCCTGTCGATGACGACCTTCACGGGAACATTCTGGCCTGGCTTCACCGGACTGACCTCGCCTTCGAGGTCGCCGCTCTGCGGTATCGCCTGTCCGCTCTTGGATATCCTCGCGCCGACGGTCACCTTGGGGAAGGAGGACATCCGCATGGCAGGCATCATCGCCATGCTGTCGTCGAGGGTGACCGACAGGGGGAGTTGGCTCACGTGGACTCGCTGGACCGCGAGCGGCATGGGAGGGCCGGCGACGGCCTTGGCGTAGATGAACACGGTCTCTTGGGGATCGGCCTTGGCGGCGAACGCGGGATCGAGTGCGACCTGCACCGTCAGCTTCGCGCCCGTCTTGGTTGGAGCCTCAACACCCCCCGTACTGCCGGAGGCGGCACCGGCCCCGGTCGCCCCGGCGACCTGCATCGGCGCCTGAAGCGGTGGAAGTCCGCCGCGCCTTCGGGCCTCGTTGATGAACTGGCGAAGCTGGCCAGCCTCTTTTCCCTTCGGCTCAAACCTTGCCAGCATGCCTTCCCACTGGCTGGCGGCCTTGGTGTACTCCCCCTGCTGGAAGGAGAGCAGGCCCGAGAGCCAGCGGGCGCTGACGTTCTGCGGATCGATGTCGAGTGCGGTCTTGATCAGCTCCGCGGGTCGCCCTTCCAGCCGATTTCCGTTATTGGTGGCCAACGCCTCGGCATAGGCGGTCAGCACCTCGGGCTGTTTGGGCGCCAAGGCGTAGGCCTTCTCCAAGGCGGCGACGGCGCGCGCGGGCTTGTGCAAAGCGTTGTAAGTGCGTCCGAGCATCAGCCAGCCCCTGAGGTCGTTCGGGTTCTTCTGCATGCGCTCGGCGAGCCGCTCTGCCAGCACGTCGAGCGAGGCGGCGGTCCCGTTGCCGGTCGCAGGGTGACCCGGGGGCATCTCCTGGGAGGCCGCAGGCGGGACGCTGGCGACTGTCTCAAGCCGCGGGATGATTCCGACATTGCCCCGGAACAGGTAGAAAGAGATGGCGGCCGCCGGTATGGCGACGGCCAGCAGGAGCGCGGCCCAGCGGGCGCCGCTGGGGTTCCCGGCCCGGGCGGCGGTCCCATCCTGCCCGACGTCGTGCAGGAGCTCCCGCTCCAGGTCCCGGCGGGCGGCGTCATACTGCTGCCGGCCGAGCTCGCCGGAAGCCAGATCCCCATCCAGCTCTTCGAGCTGTTGCCGGAATACGGCCAGATTCAGGGCGTCTCGATCGACGTCCGGCGCGTCCGCGCGGTGAGACACCATGGGCGTGACCACGAACAGAAGCGCCAGGCCGATCAGCCCGGCTGCGAGAATCCAGAAGATGATCATTTACGGGCTTCCTGGCCATCGCCGGTGTTGCCCAGCAGATCCGCAAGGCGTTTACGCTCCTCGTCCGAAAGATCGACGTCCCGAGTCCGTTTCTTCTTTATGAGGGCACGCAGCAGGAAGAAGCCCCCGACGCCCGCCAGGAGCAGGGGTCCGAACCACAGCGGGTAGGTCGATGGTTTGACCGGTGGGTCATAAAGCACGAAGTCGCCGTAACGGGCGACCAGAAACTTGATGATGTCGTCCCGGGACTTGCCGGAGCGCATCATTTCGTAGACCTCTTTGCGCAGGTCCTGCGCGAGGTCCGCCTGGGACGCTGCGAGGGACTCATTCTGGCAGACCAGACAGCGCAGCTCCTCGGTGAGCTTGCGGAATTCCTCCGTTTTCGCAGGGTCGTCGAAGGCGAACTGCTCCAGCGTGTAGGCCCCTACCAGCGGGGCCATTAGGAGCCCCGTGAGCAGGAGAGGAATCGGTCGGATGAGTCTAATCAACTTCTTGCCTTCAGCTTTTCTATCATCGGGCGCAGGGTCTTCTCCCATGCCTGTTGGTCGATCGGCCCGATCTGCTTGTAGCGAATGATGCCGTCTTGATCGACGAGGAAGGTTTCGGGGGTGCCGTAGACCCCCCAGTCGATGCCCACCCGCCCGTCCGCGTCGAAGGCATTGACCACGTACGGGTTGCCGTAGGTCTCAAGCCAACGCATGGCGTCATTGCGGTCATCCTTGTAGTTGAGGCCGAGGATCTGTATCCCGTCGAGCTTGGCGAGGCGCATCAGTTCTTGGTGCTCGGCCCGGCAGGACACACACCAGGTGGCCCAGACATTGACTAGTGAGACTTTGCCCTTCAGGTTGGCGTTGGAGACGGTCGTGCTGGGATCATCCAACGCCGGCAGCGTGAATTGCGGCGCCGCCTTGCCGATCAGGGGCGACGGTACCCGGCGCGGGTCGGTGTGGAGCCCGAAGAAGAGCAGCCAGGCAAGGCCGGCGAAGACGAAAAGCGGAATCAGGAATGGCAGCGACTTACGCATCCATCAACTCCTCGCCACCGCGATGCCCGCCGGCATCTTAGCGGCCTTGCGGGCGGTTCGGTAGCGCCGGTCAGTGAGGGCGAGGAGTCCGCCCAGCGCCATCAGGACGCCGCCCAGCCAGATCCACCGCACATAGGGCTTGTAGTAGATGCGCACCGCCCAGTCGCCCGTGTCGCCGACCGGCTCCCCGAGGGAGACGTAAAGGTCGCGGCGAAGACCGGCATCGATCGCGGCCTCCGTCATCGGCTGGCGCGACGCAACGTAGACCCGTTTCTCGGGCTGTAGCACCGTGATCTGCTTGTCTCCCTGGAAGACCAGGAAGCGACCTCGCTGTGCTTGGTAGTTCGGACCGGGCACCGTGGTGACACCATCGAACTGGAAGCGGTAGCCCGCGGCCTCCTGAACGCCGCCGGGGGACATGCGCACGTCCTTCTCAACGCCGAAGTTGGAGACCATGGTGATACCGATGATGAACACGGCAACACCGAGATGGGCCACGAGCATCGCGTAGTAGCTCCGTCCCCCGCCGCGCAGGTCCGCGAGCCAGGCCGCAGGCCCTCGCTTATTCTTGAGGTGATCCCGCAACCCGGTGAGATGCGAGAACAGGAGCCAACCGGCAAGCCCGATGCCCAGCGGAACGTACCAATGCCCACCCGAGAACACCGGAAGGGCCGCCACGACCAGGAGCACAGCCGCCAGGGCAAAGGCGACCCAAAGCTCGCGAATAAGACGTTCGGGCTCATCGTGCTTCCAGCGTGAGAGCTGCCCGACGCCCATAAAGAATGCAAGAAAGGGCATCAGTCCCAGAAACATGGTGTTGAACCAGGGAAAGCCGACCGAGATCTTGCCCCAATCATTGAACTCGTAGATGAGCGGCGCCAGGGTGCCGAGCAGAACCAGCGCGGCGAACAGCGTGAGCAGCAGGTTGTTGGCGAGCAGAAAGCTCTCGCGGGAGAGCAGGTCGAAGCCGCCACCGCTTGAAACCTGGGGCGCTCGCCAGGCGTACAGGACGAGAGAGCCGACGATGACTATGCACAGGAAGACGAGTATGAAAGTTCCTCGCGTCGGATCGGTCGCGAAGGCGTGCACCGAGGTGAGCACGCCCGAGCGGACCAGAAAGGTACCCAGGAGGCTCAGCGAGAAGGCAAAGAGCGCCAGGAGCACAGTCCAGCTCTTAAAGGCCGCCCGTTTCTCCGTGACTGCCAGGGAATGGATCAGGGCCGTCCCGACGAGCCAAGGCATGAAGGACGCGTTCTCCACCGGATCCCAGAACCACCAGCCGCCCCAGCCGAGCTCGTAGTAGGCCCACCAGCTGCCAAGCGCGATTCCGATGGTAAGGAAGATCCAGGCAACCGTCGTCCAGGGGCGCGACCAGCGCGCCCAGGCGGCATCCAACTTGCCGCCAATCAAGGCGGAGATGGCGAAGGAGAAGGCGACGGAGAAGCCGACGTAGCCCATATAGAGCATAGGCGGGTGGATGGCGAGCCCTGGGTCTTGAAGCAGGGGGTTGAGGTCACGTCCCTCTGGCGGCACCGGAAACATGCGGTCGAACGGGTTCGAAGTCAGCAGCATGAAGAGAAGGAACCCGATGCCGATCATCCCCATGACGGAGAGCACCCGTGACACCATCTGGTGCGGGAGGTTGTGACTGAAAGTCGCGACTGCGGCTCCCCACGCGCTGAGCAGCGTGACCCAGAGCAAGAGCGAGCCCTCGTGGGCACCCCACAGGGCTGAGACCTTATACACCGGTGGCAAAAGGGTGTTGGAGTTTGCCGCGACATAGGCCACCGAGAAGTCATCGGTGAGAAAGGCCTGCAGCAGACAGCCGAAGGCAATGATGAGGAAGGTGAATTGCCCATAGGCCAAGGGTCGCGACATGGCCATCCAGGAGTGGTTACGGGTGAACGATCCGGCCAGCGGAAACGTGGCCTGGACAATGGCCAGGCTCAGGGCCAGTATCAGGGCGAAGTGTCCGATTTCGGGTATCATTTGCCCTCCGCCATCTTGGTGACGCCCTTCGCATGGGCGGTCTTCAGGGTGCTCGCCACCTCCGGCGGCATGTAGGATTCATCATGCTTCGCCAGGACTTCGTCGGCGTAGAACACGCCGTCCTGCCCCAGCCGGCCCTTGGTCACCACGCCTTGGCCCTCCCCGAACAGGTCGGGCAGTATCCCCGTGTAGCTCACCTTCATGCTCTTCGCCATGTCAGTCACGGTGAAGATTACAGTGAGCCCATCGGCCTGCCGGGCGAGGCTGCCCTTCTCCACCAGGCCGCCAAGGCGGAAGACCCGATCCTTCGGCGCCTCGTTGGCAATCACTTGGGAGGGACTGAAGAAATAGGCGATGTTGCTCCGCAGGGCGCTGATGGCCAAGCTGGCGGCGACGCCAACGCCGACGATGCCGAGGGCGACGAAGATCAATCGTTTATGTCTGGCTTTCATGAATTACCTCTTCCGCCGGCGCGCATCCGCAATAGTCGACCCAGGCGCGCCAAAATGGTTCGGCTTTGCCGCCGCAGTTGAATGATTTCGATCACCAGCAGGCCGATTGTCACACCGTAGGAGCTCCATACGAAAAACGCATAGCCACCCTGGGAGAAGAAATCACTCAAGCTCATGGCTGATCCTCCAGCAAGGTGCGGACCCAGGCGGTTTCCGCCTCCCGGTTTAGGATGATTCCCCGCAGCCGCATGAAGATGGCGGCGAAGGAGTAGCTCCAGAAGCCGAAGGTCATCAGCAGCATGGCGGCGAGGATGTTCGGGTCGATCTTCGACGGCGCCGAGCGTTGATGCAGTGCCGCGCACTGATTGGGGTCCGGACAGTTAATCGACCAAAAGATGACCGGAACCATCACCAGTCCCACGATCGCGAGGAGCGCAGACGCGCGGTCCGCGCGGCGTGCGTCGTCGATCGCGGAATGCAGCGCGATGTAACCGACGTACAGGAAGAACAGGATCAGCTCGGAGGTCAGCCTCGGGTCCCAATCCCAGTAGGTCCCCCAGCTCGGGCGCCCCCAGAAGGCGCCGGTCCAGAGGGCGATGAAGGTGAAGATCGCGCCGGTCGGGGCCGCCGCCTTGGCCATCATGAAGCTCAACCTTGTATTGAACACCAGGCCGATGGCCGAATAGGCGGCGAGAACTAGATAGATCCACATGGACATCCAGGCTGCGGGGACGTGCACGAAGATGATCCGGTAATACTGTTTCTGCGGGTTGGTGCCTCCGAGCTGGTCGGGCGTGTGGAAGAAGCCCCAGTAGAGCCCCGCGATCGTCAGGACTGCGGCGACTGCTGCAAACCAGGGGATCATCATGCCGGCGAGTGGGTAGAAGGTCGCTGGAGAGGAGTATCTGAACCAGTGGAGCTTCATGGGTCGGACGATATTTCGTGACTATTCCGTCGATATGCGCAGCGCCGCCGCCGCCGCCAGCGGAGAGAAGATCAAGGCGAGCAGCAGGAAGGCCCCAAGCAGGGAAAAGTAGGGTTGGGTCTCCACCAGGCTGTCCGCACTCACCGTCACCGCCCCGGCACCGTAGACGAGCACTGGGATGTAGAGGGGCAGGATCAAGAGCGACAACAGGATACCGCCACCGCGTAGGCCCAGGGTCAAGGCGGCTCCGATGGACCCGATCAGGCTAAGGACGGGGGTTCCGACGAGCAGCGAGAGAATCATGGCCATCAAGGATGGCTCCGCCATATGGTACTGGAGTCCGATCAGGGGGGCGATGGCGACGAGTGGCAGTCCCGTCAGCAGCCAGTGCGCAGAGACCTTGGCCAGGACGAGCAGGGCGAGGGGCTGGGCGGTCATCAACATCTGCTCCAGCGTGCCGTCCTCGTAATCCGCCGCGAAGAGCCGTTCCAAAGCTAGCATCGATGCTAGCAAGGCCGCTACCCAGACGACTCCGGGACCCAGCATGCGCAGGGTATCTTTCTCCGTGCCGACCCCGAGCGGAAACAGGCTCACAACGATCACGAAGAAGAACAAGGTGGTCAGGACGTCCGTGCGGCGCCGCATGGCCAAGGTGATGTCCCGTCCGAGTATGCATACGAAGGTCCGCCACATGTCGCCGCTCACTCCCCCAGGTGCAGGCGCCGTATCTGCCCGGAGGTGAGCGGCACTTCCTGATGCGTCGTCAGCACCACCATACCCTCGTCGGCGATGTGCTGGGCGATCAAGATTTGCAAGAGGTCGACTGCGTCGACGTCGAGCGCGGTAAACGGCTCGTCGAGGATCCACAGAGTGGCTCGACTTACCAACAGCCGGGCCAGCGCCACGCGCTTCTTCTGACCTTGCGACAAGACCTTCGTCGGCAGGTCCTCGAAACCGGCCAATCCCATGTGTTCCAGGGCGCTCCACAGGCGATCTTCGTCGGCATTATCCCCATCCAGAGTGGCGGCAATCCGCAGGTTCTCGACCCCGCTCAGGTCACTCTTGATCCCGTTTAGATGCCCGAAATACAGGATCGCCTCATGGTAGTCATCGCCCAGCTTGCGGATACTCTCGCCACCCCACCGGATCTCGCCTTTCTCTGGCGCAAGCAGTCCGCACAGGGCGCGCAGGAGGGTCGTTTTTCCGCTGCCGTTTCGACCTCGCACGTGCAAAAGCGTTCCCGCATCCAGGTCGAAGCTCAGCCCCGAGAAAAGTCGGCGATCTCCGCGCCTGCACTCCAGATCGACAACCTCGAGCATGAGCCGGCAATAATCTCAGTGGTGTTTCGGGGTCGTTGGTCGCCCCTCGCTGTCCTTCCGCGCCCGAAGCTCTTCGGCTCCGTAGTCCGGCCGTGGGAACCGGAACGCGAAACAGTAACGCCTGAATCGAAATTGCACAACTACCGTTTTGTTACGGAGCTCACCAAGCAGACGGATCTGTGGAGTGCTGGAGCCGCCACCGGTACTCTTGGCCAGCGGTCAAAGACACGTAAGGGGACCAACGAAGACCGCGAGTCGGTGCAGTACGGCACCCCGTGTCGTTAGAGACTGTCAGCTTTCGCCTCGGTGAGCGCGCTTGGTGGGTCGTTCGAAACCGGGAAGACGAGTGATCGCTGAGATGGCCGTGTCCAGACAAACCAGAGTACGGCTGCCACTGTCGCAGCCATAAGGGCTTCCAGGCCCCAGGGAATCTCCCGCGTCACGATCACGAGGCTCACGGAGGGCACCATCATCACGGTGGAGGCATATTTGCCCACGGGTGGAATCACCTGCTCCGCCTCCCAGTCCCTGAGGTAGCGGCCGAACCGGGGATGCTCCAGGAGCCACCGGTGCAGCCGGGCGGAGCCCTTCGAGAAGAAGAAGGCTGCCAGCAGCACGAAGGGTGTCGTCGGGAGCAAGGGCATTACGATGCCCACGATACCCAGGAGCAGCGCGATTACGCCGCAGGCGATCATCAACCAACGCCAAGTCCGTCGAAGCATATTGCGGTTCCGGGTCATTATTGCGCGGGCCAAGTTCAAACGCAGATCCCTCGGTACCCGACGGGCCTTCATCGGACCATGGGACACTCCGGGGTGCCAATGGTTTCGCGCGAGACGTTGGATCGTCCGCTTCGTGTGCTTGACAACACCCGTTTCCCGGCTAGTCTGCGCCGAATGTCCACCTTCAGGCTGTCTCTCGGTTTGGGCCGGGCCGGTGCGTTGGTCTTGGCCGGGGTCGCGCTCGCATTGGCGGGTGGGCTCGGGTATGCGGCCGATCCCCAGCCGTACAGCGTGGAGATCACCAGGACCGGCGATGACGACCTCGACAAGGCCATCAACGACTCCTCGCTGCTGCTTAGCCTGCGCGAGAAGGCCCCGGTGGGCCCCTTCGCCCTGGTGGGGCGCGCCCGCGACGACAAAGGTCGTTTCCTGACCGTTCTCCAGGGCCTCGGATTTTACAAAGGTCAGGTCGAGGTCCGGATCGGCGGCCGCCCATTGGACGACCCCAACCTGCCCGACTACCTCGGTAGTTTGCCGGCAAAGCCACCGGTGCCCGTCAAGGTCTCGATCCAGCCAGGGCCGCTGTTCCATCTGGGGAAGGTCGCTGTCGAGGGCTCGCTCCCCCCGGAGGCGAGAGAGAGGCTCGACCTGCCACCCGGCGCGCCCGCCGTCGCGTCCAATGTGCTCGCCGCCCGTGAGCGGCTTCTGAACGCCCTGCGCGACCGGGGTTATGCCTTGGCAACTGTGAGCGAGCCCATCGCGATCCTAGAGCCGAGCGCCGATGCGCTCGATATCAGCTTCAAGGTCGATACGGGTCCGCGCGTCGACGTCGGTGATATCAGCTTCAAGGGGCTTCAGCGCATGAACGAGTCCTTGCTGCGGGAACGGTTGCTCATTCATCCGGGAGAGCGCTACGACCCCAGGGCTATCGAAAAGGCTCGGCAGAACCTTGCGTCCCTCGGGGTCTTCTCCTCGGTCGTCGTGGTGACTGAAAAGAAGCTGGACGCGCAAGGCCGGCTGCCCGTCGAGTTTGTCGTGAGCGAGCGCAAGCGCCACGCGGTCAGCTTCAGCGCGGCCTATGCGACCGACCTGGGGGCGAGCTTCAGCACCAGCTGGCAGAACCGCAACCTTCTCGGCAATGCGGAAAAGCTCAAGCTGTCAATGGGCTTCAGCGCCGGCGGAACCGCCCAGACAAACCCTGGCTATTGGGGCAGCGCCCAGTTCATCAAGCCGGATTTCCTGCAACGCGACCAGACGCTGCAGGTGGATATCAGCCCCTTGAAGGAGAGTCTCGATGCTTACGACCGCACTGCCCTCACCGGCAGCATATCGGTCAATCGGAAATTCTCCGACCACTGGACGGGCAGTATCGGGGTCGCCGGCGAACGCGAGCGCGTGACGCAGCAGGATATAACCGAGCGCTACACACTTGTCGGTGCCCCCGTTTTTGCCAAGTACGACAACACGAATGACCTGTTTAATCCGACCAGCGGTGTGCGCGCGACCCTGTCGGCCACCCCCACCCAATCCATCGGAAATCGAAAGGCGACCTTCGCGGTGCTCCAGGCATCCGGCGCGACCTACGTCGACGCGGGGGCGCTGTTCGGCGCCAGCCCGGGCCGCACGGTGCTTGCCGTGCGCGGGCTCGTCGGCGACATCGAGGGGGCGAGCCAGCTCGAGGTGCCCGCCGATAAGCGCTTCTACGCGGGCGGCAGTGCCACGGTGCGCGGCTACAAGTACCAGTCGGTCGGCCCGGTCTTCCCCGACAATAAACCGCAGGGCGGTACGGCCGTGGTCGCCGGTACCATCGAGCTGCGCCAGCGCATCCTCACGGATTACGGTGCGGTAGCCTTTGTCGACGCGGGCCAGGTTGCCGCCAATGGTTGGTCCTTCGCCAGCCCTTGGGGTATCGGGGTCGGCGTCGGTGCCCGCTATTACACCTCGATCGGGCCAATCCGGCTGGATGTGGCCTTCCCTGTGAACAAGCTCCCCGACAGCGGCTCGTTTCAAATCTATATCGGGATCGGGCAGGCCTTCTGATGCGTCGATTTCTCAAGGGGCTGACCTGGACGCTGGGTGTCCTGCTGGGCGTGCTGGTCATCCTCGTCGCCGTTGCCCTGGTTGGGGCAAACACCCAGCCGGGACGCGATCTCATCGAGCGCATGGTCCCCAAGCTGACGGGAGGCGATGTCAGTCTCCAGGGGTTGGCCGGCCGCTTCCCCGGTGCGCTGCGAGCGGCACGGGTCGAGCTGCGGGACCCCGAAGGCACTTGGCTCGTCATCGACCGGTTCGCGCTGGACTGGGCGCCCTTGCGCCTGCTGATCGGCGAGGCACTCATCGACCGCCTTGCGGCGACCCAGATCGAGCTGAAGCGGCGCCCGATCTCATCGTCCGAGTCCTCGTCCTTCAGCCTTCCGGTCGAGGTGACGCTGCAGTCTCTGGAAGTTGCAAGGTTCCGGGTTGCGCCGGCGGTGGCCGGTACCGAGGCGGAGTTTTCGATCGACGGCCATGCCCGTATCGAGTCGCTGGAGAGAGGGAGCCTGGTACTCAACGTGCGCGGGCTCAAGCGGGCCGGCAGCTACCAACTGGAAGGCAACCTCAATCCCAAGAGCTTGGAGGTGCGGCTCAAGGCCGCCGAGCCCCCCGATGGTCTGGTCGCGAGCATCGCCGGGTTGAGGGACGTCGGGGCCATTACCCTCGATGGCTCGCTCACAGGTCCCCGTTCGGCCGTGGCAACCCACTTGTCCTTGGACGCGGGTCCGCTTCAGGCGCATGCCGAGGGGAAGCTGGACCTGGTGCACCATGCGGCCGATCTCAGGGTCCGGGCATCGGCACCGGCCATGAGTCCGCGCCCCGAAGTGTCTTGGCAGTCGGTCTCCCTGGCGGCCAGCCTGAGCGGGCCCTTCGTGCGACCTGAGGCTCAGGGTACCCTGAGTATCACGGACTTAAGCGCGGGCGGGGCCGAGGTCCGCGCCATAGCCGCCGATATTCAGGGCGACGCGGGAAGGGTGAAGCTGCACGCATCGATCGATGGGCTCTATATTCCAGGCCAGCGTCCTGCCGTCTTGGCCGAGGCGCCCCTGGTGTTTCACGCGGACGCGCGGCTGGACCAGCACGAACGGCCCGTTACCTTCACGCTCACGCATCCCCTGATCACCGCACGGGGCAAGGCCCAGACGGCGGGGGAAATGCAGGCTGCGGTGTCCCTGAGCCTTCCAGACCTCGCGCCCCTAGCCGCTGTGGCCGGCGCCGACGTCCAGGGCCACTCGCAATGGGAGCTTCAGGCCGCCGAGCACGCAGACACGACGACACTCGATGCGAAAGGCACGGTGGGAATCACCGGCGGCACGCCGCCGCTAGCCGGCCTCCTGGGAGATTCCGCACGCATCGCACTCTCCGCCGCCGTGCACGGGAAGGACGTGACCCACTCTCGCCTGCAGGTCGACGGCAAGACAATTCACCTGTCGGCCGAGGGAGGGCTGGTGGCTCAGGTGGCTAAGCTCAACTGGCGGCTGGCCCTGTCCGACCTGGCGGTCGTTGCGCCAGCTCTTTCCGGGACTCTTCAGGTGAAAGGCCAAGTGGACGGGCAGACCGATGATTTTTCGGCGAAGGCCGACTTGAACGGTGAGCTGGCGACCCGGGGTATGCCGCCCGCGCTGATCACCGCACACGTGGAGGCCAAGGGTCTTCCCAACGCGCCCTCCGGAGAGATGACTGCCCAAGGTACCCTGGCCGGGTCTCCATTGGAGCTGGCGGTCCTTGCTCGCCGATCCGGCGCGGGAGCGACCCAGGTCGACATCAAGCGGGCCGACTGGAAGAGTGCCCATGGCAAAGGGCAGCTGGCGTTGGCTCCGGGTGCAGTCTTTCCGATCGGTACCATCGAGCTGCGCATGACTAGACTCCGGGACCTTGAGCCGCTGATCGGTCAGCCACTGACTGGGAGCTTCACGGCAAGCCTGCAGACCACGCAGCACGAAGGCGGCGAGACCCGTGCGCGATTGTCCGTGAACGCCCGCGCAGCTGGACTGAGCGGCACCGGCGCAGTGGACAAGCTCGTACTGACAGCGATCGTCCTCAATCCGACCGGGAGTCCGGTGGTGGACGGATCGCTGGTGGTGGATGGCCTATCGGTCAAAGGCGTGGAGGGCTCCGGTCGGCTTGAAGTGAAGGGACCCGAGGGCGCCCTTGCGGTCCAGCTAACGGGGGATGCGCGAAATGTAGCCGGGGGTCCCGCTCGGCTGACCGCCGCAGCGGTGGTCGATGGCCCGGGGAAGAAGGTCGCCCTGTCGGCCCTGCAGGCGAGCTGGAAGGGCGAGACGCTGCGCCTGCTCTCCCCCGCGCGGGTCGCCTTTGCGAACGGCCTCAGCGTGGACGCTCTCCGCGTGGGCCTCCAGCGAGCCGTGCTGGAGGTTTCAGGAAGCATCTCCCCCACACTGGATCTCACCGCGGCCTTGCGCGATCTCTCCCCCAACGTTGCGGCCGCCTTCGTACCGGGCTTGAATGCCCAAGGCACATTGCGGGCGGACGCACGCCTGACCGGCAGCCTCGCCCGGCCCAAGGGCAGCGTACGACTGAAAGGAAGCGGCCTTCGTATTACGACCGGTCCGGCAAGGTCGCTGCCGGCTGCCAACCTCACCGCGACCGCAGACCTGTCAGGTGAGACGGCCCGCATCGACAGCCGTTTGACCGTGGGGTCCAAGACCAATCTCAGCTTGTCCGGAGAGGCGCCGATCACCGCCGCCGGGCGGCTGGACCTGCGTGCCAAGGGCTCACTGGACCTCGCGCTTGTGGATCCCATCCTCACTGCGACTGGCCGGAGCGTGCGCGGGCAGCTCCAGCTGAGCGCCGCGGCGACAGGTACGCGCAACAATCCCCGTTTGAGCGGGAAGGTCCAGCTCGCCAAGGGCGAGGTCCAGGATTATGCGCAGGGCGTGCGCCTCAAGGACGTCAACGCCCTGCTCCAGCTCGAGGGGGAAAGCCTCCGCATCGCTCGCCTTGCCGCCCGGGCCGGCCCAGGCACCATTTCCGCCTCCGGGACTGTGGGGGTCCTAACGCCCGGTATGCCGATCGACATACGGCTCACTGCCAACGATGCCCGACCCTTGTCGAGCGACCTCCTGACGGCAAACCTGAATGCCAACCTGACGGCGAGCGGCCAGCTCACGACTAAGCTCATCATCTCCGGCGACGTCCATATCAACAAGGCAGAGATTCGAGTTCCCGAGACCTTGCCGACCAGCGTCGCTACCCTCAACGTCCGCCGCCGCGGCGAGAAACCGCCCCCGCCGGCAGCACCGGGCCCGGTCATCGGTTTGGATCTGACAATCGAAGCGCCGAGGCAGATTTACGTCCGCGGTCGCGGACTCGACGCCGAGCTTGGCGGCCGCGTCCGTGTCCAGGGCACAGCGGACAACCCGCAGCCCATCGGCAGCTTCGAGCTGCTGCGCGGTCAGTTCTCCATTGCCGGTCAGAACCTCACCATTAGCAAGGGCAAGGTGAGCTTCAACGGGGGCAGCCTGACGGACCCGTCACTCGACTTCACGGTCAGCTCGACCAATGGGAACATCACTGCGGAGCTGCATATCGGTGGAACCGTCAGCGATCCGAAGATCACTCTGAGCAGCACGCCGGAGCTTCCGCAGGACGAGGTCTTGGCCCAACTGCTGTTCGGGCGTAGCGCCTCCTCGCTCAGCCCCTTCGAGCTTGCACAGATCGCCTCTGCGCTGGCCGAGCTGACCGGTGTGACCTCGGGGGGCATGAACCCGCTAGGGAGCATTCGCCAGGCGCTGGGGCTCAGCCAGCTGTCTGTCGGTACCGGTGCCACCGGCGAGCCTACCCTAGAGGCCGGCCGCTATGTCTCTCCCGGCGTCTATGTCGGTGTGGAGCAGGGTGCAACGGCAGGCAGCACCAAGGCCAAGGTGCAGGTTGATCTAACCAAGCGCCTCAAGCTGGAGGGTACGGTCGGCGCCAGCTCCGGCTCCGCGACCGGGTCCTCCGGCGAAGGAGGCAGCAGCGTCGGTGTTACCTACCAGTTCGAGTACTGAGCGGTTCGCAGGCGGGGTCCCGATTTCCTAATCCGGCGCACACCTGCGAGCGATCCACCGGCGAGAGCGCGGAGCCGGCAGGCTGCCCCGTCGCAACGAAGGCCTCTCTGGCATAATCCATCCTCCCGCCCTTGATTCACCGCTGACCGTAGCGAAACTAAGAACGAAAAGAATGCACATCCTGATCGTCGATGACGCGCCCGAGATTCGCGGGCTCATTAAAACCTTCCTCGAAAAGGGGGGCTTCCCGAATGTCTCCGCGGCGGCCTCCGCCGAAGAGGCATTCGGCTACCTTGGCCTGGACGGCTCCGATTCGCTCGTAGGCGCTCCGGTTGACCTGATACTGATGGATGTCTATTTGCCCGGGATCAGCGGCATTGATGCGTGCCGGCAGATCAAGGCGACCGAGTCCCTAACGGATGTTCCGGTGGTGATGGTGACGGTAAGCACCGACATGGCCTGCCTGCAAGCTTCGTTTGAGGCCGGTGCGATCGATTACATTACCAAGCCGATCAGCCAGATTGAGCTGCTGGCAAGATTGCGGTCGATCCGAACCCTAAAGCAAGAGATGGATCGCCGACGGGAGAGGGAGTGCGAGCTCTTGAAGGTGAAGGCGGAGCTTGAAGAGGCGAACAGCGAGCTGCGCCAACTGTCCGCCTTGGATGCCCTCACCGGAATCTTCAACCGGCGCCGGTTCGACGAGGTGCTAGCGCAGGAGTGGGCACGGGCGCTGCGCAATGGACGCCCCCTCTCGATCGCCTTGACGGACATCGATTACTTTAAGGCGTACAACGACGCCTATGGCCACCAGAGCGGAGACGCCTGCTTGGTGGCAGTTGCGGGTGCCATGAAGCGGGCGGCAAAGCGAGAGATGGACTTGATTGCCCGGTACGGTGGCGAGGAGTTCGCGGCCGTTCTTCCGGAGCTGCCGTCCGACGGCGCAGTCCAGGTCGCGAGCTCGTTCAATTTGGCCGTCGCTGACCTTTGCATCCTCCACAAGGCATCCAAGGTTTCACATTTCGTCACCGTCAGCGTCGGTGTGGCGACGGCCGTGCCCTCTCGATCGACGACTTCCGCCGAGCTCCTCGCCCAGGCAGACATCGCGCTGTATCACGCCAAGGCTGCGGGAAGAAACGGGGTGATACACTTTCGCGCCATCGACGCCGACGACGAGTAGGACGGCACCGACGTGCCGGTAACGACGCGGTACCTATCGGCTGCAGCTTTTCGGCTCTAGCGTGAGGGGTGGGGTTGCGGGCGACAGGGGTGACGGAAGCAGGGAGGCTGTCGTCAAGCTGCATAGACGTATTCACGGCGTCCCCCGACGCCCGTAACCCGACCCGGAAAACCGACAACCGAGCAGAGAACCGCGTGGTTGCCGGGGTTTCGGCACCCAATGTACTAGTTCCGGTCGGGGGCCGCTCAGGCATCTGCTTGTGCGCTACGGCGACGTCGTCTTCCATTGCGCCGCTTGCGGTGTGCCGGCTCGGCGCATGCCCGAGCGCCATCCCCGCATCTCTCTCAAGGGCCTGGGTTCGGCTGCCGAATGTGGATGGCCTCGATGGCGGCGCTCAGTTCGTCGGACGGAGTCAGGTCGATGCTCGCCAGGTTCGACTCCAGCTGCGTCATCGCAGTCGCGCCGATGATGGTGCTGGTCACAAACGGTCGGCTCGTCACCCACGCGAGTGCCATCTGCGCCGGATCCAGGCCGTGCTTCCGAGCCAGGGCGACGTAGTCGGCGGTGGCCTGGTCGGCTTGCGGGTTGGAATAGCGGCTGAAGCGCTCATAGAGGGTGAGCCGTGCCCCGGGCGGTCGCGCGCCACCGAGATACTTGCCGGATAGAACGCCGAAGGCGAGCGGCGAGTACGCGAGCAGTCCGCACTGCTCGCGGATTGCGACCTCCGCAAGCCCAACCTCGAAGGTGCGGTTGAGGAGACTGTACGGATTCTGGATGCTGACCGGGCGCGGCAGACCTTCACGCTCGGCGAGATGGAGGAGCGTCATCAGGCCCCAGGGCGTCTCGTTGGACACTCCGACGTGACGAACCTTGCCCGCAGCCACAAGGTCTCCCAAGACCTCCAACGTCTCGCGCAGGGGGACGCTCCGGTCGTCGGCCGGGTGTTCGTACCCTAGCTTGCCGAAGAAGTTGGTCTCCCGGTCCGGCCAGTGGAGCTGATACAGGTCGATGTAATCGGTCTGCAGGCGCGCGAGGCTGGCATCGACTGCGGCTTGGATGTTGGCACGATCCAGACGTGCCTTGCCGCCACGAAGGTAAGGCAGCCAGTCTCCGCGACCAGCGACCTTGGTCGCCAGCACCACCTGATCGCGGCACTTGCGGCGGGCGAGCCAGGTCCCGACGAAGCGCTCGGTCTGTCCCTGCGTGTCCGCTTGGGGCGGCACGGGGTAGATCTCCGCGGTGTCAATGAAATTGATCCCGGCCGCCAGTGCGCGATCTAGCTGCGCATGCGCCTCCTGCTCGGTGTTCTGCTCGCCGTAGGTCATGGTGCCGAGGCACAAGGCGCTGACGGTCAGCTCGGTACGGCCGAGGCGTCGTTGCTGCATTTCCCATATCTCCTATATCAGTGGAGCGTGTAGCGAAGGCGCCGCCATGGGCTGGCCCTTTGGAGCGTCTGATATTATCCCCAACTCTAAATGGCGGGCGCATCCCCGCACATGCAGTTCTTCCGCGAATGGCCGTCGACAGCGCTCTCTTTCCGCTTGGATTCAATTGGATGATCAACATCCTGTACGGCGCGGCCCTGGTGGGGGCCGTGCGCATGGCCCCGTGGCGGAAGCTGCGCAATCCGGAGCAGCTGCACGTCTTCCTCGGCGCAGTGGTCGTGCTCCTGATCCTATGGCACATGCGGGCGACGGTGCAGCCCGGGCTCTCGTTTCACCTCCTCGGGGTGACCGCCGTGACCCTGATGTTCGGCTGGTCGCTGGCGGTGATCGCGGCATCGCTGGCCCTGTTCGGAGTCTCGCTCAACGTAGGTCACGATTGGGCCGGTTTCGCCATCAATGCCATGGTAACCGGCGTTGTTCCGATCACCCTCACGCAGATCCTGCTGATCCTCATCCGTTGGTATCTGCCGAAACAGTTTTTCGTCTACGTGCTTGTGAACGGCTTCCTTACTGCTGGCTTCGTCGCACTCGTCTCCGGATATCTGGTGACCTGGCTACTGGTCTTGAGCGGCGCCTATACCTTCGCGGAGTTGGCCCAGACGTTTCTTCCCTTCTTTCCCCTCATGTTTCTTCCGGAGGCGATCCTGAACGGTTGGGTAATGGCCGTCCTCGTGGCCTTCCGCCCCAATTGGGTGTACTCCTTCAGCGACGAGCAGTATCTCAAGGGAAAATAATCCGGGAGACAGCGAATGGCATGGTGGGGAAAGCTCGTGGGGGGAGCCCTGGGGTTCGTCGTCGGCGGACCGCTCGGGGCGCTGCTAGGCGCCGCGTTGGGTCACAATGTGGATCGCGGTCTCGCCGCTCAAGGCGTGGGGGCGCCGAGCGCAGCAGATCGGGAGCGCGTCCAGACCGCCTTCTTCACCGCCACCTTCTCGGTGATGGGCCACATCGCCAAGGCAGACGGACGGGTTTCGCCGCACGAGATTGCGTTGGCAGAGTCGCTGATGGCCCAGATGGACCTATCGCCGGAGATGCGGCGTACCGCCATCCGGCTCTTCAATGAGGGCAAGACCCTGCACTTCCAGCTCGATCAGGTCTTGGAGCAGTTCCAGCGTGAGACGCTGCGCCGCCGCACGCTGATCCAGATGTTCTTGGAGATCCAGATCCAGGCCGCATACGCAGACGGCGCTCTGAACCCGCAGGAGGAACGAGTCCTGCTCCATATCTGCCGGCAGCTGGGAATCTCCGAGTTTGTCTTCCGGCGGCTGGAGCAGCTGGTACGCCTGCAGCACGAGTTTGTGGCGGGGCGTGCTGGAGGCGCTGGAGAGGTGCCGCGCCAGCCAGCGCATGCGGGTCCAACACTAGACCAAGCCTACGCGGTGCTAGGAGTCAACCGGGATGCCAGCGATGCGGAGGTCAAGCGCGCCTACCGTCGACTGCTCAGCCAACATCACCCCGACAAGCTCGTCTCAAAGGGCCTTCCGGAGGAGATGATGAAGATCGCGGCACAGAAGACCCATGAGATCCGGCAGGCTTACGAGATGATTACCCGCTCGCGAGGAACGAGAGGAAAGGGCTGAAGGACTACGATGGGCAAAGCGCAGCATGCCCATCGATCCGCGGCCGACGGGCGATGGGGAGGGAGGGGCACAACAGGACGGCCCGAATGCCGCTTCCCGCGTTGGTAGGGACACACCGTGTCCATCCCCACGGATTCCCCGAAGTGAAAAACAGCTTGACTTCGGTTAGAGTGCAAGGCTTTCCGTTCCTGGCCGAATCGTCGGCGCCCATGGTGGGAAAGACCGGCAACAACGGGAGGCAGTTCCATGGCAGAAGACCTTATCGCACCGTCCATCCTGTCGGCTGACTTCGCCAAGCTCGGCGAAGAGGTAGACAACGTCCTGGCAGCCGGGGCGGACATCGTCCACTTCGACGTCATGGACAACCACTATGTGCCCAACCTCACCATCGGTCCGCTGGTGTGCGAGGCGCTGCGAAAGCATGGGGTCACCGCTCCCATCGACGTCCACCTGATGGTCAAGCCGGTGGATCGGATCGTGCCGGACTTCGCGGCGGCCGGAGCCACCTACATCACCTTTCACCCCGAGGCCAGCGAGCACATCGACCGTACCCTGCAGCTCATCCGCGGCGAGGGCTGCAAGTCGGGTTTGGTGTTCAATCCCGCCACGCCCTTGAGCTATCTCGACTATGTCCTGGACAAGGTCGACATGATCCTGCTCATGTCCGTGAACCCGGGGTTCGGGGGGCAGAGCTTCATCCAGTCCGCCATCGAGAAGCTGCGCCAGGTGCGCAAGATTATCGACGACTCCGGCCTCGACATCCGCCTGGAGATCGACGGCGGCGTCAAGGCCGACAACATCGGGGAGATCAAGGCCGCAGGCGCGGATACCTTCGTCTCCGGTTCCGGCATCTTCAGCAAGGGCCAGGACAGCGATCCCCATCGCTACGACAGCATCATTCGCCAGATGCGCGAAGCCATGGCGGCCACGCGCTGAGTCCGAAACCGACCATCCGGAGCCGCAGCAGTATGAAGCGCCCGCAGATGATCCTGGTCGACCTGGACGGCACGCTAATCGACAGCGTTCCGGACTTGGCCTTCTGCGTCGATGCAATGATGGAGCGCCTCGGTCGTCCTTCCCATGGAGAGGCGGCAGTGCGAAACTGGGTAGGTAACGGCGTTGAGCGCTTGGTGCGTCGGGCGCTGATCGGGCGGCTGGACGGCGAGCCCGCTGACGACGACTACGAGCGGGCCTATCCCATCTTCATCGACCTTTACCGCGAGAATACCTCCCAGCGCTCGGTCCTCTATCCCGGAGTGCGCGAGGGGCTGGATTACCTGACGGCCGAGGGGTACCCGTTGGGTTGCGTCACCAACAAGGCGGCGCAATTTACCGAGCCCCTGCTCGCGAATCTGGGGATCCGCGACGCCTTCCGAATCGTCATTAGCGGCGACAGCCTGCCGCGCAAGAAGCCCGACCCGATGCCGCTCCTGCATGCCGCGAAGCACTTCGGTGTCAGCCCAGCGGACTCCCTCATGGTGGGGGACTCGGTGAGCGACGTGAAAGCGGCACGAGCAGCCGGCTTCGGGATCGTCTGCATGACCTATGGCTACAACCACGGCCGCGATATTCGCGAGGCCGAGCCGGATGCCGTCATCGATTCCCTGGCCGAGATCCGCGGTCTGCTCGAGCGGGCGGCCTAGGGAGGCGGGCTGAGACGGATGGCGACGGCGAATCTCTTCGCGGTCGGGACGGTCGCGGGGCGGCGGTGGCGACGCTAGCGCGTCACCTCGTCAGCCTGGCATCGTCTGCAATCCGGAGAACCCCATGACCCCCGAAGAGTTCAACGCCCTGGCGGAGCAGGGCCACAACCGCATCCCGTTGGTGTGCGAGGTCCTGGCGGATCTCGACACGCCGCTCAGCGTCTACCTCAAGCTCGTCGACGGCCCTTTCTCCTACCTCCTCGAATCGGTCCACGGCGGCGAGAAATGGGGCAGGTACTCCATCATCGGCCTGCCCTGCCGCACCCTGATAAAAGTCGCAGGCCATCGCGTTACCCTGGAGCGTGACGGCGTCGCAATCGAGCAGGTCGACACGGAGGACCCGCTGTCCTGGATCGACGCCTACCATCGCGGGTTTCGGATCGCAGAGCCCCCCGACATGCCCCGCTTCACCGGCGGGCTCGTGGGCTACTTCGGCTACGACACCATCCGCTACATCGAGCCCCGCCTGACCAAGTGCCCCAACCCCGACCTGCTGGGTACGCCAGATGTCCTCCTCATGGTGTCCGACGAGGTGGTGGTTTTCGACAACCTGAGCGGGCGGATGTATATCATCCTGCACCTGGATCCGACCTCTGGGGATACCTTGGCGGCGGGCGAGGCGCGCATCGCGGAGCTGGTAGCGCGCATGCAGATCGGCGCCCCGCGCCGCCCCGGCGGTCCCGCCCGCGAGGTGGCAGAGACAGATTTCGTTTCCGGTTTTACAGAGTCGGGTTTCAAGGATGCGGTCGAGCGCATCAAGCAATACATCCTTGAAGGGGACTGCATGCAAGTGGTGCTGTCCCAGCGCCTTTCGATCCCTTTCGCCGCGCCACCGCTGGACCTCTACCGCGCCCTGCGCGGCCTTAATCCGTCCCCCTACATGTACTACCTGGATCTCGCGGATTTCCACATCGTGGGGTCGTCCCCCGAGATCTTGACCCGGCTGGAGGACGGTGTGATCACCGTGCGCCCCATCGCCGGCACCCGTCGCCGTGGCTACACGGAGGCCGAGGACCGGGCCTTGGAGGCCGAGCTCCTCGCGGACCCCAAGGAGCTTGCCGAGCACCTGATGCTCATCGACCTCGGGCGCAATGACACCGGCCGTGTTGCGCGCACCGGCACGGTGCGGGTCACCGACCGCATGATCGTAGAGCGTTACTCCCACGTGATGCACATCGTCTCGAACGTCGTCGGCGAGCTGAAGGAGGGTATGAGCGCCGTCGACTTGTTGCGAGCGACCTTCCCGGCCGGCACGGTCTCGGGTGCGCCCAAGATCCGCGCCATGGAGATCATCGACGAGCTGGAACCAGTCAAGCGCGGAGTCTACTCGGGTGCGGTCGGCTATATCTCCTGGACCGGCAACATGGACACGGCCATCGCTATTCGAACGGCGGTGATCAAAGACGGCACCCTGCACATTCAGGCGGGAGCCGGGGTGGTGGCGGACTCCCAGCCGGACCTCGAATGGAAGGAGACCATGAACAAGGGCCGGGCGATCTTCCGCGCGGTGGCAATGGCCGAGGCCGGTATCGATCGTCATATCTGTTCCGCGGAGCAGGGAGGCTGATCATGCTCCTGATGATCGATAATCGGCATCGCCACCCGGAGAAGTCCGAAATCGTCCGAGATCACAGAAAACATCAAGCAAAATAGACAAGTTAGCGTCCGGCTTTGTCCAGTCGCGTCTGTTGCCATCCGGACTAGATGCGGGTACCGTTGAGGGTATCAAACCGATGGTACCCGCATCGTGCCCCTCACCGACACCAAGATTCGCAACACCAAGGCCGCGGACAAGCCAACCAAGTTGTCCGATGGCGGTGGCCTTCACCTCGAAATCCGCCCGACCGGTGCGAAGCTGTGGCGCTACCGGTATCGCATTGCCGGCAAGGAGAATGTCTTTGCGATCGGCGAGTATTGCCAATCACCGGCGGCCGAGACTGTGTCCGATACTTGTGTCCGAAAGGCTTCGGGGCGCTTCACGTTAGCCGAGGCGCGACAGGAGCGCGACCATTGCCGGGGCTTGGTGAAGCAAGGCATCCATCCGGCACACGATCGGCAAGGACAACGCGCTGCGCAACTTGCCGCTAGCGCGAACACGTTCGAGGCTGTGGCCCGGGAGTGGGTTGAGAAGAAGAAGCCGAGCTGGTCGCCGTACTATCTCTCGCAGGTCGAGCGCACCCTTGAAGCAGAGGTATACCCACATATTGGCAGCCTCCCGATTCGAAGCGTAACGGCCGCCCATTTGCTAGGGATCTTGCAGCGCGTAGAGAAGCGGGGGGCGGAGACGGTTGCTCTTCTAATACGGCAATGGGCAAGTGCCGTCTTTCGTTATGCGGTCGCGACCCTTCGGGCAGATACCGATCCCGCTGCGGCCCTTAAGGGCGCGATCCATCGGCCAAGGATCGAGCATCATAAGCCCCTCTCTCGTGACCAGATAGCCACGTTCCTTCAGGCATTGGATTCCTACGGTGGGTACCGGACGACGGTTATCGCCCTGCGTCTGATGTTGCTGACGTTCGTCCGCACTGTCGAGCTGAGGGCGGCAAGTTGGGAGGAATTTGATCTGGACCAGGCCGAATGGCGCATTCCCGCGCAGCGGATGAAGATGCGCGAGCCTCACCTCGTGCCGTTGTGTCGACAAGCCGTAGAACTGCTTCGCGAACTACATACGCATACGGGTGGACGTCGATTCCTGTTCCCGAATTACCGGACTCCTAGGGAATGCATGACAGCAACGACGTTGAATCGGGCTCTTGAACGCATGGGGTTTAGTGGAAAGCATGGCGTCGGTTTTTCGGCACATGGCTTCCGGGCGACCGCTTCCACGATCTTGAACGAGCTGGGATATAGACCCGAAGTGATTGAGCGCCAGCTGGCGCATACCGAACGGAACAAGGTCAGGGCAAGCTACAACCAAGCGGAGTACTTGGAGGAGCGGCGCGCCATGATGCAGCAATGGGCGGACTTGATCGATGCGCTTGGGAAAAGCGAAAACAACTTGGCGCTCTTTAAGCGATCGGTAGCATAGGCTGGCCCTCAAAGACAATTCGAGAGACTTGCCGTTCGTCTATGTCCTCAGTGGCGGCATGGGTAACTCGAAATGCCATACCTCCGCGGAGCAGCCCTAGATTGTCTGCGCGGGAGTATGGGTCCTGGAACATCGGGTGAGCCGCCAGCGATGCGGGGCCGAGGACGGCTTCCCCAATTTTTGGTCTTGGGTGAAGGCGTCCCGGGTCGACCGCAGTCGGGACTACGGTTTGAAATCGTCGGTTCGGGGCCTCCACTTAACCGGAGTTCGTCCACTCCGGGTCTACACCCGGGCGATGCGGGCGCATCCGCACGGCTGAGACAGCCCGAAATCGCCGTTCTGCGAACCGGGGACCTGATTAGCAAGATGTTTCAGCCAACCCGGTTTTGGGCTTGAAAGCGAGCGACCAGAGCCATCGAAGTTGCGGAATATACGCGCTGGGGACTCCCAGTACCGGCAGTAACACGAAGCGCCGCGGCTTTGGCTGACGTTTCTTGCTAATCAGGACCGGGGATAGTGTGTGCCGGCGAGAAAGGATGGAGAACACCGCCTACTCCGGTTAAGTGGAGAGCCCATTCTTCGGTAACGTGGCTCGCACTCGGATGTCGGTTCCGGCTGTAGTTGGCCAACCGCCCCTGGGCCGCCGGTGGCAGCTTACGACCCGTAGCGGACATCTTTACCATTAACACCAGTTAGCTACCCAGGTTGCAAAGTCATCCAGGAGCAGGAAGTCTTTGTCTTGCTCGTTTTTTGTTGTTAGCCAGGACAGACCGATAGTAAACGTCTTCTCGTCTGACAGACGTTTAATGATCGCGATGAGATCATCTGCTTCGGGTTCTTCTGTTAATATATCAAGTAATTGAAATTCATCCGTGTACGAGGGGTTTGTTTTTTTCAACCTTTCATATTCTGCCTCGTTTGCATGCCCAAAGACGTATTTTTCCTCCCAAGGGAAGTCTTCTCTACCAGTAAGTACCGTACTCTTATTCAGATGGGCGAGAAGATGCTTTCTGTATGTTCGGAGATGCACCTCATCAACTTCTGGAACTTCATCAGTTCCCAGAGCACTTGCGATACGCGCTTCTTCTTTGTCCATGCTTCCTCACTCAATAGATGATTGGCTCTAACGACAAGGGTAACTTGACGGCAAATGCGTAGCGACGATAGGAGTGTAGCTTTCGACGGTCAAGTTGACCCGCTGGTTATGGCTCACCTAAGATACTTATTGAAGTCGACGCTAACCCAAACATACCTAAAATAAAAAGTAAAACTCCTAAAAACAAAAGTATTTCTATCGCTCTTACAAAGCTACGACTGTTGACATTTTCTATGCTTTCAGGGGTATTGGTTTTAAGAACGTGAAACCACCGGGTGCCAAACCGGTAATTTTCTACGACTATCATAGAAAGCGAAATAACTAAAAGCACAATAGAAGCAAAGAATGAACCCCAAGAAACCTTCAACAAACATTTCACTGCAGATGACAAATGCAAAGTACTTGGATTCTTAAACAACCCAATCGACATGGTTAATGCAATACCACTTAGTAAAAATACTGATTTAACAAGCGACTCAATTTGTTCTCCTACTTTCGTTTGATGAGCATTTAACTTTTCGTATCTGTCGTCCGTCGACATTACATTTCTCCATTGCCATAACAAGTGATTCTCTCGTTTCTGGATAACTTTCGAACCAGCTCCGCCCTTTCACAAGAATCGCAAGCCGATTCTGGCTGTGCTTCCGGATAACACCCAGGTACGGAATGTTCTCCAGAAAGAAGGATAACCACCAGTAGCTCAAGTTTCTCCCGATCAACGCCGATCCTACGACAGCTTCCTGCTGGAGGGACTGGCGGGCAAACGTGTGGTGCCGGACCTGAGAACATCTTACAGCACAGAAATTGGCAGGTGGCCCCTGAGGTCTGCTTTTGGCCGTATCCGGCCGCTCAGCTGCCGCCGCTCTAGAGGGATGCGTGATGCCCCGTGTATACCGGCGTGATATTGCCGTGGTGGCCGTTGAGGTGTTCGATCTCGATCTCTACGGCGCCCCCGGCGAGCGGTGAGTTGCCATGCGCGTATGGACACCAAGCCGCTGGGCGGTCGGGCAGGCTGTGCCCGGTGCGGCCGGTAGACCTGACCTTGGCTCGCTCTACTGGGCACGACTGAGGACGCACCGCCCCCGGCCTGGGCTCAGTCTCCAGTTCCTGGGGCTTCATTCCCCGGCAAGTTGGGCGCCAGTGCTGAGGTAGAAAGGACGTCCAGCAATACCTCTCGCTTTCCAGGCGGCCCCGACCGCTGTAATGCGGCCGCTGTGCTTGTTCCCGGGCAGAAGGGTGTTGCGGCAGTCGCGGCGGTTGACACCGCAACCCACCATCGGTTCACGGCCCTGATCAACCCGAATCAATCGGCAGTACCGTGTCCCTGGGTGCTGCGAAAGCCAACCTTGCCGGCTGGGTTCCGACGCTGCGGCTGGCCAGATAGATTGCACCGCGAAATGTCCGTTGTCCTCCGCGTGCAGCGCCCTCGGGGGCGCAAATGTATAGATTCGCACGATTGGGGTACTGCCAAAACTGCCGAAACCGGCGTTTTGTCAGTTTTGGCAGTGGTACCACAGGCGGCATCGCACAGTTGTTGCCCCGCCCGGTTCATCAAGTCAGCCATTCCCGTCTCTCGGCCGGCCCCGGTCTGGCAGCTTCGGATTGATGCGGTAGATCACCGTCGGTCGGCCACCAGCTGCACCCGCTCGGCACTGCTCCGATCTGATCCAGCTATCGTCCTCCAACCAATCGAGCGCAGCCTCGACGGCCTCGGGCGATTGTAAGTAGCTCCACTGATTCCGCCGGACGTCACGCGCCGTGAAGCCATCGGTCAGCTTGCCCTTGGATAGCTTTGCCGCCAGCGCCTGGGCAGCGCGTAGTCCGTCATCTGCAAGGAGTCCGTAACAGCGGCGTGCGTGAGCCTCAAGGTATTCGCACCACGCAGCGGCGCGCAGGGCCGACGCCTCTGTCACCGGGGCGCGCTGACCGGTCGCGGCGCAATCGACCAGGTGAAACGTCAGCGCGAGCGCGGGAAATAGCTTGTCGAACTTCGCGAGGTGCTGCGCGATCAGGGGGTTGTCCTCCCCCGGCAGCCGCACCTGGTGCAGGTCCGCAGCCCACTTGATGAAGACCGACTCGGCCTTGTCGTCGAACGTGAAATAGGGGAGCTTGGCACCCTCACCCGCTGGCGCGGCGCACCAGTCGGTGGGCACGAAGTTGGCCAGGGCCTCGAAGAGGTCACCCACCGCTTGGCGCGCCGCAGCGTTGGGATCGCGATTGCGCCATTCCCATCGCGGCTCATCGGGATAGACGAGGACCTGGAAGCGCTGGAGCATACCGTCATTGGCCAGCGCGTTCTTGGCCTGCTTCAGGTAGCGCGTGAGCTTGTCGGGCTGAATGCCTCCGAAGAGGCTGACGCACAGGTTCTCGATACGGATCGAGCCGCGCTTGATACGATCCGTGTCGAAGCTTGACGTCCCATTCCACCCCTCGAGGTAGAACGCGCGATCACCCTCGCGACCCTCCTTGTCCCATTGGGAGATGAGGCCCACCAGCTCATCGCGGTAGACCAACAGCCCCTGGGGATTGTCGCGCAGTAGTTCGCCGAGCCTCTCGACGGTGACGTCATTTGACGTGAACCGGCGCAGCACTGGCGGCGGAGGCGCTTCGTCGAGGAGCCCACGCAGCTCCGCGGCGTGGTCGTCCAGATTTCCCCCCTTCGTTGCGGCGGACTTGATCTTCCGCTCCACCGCGTCCTTCCTCGCGTCGAGAATTGTCCCGTCGATCTCATAGTCCCTCTTGGCGCTCTCGTAGTCGGCGAGCGCCTGCGCGATCAGGACCGCCAAGGGCTTCTTGGCGGCACTGAACGCGGGCGACTTCTTGGCTGCCGGCAAGCCGACGATCCCGCCCCAAACGTTGGGGACCACCTCCCAGTTGTCACGGGACTTTGGCCGGATCGCGCACCTGGCGCCGATCACGGACCCCAACTCGACCACCGCCGCGGCGGCGATGTAATCGGGCGCACAGGGCATCCGCTCGGCCTCGTCCACCACCCAGTCGCGCAACGGCTGCGGTAGCAGGACCTCGGCGTCGAAGGCAGGGACGGGCAGCAACTCGGCGCCGATCGCCTTCGGCGGCGGCCAATCTTGGTCATCTAGATCTGGGCCGTGGGCGTTGGGGGCCTGCCTTGGTGTCGTGGGAGCGGGTTGCGCCGGCGAATCCTGGAGCTTCCGCGGCCCTCGGCTGATACGGGGATTGACCCAACCCCGCCTTTGAGCTTCGGCGAAGACGGCGGAGTAGCCCGTCCTGTCGGGCTTGAGCGAGTCCCACACCCGGGCCGCATCCACTGGATCGAACTTCTCCGACATTTGCGACCATTCGAGCCACAGCCCTCGGCCCACATCGGCAAGCTCCCGAAGCGCCATGCCCATACGGACCCATAGATCCCGATCGTCCGAACGCATCGACGCGAGCGCCGATCGAAGACCATGAATAACCGACGCGGATACTTTGCTGCCGGAGCTTCGTGCTTGCGCATCCGCCTGTTCCCGCGGTCCCCGGGCACGGGCCGCCAGTTCGTCGAGGACCGCCTCGGGGATGAGCCGCCAGGTCAGCGCCGTTGAGGCGCCGGCCTGTGATGGTCAAGAATCGCCCTTCGGAATAGATCTCTACCCCGCGGTCAGGGCAGGCGGCGGTGATCTGCTTGCCGTAGCCGAAGAACCGAACCCCAGTCCCCGAGGGGGAGACCTCGGCGTAGGTCCCGCAGCGCTCGATAATGGTCGCCGCCTCTGCCGTGGGTTCCCCCGAGGCTGGGTCAACGCAGTGATCGAGGTCGACGCCAACCAGCTCGTCGTTCGCCGTGACGACGAAGCCAACGCCATCGTAAGCGTCCGGCGCTTCATTGTAGGCTGCCCAGGACGTGTCCCAATCGCTCCAAGTCGTTGCGTCTGTGCTGCTTGCGCAGCGGCTGGTGGCGGCGGTGTACGCCACCTTCGAGCGTTTGCCGTTCGGTTTGACTTGGGCCCGCCACAGGACCCACTGATCCAAAGCCTTGAGCCCCGCGGGAATGTTACCCGCCTCCGGTTTAAGCCCCAGCCAGACCGGCTGGTGGTGCCCACTATCACCTACGCTGCTTAGCGGCGCCGTCATGAGCCACCTCCCCTTCAGCCGTGCTGACCAAGCTCTTCGATCAGCTTGCGGATGTCCTCTATCCGCCAGGCTGTCGTCCTTGGGCCCAATTTGACGGGCTTCGGAAAACGGCCAGTTCGCACACCTTCCCACCACGTGCTTTTCCCAACGGGGACGATGGGCTCAAGCGGTGGATCGCTCTTCGGGTCACCAATGATGTGCCGCAACCGGAGGAAGCCCGGCTGCGAAAGTACAAACGTGCGAGACATACCAGAATCTCCGACCGGTGGGCCGCAGCCTGTCTCTGACTGGTCGATGTCGACCGAGGCGGCTCGGCCCGGTTTGCTAAGGGCCAGAGACCTTGTATAACGTCCAACGCGCAGGAAGAACGCAGCACTTTATTTGCGCGTTCAGCCTGAGTGCCGTCGTTCTTTGTCAGCACTGAGTTCGTCTTGGAAGAGCTCGTCCAACACTTCGAGTGGCTCGTCCTTGAACGCCTGTTTGTTCTTCTTGGAGCCGAGGCTCCTGAGCGCCTCCTGAACGGTGCGTTTCTTCACATCGAATGCGTAGGCTGCTTTTGATATTGCCTCGCTCCATGGGAACCCCTTCCTAGCGTGCAGCTCGACACAGGCAACGATGCCCCTTGCTCGCCACGAAGAGTCGAACCTCGCCCGCCCTGGCATCTTTACCCAGCCGAAAGCCGAATCTGGCCGGCGCCATTTGGGCAACTTGTGGTTATCCTCCACCTCGTCTGGGTCCGCGGAGATCGACGCCATACGTTCACACATGATCTTTGCGAACTCACTGACATACGTTTCCAGGGCGACGCCAGGACGTCCGGCTCCGAACGGTGTCGGTCTACGCGTGCCCGTACCCGCGCTCTGCACCTTGGCGTCCTGAGACTGCCCCTCCGCCGCGCGGGCACCGGTGGAACCCGCAGTTGCGATTGGTTTCGATGTGGGGGTGACCTCGCTGACCTTGGGGACGCTTCCGCTGCGAAGCACCCAGTCCCTCTGAGCGCGCCAACACCAGAGGAAGTAGGCAACCAAGAGTTTCCCCGCCTGCGCTCGATGCTCACGCTTCTCTGAATTCCTGAACTCCTCAAGCGCCATTTCGATATCGCCGGCCGACACTGATTCAAAATGGTCTTGTATCGCTTGCCACTCCTCCCGTTGCTGCTCCTCTTCCACCTTCTGCCGGCCGCGGAGGACGAGCGCAAGCGCCCGTTTGTTACGAAGTCCCTTGGAGCCCTTCTGATCGTTCATCTATGTTCCCCTTGTCGCCATCGGCGACGCGTTCATGGTTAAAGCTGCCTTTCCAAGCCCTCTTGGGGGTCACCGAGAGACCGAGATATCCACCATCGTCCAACCGTGACCGATCACGAATTTGCACGTCCACGGTCGACTGGGAAGGACAAAAGGGCCAAAATCGCAGAAGCAAACAACGACAGGACAACTACCTGCGCGAGGGCAACGTGCTCCTGTCGGGCCGCTCTACCCGACGGAAGCCCCGTAGGGTCTGGGGGAAGCGCCAAATCAGCGCGTTAACGATTCCGCCAAGCGCGACCCGCTTTGGATTCTCGCTGCGCCGCAGCGGGGGCCTCATGTCGCGCTCGATGATGTTAGGGGAGCTTCGGATGCTTTTGGCGGCGGTGCCCCCGGAAGGCGGCCGGGCTGAGTACCGCGCCGCGGTTGTGGAAGCCAACGTCCTCGGCAAGCCCACCTTCTCCAGCCGCCGCAAGGCGGAGAAGCATCTCTACGAGCTGTACGGGCTCGACCCGTCGCTAGCGCTGTTTCGGGTCATGAGGCGATTCGCTGCTGAAGACGCGGACAGCCGCCTCCCGTTGCTTGCCCTGACCTGCGCCTTCTGCCGTGACCCCCAGCTGCGGGCGAGTTTCGAGCTGATTGAAGACCTGAAGATTGGCGAGGTGCTGCCGCGGGAACGAATGGAAGCGCACTTCGAAAGCCTCTTCCCCAACCGGTACAGCGCCGCGGTCAAGTCAGCTTTATCGAGTCACGTCAGCACAACCTGGGCGGCGGCCGGTCACCTTGTGGGTAAGGCCATCAAACGCAAGGCTAAACCCCAGCCCCGCGTCGCCGCCTCCACCTATGCCATGTTCGCCGGCTATCTACTGGGGCTTCGGGGCGAGATCCTCACCTCCTCCGTGTTCGCCCGCCTTGTCGGTGCGGACCCTTCCATCATCGTCGCCCACCTCTCGGCTGCCGCCCGCAACGGCTGGCTGCGGTTCCGCCACGCCGGCGGCGTGATGGAGATCGATTTCACCAGTCTGCTGCTCCCGGAAGAGGATGCCCTACTGCATGGCACGCATTGACCAGCTCCTCGCGAGCTATCGCCGTCACGTCTCGCTCACCCCGCGCGGCAATCTGCCGCTCAGCCAACGGGTCTGGTTCGTCGTCTATCCACCCGAGGACGAGCGTCGCATGGCGAACCGCATTCCCGAGTTCGAGATGGCCACGCGGGACGAGGGGCTCGACTGGCAGCGCTTGGACTTGACCGGCGCCTTTGCCGACTGGATGGACACCTTCGATCCCGACGAACGCCGGGACTGCCTCGCCGAGCCCGACATCGTCGACTCCTACGCTGAGCCCGGCTTTATCGATTACCTGGGGGAGCGGATTCGCCAGGCGTTGGAGTCTGTCCCTGCGGCGGATGCCGTCCGCACCGTCTTCGCCGTCTCCGGGCTCATGGACCTGTACGACTTCGTCCACGTCTCCGCCGTCTTGAGCACCCTGGACGACCGTTTGCCCGGGATCGTCCTCCTCTTCTTCCCTGGCGAGCGCGAAGGCAATACCTACCGCTTCCTCGGCGCCCGCACCGGCTGGAACTACCTCGCCACTCCGATCCTTGCCGAAGCCTGACATGAAGACGCGAGAGCTGTTCCTGAAAGACCCGCTCAGCTGGCAGATCGCCAACGAGGGCGTCTCCAGCAACAATGTTCAAGATCTCGACACCCTGCGCTACGAGCTCGACACCTTTGTCTGCCAAGGGGAGTACCGGACGGGCCTCGCCAAGATCCTCCAGGGCTACCTGGACAACCTCGGCAAGGAGCAGAAGGCGGCCTGGGTGAGCGGCTTCTACGGCTGCGGCAAGTCCCATCTGGTCAAGGTCCTGCGCTACCTCTGGACCGACCACCCACTGAACGGCGGCGTCACGGCACGCACCTTGGCGCGCCTGCCCGACGACGTCACGGACCTCCTCAAGGAGCTGAGCACCCGCGGCAAGCAGGGGGTGGGCCTGCACAGCGCCGGCGGCACCATGAAGGCCGGCATCGGCAGTGTGCGCTTGCGCGTGCTCGGCATCGTCTTCATATCAGTCGGCCTGCCGGAAAGCCTGTCCCTCGCCCGCCTGCACATGGACCTGCGCGACGACGGCACCCTGGACGCCGTCCGCAGCCATATCGAAAGTGCCGGCAAGGACCCCGCCAACGAGCTTGGCAAGTTCTACACCTCAAAGGCCCTGCACGAGGCTTACCTGGCGAGCTACCCGCACCTGGGCGGCACCGCCAACGTCAGCCAGGCGTTGCGCGCCCAATACCCCCCGAAGGTGGACGAGATCAGCATCGACGAGATGCTTGCCACGCTGCGCCGCGCCATCGCCCGCAACGGTCAGCTGCCCTGCACCGTGGTGGTCCTGGACGAGGTCCAGCAGTTCATCAACAACAATCCCGACATCGCCCACGACGTGCAGGAGGTGGTCGAGGCCCTCTCCAAAGAGCTGGACGGCCGCGTGCTGGTGGTCGGCACCGGGCAGAGCGCACTCACCGATACCCCCTCGCTGCAGCGGCTCATGGGCCGCTTCACCACCAAGGTCCACCTGAAGGACAACGACGTCGAGAAGGTGGTGCGCACCGTCGTGCTGCAGAAGAAGGAGCAGGCCAAGGGCGCGGTTCACGACCTGGTCTCCAAGCACGCGGGCGAGATCAGCCGCCAGCTCAAGGCCACGCGGATCGCCACGCGCACCGAGGACGACGCGAGCTACGTGCCGGACTACCCACTCCTGCCCGTGCGCCGGCGCTTCTGGGAGCAGGTCCTGCACAGCTGCGACCCGAGCGGCACCGCCGCCCAGATGCGCACGCAGCTGCGCGTTACCCACGAGGCCTGCCGCCTGGTGGCCGAGAAACCCCTGGGCGCCATCATCCCCGCCGACTTCATCTACGACCAGCAGGCCAACGAGCTGGTCATCTCCGGGGAGATGCAGAAGCGCTTCCAGGAGATCGTCGAGGAGCAGAAGGGCCGCCCCGACGGCGCCCTGCGCAGCCGCATTTGCGCCCTGGTCTTCCTCATCAACAAGCTGCCGCGTGAGGGGGCCGATATCGGCGTGCGCGCCCATCCGGAGCACCTCGCCGACCTGCTGACCGACGACCTCGGCGACTCGGCCACCACGCTGCGCGCCAAGGTCCCGGCACTCGTGACCGATCTGGTCAACGAGGGCGTGCTGATGGAGATCGAGGGCGAGTACTACCTCCAGACCACCGAGGGCGCGGCCTGGGAGTCGGAGTACCGCAAGCGGCGCGCGTCGATCCTGAACAACGACCCGCAGATCGCCGCCGTGCGCGGCCAGCTGCTCGCCAAGGCCATCCAGACTGAGCTGTCCAGCGTCAACGTGCTGCACGGCGCGGCCAAGGTGAAGCGCAAGGTCACGGTGCACCACGGCATGATCCCCGCCGCCGGCGACGGACGGCCTGTGCGTCTGGGTGCGCGACGGCTTCCAGGAATCCGAGAGCGCGGTCATTCAGGACATCCAGCAGCGCAGCGTCGAGGACGCCACCATCCACGTCCTGATCCCCAAGACCAAGGCGGACCTGGTAAAGCATGCCCTCGCCTCGGCGATTGCCGCCGAGGAGACCCTCAACTTCAAGGGGCAGCCCGGCTCCCAGGCAGGCCGCGACGCCCGCGCCGCCATGGTCAGCCGGCAGGCGCGGGAGGAGAACAAGGTCCAGGCCCTCATCGCCGACATCATCGCCGGCGCCCGGCTCTTTCTCTCCGGCGGACACGAAAAGGCGCTGATCACCCTCAAGGACGCCGTGGAGGACGCGGCCCACGACGTGCTCGCCCGCCTCTATCCCCAGTTCCACGTCGCGGACTCCGCCAACTGGCCGACCGTGTGGAAGAAGGCCAAGGAAGGCAATGCCGGGGCGTTGGACACCCTGCCCCACCAGGGCGATCCCCACAAGCACCCCGCGACCGCGTCCATCCTCAGCTACGTCGGCGCCGGCAAGAAGGGGTCAGACATCGTCTCCCAGTTCACCGGCGGCAGCTACGGCTGGCCCAAGGACGCGGTCGATGCCGGCATCGCCGTCCTCATGGTCACCGGTCATCTGGGTGCCCGCCTCCAGGGGCAGCCGGTCAAGCTCGCGGACCTCGACCAGCGCAAGATCGGCCAGGTGGACTTCCGGGTGGAGCACCCGGTGCTCACGGCCGTACAGAAGCTCAAGATCAAGAAGCTGTTTCAGTCCGCAGGCTACAAGTTCCAGCCCGGCGACGAGGCCGCGTTCGCCCCCGGTTTCGTCAGCTTCCTGAAGCAGCTCGCGCAAAGCGCCGGAGGAGACGCACCGGCGCCGCCCGCGCCCCAGGCGCCAGCGGTCACGGCCCTGCAGGGCCTCAACGGCAACGACCTGCTCTTCGGGCTGCACGAGAAGGCCGACGACCTCACCCAGCACATCGCGGAGTGGAAGGCGACGGCCGACAAGATCGCCCAGCGGCTGCCCGACTTCCGCCGCGCGGAGCAGTTGTTGGCACAGGCCACCGGTATCGACGGAATGGATGCGCAGGACTCCACGCTGACCGCGATCCGCACCAACCGCTCGCTGCTCGACGACCCGGACCCGACGAGCAGCGTGCTGAAGACCGTTGGCTCCGCCCTGCGCACGGCCCTGACGGCTGTCCATGCGCATTACGCCGCCACCCTCGCCACTGAGCAGGCCAAGCTTGATGCCCATCCGGCCTGGCAGGCACTTCCCCCACCAAAGCAGGCCGCACTGCTGCAATCGGCTGGCATCACCGCCTTGTCCTTGCCGGCGATGGGCTCCGACGAGGAGCTGCTGAGCGCCCTCAAGAACCGAGACCTGGCCGCTTGGAAGACCCTCGCCGACGCCTTACCCACCCGGTTTGCCCAGGTCCTCGCGGCGGCCATCAAGGAGGCGGAGCCGAAGGCGCAACGCATCAGCCTGCCGGGCGCGACCATTCACAACCAGGCTGAGCTGGAGGATTGGCTCGATCAGGTGCGCGCCGAGATCGAGGCTGCTCTCGGCGATGGCCCGGTCATTCTTTGAGGACGGGTTCCCGCTCGACGATGTACGCCCGATGTACTAACATCTGGAAACTGCTAATCGATCCAGTTCCAACGGTGCGCCATGACATCCACTTCGACCACAACTCCGCCTCGCGCGCCGCGCTCTGCCCGGTTGGGTCTTCGTGCCACGCCGGAGCAAGAGCGCGTGCTGCGCCGCGCTGCCGACGCCGCCCACAAGTCGCTGACCGACTTCATCCTGGAGAGCGCCTGCCAAGCAGCGGAGCAGACCTTGATCGACCAGCGCCTGTTTGTCGTCTCCGGCGATCAAGCGCAATCTCTGCTGGATCTGCTGGAGCGACCCGCCCAGGACAACGCCGGTCTGCGCGACCTGTTCTCCCGTCAGGAGCCCTGGGAGAAGCAATGAGCCTGCGCCGGCCGGAGCCGTTGCATGCGGACCACCGCATCGACGCCTTCGACTGCGGCAAGCCTGCGCTCGACACCTGGCTCATGCGACACGCCCGCCAGGCCCAGGCCAGCGGATCGGCAAAGACCTTCATCGTCGGCGAAGGCGACCACGTGGCCGGCTACTACAGCCTGACGGTGGGGCAGGTGGATACCGCCGATGCCCCGCCGCGAGTCAGCAAGGGCATGGGCCGCTACCCGATTCCCGTCGTCATCCTGGCCCGGCTGGCGGTATCCCGCCATTACCAGGGCCGGGGCATCGGCGCCGCCATGCTGCGCGACGCCATCCGCCGCACCCTGACTATCGCCGAGCAGGCCGGCATCCGCGCTCTTCTGACACACCCCATCGACGACAACGCAGCGCGCTTTTACCAGCGTTTCGGTTTCATGCCTTCGCCACTGCGCGAGCAGCAGTGGCTGCTCCTGCTCAAGGACGCCCGCCGCCTGCTCGCGGGTGAATAGGCGGATGACCCATTCCGGCAAGGACATTGCCATGCCCGTCTCCCTGACCAAAGACCAGCGCAACCTCCTCTCCCGCATCACCCTGGAGGCCCGCGAGGTCTCCGAGATCGCCGCACGCGCCGCGCTTGAGAACCTCGCCGTTCACGAGGGCGACTACCGGGGCCACATGACGGTCGAGCAGCGGCAGCTGCGCAACCGGCTGCGCGCCCGCGGGCGGGCGCTTGGCGACCGGCTGGACCAGCGCACCAGCGCCCAGTCCATCGACCATCTGGCGGAATCGGCCGCCTACGAGCACTGGCACCGGCTGCTCTTCACCCGCTTCCTCGCCGAGAACCACCTGCTGCACACGGACGAGGCCAACGGCGCGGTGCCCGTCACGCTGGAAGAGTGCAACGAGCTGGCCCCGGAGCTGGGCGCCCGCGACGGCTTCGAGCTGGCCTGCCGCTTCGCCTCCGAGATCCTGCCCGGCGTCTTCCGCCGCGACGACCCCGTGCTGGAGCTGCGCCTGGCGCCCGAACCACGAGGTGCAGCTGCGCCAACTGCTGGACCAGCTCCCGGCGGAGCTGTTCCGCGCCGACGATGCCCTGGGCTGGACCTACCAGTTCTGGCAGGCCAAGCGGAAGGACGAGATCAACAGGTCCGGGCGTCAAGATCGGCGCCGACGAGCTGCCCGCCGTCACCCAGCTCTTCACCGAGGACTACATGGTGGAGTTCCTGCTCCACAACTCCATCGGCGCCTGGTGGGCGGGAAAGCAAGCCCGGGAGCGCGGGCGTCTCGCCCGCAACTATGCGACCGAGTCCGAGGCCCGCGCCGCGGTCGCCCTGCCCGAGCGGGACGGGCTGCCCGCCATCACCTGGGACTACCTGCGCTTCGTCCAGGACGAGGACGGCACCTGGCGCCCCGCCGCCGGCACCTTCGACGGCTGGCCGAAGGCTGCCGCCGAGATCCGCTTCCTCGACCCCTGCATGGGCAGCGGCCACTTCCTGGTCTTCGCGCTGCCGATCCTGGCGCGGCTGCGGATGGAGGAGGAAGGGCTCGGCGCGGCCGAGGCCGTCGCCGCCGTGCTGCGGGACAACCTGCACGGGTTGGAGATCGACGAGCGCTGCACGCAGATCGCGGCGTTCAATGTGGCGCTGACGGCTTGGAGGCTGGGCGGCTACCAGCCGCTGCCGCCGCTGCACCTGGCCTGCTCCGGGCTGGCGCCCGAACAGCGCCGCGAAGCGCGACTGGCTGCG
Source organism: uncultured Gammaproteobacteria bacterium (assembly GCA_963824085.1). Classification (GTDB taxonomy): domain Bacteria; phylum Pseudomonadota; class Gammaproteobacteria; order Chromatiales; family Chromatiaceae; genus JARRNE01. The sequence goes on from CAWGNT010000017.1 coordinate 237,872, forward strand.
ATCTCGGCCGGAGGACAACGACACAGCTCCAGCGCGGCATGGAGCGGCTCTACGAGCTCTTCACAAGGCGCGCCGATGCTCGGCAGCCTGATCGATCCGCGCGCCATCGGCGGGGACATGCTGACGGCGGATTTCCACGAACTCCAGCCGTCCTGGAGCAGGCGCTCGCGCGGGAACCAGGACGACAGCCGCGCACGAACTGGCCGTGACCGCGCGGGCTTGGCCAAGGCGGCTGAAATTCTCGCCGGCCGGTTCACCTTGGTCGCCACCAATGTGCCCTATCTTGGGCGAGGCAAGCAGCCGAACTGCTCAAGACGCTACTGCGAACCTACATTATCGCCGAGGCCAAGACTGACCTGGCCACGTGTTTCTCGAGCGCTGCTCTGAGCTGTATCGTCTGCTGGAGGCGCGGACAGTCGCGCTTGGTCATGTCCGCAGAACTGGCTGTTCTCTGAGCACGCTACCGAGAAACGCTCGAGAAGCTGCTTGCAGAGATGCGACTTGGAATTTGTGGTCGCGCTTGGCGCAGGAGCTTTCGAGACAATCTGGCGAGAACGTTGTCAATGTAGCGTCATGTTTGCATGCGAGCTCTCCAGGCCGGCCGATGGACTTCGCATCATCGTTGATGCGATGGATGCGATCGGCGCAAGTCACCGAGAGAAAAGTCAGAGCTGTTCGCAGCAATGCAAGTCTTGCATCGTTGATGCAAGCTAGGCAATTACAAGAATCCCGATGCTCGTATTATCTTTGAGTGAATCGACAGCGATCGCTACTTGAAGCACTTTGCCGAATGCTTCATCAAGGTATTCAGACCGGTGATATCGCCCAGATTTAGTGCTGCATGTTTTAGGAGATTGCCGACATTCGGATCGGCGATGGGATTTCTTGCAGACTGCAGCGCTAATCGGCGAATACGCTTTGATGGAGTGCGAGCACTTTGCATTGATTGGGCAGACGCAGTGCACGGCAGCTTTCGAGCGACAGCGCCAGGCGCATATATGAAGTGGCAACGAGAAGCGTGGGGCGAAGATGGGAGTCGCTGTTACGTCAGATGGGTCATCTTGCCAGCGACGCTATATACTGGGCGAGCTTTTACGATCAACAGTGCGCTGCGATCATCCCGAAAGAGCCAATGCATCTTCAGCGCTATTTGGGCATTCTGCTCATCTGAGGAGTTACTGCGAATGCAGTTCGCAAGACTCGATCGAAAGCTGAATGTGACCAACGCACACCTCGTGAAGGTCCCTTTCGACTTGCCCACTGGCAAAAGGTCGCCGCCGAGAAATACCCCAACGGCCTCCCCAAGCCCCACTCCGACGACCCCACCCAATGGCTCTTCAACGGCCACCCGAAGGGCTCGGAGCAGCCCCTCCAGGTCGCCGTCGCCCGCCTGCTCGGCTACCGCTGGCCGCGCCAGACCGGCTCCGAGTTCCCCGACTGCCCGGCCCTCGGCCCCGACGGGCTGGAGGGCCATCGCCGACGCGGACGGCATCGTCTGCCTGCCGCCCATCAACAAGGAGCAGCCCGCCGCCGCCCGGCTGCGCAGCCTGCTCGCCGCCGCCTTTGGCTCCGACTGGAGCCCGTCCCGAGAACGCGACCTGCTGGCCGCCACCGGCGCCAAGCAGACCAATCTGGAGGACTGGCTGCGGGACGCCTTCTTCGAGCAGCACTGCAAGCTGTTCCACAACCGCCCCTTCATCTGGCACATCTGGGACGGCCGCAAGGACGGCTTCCATGCCCTGGTGAACTACCACCGGCTCGACTACGCCAACCTCCAGAAGCTCACCTACAGCTACCTCGGCGACTGGATCCGCCAGCAGGAGGCCGACGCCAAGGCCGACAAGCCCGGCGCCGCCGAGCGCCTCGGCGCCGCCCGCGCGCTGGAGGCCGAGCTGGTCAAGATCCTGGAGGGCGAGCCCCCCTACGACATCTTCGTCCGCTGGAAGCCCCTCAAGGAGCAGCCCATCGGCTGGCACCCCGACCTCAACGACGGCGTCCGCCTCAACATCCGCCCCTTCATGCTCGCCCAGGACGTCGGCAAGAAGGGCGCCGGCATCCTCCGCGCCAAGCCCAACATCAAGTGGGACAAAGACCGCGGCAAGGAGCCCCAGCGCGACAAGGCCGACTACCCCTGGTTCTGGTACGAGGGCGAGCCGCCCACCGACTGCCCCGGCGGCCGCGCCTTCACCGGCAACCGCTGGAACAACGTCCACCTCACCCTCGCCCGCAAACGCGCCGCACGTCAGACTGGAGACTGACCATGCCGGACGGGTTTGGATTGCGACTGACGCCATTCAGGCAGCTCGGCACGGACAAGGCCGGCCGAGGTGGCCGCGGTTGCACGCGGGCGGGACGATTAGAGCGGCCGATATCAGGCCGTCGCGTTCACTGAAATCGAGCCATGACCCACCCGAAACTGACGACGATCCTGACCGAGCTGTCCGAGGCCTTGCGCGAGCGCCTCGGGGTGCGCTTTCGGGGCCTTTGGCTCTACGGCTCCCAGGCGCGGGGCGATGCGGGTCCCGAGTCGGACATCGACCTGCTCCTGGTGCTGGCCGACCCGCAACGGCCGGCGCTGGAGATCGACCGCATCGTCGATATCCTGGCGGACTTCAATCTCCGTTACGGTGTGCTGCTGTCGGTGCTGCCGGTGGCAGAGCCCTGGCTGCAAGAGGGGAGCGGCCCCTTCTGGCGCCAGGTGCGGGCCGAGGGTGTCGCGGCATGAGCGAACAAAAGGGTCTGATGCTGAAGGCGGATCGGTACCTGGAGTCGGCCAGGTTGCTCGCCACCGCCGGCGACCTGGACTCGGCGGTCTCCCGGGCCTACTACGCGGCTTACTTCATCGCGGAGACCCTGCTCGATGCCCTTGGGCAGTCCTACTCCAGCCATCGCGCCCTCATTTCCGCTTTCGGCCAGGAATTCGCGAAGACCGGCCGTTTGGACCCGCGATTCCACAGGCTCCTCATCGGCGCCTTCCAAAAGCGCCAACAAGCGGACTACCTGGCGGAATCGGGTCTGACCGCAGCAGACGTGTCGTCTCTGCTACAGGAAATCGAGCTGCTGCATGCAGCGGCGCGGGAATGGCTCGATCGCCACGCGCTGGACACAGCCGGGCAAGGCCCCGACCCGCATGGGCCCAAATCGGCCTGAACCTTGGCGGGCCTGTCGCGAGGCCGTCATCGGGCCGACTTTCGGAGTGCCGGGGGCGCGCCCTCGACGATCGGACCCCTTGTGGCCCTCGGCTCGGCGAATGGTTTGCGGATGCCCTCGACCGCGGAGGAGCTGGCCGCCGAGACGCGCAGTGCCCACTTGCGTGCCCGAGGGTCGCGCAGGTGGGGGTTCGTGACGATGAGTGACTCGGATATGGTGCGCGCCGCTTGGGCTCGATGGTTGGCAGGAGTATCGCACAGGGTCATCGTGGCAGGGGGCGGAGATCGGTGCGGCCGCGCGCTGGGTAAGCCTTTGAATCTGGCTGTTCGAGTCGGGGTACACTGGCACCCGATATGACACACGGGGAGGTCTACGCGATGCGCACCACTATGGTGCTCGACGATGCCCTAATCGACGAGGCTATGCGTGATGCCGAGGTCAAGCCCAAACGGGAGCTGGTGGACTTGGCCTTGCGCGAGCTCGTCGCCGCGCGGCGCCGTTGCGATGTCTCGGAACTGTTCGGTAAGGTCCAGATCGACCCCGACTACGATCACCGGGTGATGCGCGGTGCGCAGTACCGGTGAATTGAAGCGGCCCGAAATGACCACGTCTATCGAATCCGAAATGCCCCTCCGGTACCTGGATGGCCGGATTACTGTCCATCCGGATATCTGCAACGGACATCCGACCATCCGTGGCATGCGGATCACGGTCGAGACTGTGCTCGGGTTTCTGGGCGCGGGCGATCCCCCTGAGGAGATACTCCACCAATACCCATCGCTGGAGCCGGAGGACATCGACGCCTGCCTGCGTTTGGCAGCAGACCTGATGGCCCATCGTTACACCCTGCAAAGCGTGGCCTGATGCCGGGGTTCCTGATCGACGTTAATCTGCCCTACTTGGATCGAATCGAGGCCATCGAGTGAGCAGCGAAACCGTCCTCGATTACTTGATCGCCAGCATTCGCAACGCGGCCATTTACAACCGTCATGACCTCGCGGCGCCCTCCGTGGTGCTGTGGCCGGACGGCGAGCGGCTGTGGTCCAAAGCGATCCCGCTCCTGCGCGACGCCCTGCCGGAGCTGCTCGTGCTCGCCCCCGAGATCGCGGACGAGCGAACCGGTCCGTCCACCTGGCTCCGCTACCAGCTCGCCCGCGCCAGCTCGCACGAGACACCGCTCCTCTATCTGCCGGGTGTGGCGCGTCACCAGTTTCGCGGGGCCGCCGGATTCCCCGAGGCCGCGCGGCACCTGTATGCCCTCCAGTACCACGGGCAGTTCTGGAGCCAGGTGAACGGCAAAGACTGGACGCCCCCGGCCTTCCTGTCCTCCCAGGAGGCCGGCCTCGGCCTGGACCTCGCCCGCGACCGGGCGACCCTGGAGGCATTGAGCGCCCAGCTCGTTCACGTGCTGCGGGCTACCGTAGACAGCCTCCGCGGGCGGCGTTTGGAGGCCGCCGACTTCCACGGCTTGACGGCTGGGGACCCCGTCCGTTTGCTGCTGGAGTGGATGGCGAGTGGGGACGGCAAGCATGACGATTGGCCGGCGGAGCGCTGGACGGCGTTCAAGGCCCTGTGCAAGCCAACCTTCGGGCTTGACCCCGACAAGGACGGGATCATTACCGCGGTGGACAAGCTGGTCGCTGGCGGCAAGGTCTGGGATCAGGTGTGGCGGCGCTACCGCGAGGCGCACCGGGCCTTTCCCGGGATACGCAAGGCCCTGGACCTGGCGCAGCCGAAGGATCTGCTGGATGACACCAACGACCGCCTGCCGGCCACGAACCGCAAGCAGGAGGACGCGCTCCGCACGGACCTGCTGGGGCTTGGGAAGCTCCCGCAGGGCAAGGCGCTCGAAGAACTGAAGGCGCTTTGCCAGCAGCATGCACCGCGGGCGGCATCCCTCTGGGCGGACCTGGGCGAGGCTCCGCTGGCGCGGGCGGCTGTCCATCTTAAAGAGCTCACGGAGGGCATCTCAGCCGGGGGCTTTGGCAGCGATTGGGCAGCGCTCGCGGCGGGCTACATCGAGCGCGGCTGGCGCGTGGATACCGCCGCCTGGCGGGCCTATGCCGCTGTACGTGACGGTCCCGATGTGGAGGCGGTGACGACGGCACTCCGAGCCGTCTATCTGCCTTGGCTCGAACGGCTGGCGGAGCAGGTGCAGGGTTGGGCATCCAGCTATCCCGCCGTCGACCCGGCGACTGCCGTTGTCTTCGAGCCCGCCGCGGGGACCGTGCTGGTGTTCGTGGACGGGCTGCGCTGCGACCTGGGCCTGGAGCTGCGGCAGTTGCTGGAGGACAAGGGCCTCAGCGCGGATATCGCCACCCATTGGTCCGCTTTGCCCACGGTGACGGCAACCGCCAAGCCCGCCTGGCGACCGCTGGCCGACGAGTTGGTTGGCAACACCCTGACAGAAGGATTCGAGCCGCAGATCGCCGAGACGGGGAAGGACCTCAAGACCCAAGCGTTCCGTAATCTGCTCGCCAAGCTCGGCTGGGCCTGGGTGGAGCCGACAGGCGCCGGCGACCCGAGCGGTGCCGCCTGGACCGAGACCGGCACCTTCGACCACGACGGCCACACGCAGGGGGCACGCCTCTCCTGGTGGCTGGACGAACAGCTGCGGGCGGTCAGCCTGCTCGTTTGGGACCTGGTACAGGCCGGCTGGGAGCGGGTAGTCCTGATTACCGACCACGGCTGGCTGCTCTTGCCCGGTGGGCTACCCAAGGTCGAGCTGCCCGCGCACCTCACCCAGTCCCGCTGGCCGCGCTGTGCCGTCTTGCAACCCGGTGCCCATCACGGGTTCAAGGCGCTGCCGTGGTTCTGGGGCGGAGGCCACTCCGTGGTCTGTGCGCCCGGCATCTCCGCCTTCAAGGGTGGCATCGAGTATGCCCATGGAGGGCTGAGCCTGCAGGAGGCACTCATACCGACGCTGACCGTCACGGCGGCGGGCGAGCAGGTGGCTCAACCCGTCGAGATCGCGAGCGTCGAGTGGAGGGGCATGCGCCTGCGCGTGCAGTTGAAGGGCGGCTTCTGGGGCACGGCGCTTGACATCCGGACCAAGCCGGCAGACGCGGGCTCTTCCGTGCTCGATGCCGATCGGCGACTGCAGCCTCCGGGCGACGAGGGGGCAGCCGCGCTCCTGGTGACGGACGACAAATTTGAAGGCGCTGCGGCCGTTCTTGTCGTGGTCCGTGACGGTCAGGTCGTGGCCAAGCAGCCCGTGACGATCGGGGGAGACTGAGTCCATGCAGCTCGACGCGCTCGACCAGATTGCCGCCAAGGCGTTCGACGGCTTCATCGTCCGCAAGGACCTGGTGCGCCGCTTCAAGGGCCAGTATCCGGTGCCCACCTACGTCGGCGAGTTTCTGCTCGGGCGCTACTGCTCCAGCACCGATGAGGGCGAGATCCAGGAGGGCCTGGAGATCGTCCAGCGCCAGCTCGAAAGCCGCACGGTGCGCGCCGGCGAGGAGGAGCTGTTCAAGGCACGGGCGAAAGAGCAGGGCCGCGTCAAGCTGATCGACCTGATCACCGCCCGCCTCGACGCCCGGAACAACTGCTTTATCGCGGAGCTGCCGAGCCTGCGCATCAAGGACGCCCGCATCAGCGACGAGCTGGTCCACGCCCACGAGCGGATGCTGACCGGCGGCTTCTACACCGAGGTCGATCTCAGCTACGACCCGAGCATCGCCGAGGAGAAGAACGGCCGCCCGTTCGGCGTCGACTCCCTGCGGGAGATCCAGCTCTCCAAGCGCGATGCCCTGGACACCATGGCGCGCGGGCGGCAGCTCTTCACCTTCCGGGAGTGGCAGGACTTTCTGCTGCGCAGCATCGGGCTTGAGCCCGCAAGTCTGACATCTCGAACCCGGGACGTGATGCTGCTGCGCATGGTCCCCTTCGTCGAGAACAACTACAACGCGGTGGAGCTGGGGCCGCGGGGGACCGGCAAGAGCCACCTCTTCCAGCAGGTCTCGCCGCTTCGCCCATCTGGTCTCCGGCGGCAAGGCCTCGGTGGCGCGGATGTTCGTCAACAATGCCACCGGCCAGCGCGGGCTGGTGTGCCAGTATGACGTGGTCTGCTTCGACGAGGTCTCGGGGATCAGCTTCGATCAGAAGGACGGCGTCAACATCATGAAGGGCTACATGGAGTCCGGCGAGTTCAGCCGCGGCAAGGAGAGCATCCGGGGCTTCGGCAGCATCTACATGGTGGGCAACTTCGACGTGGACGTGGCGCACCAGCAGCGCATCGGCCACCTGTTTGGCCCCATGCCCCCGGAGATGCGCGACGACACCGCCTTCATGGACCGCATCCACGCCTACCTCCCGGGCTGGGACATTCCGAAGGTCAGCCGCGAGCAGCTCACGGATCACTTCGGCCTGGTGAGCGACTTCCTGTCCCTGTGCTGGAACCACCTGCGCGCATCCTCGCGGCTGCACAAGCTCCAGGGACGTATCCAGTTTGGCGGGGCGCTGAGCGGGCGCGACACCAATGCCGTCCAGAAGACCATGAACGGTCTCCTGAAGGTCATGTACCCCTACGCGATCGGTGAGGGTGCCGAGCACACCGACCAGGAGATCCCCGACCATGCGATCGAATGGGCCGCAAGGCTGGCGCTGGAGTGCCGGCGCCGCGTCAAGGAGCAGCAGAAGCGCATCGGTTCGGCGGAGTTCCGCAACACCCACTTCAGCTTCCAGATGGGGACCGATGGCGTCGAGCAGTTCGTTGCCACCCCGGAGCTGCAGAGCGAGGACAGCATCGGGGACGACCCGCTGCCCCCCGGGCAGGTCTGGGTGCTTTCACCTGGGGGCATCGAAGAGCACCCCGGCCTCTTCCGGGTGGACGTGACCGAGGGCCCGGGATCGGGCGTGAAGATCCTCAACCAACCGCCGCCGGCGCCCTTCAAGGAGAGTGTGCGCTGCGCCGAGCAGAACCTCTACACCCGCGCCAAGGAGCTGGTCGGTGACCGTGACCCGAGGTCGCATGAGTTCTCGGTCCAGATGCGGGCCTTCGACGCGAGCAAGACCGGTACAGCAACGGGCGTGGGCGCGCTCCTCGGCCTGTGCTCAGCTCTTCTAGAGAAGAGCCTGAAGGGCGGCCTGATCGTCGTCGGTGGCCTCAACCTCGGCGGCTCCATCGAGCCCATCTACAACGCCGTCGGCATCGTCGAGGCTGCCGCCGACAAGGGGGCCAAGATGATCCTGCTGCCGGTAACCACCCGCAAACAGCTCGTCGAGCTGGATGACGACATTGCAACCCGGGTGACCGTAATCTTCTACTCCGACGCGCGGGATGCGCTGCTGAAGGCGTTGATGGAGTAGCTTATGAGGCGAGCACCTCGTTCTGGTGACCTGGGTCCCGTGTCAAACTTTGAACGGCGCGACCGCGGCGGCTTTACCGGAATCAGAACGAGGAACTATGAAGGTCTGGTATGGATGCAGGTGTCTTCACCTCGATGTTGTGGATAGGTGGCGGAGGAAGCACACCGCAACCGTTTTACCTCCAACGCCGCAGGCACCGTATCTTAGAGGGAACCTTCACTACCCCGCTGGCAACGATCCCCCAGGCCCGGGACCTAACGGACGTCACTCATACCCCACAGCGAAGAGCGATATCGAGCGCATGCAAGCTCTGGGCATACTTAAGGAGGGTCCTGCGGAGTGGAACCCTCGGTACTTCTACGCTCCGGCGATCTATGACATTGCCTACGGGGATAGCTAACGCCGACGCCCCGACACGAGAACACGCTCGATAGCGCGTAGGTCGTCCGCCACCCGGTCATGGGCAAACGGGTGCGAGTAAACTGACTCGTCTTGTGATTCAATCCGGCGATGGGAGCGGAAGACGGATGACAAAAGCGGAAACGGAAGCGGGTATGTGATGCGGATTTCTCGCGAACTTCATCGATAAAACAGTATCATAGGCGCATCATGATCCTGATGATCGATAGTCGGCATCGCCAGCCGAAGAATGGCGACACCATCCGCGAATTCCAGAAAATCCAAGCAAACAGCCTCCTGATTAGCAAGGAGTGTCAGCCATTCGAATCCAGCGCTCGGGGCGGGGACGGGTGGCCACGGCGGCGGCCAGCAGGCGACCGGGCAGGGCATGCAGGTCGAAGCGGCGATTAAACCGATAGGTGATGGCCCCCAGGTAGCGCTCGGCGTACTTGCCGAAGTCGAAGGAATGATGGCTCATGAAGCGATCTGTGTGACGCCACATAGAATTCGAAGAAAGCCCAGGGAAACCTCACTAAGATTGTGGGCCCCACTCATGTACAGCGAGATATTGTTGAAGGTAGAGCTTGTTCACGCCACGGAAAGGGCGAAGAAAATTGCGTAGTCCCGTCCACAACCCTTCGTTGGTATTGATGTGAACCTCACGGATTCCGTCTCCATCATCATCGCGTGCCCAGACACGCTTGCCGGGCGTATGGCAACCGGAGACATGGTTGCGCTGCGCCTCGGACAAATGCTTGTAGGCGCCCCATTCGTCGGTATTGACGGTGGCTCCCTTTCGAGTCGCCTCCAGGACGCTGGGCTCAAGATCCCGTCTTGCGCTGTTTTTTTAAGAGCAATTGGATCTGGCCACTTTCCCGCCCGACGATCCCCAAGACGGGAGGACGGTCCGTCTCCCACGTGCCATGGCCCCGTGCTTGATTGGCGCGGCGCCGTGGCGGATCCTCCGGATCCGGGTGTAAACGGCCCTTCTCGCCCGCATTCTGCTACATCTCATCCGCCTCCACCACCGCGTCGGCCAACGGCTCCCGACGACAGGCCTGTGCCGCAAGCTCCTGAATTCTATGGCGACGTTCAAGCAAGTGCTTGCGGTCAATACCCAATTCTTTCGCCAAGTGCAAGGTCGGTATGCCTTGGGCAAAGCCCTGCAAGATGCGCACGATCACACAGCAGCTGTGATGGGTCCCTTGCCAGAGGGTTCCGGCGAACGCGTTGTAGATACGACCGCAGGAACAGCGAAAGTACAGCATCGGCGCTCTATCGCGCCTATGCACTTTCGACTGTTCGACCGGCCTCTCACATGCCGAGCAACACAGGCCATCCGGATGCAGAATCTCGACCAGATAATCGTAACACCTCTGCTCATCCATCAACTCGACTGTTGAGCAACGGATCATCAGCTCCCCCTTCTGCAATCTATTACGGGGAACTTATTCTCTATCTTCGTGTTGCGGTTGTCTAGTGCTCCCACAGTTCGCCCCATGAGCCGGAATTTCAATCCCTCCAGCCCTTACAGCCCGAACACTGCCTGCAGCGTAGCTGGGGCGATCGCCACCAGCGCTTCTTCGCTTCTTCTGGGTCAATGCCATTGACTATGAATTCTCCGCCGCCGGGCGCCACCACCTGCGCCTGCACGTTGTGGTCTGCCAGGAGACCTGGGAGGCCGCGGACGATGATGGGCAGATCCTCACCAAGAGCGCCCGCCACGCCTGGCTCTCCAGCCGCCCGCTGACGCGCCACAACGTGCATGAACGCTGCAACCTCGGCGCACGCTACCGCTGGGGTATCGAGGCGGGGTTCCTGGTGGAAAAACATCAGGGCTACCACTACGAGCACGCCTTTGCCCTGAACTGGAACGCCATGAAGGGCTACCATTACCTGATGCGCATGGCCCACCTGTTCAACACCCTGGCCCGCTTCGCCCACCACCTCAAGGCCCTCTATGCCGCGCTTGGCGTGCGCGGCGCCATCGCTTTCATCCGCCAATCCTGTGCCGCGCCCTGGTTGGACCCCGAGCGGGTCCGCGCCCTCCTCAGCCAATCCTTCCAACTCCAGCTCGCGTAACGCCGGCTTCTTCCCCCACCCGAATGGCTGCCACCAGCGCGCGGATGTCCGCCCCTGCGCCGCCTTCCTCCAATCCTCCTCCAGCACCCCCGTCACCCCCGTCAACCTCCTTCTCCGGGAGCCGACAGGCTGCCTTTCTCGCTCCTGACTATGTTCTCCTCTCCCTCGACTCGCCCAGCCACATCGGAGGGTGGGTTATGCTTCAGGGCGCCCTGACCAAATACTCCGACATCTGGGAGAAAGAAGATGACAGAGAGCTGCTCAAGAGAAATCTGTCGAAGTTAACGCCGCGCGAGAGCGAAGTTCTAGGTCATCTCGGCCACGGTAAACCGAACAAGGTGATCGCATACGACATGGGCCTCTCGGTTCGCACGATCGAGGGTTACCGCGCGAGTATCATGGACAAACTGAATGTCCGCACCTTGGGCGAGCTGATGCAGCTCGTACTCGATGCCGATCTGGCTCGTCGGGACGACGCCTGAATTAAGCCGGGCTGGGCGCGAACGAACCCTCATCTGGCAGATGGAAGGGAAATATAGAGGCGCGTCCTCTGGACTGGGCCGACCCGGCGTCTGGGCGGCCCGCTGGTGACTGGTAATCCTCGATCCTTGATATCCCGGACAGCGCGCCGGGCTTGACCCCAACGGTAGATCACGCCGAGCGTTCAAGTAGTTTTACGGCTACTTGCGCACCGAGCTTCTCCCTTAAAATTTTGTCATGGCAGCAACCTGACCATCGCGAGCGTGGAAGGTCCTGTCAGAAATCAATCGAAACGTGATTTTCAATCGGAGGAGCAGCAAATGCGCAAATTGATTTTCGGTCATTTAGTCTATCTCTGGACGCCGCTGGGCGTGATCGCCTGTCTGGCGGGTATCTTGCTCGGCGGCGACTGGGTTTGGCTGGGCATGGCGATATTCGGCTTGAATATCGTACTGGACACCCTGTCCCAGTCGTTCCATACCAAAGGCGCTTACACCGGCAAGGATGGCCAGCCTGCGGGCAAGGCGCCCGTTCTCAACGCCATGATGTACATGCAGCTGGTGAGCTTCATCGGACTCCAGCTGGCCTTGGCGTGGCGGGTGTTTCAATACGTCAGCGGCGCGCCCATCGAGACCATGAGCTTCACCCTGCCGGGATGGACCGGGATGGACGCGAGCATCGCCTACACCAGCGGCATCACCGGGCTGCAGCTGATCGGCGCCACGATCGGCGCCGGCATGCACCAGGGCCTGGGCATCATGTTCGGCCACGAGCTGGCACATACCAAGGGGTTCAGTTTCCTGATCTCCCGCATGATGATGGGACTTTCCGGGGCTGCGCACTTCTGCTTCGCCCACGTCTACAACCATCACCTCGAGCTCGGCCGCGCCTGGCTGGGCCCTGAGAACAACAAGATGGGCGAAGACACCGACCCGGCGACCTCACCGCGCGGACGCAGCCTGTACAAGCACTTCATCATCTCGCATATCGGCCAGTCCTATTTCGGCGTCCTGACCGAGAAGAAACGCCTCGCCCGTCAGGGTAAGAGCTTTTTCTCGCTGTCCAACCGCTGGATCCGTGGGTATCTATTGAGCGTCCCGACGGTCGCCCTGTTCCTCGGTGCGGGCTATGTCGGCGGCGGCGCCCAGGGCCTGCTGATCGGTCTGGCCGCTATGTTAGCCGTGTGGGTGATCTCCAACCTCGAGCTCGAGGCGCTCAACTACATGGAGCACTATGGCCTGATCCGCGTGAAAGACGAGCCGATCGAGTATCGCCACTCCTGGGACAACGACAACGCCTTCACCAGCTGGGCCTTCATCGAGATCGGCCGTCAGGCGGACCACCACGACCGCGGCGAAACCCATTTCTGGGAGCTCACCGGTGTCGGCCAAGCTCCCGACGGCGCCCCGAATCCGGGCTGGGGGTACTACACCGAGTTTGTACTGGCCCTGATCCCGCCGCTCTGGCACCGGGTCTACAAGCGCAAGCTGGCAATCTGGGACCGCGACTTCGCAAGCCCTGCAGAGAGGAAGATCGCCCAGGAGATCAACAGAAAGGTTGGTTACGAAGTTGACCCGGACACGATCAGGGACAAGCAGATGAAGGTGTCGTATGCCATGTAAATACCGCATGTAAGCCTTAAGCGGAGTAACTGCGGCCGGGTCAAATCCGGCCGCAGTCTAGAGTACCCCCAGCAATTCAATTCGGAGAAAGTACAATGAGCACTACCGAACAAGCGGTGCACCAAGATGACACCCTGTACGCCCGCCTGGGCGGCCGTCCCGGCATCGAGGCGATCGTCGCCGACATCTGGCAAAACCACATCAGCAACCCCTTGATTAACAATCGCTATGCCGCGAGCGACCCAGAGAAGGTGAAGCGTCTGGTCACGGAGATGTGCTGCGCCGGATTCGGCGGACCCGAGACCTACACGGGTAAGGACATGATCTCTGCCCACAAGGGCATGAATATCAACGATACGGAGTTCGTCGCCGTCGTCGATGACGTACTCAAAGCATGCGACCAGAACAAGGTTGATCAGCGGGAGAAGGACGAAATTTTGTGCATTCTCTACTCGCTCAAGAGCGAGGTGGTCTATTTGTAAGCATGGGAGCGGGGTTCGTCCAGACAAGAACCTGCTGAATTCACTGCGACCTGTCGAATTGCACACCACTTCAAAAGTCCAAACCAATTGGTTAAACAGCAGGCAAACCGACAGCGTCCACTGTACTGCATGGAAGAACCCGCCTAAGGCGCCCTGCGTCGTTGCGGTGAATCCGAGCGCGCAGGTCTTTGATGATTGGGAGATAGTATAGGAAATCAAAATGCTCCCAGCCCCACACCTACCTCGCCCCCTTGGTGACGCGAATTTGCTCCCAGCCTACAAAGGCTGCAGTGCGCTAAATCTTCTTTACCAAAACTGAAGATCGACGGATGGCCCAGCGGGCTAGCAGAACTAGCAGGAGGAAAAGTGATGGAGTCAATACCAAGCACAAGCCATGGCGACTTCGTCGTCAATGCCGTCCGCGGGGGGAGTTGGGGCACCGCGGCCCCTGGTAGCCGAGTTGTTGACTCCTGGACGCGCTGCCTGCAGGAGTTCGCGCTCGACCCGGAGCGCCATCCCGAGCCGATCGTCGTCGACCGTGCCGACGTAATGGTCCGGCGAGAGAAATCCCGTGCCCTGATCGAGATCGCGCGTTCCGAGATGACCAGTCTCTATCAGCAGATCGCCGATACCGGGCACGCAATACTGCTGACCGACCAAGAAGGCGTCATACTCAATTATGTCGGCGATCCGATGTTCGCGGCTACCGCCGCACGCACCGCTCTGCAGTCCGGCGCTATCTGGACGGAACAGACTCAGGGCACCAACGCCATGGGTACCTGCCTGGTGGAAAAACGCCCGCTGGTGATTCACCACCACGAACACTTCTTCACCAAGAACACCAGGCTGACCTGCTCGGCCGCGCCGATCTTCGACCCGACGGGCGAAGTGATCGCGGTCTTGGACGCCTCCAGCGACTCGCGCCAGGCTCAGCAGCACACCATGGTGCTGGTCAACATGTCCGCCCAGTTGATCGAGAATCGGCTGTTTCTTTGTCGTACGCGCAATCACTATGTCCTGCGCTTCCATAGCCGGCCGGAATTCATCAGTACGCTGGGAGAAGGCGTGATCGCCTTCGACGGCGAAGGTCGTGTCCAGGCGGCCAACCGCAGCGCCCTGTTCCAGCTCGACATGGCGAACGTCAAGGACATCGTCGGTCGACCACATCGAGGAGCTGTTCTCGATCCGGATGGACGACGCCCTGAATCAGGCGCACCACAACGCCGGCGTCCACCGTACCTTACACGACACGACCCAAGGACGGCGTTTCTTCGCCAGCTTCCAGGCACCCACGCTGAAAAACGGCACCGGCGGTATGCGGTCGACGCTGCGGCAGTCGGGTGTTGACGTCGCCGATCAGACAGCAACCGATCCTCGACGGCCTGGAGTTCGGCGACATCCGCATGCGGCGCAATGTCGAGCGCGCCAAGAAACTGCTCGAGCGCGACATCCCCTTCGTTCTGCTCGGCGAGACCGGTACCGGCAAGGACGTGTTCGCCAACGCCGTGCACCGATCGAGCAGTCGTGCTGACAGCCCCTTCGTCGCGGTCAACTGCGCCTCCCTGCCGGAAACCCTGATCGAAAGCGAATTGTTCGGCTACAAGCCCGGCGCCTTCACCGGGGCCAGCAAGGACGGCTCACGCGGCAAGATCGTCCAGGCTCACGGCGGTACTCTGTTCCTCGACGAGATCGGCGACATGCCGCCGCACCTTCAGGCGCGACTGCTGCGGGTGCTGGAAGAGCGTGAGGTCATCCCGCTCGGCAGCGAAGTGCCGATCAAGGTCGACATCCGCCTGATCAGCGCCACGCACAAGGACCTGCAACAGCGGGTCCAGGAAGGCAGCTTCCGCGAAGACCTCTACTATCGCCTGAACGGCATCTCGCTGCACATGCCACCGTTGCGTGACCGCGAGGATCGCCGTGCCTTGATCCAGCACCTGTTGCGGCAGGAGACCAGCGGCGATGACCGGATCGAAATTGAAGACGCCGCGCTGGACCTCATGGACCACTACCACTGGCCGGGCAACATCCGCCAGCTGCGCAACCTGCTGCGCACCTTGGTGGGCCTGTGCGACGAGGCACTCATCCGAGTCGACGACCTGCCCGAGGAGATCTTCTCCTCCGATGAGGGCGGCGAATCTCTGCAGCCTAGCCGTCCGAGCAATCCACTCGACATCGCCGAGCGCGACACGATCGTGCGCGAGCTCGCGGCCGCGCACTGGAACGTCACCCGGGTTGCGTCGAAATTGAATATCAGTCGCAACACACTGTACCGGAAGATGAGACGTTTCCGTATCCGGCCTCCGCGCTAACGAACCTGGCCCGGCGCTTGCCGGTTGCAGGGCGTCACTGACCTTCAGGGAGGCCCTGCCGATGCCGAACTAGGCCGTGCGCGTCCATCCACGGGAGCTGCATTTCAACGCCGCGCACTTCATCACCTTCGACTGAACCTGCGAGAACATTCACGGCCACAACTTCCACGCCGGACTGGAGGCCAGCGGCGAGAACACCGACGACGCCTTCGTCATCGACTTCGTTCGGCTCAACCGGCTGGCCGCCGAGGTCTGCCGCGAACTGCATGACGGTGTGCTGGTGCCCACCGGGAGCACCGAGGTCTCGGTCGAGGTGCGCGACAACGGCCTGGTCGAGATCCGCCGCTAAGATCAAGTACTTCCTCTCACGCGCGAGCTGCGTCCTGCTGCCCGTGCCCAACACCACCGCCGAGATGCTCGCCCGCCACATCGGCGACCGTTTGCTTGCGGAGCTCGAAAAACACGATGCCCTGGGTAAAGCTGGACGGCCTCGAAGTGGCGGTCGAGGAGGCCGACCATCAATGGGGCATCGACCGACGCGAGGTCGGGCGTGGCCTGAGTCCGGGCGCATCGCCTGGGCCATCACGGGCTCGGGCCACTACCTGGATGAATGCCTCGATCTGGCGGCCGAACTACCCCGGGTGGATCTGTTCCTCAGCGCCGCCGGGGCCGAAGTCCTGCAGGCCTAACGCCAGCCGGTGAAGCAACTGAAGGAACGCCTTCGGGTGTTCCGCGACAGCGCCACCAGTCGGGCTGTTCTATAAACGCGTGTACGAGCTGCTGGTAGTCGCCGAGATGGTCTGCGGCATCTCCGACACCCTGGTGACCAACGTTTATGCCCAGGCCGGCAAGTGCCGCGTGCCGAGCATCGTCTCCGCCTGCGGCGTGGCCCCGGAGACGGACACGCAAGCGCCCGGCGGCATGGTCAAGGTCTACCCACGGCGTATCGATCTTGAGAACACCGAGCGCCTGAAGGGATTTGGGCTCAGCTGTGTGGTCACCGGTCTGCCTGCTTTGCGCGACGCACTGCCGCTCGGCGGTGCGCGAGGCCGATTTCAGCCGGCGCATCATGTCCCGTGCCCGAGCCGAGAACGCCCCGCCGAAACAGCTGCACGGCGGTCTCACCGGCCTGCACGAGCGCAAGCCCTTCCCCTACAGCCGGGCCGAGATCGAACAAGCCGCCGCGGCGGTCAAGGACCGCAACTACCGTATCCAGGTCAACGAGGAGGGCATCCACGTCTACAACGTCGACGGCCTGCACCGCGCCACCGACCCGTTCGATCTGTACCCGAAGCCCGGGGTCGAGACCGATGGCCGCCAGGCCTCCTACCTCGGCGTCGAACTGGCCAGGGCCGAGATCGCCCACCGAGTCGGCAAGCGCTACACCCAGGACGGCCCGCTCCACCGGGGCACTGCCCTGCCGCCCAGCGGGGAACACCTGCTGACCTACGCCACCCCGGCCGCCACCAATAAAAAAGCCTGGCGCGGCTGAACCAGCGGTCGGGTGTGGTGGGAGCGGCGACCTCCCCGCGAAAGCGCCTGAGATGAAGCCCATTCGGCACGCGGCGCGCCTCCCACCGTCCGTCGCCCGATCCCTCGTCCGCGCTCAGCCTGAATGTTGGCCCGCGAATTGCCTAACGCTTGGCATGACGACGACAACCCCCGATCCCGGGCCGCAAACCGGCCAACCCACCGTGCCTTTGGCGGTTCCCCCAACTGTCGGCTGCCCCTTCTGTGCGCTGGCCTGTGACGATCTGTCACCACCAGTGCGCAACGGCCGCATCGCGACCGACCAACTCGGCTGCGCCAAGGCCCGGGCCGGGTTCGAGCTCGCCCTGCGGGCGAGCGAATCTGGCACCGAGTCCCTGCCCCGGTTCCGAGGTCGGCACGTGCCCTGGGATCAGGCCCTGGCCCATGCCGCCGAATTGCTCACGGCCGCCCGGCTGCCGCTGTTCGACGGTCTGCTCGGTGATCTGCAGGACAGGCGGGCCGCACTGCAACTGGCAGGGCGCTTCGGCGGGGTGATCGACCATCTCCACGGCGAGGCCGTGGCGCGGGCCTTGAGCGTCTACCAGGACAGCGGCTGGATACTCACTAGCCTCGGCGAGGTGCGCAACCGGGCCGACCTGCTGATCCTGCTCGGCGATGATCTGCACACGAACATGCCGCGTCTGAAGGAGAAACTGATCGACGTCCCCCGGCGTCTGCACCGCGAGCAGGCGCCACTGTTGATCGAGCTGAGCGAGGACCGCCTTACCGTCCTGAGCCAGGCCCGCGCCTTGCTCGGCGGCCGGCCGCTGCCGACACCGATCGCGGCGGCGACCGAGCTGAGCGCCCGGCTGGGCGCCAGCCAATATCCGGTGTTCGTGATCGGCGCCCTGTCCGGGACGCGGGCCGAACTGATCCTGCGCGCCGCCGCCGAACTGGTGCGCGATCTCAACGCCGAGGGCCGGGCCGCGCTACTCAACCTCGGCAGCGGCTTGGGCGAGGTCACCGCCCAGCTCGCCGCCGCCTGGCACAACGGCTTCGGCCTGCGCACCAGCTTCGCCCGCAGTTATCCGCAGCAGGACCTGCAGCGCTACGCCGGCGGGCGGCTGCTGGCGGACGGCGAGGCCGATCTGTTGGTGTGGCTCAGCAGCCTCAGTCCCGAACCCGTGCCCTGCCCCGCCGAGGCCAATGCGACACCCTGTATCGTGATCGGCCATCCAGCCAGCCGCTTCGGCGCCCGCGCGCCGGAGGTCTTTCTCCCCGTCGCGGTTCCCGGGGTCCACCGGTCCGGTTTCCTGCACCGCGCCGACGGACTGCGCATGGTGCCGCTGCAGGCGCTGATCCCGAGCGAGCTGCCGAGCAGCGCCGAGCTCTGTCGACAACTGCTCGAACTCGGCCCGCAGGATCGCGGGGAGGAGGCAGACCAATGCTGATCCGACTGCAGGGCGCACGCGTCTACGACCCGGCCAACGCCGTCCACGGCGAGGTGCGCGATGTCTGGATGCGCGACGGCCACATCTGCGCGTCCCCGGCGCATGACAACGCGGCGGACGCCTGCTACGACCTCCGCGGCAAGGTTCTGATGGCCGGGGCGATCGACATCCACAGCCACATCGCCGGCGGCAACGTCAACAACGCCCGGGTTCTGATGCCCGAGCAGCATCTGGCCAATCGCGCCCGCTACGCCCGGCTGCCGTTCGCCGGCGCCAAGTGGTCGACCTTCGACACCGGCTACCGCTACGCCGAGATGGGCTTCACCACTGTCGTCGAACCGGCGGTGCTGCCGATCAACGCCGCCCAGGCGCACGCCGAGCTGGCCGACATCCCGATCATCGACAAGGCCGGGCTGGCGATCCTCGGCAACGACGACTTTCTGTTGCGGCTGCTGCGTGACGGCGCCGAGCAGGCGACCGTCAACGACTATGTCGCCTGGACCCTGCACGCCGCCCAGTGCCTGGGCATCAAGGTGATCAACGCCGGCGGTGCGACCTCGTTCAAGTTCAACCAGCGCCACCTCAGTCTCGACGAGCAGGTGCCCATTTATGGCATGAGTTCACGCGCCATCTTGAAAGCGGTGCAGACCGCCATGGTACAGCTTGGCATCCCCCACCCGGTGCACGGTGCACGTCCACTGCAACAACCTGGGTGCGCCAGGCAACGTGCAGACGGCGCTCGACACCATCCGCGCCGCCGACGGTCTGCCCATGCACCTGGCGCACGTGCAGTTCTACGGCTATGGCGCCGAGGGCGAGCGCGGTTTCTCCAGCGGCGCCCGGGCGCTGGCCGACGCGGTCAACGCCAACCCGAACGTCTCGGTCGATGTCGGTCAGGTGCTGTTCGGCCAGACGGTGACCATCTCCGGCGACGTGCTGCGCCAGTTCGACGCCCGCGGCATCGCCAGCCCGAAGAAGTGGGTGGTCTGGGAGGGGGAGGACGGCGGTGGCGGCATCGTGCCCTTCAAGTACCGGGCGAAGAACTTCGTCAATGCCCTGCAGTTGGCCATCGGCCTGGAGCTGTTTCTGCTGATCGACGACCCCTGGCGGGTGTTCTTCACCACCGATCATCCCAACGGCACGCCTTTCACCGCCTACCCCGAGTTGTTCCGCCTGCTGATGGACCGCGACCACCGCAACCGCTGGCTGAGCGAGATCCACGCCGAGGCCGCCGACATCAGTCTGCTGCGCCACCTCGACCGCGAGTACGGGCTGAACGACATCGCCATCATGACCCGCGCCGCCCCGGCGCGCTTGCTCGGCCTGCCCGATCGCGGTCATCTGGGCATTGGTGCCGTTGCCGATGTCGCGGTCTACGAGGAGCGCGACGACAAGGCGGCGATGTTCGCGAAGGCCCAGCAGGTGTTCAAGGATGGCGTAAAGGTGGTCAAGCACGGCCGGGTGGTACGCAGCACCCGCGGCCGCACCTTTGCCGTCGCCCCCCCTTCGATCCGGACATCGAGCGACTGCTGGGCGATTATTTCGACCGCTACCACCTGTTGACACTCGGCAACTACAAACTCTCACCGCAACAACTGTCCGAGACCCTCGGCAGCGAACTGGTGGTGCACGGCGGATAAGCATGAGCGAGCGCATTCACGAGACCCTGCTGGTCAGCCGCAACGCCCACAGCTCGCCGCACCCGGCCCCGATGGGTCTGCGCCGGCGCGGCGAGCTCCGGCTGCTCGCGCCCTTCCGCCCGCCGCGCCCCCTGGACAACCTGCTGCGCGAGCGCCGCGCCATCATCAACACCACCGACGACGTGAGAGTCCATGCCGGCTGCCTGAGCGGCCATTACGATTGGCCGATGCGGCCCTGCGAGAAGCTGGACACCGATCGGCTGGACAACGCCCTGAGGCACCGCGAGATCGAACTGGAGCGGGTCGAGGACGACGCCCAGCGCCCCCACGCCTGTTCTGCCGCGAAGTACACCGGGTCAACCACCAGCCCTTCTTCGGCTACAACCGCGCCCAGGCCGCGGTCCTGGAACTGGCCATCCCGGTCAGCCGGCTGCACATGCTGCCGACGGAGAAGATCGAGGCCGAGATCTAAATATCTGCAGATCGCCATCGACAAGACCGCCGGCGCCGAGGAGCTCGAGGCCTGGGGCTGGCTGATGCAGCGGATCGACAGTCATCGGACCCAGACTCTACTCAAAGCGACCTGCCCATGAGCGGCCTGCTCGCCAGCGTCTGTTCGGTCGCCGAGGCTGAGCTCGCCCTGCAGAACGGCGCGGACATCATCGACTGCAAGAATCCCCGCCAGGGCGCGCTCGGCTCCCTCCCGCCCGAGCTGATCTGCGACATCGTCGAACGGATCGGCAGCGCGCGACCGGTCAGCGCCACCACCGGTGACCTGATCGGCAAACTGCAGGGCCTGCGCCGGGCGGTACAGGCTGCTGCCGACTGCGGCGTGGACTACATCAAGTTCGGTCTGTTCGAGATCGAGCATGTCGGCACCTGCCTTCACGCCCTGAGGGATCTGAGCATGGAGCTCGATTTGATCGCGGTCTGCTTCGCCGATCGCTTCGACCCGACCGAGTTGCTGCCGATGCTCGCCGACAACGGCTGGCGCGGCGTGATGATCGACACCGCCGATAAGGGCAGCGGTTCCCTGACCGAGCTGTGGCCGATCGAACAGATCGCGCAGTTTGTAACAAGGGCGCGTGAACTGAGCCTGCTGTGCGGCCTGGCCGGCAAGCTGCGCCTCGAGGACATCCCGCCGTTGGTTGGACTCGGGGCCGACTATCTCGGTTTCCGCAGTGCGCTATGCTCGGGAGACCGCTGTACCGCACTCGATCATCGCGCCCTGACGCAGGTTCGCAATGCCTTTCCATACGGCAAGCTCACGACCCCGGTCGGTTCCCGGGGCAGACGCTGCAGTGAGGTCATGAATTGAGTCTCTGCCCCGAAATCCTGCGCCGGCGTCTGATCGTCGAGGGCCTGTACAGGCTGGACGAGATCAACGCCGAGACAGTGTGTGAACTGCTCGCCGGCTTGAGCAGCCGCCTCGGCATGACCCCGATTGCCGAGACCATGGTCTTCTCGCCCGACGCCGTCAGTAACCTGCACCATGGCATAGGCGGCTACCAGGCCTGGGCCGAATCCGGCTGCTCCTTCTATACCTGGCGCGAGCACCGTCTGTTTACCCTGGACGTTTACTCCTGCAAAGACTTCGAAACTGGGGATTGCCTGATCTACATCCAGGAGCGACTGCAGTCCGACGAACTGGATTGGCGGCTGGTTTGATTTACGACCCCGCTCGGTTCGCCGGAAAGACACTGCAGACTAAGCGGTCTCCCGGCTCCGGCAGCGTATACACTCTCGAGTAGTCACCATCTAGAGGAGGTCGGTCAATGAGGCAATGGCGCAAGAAGGTCAAAGATGAAACCTATTCCGCGAGGAAATTGCGGCGCGGCTGAAAGAGGAACTACCGCACTGGTATCTGGAGGACGGCTGGATCCGGCGCAAGTACGAGAACAGCGGCTGGAAGCGTACCCGATGGTGATCAACACAGTCAGCCATCTGGCCGAAGCGGCCTTCCACCACTCGGATACCGCCGCCTCCTATGCCTTTGTCATCGTCAAGCTCCGCACCCATTCGGCGAGGGGCGTGACCGCGAAGGACTTCGAGCTAGCGAATAAGATCTATGAGGTGGTGATGTGGCAACCCGGCAAGGCGACCGACAGCGTCCTCGAAGGCACTCCGGACCACCCGCGCTTCCAATACTTTAAGTACGACGACTGAAGCACACCTTTGACAGGCTCTTGGGACTGCAGGCGAAAAGTTCAATCTTTGAACGCGCTTTTCACTACACCACCGTCGACGCGGAAAGCAGCGCCGCCAGTCGCGGAAGCCAGGGGACTGGCCAGATACACAACCAGCGACGCGACCTCGTCCGGCGGGGCGAATCTCTTGATCAACGACGTTGGCCGAACCTTGGCGAAGAGCTCTGCTCGAACTCGATGAACGACTTCCCTCGCTCCTTGGCAAGGATCTCGCCGAAATCCCCGACCCCCCCCGCGATTTCGTCGGCCCAGAAAGGACGCAGGTGACGGTGATGCCGGTACCGGAAACGGCCTCGGCCAGGCTACGCGAGATCGCGAGCTGTGCCGTATTGGTGACTCCATAGTGGATCATTTCCACCGGGATCTGCACGCCGCCCTCGCTCGAGATGTAGATGATCCGGCCCCAGTTCGCGCACTTCATCGCCGGCAGACACAGCCGGGCGAAGTCGGGCCCCACTCATGACATTGACGTCGAAAAAGCGCATCCAGTCAGCGTCGGGAATATCTTCGAAAGGCTTTGGCTCGAAGATGCCGAGGTTGTTGACCAGGATCTCGATACCGGGATGCTCGCGGACCAGCGCCGCCGCACGGGATTTGCTGAGGTCGCCGGCGAACCCCCGTACCTCATTCCCCGTCGCGGACCTGACCTTCGCCGCGGCCGAGTCGACGGCCGCCTGAGTGCAGCCATTGACGATGGCCCGGGCGCCTTCGCGTGCGAGTCCCGCCGCTATCGCGTTGCCGATTCCAGCCGTACTGCCGGAGCCAAGCGCCAATCGATCTTCGCGTTTCATGTCCACGAGATGGGACCTCCGTTAGCGGGAAAAGCGATTACCAACCCTGTTCACCCTCTGGCCACCCGGGCATCGCGGTCCAGGGCTGGTCGGGTTATGCCCTTGGTCAGGCGGCCTTCAGGCTACTCTTCACGCATACGCTGACAGAAGGTCCTCTCGTCGGGCGACTCGACGGCGTTGACGATGGCGTTCACGATCCGGCCGAGCTCATCAGGGGTCAGCACTTCCATGACCCGCGCCAGGAGTCCGGGTTCGACATCGGCATACACCGAGCGACCATCACTGAGATTCACCACCACCCCCGCGGCATGATAGTTGTCAACATCCTGTTCGAGTTCGCTTTCGAACAGCGCCTGATTCATCTCCATCAACTTGTCGTAGCGTTCCTCGATCTCCTCGCTCAGGGCATCGTCGATGTCTTCCGCAAGACGGGCCTCGTAGGTGCCCTCGGCGCTCACGGTTTCCACCTGCAGGCCTTTCGAGCAGAGGAATTCCTGGAACTTCTCAAGCGGGAGCGGGTGAAAAAAGACGTACTCCAACATAAGGCTACTCCTCTTCTCGGACTCGAGTGTTAGCGGCTTCGAATCGAACGACGAAATACCGTTAAACGGGGCATCCGGGGATGCAGGCTGCGTCAGGCGCGAGCAGGCGCTAACCCGAGATCGCAGACCCGAAACCGTGGAGTCTCCACCCCGGGATTCGTCGGGGTGCGCTTCAGTCGACGCGCTCCCCGCTCGCCGAATGTCCTTGGGCAGCGTCTTGTGGGGGCGCCACCTCGCTGCGATAGCGCCTGACCCCAGCCACATCGGCCCGACGGCGGGCCTCCCACCGCAATCACCGCCCCGCTCGGTCTCGTGTTGGAATCTGTTAACACATCAACGGTGCATCCGGGCGGCAATCGGCGGTACGGCGGGCTTAAGCCCCAGCGAACGGCTGAGTCGGGCATAGGACGTCGTCAGACGCAGATTGACCGCAAGGACTACCGGACCCCGCTCGGTGACGATCCGGTCGACACCGACATAGCCCCACAGTCCCGGGATGGCCCCGCACACCCCCTGGGCCAGCACGAGGAGCTTGCCTTAGCGCTCGGCCAGACCGTTGACCTCGCAGCCGAGCAGCAGAAAGCCGTCGTCCAACGGCGCCACGCGCTAAACGTTGCGCCCGAGCAGACAGGCGCCGTTCGCCTGCCATCGGCGACAGACTGGCCGGCTGACCTTCGAGATAGACTTGTACTAGCCAGTCGCCGCGACCGCGGCGGCGGCGGAGGAACTCGTACAGGGCGCGCTCGTCGGCGACCAGGTGGGTGTCCCGGCAGCCGACGCCCTGGTTCGGCTTGACCACCCGCGAGCCATCGGGAAGCGGCGGCAGTGCCTCGGCTGGCCAGCTTGGCACCACAGCGAGGCCCGCGGCGGCCAATCGTTCCAGGGCGAGCTGTTTGCTGGCGGCGACCGCCTCCGCGCGGCGCGGGCAAACCTCGGTCGCCGCCACGACTATCACCCCTTGAGCAGTCCGCTGTGCGAACACGGCGAGGTACTGCCGCTGGTGGAGCAATTGATCACGCGCTTCGGCTTCACCCGGCTCTATCTCGCCGAGTTGGACGCCGTCCAGCGCCAAGGCGACCGCTTCCCTCTGCTGGAAGCTATCGCCGAGCGATATCCCAAGCTCGGACTCTGGATTGATGCCGGTTTCACCGGTCCCACCGCAGTCGCGGTCCTGGGCGAGCGCTTGAGCTTTCGGCCGGTGATCGGCACTGAGAGCTGGCTCAGCGGCGATACCTTGCCGGGCGAGGATCCCATCCTGTCGATCGACAGCGACTGGTCTGGACTGCGCGATCCGTCCGGCATCGCCGCCGACGCAGCGCGGCGACCGCGCGACCTGTGATCCTGATGAACCTGACCCGGGTCGGTAGCGGCCTCGGTCCGGATCTCGAGCTGCTGCGCCACTGGCGGCAGCTGGCCCCGGCGAGCCGGCTGTACGCCGCCCCGCGGCGGGCGCGACCCGACCGATCTGCGACGGCTGCAGACGGCGGGTGCGGCGGGCGTCTTGTTGTCGAGCGCCTTGCATCGGGGTGCACTCTCCGTGTCCGATCTGTCCGAGTTCAGTTGAGATCGACCGCCCGCAAAACCGCCGGGGCGGGCAGCAACTGCCGTCGCCGTCTGGCAATGCCCGGGTTGTGCGCGAACGGGTGCAGTACCGTCGCCGAGCCTTGTGCCTGGTGCTCGGCCAGCGTTGGCCACGGTAGTCGCACCAGGACTGGGTGGTCTCGTACAGGCGCAGGCCGCTCAGACTGGGCAGATAGTCGATCAGACACTCCCTGACGTGGGTGCAGATCATCTCGGTGCTGGAGTGCCAGGCCAGTTCGGCCGCGGCGTAATTGAGATTGCGGTGATCGAACCGATCCACCACCTGACGTTTGACTGCCCGTTTGAGATATCCGTAGTGGAACGGGCCGACTCGGTGAGATGGCGGAGCGGCGGCGCAGAAGCTTCGGGTGAATCGGTCTGGTTGATCTGATCCGCATGCAGGATCAGGTCGAGAGGCAATTGATGGCGAGTGGCGTATTCCTGCAGCGCGAAGCCATTGCACTGCTGCCGGTGTTCGTTGTCGAGTCGGGCGCGTTCGGCGCCGCATTCCATACATTTCAGGCTGATGGGATGCTTGTGTGAGCACTAAACGCTCGAATTAGCAAGATTAGAGAATAGGTTCCCCGTAGCAGATTATCAGTAGGGGGAGCTGATGATCCGTTTCTCAACGCTGGAGTTGATGGATGAGCAGAAGTGTTACGATTATCTGGTCGAGATTCTGCATCCGGATGGTCTGTGTTGCCCGGCGTGTGAGAGGCCGGTCGAACAGTCGAAAGTGCACAGGCGCGATAGAGCGCCGATGCTGTACTTTCGCTGTTCCTGCGGTCGTATCTACAACGCGTTCGCCGGCACCCTCTGGCAAGGGACCCATCACAGCTGCTGTGTGATCGTGCGCATCTTGCAGGGCTTTGCCCAAGGCATACCGACCTTGCACTTGGCGCAAGAATTGGGTATTGACCGCAAGCACTTGCTTGAACGTCGCCATAGAATTCAGGAGCTTGCGGCACAGGCCTGTCGTCGGGAGCCGTTGGCCGACGCGGTGGTGGAGGCGGATGAGATGTACCAGAATGCGGGCGAGAAGGGCCGTTTACACCCGGATCCGGAGGATCCGCCACGGCGCCGCGCCAATCAAGCACGGGGCCATGGCACGTGGGAGACGGACCGTCCTCCCGTCTTGGGGATCGTCGGGCGGGAAAGTGGCCAGATCCAATTGATCTTAAAAAAACAGCGCAAGACGGGATCTTGAGCCCAGCGTCCTGGAGGCGACTCGAAAGGGAGCCACCGTCAATACCGACGAATGGGGCGCCTACAAGCATTTGTCCGAGGCGCAGCGCAACCATGTCTCCGTTTGCCATACGCCCGGCAAGCGTGTCTGGGCACGCGATGATGATGGAGACGGAATCCGTGAGGTTCACATCAATACCAACGAAGGGTTGTGGACGGGACTACGCAATTTTCTTCGCCCTTTCCGTGGCGTGAACAAGCTCTACCTTCAACAATATCTCGCTATGCATGAATGGGCGCACAACCTCAAAGAGGTCACCTTGAAGTTTCTCGCATATTATGCGGAGTCACACAGGTGGCCTCATGAGCCAACCATTCAACCGGTCGGGGGCGGCCTCGAATCCGGCGCCATAGACCCAGCGCGAGCAAGAACGAGGCAGGGTCCGCTCGGGATCGTGCACCGCCGTGGCCAAGGCCTGTGGCGTCACCGACCGCGCCTGGCGCAAACAGGTCGCAGCCCGCTGGGTTTCGCGGTCGGCGAAGGCGTCTACCACCAGGGCCGACAAGACGGCGGCGCTGGCCGATTGCGCCAGGTAGCGGGCCGCGTTCGCGACGATCAGCACGGGGGCGCGCACCGGAATCTCAGACCTGCTGCCGCGCCACGTCCAGCGCCTGCTCGAAGCGCAGAAAAACCGGGCTGTCACTCTCGATCATCTGTCTCAGTAGGGTCTGCTGGGTCTGGTACTTGACGTTGCCGACGGCCAACGCGCCGATGCCCAGTGCACCTTGTGGCGCGGCTTCGACCCGCACGCCGTTGTCCATCACGCCGACCCTAGCGATGCCCTCCGGCGGCACGGCATTGACGTCGCAAAGCACCCGCGCCCGAGTGGCACCGGCGAGATGGTCCGCGCTTAACACCTGGACGCCGGCCTTGGCGGCGCTGAACACCAGATCGGCCTCGGCCAGCAGGGCGCAGGTGGTGCCGACCGGACCGGTACCGCCAAAGATCACGGCGGTCTTGCCCTGCAGCGACTGGCCGGTCTGCTCGTGGAACGACTTTTCCGCGCAGGCGACCATGCCCGCCGCGGTGGTGAAGGCCCAGCTGGGGTCGGCGAACACCGAGATCTCGAACGGCGGCACCATGGCCGCGCGAGCCGCCTTCAGCATGTCTACCGCCAGGTGCGGGTCGCGGCCGCCGATGAACAGCCCGGTTCGACGCACACCCTTGGGACCGCGCGAGAAAATCGCATCCTGGGTGTAGTCGCCGATTTGCGACAGGTCCAGAGCGGTGTAGGGGATGCAATGCTGCCAACCGGCATCGATCGCCATGTTGACGTCGAACGGGCTGAGGTTCGGCGCGGCGGTGAGCATGTGCAGTATGTGTTCGCGTGACATGAGTTAGCAGTTTTCCTTCACGGTCCTAAGGCCCGGCTCCAGATGGATACGGCTGCCGAGGTTGGAGGCCGCCGTGATAAGAAAGCGCAGTGGCGAGAGACAGAGATTGCCGAAGCGGCGGCGGGTCGACTCAACCAGCGTCTGTTCACTGGTCTGGTTCGCCAGTAGGATAGGACAAAGCCGGTCGGGCCGCGGCAACTCTGGCCGACACCGGCGTAACCCTCGGACTCGGCCCAGGCGAGTGCCGCGGCCACCTCCGGGCTGGTGAAGCGCCGGCCCAGCGCACCGCTCATGTCGAGAAAGCCCAGTGAATACGTGTCCGTGTGTCGACCGAAACGCACTCAGGCTCGCATTGAGGTGACCAGAAAGGTTCCATACGAAAGCTTCTCGGCAAACGCCGAGCCAGCTCGCCCGCAAGCAACAAAATCAACGTTATCAGTGCTTGCCAAAGACCGTCTGCTCCGGTCCTGCGCCTAGTGTGCAGCAGTGTGTCACGGGGGGTTCAGCGCAACGGAGACAATCGACGCCGGAACGTCCGGCAGATGACATTTCGCGCCCGCGGCGCCGACGACGGGTCTCTCACCTCATGGTTCAGATTGCGCGGCCGGTGGAACGTAGTCAGAGGCACGCGGCGCAATCACGTTGGTACGGGCGACGGCCTCTTCAAGGCGAACTCCGCGCATCGAGATCGGGCTGCGACGCGCGGCGGTCTACTGCGTCTGTCAGCAATACTGGTGAACAGGCTGGCGTCCAGGGCAGGCGCGTTGGCTAGTGTCTGCCGCCTGGCATGCTGCTCGCATCGAGGAACTTATCGAAGTGGATATCTTCTTTGCTGACGCCTTCGTGCTTCAGCACTTCGATGGCCGCATCGATCATCGGTGGCGGTCCGCACAGGTAGGCCTGCGTGCTGGCCCAGTCCATGGCTAGTGCGGCGACTGCTCGGTCACCAGTCCGCGCAGGCCCTGCCAGTCACTGTCTTCCGGCTTCCTCGGAAGGACCGGCAGGAATTGCAGACTGCCGCCACTGGCCGCTCCATGCCGATCTCCTGCGCCTGCAGTCTCGTCCAGGCAGTACAAGTCCTTCTGGGTGCGGGCACCGAACAGGTATACGGCGTCGCGCTTGCACCCGGTATTGCTTGCGTGCTCGAGCAAGCGCCATGATCGAACTCATGCCGCTGCCGCCGGCAACGCAGATGATCGGGCCTTCGCCCTCGCGTAACCAGAAGGAACCAAAAGGCCCGGTGACCGTGACCGGGCTCCCGACGCGGTCTTTCGCGAACAGCCAGGTGGTCAATTCGCCATTGGGTACCTTGCGGACGAAGAACGTGAGTTCATTCTTGCCCTCGTTCTCCGGCGCTTTTGCGAACGAGTAAGAACGCGGCTTTTCGATACTCGGAAAACTGATGTCGGCATACTGCCCGGCGC
This sequence comes from uncultured Gammaproteobacteria bacterium, assembly GCA_963824085.1. Classification (GTDB taxonomy): domain Bacteria; phylum Pseudomonadota; class Gammaproteobacteria; order Chromatiales; family Chromatiaceae; genus JARRNE01. The sequence continues at coordinate 267,395 of CAWGNT010000017.1, forward strand.
GGTAGCCATGTTGTTGGGCATCCGGCTCGGCGACATGCGGGAACGGCTTATCCAGCTTAATAGTCACCGCCATGATGTCATGCGTTAGCCAGCGGGTGATTGCGATCTGACCATTGATCGTCGAGAGACCCCATCGCCATGTCTTCGCCAGCGCCCAGATCAACCTCCACCACGATGTCGCCTTTAGTTGGGTCTGGCACGCGAGGATCATCCCCTCCTTGAGCTGGTCACCATCCAGCACATAGGAAAAATCAGCCAACTCCTTGATTTTCCCTTCTTTCAGGTGACAGCGACAGGTACCGCAACATCCCTACGCGGCAGTCATGTGGCCAGTCCAGGCCGGCGGCCAGCGCCGCCTTGAGGAGGGTCTCCCCGGACTTGACTTCCAGGACATCTCCCGCCGGGAGACATTCCGCTTTGAAGTCCGTTTGCTTTTTCTTCAAGAAACCGAACATGATTGTTTATCACCGTTCAACATTCGCGTGAAGTTTGGCGTCATTTCCCCCTTGTCCGTCTGCGGGCTTTTGTCGCACGGCCGCTTGCCTTATGCACACAGTCGCCCCGGTCGATTGTGCTGGCCGCGAAGCTGCCTATACACCCATCCGTTCATAAGCAGATCTCCCCTCATGACGAGACGAAGTCTCCGGTGAGTGGTAATTCAATATTGTCCGCTGCACCTCCCGGGATCGATTGGCGCGAGACCACCTCCCCTGACCACCCTGGGCCCGCCCGAAATGGAGCAGTGTCGTCACGACCGATCGGCGCAGCAGGAACAATAAACCGCAGGACATACCATCCTGCTCTGCACCCGCTGTGCAGCACTGTTCACGGCCCTCGGCGCCCCAGGACAGTCGCAGCTGGGTATTCGCCGGCAACTGGCCATAAGCGATTCCCTATGCGCAGGGGTCTGGAAGCTATCCAGCTGTATGGACGAGAACCCTGACATGCAACGCCACGGGGTCAGTATCGAGGACACGTTCGCCGAAGCCTTCGGCATGAGGCCGACCCGGGTCCTCATCACCGCGATCAATCCGCGCTGGGCGCGTCACGCCGGCGAGACCATGACCGGCTTTGCCACCTCCGTAATCGGCTGCGGAGTGGAGGCCGGCATCGAAGCAGGAGCTGGCGCCGAGCAGACCCCGACGGCCGACCCGGGGTCAGCGTGCTGCTGTTCGGCATGTCTACGAAGGACCTGGCAAAGCAGCTGGAACGGCGTGCCGGGCAATGCGTGCTAACCTGTCCGACCACCGCGCTGTTCGCCGGAATGGACGGCGAGGAGCGCCTGCCGCTGGGCAAGAACCTGCGTTACTTCGGCGACGGCCACCAGATCAGCAAGCAGGTCGACGGCCGGCGTTACTGGCGGGTGCCGGTGATGGACGGCGAGTTTCTGGTCGAGGAAGACACCGGCCGCAGCGCGGCGGTCGGCGGTGGCAATTTTCTGGTCCTGGCACGCAGTCAGGAGCAGGCCATGGCCGCCTGCGAGGACGCGGTCGAGGCGATGCGCAGGCTGCCCAACGTCGTGTTGCCGTTTCCAGGCGGCTATCGTGCGCTCGGGCTCCAAGATCGGCTCCAAGTACAAGGCCCTCATGGCATCGACCAACGACGCCTACTGCCCCACCCTGCGAGGCCTGGTGCGTTCCGCAACTGAGCGACGAGATCGGCGCGGTGCTGGAAATCGTGGTCAACGGCCTCGACCAGGGAGACGTCGCCGCCGCGATGCGTGCCGGCATCGAGGCGGTATGCGCACGCGGAGCCGCCGAAGGGATCGTGCGCATCTCGGCCGGCAATTACGGCGGCAAGCTCGGCCAATATCACTTCAAGCTCCACGAGGTAATGGCATGAGCCTGACACTGCGCCAAACTCGACGCGCCGAGCAGCGCGTGGACCTAGGTCAGATCCTGCCGGAGACTCTGCAAGGCCTGGAGCGGCCGGCGATACAGCGCCTTCCTTTGTTTGTCGGCAATCGTAAGATCGCCCTGGGGGAACTGTTCGAGCTCGAGGGTGATCCGGACGAGGAATTGGTGATCGTGCCACTGGATGGTCGGCTGGACTACATCGGCGCCGGAATGCAACGTGGCCGAATCAAGGTAAGTGGTGCGGCCGGAGACCACGCCGGAAGTGCCATGCGCGGCGGCAGCCTGATGATCGACGGCGACGCCGGCGACTTTGCCGGCAGCGGCCTGCGCGGCGGCGAGCTGCGGATACTGGGTAATGCCGGCGATCGGGTCGGTGCACCGCCCGCCGGTGAGCTCCGGGGCCAAGCCGGCGGCCTGATCCACGTCCGCGGCCGGGTCGGCGAGCGGGCCGGCGAACGCCAGCGCCGCGGCCTGCTGTTGATCGAGGGCGACAGCGGCGCCCTGCTCGGCCATCGCATGATCGCCGGCAGCATCTATGTCGGCGGCCGGACGGGCGAGCTGGCCGGCCACGGCATGCGCCGCGGCAGCCTGATGCTGCGATCTTTACCCCCCGCCCTACCCACCACTCTGACCTACAACGGCAGCCAGCGGCTTGCCTTTCTGCCGTTGCTGCTCGAGCAATTGCGTCGTGTGTCGGGCGACACAATCGCGGTACCCTCAGCGGACACGGGAGTCGAGCGCTATCTCGGCGATCTGGCCTGCAATGGACGCGGCGAGATCCTGATTATCCCTTGAGCGTCTGATGGACCCGACGCTGGTCGGCGTGGCGACGACCGGGGTGCTGGCCGGGATGGGCCTCGGCTGGACCTGGGGTTGGAGGAAGAGCCGGCGACGAAACCAACGATTCGGCCTCGAGTTGGCGGACGCCCGTGACCGCTACGACGAGGCGCGCCGCCAGCAGCACGCGCAGACCGACCTGTTCCGTACCCTGTTCCAGGCTGCCCCCGAGTGTATCAAACTGCACGGCGCCGACGGACGAGTCCAGCGGATAAACGCGGCGGGACTTGTTTTGCTGGAGACCGACCAGCCGGCCCGCATCGTCGGCAAGTCGGTGTTCGGCGTTGTGGCACCCGAGTATCACCAAGCCTACCGCGATCTCACCGCCCGAGTGTTTGACGGCGGCTCAGGCTGTATGGAGTTCGAGCTGATCACATTTCAGGGCCGGCGGCGCTGGCTCGAGACCCACGCAGTACCCCTGCGCGACACCTCCGGCACCATCATGAGTCTGCTCGCCGTCACCCGGGATATCGATGAACGCAAACGCATGGCTCGGCTGCTCGACGACCAGCGTGGCCGCCTGCAGACCATCATCGAATCGGAACCGGAGTGCGTGAAGCTGCAGGACCAGGACGGCGTGATCATCGAGATGAATCCGGCGGGCCTGGCGCTGCTGAACGCGCAGCGGCCGGAACAGATAATCGGGCGCTCGGTCTACGAATTCGTCAACGAGCCCTACCGCCCTGCCTACCGTGAACTGACCGCCGGGGTGTTCGCCGGCGAACGGCGCAGCATGGAATTCGAGGTGACCGGCATTTACGGTCGGCCCCGTTGGCTCGAGACCCATGCCACGCCGCTGCGCGACGGCGGCGGCGAGGTCACTGCGCTGCTGGCAATCACTCGCGACATCGAGGAACGCAAACAGAACGAAGCCAAGCTTCGCCGTCAGCACGAAGAGCTCGCCCACGTCTCCCGCCTCAGCACCTTGGGGGAGTTGGCCTCCGGTCTGGCCCACGAGCTGAACCAGCCGCTGTGCGCCATCTCCAGTTACGCCGAATCGGCCGTGCGCCTGAACCGAAAGCCGTACGGCCGAGACCCGGACAAGGTCGACGCAATTCTGGATAAGATCGTTACTCAGACCGAACGGGCCACCGATATCATCCAACGTCTGCGTGAATTCGTGAGAAACCATAAACCGCAGGCCCAGGCCAACGAAGGACCGGCCTTGGTCGAAGAGGTCATCGAGTTCATAGAGCCCGAGCTCCGGCGTTACGGCATTGCGATCGATCTGTCCATCCCAGAAGATCTTCGTCCGATCTGGGTCGACCGGGTGCAGATCGAACAGGTGTTATTGAACCTTATACACAACGCCATGCAGGCCACTGCAGGGAGCTCCAACCCCGTAAAGCAATTGAACATCCAGCTGTCCGACGGCGAAGATGGGATCGATATCGCGGTTCGCGACTACGCCGATGGTGTCCCGCCGGCCGACCGCGAGAACCTTTTCACACCCTTCTTCACCACCAAGCGCACCGGTCTGGGCATGGGACTGGCGATCAGCCGCAGCATCGCCGAGGCGCACGGTGGGCGGCTTACCTATCACGCGGCCGAACCCGGCAGCGTTTTCCACCTCCATTTGCCATACCACGTTACCGAGCCATGAGTGATTCGCTGGTCTTCATCGTCGACGACGATCCGGCGGTGCGCGATGCGCTGCTTACCCTGGTTGACTCGTTCGGTCTGCGGGCGCGCTGCTTCGATAGCGCCGACGCCTTCCTCGCCGCGTATCGCGACGGCGAACCGGGCTGTCTGATTACCGATATCTGCCTGCCCGGCACGGACGGCGTACAGCTTCAACAGCGCTTGGCAGAACGCGGCATCGAGCTGCCGCTGATCGCCATCTCCGCCCATGGCGACATTCCAATGGCTGTCGAGATGGTGCGCAGAGGGGCGCTGGACTTCATCGAGAAACCGTTTCGCAATCACGTGATGCTGCGGCGCATTCAGGAGGCACTGGAGTGCGACGCGCAGCGGCGCCGCGAACGCTCGCTACGCGCCGCCCTGCAACAACGCCTGCAACAGCTCACCCCGCGCGAACGCGACGTCCTGCGGCTGCTGCTCGAGGGTCAGAGCAACAAGCGCATTGCCCACGACCTGAATCTAAGTCCGCGTACGGTCGAGACCCATAGGGCGAATCTGTTGAAAAAGATGCAGGTCGATTCGGTCACCGCGCTGGCCAGACAGCTGGCCGGCGTGACGCCGGCTGCACTCTGACACTTAAGTAGTTCTACGTGACAACAGGGTAGTGGCGCGCATTTAATAATTATCGTTACGACTTTACGATACTCGAACAGAGTTAAGCCATAGAATCTTTGCACAGACAAACGCCACCCGTCCCGAGGAGGACCGAGATGTCACAAGCCAACGTGAAAGAAGCCCTGTTGAAAACCATAGTCGGCATTGAAACCAACCCCAGCCACAGCAACGTGGTGTTCCGCGCCCGGACTGAGTGGGTAGAAGATGTTCGCTGCACGGCCACGATACGGGATTTCCCTCCGATGATCGTCGATGAGCCGCCCGAGCTCGGGGGCAAGGACAGTGCCGCCAACCCCGTCGAACTGGTCCTTGCCGCTCTTGGTACCTGCCAGGAGATCATGTACGCAGCGTACGCCTCCGTAATGGACATAGAGCTGGAATCGGTCAAGGTCAGTGTGCGCGGCTATCTGGACCTCAAGGGTCTGTTGGGCATGGATGAGCACGTCCCCCCCGGCTACAAGCGCATCACTTTCGAGACCGAGATCAAGAGCCCGGCCTCAGATGAGCAGCTGGAGACGCTGGTCCACACCGTTGAACGCACCTGCCCGGTACTGGACATCCTGAGCCGGCCGCAGCAGGTCACTGGCGTCGCGATCGCGAATGGAAAACAAGTGTCGCTGGCCAAAGAAGCGGTCTGAAAAAATTGAATAGGGGGTCCGATGAGAACAATCCACAGGACAGCGGCGGTAGTAGCCTTCGCGGGCTTGCCGGCCACGGCGCCGGAGCAGCCAATTACGGTACCGATCTTAACCTCACGATGATGCCGGCCGCCGGAGGCATGGGTGGCGTGCGCATCGCCCGTCCCCAGGACCTGGGCTTTGCGGTTTTCGGCAACCCCGCGACCCTCACGCAGCACCAGGGTACCGGTTTCATGTTCGGCGCGACCTATTACGAGGTGTATGTCACCAACACCCACGACGGCAGTGTCACGGGTACGGCGTGGTCGGGCGATTCGGAGCGTGGGCAGAACCGTACCTGGTGCCCAATGTCGCCGCCACCCAGCCCCTGGGCGATCGCACTACGCTCGGCTAGGCTTGACCGTCGTCTCCGGCGTGGGGACCGATTTTCGCGGCAAGCCGGGCAGCCTGGATCCGCTGGCCAGTATCACCAGTTCCACGAGCAACTTCGGAATCAGGGGGACTGTCGGCGCAACCTACGACATGGGCCCCACCACTGCGGGCGTCTATTACCGCAGCCCCCTGTCGATAGAGTATGAACATGTCGTGCAGTTTTCCGCCAACGGCTTCCACGACGTGACGGTCGAGCAGCCCCAGGAAGTAGGATTTGGAATAGCCAACGAGAGCCTGATGAATGGAAAACTCCTGCTGGCCGCCGACGTCCTCTGGAAGAACTGGAGCGATTCGGATACATATGATGATTTGTATGATGATCAGACCGTGTTCGCGGCCGGCGCGCAGTACACGCACGGTCCATTTGCCTGGCGCCTGGGCTGGTCCCATGCCGACAGCCCGTCGTAGGACAGCGTCGGATCGAATGTGAACAGTATCGATTCGATCTATCTCGGCGGCGCCACCGTCCCCTTGAACCCCGCGCTGGTTCAATACGTGCGAGCCAACGATACCCATGTGATCTGGGAGAACCAGCTGACTGCCGGATTCGGCTGGCAGGTCCAGCCGGATTTGCGGCTGGACGCGCACGTGGGCCACGCCTTCAACAACGACCAGAGCTTCGACGGGACCCATGTGGATGCCGGAGCCTGGCAGACCGGCGTCGGCCTGACCTGGCACTTTGACAATTGAGTATTTCAACCGGCTGCCGAGACAGCCAACGGCCGTCTGCCACGGTGTACGGCCCTTTACTTTTGTCCGTCGGCCATCGGCTATTCACAACCGATGGCCGGTTGGACCGTTTCGCGGAGAGAACCCATGTCCGTACCCAATGATCGACGCTACACCGCCGAACACTTCTGGGTAATGCCCGACGGCGACGAATTGATTCTCGGCGTCACCGAGCATGCTCAAGAGGCCCTCGGCGAAGTCAACGAAATCGTCTTGCCCGCGCCCGGCGAGCGGTTGGCAGCGAATGACTGCTGCGGAAGCATCGAATCGACAAAGACCGCCTCGGACCTCATTGCGCCCTTGGCCGCAACCGTCATCGAGCGCAATCCGCTGATCGGCAACGATCCGGAGCTTGTCAACTCGCAGCCCTACGGCGACGGTTGGCTGTTGCGCCTGGGCGACTTCGACGCCAACGATTATGACGGCCTGCTCGACGCCGATGCCTATGCCGCACTGATCGAAGATTAACCGCCGCGGGGCCGGATTGACGCCGACCGAGCCGACAAGGCCTGTTCACACTATGCAGAAGCCCCGACTATTGTTTGGACAAGCCCACCGCTGTCCCACTTACGCGGCCCTCAGCGTCAAAGCGGTCTAAGGGTCTGGCGGTTCCTGCCTGCGAGGACACAGCAAGTCCGCAATCGGGTTACGGACGAAGGCATCGAGCCTCAACAGGCGAAACACCACCTGCAGACCGTAAACGCTTTGCGAAACGACGTCTGGAAGGCCACCAGCAGGTAGACGCACAAGGCCACGAAACTCTGCAAGGCTATCGCGTTGGTCGTATTCGCGAGGACACTCTTGATCTTCAGGTTCTGCTTGATCCATCTGAAGAACAATTCCACATCCCATCGAGATTCGTAGATCTCCGCGACGGTCTGTGCTGACCATCTCTTCTGGTTCGTGAGGGTAAAATGGCCAAATTTAGACTAAGCAAGAAAGACAAAGCGCCTGATTTTGATTTTAATACGCCATGGAAAGCCGGTCAGCAATTTTATAAAGCAGCGGGAAACAACATGTCTGTCCTGATTTTTTTGCGCTACCTTGGCTGCCCGGTCTGCCAGATGGAAATGGCTCGAATCAAACATGACATCGGTCTTTTTAACTTAAAGAAAGCAGGCGTGTTCGTGATTCTGCAGAGCCGGCCGGAAATTGTTGCCAAATTAACCCAGGAAAAAGACTGGCCGCATGTCGTTATCTGTGATCCGGATGCAGAAATTTTCGTGAAATATGGCGTGGTGCACGGCGGCATTTTGAAATACCTGCATCCTGCAGGACTGGCGGCAGTCATTAAAGCGACCCTTAAGGGATTTCGCCACGGCAAGTTTGAAGGGCGGGAAACACAAACACCCGCAGTCTTTATCGCAGGCGCGGACAGACGGATTACTTATGCCTATTACGGAAGAACCATCAGTGACGTTCCCTCAACAGCAGATATTCTGGCAAATCTATAATTTGATTGTTGGTCATTGCTGTCCCACTTACGCGGCCCTCAGCGTCAAGGCGATCTGAGGGTCTGGTGGTTCCTGCTTGCAAGGACATAGCACATCGGCAATCGGTTTACGCGCGAAGGCATTGAGTTGCACCAGGCGGGACACGGCCTGCAGGCCGTAAGCAATCCGCGAAATGAATTTCTGAAAGGCCACCAGCAGGTACACGCACAAGGCCACGAAGATCTGCGAAGCCACGGCATTGATTGTTTGCCCGAGGACACTCTTGATCTTCAGGTTCTGCTTGATCCATTCGAAGAACAACTCCACCTCCCAGCGAAATGGGTAGATGTCCGCGACGCTCTGCGCTGACCACCTCTTCTGGTTCGTGATGAACACGTAGGTCTTGCTAATCACTCTGCTCGAGGGCCATGCATGGCGTCAACCTGGTGGGCGACTGTCAGCTATAAATGAATAGTCCTTCCGTCCACCGCCAGCGCGGCTTCGTGGATCGCTTCGGACAGGGTCGGGTGGGCGTAGATGGTGCGCGCCAGGGCTTCCGAGCTGGCTTGAAATGCCATGGCGGTGACGCCTTGGGCGATGAGCTCCGAGGCCTGAGCACCGAAAATGTGCACCCCCAGGATCCGATCGCTTTTCTTGTCCGCCAGAATTTTCACCAGGCCCTCGGTCTCGCCGGCGCCGTGGGCGCGGCCGATAGCCCGGTAGGGAAAGCTTCCTTTACGAAACTCGACGCCCTCTTCGGAAAGCTCCGCCTCGGTCTTGCCCACCCAGGCGACCTCCGGATGGGTGTAGATCACCCACGGCACCAGGTCATGGTCGACATGAGCGGACTGCCCGGCAATGAGCTCCGCCACGGCGATTCCTTCTTCGGATGCCTTGTGCGCCAGCATCGGGCCCCGTACGACATCGCCGATAGCCCAGACCCCCGCGACTCCCGTGCGGCAATGACCGTCCACCACGATACGTCCCCGGTCGTCCACCTCGACGCCGGCCGCCTCCGGATTCAGCTCATCAGTGAACGCCCGCCTGCCGACGGCCACGATGAGCCTGTCCACCTCGATGGACTGTTCGCCGTCGTCGTCTTCGAAGCTCACCTCCACGCCTTTCTCGCCCGCCTTGGCGTCGGTGACCTTGGCGCCCAGGCGAATATCGAGCTTCTGCTTCTTGAATACCCGTTGCGCTTCTTTGGCTATGTCCCGGTCCGCGCCGGCGAGAAAATCCTTGCGTGCCTCGAGAACAACCACCTCGGATCCAAGCCGGTTCCACACGCTGCCGAGCTCCAGGCCGATCACGCCGGCGCCGATGACTCCGAGACGTTTAGGCACTTCATCAAAAGCGAGCGCTCCCACGTTGTCGACGACGTGCTCGCCGTCGATCTCGGCGACGGGGATCTCCATCGGCGCGGAGCCGGTGGCGATGATGATGTTCTTGGCCTTAAGTGTTACTTTCTCATCGGAATCGTGAAGAGAAACCTCTACTTGTCGGTCGCTCAGCAGCCTGCCGTGTCCCTGGAGCGCATCGATCTTGTTTTTTTTAAAAAGTCCCGCAACGCCGCGGGTGAGGGTCTGTACCACTTTGCCCTTGCGTTCCTGCATCTTCGCGACGTTCACGGACGCGCCCTTCACTTCAATGCCGTGGGCCGGTAACAGGTGCTGGATGTTGTGATAGTGGTGCGAGGAGTCCAGCAGCGCCTTCGACGGAATACAGCCGACGTTCAGGCAGGTCCCGCCGAGCGAAGGTTTTCCGTCCGGACCGAGCCATTGGTCCACGCAGGCCGTCTTGAGGCCCAGCTGGGCGCAACGGATGGCCGCGACATAACCGCCGGGGCCCGCGCCGATGACTACAACGTCGTATTCTTTCATGTGATTACCTTCGTGACGTTCTGATCGTGTGAGATGTTACCAGTGATTCGTGATCAGCGATGAAGATCCGATCGAGACGGTGCTTTGGCACGCTACAACTCGATATCGCGGCATGGCGCCGACGATTCCATCAGACGACGGCTCCGACCCCCATCAATCTTATGCCGCGCTTCGTGGTATGGCAGACGGATGGAATCCGCAGCGCTGCTTTTTAGCGTCAGCTGGATGCGATTGTTGGATCAATAGCCGCTAGAATACTGGTACAAGCTTGTATCCTTGGGTTTGCCAACCTATTAAAGAAATGAAGCCATCTCCAACCACTTTCATTCCTGGGAGAATGGTTTGGTTGTCAACATCAAATACCTTCGTTGCGACGGCGCACACCTCCATACGAACTCCAAGGGCATGAAGTTCTTTTACTGTTTCGGAAATCGATTTCAATTCTGACTCAAACTCCAGTGCCAGTTCGTCATGTGGCTCCGTGCTCAGGTACTTAACCGTCTGACCGATAAATACCAATATCATATCTGGCTTGACACCCTGCTTAATGAAACCTTGGTGTGTTCCTTTGATGATCTTGAGATAAAACGCGGTTTTCTTCGGATTGGTGAAATCAATTAGAAAAACCCCCTTCGCCTCTTTGAGCCCGTTTAACGACTCGGAATCGTCTATGACAGATTGGGCCGTCGACGATATTGGCATACCCATACTCATAGCAATAATAAGCAACATGGGAAAAACGATATTTTTTGCTCTCATGGCTTTACCTCTCTTGGTTGAATTGATCCAACGCCGTGGTAAGCGGCGGCTGTTGTGGAACAGCGTTTGCGCAATCATGGCGACGCGATGCGCGAAAAGCCGCGGAGCACCAGACGTGCGACTGAGAAGCACAGCGACCAGCGGCTTGACCGATTTGTTAGGCACCTACCGCACCACCGCGGATTAGTTCGCCTGGCCCTCTTTCGTCATTCTGCAGATACTCCGCCGGCGAATAACCTTTTTTTGACCACCGTTCCCACAATGCTTCTGTAATTTCTGAACCAACCTCGTACTCTAGGTGTATGTCAGATTCGTGGCAGAAAGTGAATTCATAGCCATTGATCTCAACAAACAAATCATCGGCTCCGAACCCGCCTATTCCGGAACTCTCAACCTCCCGCACTTTTGCCGACAATTCTGCCAAAGCGATCTGTTCGGACTGCCATTCATCGCTTAGGTAGTAGTCATTACCCCACGCCCAGCCAAACAACACCGAAGCTTTCTCGTGCCCGGTTTCCTGTAAGTACCGAATGCAGAACTCAAACTCTGCGCGCAATTCTTCCGTGGAGAAGAATCTTCGCAAGAATCTTGCGCTTCATTTCTTTGCCTAACGCCAAGCATATGGGGCGGGCCGCCGCGCAGCGATGGCACGTCCCCGCCGCCCGAAGGGCAGCGACATGATGCACTTGTTAGCTGCGTTACCCTTCAACTACAAATTTTCCTTCAGTTTTGCCAACAACCACCCTTGGCTGCTGTCCATTGTCTGGTGATTCAACGACCCATACGCCGCTAAACTCAGGGGTGCGTATGACCGTGAAGTGCCAAGAGAGCAATAAGCGCAGCGATTCGATGGTGGGCGGAATATCTGCGAGTATTTGTTTAGCACTTTTTCATTGCCCCAAGGATTATCAGCGTGCAATAGCTTTCCCAAGCGATCATAAAACGATTCAAATTGTCTTTTGGAAAGTGAATCATCATCTCGGCGATCAAAATGCGACTTGCCCGGACCAGTGCTGACTGGAGCGGACAGGTTAAATAGGCTGCATTGCTCCACGACTGGCCCGGGAATGATCCGCAAAGTCGATCCGGGATCGTCATCTTCGTGATGATTTTCCAATTGAAATGACTGTCCCGGGCAAAGCCGGGCGCTGTTCAATGCAACCGCCTGAACCGAGTTCGCGCGGCCTCTACGCCAGACGCCGTATGGCCAACAAACGGGCACCCACCATGCTGACGCCTGGGGGCTGCATCAAGTCCGGCTTTTGAGGTCATCGGGGCAATTTCGGCGTCTGAACAGCGGTGCGTGGCAAGTGACACAAGGTGGACCGAAGGCGCGAAACGCCTCGCGGCGCTCACTTGCCGTGGATATAAGCCTCAAGCTGATGCAACAACCCGGGGCTGTCCCAGTCGCGCTCACCCACCGCCTCGGCCACGATGCGACCCTGCGGGTCGAGCAGATAACTGGTCGGCAGGCCCACGACCTGCCAAGCGCTCAGGTCCATCTCGGAATCCACCAGAATCGGGAACTCAAGCCCCCGACTTTCGGCGTAGGTCCTGGCCTGCTTCAGACTCGGTCCGACGTGCACGGCCAGCATGTCGAAGCGCTCACTCTTCAAGCGCTGATAGGCGCGCTGCATGGACGGCATCTCCTGCTGGCAGGGGGTACACCAGACGGCCCAGAAATTGACTAGCAGGTAGCGACCTCGGTAGTCGTCAAGCCGGTGCTGAAGGCCGTCGATCCCCGGTAGTTGGAAATCGGCGACCGGGCGCGCCGCCTCGAGCGGCCGCATCAGGCCCGCCGCCATGGCCTGGGGCGCGATGACCAGCAGGCCAAGCGCGAAAAGCCAGGTCTTATTCGGCAGAATGTACATCATGCGCCCAGTGGGGATCCTCTTTGGTGATATCGCCAATCGGCGCGGCGAAGGCGTCAGCGACGATCGACATCGACATTGTTTCCGGTCAGGGTTTCGAGGAACGCGACCAGTTCGTCGACCTCCCGCTCGCTCAGACCGAGCGGACGGATCCGCGGGTCCTGCAATTCGTTCGGCACTCCACCCTATTGTAAAACTCCACCACCTCATCGCAGCGTACCTAGAGAGCCGTTATGCATATAAGGTGCGGTCAAGGCAACGTTGCGCAGTCTCGGCGTGCGATACTTCCAGCGGTCACTCGGGTTCTGCGTCACTTCGTACAGACCCAGGTCCGGCAGCGGCGGGAGAGCAACCGCGTCGATGATCTCGCGCTTTACCTCGACGGTGACGCCGGGGGCGATCAGCACCTTCTCCTTATCCGGCCGGATGCCCATGGACTCGCGATATCCGGTGCCCGTGTTGTGCAGGCCATTGTCGGTGAACAGGGCGCTGTCCTTACCGACCGTATGACAGGACGAGCAGCCGGCCTTGCCGGTAAACAGCTCGAAGCCGCGCTTTGCGGCCGCCGACACGGCCGTCGAGTTACCGCCGTAATGCCAGCGGTCGAAGGGCGAGTCGCCTGACACCAGCACCCGCTCGTAGCTGGCCAGCGCCATGCCCAGAGTCTCCATGCTGAGGCCGCGGCCGTCGAACGCCTGCTCGAACAGACCGCGGTACTCGGGAAGACCGCGAATCTCTCTCATCACCGAACCTACCGCCGGATTGGCCATCTCGTTGTGCGCCAGCAGCGGTGCCCAGATCTGTTGCTCCAGGGTATCCTCGCGGCCGTCGTGAAACAGACGGGTCATGTAGGCGACATTGTAGAGGGTCGGCGAATTGCGCCGCACGCTGCGCCCCTCCACCCCGACGGCCGTGGCCAGCTCATTGCTGGTGAAGCCCTGTTCGGGGATGTGGCACATGGCGCAGGAGAAGGTGTGATTGAGCGACAGTCGGCGGTCGAAGAACAATTTGCGGCCGAGCTCGACTTTGTCCCGCGTGATCGAATTGTTCCTCGGTTGCGGCACGGCCGGCAGACCCAGCGGCGGATTTTCGACGAACGAAAGCAGGTCGGCGGGTTCGCCTTTGCGTAGGTCCACGGCCTCGCTTCGGGTCTCGTAACTGCCGGTCTCATAGCCTTCCTTGTAGTCGCCGGGATGGGACAGCTTGGAGACCTGTTTCAGCTCGGACTCTGCTTCGTCCATGGATGCCGTCTTAATATTGGTCTCGTCCATCAATACGGTCTTGATGTCGTTGATAATCAATTCGGGATAAAGGAACGAGACGCTGTAGATATTGCGGATGCGCTTCTGCGGATCGATCAGAAACACCCGAAGAATGTGCGAGAACGACGGCAGTTCCTTGCCCTCGGCGTCGCGGTCGCGAATTACCGATTGATGATAGCCCTGAAGGATCGGCTGCAACTGGGCCCGGCCGCTGGTGGTAAGGAAACGCCAATCGCCGTCCTTACGGAAATTGGCACCGTAGAGTTTCATCACCTCTGGGGTGTCGTAAGTGGGGTCGAAACTCAGGCTGATCATCCGAAAGTGCTTGCGCAGCCATGGATCGTCTTTGATCTTCTGCTGAATGCTGTACAACACAGCGGTGGACAAGGGGCAACCGTTGACATCGGTGCAGTGGCTGTAGATGAAACTCAGCAGGACGACCTTTCCGTCGCCCAGATAATCTGATAAACGCTGAGCCTGTCCGCTGCTGTCGAGCACGGCGCCGTCCGCGGCCTGACCGAGCGCAGGGAGTTCATAAGTCCCCGGCTCGGGCGGCAAATACTCTTGCCCGCTGTAAAAAGGCGCCAGCACCACCGGTTGCCCGCTGCCAGCACCATGGGCGGTAGTCGCGTATGGCGCGGTTACGGCGCTCAGGGCCATGAACAAGAACAGCGAGTGTGTGATGCTTCTCATATTTTCGCTCCCGACCCCGCGAGTCGATAACAAAAAGGGCCCCTGGATGTACCCAGGGGCTGTTCAGGGGGGAGGAAGACCCCTGTCCTGAGGTTAGACAGGGGATTGATGGACTGATTCAGTCGGATTGATGGATTGATTCAGTCGCCGCCACAGCGGGCCCTTTTACATGCGGGTCGTCGCTGCGCTTGGCATACAGCGAATAGGCGCCAAATCGCATTTGATGTGCACGACCGAGTTTTTCCTTGTAGAAATCGATCTCGAACTGCTTGGTCAGTTTCTTGCCATCCCAGGTGTAGGCCTTGAAGAACTGCTGGTCATCTTTGCCCTTCTTATCCCAGTTGGACAGCAGCGAGCTAGTGTAGTACTGGCGCTTGTGGTCCCAGCTTCCCGAGACCATGTTGACCTGACTCGCGATGACCTTTTCATAGACCTGCTTCGGATTAAACGGATCGCTGAGATCGAAGTAGCGGGTCTTTCCGTCCATGAAGGTGTTCACAAAGACTCCCGAGTCATCCGAGGCGATCGAAATGTCGACCGGGAGCGGTATCTTCGAGGGGTCGCCGATATCGGCAACCGCCTTTGCCTGCCAGTCTCCGGTCTCGTCCCGGTATATCATCCATATCTTGGAGGTGAGGGCGGTAGTCGTTATGCACCAATTGTGGTTCGGCTGCCAGGCGCAGCGAACCTCCAATGGGGCTCCCGGTACATCCAGCACCTTCTCCGGCTTGCGGGTGTGGAGATTCCAGACGACGACGTTGTTACCGAAGCGCTTCATGGCCTCTTTGTCCTGCAGCATCTTGCCGAAGTCCATCATATAGTTGGACCAACCGGTAAAGGCCGAGGTGACCATGACGTTGAGGCGCGGCAAGGCCCGGACATCGTAGCCGTAGCCGTCGGCATACTTGCCGGCCTTCTCGGCGCCACGCAGATTGTCGTCAGTCGGCATCCAGTAGGTGGCGACATAGTCTCCATCGTTGGTGTATTCAACCAGTGCAGTCCGGCCACCGTGGTCCTTGTTGTTGGACAGCGCAGTCATCATCATCCGGCCCGGTAACGCGTAAGCCGTATGAGGCCCGACCACCCCGCCGCTCTTGGAAACGAAATCGGTGATGACCTTATGCAGCGTCGGCTTGCCCGGGTTAGTATGAACGTCGAATATGAATATCTTGCTGGTGTCCAGGCCTCCGGCCCAGAGGTAGGCGCGGTCATCGGTGAGGCCGGAGTGATGGGCCTCGTTACGACCACCCACCGACAGGCTGGCGACGACCTTACCGTAATCGGGAGAGTTGGGATTGACGGCGATCGTGACCAGCTTGTCCTGACCATCGCCCACGCCTTCGACACCGAGGGTCCAGACATAGACGAAGTCTTCCTGACCGACGATCTTGGCCATGTAGGGCGACTGGCAAGTCTCGTCCGCCATGGCGCTGGGTGCAAACGCAGCCAGCGCGGCACTAGCGGCGAGAGAGGTCGCCAGCGCGGCCCGGCCAACGCGTTTCATTTGTGCAGAACGCATGAAATATTCCTCCGAATCTCTATGGCATTACAATTGCCCGTAATAAGGTCGCCACCCGGCCGTTGGGGGCGCGGCGGCAACTTCGTCGACGCTGCGCTCGACGATCGGTCAACAGACGAGCGGTCGACACTAGTGTGGCAAACCCGATGCCAACCCTCACGTTGCCCCGACAAGGCCCCGCCGATGGGTTTCTTAGAATCGGCCTGATAGCCCCGGCGTGCCGTTGCAGTTACAGGTACACCGCTAGTTGTGCCGAGCCTGAAACACTTCCTCTGCCTGCCCCGCTCTGCGTGCCCTACGCGGCTGCGTGCTCGCCGGATCTGGCATTAATGCTGCGAAGTCGTCTTTATTCAGTAATCGGAGATTGGAGATTGCGGAGCGGTTCATGTCGCGAATGACCCCAATCTGGGTCCTTATGTTGTGTCTTAGCGCCAGTGGCGAGAGTTTCGCCTTGGGTGGAGACTTCACCCTGACCGCGCCCGACGGCTCGAGTTATTCACTCCAGGACTCGCGCGGCAAGGTCGTGCTATTGACCTTCGGCTATACCTTCTGCCCGGACATCTGTCCGACCACGCTGAGCGCCATCGCCGCCGCCCTGAAACGCCTGACGCCGGAAGAGGCCCGCCGGGTCGACGCCTTGTTCGTTTCGCTTGATCCTGACAGAGACACGCCGGAGCGGCTTGGCGAATACACCCGCTATTTTCATCCGCAGTTGCTCGGCCTTACGGGTAGCGCCGAGCAGCTACACGAGGTCGCCGCGCGCTATCACGTGCGTTATAACTTCGTCGGTAAGGGCGAGCGGGAGCATTACACCTTGGACCACAGCGCCAACCTGTACCTGATCGATGCCGAGGGAAAGCTGTTCCGCATCCTGCCGTACGGCCTGCCCACCGAGGCCCTGGTCGAGAGCCTGCGTTCAGCCCTGCATCTGCGGAATCGACCGGACCGATCTTCCGCTGGTTGACCGTAGCCCTACCCAATCATCCGACAACCAAACCTCATCGAGGAGTAAGAAATGCTGAAAGTCACCTGGAACGAGGAAACCTGTCAACACTCCGGCGTCTGCGTGACGCAACTCCCGCAGGTATTCAAGATCGAAAAGGGTCAGTTCGTGATCGATACCACGGGCGCCGACGCCGACCGAATCCGCAAGGTCTGCGATGACTGCCCGTCGGGCGCGCTGCGCGCGGAGGAGCAATGACGGGCAGGCCAATCATTGCGCTGTGCGGCCTGCCTTTGCTGCTTGCCCTGGCCGGCGGTGCGGTCGCCGACGGACTCCCGGGGGTCCCCAAGGACTATCCCAGCCACAGCCAGGTCCGCGGCTGCAACCTGGATGACGTTCGCCGCAAGCTGCAGGACTACAATCACTGTCGTCTGGATATCGCCACCGTGGTGCGCCACTTGGCGGAGGAGCAGCCGATGGGCGCCGAGGCGCAAAAGGAGTTGCTCGGCTTCGCCGCCAATCTGGAGGAGATGCGAGCCCGCCTGCCCGAGCCCGATCCGGACTCAAACGCCTTCCGTGAGTTTGATTTCCGCCTCGGCTTGACCTTCGCCGCGATGGTCCTGTTCCTGAACACCAAGGACGAACGCCTGACCGCGCGCTTCGTCCATGACCGCGAGGACCCGAACAGCGAACTTGGGCGGTATCTGACGCGACTCGACCTCCGCCGCCGGCAGTATCTCGATGGTCTGCAGGCGGCGACCCGCGCCGGCGCTTGTCGTCGCTGAGCGCGCCTTGCCATCCGGAGACGGAGTATGAGCAGCCCCTGCGCAGCCGTGCTGGAAGATGTGCAAAACACCGCCGACCATCGCGAGGTCCCGATCAACAAGGTCGGCATCAAGGACGTCCGTCACCCGGCCGTGGTGAAGGACCGCAGCGGCGGCGAACAACGCACCATCGCCAGCTTCAGTCTTTACGCCAGCCTGCCGCAGCATTTCAAGGGCACGCACACGTCGCGCTCTCTCGAGATGCTCGACGAACAGGAAAACGAGATCACGGTACGCTCCTTCCACGAGATGCTGTTCGAGATCAGTGACCGGCTCGAGGCCGAGACGAGCCACGTCGAGATGCGCTTCCCCTGCTTCGTCGAGAAGACCGCCCCGTTCTCCGGCGTGAAGAGCCTGATGGATTACGACATCGCCTTCCTCGGCCGCAAGGACGGCGACGGCCTGCAGGTCTACCTCAAGGTCGCGGGTCGCCGCCACCAGCCTCTGCCCCTGCTCCAAAGGCATCTCCGAGTACGGCGCCCACAACCAGCGCTCGCTGATCACGGTCACCGCGCGCATTCAGTGCTTCATCCGGATCGAGGAACTGATCGATCTGATCGAGGGCGACGCGCCCTGCGACCTATTCTCCGTGCCCAAACGCCCAGACGAGAAATTCGTCACTGAAAAGGCCTGCGACAATCCCAAGTTCGTCGAAGACATCGTCCGTGATGTCGCCCGGCGACTGGACGCCGAACCGCGCATCGGCGCCTACACGGTGGAGTCGCAGAACGTCGAATCGATCCACAATCACTCCGCTTACGCCCTGATCAGCCGCGGCAAGCAGGATAACAAGCGGTCCGGGCTCGGGGCTGCGCCCCGCGCCCCGGTCACGTGGTCCATTGCGCGTCAACGAGGACCGCCGCACCGGATTCGCATCGCCTTACCCAGCGACACCGATGCACGAGACCGAGACACGGCCTAGGCCACGATCGCCGCCTGACGATTGGGACGGACGTCGTGCACTCGAAACACCCGAACCCCGGCGGCGGTGCCCAGTGCCGTCGTCGCGCAGGTGGCGCCGAGTCGCGTCCCGCGGAGACGGCGTTGATCAGGTCGGCGCCGGCATCCAACGCCGCCGATATCGATGATTTCCGCACCCTCGCCCACATCCCGCACGCATGGGCCACCGCCTGTTCCGGGTCGAGGAAACGCCTGCTGTCGGGGGTCCGATTGAGCACGCCCATGATCAACCGTGGGCGGTCCTTGTCGTTCCACGGCGTCGCTCCGCTCGTTGTCTGGCGCCGGTGCTGGTCGGGCATGTGACATACCAAACCGAGCCACACGAGCGCCGGTTCCGCAACGACCGTCTGGGTCGAGGGCAAACCCCTGCCGGTGTCCCGGCGGCGCTACATCGGGTGTGCCATGGTGTCTCACGCGGGTCACTGGTCGGTCGCGGGGATGCGCTCGACCTGGCACAGCCGCGCCGCGGCCGACTTGTCTGCCGAAGCGCTCACCAGCGAACGTCTCCGACAATCCGCAGCGGTACCGTACGACCGTCACGCGGCTGGCCAAGTGCCAACCGTACCACCTCATGGCATAGCTCTTGCCCCTCTCCTTCACGTCACGGACCGCAGTAACTCCCTGGTTCACGTGGATATACCGCCCGCAGGTGCGGCCGGACCCGCGGCATCGAAACCTAGATCAGCCCCCGTTTCGGAGTCTTGCGCAGTGACGACCTCCAACACCCGCCGCAAGGCGGCTCGACCCAAAGGGCGGCAGCCAACCACGAGCGATTTGGCCGAGGTGCGCCGGTACCTCGATCCGGGCGACAGCCGTCGCGACCGCCTGATCGAGTACCTGCATCGCATCCAGGACGATCTGGGGCATCTGCCGGCAAAGCTGCTGGTGGCCCTGGCCGCAGAGCTGCGCCTGTCAGCGGTCGAGGTCTACGAGGTCGCCAGTTTCTACCATCATTTCGACGTCGTCCGCGACGGACAACCGGCGCCTCCCGCACTCACGGTCCGGGTCTGTGAGTCGGTAGCGTGCGACCTGGCCGGCGCGGAGGAACTGATCGCGGAACTACAGCAGGCATTGGGGGAGGACGTCCGCGTGCAACGCGTCCCCTGCGTCGGTCGCTGCGAGGCCGCACCGGTCGCCGTGGTCGGCACCCGCCCGGTGACCAAGGCCAACGCACCCGAGGTGCTCGCGGCGGTCGCCAGCGGCCGCCACGCCGACGACATTCCCCCGCAAGCGCGCAGCTACGCCGATTACCGGGCCGCCGGCGGCTATCGGCGGCTGATCGAACTGGCCCGCAACGATGACCCGGCCGCCACGGAGTCGATCCTGCGCGAGCTCGAGCAGGCCAAGCTCCGCGGTCTGGGCGGCGCCGGGTTTCCGGCCGGAAAAAAATGGCGCATCGTGCGCGGCTATGACGCGCCGCGTCTGATGGCGGTGAACATCGACGAGGGCGAACCCGGTACTTTCAAAGACCGCCACTACCTGGAAAGGGATCCACACCGCTTCCTCGACGGCATGTTGATCGCCGCGCAGGTGGTCGGCATCGACGCCATCTACATCTACTTGCGTGACGAGTATGCGGGAGTAAGGGCGCTGCTGGAACGCGAACTGGCCGCCTTGCAGGCCGATCCGCCCGGTGCCTTACCCGCGATCGAACTGCGCCGCGGGGCCGGTGCCTATATCTGCGGCGAGGAGTCGGCGATGATCGAGTCGATCGAAGGCAAGCGCGGTATGCCGCGGCTGCGTCCGCCGTACATCGCCGAACGGGGCCTGTTCGACCGGCCGACGCTCGAACACAATATGGAGACCCTGTACTGGGTTCCCGAGATCCTCGACAAGGGCGCCGACTGGTTCCTGTCTCACGGACGCAACGGTCGCCAGGGGCTGCGCAGCTATTCGGTCAGCGGCCGGGTGAACTCGCCGGGGGTCCACCTGGCGCCGGCCGGGATCAGCATCCTCGAGTTGATCGATGAATACTGCGGCGGGATGCTCGATGGGCATAGCTTCAAGGCCTATTTCCCCGGCGGAGCCTCGGGCGGCATCCTGCCCGCCTCGCTCGGGGGCCTGCCGTTGGACTTCGACACCCTGAACGAGTACGGCTGCTTCATCGGCTCGGCAGCGATCATCGTGCTGTCCGACCAGGACAGCGTCCGCGAGCAAGCCCTGAACGCGATGCGATTCTTCGCCCACGAGTCCTGCGGCCAGTGCACCCCGTGCCGAGTCGGCACCGAGAAGGCGGCGCAGCTGATGGCGCGCCCGGAGTGGGACCAGCGGGCGCTCGGGGACCTCTGCCAGGTCATGGAAGACGCGTCCATCTGCGGGCTGGGACAGGCCGCGCCCAACCCGCTGCGCTGCGCGATGAAGTATTTCCCCGAGGAGTTCTGAACCATGGCCTTGCGATCCGAAGCCCAGGCGGCAGAGGTGCCCTTCACCCTCAACGGCCAGGAGATCACCGCGCTGGCCGGCGAGAGTCTGCTGCAGGCCGCGCAGCGCCACGGGGTGGAGATCCCGCACCTGTGCTATGCCAAGGGACTACGTGCCGACGGCAACTGCCGCGCCTGCATGGTCGAGATCGACGGCGAGCGCGTGCTGGCCCCGTCCTGCTGCCGGGCGCCGAGCGCCGGCATGAAGGTGTCCAGCGATTCCTCACGCGCCCGCCGTGCGCAGGAACTGGTGCTGGAACTGCTGCAGTCCGACATCGTCGCGGGCCGAAGCTACACCCTGCACAGCGAACTCGATCATTGGAGCGCAAAGCTGCAGCTGGGCAAGCCCCGCTATCCGGCCCGCGGACAGCCGGAGGCCGACCTCTCCCATCCCGCCATCGCGGTCAATCTGGATGCCTGCATCCAGTGCGGCCGCTGTCTGCGCGCCTGTCGCGAAGAACAGGGCAACGACGTGATCGGCTGGGCCGGCCGTGGCGCCGACGCGCGCATTGTCTTCGACCTCGAAGATCTCATGGGCGACTCCAGCTGCGTGGCCTGCGGCGAATGTGTCCAGGCCTGCCCGACCGGTGCCCTGATGCCCGCCAACGGGGTCGCCCTGCGGCCGGTAGACAAGAAAGTGAACTCGGTGTGTCCGTACTGCGGCGTTGGCTGCCAACTGACGTATCACGTTGCGGACAACAGGATCCTATTCGTCGAAGGCCGCGACGGGCCGGCGAACAACAGCCGGTTGTGCGTCAAGGGCCGCTACGGCTTCGATTACGTCAGTCACCGGCAACGTCTGACCGTGCCGCTGATACGTCGCGACGATGCCCCGAAGCACGCCGAGATGGACATGGATTTCGACCATCCGCTGCGCGACTTCCGCGAGGCCAGCTGGGAAGAAGCCCTGGAGCGGGCAGCCAACGGCCTGGTGCGTATCCGCGACACTCACGGCCCCTCCGCGCTCGCCGGCTTCGGCTCGGCCAAGGGTTCGAACGAGGAAGCCTACCTGTTCCAGAAGATGGTGCGAACCGGCTTCCGCACGAACAATGTCGATCACTGCACCCGCTTGTGCCACGCCTCTTCGGTCGCGGCGCTGCTGCAGATGATCGGTTCAGGGGCGGTCTCCAACCCGGTGGCCGATGTCAGCGAGGCTGAGGTGATCGTGCTGATCGGCGCCAACCCGACCGAGAACCACCCGGTTGCCGCCACCTTTTTCAAGAACGCCGCGCGCGCCGGCAAGACCCTGATCGTGATGGACCCGCGGCGCACGGCGATCGCCCGCGGTGCCAAGTATGTGCTGCAGTTCAAGCCCGACACCGACGTCGCCATGCTCAACGCGATCATGCACTCGGTGGTGCAGCAAGGGCTGGTGGACCAAGACTTCGTCGCCCGACGCACCGAAGGCTACGAAGCGCTGAAAGCGCACCTCGGCGACTACTCGCCGGAGGCCATGGAGAGCATCTGCGGCATCCCGGCGGCGACTTTGCACGAAGTGGCACGGGTGTTCGCCCGCGCCAAAGGCGCAATGATCTTCTGGGGTATGGGCATATCCCAGCACGTACATGGTACGGATAACGCCCGTTGCCTGATCGACCTGGCGCTGATCACCGGCCAGATCGGGCGCCCGGGGACCGGCCTGCATCCGTTGCGCGGTCAGAACAATGTCCAGGGCGCGTCCGACGTCGGCCTGATCCCCATGGTCTTCCCCGATTACCAGCGGGTCGACGACCCCGCGATCAGAGACCGCTTCGAGAGGCTCTGGGGCCAGGCGCTGGACCCCGAACCCGGCTTGACCGTGGTCGAGATCATGCACGCGATCCACGACGGTAAGGTCCGCGGCATGTACATCATGGGCGAGAATCCGGCGATGTCGGACCCCAACCTCAACCACGCCCGAGTGGCGCTGGCCGCGCTCGACCACCTGGTGGTTCAGGACATCTTCATGACCGAGACTGCGCACTATGCCGATGTCATCCTGCCGGCCTCGGCCTTCCCGGAGAAGACCGGCACCTTCACCAACACCGACCGCCGGGTACAGCTCGGCCGCCAGGCGCTGGATCCGCCCGGCCAGGCGCGCCAGGACCTGGACATCATCATGGACCTGGCCAGGCGCATCGGTCTCGCTTGGGACTACCGCGGCCCGAGCGACGTTTTCGAAGAGATGCGCCAGGCAATGCCGAACATCGCCGGCATCACCTGGGAACGGCTCGCGCAAGACAGCTCGGTCACCTACCCCTGCGAACAGGAGGGCGACCCCGGCGACGAGGTCATCTTTACCGAACAGTTTCCCCGCCCCGGCGGCAAGGCGCTGCTGGTGCCCGCCGCCTTGCGCAACGCCGACGAGCTTCCGGACGACGAATACCCCCTCGTCCTGATCACCGGCCGGCAGCTCGAACACTGGCACACCGGCGCCATGACCCGTCGCGCCAGCGTGCTGGACGCGATCGAGCCGGCACCCGTGGCCACCCTGCATCCGGACCAACTCGCGGCGATCGGCGCCCGGGCCGGCGATCTCATCCGCCTGCGCTCACGCCGCGGCGAGGTCGTCGCGCATGCCCGCCTCGATCACGGCCTGCGCCAAGGCCAGGTCTTCCTGCCGTTCTGTTATCACGAGGCGGCGGCCAACCTGCTCACCAACGAGGCGCTCGATCCCGATGGCAAGATCCCGGAGTTCAAATTCTGCGCGATTCAGGTCGAACCGGCTTGAACGCCCATCGCGCCGTTTCGCGTTTGCCGGTGGATTGCGATGAAACGGCTCGCCCAAGGCACGGCACTGGGACAAAGGCCGCGGCGGCGGTGCCAGCGGCCAGGACCCGGAAACCCTGATGAGTGACCCCCACAAGATCGTCATCGTCGGCGGCGGCGCCGCCGGTCTCGAGCTGGCGACCCGATTGGGCCGGAAGCTTGGTCGACGCCAGCGCGCCGAGGTCACGCTCATCGACGCCGGGCGCACGCATATCTGGAAACCCCTGCTGCACCAGGTTGCGGCCGGCTCCTTCGATCCGGGACTGCACACGGTCGAGTACCTGGCCCAGGCGGAGCGCAGCCATTTCCGTTTTCGCATGGGAAAACTGGAGACCCTGGACCGGAACAACCGACAGGTCTGGTTGTCACCGACGCTGAACGACGAAGGAGTCGAGATCATCCCCCGACGCAGCTTCCGCTATGACACTCTGGTCCTGTCGGTCGGCAGCGTTAGTCACGACTTCGGCATCCCGGGAGTCGTCGAGCACTGCTGGTTTCTCGACGACAAGAAGGAGGCCGTCACCTTTCAGAAGCGGCTGATGGAGCGGCTGATTCAGTCCGCGACGCACCATGGGCCGCGAACGCCCGGACAGCTCGATATCGCCATCGTCGGCGCCGGGGCCACCGGCGTCGAGCTGGCGGCACAACTGCACCAGGTCACGCGTCGACTGCGTCAGTTCGGATTCGAACACCTGGATCCGGAAAGCCATGTCCGGCTGAGGATTCTCGACGCCGGCCCTCGCATCCTTCCGGCGCTGCCGGAACGGATCTCCGACGAGGTGCGGAGCGAGCTCGATGACCTGGGGATCGAGGTCATGCTCAATCAGGCCGTCACCCGCGTGACCGATGCTGGGGTGGAGACTGCGTCGGGCGACTTCATCCCGGCGGCGATCATAGTCTGGGCCGCCGGCATCAAGGCCCCGGACGTGACGGCCGGTCTGGGTCTCGAGGTCAACGGCATCAATCAGATCAAGGTCGGAAGAAATCTCCTGTCGATGAGCGACGACCACGTCTTCGCCATCGGCGATTGCGCCGCGTTTCCGCCCGACGCGAAGGGCTGGACGGTGCCGCCCCGCGCCCAGGCGGCTCACCAACAGTCCAGCTTTGTCGCTAAGGCCATCGGCAAGCGCCTCAAGGGCAAGCGGGACATCGGTGAGTGGGTCTACCGCGACTACGGCTCGCTGGTAACGCTGGGCGGTTACAGCACGGTCGGCAGCCTGATGGGCGCCATCACCGGCAATCTCTGGATATCCGGCCTGATCGCGCGCCTGGTCTATCTTTCCCTGTACAAGATGCACCAGGTGACCCTTCATGGCGCATTTAGCACGCTGCTGTTGACGCTCTCGTCGTTCCTGCGGCGTTCGGTCAACCCGGAAGTCAAGCTGCACTGATGACGACGCATCGATATTCGGCATGCAGGGTTGGTATCGACGGGCTTTGCTCCTGTCGGTCCACGCTAAGTGGGCGGGGATTGACGGGCTCGTCACGTATCAAGATATTTGTGGATCGCCGCTGCTTTCGCCGGGTCGCGAGACCTGAGGATAACGCTATAACAATTAGTTAGGTAGAAAATCCAGTTGTCGCAGCATCGAAACAAGCGCTTTACTGACTGACTGTGTTTGACAGGTTTAGCGTCCCTGAATAGTAACGATAGATTAACGCTATGACCGTTATTGCAATAATCAAATGGCTGCTGTCGGAAGGGCTACTACACTCAGGCGTGGAAAACTCACGCGCTTTCGAAGGCTGCGGCGATACCGCCAAGCCGGTTCGTGGTGAGACGGCCACCGGTCGCGGTGCAACCAGGCCACGGGTGCCGCAGCTCAATTGAACGATTGCCATACAAAAGGAGGAAAACGATCATGAGACGACCAGCACTGTGGCTGACCCTGGCCGTATTGGCCGCCGCCGCAAGCGTGTCGGCAGCACCGCTCGGACTGCCGCCGGTGCCGATACCGGCTGACAATCCGCAGACACCCGCCAAAATCAAACTCGGCGACCGTCTGTACCATGACAAGCGTTTCAGTGCCGACGGCAAGGTCAGTTGCTCGACTTGCCACGAAAAAGAGAAAGGGTTTACCGACCACCGCCGCGTGTCGGAAGGTCACGATGGCCTGCTCGGCACCCGCAACGCGCCGACGGTGATCAACGCCGCGTACATGAAAACCCTGTTCTGGGACGGCCGCGAGCCCGATCTGGAAGGGCAATCCAAGCAGCCCCCCGTCAATCCGGTGGAGGGCGGCCTGCCGAACCACGAGGTACTGCTCGCGGTCATTCGCAATGATCCGTCGTATGTAGATGCCTTCACGGACGTGTTCGGGGTGAAGGACGCCTCCGAGATCACCATCGATCAGTACGCCGATGCAATAGCCAGTTTCGAGCGTACCATTATTGCCGGGGATTCACCCTTCGACCGCTATCAATATGGCGGTGATAAATCGGCCATGAGCGAAGCGGCGATCCGTGGTCTGGCGGTGTTTGTCGGCCAGGGCCGTTGCGTATCCTGCCATATCATCGAGCAGACGCAGGCGCTGTTCACGGACAACCGCTTCCACAACATCGGCGTGGGCTTCAAGAACATCCGCGGCAAAGAAAACACCATCGCCCAGGAGTTCCTGAAAGCCAAGCACGCAGGGGCGGATGTTGACAAGACGGTACTTGCCGACCCGGATGCCTCGGAACTGGGCCGCTTCGCGGTCTCCGAAGACCTCAACCAGGTCGGGGCCTTCAAGACCGCCAGCCTGCGCAATATTGCACTGACCGCGCCCTACATGCACGACGGCAGCCAGAAGACGCTGGAAGACATGGTTAACTTCTATAACAATGGCGGCCGGGTCAAGGAGGACGATCCGTTCTCGCCCTTCCTGAGCGGCGGCATCCGTCCACTGCACCTGTCGGACCAGCAGAAGAAGGACCTGGTTGAGTTTCTCAAGGCGCTGACCAGCCCCGAAATCGCCAAGCAGGTGACCAGCACCGAGATCATCACCAAAAAGAGGAGCGATTAATCCATGAGCGACATGAATCGCAGGCGCTTTCTAAAAACCGGCGGCGCAGTCGTCGCGGCCAGCAGTCTTCCGTTCAGCTTGGTCGAAATCGCTTTCGGCAAATCGGGACCGGAGGATTTCAACTTCGCCTACATTTCGGATTCGCACATCACACAGATTAAGGGCAACGAGTTCGTCCGTAACTGGGACCGCGGGCTGATCCGCGCCGTTGCCGAGGCCAATCTGCTCGACCCGCGTCCGGACTTTATCTTCTACGGGGGAGACATCGCCCAGCTCGGCAAGCCGGAAGAGATCGATCACGGGCTTGAGATTCTCAGTGGCCTGAAAGGCGATGTGCACTATGTCATGGGCGAGCACGACTATTACCTGGACCTCGGCGAGCACTGGCGCAAGCGCCTCGGACCGGAGCATTACAGTTTCGATCACAAGGGCGTCCACTTCGTGGTCCTGAACAGCATTCTCACTTACCACGACTGGACTTATGACAAGTGGGATGCCCCCATGCGGCGCATGAAAGAAATGGCACGCCTGGACAACCCCCAGGGTTCGCCCTTCATGGTCGGCGACGAGCAGC
Organism: uncultured Gammaproteobacteria bacterium; assembly: GCA_963824085.1. Taxonomy (GTDB): domain Bacteria; phylum Pseudomonadota; class Gammaproteobacteria; order Chromatiales; family Chromatiaceae; genus JARRNE01. Next base: position 295,034 of record CAWGNT010000017.1, read on the forward strand.
GGGAATGGCTGCGCCAGGATCTTGCCAAGGTCAGCAAGGACACCCCGCTCGTGGTGATGTCGCACTCGCCGCTGCAGAAGATCTACAAAGGCTGGAACTTCTGGACCGATGACGCGGAGCAGGTCCAGGCGCTGCTCAAACCGTTCGACAAGGTGACCGTGCTCTATGGTCACGTGCACCAGATCCAGTACAACCAGATCGGCAACATCAGCTTCAACTCTGCCATGGCGACCGCCTGGCCCTGGCCGTACCCCGCAGGCTACAGGCAGGCGGCGAGCTACATGCCGAAACTCACTGTGCCAATGAACCGCGCCGATCCGTTCTTCGAACGCGATGCGACCGGCTGGCAGTTCATCAACATGTATACCGGCGATGTCGATGTGCACTACCTGCTGCCGGACAACCGCAACCGGGTGGTCGCTTTCGACGAGAAGGCCGGTCATCCGGCGGATACCGAATACCAGCTGGCGGACAACCGGATTCCGCCGCAGGACCACTATTGAGAAGGGAAGGAGTTCTGACAATGAAAACCATCACCAAGCCTCATTTGCTGCTCGCTGCCTGCGGCCTGCTGTGTGCCGGGCCGGCCGTCAGTGATCAGTTTACCAAGGCGGACATGGAACGCTGGCAGGCCGAATTCATGACCTCGGTCGGCAGGGGGGAAAAGCTGTTCCACGGTGGTCTAAACGCCAAGAACACTGTTTCCTGTGACCAGTGCCACCCGAACGCCACGAATATTCACCCGGAAACCTACCCGAAGTTCCAGCAACAGCTGGGCAAGACCGCGGTGCTCGGCGAAATGATCAACTGGTGCATCAAGAACCCGCTGGAGAGCGAGGCGCTGGCGCTGGATGATCCTGACATGGTCGATCTACAGGCCTATATTCACTGGGAACGCCGGGGCGTGGCACTCGAACCAGGTAAGCACTGACGCGATCCGCAAACCAAAAAGTCCGCTTTCAGGCCGGCTTTTTTTGTGCCCGCGTACCCGGGGCTCAGCCTGCACAGTTTCTCAGCGTATCTTCGGGGGTGCGGAAACTCTGCAAGGTTTCGTCCAGCCAGTCGAGCATGCTGACCCAGGACTCGGTATCCTTGTGAAGCTGCGCCTGACCACATGCGTCAACAAGGTTATCGAGCGGATGATGCATGCGCGCAGCCGCTTGGAGCGACGCCGGTCAAGGCTGGCAAGGGGCTGAGACGCCGCTGCGCCTCTCGGGCTGGAGCCGCGCCCGGCGTGCCGTGGTCCTGCGCCGGCGCGTCCAAAAAGACTTGGCCGTCGTCGATGAGAGTGACCCGCAGCAGCTGCGCCTGAGCTTTGCCGGGGTGAGCGATGGGGTCAGCGTCTACGCATGCCCCGTGCCGTTCACCTCGCTCCCTGGTGAGATCCGCAGCGTCGCCCAGCATTACCGTGACCGGGCCGAATGCGAGAACCCCTTCGATGAGCTGAAGAACCACTGGGGCTGGGGCGGGTTCACTACCCGTGACCTCAAGCGCTGTCGGTTCATGGCGCGCCTGACCGCCCTGGTCTATAAGTGGTGGAGCCTGTTCGTGCGTCTCGCCGACCCCAACCAGCACACCGAGGCCATCACCAGCCGGCCCCTGTTGCTGCATGCCCCCGCACGGCAAACCCGCCACGGCGGACACAGACCCGCCTGAATCAGCCATACCCTCGCCGAGGTGGCCTGCCGCAAGATCGCAAGGTTGTTCAAGACGCTGCGCCAAGCTGCTGAGCAGTTGACTCCTTTCGAGCGTTGGTGCTGCCGTGCTTTCGCACGCCCTGGTGAAGTGCCTCAACGGGCGGCTGCTGCGACCGCAGGCGCACTTCATCCAACTGCTCGAGGTCGTGGTCGCTGAGGTGCAAGCTCGACGTCGCCGCGCTCTGGAACACAGAGCTGTCCCGATGGCGGTGCATCTTCGCATATCAGCTTAGGTTGGTCTGCTAGGCTGCAGACTTTGCAAGGACAAGACATCGGGGGTGGGGGATGAACGGGTACCTGCGCGTCGGTCGGATTCACCGCAACGACGCAGGGCGCCTTAGGCTGGTTCTTCTATGCAGTACAGTGGACGCTGTCGGTTTGCCTGCTGTTTAACCAATTGGTTTGGACTTTTGAAGTGGTGTGCAATTCGACAGGTCGCAGTGAATTCAGCAGGTTCTTGTCTGGACGAACCCCGCTCCCATGCTTACAAATAGACCACCTCGCTCTTGAGCGAGTAGAGAATGCACAAAATTTCGTCCTTCTCCCGCTGATCAACCTTGTTCTGGTCGCATGCTTTGAGTACGTCATCGACGACGGCGACGAACTCCGTATCGTTGATATTCATGCCCTTGTGGGCAGAGATCATGTCCTTACCCGTGTAGGTCTCGGGTCCGCCGAATCCGGCGCAGCACATCTCCGTGACCAGACGCTTCACCTTCTCTGGGTCGCTCGCGGCATAGCGATTGTTAATCAAGGGGTTGCTGATGTGGTTTTGCCAGATGTCGGCGACGATCGCCTCGATGCCGGGACGGCCGCCCAGGCGGGCGTACAGGGTGTCATCTTGGTGCACCGCTTGTTCGGTAGTGCTCATTGTACTTTCTCCGAATTGAATTGCTGGGGGTACTCTAGACTGCGGCCGGATTTGACCCGGCCGCAGTTACTCCGCTTAAGGCTTACATGCGGTATTTACATGGCATACGACACCTTCATCTGCTTGTCCCTGATCGTGTCCGGGTCAACTTCGTAACCAACCTTTCTGTTGATCTCCTGGGCGATCTTCCTCTCTGCAGGGCTTGCGAAGTCGCGGTCCCAGATTGCCAGCTTGCGCTTGTAGACCCGGTGCCAGAGCGGCGGGATCAGGGCCAGTACAAACTCGGTGTAGTACCCCCAGCCCGGATTCGGGGCGCCGTCGGGAGCTTGGCCGACACCGGTGAGCTCCCAGAAATGGGTTTCGCCGCGGTCGTGGTGGTCCGCCTGACGGCCGATCTCGATGAAGGCCCAGCTGGTGAAGGCGTTGTCGTTGTCCCAGGAGTGGCGATACTCGATCGGCTCGTCTTTCACGCGGATCAGGCCATAGTGCTCCATGTAGTTGAGCGCCTCGAGCTCGAGGTTGGAGATCACCCACACGGCTAACATAGCGGCCAGACCGATCAGCAGGCCCTGGGCGCCGCCGCCGACATAGCCCGCACCGAGGAACAGGGCGACCGTCGGGACGCTCAATAGATACCCACGGATCCAGCGGTTGGACAGCGAGAAAAAGCTCTTACCCTGACGGGCGAGGCGTTTCTTCTCGGTCAGGACGCCGAAATAGGACTGGCCGATATGCGAGATGATGAAGTGCTTGTACAGGCTGCGTCCGCGCGGTGAGGTCGCCGGGTCGGTGTCTTCGCCCATCTTGTTGTTCTCAGGGCCCAGCCAGGCGCGGCCGAGCTCGAGGTGATGGTTGTAGACGTGGGCGAAGCAGAAGTGCGCAGCCCCGGAAAGTCCCATCATCATGCGGGAGATCAGGAAACTGAACCCCTTGGTATGTGCCAGCTCGTGGCCGAACATGATGCCCAGGCCCTGGTGCATGCCGGCGCCGATCGTGGCGCCGATCAGCTGCAGCCCGGTGATGCCGCTGGTGTAGGCGATGCTCGCGTCCATCCCGGTCCATCCCGGCAGGGTGAAGCTCATGGTCTCGATGGGCGCGCCGCTGACGTATTGAAACACCCGCCACGCCAAGGCCAGCTGGAGTCCGATGAAGCTCACCAGCTGCATGTACATCATGGCGTTGAGAACGGGCGCCTTGCCCGCAGGCTGGCCATCCTTGCCGGTGTAAGCGCCTTTGGTATGGAACGACTGGGACAGGGTGTCCAGTACGATATTCAAGCCGAATATCGCCATGCCCAGCCAAACCCAGTCGCCGCCGAGCAAGATACCCGCCAGACAGGCGATCACGCCCAGCGGCGTCCAGAGATAGACTAAATGACCGAAAATCAATTTGCGCATTTGCTGCTCCTCCGATTGAAAATCACGTTTCGATTGATTTCTGACAGGACCTTCCACGCTCGCGATGGTCAGGTTGCTGCCATGACAAAATTTTAAGGGAGAAGCTCGGTGCGCAAGTAGCCGTAAAACTACTTGAACGCTCGGCGTGATCTACCGTTGGGGTCAAGCCCGGCGCGCTGTCCGGGATATCAAGGATCGAGGATTACCAGTCACCAGCGGGCCGCCCAGACGCCGGGTCGGCCCAGTCCAGAGGACGCGCCTCTATATTTCCCTTCCATCTGCCAGATGAGGGTTCGTTCGCGCCCAGCCCGGCTTAATTCAGGCGTCGTCCCGACGAGCCAGATCGGCATCGAGTACGAGCTGCATCAGCTCGCCCAAGGTGCGGACATTCAGTTTGTCCATGATACTCGCGCGGTAACCCTCGATCGTGCGAACCGAGAGGCCCATGTCGTATGCGATCACCTTGTTCGGTTTACCGTGGCCGAGATGACCTAGAACTTCGCTCTCGCGCGGCGTTAACTTCGACAGATTTCTATTGAGCAGCTCTCTGTCATCTTCTTTCTCCCAGATGTCGGAGTATTTGGTCAGGGCGCCCTGAATGGCATCCAGGAGATCCTGGTCATTGAACGGTTTCTGCAGGAATTCGTAGGCGCCCGCTTTCATCGCCCTGACCGTGATCGGGACATCACCGTGGCCAGTAACGATGACGATTGGCATGTTGCTGCACGTTTTGTTCAGCCGATCCTGCAGTTCCAGGCCGCTCATCCCCGGCATCCGGATATCCAGAACCAGGCAGCCTCGAGTGCGCTCGTCGCATTTCGACAGAAACTCCTGAGCGGATTCGTAGGACCTGCCCTCAAGACCCACCTGTTCAACCAGCCAGCAGATCGCATCCCGAACGGCGGGGTTGTCGTCGACCACATGCACGACGGACCAATCGTTAAGCTTTTGCTTTTTCACCAGAGCTGGATGCGGTCGGTACTGTGAAACGAAATACGGCGCCCTTTTCCGAATTCTCGGCCAGCCAGAGCCTGCCGCCGTGGGCCTCGACGATACCCTGGCTGATGCTCAGGCCGATCCCCAAGCCCTCCTTTTTTGACGTAACGAAGGGTTCGAAAAGGCGGTCCGCCATGTCAGCTGGACAGCCGCGGCCCCGGTCACGAATCTCCATGGTAAGCCACCCGTCGCGCTGTTCCTGTGCGCTCAAGAAAATATGTCGGCGTGTCTCCTCCAGCTCGACAACGGCATCCATCGCGTTACGAACCAGGTTTAGCAAGACCTGTTCAATCTGAATCGCGTCGCCCATCGTGTTGGAGACGTCGGCTGGGACCTGGTGGTGGAGCTTGACCAGTTTCTGATGTGCCTCGGCGGTGACGAAGTCCACCACCTCTTTGACGACCTTTGCCATGCAGATGGGTTCACTCCGAATTTCGCCTTTTCGTGAAAAATCGCGCAGGCGGCGAAATATCGCGCTGGCCAATCCAGCTTGCTTGACAATCTGCTCCAGCCCGTAGCGCACGCGCCCAGGGCTGCAGTCGTCTCCATTAACGATGTGGAGACAGGTCTGTGCATAAGTTGTGATCGCGCAGAGCGGCTGATTGAGCTCGTGCGCGAGTCCGGAGGTCATTTCGCCCAGGGTGCTGAGCCTGGCGACGTGCGCGAGCTCGGCATGGTGGGCGCGGTTCTTCTCTTCCGCCTCGATCAACTCGGTTATGTCGTGGCCCGAAGAGATGAAATGCGTGATGGCGCCACTTTCGTCTTTCAGCGGGCTGATGGTCTTCTGTTCGTAGTACAGGGCGCCGTTTTTCTTGCGATTGACCAGAGTTCCGCGGTAGACATTTCCCTTGCCGATGACCTCCCACAGTTCGTCGTAATACTTCCGATCGTGCAGGCCTGAGCGCAGAAAATATGTCTTGTGGCCGATCGCCTCATCGCGCGTGTAGCCGGTAAGTCTTACAAAGGATGGGTTGACGTACTCGATGTAGCGGTTGCGATCGGTGATCATGATGGCGTCGGCGGTCCGCTCCAGGGCACCGGACAGCTTTCTCATCAGGGCGTCGGCACGCTCGCGCTGCAGTTCGTTTCCCACCCAGCGAGACATCAGCTTGATTAACTCGCTGTCCGCAGCGTTGAACGGCCTCTCTCTGGGTGTGTAGTCAAAGAAACACAGAGTTCCCTGCACGCCATCATCGACGCAAAGGCGGGTGCCGATGTACGACCTGTGACCTGATGACCAGAAGGCTGGGTGATCTTTCCATTTTTCGGAATCAGCGCCTGTCACGGTCAACGGCTCGGCGCAATTCGAGGCTGTGCCGCAGTAAGTCAGATCAAGCTTGTGTCTGCTGCCAATCGAGTAAGCGGAGTCGCCACCTACGGCCCGCAAGACACTGAGATGGTTACCGTCGATGCGCGACAGAATCCCGATCGAAAGCCGGAACTGTTCACACCCCAGGACAAGGACCTGGTCCAACTTCTCTTCCAGGCTCAGAGACTCGGATGAGGTGATCTCGTGAAATTTACGCAGCAAGGCGGCGTGACGGCGAAGCTCCGTCTCGGCGCGTTGGCGCTCTTGCTCTGCCTCCACCCTTGCAGTGACATCCTGAAGAATCAACATGAAGCCGCGCTGGCCGGTACGGTATGTCAGCGGGGCTAGCGAGACTTCGACGTAGCGGCGCTGGCCGCTCTTGGTATCCAGTTCAAAGATCTCGGTGCGTTGGCCTACCGCATCCGCAGAGCAGGCCTCCTGTAGCCTGGTGAGTCGCTGGTGCTCACGGGTGGGGAAAAACTGTACCAGCGGCCGACCGAGGAGGCGACGTTCGGTGTTCGCCAGTATGTTCTGCGCCTGGCGATTGAGGGTGACCAGGGTACCGGACAAATCGACTGTAACGACGCCCACCGGCGCACGGTCGAGCAGGCGATCGAGATAGTGAGTGGCATCGGGCTGCTGAAATGGCAGTTTCTCCAGCCTGATCTGAGCGGTCGAAAGGATGTTCCGATGCTTCAGGCGTTGGCGTCTTCGGCTTATCACCTCGCGTAATGTTGCGGGGAGAATGTCAATGTCGTCGGTTGACCAGGCGATGACCTCGTTGCCAAGGAAGGGACTGAACATCAGAACACGTTTGAGCTCCTCGCTTGTGGAGGGCGAGGTCAGAATCAATACAGGGATCAGCTTGTCATAGGTATAGATGCGTTGGGCCAGCCGAACGGCGTCCTCAGAGGTCAACTCCAGCAGCACCGCGTCGAACGGCGCTCTGCCGCTCTCGATGTGTTCGAACAGCTGCTCGGACTCAGCCGGAGCCGTCAAGGCGAAATCTGGACCAAGCTGTTGGTCGAGTTGTTGCCGAAGCGCCGGATTCCTACCGACGAAGCCGATGTGCCCCATCGGTTCCGCGACGACTTGGGGGGTCGGCAACACGGCGATAGGGAACTAATCAGCCAGCAACGGCTGGCCAAGAAGTGCCCGCCCTACCCACAACCGCAAGATGTCCGTGGTGGGTGACATGAGATGAGATGCCCTGGCGTCTCTCAGCATCCTATGGAGCTTCGAACCCTTACGATATCCAACTCCGCCGGTCAAGGTCATTGCCTCGTTGACCATCGTGACCACGCAGTCGGCCACCTCGGCCTTGGAGGCCATGAGCGCTATAAGGGCGTCGGGTTCGCCCGTATCAAAGCTCCGAGCGGCGTGATAGATGAGTTGCCTGGTGCGCGCCAACGAACTCCACAGCGTGGCTAGGCGTTGCTGCAGCACGGTGGCCTGCGCGAGGTTGGTTCCGGTGTGGCTATGGTACCGGCGTAGCATGTGCTTGCGCGCTTCCTCCAGGGCCGAACTGGCAACCCCGAGGAAGGTCCCGCCCATCGCCACTAGAAAATACGGCATGATAACATTGAACGTGTACCACATCTGATCGCCTTCATTACCGAGAAGGTTCTTGCGCGGCACGTTGACGCCCGCTAATTCCATTGAACGCGACGAATTGCCGCGCATTCCCAGCCCGTCCCAAGGGGAGCCCCATGTGATGCCGGGTGTATCGCCATCGAGAATCACACAGGAGAAGCGGTCCGGAGGGGCATCGGATTCCGCAGCCACTGCGGAGACAACATAGGAGTCGGCGTAGCCACCGTTGGTAACGAATGTCTTCGTGCCCGTAAGGGCGTAATGCTCGCCATCCAAGGCTTCCAGTGAAGTCTGGGGAAGGTAAAAATGGGCCCCGGTGCCCGCTTCGCTGAGTGACAGCGTGGTGATGTGCCTCCCCGCGCAGATCGGCGTCAGGTAGCGGGCCTGCTGATCGGGCGTGGCATTGGCCGCGATGACGGAAGTGCCCACGGAATGCATGCCGAAGCAAATGGCCGTGGAAGCGCACTCCCTTCCGAGCAATTCGCACACTCTCGTCAGCGCGAACAGCCCGTATCCCTTGCCACCAAATCGCTCCGGTGCGACAAGGCCGCCGAAGCCGGCCTCCTGCATCGCCCGGAGACCGGTCTCCGGCCACTGCGCACCCTCGTCGGTTTCGGCGCTTCTTGGGGCTACCACTTCGGTCGCGATCTCCTGAACCTTTGCCAGTACGGTGTTGAGGTCACGGTCAAACGTTCCATAACCCCTACCACAATCAGTATAGGGCAACGGTATCGTATCCGGGGGCTCCATAGCGGCCCCCGGCTCTTGATGCGCGACTTTGCTCGGTATCTCGCTCACCGATTCTCAGTGGTGCTCGATCAAAGAGAAGCTACGCACTTTTTCGATTGGTTCTATGCGATTCGCGTGTGTGCCGACCAGGCAGTTTCCGCTGCGATCGCAACCCCATATGTGGTAGGCCTTGAAATTGTGCAAGTCCTCGGGGAGCTGATCGCGGTGCGGCATCTCCTTCGCCACCAACCGCTCCGCCGCGCCGCCGGCTCTGAGCTCATCGCGTATGCGGGACAGTTCTTGCTGAAGCTCTGCGGCGCTTTCGCCGTTCCAGTGTCCCACGGTACGGCCGGCATTCGTCTTGATTTCGCTGCTCATCGTTTGCAATCCCCCGCAGTTAGAAACGTTCGGCGATCAGGCGCAAGACCTTTTTGGGGATGACCCAGTCTTTGCCTTGCTTCTGCTCTTGAACGGCCACCAGCAGGTCCTCCTTGCTGAAATGGAGACCCTTTTCGGCCCCCAACGTCACGTAGACATCCATGAAACTCTCTTTGTCCGGCGTCTTGTCGAGACGGTCGAACATTGCGGGGTCGTCTTTGATGATTTCCCCAAGCTGCCGAATGGTCTTTTCGAACGGGCGCTCTTTTTGGTACTTCTCCGCTGCGGACTCTAACATCGTAGTTTCCTCATCTTAGCTGAACGGGTAATGAAGCGATGAAGCGGGTTGCAAGCTTCTCTCGGTAGTCGCAAAAAAGTTCCGCACGCAACGACGCCTCGAATTCAGATTAATTCGAAGGCCAGGCCAGGATAAGCGTAGTGTCTACGTTTGGGCATGCGTAGTTTTACGCGTATCACGGTTCCGTCCGGAGACTGCTTTCGTGTGTTCAGTAGAAATTGCTGATCTTCCGGGTGTAATCCTAGCTGGGCCTCGACGGCCACCGGATGGGGACTGAGGCCATGTTGCGGAGCCTGTTCGTGTGCCCTCAGGGTCTATCGCCTTTGCCGTGGTCGATCGAGCGCTCACCTACAGGAATGACCCCATGGCTCTGTCTGTTTCACGGCCTTTTCAAGTGGGCATGAGCTTACTTCCGAAGCCTTTCGACATGACTCGAATCCAAGAACTTATCAAAATAGATGCTGTCCCCTGAAACGCCGCCCTTCTCGAGCTCTAAGATTGCCGCGTCAATCATCTCAGGCGGTCCGGACAGGTAGGCCTGGCATGATGAGAGGTCGAGTCCAAGGCCCTTGATGCGGTCGGTTACCAGCCATCCCAGACCCCTCCAGTCGTCCCCCGTAGCCGGTTCATTTGACACTACCGGTATGAATTCGAAAGAGTGCTTTCTCGACCATTTGCTTTTCAAGCGCTTCATCTGGTCCCGATAAAAGACCTCGTCCTGAGCACGTGCGCCAAACAAGAAGATCGCGTCTCGTTCCACGCGGTTGTTACAAGCGTGTTCGAGCAAGGCCTTGACCGAACTCATGCCGCTGCCAGCGGCAATACACAAGATGGGGCCGTCTCCCTCGCGCAGGTAGAATGAACCATAGGGACCGCTGAGGCCGATCTTCTCGCCGATCCTATCGTGCGAGTGAAACCACCCCGACGCCTCTCCACCGGGCACGTGGCGAACAAGAAAGGTGACTTCTCCGGGCTTCTCGTCTTCTGTGGCGGTCGCGAACGAGTAAGAGCGCGGCTGTTGGATGCCGGGGATACTGATATCCGCAAACTGACCGGCAACGTAGGGCGCACACGGGCCGCAGGAATCCCCGGATCGAGGCAGGTCTTTGTCCAATCGAACGCCGATTTCGAGGATGTTCGGCGTGAGGTGTTTGCACCGGATAATGGTACCGCCGCACGAGGTGCAACCCAGCGTCCGCTCATCGGACTCCAGGTCGACTTGAATGACGAGAGGCGATTTCAGCAAGGTGGAGCAGGCGAGGATCATTCCCTGCTGCAGTTCTTCATCACTCAGTGCATAGGTAAAATCGGTTTGCTCCTTGATTTCACCACTCACTAGCCGTGTCTTGCATTTGCCGCATGAACCGCGGCGGCAGTCATGGGGATACTGAAGACCGGCTTCCAGCGCGGCCTGCAGTAATGTCTGTCCAGGTTTTACTTCGATGACATATTCCGATGGCAACAGTCTTACGGTGTGGGTTTTCCTTTTTCTTGTTAAGAACAACATGAGCGATGTCCTCGAAGTCCGAGGTATCTGGTCGCTAGCAAGCGCGGGTTCGACAACTGGCGTTCTTGCGGGTCCACGCCGGTGACCCGTTCGTACTGATCGCGAGCCCCCGGTCTGCTTCGAGCTCAGCTGACCAAGAAGAGGCTAACCCAATACCCCCCCCAACAAAGTAACGCAAGGCCGCTCCACAACCGCAGTGCCCGGGGTGCGGGCAGAGCCTTCTCGATTACCACGAATCCGGTAATCAGCAGCACCCAAAGCATGTTCATCACACCGACGGCGAACAGGATCAGCATTAGCGCCCAGCAGCAGCCGATGCAGAACATGCCATGCCGGATGCCCATCAAGAGCGCACCCGCCCTGCCATCTCGCCACTCGGTCATGAGGAATCCGAGCGGGCTGCGGCAGGATGCGAGACAGGCATTCTTGTACGGTGTCCATTGGTAGACGCCTGCTACCATCAAGACCACTCCGCTCAACAGATAGCTCCGACTGTTCATCATCGGGTTCAGGAGGCCGGATGTATGCAGGGGCCACTGAACGAATGTGGCCAACAAGCTGAACCCGGCCCAGGCGACGAGGTAGCCCGTGATGAAGACGAACGTGGGGGTGTAGAGCTGCCCCCTGTTTCGTCGGTTTCGGTTAAGCGTGGCGAACATCGAGACCATGGGTAGAATCGAAGGGGTCATCATCGCGACCATCATCGTCGCCCACATGATGAACAGCATCAGGAAGTCCTCGGCTGTCCACGTTGTGGCACCCATGGGGGGCATCCACATATCGACCTTGTCCATATTGGACATGGCCCATGTCATGTAAAACATGTAGGCCCACCCCGCCAACGCGATGCAGGCGAGTCCACCCACGACGACGCCCATCTCACGAGCCGTCAGGGAAGGTGCAAGCGCGGTGTCGGCGGTTGACGACGGGTTCGACATGGGCGTTCTGGCAGGGATTTCGATACGATGACGGTTTATAAGGTTAAAGATCTTACAAAAGTCGTTGGATCATAACTCTAGAACAAGTTTTGCCCTTCGTCACGGTAGAACAAGTTTTCCGCTTCGTCACGGTCGCATAAACACGGGCCCACCCCCGTGGTACTACGTATATTTCCGTCGTTGTTGAGACCCTATACTTCCGATTCATAGTGATTCTTTAAGACGGACTGTCTGCTCAGCCGGATCGGAATGATGTCCGTGTCACTCTGGGGGCGGTGTAGATGGCCGGTCCACGGGCCTGCTGGTTACCCGCCAATCCTCGGCGTCCTGCGAACATACCTGGCGTCGTCAAAGCAAAAATGAGGAGAAAGCTATGGCCAATGACTCGGACTGGAGCCTCAAAGGCAACTATTTCGAATCCTGCAACTGCGACTTGGTTTGCCCGTGTATTTTCCTGCGCCCCCCCACGCAGGGTTTCTGTGAGGCCTTCGTTGGCTGGCATGTCCAACACGGCCATATGGGTGACGTAAAGCTGGACGGCCTGAACGTGGCGGCATGGCTGCATTCCCCAGGAGCCCTGACCGAAGGCGCCTGGCGGCTCGCCCTGTACATCGACGATCGCGCCGACGAAGCTCAGACGGCCGCGCTGAGCAAGATTTTCGGCGGTGAGGTGGGCGGGCATCCCGCGGTTCTCGCCGGACTGGTTGGTGAGCTTTTGGGCGTGAAATCCGTACCGATTACCTTCACGGAAGATGGCGACACCCATTACCTCGAGATCCCAGGCATAGGTAAGAACCTGACACGCCGGGTCGCCGGGGAAGACGGGGGCCGGGTCATGGTCTCCAACCATCCCCTTGCGGTGGCTCCGGGCAATCCAGTGGAGATTTCGGCCTCTGAGGATGCGTATTACAAAGACTACGATGTTGAGTGGAGACAGAACGACAAGATAGGTCTTGCCGCCCCATTCACCTACGGCCCGTGAGACTAGAATGCCGAAAGTCTGGGCGGTTAATCCGATCGCTCTCGGCCTGGGAGGACGGGGTCTGCGAGACAAGTAGTAACCCAATCCGGGGCGCTGAGGTGTGCCCGGAAATGTGCCAACGAGAGGTATCACCTAAGGTTCGTTTTTTCAATACCTTGGTGTTCATTATCGAGATTCGCGGGCGTTAAAGGCCATTGAAATCAAACTACTTACATCGCGCGTCTTCGGCGATGCACGCCATGTGGTTGGCGTCGGAAGTCGCGTGCGTGAGGCTTGCGCGATTCTGTCCTGCACAGTGCTGCTTTATTATGCTGGGGTGGCAACGGGCGCACCGGTAACATATTGAATAAACGATGGTTTCAGCGGTATTTGCGAACTCGTAACCCGAAGATCGTAAGTTCAAATCCTGCCTGCGCTACCAAAGTTTTCACGTGGTCTTAGTTTTCCAGCTAATTGTTTAAAAAGGGTTACTTAGGCTTCAGGGACCCTTTTTTCTTGCCTGTCCATGTGTCCCCCGATTCACGTCGGGACAATGGAGGCACCAAAATGGCAACCATTCAGTCGTGCACCCGCAAGCGGGCTGCCGTGCGGCGGTGAATGCGGGGCAGGCGCCCTGTGTGCCGCTCGCACGGCGCTCGTTCCCATGACTGCCGAGACTGCCGGGTAAGATGGCTCTAGGGTTCCTTGACGAACCCCCATGTTCACAAATGAGTCAAATTTTACAGGGTTTCAGTTTTGCCTACTCGAACAGCGCCTCCAGGGCCTGGCCCAAGCGGCGAATGGCGGTAGCGGCGGGTCGATTGGGCGCCTTTGGGCAACCGTCGAACAATTGGGACAGCCCTGGGAGCAGGATGCGGCTGTGGAGCTTGGTGAAGAACAAGGCGAGGCGGATGCCGAGACCCGTGAGCCGGTAGCTGTGGCTGTGGGGGGTGCGTTCGATCAGGCCATGCATTCGCGCATGGGGGCGTTGCGGAACCCCTCGGGCAGACCCAGGAACAGACACAGGACCTGCAGCAAGGCCAGCACCCGGGCATTGTCCAAGCGCAGGCCGTGGGCGCGTTGGCCGTCGACGACCTGCGCTTGGGCGACCTGATCGAACAACCCTTCGGCCAGGGTGCAATCCTGGGCGAGGGTCTTGGCTTCGAGGAGACGGCGGTTGGCATTGAAGCCGATGGCCCGCAAGGCGGGCAGGTTGGCAAGATTGCGTCCGACTCTGAAGTCATGGGTGTTGTTGATCGTGGTCTCGGTGCGCAAGGCGCGCCCTTCCTTGAAGTATTGCTTGATCTTGGAGGATTTGTCGCCGACATGCAGCGAAGGGATGACCCCTCGAGTAATGACGCGGGTGTGGAAGGTCCCCGGCGCGCGTTTGGTAATCCTCCGTTCGAAGATCAGGCTGTGACCCTGGAAGGGCGCCCCAGGTCGATATTTTCGCGGATGATCTCCTCGAACAGGTGGCGACCGGACAGCGGCCGATCGAACACCTGGGTACGGGAGAGTTCCGCTTGCAGGATGGACAGCTTGGGATTGAAGCCCGCCGCATGATCCGCGGCGGTGAAGGGTCGGGCAGGCGAGACAGCCACTTGCTCACCAGGGCCTCGATCTTGGATGCGTCCAGCCCATCGGCGATTTGCTGCAAACGCAGCGGATCGGCGCAGGACAGGACCCCATTGTCGAGCGCCGCGAAGGCGATCCCCTTCTTGGCCAGTTGCCGCTTGACGTACTCGTGGCCGTTCAGGCAGACGCGGGCGGTGTAGCGGGAATAGGCGGAGAACTTGCTGAACTGCGGGCCAAAGTCCTCCTCCACCAGGTAGAAGTAGTAGTGGTTGCACATCACCGCGCCGCGCGTCAGCCAGGGACAGGGCTGGCCGGTATGGTCGCTGATCTTTTTGATCACGCGGACACTGGCGAAGCGCTCCTGCGCCTTGCCGATGGTAGAGCACGCCCTCGGGGGCGGAGAACTCCGTCAGGCGTTCGCGGGTTACCTCGTCCTTGCGCTGTCCCTTGGCGAAGCGAACGATCTCCAACCCCTCGCGGCGGGCGAAGTCGTGGGTCGCCTTGACGAAGGTGTGGCTCATCGGCGCCATCAACGTCGTCGAGGCGACCTTGGTCTCACGGTGGACCTTGGAGAAGGTCGCCACCCCGCGGCCTCACGCGGCTACCAACAGGAGCATAGCGTTCCGTCGATCAAGCGGGGCCGCCCGTGCCTCGTCGGTCTGAGGCGGAGCCTCGCTAGAAGCTGTTTCCCAGGTCGAAGCCGGGAAACCGGGGAGAGCCAGTGCGCCCGCCGGACGTGACCTTCGTCCCGCACCCGCTGCCTACCGCCTTCGAGCGCTTCAAGGACGATTACATCGACCACCTGTTCATGGTGAGCTCTGACGGGCAGTGGTTGCCCCAGATGCGCTTCTGCCTTCAAGGCGTCGTCGCCCAGAGCAACGACACGATCTGCCGCCTCATCGACCCAGGGTAGGCGGCCACGAATCGTTCGTAGCCAAGCCGATGCGAGTAAACTTATGTCTCTTGTGATTCAATCCGGCGATGGCTGCCGAGCACGGTTCAGAAAGCGGGTATGCAGGCGGGTATCAAATCAAGAGCTTTGGAGCGTTTGTTCTAAGGAACGCTAGGATAGCGCCGATATGCTCCTGATGATCGACAACTACGACTCCTTCACCTACAACCTGGTGCAGTACCTGGGAGAGCTGGGAGTGGATGTCCGCGTCTTCCGTAACGACGAGCTCACTCTGGAGCAGGTGGCGGGCCTGGCACCCGAGCGCATCGTGATCTCTCCTGGTCCCTGTACGCCAAGCGAGGCCGGGATCTCGGTGCCGCTCATCAAGGCGTTCGCTGCTCGTACCCCTATCCTGGGCGTTTGTCTCGGGCACCAATCCATCGGTCAGGCCTTCGGCGGGCGGATTGTCAAGGCGCGCGAGGTCATGCACGGCAAGACCTCGCCCATTTACCACTCCCGGCAGGGTGTCTTCGCAGGGCTCGACGTGCCGTTTCAGGCGACGCGCTATCATTCGCTGGTCATCGAGGCGGAGAGCCTGCCGGAGTGTCTGGAGGTGACGGCCTGGACCCAGACAGAAGAGGGGGGCCGAGACGAGATCATGGGAGTGCGCCACCGCGAGTATCCTGTTCAGGGAGTGCAGTTCCACCCGGAGTCTATCCTCACGCGGCATGGCCACGACCTGCTGCGCAACTTCATCGAAGGCCGTTAGACGCTGGCGCAGCAAGAATTGACCCCATGGACATCAAGCAAGCCATCGCGAAGACGATCGACCGTCACGAACTGACCAGTGACGAGATGACCTCGGTCATGCGCGCGATCATGACCGGAGGCGCCACGCCGGCCCAGATCGCCGGCTTCCTGGTTGCGCTGCGGATGAAGGGTGAGACCGTCACGGAGATCGCTGGTGCGGCCGCGGTCATGCGGGAGCTGGCGACCGGCGTGGACATCGGCGGTCTTTCCTACACCGTCGACATCGTGGGAACCGGGGGCGATTGCTCAGGTACCTTCAATGTCTCGACCGCCAGCATGTTCGTGGCGGCGGCGGCGGGCTGCCACGTCGCCAAGCATGGCAACCGTTCGGTGTCCAGCAAGTCCGGGAGTGCGGACGTGCTTGAGGCCGCTGGGGTCAGGCTCGATCTGACCGCCGAGCAGGTGGCCAATTGCGTGCGTGAGGTCGGTGTCGGGTTCATGTTTGCCCCCGCGCATCACGGGGCCATGAAACACGCCGTCGGACCCCGGCGCGAGCTTGGAGTGCGCACCCTGTACAATGTGCTGGGGCCTTTGACCAACCCCGCGGGGGTGCCAAACCAGGTCCTTGGCGTGTTCAGCGAGGGACTGGTGACTCCACTTGCCGAGGTTCTGCAGCGGCTTGGCAGCCGCCACGTCATGGTCGTCCATTCCCGGGACGGTCTTGACGAGATCAGCGTCGGCGAGACCACCGAGGTCGCCGAGCTCAAGGACGGCGAGATCCGGCGCTTCCAAATTCGCCCGGAGGACTACGGGGTCCGCCGCTCGTCCGTGGAGGCGCTGCGCGTGCAAGGCGCCGCGGAGAGCCTTGCCATGATGCGCGGTGTCCTGGAGGACAAACCTGGGCCGGCGCGCGACATCGTGGTGTTGAACGCCGGGGCCGCCATTTACGTGTCGGGAGTAACGGACAGCCTCGCCGAGGGCATCCGCTGGGCGGACGGGGCGATCGCCAGTGGCGAGGCCCGCAATCGGCTGGATCGGCTTGTGGTGCTGACCCAGGGTTTTGACTAGGGAAACAGGATTCATCTTCGCCGAATTTGTAGCGCAACGAGCGATGGCAGACACGCCCGATATCTTGAAGAAGATCATGCGCCGCAAGGTGGAAGAGGTCGCGGCACGTGCGGAGCGGCGGTCCCTGCGCCAGCTCGCGGCCGGGATCGAGGGTGCGGCGGCGCCTCGCGACTTTGTGGCCGCCCTGGAGAACAGGATCACGGTCGGTAAGCCGGCGGTCATCGCGGAGATAAAACGGGCGTCTCCGAGCAAGGGCGTCCTGCGTGAGACATTTCGGCCAGCGGGGATCGCAGCCAGCTACGAGCGCGGCGGCGCCACCTGTCTGTCGGTGCTTACCGATGTGGATTTCTTCCAGGGCCGTGATTTATATCTGCAGGAGGCGCGTGCTGCGTGCGGCCTACCGGTGCTGCGCAAGGACTTCATCATCGACCCTTACCAGGTGTACGAGGCTCGCGCCATCGGTGCCGACTGCATCCTACTCATTGTCGCTTGCCTCGACGACGCGCAGCTGGGTGACCTGAACGAGCTCGCGTCCGGTCTCGGCATGGGCGTTTTGGTCGAGGTGCACGACGCGGCCGAGCTGGAACGTGCGCTCGCGCTGTCCGGGCGCCTCGTCGGGATCAACAATCGGGATCTGCGCAGCTTCGACGTGCGTCTGGAGACCACAATCGGGTTGCTGGATCAGGTCCCTGACGATCGAATATTGGTCACCGAGAGCGGGATCCATACGCAGGATGACGTGGCGCGCATGCGCCGGCATGGCGTCAACGCCTTCCTGGTCGGAGAGGCATTCATGCGCGCCGAGGATCCGGGCGCCGCGCTCCAGCGCCTGTTCGGCGCCTGATCCTTTTCTGTAGCGATGACACAGATAGCCGGGCACTACGCGGAGGCGCCGGTCGTGCGTCACCGTACCTGGCGCCACTTGTTGCGTTGGCTGGTGGAGCGCGTGGACCGTCGTCTCGCCGATATCTCGCGCAAGGATTTGACCGCGCGGCTCTTGGCAGTGGCGACGCTTGGACGCTGGATCGCGTGGCAGGACGTGCGGCCGGCTCGACCCGGTCGCTTCCGGGTGGCGATTGTCGGGGCGCACGAGCTCGACGCCTTCGATCGCGGCAAGTGGTACGGCCTGCTCCCCGCACTGCTCGCCTCTGATGATGCCGTCGAGGTGTTGTTCGTCGGGCCGAGCGTCGCCTTCGAGGGGTCTCGGTTTCCGCCCGTGGGACCACCGTCGGTCGGCGCGGTCACTACGCGTGCCTATCCGGTGACGTTGGGTGAATGCTGGCAGGATCTCGCCGCGGACCCGCCGGACCTTGCGATGATGTTTCAGCCGGGATTCGAGACCAATGACAGCTGGTTCGCGGGACTGGGTCTCAGCTCGTTGGTCACCTCCGGCATACCCGTGGGAGCGACCAGCTACGGCCGCGACGAGTACGTCATCGATCGGACGGTGCTTGTCGCGCGCGGGTATTCGGCGGCCGGAGATGCCGTCGAGAACCCCTTCTATATGGAGATGGGACACGCCAATATCCGCTGGGGCCACACGCTGTGGCGGCTCGGTCCCGACGTGCCGGGGCCTGGGTTCGTGCCGGATGAACACAGGCTTCAGGGGGTGGGGCGGCTCTCGCAGATGTTGGCCCGGTTGTTCACCGCCGGTTTCGTGAGCGAGCCGCTGGCTTTCGGAACCGACGTGGACGTCCTGTTGCCTGGGCACGGACGTGCACGGCTCATCTTTCTTCTGGGTGACCTATATGCGGACCCGCAGACCGGTGCCCTGTTGCGACGGCGAGGCGGGGACTGGCACGCACTCGATACACGGCTTCCCACCGAGCTGCTGCGGACGCGGCCGGCACCCGCTCCGGATTCCCTCGATTGCGCGCTGTGGGCCGCCGAGCTCGTGGACGGGCTGCTCTAGGCCGTCGACTCGGCGGCGAGCTACCGCGTCCCGAAAACCACGATCGTCTTGCCTTTGACGTAGATCAGGCCCCGCTCCTCCAGGGCCTTGAGCACCCGTCCCGCCATCTCCCGCGAGCAGCCGACAATCCGGCCGATCTCCTGGCGCGTGATGCGGATCTGCATCCCATCCGGGTGAGTCATGGCGTCTGGTTGCCGACAGAGATCGAGCAGGGTTCCGGCGATGCGTCCGGTCACGTCGAGAAATGCAAGACGTCCCACTTTTCGGTCCGTGTGGAGTAGGCGTTGACTCAGCTGATAGCCCACAGCGAAGAGAAAGTCTTTGGCGTGCTCCTTGAGATCGCTCTCCAATAGCCGCTCAAGTCGCTTGTAGGTGATCTCTGCCACCCGGCACGGCGTGCGCGTGCGTATGATGACGCTGCGCGTGGTTTGGGGGGTAAAGAGGCCCATCTCGCCGATAAACTCGCCCTGATTGATGTAAGCGAGCACAATCTCGCGCTGCTCCTCGTCATCTATTACGGCAGCGACGGAACCCTCGACCAGGTAATACAGGCTTTCCGCGGGTTCGCCCTTGCGGATGAACTCGACGTGCTTGTCGTAACGTCTGGTGTGACAGAGTGGTAAGAAGGCTTCTAGCCAGGCGGGCTGCGGTTTCTTGGGTAAGATCATCTTTCCTTTGGCGTTCTTGTCGGTGCGACGCACCCCGATTCTAGGCAAGCTGCTGCGACTTGTCGATCTATGTTAGGCTCCGCGACTTATTTTGCGCCGCCTCGATGCCGAGGAACGTCGCCGGTGGGGATCGCGGGTTCAGGAGAGAGGACATGAAGGCTCGCGTCAAATGGATCGAAGGGGTCGCGATGCTGGGTGAGTCCGCTAGCGGCCATGCAGTGGTCATGGACGGGCCGCCTGAGCACGGGGGTCGGAACCTCGGGGTGCGCCCCATGGAGATGCTCTTGATCGGAATGGGCGGCTGCACCGAGTTCGACGTCCTGCACATTCTTCGTCGGCAGCGCATGGACGTGACCGACTGCGTCGTCGAGCTCGAGGGCGAGCGGGCTGCGGACGACCCGAAGGTGTTCACTCGCATCCATGTTCATTTCATCGTCACCGGACGCGGGTTGAGCGAAAGGCAGGTTCAGCGGGCCGTCAAGCTGAGCGCCGACAAGTATTGCTCAGCCTCCATCATGCTCGGTGCGATGGCCGAGATCACGCACGATTTCGAGATCCGCGATGCCTGAGGCGGCGGCCGAGTTCGACGCCCTAAGCCAAGAGTTTTTCGGCCCCTGGTTTCGCTACCACCCGGACCGTGCCGTCGAGCTCGGCATCGACGGCTTCGAGCGCCTGCTGCCGGCACAGAGCGACGACGAGCTCGGCGCTCTGCTGGCCTGGTTGGAATCCCTCGTGGTCGCGTTGGAGGAGATCGACTATCCGGCCTTGGACGGCGCTCGCCGGATCGACCTCCGCCTGATGTTCGGGGCTGCTCGCGTCGAGCATCAGGAGCTTTTGGAGCGCGACTGGCGTCACCGGGATCCCCTGCGCTTTCTGCCTATCGGCGAGATCTTCCGTCTCACGCTGCGCCCGCCGGAGGAGGTTCGCGAGGCCCTTGTCAGCCTGCTGCGCCGGGTTCCGGAGTATCTGCGGCTCGCAATCACTCACTTGCGGCCGATGGCGGAGCTGACCTCTCCCGCCCTGGCCGAGGCGGCCGTCGACGAGGCGGAGCGCGGGCGCTGTTACTTGCGGGAGCTGGCCGGAAGTGCCTGGTTGCGCTCTCATTGTCACGGCTGCGCCGAGATCGAGCGCCTTGTCGACGATGCGTGCACCGCGCTGACTGGCTACGCGGAGGCGTTGCGCCGGGAGATCGCCCCGCGGGCGCATCAACCTCTGGGCTGCGGCGAACGACACCTGCAGTTGATATTCATGCATCGGCACTTCATGGAGCTGGACCCCGTTCGGTCGGGCGCCCTGCTTGAGAATGCGCTGGTGGAGAGCGAGGAAGAGCTGGCGGCGTTCTGCGACGACACGGGTATCGCACGAGTGGCTGCTGCGGCGCATTGCGAGGCCAACGCGGTTCCGGCAGCCGCACGTGTGGAGACCTGCCGACGCGAGAGCGATCGACTCGCGGACTTTCTTCGGCACAGCCGCCTGGTGAGCCTGCCGGATGCCTCGCTGCGCATCAGCGAGCGGCTCCCTTGTCCGCGACCCCAGCGTTTCGCAGGCGAGTACGTTCCCGACCAGGAGGGTGGCTCGGGAGTGCTCTTTCTCGCGGGCGGCTTGACGACCGAGCCCATGGTCGCGCTGCGCGCACGCTGTATCGACGAGGGCTGGGGCGGCACCCATCTGCTTACATTCGCCGGCGGAGCCGAGGGGAAACGGATAGCCCGCTGCCTATGTGGCGGTACAAGCCTGCGGATCGCGTGGGGTTTGTATCTACGGGAGCGGCTTGCCGCGCTGGGCTATATGACGGCGGACGACCGGTTCCACGCCCTGCTTCATCGACAGCACCTGCTTCGTCGCGGTCTGCTCGATCTGAGCCTCAATCTCGCTGCGGCGGACCGTACGGACCTGAGCGCCGGTGCAGCTCCCGCGACGGATGTTGTCGAGCTGGCACGACGTCCAGGAGATGCCTTGGCCGGAGCGCTCGGCTGGCAAGCCCTCGTGCAGGCACGTCAACTCGCAGAGCGGCATGAGGGCAAGGGATTCAGTGAGCGCGCCTTCCACGACCGCCTCTTGTCACACGGACCCATCCCACTGCCACTGATCCTCAGCGAGGAGCTCGGGATCGAGGTGTGGCAATCGATCAGTCGCGATCTCGGCGTGTAGCGGGATATGGGCACCCCCTATGCGGCCCCATGGGGTCGGGATCGGACGAGAGTGTCTTCCTGGTTCTGCCACTTTCAATGGGTTGCGGCCATTGGAAACGGCAGCGGACCCTTGGGCTGCTGAGGTTTGTGACACTTGCGATGGCCGTGGCGACAGGGACCATCGGCTGCTTGAAATTGCGCAGGCGTCTGCTTAGCTTGCGCCTGCCTCCGATCCCACCACGGAAGTGCGATGCCAGAGACTCTGAAGAAGCTGAAGCTTCACGGGTTCAACAACCTGACCAAGGCCCTGAGCTTCAATATCTACGATATCTGCTACGCGGAGACGCCGCAGCAGCGCGAGGCGTACATCGATTACATCGACGAGGCCTACAACGCGGTACGTCTGACCGGCATCCTGACCGACGTTGCCAACATCATCGGCGCCAACATCCTCAACGTCGCCCATGTGGACTACGAGCCGCAAGGTGCCTCGGTGACCATGCTGATCTCGGAGGAGCCGGTTGCCGCGGAGCTTCTCTCCAACACGCAGGCCCCCGGTCCTCTGCCGGAGTCGGTGGTGGCGCACCTCGACAAGAGCCACATAACGGTCCACACGTACCCCGAGAGCGACCCCCACAGCGGGATCAGCACCTTTCGCGCTGACATCGATGTCTCCACGTGTGGCCGTATCTCGCCTCTGAAGGCCCTGAACTATCTGATCCACGCCTTGGAGTCGGATATCGTCATCATGGACTACCGCGTGCGCGGCTTTACGCGGGATGTCAACGGTCGCAAGTTGTTCATTGACCACAACATCAGCTCGATCCAGAACTACCTGAGCCGGGATACGAAGAACCGCTATCAGATGGTGGACGTCAACGTCTACCAGGAGAACATGTTCCACACCAAGATGATGGTGAAGAAGTTCCGTCTAGGCGACTATCTCTTCTGCGTGGAGGAGAAGGATCTGTCCGAGTATGAGCACAAACGCATCCACAAGCGTGTGCGCCGGGAGATGGCCGAAATCTTCTACGGCAGGAACCTTGGCCGCAACCTGGAGCTCTAGCAGAGCTGCACCGAAGTGCCGGTAACAACGCCATACCTGCCGACTGCAACTTTTCGGCTCTAGCCCGAGGGGTTGGGTTGCGGGCGACAGGGGTGTCGACAGCACGGAGGCTGCCGTCAAGCTACATGGACGTATTCACGGCGTCCCCGGACGTCCGTAACCCAACCCCGGAAAACCGACAACCGAGAAGAGCATCGCGTGGCTGCTGGGACTTCGGCGCGGCTGTACTGGATGTCGGTGACGACAGGGCGTCGTTGTCGTTGTCGCGCAGTGAGCCGCAGATGACGCTCGGCAACGTTCGTCGGCCTCATATCCAATACACGCTCCCCGTCATTACCTTCGAGGCCAGCCGCATTGCGAGTCTGATCGGCCCGGGGAGGTCTACGCCCCCAGCCGCCTTCGCTACCTGGGCGTGGCGCGTCTCGTCTGCCTTCATATGCTCGAGGATCGCGCGTGTCCTCTCGTCTTGCGCCGGTATCGCAGCCATGTGCCCGTCGAGATGGCTTTCAACCTGACGCTCGGTTTCGACCACGAACCCCAGGCTCCACTTATCACCAGCGGCGCCCGCAAGGGCACCGATGGTAAATGAGCTCGCGTACCACAGCGGATTCAGGAGGCTCTTGCGGCCCCCCAGCTCGGCGATGCGGGCCTCGCACCAGTCGAGGTGGTCATTTTCCTCTCGCGCGGAACGCTCCATGTTGCGCCGCACCTCCGGCAACCGGGCGGTGAAGGCCTGACCTTGATAGAGCGCCTGGGCGCACACCTCGCCGGTGTGGTTAACGCGCATCAAACGGCCGACGTGCGTGCGCTCATGATCGCTGAGCTCCGTTTCGGGGTGGCCGGTGGCCGGGCTCGAGCGCTCCGTCGTCTGAGGCCTTCCGAAAAGCGTCCGGATTGCCTGATCGAGGTTCACCAGCGCTCGGTCGAGGGGGGTGTAATCGCGGGTGGTCATGGCGTGTCGTTCCTAAGGCGATTGCCGGAACAGAATGTACCGGATTGCGCCCAAGTCTTGTTTGCTGGGGTCTTTGTGTCTTGGCGGTTGCGTGCGTCTCGAGCGATTGTGCGGCGGCCATGCCCGAGGTTCAACCCGCCATTGGGGACCGCCTCAGGTCTCGATCTGACGGAGGACGAGCTCGACCGGGTGGAGGACCTCCAGGCGCAACCCTGCCTCACGGGCGCCGGCGGCCAAGTGCAAGGCACAGCCCGTGTTGGTCGTGACGAGTATTTCCGCACCCGTCTCCCGCAGCTGCCGCAGCTTCGGTTCCGCTAACGCCCAGGCCGTCTGCGGGTGCTGCAGGAGATAGCTTCCGGCAGCGCCACAGCAGAAAGGGTTGTCTTCCAGCCCCATCAGTGAGATCTCGGGGATCCGCCCGAGCAGATCATAGGCCGCCGCAGCGTCGCGCAGGATGTTGCGATGGGAACAGGGCTCGTGGACTGCCACCGTCTTTGCCAGGGGGCGCAGCGTGATGTCGCCGGGCCACTCTAGCGCGGCCAGGAAGCGGCAGACCTCCTGGGTAGCGGCGAGGGCAGGGTGCGTCCGTAGCTCGGCGACGCAGGCACTCGCGACGCCCACGGCGGGACGGTCGGCAAAGGCGGACGCGTTGATCGCGAGCAGGCGGTCCGCTGGCTCCGGGAATCCGTTGTGCCGGTGCAAAGCCCCGCAGCACCCCTGCGTCGGCGGGAGCCCGACGTGAAACCCAAGCCGGGTGAGTAGATCCCGTGCCGCCGTGAGAGCACCGGGCTGCGCGGCGCGCGCAACGCAGCCGACGAAGAGACCAATCTCGCGCCCCGCGAGCGGCGTCTGTTGTCCGTTCGCGGCGAGGCGAGCGGGTTTCTTTAGCTGAAGCGCGACCCGGTGGTAGGCCGCAAGCCGCGAGCTCCCCAGGAGTCCGCTCCACTCCATCAGGCGCCCCAGACCGCTGGATGCGTAGACGCGAGCGACGAGGGCGGCTGCGCGCGTGCCCGGTCCGCTGCTCAGGGCGTCGAGCCAGGCCGCGGTCCAGAAGCGACCGAACTTGCTCGCATTTCGGCGCAGGGCTCGCGTGTCGTCCATGAGTGAGCCGACGGCGACCAGAGAGGGGCATACGGGCTCGCACGCTCGGCACTCGAGACAGCTCGACAGGTGCGTGTCAAGCCTCCATGACGGCGGGAACTGCTTGTCCACCAGCCCCTGTGCGAGTGCAATGCGGCCGCGCGGCGACTCCCCCTCGTCCTGACGGAGACGATACGTTGGACAGTGGGGCAGGCACAGCCCGCACTTGACACATTGGTCTGCGGCTCCGCGGATGCGGGTCTCAAGGTCCTGTTGGTTCACGCGTGCGGCGGGGGGAGGGCTGGTGCGCTGCTTGGAGAAAGTGCGACAGTCGTACGGCTGCCGTCGGCAGTTGTCACAATGGTAACCTGTCTACTAGCTGATAAGGGTGTTGCCACGGAGGAATGTACCGGATCGGGCAGGATTTTCGCCCAGCCTCAAGGAGTGCCGGCGTCAGCATGGCCGGGTCGATATGACTGTCGGCGCGACGCCGAAGGCGGACGAGAAGACCGGTGACCTGGTACATATCGGACAGAAATCGCCTGAATACTTTAGCTAGGAGGATTCGCGGTCCATGTGCTACTACCGCCACCACGTCTTTTTTTGCACCAACGTTCGCGACGACGGGAGCCAGTGCTGCGCCCAGTGTGATGCCCAAGATATGAGGGATTACTTGAAACGACGCTGCAAGGAGCTCGGAATCGCTCGGCCAGGTGCCGTGCGCGTCAACACGGCGGGCTGCATGGACCGCTGTGCGGAGGGACCGGTCGTTGTGGTGTACCCGGAAGGCGTATGGTACACGTACGTGGACAGAGAGGATGTCGATGAAATCCTCCAGGAGCACCTGATCGGCGGGCGTGTCGTGGAGCGTCTTCGCTTGCCGGATAAGCCCTTGACCACGCAGACATCGACACAGGAGGGTTGACAGGCGGATTGGAATATAAGACTATTCGCATGTCCTGATTATTCGCGTGAGTAATCAGCACTCCTCCATCCTCCTTTGGTGGTTATTGCGTTCAGCGCCGCTCCCTAGCGGCGCTATTTTTTTGTGCGCCTGCTTGCTCTTGTCGCGGCACAAGAGTTGGCATCCGAGTGGGTGGCAGTCGAGCCGCGCGAACGGTTCCGTTGTCACCGGAATTCGAATCCTGTACCATCCGCGGTCTTTCGTGACCCAGATTGTAGAACCTAGGACGTGGAGCCGTAGGACATGACGACTGTGAGTGCCAAGCCCGCGGAGGTTCGCCGCGCGTGGTACCTGGTGGACGCTGAGGGCAAGACGCTCGGCCGGCTCGCCAGTGAGCTGGCGCGTCGCTTGCGCGGGAAGCATAAGGCGCAATACACGCCGCACGTGGACACGGGCGACTACATTGTGGTCGTGAACGCGGAGAAGGTGCGGGTCACGGGCAACAAGCTTGCGGACAAGATGTACTACCGGCACACCGGCTACACCGGCAACCTCAAGTCGATCAATTTGGCCAAGCTGTTGGAAAAGGCACCCGACCGAGTCATCACCACGGCCGTCAAGGGCATGCTTCCACGCAATCCCCTGGGCCGGGCCATGATTCGGAAGCTCCGCGTCTACGCCGGCCCGGAGCACCGTCACCAAGCCCAGCAACCTCAGCCGCTCGACATTTGAGCGCAGGAAAGGACCCCATGCCGGACACGAATTACGCCACCGGGCGTCGTAAGAGCGCCGCCGCCCGCGTCTATGTCACCCCCGGGTCGGGCAACGTCACCGTGAACGGCCGACCGCTTGACCGTTTCTTCGGCCGCGAGACCGCCCGCATGATCGTGCGCCAGGCCCTGGAGACGGCGAGCATGGCGGATCGGGTGGACGTCAGCGTTACCGTCGCCGGCGGCGGAACCTCTGGTCAGGCTGGTGCCATTCGCCACGGCATCGCTCGCGCGCTGGTCGATTACAACGAGGAGCTACGCCGTCCCCTGCGGCAGGCGGGCTTCCTGACGCGCGACGCCCGCGAGGTGGAGCGCAAGAAGGTCGGACTGCACAAGGCACGTAAGAGACCACAATATTCGAAGAGGTAAGAGGGCCTAGGGCTGAGGGCCTAGAGACATTGTTCGATGCTTTGCGCAACCTCGACGCGTGGAAGCGGAGTTGTGGGCTAGCGACAGACGTCATTCGGGTGCTCGAGCAATGCCGCGGTCCGCCGTTCAGGGACCAGCTGTCTCGGTCAGGCTTGTCGGTCGCCTCCAACCTTGCGGAAGACTACGCGAGAGATGGAGACCGGGAACGGATTCGGCTTTTGGTGATCGCGCGGGACTCGTGCGCCGAATGTTGGACGCAGCTCCAGATCGGCGCAAAAGCGGGTGTGATCGACGCGAACGCACCCGCACGTCTTGCGAAGGAAGCCGAAGAAATTGCCGCCATGATCAGCGGATTGATAAAGTACCTCGAACGACGCATCAGCTAACTGATTGTTTGGCCCTTTCCCCTAAGCCCTCCGCTCTATTTTTGGGGGATCGTCTAGCGGCAGGACAGCGGACTCTGACTCCGTTAACCCAGGTTCGAATCCTGGTCCCCCAGCCAATCCCTCAAAGCCGGCCCTCGTGTCGGCCTTTTTGTTTGCCTCTCCCTGCGCTCGGTCGCCGCGCCCGCGTGCTCGTCCTCTGCATGCATGCTGAGCCGTGTGGCTGCGATCATCGCGCCGAGGCGGAGCTTCTGCGATGTGGGCCTGCTCCATGACGGCGGTATCAAAAAAACCACAGATCGCATTTGTGTATCTTTTTTCAAAAAAACTGTTGCGTAATGTCGGTTCCTCGTCTATTATTCTCTCCGCAAGCACGATTGCGTTACGTTTTTGCAGTCTATTGGCAAATCAACAACAGCGGAGAACACGATGAACAAAAAGCTCATCACTTTGGCGGTCGCCGCCGCCATGGCTGCTCCGGCCGCCGCGATGGCCGACGCCACCCTCTACGGCAAGATCAACATGTCCATCGACTACGTGGACGTGGATGCAAACGCCTTGGCTTATGGTCCTGGCAACTATCTCTTCACGGGCACCAGTGGCATTCCCGACAACCGTGCCATTTCTCGTGATGGCGTGGTGCCGTTTCTCGGAAACCTTTACGTTGCTGCGGAATGGTCAGCACTACAAGGGTTGGGACCTGAACTCGAACGAGCGCTCCAGCCGCATCGGGGTCAAGGGCTCGGAGGACCTGGGCGGCGGACTCAAGGCGATCTACCAGATAGAGTTCGGCGTCCAGCTGACCAACCCGTCATACAACGACAGCCTTTCCAACGGGGATAATGGCAGCATCAGCATGCGGAACAGCTTCGTCGGTTTGGCCGGCAACTGGGGTACCTTCCTGGTCGGCCGCCACGACACGCCCCTGAAGATCTCCACCGCGAAGCTCGACCTCTTCGCCGACACGCTGGCGGACTATAACTGGACGATCGGCTTCCACGACTTGCGGGCCAACAACGGCATCGCCTACATCAGCCCGTCCTTCGCCGGCTTCCAGCTGGCCGGTGCGGTCGTCCCGCCGGGTGGTGCTACGGCCGCTGGCGGTCTGTTCGGCACGAATTCGGACAACAACAGCATCGCCAGCTCGTACTCCCTCGCGGGCATCTACAGCAACGGACCCTTCTACGCGTCTGTCGCGTATGAGAACTATGGCAGCAAGAACTGGTCCAATGCGGACCTGCCCAATGGGATAGCGCCCGGCAGCACCTCTTTCCTAGGTGTCCCCGGGTGGGGTAACGCCAAGGACTGGAGCCTCTGGCGCGCGGGTCTTGGCCTCCTCGACTGGAACGGCTTCACCCTGACCGGTATCTACGAGAGCCACTCGAATGTGCTGGGCTCGCCGGTGAAGTCCGACATGAGACTGTGGCAGGTTCAGGCGGGTTATGCATTCGGCAACAACATGATCAAGGGCATGTACGGGTCGAACAATGTCGAACAATGCACGGGCGCGGCCTATCACGGCCTCGTGAACCCAGACGTGATGTGTGGTGCAATGGCGCAAGCGTTGGATCCTGGAACGCCTTACTACGCCGACGGCCAGGACTACAACTCCTGGGCGGTTGCGTTCGATCACAACTTCAGCAAGCGGACCAAGGCCTATCTGCTCTACACCAAGACCGCCTCCGACCAGGTCAACTCGGACTGGAGCGGCTGGTCCCTCGGCATGGTTCACAGCTTCTAAGCCCGGCTTAGATCTTTCGTGGACGTGAAAACGGGGCCTTCGGGCCCCGTTTTTTTGGAGAGGCGCGGGATGGGCAAAGCGCAGCGAGCCCATAAGAGGAGAGGGCCGAGAAGGCCTGCACGCCGCCCTTCCTCCTCGGCACTTCGTCACGCAGTCATCGTCTTCGCCCCTTCCGCGCTCCCCAGTATCAGCACGTCCGCGGGACGGAGCGCAAAGATGCCCACCGTCACAACGCCGGCGATGTTGTTTATCGTCTGCTCGACCCGGATCGGCTCCATGATCTCCAGGTTGTGAACGTCGAGAATGAGGTTGCCGTTGTCGGTGACGAAGCCGTCGCGCCAAACGGGGGTGCCGCCGAGCTTGACCAGCTCGCGTGCGACGAAGCTGCGGGCCATGGGGATCACCTCCACGGGCAGCGGGAAGCGGCCGAGCATCTGCACCAGCTTTCCGGCATCGGCGATGCAGACGAAACGCTTGCTGGCGGCCGCGACTATCTTCTCGCGGGTGAGGGCGCCGCCGCCTCCCTTGATGAGCTGGAGCTGATGATTGGACTCGTCCGCCCCGTCGACGTACAGGTCGAGCTCGCCGGCCGCGTTCAGGTCCAGGACGGATATACCATGCCCCTTGAGCCGCTCCGTAGAAGCCTCGGAGCTGGATACCGTGCCCTCGATGCGGCCTTTGACCGTGGCCAAGAAGTCGATGAAATGGTTGACGGTCGAGCCGGTGCCGACGCCGATGATTCCACCCTCGACATAGTCCAGCGCCGCCTTGGCGGCCAGCTTTTTCATCTCGTCCTGGTTCATCTTGAGTCCTCCTGAGCGAGTTGTGCAAAGGCGCAACATCATAGCAAACCGCCTGCCCTGAGTTAGTATCTGGGCCGCTGGGGCTGAGTGGGCAGGTGCAAGGGGCGGGGCGGAATGAGGTTGGAGTTGTGCTGATGGCGACGCGTGGTCGCGACCGGAGGTCGCTCCTACACCCCGGTAGGCGCGGCGCAAGATTTCTTGTCCCTGTTAGGAGCGGCCCTCTGGCCGCGACCAATCGCGGGCAAACGCTGCAGAAAGGTCTGCAGCGAGCCGTTTGCTCGGCCAGGCAGCCAGGCAGGCACTGACCAATCGGGACGCCGGCCGTGTCTGGTTGGCCAAATCAACGCATTGCAACGGCATCGCCGCGCCGAATTGGCGTCAATCAACGCTTCCCGAGCACGTGGGACAATTTATCCGGAGCTTTCATGCCCGAGGCCTACATCGAGCGGATACTGAGGGCGCGCGTCTATGACGTCGCGCGGGAGTCGCCTCTGACGCGGGCAGGCCTGCTGTCGCGCCGCCTCGGCAACGAGGTGCTCCTCAAGCGCGAGGACCTGCAGCCCGTCTTTTCGTTCAAGCTGCGGGGCGCCTACAACAAGCTCGTCCATTTGGATGCGGAGGCGCTGGAGCGGGGTGTGATCGCCGCCTCTGCAGGCAACCATGCACAGGGCGTGGCGTTAGGGGCGGCGCGCCTCGGTATCCAGGCCACCATTGTCATGCCGCGGACCACGCCACCGATCAAGGTGCAGGCAGTGCGCCACTTGGGTGCGCGGACAGTGCTGCACGGGGACTCCTACGACGACGCCTACGCTCACGCCATGGGCCTGGCCGGCGAGCGCGGACTGACCTTCATCCACCCATTCGACGACCCGCTTGTCATTGCAGGCCAGGGAACCGTCGGCATGGAGATCCTGCGTCAGCACCCGCAGGCTCCTTACGCGATCTTCGTGCCGGTGGGCGGGGGTGGCCTGATCGCGGGGATCGGGGCCTTTGTGAAGTACGTGCATCCGCAGGTCCGCATCATCGGAGTAGAGCCTGAGGACGCCCCGACCTTGCAGCGGGCGTTGGCGGCCGGGCGCCCGGTCGAGCTCGACCAGGTGGGCCTTTTCGCCGACGGTGTGGCTGTTCGGGTCGTCGGCAAGGAGACCTTTCGCGTCGCCAGAGAAACCGTAGATGAGGTGGTGCTCGTCGGCGCGGATGAGATCTGTGCCGCGATCAAGGACATCTTCGATGATACCCGGGGCATCGCCGAGCCCGCGGGGGCACTCGCAGTCGCCGGTCTCAAGCGTTACGTCGAGGAGCGCGGGATCCGGGACGAGCACCTTATCGCCATCGAGAGCGGGGCCAACATCAACTTCGACCGCCTGCGCCACGTCGCGGAACGCGCCGAGCTCGGCGAGCGACGCGAGGCCCTGCTTGCGGTTGAGATCCCGGAACGTCCGGGGAGCTTCCTGGGCTTCTGCCAGGCACTGGGAAAGCGCCAGATCACAGAGTTCAACTATCGCTACGCGGACGAACGCCGCGCGCACGTGTTCGTCGGGGTCGAGCTCGCCCGCGGAGAGGAGGAGCGGCGAGAGATCATAGCGCGTCTGGAGCAGAAGCAGTTTGGTGTTGTTGATATGACCGACAACGAGACCGCCAAGCTCCACATCCGGTTCATGGTCGGTGGGAATGCCCGGGGCGTCAGCGACGAGATGCTGATCCGATTCGAGTTTCCCGAGCGCCCCGGTGCGCTGCTCGGGTTCCTGTCGGGTCTTGGCCGACGCTGGAATATCAGCCTGTTTCACTACCGCAATCACGGGGCGGCCTATGGCCGGGTGCTGCTGGGCATCCAGGTAGCGCCCGCTGAGCGGCCAGACCTCATGCATCTGCTAGAAGGGCTCGGGTATCGGTACTGGGAGGAGACGGACAATCCGGCGTATCGGCTATTTGCGGGGGCGAGCGGATAGCGGATCGCGAAGAGAGTTGCGAGGTGCGAGGAACGGGGGCCGAGGAGGAGAAACGCGGTACGCCGCGTCTTGCCTCTACCTCGGCGTTCGCACCACGGCCTTGTCCTTATCCCCCGGGCCTCTGTTCCATACTCCCGCCTCGGTCGCCACCCCGTCGAGCGGCACGTCCCAAACACTCGTCTCCAGCCGTTCCAGGCGCTGGCACTCGTGGGCGAGGCCGATCAAGCGCGGACGTCGCCAGTGGCGCCGCGCTCGCAGATAGGCCAGGGTTCGGTCGTAGAATCCGCCGCCCATTCCGAGGCGGTTACAGCGCGCATCGAAGCCGACCAGCGGAACGAGCAGCAGGTCCAGTGCCCAGGCCAGGCGGACGCGGCGGTTGCGCAGGCGGGGCTCGGGAATACCGTAGACGTTCCTCGTCAGCGGACGCCCTTTGCGAGGCTCGACGAACCAGAGCTTTCGGTAGGGGTGTGCCCGAAGGACGGGAAGAAAGACGCGCTTGTGGCGGCCGTGGGCGAGGTTCAGGAGCGGGGCGGGGTCAATCTCACCGTCGTTGCTACAGTAAGCGCCGACTCGTCGGGCACGCAGGAAGATGGGGTGGCGTCCAAAGCGGCGGGCGAGCGCAAGGGCGTGCCGCCTCTGCTCCGTGGGCGATAGCGCCCGCCGTTGGGCACGCAGCTGCCGTCGGAGGCTGGTTCGAGGATTCATCGATGAGGAGGAGGGACATCCCCCGCATGTGTCGGTGTCGGCCTTTGTTCTTGAACCGTTCGGTTCAAGTGGGGGCGATCGATGTCGCTTCAGGCTTCCCGCTCGCAGGCGGACATGCGCAACGGCTCCACTTACTCGCCCCCGGGGTATGGATTAGGCTCAAGAAAATACCCAGGCCGTTTTCGAGCACCGCAGGGGATGTCTTAGAAACAGGCTATACCGATTCGCTCGGCGCGTCCAGCTCCCTATGCGTCGCCAGTGCCTCGCCGAGCTGCTGCTGCACAGCAAGCAGGCGGCGCTCCGTCTCGCCGTCCCCTTTGCTATCGCTCTGCTTGGACTGAAGCAGCTCGTAGGTGATGTTCAGGGCCGCCATGACCGCGATGCGGTCACTTCCGATCACCCGCCCGGTCTGGCGGATTTCACGCATGCGCTGGTCCAGGAAACGCGCGGACTCAATGAGTCCTTCCTGCTCCTCCGGCTGACAGGCGACGCGGTACTCCTTGTCGAGGATGCGAACGGTGACCGGGATGGGTTCCTGGCTCACAGCCCTTCCTCCATCGACTTGAGACGGGAGATCATGGACTCAACACGGTTGCGCGCCAGCTCCGTCTTCTCGATGAGCTCCGCGCGTTCTGAGACGAGGCTCTCCTGGCGGGTGCGCAGAGAGGTGTTCTCGTCTCGCAGTTGACGGCAGGTGCGGATCAGCTCCTCCACCTGATGTTCCAAGGTGTCGAGGTCGAAGTTCGGCACAGGATCTGCTTCCCCCAGGCTAATTCGCCGCACTATAGAAGGCAACATGCCCAGGGTCAATCCGTTGTATGCCATGTTATGATCGATCCAAGTCCGAAGCCCTTGCCTGGACGCCTAACTGCAAGGATTCCCAACATGGATCCCGCGACCGATTTTCAGCAGCTCACCGAGCGCCTCGCCGTCTCGGAGCTGACCCCGAGCGTATCGGAGGCGCACGGGATGCTGTGCGGGCTCATCTGTGCCGGGCATCCCGACGCGGAAGGGGCATGGATGGAGGAAGTCCTTCGCGGCACGGATCCGGGAGATCTCCTGGTCCAGGAGTGTCGTCTCTCCCTGCGCACACTGGCACGGACAACGCGCGAGGAGATCGACGGTCCAGGCCTTGGTTTCGCTCCTCTCCTGCCTGGCGAGGACACACCCCTGGCTGAGCGCGCCGTCGGGCTCTACGATTGGACGCGGGGTTTCCTTTACGGACTCGGTGTGGCTGGTGTGGACGAGAAGGACCTCTCCGAGCAGACTCGGGAGATCTTTCGGGACTTTGCCGCCATCACGCATCTGGATCTGGACGGGCTCAGGGACGAGACAGAGGAAGGCGAGGAGGCGCTGATGGAGCTCGAGGAGTTCATCTGGGTGGCGGCCATGCTGGTCTACGACGAGCGCGGCCACCGCGAGGCGACGTCGGCCTGATGTCCGCGGCCGAGCTCAGGCGCCGGCGCCGCCGGCTCGCCGCGGCCATGCGGGCCCCCGCCGTTGCCATCCTCTCCGCCGCGTCGGAGGTAGTCCGCAACCGAGACGTCCACTACCCGTTCCGTCAAGACAGCGATTTCCACTACCTGACCGGCTTTCCCGAGCCGGACGCCCTGGCCGTATTGGCCCCAGGGCGGAAGGAGGGCGAGTACCTCTTGTTCTGCCGGCCCCACGATGAGCAAAAGGAGCTGTGGGAGGGGCGCCGGGCGGGCATCGAAGGGGCTAGGGAGCACTACGGGGCCGACCAGGCCCACGCGATCGAGGAGGCAGACGAGCTGCTGCCCAAGCTCCTGGAGAACTGCGAACGGCTTTACTACCCGCTGGGGTGGAATGCGGACCTCGACGGCCGGGTGATGCACTGGGTCAATCTGGTCCGGGGCAAGGCCAGGAGCGGTGTAAGGGCGCCGGTGGAGCTCGTCGCGCTCGACCGTCTGGTGCACGAGCAGCGCTTGGTAAAGAGCAAGCACGAGCTTCGGATCATGCGCAAGGCCGCGCACATTTCGGCGGGTGCGCACCGCGAGGTGATGCGCCTTTGCCGACCAGGCACGTGGGAGTATGAGCTCGAGGCCGCGTTCGTTCACGCCTGTGCCGTCCACGGCGGGCGCTTCCAGGCCTATCCCCCCATTGTAGGGAGCGGTGCCAATGCCTGTGTTCTGCATTACGTGGACAACCGCCATCAGCTCAGGGACGGTGACCTCGTGCTGATAGACGCCGGCTGCGAGTACGCGGGCTACGCCTCCGATATCACCCGTACCTTCCCGGTCAATGGCCGCTTCAGTGCGCCCCAGCAGGAGCTCTACGAACTGGTGCTCGCCGCCCAGGCGGCCGCGATCAAGAAGGCGCGGCCCGGCAACCGCTGGGACGACCCGCACATGGCCGCGGTACGCGTCCTCACCCGCGGCCTGGTCGAGCTGGGTCTGCTGGAAGGGACAAAGAAGGCCGTCCCGAAGCTGATCAAGGAAGAGAAGTACAAGCCCTTTTACATGCACCGCACCGGGCATTGGCTCGGGATGGACGTCCATGACGTCGGCGACTACAAGGTGGAGGGGGAATGGCGTCAGCTCGAGCCCGGGATGGTGATCACCGTCGAGCCTGGACTCTACGTCCCAGGGGACAAGGACGAGGTCCCGGAACGCTACCGTAACATCGGCATCCGGATCGAGGACGATGTTGTCATCACGGCGGACGGCAACGAGGTGCTGTCGGCCAACGCTCCCAAGACAGTGGCGGACATCGAGTCGTGGATGAGTACGACATAGTCATCGTCGGCGGGGGCCTGGTTGGGGGCAGTTTGGCCTGTGCCCTTGCGCCCACGGGCCTCCGTATCTGTGTGGTGGAGGCGGTGGCGGCGGAGGCCGCCGAGCAGCCAAGCTACGACGAGCGGGTTATCGCGCTCTCGTGGGGCAGCCGCTGTATCCTGGAGGGCATTGGCCTGTGGTCGGATGTCGTGGCGGAGGTGACGCCCATTCACCGGATTCACGTCTCGGATCGTGGTCATTTCGGCTTCGCACACTTGGACTGCCGGGACGAGGGTGTCGAGGCATTGGGCTATGTGGCTCCTGCGCGCCTGCTCGGGCGTGTCATTCGGGACGGCCTCACGCGCGTCGAGCTCCTTTGTCCAGCGCGGCTGCTGGACGTTCGGGTCCATCCCGAGTGGGCGGACTTGGAGGTAGTGGTGGAGGGAGAGTCCAGACTCATCCGAGCCAGGCTGGTCGTGGCCGCCGACGGCGGCGAGTCGGGCGTACGTCACCGCCTCGGGCTCGCCGCGCGCGAACGCCCCTACAGCCACGATGCGGTGATAACCACAGTGACCGTGGACCGCCCGCAGCCGGGCGTGGCCTTCGAGCGTTTCACCGATCGGGGGCCGCTCGCCATGCTGCCCATGGCCGGCGGACGTTACTCCGTGGTCTGGACCGTGCGTGAGGGCGAGAGTGCCGAGATCCTGCGGCTGACCGACGCGGAGCTTCTGACCCGGCTGCAGGCCCGTTTCGGCTATCGTCTGGGACGATTCACTCGTCCCGGGCGACGCGCGGCCTATCCCCTCAAGCTTGTCTTGGCGCGGGAGACGGTACACCACCGTCTCGTCCTTGTCGGCAATGCGGCCCATACCCTCCACCCGGTGGCGGGTCAGGGCCTGAATCTGGGCCTGCGAGACGTCGCAGCCCTGGCGGAGGTCATTGGGAACGCCGCACGCAGAGGCGCTGATCCGGGCCGGCCGGAGGTGCTAACGGCCTACCGACGGCTGCGCGGGCGCGACCAGGCCGGGGTTGCTGTTCTCACCGACGCCCTCGCCCGGCTCTTCGTCAACCCCTGGCTTCCGGTGCGCGTGGCGCGCGACCTCGGGATGCTTGGCATCGACCTGGTTCCGGGGCTTCGGCAGGCGCTTTCCCGGCGCTTCATGGGGCTGGACGCAAGCCGGCCGCGGCTCGCGCGCGGGCTGCCCCTGAGTGCGGGCCATGGTTGAGCAGGCGATGAGCTTCGATCTGACCGTCGTCGGAGGGGGCATGGTCGGCGCGGCCCTAGCCTGCGCCTGCGCGGGTAAAGGCTGGCGGATCGCCGTGATTGAACCTCGAGAGCCCGAGCGCAGCTGGCCCGTCGGCGAGGTCGATTTGCGCGTCTCGGCTCTCAATCGTGCGAGTCAGCGAATCCTGGCCCGGTTAGGAGTGTGGGGACGCATCCTGGAGCTGGGGGCATGTCCTTACCGGGAGATGCACGTCTGGGACGCGGTTGGGCGGGGCAGTATCCACTTCGACAGCGCGGACCTCGGCGAGCCGGATCTCGGCCACATCGTGGAGAACCGTGTCATCCAGCTCGCCTTGTGGGAGCGGCTAGAGCAGTCAGCCGACGTTACCCTGCTCTGTCCCGCCGCCGTGGGCGAGCTCGTACTTGGACCGGAGGCAGCGCTGCTGCACTTGCGCGATGACCGCCGGGTCTCCACCGCGCTCCTGGTAGGAGCGGACGGCCGCGACTCCCTGGTGCGCGACCGAGCGGGCATCGCCGTCCGCGGATGGGCGTACGATCAGCAGGCGATCGTCGCCAACGTGGGGGTCGAGCACTGGCACCAGGAGACCGCATGGCAGCGCTTTCTGCCGACAGGCCCCCTCGCATTCCTGCCCCTGCTCGACGGGCGCTGCGCCGTAGTCTGGTCTGCGGCCGGGTCAAGGGCCCAGGAGCTTCTGAGGCTCGACGAGGCGGGCTTTCGCGTTGCCCTCGAGGAAGCCTTCGAGCATCGACTGGGGGCGATCCGCGCGGTCGGGCCGCGCGCCTCGTTTCCGCTCAGGCTGCAGCATGCGGAGCACTATGTGCTGCCGCGGCTGGCGCTCGTTGGCGATGCAGCCCACGCGGTACATCCCCTGGCGGGTCAGGGCGTGAACCTCGGGTTGATGGACGCGGCGGAGCTGACGGCGGCGCTCGAGGCGGCTCGCGTAAGGGAACGCGACCTTGGCGGACTGTGGGCACTGCGTCGCTATGAGCGCGCCCGGCGCGGCGAGAACACCCTGATGCTGGCGGCGATGGACGGCATCAAGCGCCTTTTCAGCAACCGCATCCTGCCGGTCGCGGCCGCTCGCAGCGCGGGCCTTGCCTTTGTTGACCGGATGGCACCGGCGAAGCACCTGTTCATGCGGCAGGCACTGGGCCTGGGGGACGGGCTTCCACCCCTCGCGCGGCCCTGAAAGAAGAGCTTGGCGCCGAGCTCAGCAGGTACGCTGGGGTCGGCTACGGGGTCGCGGGGCCTGCCGTGGAACATGCCGTTCTCACTCGAGTTTTTGTCTTTTTGGGGGCCGC
This sequence comes from uncultured Gammaproteobacteria bacterium, assembly GCA_963824085.1. Taxonomy (GTDB): domain Bacteria; phylum Pseudomonadota; class Gammaproteobacteria; order Chromatiales; family Chromatiaceae; genus JARRNE01. The sequence goes on from CAWGNT010000017.1 coordinate 332,710, forward strand.
CCAGCACCCCACCCGTTGCAGCAAGCCCCGGCCGAGGTTCGACGGATAGTGAATTAGCAAATTAGGAAATTCCATACGGATATCCAAGTTTTGGATTAGGACCTGCCAGCTTCTTTTGGCTACTCTTAGGGGCTGGCAGTCCCCGGCGCCGTCCGGTGCGTGCCCACCCTCGCAATGTTCCGCTCATGGCCGCGATTCCCGATATCACCGAGACCGAAAAGTGGATCATGCAGACCACGCTCAAAGAGCGATACGGGCGTGACATGGAAATCCGGCTTGCGGACGCCGACATCCGCCTGCACCCGGCCGACCGGGAGCTGACGGGCTGTCCGGTCATTTACTGGCAGGCAGAGGATGGCTGCAGCTTCGTGATCTTCAAGACCGGCGAGTACAGGTATCGCTGCCAGTTCTACTACGAGCCGTACAAACAGATGGGCACGGGCGTGCACGAATTCGACGACCTCGCCGAGTGCGCCGTCGCCTTGCTCCAGGCACAGGCCGATTTCACCGCCGAGCGGCGGGGGGACCTGCCGTCCACGCGCCGCTGATCCGGCGTCTGCCGCGTCGTGAGACCAGGCCGCCCAATGTATGTGCCTGAGAATCCGGTGCCGCCCGTGGGGTTGGGCGGCGAATAGAGCGACCTGACGAGAGCAACTAGGGGAGACCCATGACTGCGAAAAACGCCTTTTACGCCCAGTCCGGCGGCGTCACCGCTGTGATCAACGCCTCTGCCTGTGGCGTGATCGAGACCGCGCGCCAGCACAGCGACAAGATCGCCAATGTCTATGCCGGTCGCAACGGCATCATCGGTGCCCTCACCGAGGACCTGATCGACACCGGGCAGGAGTCCGACGCGGCCATAGCGGCCCTGCGCTACACGCCCTCCGGCGCCTTCGGCTCTTGCCGCTACAAGCTCAAGAGCCTGGAGGCGAACAAGCGTGAATACGAACGCCTGATCGAGATCTTCAAGGCCCACGAAATCGGCTACTTCTTCTACAACGGCGGCGGCGACTCCGCCGACACCTGCTTCAAGGTTTCCCAGCTCTCCGAGACGATGGGGTACCCGGTCCAGGCCATCCACGTCCCCAAGACCGTCGACAACGACCTGCCCATCACCGACAACTGCCCGGGCTTCGGCTCGGTCGCCAAGTACATCGCGGTCTCCACCCTGGAGGCTTCCTACGATGTGCGCTCCATGGCGAAGACCTCCACCAAGATTTTCGTCATCGAGGTCATGGGCAGGCACGCGGGCTGGATTGCCGCCGCGGGGGGGCTGGTCGAGGATCACGACATCCCGGTCGTCATCCTCTTTCCGGAGATCGAGTTCGATCAAGAGCGGTTCCTGGCTGCAGTCAAGGCCAAGGTGGAGAAGCACGACTTCTGCACCATCGTGGTCTCCGAGGGGGCCAAGTACCCGGATGGCCGCTTCCTGGCCGAGCAGGGGACGCGGGACGCCTTCGGTCACGCCCAGCTGGGTGGCGCCGCGCCCGTCGTGGCGAACATTATCAAGGACGCTCTCGGCTACAAGTTCCACTGGGCGGTTGCGGACTACCTGCAGCGTGCCGCGCGCCACCTGGCCTCCAAGACGGACGTCGACCAGGCCTATGCAATGGGCAAAGCGGCGGTGGAGCTCGCCCTGCAAGGTCACAATTCGATCATGCCCACCATTGTCCGTGCTTCGCGTGACCCTTACCGCTGGGAGGTGGGAGAGGCTCCACTGTCGAAGGTGGCCAACGTGGAGAAGTTCATGCCGCGAGACTTCATCACCGACGATGGCCTCGGCATCACCCCCGCGTGTAAGGAGTACCTGATCCCCCTGATCCAAGGCGAGGACTACCCACCCTTCGAGAAGGGCCTACCCAAGTACGTGACGCTGAAGAACGCGCCGGTCGCAAAGAAGCTCGGAGCCTTTGAGCTGTAGCGAACCAATCGAACCGGGGGCCTCGCGCCCCCTTTTTCGGCGGCGAACGAGGGACGGGGTCATGACGTTGGAACGCGCCCGAGAGCTCATAGGCACTCAGCTCCAGCTCGGCGGCGGTTACAACCGCAATGCCGTGCGGCTGATTCTGGGTGAGATCCAGCGCGAGCACGGGCAGGCCGCGGTTGACGATCCGATCCGGGACCTCGACTTGGAGGCGGCGTTCGGCCACAAGCCGGGTACCGATTTTTCGGGTGTCGGACGCTGAGTTGCAGCGTGCGGGTGCTGCCGGCCTAAATTTCACAACGAGATAGGAGAACGACAGATGTCAGCAGGTTTGGTGTTTTCCCTGCTCTGCGCCTTAGTGGCGCTCGGCTATGGGGTCTGGTCCGTCAAATGGATCCTCGCTCAGCCCGACGGGTCTGAGCGCATGCGCGAGATTGCCGCGGCCATTCAGGAGGGGGCCAAGGCGTATCTGAACCGTCAGTACACCGCCATCGGTGTGGTGGGCGTCGTGCTCGCCGTCGCCATCTTCATCACCCTGGGGTGGGAGACCGCGGTGGGTTTCGCCGTGGGCGCCATCCTTTCCGGCGCCGCCGGCTACATCGGCATGAACATCTCGGTGCGCTCGAACGTGCGCACCGCCGAGGCGGCCAAAAACGGCCTGAACGCGGCGTTGCAGGTCGCCTTCCGCGGCGGCGCCATCACCGGCCTGCTCGTCGTGGGACTGGGTCTCCTCGGCGTGGCGGGCTACTACGCGGTGCTCCACAACATGGGCATCCCCGAGAACGAGATCCTGCACGCGCTGGTGGGTCTTGGCTTCGGAGGCTCCCTCATCTCCATCTTCGCCCGACTCGGTGGCGGTATCTTCACGAAGGGCGCCGATGTCGGCGCCGACCTCGTGGGCAAGGTAGAGGCCGGTATCCCGGAGGACGACCCGCGCAACCCCGCCGTCATTGCGGACAACGTGGGGGATAACGTGGGCGATTGTGCGGGCATGGCGGCCGATCTGTTCGAGACCTATGCGGTCACGGTGGTCGCGACCATGCTGCTGGGTTGGCTGGTCCTCAGCTCCACCGACGCCATCGTCTATCCCCTGGTGTTGGGCGGCGTGTCCATCATTGCATCTGTCATCGGCACCTTCTTCGTCAAGGTCCACGAGCGGGACACCAAGATCATGAGCGCCCTCTACAAGGGACTCATCGTCGCCGGTGTCCTGGCCGCGATCCTGTTTATCCCGGTCACCCTGCTCTTCACGCCGGAGAGCTACACGGTCGGAACCGGGTCCGATGCCGTCAGCTACGGGCGCTGGGGCATCTACGGGGCAGCCCTCATCGGTCTCGCCCTGACAGCCGCCATGGTGGTCATAACCGAGTACTACACCGCTACCGAATACGGCCCAGTGCGGCACATCGCCGAGGCCTCCACCACCGGCCATGCCACGAACATCATCGCCGGCCTGGGTGTGTCAATGAAGTCCACGGCTGCGCCTGTGCTGGCGGTTTGCGCCTCCATCTGGGGCGCTTACGAGCTGGCGGGCCTGTACGGCATCGCGGTCGCCGCGACATCCATGCTCTCCATGACCGGTATCATCGTCGCCCTGGATGCCTACGGACCCATCACCGACAACGCCGGCGGCATCGCAGAGATGGCGGAGCTCGACGAGAAGATCCGGGGCATCACCGATCCCCTGGACGCCGTGGGCAACACCACGAAGGCGGTGACCAAGGGCTACGCCATCGGCTCGGCGGGTCTGGCGGCCTTGGTGCTCTTTGCGGACTACACCCACGCCTTGGGTGACCAGGCCCTGAACTTCTCGCTCAACAACCACATGATCATCATAGGGCTCTTTCTCGGCGGCCTGGTGCCCTTCCTGTTCGCCTCTATGGCGATGGAGGCGGTGGGCCGGGCCGCGGGCGGCATCGTGAACGAGGTGCGCCGGCAGTTTCGCGAGATGCCCGGGATCATGAACCACACCCAGAAGCCGGACTACTCCAGGGCGGTAGACATGCTGACGAAGTCCGCCATCAAGGAGATGATCATCCCGTCTCTGCTGCCCGTGCTCGTGCCCGTCGTCGTCGGGCTAGTGCTCGGCAAGGAGGCGCTGGGCGGACTCTTGATCGGCACCATCGTGACCGGACTCTTCGTCGCCATCTCCATGACCACCGGCGGCGGCGCCTGGGACAATGCCAAGAAGTACATCGAGGACGGCAACCTCGGCGGCAAGGGCTCTGACGCGCACAAGGCGGCAGTCACGGGAGATACCGTCGGCGATCCCTACAAGGACACCGCGGGTCCTGCGGTCAATCCACTGATCAAGATCATCAACATCGTGGCATTGCTGATCGTACCGTTGCTCTAGCCCGAAGGGCGGAACGGCCGAGAAAGGCAAGCTGTCGCCCCGGCTATGACGGGGCGGTGAGAAAAAGGCCCGCTTCGGGCCTTTTTCCGTTTGCGGCTGCTATCATGCCGTCGTGTTTGCGGTTACGCCTCTGCTCCACTAACGCCGGTCCGCGGGGGCGACGCTGGTCTTGAGTGCCATTTCGGAGGTCGACCTATGGATCTGCACCGAGTCTCCCGCGGACGAAATGTCCCCAACGAGGTCAACGTCATTATCGAGATCCCGGCAAACTCTGAGCCGGTCAAGTACGAGATGGACAAAGGCACCGGGGCCATGTTCGTGGATCGATTCATGTCTACGGCGATGCATTACCCGTGCAACTACGGGTACGTCCCCCACACCTTGTCCGCCGACGGCGATCCGGTGGACGTGCTGGTGGTAACCCCATACCCGCTGATCCCAGGCTCGGTTATCGAGTGTCGGCCGGTAGGGGTACTCAAGATGACGGATGAATCCGGCGACGACGCAAAGGTCCTCGCAATCCCCATCGACAAGCTCTGCAAGGGCTATCGCAACGTCGACAGCCACCGGGACCTGCCGCAGGACCTACTGGAGAAGATCGCCCACTTCTTCGAGCACTACAAAGATCTCGACGAGGGCAAGTGGGTTCGAGTTGGCGGCTGGGGCGGTCCCGACGAGGCCAAGCAAGAGATCATGGAGAGCGTGCGGATGTTCGAGGAGGCGCCGGAGAAGCCGGCGTTTTAGGGGCCTGCAGTAGGGCCGAAACCCTTTCAAGCTCGTCAGCACTCCGAGGCTGGATGGCTCGTACTCGACATGCCAAAGCTCACCCATTTCAACGACGCTGGTGCCGCCCAGATGGTGGACGTGGGGGCCAAGGAGGTGACCCACAGGGTTGCCGTGGCGGAGGGCAGGATACGGATGTGCCGCGAGACCCTGGCGCTCATCGAGAGCGGTGGTCACAAGAAGGGCGATGTGCTGGCGGTTGCCCGGGTCGCGGGGATCATGGGCGCCAAGAGGACCGCTGATCTCATCCCGCTCTGCCATCCGCTTGCTTTGACAAAGATCGAGATCGATCTCGCGCCCGAGCCACGAGGGCCTGCAGTACACTGCCGCACGGTCGTTGAGACCCGCGGCCGCACCGGGGTGGAGATGGAGGCACTGTGCGCGGTCCAGGTGTGCCTTCTCACCATCTACGACATGTGCAAGGCGGTGGATCGGGCGATGAGCATCGACTCGGTTCGCTTGCTCGAGAAGGCAGGGGGTAAATCCGGCCGATGGGCGCGCGAGCAGTCCACGGCGCAGTGAAACGGTTGCCGAAGCTGTGTAGCCGTGACCGGGCGGCCGAGCGATCAGCGGGAAGATAAGCGTTGAGGCGACTGATGGCGAGCTTCGTGGAGCACAAGGTGGGTGCGGCTAGCGCCTCCATCAGCTTTGAGTCCATGCATTTCCTCAAGGTCTGGCTGGCCAAGCACATCATGGTGAGCGACCAGCGCTATGGGGTGTCCTTCATTGCCACGGGTGCACGGCCGCGGCTAAACAAGAGGTCCTGGACCGCACGTGTGTGGGGCCATTTGTATCATCAGGCGGCGTTCTAAGTTGCGCATGCCGTCTTCGCATACCTTTCGGCACGTGGTCGGGCCCGAGCAACCGTACTCGGCAGAGCCTCGGTGCGACCGGGTTGCGGATGGCTGTACGTTGACAATGCCTTGCACCAAGCCTTTCTGGCTCGCTTGAATCCGTTCTACCAACGCGCTCATTTTCTTGCGGCGGCTGCACGGCTTGATCAGGCGCCGCCGGATACCGGGCGGGAGGTCGCTTTTGCGGGCCGTTCGAACACAGGAAAATCCAGCGCTATCAATGCGTTATGCCATCAGAAGCGGCTCGCGCGCTCCAGCAAGACCCCCGGGCGGACGCAGCAGCTAATCTTCTTCCAGCTCGATGACTCGCGCCGTCTCGTGGATCTGCCGGGGTACGGCTACGCGCAGGTCTCCGAGGCGGTCAAGCTCCGGTGGCAGGGCTTGATGGTGGACTATCTCCAGCGGCGACGCTCACTTGTGGGACTGGTCCTGGTAATGGATGTTCGTCATCCCCTGACGCTGTTCGATGGGCAGATGCTGGAGTGGAGTCGGCGCTCGCGCCTGCCCCTGCTCCTTCTCCTCACCAAGTGCGACAAGCTTCGGCGAGGCCCTGCGCGCACGCAGCTCGATCGGGTGCGACGGGCCATTGCAGGCGAGCCGGGGCGGGTAACGTTGGAGCTCTTTTCGGCCCATGCGCGACAGGGAGTCGAATCGGTACAGGCCCTGCTCGACCGATGGCTCGGGGTCGATGAATCCGCCCCCGACACTTGAATCAGGAAGAGAACAAAGCACACGAAGGCGTCGACGGCTCAGCGCTGTTGGCGATTTGCTCCTTGCCCGAGCTGCGAATGTGGGGTCAGGGTGGCCGGCCGAACACCTTGCGAGTATGTCCATGCACGCGCCAAGGCGGCATTCCTGCCGCCGAGGTTCCGGCGACCCGTCCCGCCCCTCCATCTCGGGTCGGTTGATCCGAGGGATGGGCGGGATCGGGTTTCTAGCGCCCAGTTACCAGGGTTGGTTGTAGGAGCCGCTGGGTGGCGGCGGACCCTGACGACTGGGTTTGCCGCCGCCATACCAGGGCGCCGCAGGCCCCCTCTCGTACATGGACGGCCCCGCACCCTGTGCGCCATGGCCGGGCATCATCGCGCCTGGGGGCACGCCGGGACCGCCATAGCCGGGCATCATCGCGTCTGGGGGCACGCCGGGACCGCCATAGCCGGGCATCATCGCGCCTGGGGGCACGCCGGGACCGCCATAGTTTCCCCCGCAAGGTGCCTCCATGGGCATGGGCGGCGGCATCGGTCGCCCACCCCGGCCAAAGATCGCTTGCGCCGCCTCCTTCTGCTCGGGCGTCAGACCCTCGACGGTCTTCTTATACGCTTCCCACTTGGCCTTCATGGCTTCTCGCTGCTCCTCGGCCTGCTTCCACGGCGGTGTCTCCGGCAGCTCGACCCCCTGCTCCTTTGCCCGCTTGCGCAGCTCCTGCCAGCGCTTCTCGCGCATCGCCTCGCGATCTTCGGCCGTCTTGTTCCGCATTTTCTCCCATTCGGCACGGCGCTGCTCCGCACTCATCGACGTCCAGGGGGAGGTCATGCTGCTGGGGGGCGTGGGTGGAGTGGGCATCTTCGGCGGCTCCATCCCGGCCTCCTCCCAGGGCGGGGTCTCCGGGAGCTCGAGACCCACTTCGGCAGCCCGCTGACGCAGATCCTCGTAACGGCGTTTGCGCTCTTTCATCATCTCCGCATGCTTCTTTTCCATGCGCTCCATTGCGGCGGCGAGTCCCGCGGGCGGTGGCGGAGGAGCAGCCGCGGCAGGCTCGGCTTGCGTCTTCGAGGCAGGGCTTTGGGCGGCACCGCCCTCGGCGTCGGTAGGCTCGGCGGGTTGCGTTTCCTCTGTGGTGGACCCTGCCTGTGACGCCGGCCCGACCACGGCGGTCGGACTCTCATCGGTAACAGGGCCGGCAAACGCGCCTTGGCTCAGGGCCAGGGTCAACGCCGCGGCCGAGGCGACCAAGAGGATCGGTTTCTTCTCTTTCATGGACTCACTCCTGTGGTTGTTGCGAGGGGAATTATCCGTTGTGAATCGCCGGCTACCGCCAATTGCGCCCCCTGGGCAAAGCGCGTCTGCCCTCCGATCCGGACGCGAACGGGCTAAGTTCCATGGCGCGAAGCCCCGAATGAGCAGGCGCGAGTCTACCAAGGAACGGACCAGGTCGATTCTAGGCGCCAAGCTTAACTGATAGACCCCGGGTTGGGACATAGCGAGGTTGGACACCTTGATAAACAGAGCGTACACGGCTTCTTCGCTTCTTGCCGGAGGTGCCGGGTTGCGCCCGTTGAGGGTGTCGGCAGCAGCGAGGCTGTCGTCAAGCCTTCAGGGCGAGCTCACGGCGTCCCCGGGCGGGAGCAACCCGGGCCCCAGGAATACGAAAACCCAAATGCGAGCGGTGTAGTCGCGGGGGAGCCAAGAAGGCGGACAGGCGATGCTGTGCTTGAGCGGGCCAAATGGTTCGTCTTCCCTTGTCGATGCTGGGCGACAAAGCCAGGCAGATGCCGACAGACTTCGGATTTCCGCTCCATTGGCCAAAGCTGAGATAAACTATGGAATTGGCAGCTCGGGAGACGTGCGTTTGTGTGCCATATTCGTAACTGGCGGCTGATTTTGGTGACCGTCTCTGGAGTCAGTGGCGTATGTCTCCACGACCGTCCTCTGTAGTCGAAAATCTGGGAAGATGCCGGATTTCCTCCAGTCGCTGAGCGAGCTCTATCAGGCTCAGCTCCAGCGGTACCGAAACCGCCCGTTTCTGCGGGCCGCCATGGCGGCCTGTGCATTGGTCTCCGTCGCGAGCGGCTCCGTTTCTTTCCGTCACCGCGTGCGTGTCGATCGTCTCATGGATACTCTCGATGCCTTGAGGGTATTCGACCCCCATGAGGGCGTGGAGCTGTTCAATCAGTTCGTGGACGCCCTCAAGGCTGACCCGGAAGCCGGTCATCGCCATGCATTGGAGGTAGTTGCGGACGAGGTCGCCCACGAGCCCGAGAAGGCACGTCTGCTGGGGCGGATCTGTCTCGCGGTGAGCCAGCGCGACGGGGTGATTCCTGCGGCGGAGTGGCGCGAGGTCGCGTCCCTGTGCCAGTGCCTCGGTGTCGCGCCGACGACCTGCGGATTGGACGAGATCGTTACTTCCGCTGGTGAGTGCGGAGACGGCGGCTAGCTTGCGGGGGTCGCGGACTCGTGACTTGCCGCACCGGACGCTCGGCCACAGTCGGACCGTGGAGATCGGGAGCGAGTCGGCCACTAAAGGTCCGATAGGGAGGGGCGCGTGCGAGTATCCATCGCCAAGCTGATGGCGGAGAGTGGGGTCAAGTTCGGCACCAGCGGGGCTCGCGGCCTGGTTGACGACATGACCGACCGCGTGTGCTATGCGTACACCTTGGGTTTCACGCAGCACCTCCTTGAGCGGGGCATCGTGTCGGTCGGAACACAGGTGGGGCTGGCCGGAGATTTGCGCGCGAGCACCGGTCGCATCATGGACGCCTGTTCACAGGCATTGCGCGACTGTGACCTGCGTCCACGTAATCTTGGCCGTATCCCGAGCCCGGCGCTTGCCGCCTTCGGGATCGCTGGTGGCATCCCTAGCATGATGGTGACGGGGAGTCATATCCCGGACGACCGCAACGGAATCAAGTTCAACCTGCCGACGGGGGAGATCCTCAAGGAGGACGAGGAGGCTATCCGCGCTCAGGAGGTTACGCTCCGCGAGGATCTGTTCGACGCGACCGGCGCCTTCGTCGCCAAGACGGGCTCACCTCTGCCACCGCAGGACGCCGCCGCGTTCGACGCCTACGTGAACCGGTATCTAGCGTTCTTCCCTTCGCATTGCCTCTCGGGGCTGCGCGTGGGGCTCTACGAGCACTCCAGCGTTGCGCGTGATTCCCTTCATGCGGTCCTTGCGGGCTTGGGCGCCGAGGTGGTTCGGCTCGGCTTCTCTGCTGCCTTTGTCCCCGTGGACACGGAGGCCATTCGCCCGGAGGACGTGGCGCTCGCACGCCGTTGGTGCGCCGACGGTGGGCTCGACGCGTTGGTCTCGGCCGATGGCGACGGGGACCGGCCCCTCGTGGCGGACGAGAGGGGCGAGTGGCTGCGCGGGGACGTCGTGGGGATACTGTGCGCGCGCAGTCTCGGTGCTCAGGGGGTGGTGACGCCTGTGAGCAGCAATACGGCGGTGGAGAAATGCGGATGGTTCGGCGAGGTGCTGCGCACTCGTATCGGGTCTCCCTTCGTCATCGTCGGCATGCAGAGGCTACTGGCGCGCGGGGTCGCCCCGGTCGTCGGCTACGAGGCAAACGGAGGCTTTCTCCTCGCCTCTCACATCGAGCAGGACGGCCGGCAGCTGGCGGCACTGCCGACACGCGATGCGGTAATCGTGGCGGTCTGCGTCCTGCGCATGGCCCGGGAGCAAAGGCTGTCCGTCTCGCGACTTGCGGCGCACCTTCCCCGGCGCTACACCGCCAGCGACCGCATCAAGGATTTTCCCAGCGATCTCAGTCACGCGCAGCTCGGTGTACTCGCGACCGGTGATCTCGTGCGGGACAAGGTCGCCGTGGGGGAGGTCTTCGGGGGCGCCTTCGGCGAGGTCGTTGGGCTCGACACCACCGACGGCCTGCGGATGACCTTCGCGAGCGGCGAGATCGCTCACCTGCGGCCGTCCGGCAACGCCCCGGAGCTGCGTGCCTATACGGAGGCGGAAACCCCGGAGCGGGCGACGGAAATGAACCGGATCTGCATGGAGATCCTGGCCGACTGGCGCGCGTGACGGGGCCTGGCCGGCTGGGCTAGTACAGCCGCGCCGCAATCCCGTCAACTACACGATTGTCGGTTCTCCGGAGTTGGGTTACTGGCGTCTGCGGGCGCCGTGAATATGTCCGCTCGTTCCAGGCGTCGGCGCCGTCGATCCTTCGGTGATTAGCGCACGGGCATCAGGCCGTGCCGCGATTCACTGCCTCAAGGAGCCGTTCGGGGTCTTCTTCGTCCAGGCGAGAGAACCAGTCTGCTATCGTCTCCTCCAGCCATCCGACGTCGGAGCTGCGCACAATCTCCTTCACTTCCAGCAGAGCGCTCGGCTGCATGCTGAGCTCGCGCAGCCCCAGTCCCAGCAACAGGCGGGTATACCTGGGGTCGCCCGCCATTTCCCCGCACATCGCCACCGGTTTGCCGTGGGCGCGTCCGGCCTCAATGGTGGTCCGGATGAGGCGCAGGATTGCCGGGTGGAGCGGGTCGAACAGGTAGCTGACCGCATCGTCGATACGGTCGATCGCCAAGGTGTACTGGATGAGGTCGTTGGTGCCGATGGAGAGAAAGTCGAGGCGGCGCGCGAAGGCACCCGCGGAGAGCGCCGCAGCCGGTACCTCGATCATGCCTCCGATCGGCATGTCGGGATCGAAGGAAAGCCCGTCCCGTGCCAGTTCTCGTCTAGCCTGCTCCACCAGGGCGAGCACGCTGTCGAGCTCCCGCATGCTCGACAGCATGGGGATCATCATGCGCACTGGACCATGCGCAGATGCGCGAAGTATTGCCCGCAGCTGAGGCCGGAAGAGGTCAGGCTCCCGCAGGCACAAGCGGATGGCACGCAGACCGAGGGCCGGGTTGCACACGGTGGGACACTGGCGGGTGGCGCTGTCCACCTGCTTGTCGACGCCGAGGTCCAGGGTGCGGATCGTGACGGGAATGCCGTTGAGGCCCTCGATGACTTGCAGGTAGGCGGACAGGTGCTCCTCTTCGCTCGGCAGGTTGTCACGGTTCATGTAAAGGAACTCGGTGCGGTAGAGTCCGACGCCCGTTGCTCCGTTGTCATGGGCGAGCTTGGTGTCCTCGGGCAGCTCGAGGTTTGCCAGCAGGCTCACCGCAACGCCGTCGCGGCTCACCGACGGCTCCTTGACCAGATGCAACAGATGGCTGCGGCGCTCGTTGAGTGCCCGTACGCGGCGCCGATAATGTGCGAGGATAGCGGCGCTCACGTCAGCCAGCACGGTGCCTGTCTCCCCGTCCACGACGACCATCTCGCCGTGGCGGCAGTAGCGGGTGACATTGTGGATGCCCATGACGGCCGGGATGTTCAGGCTGCGGGCGAGGATCGCGGTGTGCGACGTGGGACCCCCGTACTCGGTCACGAAGGCCGCGGCGCCCCGCTGATGCAAGACGATGGTATCGGCAGGGGAAAGGTCGCGGGCGATGACGACAGATCCCCGTATCTCTTCCTCTAGCGCCTTCTCTTGGGAGTTGCCGCCTAGCAGGAAGGTGAGGACATGATGCACCACGTGGTCCACATCATCGCGGCGGCTTCTTAGATACGGGTCCTCCATGGCCTCGAATACCTTGAGCAGCTCTTCGCGGTGCCGCTGCAAGGCCCAGTCGGCGCTGAGGAGCTGCTCGCGGATGAGTGCGCGTGCGGGATCGATGAGCGCCACGTCTTCGAGCATCAGCAGGTGCGAGTCGATGAACTCGGAGACGTTGATGGGAGTGGTGGTGGGAATCTGGTCGCGCACTGCCTCGAGTGCCCGCTGCGCAGCCTGAAGAGCTCCGTCGAGGCGCTCCAGCTCGCCGGATACCTCGTCCCTTTCGATGCGCCGAGGGGTCACGGGCGGCGGGCCCCGATCGAGGAGAAACGCAGGTCCCACCGCAATACCTTGCGCGGTCGTCACCGCAAGACCGCAGCACGAAACGGTCATTCCGACTCCCCGAAACGGTTGGCTATGAGATGCTCGAGGGCCGCTGCGGCGGCCTCTTCGTCTTCCCCCTCGATGAGAAGAGTAACGCGTGTGCCCTGGGCAGCCGCCAGCATCATCACCCCCATGATGCTCTTGCCGTTGACCCGTTGCCCCATCCGTTCCACTTGGATGTGGCTGGCAAAGCCGCTGGCGCAGGTGACGAACTTGGCGGCGGCGCGGGCGTGAAGCCCAAGCTTGTTGACGATCTCGATTTCTCTCCGTATCACCCTCTAGCCCGTCCGTGCGTCGCGTTGATTGCACAGGACCACGCCGTCCTTGCCGCCGCTCAGCGCCTTGGCTGCCATGTCGTCTACCGCAAGACTTGGATAGTTGAGGACCCTGACCAACATGGGCAGATTGACGCCCGTGAGCACGAAGCACCCCTCACGTTGTTTCAGCATATTGGCGACGTTCGCCGGAGTGGACCCAAACAGATCGGTTAGGACGAGCACGCCGTCCCCCTCATCGAGGCGATCCGCAAGCGCCCCTGCCCGCACCTCCAGGATGTCCCGCTCCGCATCTGCGGACACCGCCAGCGTCTCCACCCGCAGGGGACAACGCCCGAGCATGGTCGTCGCCGTCTCCAGCAGGGCGCTCCCGATACCATTGTGGGTGATTAGCAGCAGGCCGACGCTCATGGCAGCTCCCGGTGACGGACCATGACCTTGCGGCCGCTCGCCTCGAAATGCCGGCGCAGCTGATCGGCCATGTAGACCGATCGATGTTGGCCCCCCGTGCAGCCGATGGCAATGGTCAGATAGCTGCGCCCGTCCGCTTCGAAGCAGGGGACCCACCGATCGAAGAAGCGCGCCAGATCGCCGCGCAGCGCGGCAACCTCGGGGGCCTGCTCGAGGAATTCCCCAACCTGCGAATCCAGGCCGGTCAGGCGACGAAGGGCGGGCTGCCAGTGCGGATTGGGCAGACAGCGGACGTCGAAGACAAAGTCTGCATCCGGTGGAACGCCGTGCTTGAAACCGAACGTCTGCAGCAGGATCGACACCTGGGACTGCAAATCGGCGCCGAAGCGCTCGCGTACCAGGTCCCGCAGCTGGTGCACATTGGTGTGTGTGGTGTCGTAACGCAGGTCGGCCTCGCTCAAGATTGGCTCGAGGAGCCGCCGCTCGAGGTCGATGGCCTCGGCGAGCGAGCGGTCGCGCGCGGTTAGGGGGTGCTTGCGGCGAGTCTCGCTGAAGCGCTTGATCAGGGTCTCGGGCTGGGCCTCGAGATACAGTACGCGGCAATCGAAGGAGCGCCCGCGCAGCTCTCGAATCAGCGCGGGTAGCTCGCGCAGGTGATCCGACTGGTTGCGCGCGTCGATGCCGACCGCGGTCTTTTCAAACGCGGATCTCGACGTGCCCTCCAGGCCGATGGCGAGATCCTTCAGCAGGAATAGGGGCAGATTGTCGATGCAGTAGTAGCCGAGGTCCTCCAGCGCGTGCAGGGCCACGCTCTTGCCGGAGCCGGACAGGCCACTAACGACAACCAGCTTCATGACGCGCCGATAATCCTGGACATTGGTGTGACATCGACCCTTGTCGAACCTGGCTCACTCCATATCTTCGAGCGAGAGCGGCAGCGTATCCTGCACCGCGCGCGCTTGGCGCTCCGCGAAATCCACACCTGCGTCGTAGCCGCGGATGCGCAAGATTTGATGGCGGACCGCCGCCTCTACCAAGATCGCGAGATTGCGACCGGGTGCTACCGGCATAGTGATTTCCGGTACCGCAATACCAAGTACCGAGCGCGCCGAAAGACTGCCCGAAAGGCGGTCCATGCGTCCGAGCTCGCGATTGTTCATGACCCGCAGATGGATGATCAGGTTGAGATCCTTGCTCTCGCGCACGGCACTTTCGCCGAACATTGCGCGGATGTTGAGGACGCCGAGACCGCGTACCTCAAGAAAGTCCCGCAGCAGGGGCGGACAGGCCCCGTTGACGGTCTCCGGCGCGACTCGGGCGAACAGAGGCGCGTCGTCGGCGATCAGGCGATGGCCTCGACTGATGAGATCGAGGGCAAGCTCGCTCTTGCCGATGGCCGGATCTCCCGTCAGCAGGACGCCCATCCCGAGCACTTCCATGAAGACGCCGTGGACCGTCGTCCGTTCCGCAAGGGCATGCGTCAGGAAATACTGGAGATGGTCGATGATCTCGCCGTCGCGCAGGGGAGAGCCGAGCAAAGGCGTGGCCGAGCGCTGCGCGCGCTCATGCACGACCGGCTCAGGCTCGATGTCCTCAGCGAAGATGACGGCCGCGGGACGCGCGGCGAACAGCTTGTCGATCGTTTCCAGGTAGGCGGGCCGTCCGAGGTCCGTAAGGTATATGAGCTCGGCATGTCCAATGACCTGGAGGCGGTTTGGGTGGATGCAATTGAGCGAGCCTACCAGGGACTGCCCCTGGGTCCCCCGGTCATCGTCGCGCAGAGGACGCGATCGACTCGGGCGCGGTGTCAGCCACCTGAGCTTGAGCCGCGGCCCGATCTGCTCGATCAGGCCCTGAAGGGTGTAAACCGGGTTCATGCGTCCCGTGGTTGTTCCTCCCAGCCCTCCAGGAGCCCCAGGATGTCCTCCGCCGAATCCGTGCGACGCAGCCGATCCCGCAGCGCGGGATCGCTGAACATGGTCGCCAGCCGCGAGAGCAGCTGGAGATGCATCTCGGTGGCGGACTCGGGGACCAGGAGTGCGAATGCGAGATCGACCGGTTTCTCGTCGATGGCGTCGAAATCGATGCCGTGCTGCAGCTGTACAAAGGCGCCAATGGCCTCGCGGACATCTTTCATACGGGCGTGCGGCAGGGCGATGCCGTGGCCGAGGCCAGTACTGCCCAGTCGCTCGCGGTCGAGCAGCCGCTCAAACACGGTTTCCGGCTGCAGCGCGGGGTCATCGGTCGCGAGCAGCTCGCCCAAAACCTCCAGCAAGCGCTTCTTGCTGCCGATCTCCAGACCGGTACCGATGCGGGTGGCAATGATGAAGTGGGGAGGAAACATCAAATGCTGCTCCCGATGGGTAGGGGTTGGAGGTAGAACGCGGTTTCTCAAACCACGCGGTACCGGAGGCCCTCGGACGGGGTCTCGGCACCGCGTTGTCATGGCTTGGTGCAGGATTATGACACGAAGAACCTGCTTTTACGCTGTTTCCATCCCCTTGCTGCCATTGCTGCGGTGGGTGATCTTCTTTTCCTTGTGCCTGAGTACCTGACGGTCCAGCTTGTCGATGAGCGTGTCTATGGCGGCGTACATGTCCTCGTGGACGGAGTCGGCAAAGACCTTGGCTCCATTGACGTGGAGTGTCGCTTCGGCCTTCTGACGGAGTTTCTCTACGCTCAGGATAACGTGGACGTTGATGACGTGGTCGAAGTGCCTCGCAAGCCGCTCAAATTTGCTGTCCACGTAGCCTTTGAGGGCATCGGTGATGTCCACGTGGTGACCCGTCAGGTTGATCTGCATAGTGTGACTCCTAGGTTTCAAACAGCCTGTTAAATCAGGCGCTTGCGCTCATTCGAGGGTGGGATTCCCATTGCCTCGCGGTACTTGGCGACGGTTCTGCGTGCCACCTGGATGCCTTGGTCCGACAGGATCTCTGCGATCTTATTGTCACTCAGCGGCTTGTCCGGTCTTTCGGCCGCGATGAGCTTGCGGATAAAGGCGCGGATGGCTGTCGACGAGCATTCGCCGCCAGAAGCGGTGCTGACGTGGCTGGAGAAGAAGTACTTGAACTCGTAGGTGCCCCTGGGCGTGTACATGTACTTTTGAGTGGTGACTCGAGAGACGGTCGACTCGTGGAGACCGAGCGCCTCGGCCACGTCTCGCAGGACCATGGGTTTCATGGCCTCCTCGCCGTGCTCAAGAAAGTCACGTTGCAGCTCGACGATTTTGGATGCGACCCTGAGCACTGTGTCGTTTCGGCTGGCCAGGCTCTTGATGAACCACCTTGCCTCCTGAAGGTGATTCTTCAGGCAGGTGTTGTCTTTGCTCTGGTCCGCCCGCCGGATGAGCTTCGCGTAGTCCGGGTTTACCCTGAGCTTGGGCATGGTCTCGGGGTTGAGCTCGACGACCCAGCTGCCCTCGCGCCTACGTACGAACACGTCGGGGATAACGTACTCCGTCTCGATTTCGGCGATCAAGCTGCCCGGGCGGGGGTGCTGCGCCCGGATCAAGGCGGCCGCCTTCCGCAGGTCCTCCACGGTGGCCGTCAAATGGCGACCGATCTGCTCGAGGTCGTTCTTCGTAAAGGCCTCGAAGTAACGCTCGCAAAGGGTGATCGCCAGGCCGCGCTGCGGCGTGTCCGCAGGGAGCTGTCTCAGCTGAATGAGGAGACACTCACGCAGGTCGCGCGCTCCCACCCCGGGCGGGTCAAGCGACTGAATCCAGTGCATGACCGCCTCGATTTCCTCGAGCGTGAGATCGTCGTCTCCAAGTGTCTCCAGGAGCTCCTCAGGGCTTGTCTTGAGGTAGCCGCTCGTGTCGATGGCGTCGATAAGGGCCGTTGCGATGGCGGCATCTGTTCCGCCGAGCCGGCTGAGGTTTAGCTGCCAGTGGAGATGATCGTGGAGGCTGGTCGGTCGGCTTTGCTGGGCGAACAGGTCGAAGTCTCCCGCCTCGTCGGATGCGTGACCGCCGCTGGGCACATAGCTGTCGTACACATCGCTCCACTCGCTGTCGACTGGGAGCTCTGCGGGCATAGGCGTGCTTTCCGGATTCACCTCCCGGTCTACGCCTGCATCGATACTGGCGCGCTCGCGCGACTCCGCTGCCGCCTCGGCGGAGCTCTCACCGTTCAGGCGCTCCGCTTCCTCGGTGTTCTCCAGCATCAGGTTCGACTCGAGAGCATCCTGGATCTCGTGCTGCAGATCCAGCATGGAGAGCTGTAGGAGGCGAATGGCCTGCTGCAGCTGCGGCGTCATGGTCAGCTGTTGACCGAGACGGAGCTGAATGGACTGCTTCATGACGGCGCCTATGTAATCTGGTACGTTATTTGAATATAGACGCCAAAGATTCTAGCCCATCTTGGGGGGGGCAGAACAAGGGAGGGAGTGGGTAACGCGTCGTCAAAGTGTGAAGTGCTCCCCTAAATACACGGCCCGCACCTCTGCGTTCTGCAACAGGTCTTGGGGTGTACCCTCGGCGATGACCTTGCCCTCGTTAATGATGTAGGCGCGATCACATATGTCCAGTGTCTCCCGAACATTGTGGTCCGTGACCAGAATGCCGATATTGCGCTGGCGCAGGTGTCGGACGATGCCCTTGATATCGCCGACCGCTATCGGGTCGATGCCCGCAAACGGCTCATCGAGCAGCATCACCTTGGGCTCGACGGCGAGCGCTCGCGCGATTTCCAGCCGTCGGCGTTCCCCCCCCGAGAGACTAAGCGCGAGTGATGCGCGCACATGGGATATGCCCAGCTCCTCCAGCAGCTCGCGGGCGCGCTGCTCTCGCCCCGCCCGGTCGAGGTCGCCACGCGTTTCGAGGACTGCTAGGAGGTTGTCCCGGGCCGTGAGCTTGCGGAACACCGAGGGTTCTTGCGCAAGGTAGCTTAGGCCGCGCCGGGCGCGGGCATGCATGGGCAACAGGGTGATATCTTGGCCGTCGAGGTCGATGCTGCCGCCGTCGGCCGGGATCAGCCCCACGATCAGGTAAAAGCAGGTCGTCTTGCCCGCCCCGTTGGGGCCGAGCAGGCCAACGACCTCGCCGGCCTGGACGCGAACGCTCACGCCCTGTAACACACGCCGGCGGCGATAGCTCTTGGCGAGATCTGTCGCTCTTAGGGTTGTCACTGCTGCGCCGGGTTGATTCGGATCTTCACCCGCTCTTTTCCTTGGACGCTGGCCCCCGCCTTGACCTGAGCGTTGGCGCGGTCATACACGATGCGGTCGCTGCGGAACGTGTCCTGCCCTTGGAATAGGACTGCCTTGCCAATCAGGGTCAACTCGTCTTTGCCGGCGTCGTATTCCATGCGCAGGGCCTCGGCCTGCACCTCCTGCTTTTGCCCCTCGATCTTCTGGCGATACTTCACGGGTGCGCCCACGGCAGTAATGTGCTCGGGACGGCGGTCCGGGTAGTGATGCACCGTGACCTCGTCGGCCAAGATATGCATGCTGCCCTGCTGGATCTGTACATTGCCCTTGTAGATACTCTCGGACTTCTGCTCATCGAGCTCGACGTTGTCGGCCTCCAGGTAGACCGGCTGCTCCTGGTCCGTCTTCAGGGCCAGGGCCTGCGGCGGAACCACAAACGTCATCAGAAGGGCCGCTGCTGCCAGCCAACGGCGAACCTCGTTCCATATCATCAGCGCTCTCATCGCTTCCCCTCGGGTCGCCGCGCCGCCGGCAGGCTGTCGCCGGTCGTAGTGTCAACGACCACCTTGGCGTGGGTGCGGCCCAGCAGCTTGACCCGGACTGCCTCGCCCATCCATGCCTGTATGCCTGCCGTGGACGCGACCCAATCGCCGTCGCTCGTGATCTTCACCGGGGTATCCGTCTCGGCGTAGTCCTCGCGTGGCCGGATGTGTAGCTCGGCGGTACGCAGATGCACCGGCTGGGTCTCACCACTAGATGTCCGATCGACCCGCACGTCGTCGCGCAGGACGACCTTGTCGCCTTGCTCCGAGACCCAGCCCGTGCGCGAGCGAATGAGCCAGGGTGGTCCACGGTCGCTGAACAGGGTGAGGACCGGTTGATCGAGCTCGCTGCCGCCGTCATTCGGGTAGTGGCGCAATGCCGTCGCGGCGAGTCGCCGCTGCGGCAGTCCGTTGTTGTTCATCATGGTGGCCGTGAACTTCTCCACTGTGTAATCGGGCCGCCTCGGACCTGCGGGCAGCGGCGGCTTCTCGACCTGCACCCCCTGCTGTTGCCACCAAGCGAAAACCCCGATCACGGCCATGAGCAGGGCCAAGATGCGTTGTCGCGGGGAGAGCATGGGCGGTCCTGGCTTCCTCCGGGCAATGTACTCAGAGATAGTGCGCCATCATGCCGTTCAGATTGCCTTGGGCCTCCATAATGAGCTCGCAAACATCACGGCCGGCGCCTCGGCCCCCAAGGCAGGCCGTCTGCCAATGTGCGTGCTTTCGCACCAGAGGGTGGGCATCTGCAACCGCGATGGACAGGCCGACGCGGCGCATTATGGGAAGGTCGACCACGTCGTCCCCCACGTAGGCGATCCGTTCGTCTGGGAGCCCAAGCGCCTGCTTGAGCTCTTCGTACGCCGGCACCTTGTCGCGCTTACCCTGGTAGACGTGCTCTACCCCAAGGCTTTCCATCCGGATGCGTACCACCTCCGAGGTCCTTCCGGTAATTACGGCGAGGATGACGCCGGTGCCTTGCAGCATCGTCATCCCGTGGCCGTCCCGGGAGTTGAAGGCCTTGTACTCCTGGCCGTCGTCGCCGAGGAAAAGGCTGCCGTCGGTCAGCACCCCATCCACGTCGAAGATCACCAGCTGAATTCGTCGCGCTCGTTCCAGAATGTCTTGCATGTCTGCCTCTGATCGGCGGGGTCCTGCAAATGGCGGACAAAAAGGCGAGGTGGTGCGCTCGGCGGCGGTCTCACATCACTCCTGCCCGCAGGAGATCGTGCATGTTCAGTGCGCCAACGAGTCGGCGATCGGCGTCGATCACCAGCAGGGCGTTGATGCGGTTGTCCTCCATGATTCGTAAACCTTCTGCCGCCAGCACGTCCGCATGGGAGGTGATACCACCAAGAGTCATCACCTCGTCGATGAGCGTCGAATGGATGTCCACCGAACGATCCAGCGTCCGCCGCAGGTCGCCGTCGGTAAATATCCCCACGACGCGGCGCTCGGCGTCCACGACAGCGCTCATGCCGAGCCCCTTACGGGACATCTCCATCAGGGTTTCCCGCAGGAGAGTCCCGTTCCTGACGGAGGGGACGGCATCGCCCACGTGCATGATATCGCCGATGTGCAGCAGCAGCCGTCTCCCCAAGGTCCCGGCGGGGTGCGAGCGGGCGAAGTCCTCGGCGGTGAAGCCCCGGCTCTCCAGCAAGGCGACGGCCAGTGCATCGCCCATGGCCAGGGTGGCCGTCGTGCTTGCGGTGGGCGCGAGACCAAGCGGGCAGGCCTCTTGTGAGACGCTGACGTCGATGTTGACCTCCGCCGCCCTGGCAAGCGTCGAGCGGGGGTTTCCCGTCATACAGATCAGGGGCACTCCAAGCCGCTTGATGAGCGGCAGGATGGTGAGCATCTCCTCGGTCTCGCCCGAGTTGGAGAGGGCGAGGACTACATCCTTCGGCGTGATCATGCCCAGGTCGCCGTGGCTTGCCTCCCCGGGATGGACGAAGAAGGCGGGGGTTCCGGTGCTGGCGAGGGTGGCCGCGATCTTTCCGCCGATGTGTCCCGACTTGCCCATCCCGAGGACCACCACGCGACCTTGGCACTCCAGCATGAAACGGCAGGCGCGCACGAAGCCGCCGTCGATGCGTGCGCAAAGCCCCGCGACGGCGTCTGCCTCGGTCTCGAGCACCGCGCAGCCCAAGCGCCGGATCTCGTCGGCTTCGCCGACGGTGGGCTCTCGCTGGTAGGCGGACTTGTCGGGCATCCGAAATCTTAAAGGGCGGTCGTCCCAAGGGTTGCCATGTAGGCCGCGAAGCCGAGAAGCAGGGTTACACCCTCGATTCTGTTGATGCGGCGCGATGGCCCATCGAACGCCCACGCCATGGCCGCCAGGGCGACGGTGAATGCGAGCATGACCGGAACGTCGCGGGCCGCAAGTGCCGGGTCCACCGGCCCGGGTGCGACGATGGCCGGGACACTCAGCACGGCCAAGAGGTTGAAAAGGTTCGATCCCAGGATGTTTCCCATGGCGAGGTCCTGCTCGTGCTTGAGGGCGCTTACCACGCTCGTCGCGAGCTCCGGCAGACTAGTGCCGACCGCCACGATGGTGAGGCCGATCAGGAGCTCGCTGACCCCCAGCTCCCGGGCGATATTGACAGCGCCCCACACCAGTACGCGAGAGGCGAGCAGCAACGCAACCAGGCCAACCATGAAGCGTACCAGAGCCTTTCCTCTCCCGAACTCGGTGGGGATAGCTGCCTTGCTCTCCGCCCCTAGCGGATCGTCCTCCAACGAGCGCGCCGTGCGCACCAGCCACACGACGAGCGCCGTCAGGCAAGCGACCAAGGCCAGTCCGTCGACACGACCGAGGGTTCCGTTGAGCACGAGTGCCAAGACCATGAACGAGACCACTAGCAAGATGGGAAACTCCCGGTTCAGGGCTCGCGAATGGACCGTCAGGGGGGTAACCACTGCGGTCACTCCCACAACCAGGCCGATGTTGGCGATGTTGGAGCCGATTGCGTTGCCGATGGCAAGGCCCGGGTTTCCGCCCACCGAGGCAACCGTGGCGACGACGAGCTCGGGCGCCGAAGTGCCGAAACCGACAACCGTAACTCCGATCAGGAGGGGGGGCATCCCGAGACGGTAGGCGAGGGCAGCCGACCCGCTGACGAGACGCTCGGCACCCCAGATCAGCACGACAAAGCCCAGGATCACGGCGGCTATGTCAAGCGGCATGGGGTGAAAGGCTCGGTCCTGTGCGGGGCTTGGTACCGTAGCGCATTGTTTCAGACGTGCCACAGGCACGCAACCAAACACATTGGTCGGGAGACGGGAGCCATGAAGCTTGACGACTACTGGCGTGACTAGGAGAATTGAAAACTTTGCTTGCGGCAACTCAAGGTCGGAGTATACGGGCATGGGACGGCGGCGCAGTCCCCGCGCATCTCGCAATAGGCCGCTAAAGGGAGCGAGCGGCAGTCATCCCGCAAAGCCTCCCATCGCGGCCGGCGATGCGGCCGAGGCCGCTCGCGCGGCAAGCACGGCTCCCCCGGCGGGGTCCTCGGACGAGACATTGGTCCGCATTCGGGGCTTACGGTTCTCGCGTGGCGAGACTCGCGTGTTCGACGGTGTCGACATCGATATTCGACGCGGCACGGTGACTGCCATCATGGGGCCGAGCGGGACCGGCAAGACGACACTGCTCAAGCTCATCAGCGGCCAGCTGCATCCCCAGGCCGGCACGGTCGAGGTGGATGGTCAGGACGTGCATCGCCTGGGTCGCGGCGACCTATACCGGATGCGGACGCGTATGGGCATGCTGTTCCAAACCGGCGCTCTCCTCACCGACCTGAGCGTTTTCGACAACGTCGCGTATCCGCTGCGCGAGCATACCCGGCTGTCGCCGTCTATGATCCGCAAGCTCGTGCTCATGAAGCTCGAAGCGGTGGGTCTGCGCGGCGCGCGGGATCTCATGCCGAGCGAGCTCTCGGGGGGCATGGCCAGAAGGGTGGCGTTGGCCCGCGCGATCGCCCTCGATCCCCTGATGATCATGTACGACGAGCCGTTCACCGGGCAGGATCCGATTTCCATGGGGGTGCTGGTAACCCTGATCCGCCAGCTCAACGATGCCAGCCGACTAACCAGCATCGTCGTCTCTCACGACGTGAAGGAGACTGCCAGCATCGCCGACTACCTCTATATCATCGCCAACGGCAAGGTGATGGCCCACGGCCAGCCTGCCGAAGTGGAAGCGGCGCAGTCGGCATGGGTAGACCAGTTCATGCGCGGACGACCAGACGGACCAGTGCACTTCCACTATCCTGCCCCGCGCTTGGAGAAGGACTTTTTGGGCTAAGGACGCGTGTTGGACTCCCTCGCAAGACTTGGTAGGGCGGGGCTGGGTGCCCTGGAGCGGCTCGGCCGCGCGCATCTGCTGCTCGCGGGCATCGTCCAGGGGCTGCCGAGCCTCGCCGTGCGTCCCACCCTTTTCGTGGCACAGGTCTACAACGTCGGCGTCCTGTCGGTGCTGATCGTCACGGTCTCGGGCCTCTTCGTCGGGATGGTCCTGTCCCTGCAGGGCTACTATGTCCTGTCCCAGTTCGGGGCCGAGCAGAGCCTCGGGGTCATGGTCGCCGCCTCGCTGGTCCGGGAGCTAGGTCCCGTCGTGACGGCACTGCTGGTGTCGGGCAGGGCGGGCTCTGCGCTAACGGCAGAGATCGGCCTCATGAAGGCCACCGAGCAGCTTTCGGGGTTGGAGATGATGGCCGTTGATCCGGTCAAGCGCATCCTCACGCCGCGTTTCTTCGGCGGTCTGGTGGCGATGCCGATGCTGGCTGCCATGTTTAGCGCCGTCGGCGTCCTCGGGGGCTACTTCGTGGGTGTCGGCCTACTGGGCGTCGACGACGGTGCCTTTTGGAGTCAGATGCAGGCCAAGATCGATCTCCACGAAGATATCTACAACGGCGTCATCAAGAGCCTCGCGTTCGGTCTGGTGGTCACCTGGATCGCGCTCTTCCAAGGCTATGACGCCGTCCCCACATCCGAGGGCGTCAGCCGCGCCACCACCCGCACCGTGGTGCACGGGGCGCTCGCGGTCCTCGTGCTCGATTTCGTACTGACCGCACTGATGTTCGGAGACTGATCCATGTCGCGAATGCGAACGATCGAGGTCCTTGTCGGCGCCTTTATGGCCGCTGGTTTCGTGGCCTTGTTCTTCCTGGCCATGAAGGTCAGCAACCTGAGTGCGCAAACCGCGGGTGAGGGCTACCTGCTCATGGGGCGCTTCGACAATATCGGCAGCCTGAAGGTGCGCGCACCGGTGACCATGGCCGGGGTGCGCATCGGGCGGGTGCAGGCGATCGGCTTTGACAAGAGCACCTACGAGGCGGTCGTGACCCTTAGCATCGGCAAGCAGTACGACACGATTCCCACCGACACCTTCGCGAACATCTACACCGCCGGCCTCTTGGGGGAGCAGTACGTCGGTCTGTCGCCGGGCGGCAGCCAGGAGTACATGCACCCAGGGGATACGTTCATGCACACCCAATCGGCCTTGATACTCGAGCAGATGATCGGCCAGTTCCTGTTCAAGAAGGCGGAGGAGGGCTCCCAGTGAAGAGGCTCGGGATCCTTGCGATCATGCTGTTGTGCTGCGCACCGATCCTGGCGGCAGAAGATATGGCATCGGCGCTGGTGCGTAACACCAGCGACCAGATGCTCTCGGCCCTTGAGAGCCATCGCGCGGAGATCGATCGCAACCCGGAACGCATCTACGGCCTGGTCGACAGGATTGTCGTGCCTCACTTCGATTTCGAGCGGATCACCCAGTCCGCGGTAGGACGGTATTGGCGCCGGGCGACCCCTCGGCAGCGCACAGAGCTCACCCGGCAGTTTCAGCAGCTGCTGGTTCGCACGTACGCCAAGGCGCTTCTCAGCTACTCGGGACAGCAGATCCGTTATCTGCCGGTCAGGCCGGGAGGTGAGCCCAATTCGGTGACCGTGGCCACCCAGGTGCGGGAGTCCGGCGGGCCGCCCGTTCCGATAGACTATCGCCTGTATCTGAAGGACGGCGCTTGGAAGGTGTACGACATAGCGATCGACCACGTCAGCTTGGTGTCGAACTATAGGAGCAGCTTCGCCGCGCAGATCCGGGACAACGGCATCGACGGCCTCATCCAGCGGCTGCGGGACATGAACGAGAAGGGTCGCGCGTGACCAACGCGAGGCTTGTCTCTGCGGGTGCTACGGGTTTTCGCGTGGAAGGCGTGCTGGACTTCTCGACGGTCGGGCCATTGGCCGCCGAGGGGGAGGGCGTGTTCTCGGGCAGCGGACCGCTGGAAATCGATCTGAGCGGCGTGATCCAGGCAAACAGCGCCGGTCTCGCCCTGCTGCTTGAATGGCTGGATCTCGCCCGCCGGCGCGACGTCACGCTTCGTTTTCGCAACCTGCCGGAGTCGTTGACGCGGATCGCCGCGCTAACCAATCTCACGGACCTGCTACCCATCAGTCCCGAACGTGCGTAGCGGCGCCGCAGCCCGACTGCAGCCATATCCGGGGCACAGCCAACGCTCTCGCGAGCCAAGAATGGACAAGCTTCTCATCACTGGCGGCGCCGCGCTGAACGGGGAGGTTCGCATTGGCGGGGCCAAGAACGCGGCGCTGCCGATCCTGGCCGCGACTCTGCTCACCGACGGCCGGATCATGCTGTCGAACGTACCCCACCTGCGCGACATCACCACCACCATGGAGCTGCTGGGGCGTATGGGGGTGAAGCTGACGCTGAACGAGCGAATGCGAATCCAGGCCGATGCCAGCAATGTCTCCAGCTTTTCCGCGCCCTACGAGCTGGTCAAGACCATGCGCGCCTCCATCCTGGTTCTAGGTCCGCTACTCGCCCGCTTTGGCCAGGCCGATGTCTCACTGCCAGGCGGTTGCGCCATCGGCGCCCGACCCGTGAATCTGCATATCGATGGACTGCGCGCCATGGGCGCGGACATCAGCGTGGAGAGCGGTTACATCCGCGCCCGGGCCAAGAGGCTTCGCGGTGCTCGTCTGGTCATGGACATGGTCACGGTGACGGGGACCGAGAACCTGATGATGGCGGCGGTCCTGGCGGCAGGGGAGACCGTCATCGAGAACGCCGCTCGTGAGCCGGAGGTTGCGGATCTGGCTGATTTCTCTAAATCGATTGGGCGCCAGGGTTTACGGCGCCGGCACAGATACCATCTCGATCGAAGGCGTGGACAGGCTGGCAGGCGGCAGCTACCGAGTCCTGCCCGATCGCATAGAGACGGGCACCTACCTCGTGGGGGCTGCGATGACGGGCGGACGGGTGCTCGTCCGGGAGACCCGGCCCGACCTCCTGGACGCGGTGCTGATCAAGCTGCGGGAGGCTGGAGCGCGGATCGAGACGGGCCCCGACTGGATCTCTCTGGACATGGACGGTCAGCGGCCGCGTGCGGTTGACGTCCACACCGCACCCTATCCCGCCTTCCCCACCGACATGCAGGCCCAGTTCTGTGCCCTCAACAGCGTGGCAGAGGGGCTCGGTACCGTGACCGAGACGGTGTTTGAAAACCGTTTCATGCACGTGCTCGAGATGCAGCGTATGGGGGCCGACATTCGTCTGGAGGGCAATGTCGCCATCTGCCGAGGCGTCGAGCGGTTGACCGCGGCACCCGTCATGGCGACCGATCTGCGCGCTTCGGCCAGCCTCGTCCTTGCGGGTCTGGTGGCCGACGGTGAGACCCTGGTGGATCGCATCTATCACATCGACCGCGGCTACGACAACATCGAAGAAAAACTCGCGGGCCTCGGCGCCTCTATCCGCCGGGTCAGGGGTTGACGGAGCGGCGTAGGTCATGGAGCTCAATGCGCCGCTCACCATCGCCCTCTCCAAGGGGCGCATCTTCCAGCAGGTGCTGCCATTGCTTGCCCACGCGGGGATCGTGCCCAAGGACGACCCCGAGACCAGCCGCAAGCTGATCCTCGCGACCAACAACGAGCGGGTAAAGTTGGTGGTTATTCGCGCGAGCGACGTTCCGACCTACGTGCAATACGGCGCTGCGGACCTCGGAGTGGCAGGCAAGGACGTCCTGATGGAGCAAGGGGGCGAGGGCCTGTACGAACCCCTGGATCTGCGGATTGCCCGCTGCCGAATGATGGTCGCGGGGATTCCTGATGCGGATTTGGGTCCGGGGCGGCTGCGCATCGCCACCAAGTATGTCCGCAGTGCCGAACGGCACTTTGCGGCGCAGGGTAAGCAGGTGGAGATCATCAAGCTCTACGGCTCCATGGAGCTCGCGCCCCTCGTCGGGCTGTCGGACCTGATCGTGGACCTGGTGGAGAGCGGCAATACCCTCAAGGCCAACGGCCTGGTCCCGCTCGAGCACATTGCCGATATCAGCTCCCGGCTGGTGGTCAACAAGGCATCCTGGAAGACGAAGCATGCCGCCGTGATGTCCCTGCTCGACGCGCTCCGGGATGCGGTGCGCGGGCAATCGGGCGCAGATTGACCCTGTTTGTGGCGTCAACGGCGCTGCCGGTACGTCGACGAAGGCTCCCAATTTATACCTAGCCTGCGACCGCGAGCCGCAAGTGAGGTTCGATGCATATTGCTCACGGGTATCGGACACTGAGCACGCACGCCGATGGTCCGCATTGCGCCGTGAGTCGGATCCCAATCCTCTTGGCTGGCGGCTGGCGGCTGGCGGCTGGCGGCTGAAAGCTGCTATATAGGTCCGAGCTAAGCCGACCCGAGTCGCCCAGCGAGGTTCCCCATGGCAGACATCAGACGCCTGTCCAGTGCCGATGCGGATTTTTACCGCCAGCTCGACCAGCTCTTGGCTTGGGAGTCCGTGGCCAACTCGCAGGTCCAGGAGACAGTCGACACCATCATCCGGACGGTGCGCCAGCGCGGGGACGCCGCCTTGTTGGACTACACGGCGCGCTTCGACCGCTGGGAGCCGGCTTCGGCCGCGGAGCTTGAAGTTTCTGCGGAGCGCCTGACCCAGGCCAGGGACGGAATCGACGCCGTGCAGCGCGAGGCATTGGAGCACGCGGCGCAGCGTATTCGCGCCTACGCCGAGCATCAGAAGCTCATCGACTGGAGCTTCCGAGACGCCGACGGTAACCTCCTGGGCCAAAAGGTGACTCCCCTCGATCGGGTCGGTCTTTACGTACCAGGCGGCAAGGCGGCCTATCCCTCCTCGGTGCTCATGAACGCGATCCCCGCCAAAGTGGCTGGGGTGCGAGAGCTCATCATGGTGGTGCCCACGCCCGTCGGGGAGGTCAACGAGCTGGTGCTCGCCGCCGCGCAGGTCGCCCAGGTAGATCGGGTACTGGCCATCGGCGGTGCCCAGGCAGTGGCGGCGCTCGCCTACGGCACCGAGTTGGTACCCGCGGTGGACAAGATTGTGGGGCCCGGCAACATCTACGTGGCCGTGGCCAAACGCGCGGTCTTCGGCCAGGTTGGAATTGACATGGTGGCCGGACCATCCGAGATCCTGATCCTCTGCGACGGGGGTACCGACCCGGACTGGATCGCTATGGACCTCTTCTCTCAGGCGGAGCACGACGAGGACGCACAGCCGATTCTGATTGCATGGGATGCGGCCTACATAGACCGGGTCGAGGCGAGCATTGATCGTCTGCTGCCCACCATGGAGCGCCAGCAGATAATTGGTACCGCGTTGCGCGAGCGGGGGGCACTCGTGCAGGTCCGAGACATGGGCGAGGCCGCAGAGATCGCGAACCGCATCGCCCCCGAGCACCTCGAGCTCTCCGTGGCCGACCCACAGGCCCTGGCGGCCAACATTCGGCATGCAGGCGCCATCTTCATGGGGCGCCACACCGCCGAGGCGTTGGGCGACTACTGTGCCGGCCCCAATCACGTCCTGCCCACATCCCGCACCGCGCGCTTTTCCTCCCCCTTGGGGGTGTACGACTTTCAGAAGCGCACGAGTCTGATCATGGCCTCCGCCGCTGGTGCGGCCGCCCTGGCACGCACCGCTTCCGTGCTGGCGCGGGGAGAGGGACTGACCGCGCACGCGCGCTCGGCGGAGTACAGGGGACAGCAGTCAGAGGAGAGAGGACAGACGGCAGACGACGGTTCGTAGGATGCGCAGAGCGCACCCTGCAGGACCATCAGACACAGAGGACAGAAGGTAGGATGGGCAAAGCGAAGCGTGCCCATCAGGAGGAAAGAGGACTGGCGGCTGAAGCGGATCGGATACATTGCCTCACGCGCTATCCCCTAATCGCTCTGCGCTGCCCGCACCTCGCTACCTTCCTATGAAAACACTGATTGAACGCCTCGTCCGCCCTGAGGTCCGGGCGCTAAGGGCTTATCACGTCCCAGACGCGACTGGACTGATCAAGCTGGACGCCATGGAGAATCCCTACGTTTGGCCGGAGGATTTGCGCCGCGAGTGGCTCGAAGTCCTGCGCGAGGTCGACGTCAACCGCTATCCGGAGCCCCACGCGCCCGGGCTTCAGGCGGTCCTGCGCGATGCCATGGGCATTCCGCAGGACATGGCGCTGCTGCTCGGCAACGGCTCGGACGAGCTCATCCAGATGCTGGCCCTGACGGTCGCGAAGTCGGGGCGCACGGTCCTCTCGGTGGACCCGGGTTTCGTGATGTACCGCATGATCGGCCTGTTCGCCGGCATGCAGTACCTCGGTGTGCCTCTGCATACCCCGGATTTTTCGCTCGACGTCCCGGGGGTGCTCGAGACCATAGAGCGCGAGCGGCCGGTCCTGACCTTCATCGCCTATCCGAACAACCCGACGGGCAATCTTTTCGACGCCGTCGCCATCGAGCGGATCATTTCGGCATCCCCCGGGCTGGTGATCGTGGACGAGGCGTACGCCCCGTTTGCGGATGCGAGCTTCCTGCCCCGCTTAGGAGAGTGGCCGAACCTCCTGGTGATGCGTACGGTCTCCAAGATGGGACTCGCGGGGCTCCGGCTCGGCCTGCTGGCGGGTCCAGCCGAATGGATCGAGGAGGTCGACAAGACCAGATTGCCTTACAACATCAACGTGCTCACCCAGGTAAGCGCCGCCTTTGCTCTGCGTCACCGGACAGTGTTCGACGAGCAGACCCGGCGTATCCGCAGCGAGCGCGGGCGGCTCTTTGCCTCCCTCTCGGCGCTCGACGGCGTGCGGCCCTACCCGAGCGACGCCAACTTCATCCTGCTGCGGCTGCCGACCGGCCGCGCGCCTGCCGTTTTCGACGGGCTGAAGGCTGGGGGCGTGCTGGTCAAGAACCTGGACGGCGCCCACCCATCGCTCGCGGATTGTCTGCGAGTAACGGTGGGCCGGCCAGAGGAGAATGACGCCTTTCTGCGAGTGCTGACCGCGGCGCTGTAGCTCTACGCGCATCAGCGCCTGCTGCTACGAGCGCTCGTTCAGCCAGCTCCCGATCGCGGGCGTGACCTCCTTCTGGGCCTTACCGCTTACATAGATCCCGATGTGACCGCCCGGAAAGGCGAGCTCGGTATAGTCCTTGGTACCGGTACGTCCCTTGAGGGCCTTGGAGGCATCGGGGGGCACCAAGTGATCCTGCATGGCGTAGATGTTGAGCACCGGGCAGTGGATGTCCTGCAGCCAGACCTCTCGCCCGCCGATGCGTATTCCGCCTTCCAACAGGCCGTTCATC
This sequence comes from uncultured Gammaproteobacteria bacterium, assembly GCA_963824085.1. GTDB lineage: Bacteria > Pseudomonadota > Gammaproteobacteria > Chromatiales > Chromatiaceae > JARRNE01. The sequence continues at coordinate 363,273 of CAWGNT010000017.1, forward strand.
TGATAGAAGTCCTTGATGAACTGGCGGAAGGTTTCACCCGCCTGGTCGGGACTGTCGAAGATCCACTTCTCCATGCGGAGGAAGTTCTTGACCTTTTCGGGGTCGTCGAGCAGGTCGACCATGTTGACGTACTTCTGGCCGGTGAGGCTGAAGGGTTTGAGGGACAGGAAGGTCCAGTTGAGCAGCTCGCCGGGAATGTTGCCCATGGTGTCCACGAGCAGGTCAACGTCCATGTGCTGCACCCAGGCGGACAGCAAGTTGTCCGGGGTCTTGAAGTCCACCGGCGTGACCATGGTCACCAGGTTGCTCACCTTGTCAGGGTGCAAGGCCGTGTAGCACAGGCTGAAGGTACCGCCCTGGCAGATGCCCAACAGGTTGATCCGGTCGATGCCATGAGCCGCGCAGATGTGGTCGACACAGCGGTCGAGATAGCCGTTGATGTAGTCGTCCAACGTCAGAGCGCGATCGGCCTGGTCGGGATAGCCCCAGTCGATTAGGTAGACATCCTGGCCGGTAGCCAGTAGGCCCTTGATGGTGGAACGGTCCTCCTGAAGGTCCGTCATGTACGGTCGATTGACGAGGGCATAGACGACGAGCACGGGAACCGGGCTGCGGTCCACGCCCTCGGGAGTCTGATACCGATAAAGGACGAGCTTGTCTTCCGAATAGACCGGCTCGCGGGGGGTCACCCCGGTGTCTATGCCGTCTGCATTGAGCAGATTCTCCATGCCTTGACCCAGCTTGCGGCTGTAGTCGAACATCTCCTGGGTCAGCCTTTCCGGCCGGATATCGATGGGGAACACGTGGCTGTCTCCTCGGGGGTTGATCGATCGCTCGGCTAAAGAGACGCTGATCAAGTCAGCGTCTGCCGCGGGGCGGGACGCCCCGCGGCCAACGAAGCTCAGGATGGATTGATAGTCTTGCCATTCGGATGTTCGCGCTTTTCGGGGCCGGGTTGCACCCGCCGTGGGACGCCGTCAATTCATCCTGAAGGCTTGACGGCAGCCTCCCTGCTGCCGACATCCTCAGCGGACGCAACCCGGCGCCTCGGTCAAGAAGCGAAAAAGCCGTGTGCGTTGTGTATATTCGGCGCCCTGGATCGCCCTGCTATTTCGGCGCGGACCGGCGGCTGTCGGTCTTCTTGTGCACGGCAACCTTCTTTCGCGGGGCCGGGCGCGGGGCGGGGGTGTCGGCCTGCGCCTTAGCCCCCGAGGCCGGGGGCTGAGGCCGAACGTCCCGCTGGCCTTGCCCAAGGGAGCGAATTTCCTTCTTCATCGACTCGACCTCGTGGCGGAGGGCCTTCGACTCCCGACGGCTCTCCTGGAGCCGGTCCTGGAGCGTCCGCAGCTCGCTGCGTGTGGGCATGTTCATGGCGCCCAGCGTTTCATCCACCATTTCGGACATCCGCCGCTTGAGTGCCATCTGGGCGTTTATCAGCTGTCCGTGAATGCGGGCGTATTCGGGGGTTCGCACCTCCTCCGCATAGACTTCCTCGCAGCAGCTGACCCAGGTATCGTAGACGCTGCGCGCAGAGTCGACTGTCTTCTCCTCTTTCGTGAGCTTTTCCAGCGTCTGGCGCATGCGGTCCGTCGACTTCACGCCCAGGTGAGAGAAGAAGGCGAGGTATTCCTGCAGCGCCTGCTGGTAGGCCAGGGTGCGCCGCACCAAGTCCTGGTACTGGGACTGCTCTTCCCGCGCATAGCCGAGACCCGGGGCTGAAAGAAATCGGTTTAGGCTTTCCTTTACCTGGTCGTGGGGCATGTTGCGCAGCAGATCCCCGGGGATCGGCGAGAGGGCGGACGTCATGCGCTGCCAGTTGTCATAGGGCAGCTCCCAGAAGGCCAGCATCTTGTGCAGCGCATCGTCACCTTGGGCGTAGTCGCCGCCGAAAGCCTTCTGCATATCCGCGAACACTTTCGTGATCGCGTCCCAGCCATCGGCGGGTGTGCCGCTTGCGGTCAGCTCGCTGCCAAATGTGTCCGCCATCCGGAAGAACATCTTGCCCTGCTGGACCATCTTGTCCATGAAATCCCGGACGGGGTCGGGAGCAGCCGGCGCCAGGGCCTGCCACCAGTGATCGAGCGCCCCTTCCCAGGCCGCTGTCTTTGGTGCGTCGAGACCGAGCGCCTTACGGTTCAGGTCTGTCCACTGATCCCAATAGGTCCGCTGCAGCTGCAGCCAGTCGTCGTTCATCCTCGTTATTCCTTCGGTGGTTACACTCGCAAACAAACTAGCATGGAAAATTGTGCACTGCAACAAAGCGACGTAGAATCTGAATCTCAAGGGTTCCGTGCGGCCGAATCTAGCTCGTGCCCCGTCACGACGCGGGCGTCAGCTAGCCTTAGGTCGAGCCGCGAGCCCTGCGCGTCGTGCGTTTGCACCCACCAACCAGAGGACAGAGAACCATGACCCAGAACATCGTCATCGTCGCCGCCGGCCGCACGGGGGTCGGGAGCTTCGGCGGCAGCCTTTCCTCCGTGCCTGCCGTCGATCTTGGCGCTACCGTCATCAAGGCGTTGCTGGAGCGGACGGGAATCGCCCCGGATCAGGTGGACGAGGTCATCCTCGGCCAGGTTCTGACCGCCGCGGCCGGGCAGAACCCGGCTCGCCAGACCACCCTGAAGGCAGGGCTCCCGGAAAAAGTCCCCGCCATGACGATAAACAAGGTTTGCGGCAGCGGCCTCAAGGCGGTTCACCTTGCGATGCAGGCGGTGGCGTGCGGGGACGCGGAGATCGTAATCGCCGGCGGACAGGAGAGCATGAGTCAGGCGCCCCACGCCCTGCCCAAGTCCCGGGAGGGTCAACGTATGGGCGATTGGAAGATGATCGACACCATGATCGTCGACGGCTTGTGGGACGCCTTCAATCAGTGCCACATGGGCAACACGGCCGAGAACGTCGCCCGCAAGTACGGATTTCAGCGCCAGGATCAGGACGGTTTTGCCGCCGCCTCGCAGCAGAAGACCGAGGCGGCGCAGAAGGCGGGACGCTTCAGGGAAGAGATCGTTCCGGTCACGATTCCGCAGCGTAGAGGCGATCCCGTGGTCTTTGCCGAGGACGAGTTCCCACGCCACGGGACGACCGCGGAGGGCCTGGCCAAGCTGCGCCCCGCGTTCGACAAGGAGGGGAGCGTCACGGCCGGCAATGCATCCGGGCTGAACGACGGCGCCGCGGCGGTGATCGTCACGACCGAAGCCAAGGCTAGAGAGCTTGGCCTCACACCGATGGCTCGTATCGCCGCCTTCGCCAGCGCCGGCGTCGATCCGGCAATCATGGGGACAGGACCGATTCCCGCCTCCACCAAGTGTCTTGAGAAGGCCGGCTGGCTCGTCGCGGACCTGGATCTGATCGAGGCCAACGAAGCGTTTGCCGCCCAGGCTATGTCGGTCAATCAGGAGATGGGCTGGGACCAGGACAAGGTCAACGTCAATGGCGGGGCGATCGCCATCGGACATCCCATCGGAGCATCCGGTGCACGGGTCCTCGTGTCCTTGCTCTACGAGATGCAGCGCCGTGATGCGAAGAAGGGGCTTGCCACGCTGTGCATCGGTGGAGGCCAGGGCGTGGCGATGGCGGTCGAGCGTCCCTGACGGACAAGGAGACCGCAAGTTTGCGAGAGCGCACCGTCGGCTTCAATCCGCCGGTGCGCTGCAGCCCGTGGTCGTGTTGCGCTGCGTCATCACCGTTGGGCAAGGGGTGGCGTAGACTCCAAACGGATTACCCTAAAAAGAGCAGTTCACCACGAAGAGCACGAAGAAACACGAAGTAAAACAACGGCGACATAGGGAATGGGGGTAGATCCGGCTTCACCCTCCACCTGATGGCGCAATTGGAAGTAGCTATTTGAAGCTCTTCGTGTTTTTCGTGTCCTTCGTGGTTCGACTTCCGAATCTAGGATTACACGCCCAGAGGCCCTCGACATGAGCAGCGTGCGCACCATCAAGAAGTATCCCAATCGTCGCCTGTACGACACGGAGGTGAGCCGATACATCACCCTGTCGGACGTGCGCGAGCTCGTCATGAAGGGGCAGCAATTCAAAGTGATGGATACCTCCAACGAGGAGGACATCACCCGCTCCATCCTGCTCCAGATCATGCTGGAGGAAGAGACGGGAGGCGAGCCCCTATTCACCGCCGACATGCTGGCCCAGATCATCTGCTTCTACGGCGGGACCTTCCAGGGAGTATTCGCGCGCTATCTGGAGCAGTCCCTGGACCTCTTCGCCAAGCAGCAACAGCAGCTGCGCCGGGCGTGGACAGAGGATCCGTTGCAGGCCATGACCAACATGGCACGGAGCAACGTGGAAATGTGGGCCAATCTCCAGCAGGATTTCCTGCGCGCGGCGGGCCTAGGCTCGAATAGCATGCGCGGGGAGCCGGACGAGAAAGCGAAAGGTTAGCCACCAGCCTTTGACGGGCACGCTGCGCTTTGCCCGTCTTATCCGCTGTCCCCCCGATTTCTGACTCCCGACCCGCCCGCTGCGCCTCGCCCTCCCTTCTACGCTCGCCCTCCCTTCTACGCTCGGCCACCATTTTTTTCGCCGTTCGTCAATTTCTCTCTTGACAAGGCTATCTGGCGTCACTATTGTGCACTGCAACAATTGCTGCACTGCACCAATTGCCCGCGACACGAACCTCCTCAGGAGACACACGATGACTGCGAAAGACACCATGAACCTGATCAACGAAATGAGCGACAAGGGCTTCGAGCGGCTGACCCTGTTGGGCGACCTGAACCTGCGCACATGGGAGAGGCTGATCGGCCGTCAGATGGACGCCATGAGCCTCGCAATGGAGCAAGGCATCCGGCAGGTGAAGCTGGCGACCGAGTCCAAGGGTTACAACGAATTTCTGAAGGGCCAGGTTGAGCTTGCGAAGGAGACGAGCGAGCGTGCTATGGAAGACGCCAAGGCCAACCTGAAAGTCGCAGGCGAGGTCCAGGCGGAGTATCGCGCCTGGGCGCAGCAGGGTATGACCGACCTGTCTGCGGAGCTCCGCAAGGGCGCCCCGGCGGCCTGACTGGTGGGGCGGAGTAGCGCGATGAACCCGCAGGCAAGGGTCGCCCTTGTAACGGGCGGCATCGGTGGTATCGGAACCGCGATTTGCCAGCGTCTCGCCGGCGATGGATTCCGGGTGGTGGCCAACCATCATCCGAGCGAGCGTGAGTCGGCGGACGCCTGGCGCCGTGCTCGGGGCGACGAGGGGCTGGAGATCGACACGGCTGCGGGCGACGTTTCGTCCTTCGAGGACAGCTCCCGCATGGTGTCCGAAATCATGGAGCGTTACGGAGCCGTCGACATCCTGGTCAACTGTGCCGGGATCACGCGTGACAAGACTTTCAAGCGGATGGAGCGGGACCAGTGGGAGGCGGTGATCAGCGCCAACCTGAGCAGCGTCTTCAACGTCACCAGGGCGGTGTGGGAAGGCATGCTTGAGCATGGGTTCGGACGTGTGATCAACATCTCCTCTGTGAATGGTCAGCGCGGACAGTTTGGGCAGGCCAATTACTCGGCGGCCAAGGCGGGCATGCACGGCTTCACCATGGCCCTTGCCCAGGAGGGGGCGGCGAAGGGGGTGACGGTGAATACGGTCTCCCCCGGCTACGTGGAGACGGCCATGACCCTCGCGATGCGCGACGACGTGCGCGATGCGATCGTGTCGGGTATTCCCATGCGCCGGATGGGCAGACCGGAAGAGATCGCCGCGGCGGTGGCCTTCCTGGTGGCGGACGAGAACGGCTACGTGACCGGCGCCAACATTCCGGTGAACGGCGGCCTGTTCATGCACTGACGGTATCTGGTCGGCAAGCGACTGTGGCGCAGGGATGCGCCAATCTCAACCACCACCCTGGTGGTCCCGGATGATCGGAGATCGAGAGCGACCCTCTCGTCCTCTCGGTTCGAGGGCTGGCAGAGCCGGCCTACGGACCTACAGAAGTCCTCCTCGTCTCTCTCATCGCGAGAAGAGCGTTGCGCCCGGCACCCGCCGGGCGTTTTTTTGTCAGCCACCAGCCACCAGCCACCAGCCCTATTCTCTGGCGACCAGGGGTCGTTCGATGGTCGTGGTGCGGGTCTCGATGCGGTCAGTGCCACGCCAGAGCTCGATATGGACGTTGGTGCCGGGGCCTGCCTCGGCGACCGCATCGACCAACTGCTGGGTAGAGGCGACGGTCCGGTCACCGACGCGAGTAATCACGTCCCCCGGGCGCAATCCGGCGTGCTCGGCAGGACTATCCTCCAGGGTCGAGGTGACCAAGACGCCTTGGGCAACCCGCAAGCCGAACGAGTCCGCGAGCTGGGGCGTGACGCTGCGCCCGACAATGCCGATCCACCCGCGCACCACCCGGCCGTTTTTCACCAACTGATCCGCGACCTTACTGGCAAGGTCTGTGGGGATCGCGAAACCGACTCCCTCGGAGCCGCCGCTCTGCGAGTAGATCGCGGTGTTGATGCCGACCAGCTCACCGCGCGCGTTGATGAGTGCGCCCCCGGAGTTCCCGGGGTTGATGGCCGCGTCTGTCTGAATGAAGTTCTCGATGTTGCTGATGCCGAGTTTAGTGCGTCCGGTGGCGCTGACTATGCCCATCGTCACGGTCTGGCCGATGCCGAACGGATTGCCGATGGCGAGCACGACGTCGCCGACGCGCAGGTCTTGAGGCCGACCGATGGGGATGGTAGGGAGGCGTTTGGCGTCTGCCTTGAGTACCGCGACGTCCGTCTCCGGGTCTAGCCCGACCACCCGCGCGTCGAGGTTCTTGCCGTCGGCGAGGACGACCTTGATCTTCCGGGAGCCCTTTATGATATGTCTGTTGGTAAGGATAAGACCGTCCCGAGAAAGGATCACCCCCGAGCCGAGGCTAGTGTATGGATGGTGTCGCGTGCGCTCCGGCAGGAACTGGCCGAACTGTTGCTGCAGGTACGGATTCCGAAAGGCGAGGGATTCGCGTTCTGTGGCAACCTTGGTGCTGAAGATGCTCACGACGGCCGGGGCCGCGCGGTTGACGGCCTCAGCGTAAGAGGCGGGTCCTGCCGCGGTGACCCTGTCGCTTGTGGCCGCGCGCAGACCAGCGGCCGGGTGGAGCCGGGGAATGACCCAAAGGGCGGCGATCACGCAGCTCGCCCCGGCGGCGAAAGCGCCGAGCATCCAGGGCCATGCAGTGCGTCTCGACATAGGTGCGTAAGTTATCATTCCGCTGTTGGGCTTGCATGCGCTTCCTGGATCGCCAGATCCGGTCTCCGACCATCGCGAAAGCATTGCGAGCACCGTTCGGAGCCTTGGTCGCCAGGTTCAGCCCGGCAAGAGTCCATCGGTACGCATTCCCGGGTGCTTGGGGTGCACGAAGCGGCCCACTTGCGGCGGACCGCCGGCCTTTCTAAGCGCCTCTGCAAGAGCGAAGCCTAACCATACGAGGCAACATCAATATGATCGACATTGCCGAGCTGGTGAGCTACAGCGACACCGTGCTGGCAAGCGATGCCTTTGCTGACTATTGCCCGAATGGGCTCCAGGTGGAGGGAGAGCGCCGGGTAGCCCGGCTGGTGAGTGGCGTTACCGCGAGCCAGGCACTCATCGATGCCGCGGTGGCGCGAGGGGCAGACGCCGTGCTGGTCCATCATGGCTTTTTCTGGAAGGGCGAGTCACCTTGTCTCGTGGGAATGAAGGGGCGGCGCGTCCGCGCCCTCCTCCGCCACGGGGTGAGTCTGCTCGCCTATCACCTCCCTCTCGATTCCCATCCTGAGCTCGGAAACAACCGCCAGCTGGCGCGGATACTGGAGATTGACGAGCCGTCTCCCAGTGGCCTCGCCGATGGCCTGGTGTGGCGAGGACGGCTGCCGCAGCCCGTCCTCGGGCCGGCACTCGCAACGCGGATCGACGCCGCCCTCGGTCGTGCTCCGACGTACGTGGCTGGCCATGGGCGACCCGTCAACCACATCGCCTGGTGTACCGGCGGTGCGCAAGGGTTCATCGAGCAGGCCGCGACGCTCGGTGTTGACGCCTACCTGAGCGGGGAGATTTCCGAGCAGACGACACACCAGGCTCGAGAGCTCGGGCTCCATTACTTCGCGGCGGGCCATCATGCCACCGAGCGCTACGGCGTCCAGGCATTCGGGCAGCACCTGGCCGACCACTTCGGCATCGAGCATCTGTTTCTCGACCTCGACAACCCCGCCTGACTGCCCCAAAAGGGTGCGCTTGGGCGGGAAATCCTTGACCGTCTATCGCGCCTTCGGGGAAAATGCGCGATCGTCTCTGCAGAGAATTGGCATATTCTTAATCTCCTTTACCGGTGCCAGTCTTCCGTGCGGGCCGCTGGCCCGCTGAGCCAACCCCGGGGGTCGTCAAACAGATGAGCGCACAAGGCGTGGACAAGAAAAGGCGGCGCGTGCTGGTCGCCGCAACCAGCGTCGTCGGGGCCGTGGGCCTCGGATACGTCGCCGTTCCATTCATCGCTTCCATGAATCCAAGCGCGAGGGCCAAGGCGGCGGGCGCACCGGTGGAGGCCGATATCAGCAAGCTGGAGCCGGGTGCACTGTTGCGCGTCAAGTGGCGCGGCAAGCCCGTGTGGGTGGTCAACCGCACGCCGGAGATGCTCAAGACCCTGCCGGAGCTTGACCCACTATTGGTGGACCCCAACTCGGAGGTTCCGCAACAGCCTCCCTACTGCAAGAACCCAACGCGCTCCATCAAGCCCGTATATTTCGTGGCCATCGGAATCTGCACCCACCTCGGCTGCTCGCCGACCTACCGTCCCGAAGTGGCGCCCGAAGACCTCGGTCCGGACTGGAAGGGCGGGTGGTTCTGTCCCTGTCACGGCTCCCGCTTCGACCTTGCAGGGCGTGTCTTCAAGGGCGTCCCTGCGCCGGTCAACCTGGTCATCCCCAAGCATAATTACGTGACCGACAGCATTATCCAGATCGGTGAGGACAAAGGAGGGCAGGCCTCATGAGTACAGAGACCACCGGATTCATCGGCTGGATCGACAAGCGCTTCCCCTTGACCAAGGTCTGGAACGAGCATCTGGCCGAGTATTACGCGCCCAAGAACTTCAACTTCTGGTACTTCTTCGGCTCACTCGCCATGCTGGTCCTGGTCCTTCAGATCGTGACCGGCGTCTGGCTCGCCATGAGCTACAAGCCCGCCGCGACCGACGCCTTTGCATCGGTCGAATACATCATGCGCGACGTGAACTGGGGCTGGCTCATCCGCTACATGCACTCCACGGGCGCCTCGGCCTTTTTCATCGTCGTCTATCTGCACATGTTCCGCGGACTGATGTACGGCTCCTACCGCAAGCCGCGTGAGCTCCTGTGGATCATCGGCATAATCATCTATCTGGCGATGATGGCAACCGCCTTCTTCGGTTACCTGCTGCCTTGGGGGCAGATGTCTTACTGGGGTGCGCAGGTGATCGTCAACCTGTTCTCGGCGGTTCCCGTCATCGGCGACGACCTGTCGGTGTGGGTGCGCGGCGATTACGTGATCTCGGACGTCACGCTCAACCGCTTCTTCGCCTTCCACTACCTGCTGCCGTTCATCTTGGCGGCGCTCGTCTTCCTGCACATCGTGGCCTTGCACAAGGTAGGCTCGAACAACCCGGACGGCATCGAGATCAAGGAGAAGAAGGACAAGAACGGCATTCCGCTGGACGGAATTCCTTTCCATCCGTACTACACGGTGAAGGACATCGCGGGTGTGGCCGGCTTCCTCGCCATCTTCGCCCTCATCGTGTTTTTCCTGCCGGGACTCGGCGGACTCTTTCTCGAGGCACCCAACTTTCAGCCCGCCAATCCGCTGCAGACCCCGCTGCATATTGCGCCGGTTTGGTATTTCACCCCCTTTTACGCGATGCTGCGTGCGGTGCCACCCATGTTCGGGTCACAGTTTCCGGGCGTGATCGTGATGTTCGCCGCCATCCTGATCTTCTTCTTCCTCCCCTGGCTCGATCGCAGCCCGGTGAAGTCCATTCGTTACAAGGGGATCATCTCGAAGGCCGCCCTCGCGATCTTCGCGGTCAGCTTCGTGGTGCTTGCCTGGCTGGGCACTCAGCCCGTCGACCCCATCCTGACCCAGCTGGCCCGGGTCTTTACGGTCCTGTATTTCCTGTTCTTCCTGCTGATGCCTTTCTACAGCAAGATCGACAAGACCAAGCCGGTGCCGGAGAGGGTGACACAATGAGAAAGCTGATCATCGCATCGATCCTGTTGCTGGGCCCAGCCCTTGCGCCGCCGCTGGCAACTGCCTCCGAAGGGGCCAAGCTCGAGGCAGCCAACATCGACCTCAGCGACAAGCCGTCGCTTCAGCGCGGCGCCAAGTACTTCGTAAACTATTGCATGGGGTGCCATTCCCTCCAGTACATGCGCTGGAACCGGATGGCCGCCGATCTGGGCATCGATGACAGCAATCTGCGTAAGAACCTGATCTTCACGGGCGCAAAGCCCGGCGCCCTGATGACCAACGCCATGCGCCCAGAGGACGGTGAGAAGTGGTTCGGCATCGTTGTGCCGGACCTGACGCTCGTCACGCGGTGGCGAAGCCCGGACTGGGTCTATACCTATCTGAAGAGCTTCTATGTGGACGAGACCCGCCCGTGGGGGGTAAACAACGTCGTCTTTCCGAAGGTGGGAATGCCGGACGTCCTGGCCCCGCTTCAGGGCGAGCAGAAGGCGGTCCTCGCCGCGCCGAAAGAGCCAGGCGCGGAGCCACATATCGAGGGCCTCGAGCTGGTGAAAGCCGGCTCCTTGTCCCCGGACCAGTACGATGGCATGGTGCGCGATCTCACCAACTTCCTGACATACGTGGGCGAGCCCGTGCGGCAGGAACGTGAGCGTCTTGGTGTCTACGTTCTCCTGTTCATCGCGCTGTTCTTCGTGTTGGCCTACGCGCTTAAGAAGGAATACTGGAAGGACGTGCACTGAAGGGCCGAAGGGTCCCGTCCAAGGAACCGCCGATCGGATCGGCGGTTCCTGCAAGGCACGATGCCTGAGCGCTGAAAAATCCCGGGTGGATTTGTACGGCGCGTCCCAAGGGGCAGCGGGTTTTCCGGACAACATGGACCGGCCGCTTTGCCGTCGCTCCACGAAGGCTCCGCGCGGTCACCCTCGTCCAGTCACCGTGCAGCCGCTCTGTCCCCAGCGCCGATCGTGTGCTCAGACACAGATCCTTCCCCGGCCAGCACCGCGTTGCCCCGGGCTCCCACCCTTTTCGGCTATACTTTGTGTCCTCTGTTGCGCTGTGCCCCGCTAGGGTGCAGGCCCTTGCGAGCTGGAGTACAGGTTTGATGGCAGTGGCCGCGAATCGACGATCCGTGATGACGCTCTTTTCCGATCCGTCCTGTCCTTACTGTCATCGAGTCCGCATTGTGCTGGCGGAGAAGGGCATTACGGTCGACATCGTTGACGTGGATGCCCAGGAGTTGCCGGGCGAGGTAATGGACTTCAATCCGTACGGGACGGTCCCGACGTTGGTGGACCGCGATCTTCGCCTCTACGAGTCGCGGATCATCATGGAATACCTCGACGAGCGGTTTCCCCATCCACCGCTATTGCCCGTCGATCCCGTGTCCCGAGCGACCTCGCGGCTGTACATGTACCGCATCGAGCGCGACTGGTACTGGCTCATGGACAAGATTTTGAAGGGCAGCGAGGCCGAGGTCGAGCAGGCGCGCAAAGAGCTGCGCGAGAGCCTCATCACCACGTCGCCCGTGTTCGCCGCCAAGTCGTTCTTCATGCACGACGAGTTCTCCCTTGTCGACTGCTGCGTCGCACCCATGCTATGGCGCCTACCTGTCATGCGCATCGAGCTGCCGCCTCAGGCAAAGGCCGTCAGCGACTATGCCGCGCGTATCTTCAAGTGGCCTGCGTTTCGGGCGAGTCTGACCGAGGCCGAGCGGGAAATGGTGATCGAGGCAGGCTGAGACGCTGCGAGTGCGATGACGTCGAACCGCCCCTACCTCGTTCGGGCGCTCTACGAGTGGATCCTGGACAACGCGATGACGCCGCACCTCTTGGTCGATGCGACCAAGCCCGACGCTGTCCTGCCGGCCCAATTCATTCAGGATGGCAAGATCGTGCTGAATATCAGTCCGAGTGCGGTGCGGGGCTTGGTGCTGGGCAATGAGCGGATCTCGTTCAATGCCCGCTTCGCGGGCGTTGCGATGGACGTGGTGGTACCCGCCGAGGCGGTCATGGGGATCTATGCGCGCGAGAACGGGCGGGGCATGCTCTTCCCCGACGAGGAGCCGCAGACCGAGCGCAGGAGCACGCCCGACGACGAGCCGGAGCCACCAGCGCCGCGGCGGGAACGCCCGACCTTGAAGGTCATCAAGTAGACAACCCCGGCGCCCTGTGGCGCGCTGACACTCGCCTCAGGCGTCGGCCACGCGGTCGGGCAGCCCGAGATCGATGAGCTCGAGATTCAGGCCAACCAGCACAAGGTGGCCGGTCCGCCGGCCTACCCCCTCTTCGCTGAAGTCGAAGCGATAGACTCGCCGCCATCGCAGGCCGCCCCGCGTACGCCGCACTCCGAGCCGGTACAGGGCCACGGTGTGGTCGAGGAACTGCAAGTTGCGCTGGCCGCAGGCCGCCCGGGAGATCCCAGTTGCCAGCTCGCGGGCGCGCAGACTGTCCAGCCAGAACCAGCCGAGCAGGGCCAGGGCGAAGATGGGAATCAGATTGTCCACGGATAGAGCGACGGGGAGAGCAGGTGTTGTATGGTTCGATTCCTCAACTATACCGGACACAGACCATCTTTCCCCTACCGCGCCCACGCTTGTCATGATCTGAGCCGGCGCCGTGTACTGTGCGCACCCCAAGGCGTCGCGAAAAAGATGCCGGCTTGTGCGAGGGCCAGAGCGCCGACGGGAATCGGACTGCCATATACGAAGAACGGCAGGCCCCCTCGATCGGGTCCTTTTGCGCTGGCAAGCTCGCGACTGGTGCGCTCGACACACTCATTGACCGCTGGTTTTGGCCGGACTCGATCGATCGGCGTCACGCATGAGAAAGGGCGCCTAATCGCCACTGGCCATGCCGACGACCAACTCGGAGCACGGAGCGAATCATGGGAACCATTCGCATTGTTGTAGGCGACATTACCAAGCTGAACGTCGACGCCATCGTCAACGCAGCCAACAGCTCGCTCATGGGCGGCGGCGGAGTGGACGGGGCCATCCACCGAGCGGCGGGACCGGAGCTCAAGGATGCTTGTCGCCCGTTGGGCGGCTGTCCGACCGGCGATGCCCGCATCACCGCGGGCTTCCGTCTGCCTGCCGACTGGGTCATACACACGGTCGGTCCCGTCTGGCGCGGGGGCCATTCGGGTGAGCCGGAGCTTCTGCGCGCCTGTTACGAGCGCTCCTTTGCGCTGGCGCGGGAGAAGGGCGTGCGCACCATTGCGTTTCCCGGCATCAGCACGGGAGTGTACGGCTATCCGAAGCAAGCGGCGGCGCGTATCGCGCTGGAGGTGATGCGCAAGGAGCGCGCTGGCTTCGACGAAATCATCGCCTGCTGTTTCTCCGCCGAAGACGCCGCGATCTACCGTGAGCTCTGCCCCGAATGCGAGGCCGAGAAGGACGAGGGCAAGTAGATGCGCACAGTCCTCGGCTGGATCGACCGCGCGCCCCTTGGCGTGTTCCTCGTCATTGCCCTCACGCTCGGGCTCGCCCCCTTCCTGCCGGAGCCGCACGTCTGGGAAAAGCTCAAGATGCTCTTCGCCGGCACTCTGGTGAGACCGATCGATATCTTCGATCTCCTCCTGCACGGGACCCCGTGGGTGCTCCTTGCGCTCAAAATCTACCGAGACACGACACGCCCGGGTCGTGCGAGCCCTGGCCTTTGAGGGGCCTGGGCTACTCGCCATCCACGGCGCTTGAGGTCTGGAAGTCTCCCGGGCCAGGCTGTGCCGGAAGGATGACATCGACCGGTACCTGCACCGTCATCCCGGCAGGGAATGCCGGGATCAAGAGCCCAGGGCCGTGATGCGGAGCGGCGCGGCTGAACGTCAGTATCAGTCCCCTAATCGCACATTCCCGGCCGGCGAGCGAGCACAATGCGGGCGTGCCCTCGGCCGCAGCCTTTCCGGACAACCTCGCACAAACGGTTACAATCCCATTTGACCGTTGTTGCCGGAGGTGCTCAACCCATGAACCTAGATTCGGAAGTCGAACGACGAAGGACACGAAAAACACGAAGAGCTTCAAAGAGCTACTTCCAACTGCGCCATCAGGTGGAGGGTGAAGCCGGATCTACCCCCATTTCCTATTTCGCCGTTGTTCTACTTCGTGTTTCTTCGTGCTCTTCGTGGTGAACTGCTCTTTTTAGGATGAAGTATTGCAGTCAATGCGGGTCGGAGGTCTGTCTCCAAATCCCACAAGGCGACAACCGCTCCCGCTTTGTCTGCGGCGCCTGCGGCACCATCCACTATCAAAACCCGAAGATCGTGGTGGGCTGTATTCCGGAGTGGGAGGACCAGATCCTGCTCTGCCGGCGCGCGATCGAGCCTCGTTACGGCTTGTGGACCGTTCCGGCCGGCTTTATGGAAGAGGGAGAGACCAGCCAGCAAGGCGCAGCCCGCGAAACCCTGGAGGAAGCAAACGCCCGCGTCGAGGTCAGCGCCCTTTACAGCCTGTTCAACCTGCCGCACATCAATCAGGTCTACCTCATCTTCCGCAGCCGGTTGCTCGACCTCGACTTCAGACCAGGTGCGGAAAGCCTGGAGGTACGCCTGTTCGACGAGGACGAGATCCCCTGGGAGGAGGTAGCCTTCCCGGTCATCAAGGAGACCTTGGGGCTCTACTTTCGCGACCGAGAGAACGGCGGTTTCTGCATGCGCTCGGGGGACATCGTGAGGAGCGGCAGCGACATTCGCCGATACGAAGTCACTATCCACGGCGTGCCGTCGGAGTGATCAAAGGGTTGCGCCTGTTGGGCCTTGCCGTCGATACCACCACGGCAAGGCGCTGGGGCCGCCTCTCAGCGCGGCTCGGGTTTGACGGCGCGAATTTGCTCATCGCTGCGACTGCGCTGGAGCACGGTCTCACGGTGGTGACCCGTAACATCCGCCACTTCGAGCCGACAGGAGTCGCGATCCTGGACCCCTTCAAATGATGGCGCACCTATGTCGACTAACAGGTCGCCAAACGACCCTTCGGCACCAGCAGCAATATCCCTGCTCCGTGGCACGCGATCGGCCGTCAAGAAACAGGGGGTTGGGCGACTGTGGTGGTGCAGGCAGCCAACAGCAGAGCATGGTAGCCGCCTGATCGGTCAAGGCGCGAATACGAGACCTAAACGATACAGAGTCGGAGTGCTGAATGGGCAATAGTGCCAGCGTCATCATTACCATCGCTAGCTATCTAGCCGGGGCCTGGGTTGCGTTCAAGATCTATGACGCAAGGACGAAGGGCGAGACTCGGACACACGATCTCTTGCTTCTTGTCCTCCTATTGGTTTTTGCCGGAGGTGGAGGCACGCTCCTGGTCTATCTTCTCAAGTCGTTCTTCGGTGTGTAGTGGCCCGCCTCGCATGTGGCACACCAGGATCGGTTGTCTTTCGTCGCTCCCGCGACGGTGGCAATCTTTATCTCCCGTCGTCCCACGAACATCGCGCGGTAGGCCGCAAGCCCTGACGAGGGTGCTGCATTCCGTTCTCCAGATTTCGCCTTGCCGCTACCGCCCGCAAGACGGCATCCTTGGAGAAAGATCGTGACCATGCCAGCGTTAGAGGAGAGTGTTGACCGCCTGGAGGAGTCACTAGACCGGTTCGTTGCCAGCGTCGGAGCGGAGCTCAACAAGCTCTACAACATCTCATAGCGTTTTCACCTCCGATGAGTCGCCAAAGGTCTCGATACCCAGTCGATCGGCGACCTTTTGCGCCCGCGCGTCGATCATCGGCGAGATCACGATCAGACGGTTCGCCTGACGCTTGTGGTGCCTCTCGTAGAAGCGCGCCTTGCGCTCAAAGATGTACATCCCGGCCTTGTCGATCGAGGATTTCAGCTCGCAGATGAGCAGAAGGCCGTTCTTGACAATCACGTCCAGCTCGACCTGCTCGGGCCGGCCGAAGACCTCGCCCTCATCGTCGAACTCGGTGACATTGACCACCTGGACGGAGAAGCTTTTCTCCAGGATTGAGGCGAGGGCATCGCGAAACGCCTTCTCGGACTGGGTTCCCCAACGGGCACCCAGGGCCCCAATGGAGCGGTCGTACTTCTGCGCCTGAGCCATGATTTCTTCATGGAGGTGCCGAAGCTCCTCCTGATTCGCCTCCCACTTGCGGGCCTGCTCCTCCCGATCGCGGTTCGCTTGCTCGTAAAGATTGTTAAATTCTGCCCGCTGCTCGGCCTGGTGCTTGTCCCACTTGCGGTTCTGCTCCTCCCACTTGAGGTTCTGCTCCTCCCACTTGAGGCTTTGCCCGTCCCACTTGCGGTTTTCCTCCTCCCACTTGCGGTTTTCCTCGTCCCACTTGCGGTTTTGCTCGTCCCACTTGCGGGCCTGCTCCTCCCGATCGCGGTTAGCTTGCTCGTAAAGATTGTTAAATTCTGCCCGCTGCTCCGCTTGGTGCTCTTCCCATTTGCGGGTTTGCTCGTCCCACTTGCGGGCCTGCGCTTCCCGGTCCCGTTGCAGGTCGGCGAGGATGGCATAGAACCTGTCCTCGGTATCCACTCGCCCCGCATATTCGCGCCGTGTAAGCTCCAGGATGAAGGAGCGCAGCTCCTCATCCTCGCGCAGCCACCCGGGCAGCTCGCGCCTGATCGTTTCCTTTAGGGATTCCGTCGTCATAGCCACGTCAACTCGTCGCGCACTGCCACGTTGCAGGCCCTTGAAATTAAGTTGGGGTCGAAGCTGCTCGGATTGTAGCAGCTGCACCCTTCCCCGGACTGACGTAGCGAAGTCGACGGTTGATGCGCCGATCCATCGCGGAAAATTGAGCCGACAGCTCCCGAACATGCCGGAGAAGAGCAGGGCCTCCGACAGGGCGGATCGCAGCGGGAGGCGAGGGTGCGCAACGGGTCCGCACGCTTGCCGGGCAGCGGACGGACCCCGTGTACCAGCGGGATGGCGTGAACAGCTGTTGGGCGCGTCGGGACCGTGCCAGCATACGGCGGGCCAGGGCCGATCATGAATCGGAGCAGAGACGCGCTATGAAACAGCCCGCCACCAAAACCCGTCTCAGCGTTGCAGACTACCTCGTCGGCGAGAAGGACGGCGAGGTGCGTCACGAATATCTCGACGGCGAAGTGTACGCCATGACTGGCGCCAGCCGGCGACATGGGCTGACTACCACCGCCCTGACCATGCTGCTTGGTCCCCCCGCCCGCCGGCGTGGATGCCAGCTGTCCGCCAACGACATGAAGGTGCGTGTGGATGTGCATGGCAAGACCTTCTTCTACTATCCCGATCTCGTGCTCACCTGCGATCCGGACGACCGTGAAGACTACTACGTCACCCGGCCATGTCTGATCATCGAGGTGCTCTCCGAGACCACCGAACGCATCGACCGGCGCGAAAAGCTGCTCTCCTATATTGCCCTGCCGAGCGTTCGGGAGTATATCCGCGTCTCGCAGCAGCAGCCTCTGATCGAATGCTATCGCCGCGGCAATGACTGGCTGCCGGAGGAATACGAGACTGGCGAATTCCGGATCGACTGCCTGGACGCTTCAATCGCAGTCGAAACCGTCTGCGCAGACCTTGAATTGAGCTGATCCTCCCCGCGCGGCTCCCGCATGCGGCGGGACCTGCGCACCGTCCCACACGGACTGGGCAAAGATTGCGAACCCATTCAACCCAAAAGTGGGCATGCGCCATTCAGAGCTCGAGCCGTCTCAGCAGTCATATCCTTGCCCACAACTCAAAAGGGCTTTGTTTCACGCAACGGCGCCACGAATGCGAAAAAACATATAACAGCCTGAATAATATAATATTCTCTGTCTTGCGAGAATGCATCGTGTTTCGTGTGCTCGCAGAACAACAACAGATCGACAGGGAAAAGTTCTGCGCAGTCATGGCAAGAATCGCCGCTTTGAATCTCGGAATGCACTGTTTTACCTGGTTTCCGTTGCGTCGCCGCGGCGTTGCGTGAGCGTTTTTTGAGATACGGGTAACGATGTGGTCAGGAGTACGTGCTCGTCGCCGAGGACCGCAAACAATCGAAATTCTCCGCCGCAACCGCTGGGTGCCCGAGATCCACAGTAATGGCTTCTTCCCCCTCGACTGTTTGGACCTCGAAGTGCGGTTAAATGCTGTCTACCAGGACGTGCCGCCATAGCGTAGGGCGGAATAGCGAAGCGTATTCCGCCGGATGGATTCCCTGGCGGCACACCTGCCCGGATTCCGGCAGGGATGCGCACACCGATGCCGGGAAAGCAAACAAGCGGCTGAGCAACCGGCCTCCGCTGATCATCTAATGCCTTGATACAAGGGACAGGGTAAGGGGCTTCTAGCCTCATGATATTTGTCAGATATTCAATGCATCTAGTGCGCCCGTTGTCGGCTCACATAAACCGGGGAGGTGTTCCGGAGCTCTTTCGACATCCTCCGCGAGCGGGAGACCGGTGTCAGGGGCCAGGCTTCACCTTGGCGAAGTAGCGGACCTCCGGCAGCTCCGCAAAATCGTCGTCTTGAGTCCACACGGTTGCGCCGCGGGATTGAGCAGTTGCGTAGATAATGCTGTCGGCGGTGGGCAACTGATGCCGGCGCGCCAGACGCGCTGCCGCAATCGCCAGGTCAGCGTCCAATGGAACAACCACTCCCGCCTGCATCGCGACCACCGCGCGGTTCGCCGCCAGATCGCCACCCTCTCGGTCGGCCCAGCGGAAAACCTCGTGCAGGACGATTGTCGGCACCACCAGAGTGGCCGTATCGGCAACGACTGGAGCGAACCGACCCGCGTTGGGGCCATTGGCGAAATACTCGATCCAACCTGACGAATCGAGCAGATTCATACCCGGTCGTCCCGCTCCCGGATGTCGTCCATGTCGGTGTTGGCGCCGGACAGAAAGCCACGCAGCTCCGACAGCGGCTCGCAGGGCACGAGCTCGATCCCGCGCTCACTTGTGCTCACCAGGAACCGCTGCCCTGGCTTGAGGTGTAGGGCTTCGCGAATGGCCTTGGGCAAGACCAATTGGTACTTCGTCGACAGAGTCGTCGTTTCCATGCGCTGGGTCTACAGGGTTAATCGATACTATTTGGTAAGTCGAATTTTAATCGATGACTCGCAGCCAACCAACGTTGCTCCCTTCACAGGGGCTTCTGGTAGCATCGGTCCAGGTGACGAGTCCCGAAACTCAGCCGGAGCACGTGGCATTCCATCCGTGGGGCCTAGATCCCGGCACTCCCTGCCGGGATGGCGCCCAGGCACGGATGAACGTCGTCGTTCCGGCAGAGAATGCCGGAAACCAGGCGCCAGGGACGGCGACCAGTCGCGTGACAACTCAGGCCGTTCGTCGTAGCTGAGGAATAGCGCTAATCGCCTCGGTCCAAGAGCCGAAAGGAAGAGACCGGACCTATGAGCAACTTGTGCCCATCTGCGCGTGGCATTGGCGTCGACGACTACTTACAAGGCGAGCTGCATAGCGAGACCCGCCACGAGTACATCGGGGGACAGGTCTACGCGATGGTCGGGGCCAGCCGTCGCCAAGGCCTGATTGCCGGTAACCTGTTCGCCCGTCTTCGCCAAGCGGTGAGCCACCGTCCTTGCCAATGTTCATGGCCGACATGAAGGTCCGCCTGAACATCGCTGGGCAGGAGATCTTCTACTATCCGGATCTGGTTCTGACCTGCGATCCCAACGATCGGGACGACTACTTCGTGACGTGCCCGTGCTTGATCGTTGAGGTGCTCTCAGAAACCACGGAGCGCCTCGACCGGCGCGAGAAGCTGCTGGCCTACCAAACCATCCCAAGCCTGCGTGAATACCTACTCGTGGCCCAAGACCAGCCGCGGATCGAAGCCTACAGACGCCGCAACGACTGGCTGCCGGATATCGCGACCGAAGGCACCATTGCCCTCGAATGCCTTAACCAGGAACAGGAAATCCCCCGGCTCTGCCGGGGGACCCGAAAAGTTTGACATTTGCGGGAGTCCATCGGAGAGACTCCGCTTCGTGAGCCGCCAAGCACACGACAGTGGAGAATCCCGATGGACGAGTCTCAGAGCCTAAGTCACTCCAAATGGGAGTGTAAATACCATGTGGTCTTTATCCCGAAGTGCCGCCGCCGGGTGTTGTACGAGCAGTTGCGCCGCCACCTCGGGGAGGTGTTTCGCGACCTCGCGCAGCACAAGGAGAGCCGCATTTTGGAGGGGCACCTGATGCCCGATCATGTACACATGTTGATCTCGATCCCGCCGAAATATGCCGTATCGCAGGTGATCGGCTACCTCAAGGGTAAGAGCGCGATCCATTTGGCCCGGGTGTACGGTGGGCGCAAGCGCAATTTCGTGGGCCAGCACCTTTGGGCACGTGGCTATTTCGTTTCAACCGTGGGTCGCGACGAGGCGACGGTGCGTGACTACATTCGCCGCCAAGAGCAGGAAGACAAGCGCCTGGACGAGTTGGACCTGTGGCGCTAACTGGCCACCTTTGGGTGGTCCAAGGACAGTGATCTGGGCCTCCTTGTCGATCCATCAGCTGATGCGTCGCTACTGGACATCGCACGCATTCAGGTGGAACTGGAAAGACTTCTCGGTCTTACGGTTGACGTTTTGACACCCAAAGGGCTGCCGGAGAGCTTCCGCATGCAGGTCCTTAGTGAGGCCAAGCCGGTATGACCAAGAAGTCCCTGCGCGTTCCCGACTATCTGTCGCACATTTTGGACGCAATCCGCCGCATCGAACGCTACACGCGCGAGAAGTCGCAAAGTGAGTTTATCGCGGACGACCAGCTTCAGGATGCGATCGTGCGGAACATCGAGATTATCGGCGAAGCCGCACGGAACATCGAAAAGCATTCGCCGCAATTCGTCGTGGCTACTGGGCTTGTGGATCTGGGAGCGGTCTGGCAGGTCGTTGAACGCGATCTGCCAATCCTGCGTGCCCAGATTCAAGAACTGCTTCCGAACAACGATCACGGCGGGATCGGAGGAAGTCAGTGAGGGTGGCCATTATTCCCGCCGCCGGCAGCAGCCACGGATCTCCTTGAACCACCCGCGGATGCCATTCGCAGCCCGCAAACCGATTCTGTGCCGCAAAAGACTGTCGACCGCGGCGCCGTGCGCCCGCCATCGTCGTCGGAGCCAGCTCTCGCCTCGAGGACGTCTTCTCCGGAGGCTCTGCTTCCACACGCCCGCCAAGTGCGACCCTACCACACGGACTTCGCGGGCACCGCCCCGCACCCATTCCCCTGTCGCTACCAGGGCTTGCCCAGCTGCGCACCCCGAACCAAGGAGGGACACACATGCCGGCACAAATTCCGCGAAGCGGACAGTGGCTTACCGAAAGCCGCGCGTAGCGCATCCAAACCTACATCGGACTGCTCTACCAGGATCTGATCCGCACCGAGCAGCTCAGCGCCAGTGGACGACTGCCGCCGGTGTTGCCCCTCGTGCTCTACAATGGGTCCACACCCTCAGATGACCTGATCTCAGGGAATTTACATTGATGGAAAGGGGTCATGATGGAAAGGGGTCTCGCGTTGCAGCAGCTCAATGGCTCGGTTAGAGTTTCGGCATGGCCAGCTTGCGCATCGAATTTGCCGGCGCCCTGTATCACATCACCTCCCGTGGCGACCGGCGCGAGGCGATCTTCGAGGACGAGGAAGATCGGGAGCGCTTCTTGGCTGTTCTGGGCGAGGTGGTGGGGCGCTACAACTGGGTCTGTCAGTCGATCGGGACGCGTATCTGCTCGCGTTGATCCGGTATGTCGTCCTGAACCCGGTGCGGGCGGGGATGGTCGATGCGCCGGAGGAATGGCCCTGGAGCAGCCATCGGGCGATGGTTGGAGACGCGCCGCCGCCGACCTGGCTGGTAGTGGACGGGCTACTGAGCCAATTCGGTCCGTCTCGGGAAGAGGCGCGCCGCTGGTATCGGAGCTTTGTCCACGAAGGCGTCGGAGAGACTATTTGGCAAGGGCTGCGCCAGCAGATCTACCTGGGAGATGAAGCGTTCGTGACACGCATGCAGAAGTAAAGCCCAGATCGCCGGTGACACCCTGAGCGTTCCGCAGGCGCAGCGCGGCCCCCCAGCCCCGCCGCTGGCGCAGATTGCCCAGGATTCCGGTGAAAGAAACGCCGCCATTGTGGCGGCCTATGCCACGGGCGCTTACACCTATCGGGAAATCGCCGAGTACTTCGGTGTCCACTTGGCGACGGTGGGACGGCTCGTGCGCACGGGAGTGCAACAATGCGAGAACTGGCCCTTCACCCGGGCCTGGGCGCAAGCCGGCGGGGTGCGTCTGGTGCCGTCCGCGGTGGTGCGTCATCCGCGCATCGAGCGGCGGCGGGTCTGCGTGATCGCCAAGCGCCATTTCGGGCGGCGCATCTGGACTGAGGCGCTGCCCGGCACCCTGCTGCCCAGGTTGGTGACGCTGGCGGTGCAGCCCGACCGGCTGGCGCAATCGGCGGCCTTTGCCCGCGGGATCTTCGATGCCCTGACCGGGCGCATGGGTATGCGCTGGCCGCCGTCTTGACCTAGTCTCCGGGCTCACTTGGTTTTGGCGCCCGTCAATCTCCGGACTATCATGGCGTTGAACAAGCCCAAGGGGGGACACCTTACCATGGGACTTCCGCAACGCGACTCCGCCTTGCATACCTATGCGGAATATCTGACCTGGCCTGATGATGCCCGCTACGAGCTGATCGATGGCGTGGCCTATCTGATGGCGCCGGCGCCGACGCTTGATCACCAGGATTTCGTCGGGGAAATCTACATGCAACTCCGCCGAGCGCTGGACGGCACTTCGTGTCGGGTGTTCATCGCACCGGTGGATGTGCGTCTGCCCAAGGCAAATGAGGCGGACGAGCAGATCGATACCGTCGTACAGCCCGATGTTCTGGTCGTCTGCCAGGAGGGCAAGTTGGATCGGCGCGGGGTACGCGGTGCGCCCGATCTCGTGATCGAGGTTTTGTCCCCTTCCTCCGCCACCCACGACCATCTAATGAAGCGACGCGCCTACGAGCGCGCCCGGGTCAGAGAGTACTGGCTGGTTCATCCCTCCGATCGGATGGTGACCCTCTATCTACTGGAGGGAAACGAGTTCAGTAAGCCCGAGGTCCGCGATCTCTCGCAACCCACACCTGTGGGGATTTTACCCGGCGTATGCATCGCTTGGGATGCGTTGCTGGAGCGTGTTCCACCACCAGAATATTGACGGGGGCGGAACTTATTGCATTGGCTGGATCGCTGCAGTTCAACGGAAGGAACGCGGAAGGAACGGGGTCAGGTCTCGCATTGCGGCAGATCAATGGCTCGGTTAGAGTTTCGGCATGGCCAGACCCTTGCGCATCGAATTTGCCGGCGCCCTGTATCACATCACCTCCCGCGGCGACCGGCGCGAGGCGATCTTCGAGGACGACGAAGATCGGGAGCGCTTCTTGGCTGTTCTGGGCGAGGTGGTGGGGCGCTAAAACTGGGTCTGTCAGTCGATCGGGACGCGTATCTGCTCGCGTTGATCCGGTATGTCGTCCTGAACCCGGTGCGGGCGGGGATGGTCGATGCGCCGGAGCAATGGCCCTGGAGCAGCCATCGGGCGATGATTGGAGAGGCGCCGCCACCGACTTGGCTGGCGGTGGACGGGCTGCTGGGCCAATTCGGTCCGTCTCGGGAAGAGGCGCGCCGCCGGTATCGGAGCTTTGTCCATGAAGGCGTCGGAGAGACCATTTGGCAAGGGCTGCGCCAGCAGATCTACCTGGGAGACGAAGCGTTCGTGACACGCATGCAGCGCAAAGCCCAGATCGCGGGTGACACCCTGAGCGTTCCGCAGGCGCAGCGCCGTCCCCCAGCCCCACCGCTGGCGCAGATTGCCCAGGATTCCGGTGAAAGAAACGCCGCCATTGTGGCGGCCTATGCCACGGGCGCTTACACCTATCGGGAAATCGCCGAGCACTTCGGTGTCCACTTGGCGACGGTGGGACGGCTTGTGCGGAGGGGAATGCAACAATGCGAGAACTGATAACCACCCACGCCTCAGGGTCCGTCACGGTGACTGTCAGCGCCAAATTACTCTGCCCAGCCGCCCCGACCAGCACGTTCACGCGAGCGGTGACCGATGCGGGCTAGCTCTGCCACGGATTCAGCAACGGAACGCCTGTAGGCGCGAAGTCGGCCACGTTGCGCGTCACGACAGTCATGCCATGCACCAAAGCCGTGGCGGCAATCAGGCGCCATCCCGTTCCGGGCGTGGGTCCGGCACATGCAATCGGGCGCAGCACAGGGCCACCGGGGTATCCACCGGCAAAATGCGACCGCCGAATGCGGGTAGAACGTAGGTGTTCATCCACTCCTGTAACCGCTCACCTTGTGCGGGGTCGCGGCGTATCACCAGCAGGATCCCCAGCTCAAGCTCCATGAGCGTCACGGCGGACAGGTGGAAGTGGCCGGCATCGATCCGCGATAACCAGGCGGTCACATTGGTATCGGCCTTGCCGTCGCCAGCCTTGCGCAGCTCGGAGATGACGTTGGTATCGAGTAGGAACATCAGGGGGAATCAGCAGGGCGAGGCAACTCATGCGAGCGCGGCAGCTCAAAGTCGATGCCGGACAACCCCGGCATGGCCAGCGCCTCCACAAGGCTCTGGTGCTTGCCGGTGATCCGTTGGTACTCCTCTATGCTGAGCAGCACATG
>CAWGNT010000018.1:0-296318 GCA_963824085.1 uncultured Gammaproteobacteria bacterium
TGTACGTGAAAGACTGGCTTTTGAAACTCTGGAATGACGAAGACGGCGCAGAAACCGCCGAGTGGATCGTAATCGTGGCGCTGATCGTCGGCGTGGCAGTCGCTATATACCTAGGCGTATTGCAGCCCCAACTGAGCACAGCGGTGAGCGCAATAGGCAGCACTATTGTGAGCGCCGCTAGCTGATCTAACAAGTCGGGTGCTACTTTTGCCATCGTTGGCGGCCGGTTGTGGGCTTAAGTGCCGCCCTCGATGGTAGGTCCCCATACCATACAGGAAGTCGGCAATCCAAAACTCCTAGCGATATACCGACTCTTCACAGCGATAGGGCAAGCTTGAGTGGGCAAATTTGTTGCAAGGTTGCTAGCTGATACCGAAGGAGCGGAGACCGCGGAGTGGGTGGTGATCGTGGCACTGGTCGTCACCGTTGCCGTAACCATCTATACCGGTGGGCTCCACGACGCATTATCTGGCATGATTCGTGCCGCCCTCGGGCAGTTCGCTGATACGTAAAGCTGCTTTACAGAATTTCATCGTGGAAGCGACCGCGCTTTGGACCATGCGATTTGCCACCGGGGCGCTGGTCATGCTGGCGGCAGCGCACGATGTCCGGACACGGCGGATACCGAACTTTCTCCTCATCTTGGGATGTGTCGCAGGGATTCTCCTCAATATCTGGAACAATGGCTGGTATGGTGCCGCCTTGAGTACCGGTGGTTTCGCAGTCGGGCTGTTGCTGATGCTTCCCGGATATCTGTTTCGGTTCACTGGCGGCGGGGATGTGAAGCTGTTGGCTGCCGTTGGGAGCCTGTTGGGCCCGAAGGCAATTGCATACGCGTTCGTATTTTCGATGATTGCCGGTGCAATTGTGGCGGTCCTGCAGGGCGTTCACGCCTGGGCGATTCAAGGTGCGCCGTCACCTTTCGCCCGTTATGGTGCGATGGTCGCGTCGCTCGTCACCACGGGGCGGCTGACATACATCCGGCCACGCGAGGGGGAAGCGCTTGGCCGGCGGTTTCCGCTGGCACCTGCGATAGCGGTAGGCAGCATTGTGACTTCTCTGTGGTTTATTTGATGTGCCGGCGCGTGCTTGCCATAAGGATCAACAACAGGCTTTGAAACCTGCGCCTGAGGTCGCAGCTTGCGGCGGCTTGTGACCGCGAGGTACTGCTCGCCCGCGGACCAGGTCCCAGCCGATGTTAGGCTCCGAACATCCAGCGATATTGACTGCTATTCGATGCGATTAGGAACAGCCGTGAACGCAGCGCCGCTGCAGCCCGCAATCCACAACGAAACCGCCTTGGAGTCGACAGTAACACTCGCGCCGAGGCCTGCCTCTCTGGAGGACACCAGGCTATCGCAACTCTTCTTGGCGGACCTCGTCTCGAAGCACCTGAGTGTCGCTGGAGTCTTGGAGACCGCTTCCTTGGCGAGGCGCGTGGCGCTGCCCGGCGGGATTATCGAGGAAGTATTGGGCTATTTACGCGCCGAGGGTCGAGTGGAGCTCCGCGCCCGGCGCGACAATAGTCCGGGGCTACGATTCGGGTTGACAGAGCGCGGCCGCGCATTGGCCGGCGACGCGCTTCAGCGCGACGGATACGTCGGCCCTGCCCCCGTCACGCTCGCGACGTACGAACGCATCGTTCGGGCCCAGTCGGCGGACCATTTCCCGCTGAGGCGGAGCCATGTACATGCGGCCTTTGCGGACATCGTGATCCGGCCTGATCTCTTGGATCGTCTGGGACCCGCGCTAACCTCGGGCCGAGCGATGTTTGTCTACGGTGCTGCCGGTACGGGCAAGACGTACATTACCCGCCGGCTCAGCCGCTTGCTCGGGCCGCCAGTGATACTGCCCCACGCCTTGCTAGTGGGCGAGAGCGTCATCAGCTACTTGGACCGCAACGTACATCGTCCCGTGTCCGACTCGGAGACGGCCAATTCGCTTCTACTGAACGAGGGATTCGACGCGCGGTTTGTCCTGTGTGAGCGCCCGGTTGTCGCGAGCGGCGGCGAGCTCACCATCGACATGCTGGACCTGCAGTACGATCGCGCTATGCGCTTGTACACGGCCCCGCTGCAGATGCGCGCCAACACCGGGATGCTCATCATCGATGACCTCGGTAGACAACGCGTTGCCCCGGTGGACCTCTTCAACCGCTGGATTGTGCCATTGGAAGAGCGCCGGGATCAGTTGTCGTTGAATACCGGTCAGCACTTTTCCATCCCGTTCGACCTGGTGCTGGTCTTTTCGACCAATCTCAACCCCGAGGACTTGGCGGACGACGCCTTCCTGCGCCGCATCGGCTACAAGATACGGTTTGAATCCTCTTCCCGTGCGGAATACACGGCCATATGGCGGCAGGTTTGTCAGCAAAACGCGATTGAGTTTGATGTGGGTTTGGTCGATTTCATATTGGACAATCTCTATCCGAGCATTCGCCCTCGTGGCACCGAGCTTCCAATGCTCGCCTGTCATCCGCGCGATCTCCTTGGGCTTGCGCTCGATTACACCCGGTATACGGGCGGGAGCGCAATAAGCAGGGAGGCCCTTCAATGGGCCTGGCACAATTATTTTCTTGAAGCCTAGACTGAGAAAAGATGATGAAATCAAGGTTGCTTTGGACCATTCTCGTGTCCTTGGTTCTGGCGGCAATAGCGGCCCAGGTGGCCAACAATTGGATTACCGAGCGTCTCGGTACCAATGACGTTGCGGCCAATCTATCCCCCGTGGTCGCCGCGGCGGTCGATATTCCCGTCGGTACAAAGGTCGATGCGACTCACCTCAAGGTGGTTCAGCTTTCCCCCGCAGCGGTGCCCCAGGGGAGCTACTCAAACCCACAGGACCTGGTCGGACAGATCGCCCAACAGTCCGTGTATGCAGGCGAGATCATTCTTAAGACGCGTATCGCGAAGTCCCCCCCGGGGAGTCCTTTGGTAGCCCTGATCCCCAAGGGAAAGCGCGCGATCACTATACCCGTGAACGTCGTCGCCGGGGTGGCTGGATTTGTACTGCCGGGAAGCCGGGTTGACATCATTGCCAACAGCGGTGGCCAACCGAAGACGATACTTCAGGACATGAAGATACTTGCCATCGACCAAAGCACGACGGCGAAGACAGATAAAGCGACAGTTGTAAAAGCGGTGACCTTGGAAGTAGATCCTGTCGAAGCCGAGATCGTCGTCAGGGCAATGCGTGCGGGCGGGCTCCAGTTGACCTTACGGAACCCTGCAGACGACACCCGAACGGTCGCTGCGGACCCCAAAGAGGAGGAGATGGCGGAATCCGTAGCGGAAAAGCCGCGGAACATAGGTCTGTTGTCGATCGACGTTATTCGGGGGATAAAGGTGTCGACGACAACAGTTAGAGAATAGTAGCACTAGGGGGGCAAGAGTATGGTCGCGAATGTTTTGCGAAGTCGTGCGATATCCGATGAGGCCGCGGCTCAGGGCTGCGCGTGGCGCGAGGTGCAAAGGCTTGCGCTGACCGTTATTGCTGCGATCGTCGCACTGGCAGCTGGGCCAGTTGCAGCCGGCGAGGGCTACGCGCCCATTCGAAGCCCGGTGCGCGACCTGAAAACCGTGGTCGTCCCGATCAACAAGTCGCGCATCATCGACCTTCCGTGGTCCATCAAGCGGGTCTCGGTCGCAAAGGACGCGATCGCCGACATCCTAGTGGTGAATCCTAAGCAGATTTACGTCGTGGGCAAGGAGCTTGGCACCACAAACATGGTGCTGTGGGGCGATAACGACCAGGTGCGGGATGTGATGGGCGTCGAGGTCACGCACGACCTCCAGAGCCTGAAGAAAAAAATGCACCACTATCTGCCGGGGGAACGGATCCGCATTGAGTCGGCGCAAGGCGCCATTGTCCTCAGCGGCGAGGTCTCCAGTCCCAAGAAAATGGACGCCGCGCTCAGACTGGCTCAAAGCTACGCGGACGATAAAGACACTAATGTTATGAACCTGCTACAAGTCGGCGGCGCCCAGCAGGTGCTGCTCGAAGTCAAGGTGGCGGAGATCAATCGAACGTTCCTAAAGCGGATGGACGTCAGATTTAACGGGATCTATAACGGTGGAAGCATCAAGATCGGAACGGTTGCGGGGGGAGCAACGTTTCCAGACGCAACGTTCACGGGCATAGGTGGGGAGGGTGGCGGACGCATTCCGGTTTTCAACCCCAGCGGCGGCCTCGTAGGGCCAGTGCTTAAAGAAATCTCGATCAATGAACAAGGCATCACCGACCGGGGTATCTTGGCCAACTATCTCGGCGGAAACTTTTTCTTTAACCTCATCATCGATGCCGCGAAAGACCAGGGACTGGCAAAGATCCTCGCCGAGCCGAATCTGACCACTATGAGCGGTCAGGAGGCCAAGTTTCTCGCTGGTGGCCAGTTCCCGGTTCCGACGGTGTCTCAAAATGGAACCAACGTTCAGTATAAGGACTTCGGCATTGGTCTCACATTCGTCCCGCTGGTGCTCGACTCCGGGCTCATCAGCCTGAAGGTCAATGTATCCGTCTCTCAATTGAGCAATGAAAATGCAGTCGTAGTCCCAACCGCCGGGTCCGGTAGCTTCGTCATACCGGCCTTGACGTTGCGCAGCGCGAATGCCTCGGTGGAAGTGCCGAGCGGGCAGACGATTGCGATCGCTGGGTTGATTAACGAAAGCCTCCGCGAAGGTTCGAGCAAGTTCCCCGGTCTCGGCGATCTGCCCATCATCGGCTCCTTGTTCCGGAGCCAGAACTATCAAAAGGGGCAGACCGAGCTGGTTATGTTCGTCACGCCGCGATTGGCGCGACCGATTCGACCGGACATGGTCCGGTTGCCGACGGACAATTTCGTGGAGCCGAATGACATCGAGTTCTACCTGCTCGGGCACCTTCAAGGTCGAAAGCCTGGACAAGGACGGGCCGTAGGGAGTACCGGCGAGCTCGGTCCCGACAAGTCGGGCGCCGAGGGCTTCTTTGGGCATGACCTCTAGACAACATCGCGAGGGCTGACATGAAACACCTGACAGTTGCCGCGTCCGTCGTGCTGAGAGGGCTGCTCTTGACGACGGCGGCTTTTCTGGGAGCCTGTGCGTGGGAGCAGGAGCCCAACAATTTGACGTTTGGGGACTCTGTGCGGCACATGATTGCCGCGCAAACGGCAAATCCTAACTATGGGGCGCCTGGGCAGGATGGCGTGCAAGGCGAGGCGGCGTTCCAAGCCTGGCAAAAGAGCGTGGCCAAGCCGGAGCAAGTTCAGAAGCAGGTGATCCAGGTCAACGTCGGCCAGTGAAGTCGGCTTTCTTGGTATCAAACCGGGTGATAAGCCTCGTGCATTGCCTCATCTCAAAAGGGTTGATTTGAAGATCGGCGCACGTCGCCGCTAGAACCCGTGCTGCAGCAAACCATGCTGGTAACGATGTCCGTAACGTGTACATGCGATTTCGTGCTGGCAGAGCGTGCCTCCGACTTGACCCGGAGGCGTGCCGTGAACCGGATGCCAGGGACCGTACAACACCCCCATTCCCTTCCCTCTCGCGGGCGAGGGCGTGAGCGAAGTGCAAACGATTTTCTGCAAGGACTTGCGGTACGCGGCGCGATCAAGGACCGTACGTGTTTGCAAGGGTGTAATCACGGCGAAGCCCAACGCCCCATCGGAGTTGGGGGCCGCGGAGGCCCCATTCCCGCCCACCCGCCTCCATGGTGAGAACGCTGCCCAAGCGCGAGAGGGTGCTGGGCAGCTCTCGGGGCCGCTTTTGACGGGATAATGCACCGCAAGGGGTTCCGGCTAGGGGAAACCGAGAACTGGCTCACCGTTGGCATGGCACATATTTTGGTAACAATGTTCCGACGAGTTCGCTGGATCAAGCATCCGTCACTATACGTGGCAATCGGTTATGCACAAGACACTTAACATCCTTATTCTCGGGCGATCCACCAGCGCCCTCGCGCCGGTGATGGGGATGCTGCACGGTAAGCCCTTACTCTCGGTCACGTCGCACGTGGTGGGAAATGGTGCTGAGAATCCCCTACACACCTCGAAGTCGGGGCTCGACGCGTTGCTGCTCGCGATTGATGAGGACTGGCGGGGATCCTTCCGGGGCATGATCGAAAGCCTGTCGGCCCAGCGGCCGCCGTTCTTCGTCGTCGGCCCGTCAGCAGACATGGAGCTCTTGCGGGCGGCCATGCGGGCGGGCGCCCGCGATGTATTCAGCATGCCCCTGAATGTCGAGGACTTTGTCGCGGCGGTCACCCGGGTTGCTGACGAAGAGCGGGCACGCGGCGGTGCGCCCTCAGCCCACCTGGTTGCTTTCATGAATACGAAGGGAGGGAGTGGCGCGAGCTTCCTCGCGGCGAACACGGCCCTCGTTGTCGCGGCGCTAAAGCAGCGCAGAACTATCCTTATCGATCTGGATTTCCAGTTTGGAGGGCTGCCAACATACCTAAACATGGCCGCGCGCAACGGCCTGATCAAGGCGCTGGAGCTGGTCGACGGGTTGGACGAAGCGTCTTTGCAGGGGTATGCACAAAAGCACGAGAGCGGCTTGCATCTGCTCGCGGCAGCCATGGACGAGATCATCCTACCGGAGGACGTGAGCCGAGAGCGCATCGAGAGATTGCTCTCCGTATTGGACGGCATATACGAAGACGTCGTCGTCGACCTTCCGCGCCGGATCGATGTGCCGACAGCCACTGTCCTGTCGCGGGCGGAGAAGGTAGTGCTCGTCGCGTCAACAGACGGTTGCGCATCTCCACGACACCAAGCGTCTCGTCTTCCTGCTGCGCGATCAGCTGGGACTTCCTGCAGACCGCATACTGCTCGTTCTAAATCGTTTCGACAAGAAGGCCGAGGTACGACAGCAAGACTTCGCAAGCGTCTTGCCGGGCCTCGCTATTGAAACGATTCCCGGTGACTACCGCCGAGTGGCAGAAAGCATCAATCTCGGCGTTCCCGTATCACACGGAGGTGCGCGATCGCTGCTTGGAAAGCGGCTACTCGAGCTGACCGATCTGGTAACCAACTCGACTGCGGCGTTTGCTCCCAGAAGCAGTGGCCTCTTGGGATGGCTGCACCGCTCAACTAGGCAATAAGGGGAAACCCCATGCTCTTTTCGCGCAAGACGGAGCTTCCAACGCCCGAAACACGAAAGAAGATCGGCGAGAGCAATCCCCTGGGACGGAGCCTCGGCACCAGCACGGGCACTCGCCTGGCTGCCGGGCTGTCCGGCGCGGAGCAGGAATGGAAGCGATCCATCTTTCAGCGCGTCGTTAAGATGTTGGACCTGGCGTTGCTGGTGACGCTGGAGGACGCGGCCGCTCGCGAGCAGATCCGGGAAACCTGCGAAATGTTGATGGCGGAGGACACGGTTCCCTTCAATATCCCGACCCGCCAGCGCATCGTCAAAGAGATTCAGGACGAGATCCTCGGGCTGGGTCCGCTCGAGCAGCTGCTCTACGATCCCACGATCTCGGACATCCTGGTCAACGGCCCGAATCAGGTATTCATCGAGCGCCACGGCAAGCTCGAGCTCTCGTCGGTGCGGTTCGACAACGAGCGGCACCTGATGACCATCATCGACCGCATCGTGTCTCGCGTCGGCCGCCGCATCGATGAGTCCTCCCCGATGGTGGACGCGCGGTTGCAGGACGGCTCCCGCGTGAACGCCATTATCCCGCCGCTGGCAATCGACGGGCCCATGCTCTCGATCCGGCGTTTCGCGGTCGAAGGGCTCACCGCCGAGCGCCTGATCGAGCTGGACGAGCTCACCCCCACCATCGCCAAGGTCCTGGAGATGGTCGTTCGATGTCGTCTGAACGTCATGATCTCCGGCGGGACCGGATCCGGAAAGACCACGCTGCTGAACGTGCTCTCCGGCTTTATCCCTGCAGACGAGCGCATCGTCACGATCGAGGACTCCGCCGAGCTCCAGCTCCAGCAGCCGCACGTGGTGCGCCTCGAGACACGGCCTCCCAACATCGAGGGCCGCGGCGAGGTCGCGCAGCGGGATCTGGTCCGCAACAGCCTGCGCATGCGCCCCGACCGGATCGTGGTCGGCGAGGTGCGCGGCGGCGAGGCGCTCGACATGCTGCAGGCGATGAACACCGGCCACGACGGCTCGCTCACCACGATACACGCCAACACGCCCGCGGGATGCCTTGACCCGCGTCGAGAGTATGGTGGCGATGAGCGGCGTCAATCTGCCGACGCGGCCGTTGCGCGCGCAGATCGCCTCCGCGATCAACGTGGTGGTCCAGCTCGAACGTCAGGAGGACGGTGTTCGCCGACTCGTTAGCGTTGACGAGATCCAGGGGCTGGAAGGAGACGTGATCACCATGTCCCCCGTATTCCGCTTCGAGCGCGAAGGCGTCGATCGCGAGGGGCGGGTCATCGGCCATTACACGGCAACGGGAATCGTCCCGAAGTTTCACGAGCGGATTCGCCGGCGCGGTATGGAGCTTGGGGATGGAGGTCTACGAGCCTGCGGGACTGCGGTAGGAGGGCGCACGATGTCGGATCAAGTTACTGTTCGTCGTGATGATTTTTATCATCGTCCTGCTGATGTCCCAGGCGTTCGTTTCCCCGTTGATGGGGTCGAGCGCGCAGGCCAGGCGCCGACTCCGTGGCCGCATCCGGGATTTGTCCGAGGCAGGATGCGGCGCGGCAGCATGCGTCGCTGGTGCGGGCGAAATATCTGAAGCGCCTGTCACCGCTGGGCCAGCGACTGGAATCGCTGCCCGGGATGAGCGGTCTGAGCACTCTGCATCGAGCAGGCCGGCCTTGAATACTTTGCGCACCGCTTCGTGCTCGCGACGCTGGCGATCGGTGTCGTTGCGGGACTGGCTTTCGGTTTCTTCCGTGGATTCGCCGGTGGAAGGCTTGGTGGTTGCCGCCGCCGGCATCGCGCTGCCGTTCTTCTGGCTGCAGTATCGCCGACAGCAACGCCTTGGCAAGTTTGAGGAGCAACTCCCCGATGCGCTCTCGATCGCGGCCCGATCGCTTCAGGCCGGACTGCCGTTCAGCGAGGCAATGCACGTGGTGGCCACGGAAATGGCGGAGCCCGTGAGCAAGGAGTTCGGCACCGTTTTCACGGAGCTCAACTACGGGGGCGATGTGCGCAGCGCCCTGCTCGGACTGCTCGAGCGCATGCCGACTATCGCGGTCATGGCGATGGTGAGCTCGATTCTGATTCAGCGGGAAACCGGCGGCAATCTTGGCCGAGGTGTTGGACCGCATCGGGAACCTGGTCCGGCAGCGTTTCCGCTTCCAAAGGAGCGTCAAGACACTGACGGCAGAGGGCCGCATGACGGCTTGGGTGGCGACCGGCATGCCGTTCTTTCTCGCGGCGGTCTACGAAATCATCAGCCCGGGATACCTGGCGAATCTGACCCAAGACCCTGGCGGGAGGCGGCTCATCTTCTGGGCATTCGCGATGATGATCGTCGGCGTGCTGTGGCTTAGAAAGATGGTTCGGATCGACATCTGAGGGGAGTTTTAGATGACCTGGCTGGCACAAGTGCAGGCGACGCTAAATGCCTGGCTCGCAGATCCGGGCGTTTTGCGTCTCGTGTTTGTCGTTCTGCTCGCAGCGGTCGCTTTCACTCTGGCTTTGGCGCTCTCGTTTCTGGTATGGGTGATCATCGATCCGCTCAGGCGCCGGGTTGGTGCTATGCGGGTCGAGGGGGGCGAGGCGATCGGCGCCCCGAAAGGGCCCAGGCGTTCTGACACAGACTGGGCGGCGTTCTTGAAACAAAAGAGCGAGTCCAAGCGCGGGCATATCGCGGAGAGCCTGCTGCACGCGGGGTACCGTTCGCCCAATGCGGTGCGTCGTGTTCTTCGCCTTCAGGTTCCTCGGCGTGGTGGCGATGCCGACATTGGTGCTCGGCTGGTCGCTGACACCGGCCGGGTCAAGCGTGACGCCTCCTGCTTGCGCTAGCGGTTGGCGCCGGCGCCATCGCCTACGTGCTGCCGGACATTTGGGTGGCGAGAAAGGCGCGTCGCCGCCAGGAAAGGCTGCGTCGAGCGCTGCCCGATGCGCTTGACCTAATGGTGGTGTGCACGGAGGCCGGCCTCGGGTTGAATGCGGCGATTCAGCGCGTGGCGGACGAGATCGAGATCCAACACGCCGATCTCTCCGACGAGTTGCATCTGGTGATGATGCAGACTCGGGCGGGCATGGACAATCGTACCGCCCTGAAAGAGCTGGAGGCCCGTACAGGTGTGGACGACATTCGGGCGTTCGTTACTACGCTGGTGCAGTCCATGCGCTTTGGGACCAGTATCGCCGAGAGCCTCCGCGTGTTCTCCGAAGAGATGCGCGACAAACGCCTCCAGCGGGTGCAGGAGGCCGCCGCAAAGCTCTCGGTGAAGATGCTTGGCCCCATCGCGCTCTTCATCTTCCCGAGCTTCCTGTTGGTGGCGATAGGCCCCGCAATAATACGCATGATGCAGGCGCTCGCCAGGATGCATTCCGGATAGCGGCGTTCTCCTGCCTAAGACCGGTGGTCATGAACGATGCCGATGCGTAAGCAATCCGCGCTCCGCATGGGGCTCCTTGGGGCCACCGCATGCCTGGCCCTGGTCGGCTGCGCCACACCGCAGACCAAGTCGGCCACCGTGAACCCATACGGGTCCCTTTACTCCGGTAAGTCGGACGTTGCCTATGCGACCGCGCTGCCGGTTAGCTCAGCGAATGAGGCGATCGTGCGGGGCGACGCGGCCATTGCCAACGGCGACCTGGACCGGGCGCTGTTCGAGTATATCCGTGCGCTGGAGAAAGAAGGCGACAACGCGGACGTCCTCTACAAGATTGGTGTTATCCATGCCTCGCGCGGAAATACGGGCTTGGCCGAGATCGCCTACCGTTGGGCGCTGAAGGCGAACCCTCACCATGCAGGGGCATTAACGGGGCTTGGAATCCTGCTCACGAAGAAGCGGCAATATGTCGGAAGCCCAAGCCAAGCTTGAGGAGGCGGTTCGCATCAATCCGGATCTGCCGCGTGCACAGAACGCGCTTGGCGTCCTCGCCGACATAGACAGAGACTATCCGCGGGCGCAGCGTCACTACCAGGCGGCGTTGGCCGTTGCGGGCAAGTCTGCAGAGATTTGGAACAATCTCGGTTACTCGCGGTACCTAAGCGGCAACCGGCGTGGGCGCCATCGCCGCTTTCAATGAGGCTCTGAAGAACGATCCCCGGTACGAGCGGGCGTGGCGAAACCTTGCCCTCGTCTATGCGCGAGAGGGCAACTACAGAAAGGCGTTGGATGCCCTTAGCAAGGTCGAGGACGCACCAAAGGCATACAACGACGTCGGCTATGTGGCGATGGTTAGCGGTCGGCTGAACGAGGCCGGCGCTTTGTTCAACGAGGCGATGCAGTTGTCGCCGGAGTATTACGAGCTTGCCGCGGCAAATCTGCAGCGTTTGCGGACGATTAAGGGCGGTCGGTCGGTCGCGAAGCGATGAGCGGTAGAAGGGCGTCATGCGTTGACCGGTGTCTCGGGAGAGCTGAACCGGAGAGACGCACCGAAATGGAGGCTTACGCATGCGACCGGTTGCCAGATTACACCCAGAAGCGCGATCGATGACGCAGCTTGCTGACCGCTCGGTGTCATCCGACACGGGTCTTTCTGCGCTGTCTGATCCTCCGCGTTTGGGGCCCCGCCGCGCTGCCCACTTGTGGCTAAGGCCATGAGCGTGTGCCTAGACAGCGCCGGTGGGCGTACCTGCGTCGCAGGCGCGAGTCCGACCTCGATGAAGCGGCAGGCCGGCGCAGAAATGGTCGAGTTCATTCTGACGCTGCCGTTTTTCTTCATCGTGGTCTTCATGTTCATCGATTTTGGGATCGTGCTTTTCGACAAGGGTACCCTCAACGAAGCATCACGTATCGGGGCAAGGCAGGCAAGTTTATTTTGGATTGATCCGGCCAACTACAACAATGATCCGAAAAACGCGACAGAGATCCGCCGCAACATACGGATGAAGGAATCGATGATTGTGACCGCTGTCGATTTATACCGTGATAATATTTTAATAAAATTCGCCAGTGACACAGGAACAATAAGCCCGAAAGACACGTATTTTGTTGGCATGCCGTCAGGAGACGTAACCGGGTCATATCCAGCCCGAACTTTTATAGACGTGTCCGGATATGCCTTGACTATCAACCTTTGTTACCCTTACCGCGATTTCGGTCTCCTTTCCCTCCTCAACATCAACAACGCGACCGGCTGCCCAACTGACGCAAATCCTACTCCTCCAGCGCCCGCGCCGCGTCAATTGATCCTAGACGCCAGAAGTCGCCTGACCGCAGAGTCACGCCTGTAGGTTCAGCAATGATGATACGCCAAAAGCCACTGGCGAAGCAGCACGGTGCCGATATCGTGGAGTTCATAGTTACGCTCCCGTTTGTGATGATCCTGTTTTTCATGATTGTGGGGTTTGGGGTGGCGATGTGCGATTGGGCGGTGATTGCCAATGCAAGTCGCGCCGCAGCGCGGGAGGCGATCAGAAATACCGATAACACGGCCGTGTATAATGCTGCTAATGCAGTATTGGCGTCGCTTATCATCTGGAAGGGGAGCACTTCTTATACGTGTAATGCGGCCAACTGCCCGATTGTTCCAAGTGATAGAAGCAGTACAGCCTCCGGTGCCGATGTCAGCGTCACGGTCAGCTATACCGTTCAATTTCCCATTCCATGGCTTTCCGGAGTTGACTTGCCCCTGGCGTCGGTGACACATATGTCTATGCTTCCACGCTAAGGGAGACGTCCGATGGTCAAGAATGATCTCAAACCTCAACGTGGCGCAGCCATCTTTCACTGGCTCGTAGCCTTGATCCCCTTAGCGGCGATCGGAGTGTTCGCCATTGACCTAAACGATCTCCATGTCGCCCATACCGAGCTGCAAAAAGCCGCAGATGCCGGCGCATTGAAGGGCACACTGTGGCTTTACTGCCCCGACGGCACGATCAATTCCGCCGATGGGGGTAAGCAGTGTGTCGATAGCAATGGCAACTGTGTAACGGGTCCCGACGGCAACTGCCTTCCTGATGCCCTTACGGCGGCTGCAAATGCGGCGCAGGCCAACGACAGTCAAGGCGCGGCCGTGGAAGTCACATCGACCGAGCGCGGACATTGGGAATTCATGCACAGCCATCAGGATGCGAAGGGGGTCGAGCGTGGGGGGGTGTTTACGGCGATTAGCAATCTCACGTCGGCTCCCCTCGTAGACACCACGGGAAGCTACCGGCCCATCAGCGACATCGATAACCTTCCGAATGCGGCGGTGGCGAATTGTGATGGCTCCTCTCCTGACAGCAATGCCCAACCCGGCACTTCGACGGATTTGAACCGAGACACCTGCAACGTCAACTCCGTACGCGTATGCGTCGCGCGAAACACGACACCGGTGCTATCCTTCCTTGGTAGGCTTCTTGGCGCAGGGCCGTTCACAAGCTCGGCCTGTGCGGTGGCTTATATTGGCTTCAGCTCCTATGTAACGGAGGACAGCTTGGACGCGCCCATCGCGATCTGCGAGAACAAGATCAAAGTTGGCGACGGTTACAGCTGTACGATAGCGACTTTTACGCCCACCTCCGATTCCTCGGTCAATCCTCAGGAGACTGCGCAGTGGGTCAATTTCGGAGAGTGCGGGACCCAACCGCCTGTCAATGACAGCAAGCAGCAAGGGGTCAGGGGCATAATAGATAACATGTCGTGCCCGAGCACGGGCCTTAATCCGCGGCTTGCCATCGGCACGAGCCTCAATGTCAACGGAGGCGAACTTCCTAACGCGACGGGAGATCTTCGGACCAAATGGCTGAACTG
The DNA here is from genome assembly GCA_963824085.1 of uncultured Gammaproteobacteria bacterium. Lineage (GTDB taxonomy): Bacteria > Pseudomonadota > Gammaproteobacteria > Chromatiales > Chromatiaceae > JARRNE01. The sequence goes on from CAWGNT010000018.1 coordinate 13,814, forward strand.
TGCGGGGCTTGATCAGGACTCAGACCCAGACCATTGTCCTGATACCCCTTGGTTGCTAAAGCTACCGCGTGTCGAGTGCCTGGATTCCGACGGTAATGCGATCCCGAATGGCCAGTGCAAGACCTTATTGGGTACGGTGGCGGTTCAAGTGCTCTGGGTGACCGATCACGGGTCGATTCCAGATAAGCATGGGATATGCCAAATCCCCACTCGTATGACCGACGTGAGTATCGGGGCAGGGGATGGGACCACTCAGTTGAATTGGGACGTCAACATCCCTAACGGGGGCGCTGTTGATGGCAAGAATTTCGTCACCGTGAGAACTAGGTTCGATACGTTTCAAGACGGCAGTTCCGTCCCGAACGGCGTTAACGCCAGCTTCTCGGATTTGACGTGGACGACTTGTCAATCCTTCGATCCCGCGGACCAAGCAAAATGCGCGGACGGGAATAATGCGGTGATCTACGACGACAAGACTCCGTATACGGAGGAGAAGCAAGAGTGGGATGCCTTCGTGAGGGCCTTTGACATGCAGATCGGTCCAGGTGTCTATGCTTGGTGGTCAGATGCACCCAAGAATCCGTATCAGGCAGACACCTATTACTTCGCCCCTTATTGCGGGGCCACGAAAGGCGGCGGCACCGGTGGCCCCAATTTCGGCGTTCTCGCCGAGGTGCCAGTGCTGGTCTACTGACCAATGGTCTCGATCCCTCTGCTCGGACAAAACCGCTGATAGCGGCTCGGCAACTGGTGCGCGCCGCACTGGAAAGCCGGGGGGGACGTCTCGAGAGGGTTTGTTCCCTCAGACGCACCGTGGTGCGATGAGACAGCCGACCTCATTGCTGTATATCTGGGATCCTGGACTTGGCCGAGTGCCGCAACCGCGACTGCCGCGGGATCTCCGCGAGCAGCTCAAACCCTTTCCGGTCCTGAAACACGGGGCCAACTGTACTCCTAAGTTGACCCGCGACGTTGAGGGTGGCAAGCCAGAATGAAGCTCCGACTGCGGTCCCTCTGGCGTAAGCTCATAAAGGTCGCTCCCGCTGCGGGAGTCCTGATCTTTGCCATGTCAACGATTCAGATGACCCACAAGGTCATCGTGGGCGAAGCCCACTATTTCGGCGGTGATTTCGTCTCCTTCTATTCCGCGGGGCAGATGGCGCTGCGGGGGGACACGCAGCTCAGCTATGACATGAAGGAGTTTGGAAGGGAGGTTGCCAAATACGACCCAATGAATGCGGACAAGCTTCTGTGGTCTTATCCGCCGAGCATGTTTCTGTTCGTCACGCCCTTTGCGGTGGAGTCCATCCTCGTGGCGTCCGTCCTCTGGACGATGCTCTCACTCCTCCTCTTTCTCTACGCGGCCTTTCGCATCTACCCGCACTGGTCTGTCTTGGGCATCATCCTTGGCTCGCCGAGTATCATCAAGATCGTGGTCTATGGGCAGGCGAGTCTGTTCTTTGCGGCCGCCTTGGGCATCGGGTTGGTGAGCATGTCGCGCAAGCGGGACGCCTGGGGCGGGGCGATCCTCTCCGGGGCCACGCTCAAGCCGCACCTCAGTCTGTTTGTTCCGGTCTTCCTCTACCTGGAAAAGGACTATCGGGCGCTGGCGGCCTTCGTCGCCGCCCCGCTGATTGCCCTGCTCGTTGCCGTCGGCATCTTCGGCCCGGGCTCTCTCTCGGGCTTCTTTAGCGGCCTCTTTGGAAAGACGATTCCATACCTCTACGAGCGACTGAACTTCAAGATCATGGCGAGTCCCTACGCGGCCCTTCGGCTTTGGGGCGTTCCGCAGGATATGGCGATGTATGGCCACCTCTTCGCCGCCGCGGTGATGGTCGGCGTTAGCATTTACTTGCTGCGGTCGTCCGCGCCGCTCTTGCTGAAAGGCGCGCTTGTCCTTCCAACGACCTTGGTCATGTCCCCCTATGTGTATGAATATGACCTCGCTGCATTGGCGCTCAGCCTCTTGATAGTCTATCGGTTCCGCGACCAACTCGGCTTTGGGGTACTAGAGTCCATTGTGGCACTCGTGTCGGCTTTTGCTTTGTTCATCACACCCCACCCGCCGCCGGGGGTGCCTATTCCCTGTATTGTATTGATCGCTGTTTATACGGTCACGGCGCGGAAGCTGCTGCCCTTCCGTCAATCCGAGCAGGTGATCAGCGTTGAAGATTAATCGTAACCTACACCTTGACGCGCACGTGCGCGTCATCACGAAAAGATCAAAGGAACCTACATCTCAGTTAAATCGGCATAGCGGCGGCGACTAGCCCCGAGGGCAGATACCATTTGCTTATGGCCGGGACCCGAGCCGGCGAGTCCAGGCCATATCGTGGTACCGTGCGAGAAGGACACATTCACGAGGATCGGATCTGAGCGACGTGTTTTGCCCAGGAGATTACCGTGAAAGTCGCGCACGGCGCGCTCCCAATCGCCCTCGCCCTCTGGGAGAGGGTCGGGGTGAGGGAAACGGTCATGGTGGCAGCGACTTACATTTTCCGGGGTGGCGCCGACGCCATGAACGTTAAAGCTCAGCTGGACGTTCCGCATCCCTTCCCTGGGGTCGGATCCCGGCGTTCCTTGCCGGGATGCCGGGCCAGGTACCGTCAGCGTCGTCGTTCCGGCGGAGCTTGCCCCGGACTTGATCCGGGGGGAGTGCCGAAACCCAGGTGCCGGAGACGGCGACCAACCCCGTCGCAAAGCTGGTCCTCGGCCGTAGCTGAGGAATAGCGGTAATCACCTTTGACCAAGCCGTAGATAGATCAGGCCCAAGAGTAAGGCGATCAGAACCAGAAGAAACGTATCGGCCAGTAAGAGATAATGATCAACCATGTCGTCCCCGTCGTATTATGCGTGGAAAGGAGACTTAACGTTAGGTGTGAGCGAGCAATGTGTCAAGGCAAATATGGATGAAACTCCCGGCCGGTAACAAATCCGGAGGGGGTGCGTTGACTGTCGGCGCTTAGCAAGGCCCCGGTGGAAGTGACGGTCCGGGGGCTGCCGTTTGCCCTCAGTTGATTGGCCGGCAATAGCGACTTATCGCTAATCACCTAATCCCCAGCAGTGATGCCCAAGATTAGGCTGTCCCTGCGAAGAAAGGGGGAGAGCGAGCAGATAGAAAGTCGTTGATGGACTCCCTTCGCGATGTGCTCGCGCTAGACAGTTACGCGAAAATTTTTGCGCTTAAGGCTCAAGCACCTCGAAAACGTCGGCGTCCGCGTTGGACGCCTCGGGTACCCGCCGTAGATAGCCCGGGACGTGCATCACGGGTGATCGAGCCAGTAGCCGGACGCTATTCTCACCTATCGTCTCAGCGCGCTTTTGGCTGAAAATGAGATAGCGTACGCCGGTGCTGCGAAGCACCGAGCGTCGCCATTCGTCTGGGGTGTCTGGCATCAGGAAGCGCTGCCAATTCTCCATGGTTAAGTAGAAATGCGGCGTCTCACTCCAGTGGCCGGCATTGACGGAGTGGCCTGTCAGACCTGGGGTGAAGCTTGCAACCGTGGTGTCGACGACCTTAACTCTGCCGTTATCCTGGACCGCGATCCATGGCAATGGCTGCACCACCGCGTTTGGGGACACGCTTCGCCGCAGCCAGTCTAAGGCAGACTTCTCGCCTGCCAGCAGGAATGGGCGCCCCGCTCCATACGGCGCATAAGGCAGGAGCCACAAGTCGCGCAATACGAAGAACACATTCGTAGTTGCCAGCAGCACCATAGCGAGCGCCGCCCATGGCCGCCAACTGGAGGCGCGTAAGTGCATGAGTATCCACCAGAGCCCCACGCCGGCGAGCAGGGCAATTGGTATATGCGCGCCCATGAGCAACTTGCGTTCGAAGCTCACGGGGATATAGGCGGCCGCGATATTGGCCACTGCCCACACAGCGAGGAACAGGTGTGGGCGCTGCACGGAAGCTGGCGGACCCGGCACCAATGACGACCAGCGCAGTGCGACAAGGCCGATAAGTGCCAAGGGCACCAATAGGCCGAAGCCCAGCAAAACCCACCAGACTGCAGGCGCGAGAGTAAGTGATTCAACTCGTTGGGCGAAGACGGCATCCGTGCGGTAAAGCCAAAGCATGTAGCCGGTGGACAGAGCGGCCGGGAGCGCAGCGACCAGTGCGCGGCGCAGCATCGGCCAAAACAAGCGTTCGTCGTATAGCCCATTCGCTGCGATATAGCTGGCCCAGATGACTGTGAGCGTAATGACATCGTAGGTGTGAATATTTCCCAGGAAAAACCCCAGGATTCCCGCTATGATTACGGGACGCCAACCACGGGTCCGCTCCGCTTCAAGGAGATTGATGAGCACCCCGAGCATGAGTGCGAGCGAAACCGAGAATAGCGGCAGGAGGTAGATACTGAGAAAGCTGATGGCTTCCGGCTGCCAGAGATCCACAGGGCGTTCGATACCGATACCGACGTGCCAGTCGGCAGGAATCCACCCCAGGCCAGCGCTGAACAACACGGTGAGAAAGGCTAAACGGCGCGCAGACTCGTCCGGGATTAGCATCGTGGCCAGCTTCCATACTAAGCGAAGAAAGATCATCCCGCTTAGTATCCTTACGGTGTGGTAGACCAGCACCAACGGAAGACCGGTCCAACGAGCCACTTTCCCGAGAGCAAGAAAAAGAGCGTTAACCATATAGCCCGGCTGGGGCACGGTTGTGAATAGGTTGTGCTGGAACCATGCGCCGTCGGCGTACTGTCGCATCCACGACAGATAGACACACTGATCGCCAGTATTGAAAAGAAACCACGAATACCATCCGAAGAGCGGGGATGTGCCTTGGTGCGAATAGGCCACCAGATAAGGCAAGGCGGTAAGCGTCATGACCGCCGCAGACACGCCGAGCGCCCAGCGATCTCCTGACTTCATTTTGGCACTCTGCCCCGTGGCTAACGGCACAGAGCTCGCCCGTTTGTCCAAGGCGCTTGTCTATTGCTTAGTGAAAGGCTTACCCGTAGAAAACACGGTATATTTAGGCTCATGTCTTCAGCGGCGCGGAAGCCGTCATCGCTCAGGAAAAGGCCCAGTATTTGCTTAATACAAAAATCGCTGACGGGACAACGGTGGCCATCAGCAGTGCAGCAATCGTGTAAGGCGCGTGCGCCAACTGCACGACCACCACGACCACAAGGGTGTTGAGGCCGAGCCCAGACAGGGAGACGAGAACAAATCGGGGTATTGTGCTTGCCATCGACCGGCAGGCGATTCGGCGAAAAGTCCAATAATAATGCCCTACGAAGGATACGGAGACTGCCGTAGCCCAGGCGATGAAATTCGCCCAAATGGGTTTAGACTGCAGCACCCCGACGAGAGAGAGGAACGCCACCACGTGTGTCGCCGTGGCGATCCCTCCTACAACGCCGAACCGGAACACCTGGTGAAAGACATGCGGAAGGTTCACTGGACGGCGTCTCTCCCTAACTCGAAGCCAATTGTCTCCCGGACCAGATACAGCGGCCGCCCCTTGACCTCAATAAATATCCGTCCCAAGTACTCACCGATGATGCCAAGTCCGATCATGTTGAGCCCACTGAATAGCAGGATCACCGAGAGCAGAGATGCATAGCCGGGGACGTCGACGCCGAAGATCAGGGTTCTCGTGACGATAATGGCTAAGTATATCGCAGCCAAGGTGGCAACAAAGAGCCCGAGGTAGGTCCAGACGCGCAATGGCATGGTTGTAAAAGAAAAGAGTCCCTCCAGTCCTAAGTTCCAAAGGCCCCAAAGCCGCCACTTGGTGTTTCCAGCTGCCCGCTCCGGCCGCTTGTAGCGGACAGTGGTCTGGCGGAAGCCGAGCCACGCGAATAGGCCCTTCATAAATCGGGTGCGCTCGGGCAGGCGCCGCAAGGCTTCCACCACGCGGCGATCCATGAGCCGGAAATCACCGGCATTGCGCGGCAAGCGAATATCGCTTATCTGACCCATCAGCCGGTAAAAGGCATCCGCCGTAATTCGCTTCAGCGGGCTGTCCGCAGAGCGATCAGAGCGCACGGCGAGCACCACGTCGTAACCGTCCTGCCACAGGCGCACCATTTTCGGTATCAGCTCGGGAGGGTCCTGTAAGTCCACGTCGATCGGTACGACGGCGTCCCCAGTGGCATGATCGAGACCGGCTGTTAGTGCTAGCTCTTTGCCGAAATTGCGGGTGAGGTCGACCACCTTGATCCGAGGATTCCCAGCATGGGCTTCGCGGAGAACCGATAGGGTGTTGTCCTGACTGCCATCATTGACACAGACGATCTCGTAGTCCGCGGTGAGGGAAGATAGGATTGGAACTACTCGCTGAAAGAATTCTCCGCAGACCTGTTCCTCGTTATATAGAGGCGTCACGAGAGAAAGGCGAAAGTGATAGTTTGGCATGCCGTTAACGCGGTTCATGACTGAGCAGGATCCGTGCCCATTCCCAAGCTGTGCCGCAAGACGAACAGCACTCTCGTCCAGGGCATCGAGTGGGGCGCGCTGTGCGCACCGTTCCAAAGAACATGTTGCTGCCAGACATGCCCAAGACACCCCCAAGAGCCCACGATGTCATGCGCCGAAGCATGTCCGGATTAGAACTCAGGGACACTCCCGCGTATCCCTGGACGCGGTTCTCGCTAGCTGCGTACCGGCGCAGCTCCCGTACCGATACTGGCTTCCAACAGGAATTCTGATTATAACGGCCTACGATGTGCCGGGAACGCGGCAGCCTCTTCGGCTGGCCCGACCTTCTCTAGAGCCACCGCCAAAAAGCAATATCGCGAACAAGGTCACCTTAGCCACCCATAGGGCCGCCATGGGTACTTCGGGGAGAAAGAGCGTGTGATTCAGAAGGACTATCAAAAGGGCAAGGATCGAGATCGTCCGGAAAGATAAGATGTGGTCCTGACCGGGAAGAAACCGCTCGCTCCAGGCGATAGCCGGGCCCAAAGGAAGGAGGAAATCTTCGTAGATGCCGGCGTAGGGCGCAAACAAGAGGTAGCTGCCGAGGACTGCAATGAAAATCTTCGCCCGGATGGTAGCACTGTCTTCGGCATTCCGGGACGTGCTGACGAACCGTCGAGCCGCGAGCGCCCAAGTTGTTGCAGCGCCAAAGGTAACGAGCATCAAGACATAAGAAACTGTATTGGCTGCTTGAGCCGAGATGATTCCGACGTTTCGGAATAGGTTCATGTTGTCAAACACCAGCGCACTGCGAAACACTTGCGGAATCTCCTCTTGAGTGTAAATTGACAACGTCTCAAGATAGTCAACAGGCCAGAGCGCGCCGAGCGGGAACATGAATGCCACAAAGATGGCGCACGTGCACCCTATAGCGTACAGCGCGAGACGGAAGCGCCCCTCCAGTAACGCTATGATCAACCCCAACGCGAAATAGGGTGGTTTGATGGCTAGTGCAGTAAGCAACAGCGCGTACAGCCAGGAGCGCCGTTCTGCCTCGCCCGACCGCATCGCGCAATACAGGAGTAGCAGGATGGCCATCGCGAAGATGGCAGTTTGTCCTAGATACAGATTTCGCGTGAACGCCGAGGAGCCGACGGAACAGGCGATCAGCAGGTATCCGAGCCATCTCTCTTCCCGCTTCGGTGGCAGGTTTCGCGCGATGAGTAGGATAGCAAAGCACAAAAGAGTGACTGAGAATGCGGACCAGGCGTCCGACGCGAGCTCCAGACTTGTGCGTGCCAAGAGGGCGAAAGGCGCTAACACAAGGACTAACATTGGAGTTGAGCCAAAGAGCATCGCTCCTGATACAGGTGCTCCGACCGCTTTTGCAAGCACCTGAAGATGGCCGTTCGCGGAATACAAGTCGTGGAACGAGTCGAACCAAAATGCCTTAGCCAGGAGGAGAGAGTACGTAATATCGCGAATTCGGACGCGGGATTGCGTTATGTCAAGAGTCGGAACGTCACGCAACAAGAGAAAATGGAAGATGGTGAGGAAAGCGAAAAATAGGCCAGCGACTGCAAGAAGCCGGGTGATGCGCGGTGTTGTGGTAATCATCGCGGTTACCCTGCGGCGGGCAGGACGACACTAATGGGCGCCTGCGCAACTAAACGAAAATTAGGCATAGGCGAAACCAAAGCGCAGTTGACAATGAGATTATCATAAGTCCAGCGCACTGCCTGCAGCATATGAGGTATAAGATCGCGCAGTTTACCGCGTGCACAACTCTGCTGTTCGCCGGATGGTACTATATCTTGGTTGCACTTCCTGCGGGAGCGGAACCGCACGGCCTCCGGCTGTCTCCTGACTTGTACCCAATGTGGCTTGCGGCAAGGGTGGTGTTGGTCGGGCGCGGCAGTCCCTATACGAGCGAAGTGACGCGCGAGATTCAGCGCGGCGTTTACGGCAGCACCATCCGGGGAGACGGACGGGTGCGCGATCAGCAGAGATTCGCGTATCCTCTGTTCGCAGTGTTTCCTTTTGCACCATTGGCGTTTCTTAGCTTTGCTACCGTCCAAGCGCTCGTCTTTTGGCTCTTCTTGGGTTTCTCTGTTCTATCAGTCTGGCTCTGGGCCAAGACTGTCGACGTTCCATTTCTTGCTGGCCTATGCGGCCTGATCCTCGCGTCGGTGCCCATCGACCTAGGAATCGTGCTACGGCAGCCGACTGTTGCTTACATACTACTGTTAGCTCTATCTGCGTGGGCTGCGAGGTCCCGCCGCTATGTCCTCGCGGGTGTTGCTGCTGCGTTCGCAAGTGCCAAGCCTCAGCTGGCCGTGGCAGTACTTGTTCCGCTGCTCTTCTGGGCGCTATCGGCCTGGCAGACGCGCAAACGCATGGCTTTTAGTTTCGCCGTGACGTTTGCAGTGCTGGCGTCGGCCGCGTTCATCTGGCTTCCGGCTTGGTTGCAAGAATGGCTGATAACACTGGCAGCGTACAAGACGTACGCTAATGCAACGCCGATTTTCTTCGAATCAGCAAATCTGATTGCTGTTGGTGCGGTAACAGCTTCCGCACTCGTGTGGCGGGCAAGGAAAGACCTGCAGCTTGCACTGGCGATCTCGGTTGTGAGCTCCCAGTTGTTCATTCCTTTTCAGGAATATAATCTAGCGCTCTTGGTGCCCGCTATGCTCTACACATGGAAACACCGCGAGCAGATGATGCAGCGTGTCCCATCACGTGTCGCGATGCAAATTGCCGTTGTGACGGTCGCAGCATACGCTGTTTCCATTCCAGCCGCTTGCGCGATATCGAGCTTGTGGATTTTGCCACCGATCTTATTCATTGCTTTTGGCCTTAGTCTGCTTCCTGTCGTGCTTCTCCAAAAGCCGCCGTAGTCCACTTGCGGCAAGCTGGTCTCTATGTGAGACGACAACACGCTCAAGCTTACAGAACCAAAGTCTTCCGATCGGCGCATCGGGCAAGAGTCCGGTATGATTCAGTAGGATTGCTGTCAGCGTTGCATCGCATCGGGCGATTACCGCTAGCGCTCAGCTGGACGCTCGGAATCCCTTGGCTTGGGCCTGGATCCCGGCGTTCCGTGCCGGGATTTTAGGCTGGCCCAAATCGGGGCCGTCGTTCCGGCAGGGAATACCGGAAACCAGGTGCGATGGACGGCAACTAGCGCCGCAGCAAAGCAGGCCCTTCGTCGCGGCTGAGGAATAGCGCAAATCACGTGGTATCGCGCGTTCTGGGGGGCGTACTCTTTTCCGGTAGGGGCATAACGAAATTCATCGCCACTACACTGCGTTGGAATGAAAGTGCTGAGGTTCGGCTTATGAACGCAGAGAGATTTGCCTTGCGGGGTAAGGATGCGGTGGCGAGCGTGCTTGGTTCTGATTGTCGGGGCAACCCTGGTGATTCTTGGCCTGTTCAGCCTCGGGCTCGGGTTGCGGACGGCACACATCAGCGATGGTCGTGACTTCTCGCATGATTACTTTGCGGTCCAGGCTCTGCGGGCTGGTACCACAATCTATGCGCCGAAGATAGAAAACTATCACCCCCCGTTCGATGTCCTGACGGTCATGCCCCTAGCTGGGCTACCGTTCAAGACGGCATTTCTGACTTGGAGCGCGCTGTCGCTGGTGTGTTTTGGGCTCATTATAGCGATCACGTTGCTGGAGCTGGGCATCTCGCTCGCGTGGCCTTGGCTGGTGCTGCTGGGTGGTCTCGCCCTGTGCTGGTATCCATTTCAGTTTCAGATGATGATGGGACAATGGTCGTTTTTGATTGGTGCCTGCATCCTTGGGTGTTGGGTTCTTCTGCGACACGACCGCGATGTCTCGGCGGGGGTCTTGCTTGGGATCGCCTCTCTAATCAAGCTGTTTCCCGGGCTGCTCATACTCTTCTTGGTCCTGCGTCGGCGCTGGAAGGCGTTAGCAGCTGTGGCCGTGACAACGTTGCTTGGGATGGCCGTGACGGTGGCGATCGTTGGGTCGCGGGATACCGTCGATTTCGTCGTGAGCGTTGCGCCGGGCAATGTCGCCGAGCATGCCACTTTCCCGCTGAACGCATCGTTGACCGGATTGTTTAGCCGGCTGCTGACTGACGGGCCATGGGTGCGCCCACTCGCCGTGGCGCCGGAGCTGGCTCGCTGGCTGGTAATACTGGCGAGTCTGGGATTGGTTGGCGCGCTGGCGCGACACATCCTCGCACGTCCAGTGCGGCCCGATCACGACGATACGACCTTTGCATTGGCCTGTGTGGCGATGCTGCTGATCTCACCCCTCACCTGGGTGCACATGTCCATGGTGCTGATGTTACCGTTCGGGCTGCTGCTTCGCGATCGTTTGGAGGGCGCTGCGCGACCGGGCATGGTCATGCAGGCGTTCCTCGTCCTCGCGCTCCTCTCGATGCCCCACCTCGATATTGGTCGCGCCCTGATGACGCACTACGCTCCGAACCGAACGCCGTGGTACGCGGCACTCCTGTTCGCTGCGCCCACAGCCGCGATGCTCCTGTTGTGGCATATCCTCTCGGTGCGACTCTCCTGGCCTCCTCAGACGCAGCCTTTGCGGGTGGACTGTCACAATCCTTGCCAAACGTCGTGTGCCATCGCGTCTCACTCGTCGGCGGAGATCGCTATCTCGTCACCGCCGATCGATCCTCGGGGCCCACAGGAGGAGTGCAGGCAAACCGAATGACTGTGTACCTGTCGATAGCAACGACTATAAATCCCTCATCAGGCAGCTATGGTTCCATCACCCGAGGTTCGCTTTCCTTGACGATTTCACACGCGCCCGGTTGTACGCCTGGCAGCAGTCCGGACGCCGTTGCGCCTCCTTGGAATTGTCGCGGAATTGCCCTTCGCCACGCCCTGGCCTCGTAAGTAAAGGTTGCTAGCACGATGCGCGACGATGGAGTGCTCGGTGTGACGAGACATACTTCGCGCACAGCGGCTCGCCGCTGGAGCGTGCGCGATCAGTTGGTCGCCTTCACGCTGCTGGCGCTGATTGCAGTGGTGCCGCTAGTGATGGTGGAGATCCCGCCGCTGGTCGACTACCCCAACCACCTTACGCGCATGTGGCTGCTCTTTGTCGCGCCCCCCGACGCCTCCGTGTACCACTACTACCGGCCCGACTGGCAGCTCCTTCCCAACCTTGCCATGGAAGGGGTGATGCCGCTGCTGCTGATGTTTCTGCCACTTGAGGTGGCCGGGCGCGTCTTCGTCGGCCTCACGCTGCTGCTCATGGCGAGCGGCGTGGCGGCGCTGCACTACGCTCTGTTCCGGCGCATCTCGCCCTGGCCGCTGCTCGCCTTCCTGCTGCTTTACAACCGCATCCTGCTGTGGGGCTTCCTCAACTATCTCTTCGGCGTCGGGCTGGTGCTATGGGCCTTTGCTGCATGGGTCGCCTGGCGGAAGCGGGGCGAGCTGTTCCGGGCCATCGTTTTTGTGCCGCTCGCCCTGTTGCTCTTTATGGCTCACCTCTATGCGTTCGGTATCGCCGGTCTCTGCGTGGTCGCCTACGAGCTGGGCCGTATTGAACGGGTCCCCCGGCGCAACGAATGGGGCTGCTATCTGCTCGAAGCCTCCCCAGTGCTGGTTAGCTTCGGCATCCCGCTACTTCTCTTCCTAGCCTTCAGCCCGACCACCGAAGAGATGGGGACGATGCAATACGGGCAGCTCATCCGCCGCTTGGTGGGGATGGTGGCCCTCTTCAGAGACTACGACCCGATGCTCGATAGCCTCACCATCCTGCTGGTCAGCGCCATCGGCATCGTGGCGATTGTCAAGCGCCACTTGAGGGTCGCACGGGGAATGGTCTGGCCCCTTGCCGCCATGGCGCTGGTCTACCTTGTGATGCCCGCGACCCTCTTCGGCAGCCACGGCTCTGACGTGCGCTTCGCCGTGGCCCTGGGCCTGGTCTTTGTGGCCGCCACCGAAGTGGCGGGGACCGCGCTGCACTGGTGGTGCTTGGTCGGCGCGCTGCTGGTGGCGCTCTTTCTGGTGCGCATGGAGGTGATCACCGGATATTGGCTGGCGGCGGATCGCGACTACCGCGCCGTGCTCGCGGCGCTCGATCGCATGCCGGCGGGGAGCCGCCTCTTCACCGCCGACGGCCAAGGGGCCGAGTGGCAACCCTTCCCCACCCCGACCGCCCATCTACCCTGCCTCGCTGTAGTTCGGCGCGGCACTTTCGTCCCGAGCCTCTTTACCTATCCGACCCAGCAGCCGTTGCGCTTGGCGCCAGGCTACGCACGTCTTGCCAGGCTCACCCCGGGGGCGGTCTTCAAGCACGGCGACTCCATCCCCTGGCGCTACGTAACGGCCCACTACACCCATGTCCTAGTGGTGGAGGCGAAAGGGCACGTACCGCTGCCATACCATCGCCTGCGCCTGATCGCGCAGGGCCACAACTTCCGCCTCTTCGAGGTGGAGCAGAAAGAACTGATGTGAACGGCGACTTGCACAGGCATTGCGATCCCCGTCAAGGCACACCCTCCATGCGTCTTAGTCACGAGCAGGTATGCCCTGCATTCAAACAAGTGCCGTGAACAGTGGCCCACTTTACGCCCCGGTCGTGGTGTCGGGCTTCCAGGCTTCGAATACGCGCAACGCAAACAGAGCGAGCAATGCGACGGGATAGACAAGAGACCACACAAACCCATAGTTAAAGACGACCCACGCTGGGACGCACAGCAAGCAGGCCGCCAGGAACCGAGTAACGCCCCAGCGCTCCGTCAACATGCTCGGAACGAGCAACAGGAAGTAGCCGGGCCAAGTTAAGGGGGAGGCGAGGAGAGCGGCGAGTATTGCAAGTTCTGCGGTTGCTCGATGGGACCGCAAGCGAGGTGCATAAAAGGCGGCTATAGCGAGTACGCTAATGGACGCCGCGGGACCGGCGAAACCCAGGCCCAGGCGCGTGAGCAGACCAGGCAGGGAGGCGTTGGTCGGCGTCGCCAGCCAGTAGATGCCGCTCGCCGCACGATACCAGGACTGGTAGATGGCAGGACCATAAAGGACGATTGGGAGAAGTGTGATGACTGCAGCACCAGAGAGTGCTGCTGCCCCTGCGGGAAACCTCCTCTGGATCAACAGCAGCGCGGGCCATGTCAGAAATGGCGGTTTGAGCGCCGCCACAATTCCGATGAGAATCCCGCCGCGGAGCGGAGCTGATGCGACACTTCGCCACGCGAGGGCCGCAAGAAGCGCGAGAGGTGCATACACCTGGTTCAGCGTCAGCGTGCACCAGAATCCTACCGCGGCGAGTGCCCATGCGAGTTTTACTGAGGCGATCCTGCGTTCACGGACGATTACTATGAGCATTGCTCCATAGGTGACGACAGTCACGACGAACAGCAGAATCCGGGCCGTAGGTGGATCGAGCCTCGCCCAAGCCTGAAGTATGGGAAGCCAGGAGGGTACGTTCACGCTAACCGCTGTGGAGCCGAGAACACGATGGTGATCAAGCCAGCTCCCAAGGGTCGCGACGTCATACGGATCCAATCCGTGATTGACCGCTTCCCCAGCCGCGAGAAACGGCGCCAGATCATAGACGACGTTGTGCGCAGGGTAAAAGGTTGCGGCTTCCAGTAGCGCAAGTAATATGAAAGTCACGCGGGTGATACGAGGACCGAGGTGTCCCGCCTTTTCAATAAGCCTGGTCGAATAATCGCTGATCGTCCCCGCGGGTTTCCTCAGCTGGAATTGGTTGCCCTGGTGGTCGCCGGCGTGAGATGAATCTGCGGGGGTTATTGAATGAGTTTTGATCGATTCGGCGCCTTTCACCTCGGTTCCCCTCTGATCCAATTCGCTCCTGGAATAGATGGCGTGGATGGTGATTAGGCCTCGAGCGCAGCTGGGCGGAGGCGTTCGGGGGGGCAAGGAGGATGGGCGGCTCGCGGCCGCAGGCCGCTCTCACGCGATGGGGTGATCTTGTAGGAGCGACCTGCGGTCGCGACGAGGGCGTTGTGGGAACTGGGGTGGGCTCGGGGGCACATGCTGTGGATCCGTTCATCTATGCTCGAAGGCGGCATCCATGACGCATGCGGTTCCGCCGACCCGCGCCGACCCCGCATCTCCGGTCGTTTCAGCTGAGGGATGGGGCTAATCAGCTGGGGGTTTGCGGCTGCGGTCACTCTTCGGGCGGCTGGATTCCTATAATCTCGGTTGAATGATTTGCTATGCATTTCGACGCTAGCAAGAGAAGGTTGCACTTCTTTCAAGGCCGGGCGCAAAGGGGCGGCGGCTCAGCGAGTGGCTGCGCGGCGGTTGACGTTTCCGATATCATGTTGGCGCTCACCATGCCGCAAGAGGCTCACGCACTCGTTGCCGAGGCGCCCAGCCCCGTGAATCGAGCGGTGAGGCTGGCGTGGTGGCGGCGAAAAGTTACCGGGCCCGTGCCGCAACATCTGCCGTGTCGGCCAGTCCCTACGGCCATCTGGCGTAACCTGCGACTATGATAAAGGTTATTGAGTTTTATCTGAACCATCAGTTTCCGCGGTTTCTGGTCTTTTCCGGGGTTGCGGCGTTGACGAACATGGGGGTGGGGTACCTGCTGTACGAGATGGTCGGTCTCAAGCGGGCGTGGAAATACGGTCTCTCGGTTGCGCTGGCTTTTCTGGCAGGCATGGCTGTGAGCTTCATCCTCAATCGACGATTCACATTTCCCGCCTCCGGCCGCCCGGTCCAGCGCGACGTGGTTACCTTTGCGATCGTCTCCCTTGGGGGGCTCAGTCTGACTGTCGCGTTGGCGTATGTCTTCCGTGTGACCCTCGTGCCAATTTTGCTTTCCACTCCCTTTGTTGCCGGTCACATGCCCCGGGCACTAAGCTGCGAGATGCTGAGCCACTATTCCGCGATTTTCTCGGTGACCTTATATTCCTTCGCTTTCCACAAGCTTTTTAGTTTTGGAAAGGGCATACGATATTACTTGGGTGAGCAAGTCGCAGTGGAGAAAGGCGGCTCCTTGTGTCCTGCCGAGAAGGTAGCGCGCTCGGGCTGAGCGAGACCCCTTGCAACCGGCAGGGCGCAAAGCCTATGTGTCAAGAACGACAAGTGCGGGGCCTCTTGGCGCCGCACATCCATACTGCGGGTAATGGGAAAAACCAATGCACGAGAAGGTTTGAAGCCACGTGTCACGAAAGACAGCGATCATCATCGGCGCTGGCCCGGCAGGCTTGACGGCTGCTTATGAGCTCGCCACCCGCTCGGACATCCGGCCGATCGTCCTGGAGGCAAGCCGCTATCCCGGCGGGATCGCCCGTACCATCGAGCACAAGGGCAACCGAATCGACATTGGCGGGCATCGCTTCTTTTCGAAGTCTGACCGCGTGATGGATTGGTGGACGAGCATTCTTCCTATACAAAAGCTTGAGGTTCAAGGTCAATCCAGCATCGCAATTAACTATCACAACAAGCGCCGCGAGCTGGCGGCGTCACCCGACGGGCCGAACCCTGCCGAATGCGATGAAGTTATACTGGTGCGGCGGCGGGTCTCCCGTATCCTGTTCGGCGGGCACTTATTTGATTACCCCCTGAAGCCAAGCCTAAAGACGCTGTCCGCCCTAGGGTGGACGAAGAGCATCAAGATCGCCGCGAGCTATGGGTGGGCGGCTGCGTTTCCGATGCGTCCGGAGCGGACCCTTGCGGACTTTTTGACGAATCGATTCGGGCGTGAGCTCTATGCTACCTTTTTTCGAGACTATACCGAGAAGGTCTGGGGTGTGCCGTGCGACCAGATCCCCGCGCATTGGGGTGCACAACGCATAAAGGGGCTTTCGATCTCGGCGCTTGTGAAGCATGCGTTTAAGTCTGTCTCCGCAAAAGGCGGCGACATTGCCCAGCAGGAGACGGAGACGAGCCTGATAGAGAACTTCCTCTACCCGAAGTATGGGCCGGGCCAGCTGTGGGAGAAGGTGGCCGGGTTGGTGGAGGGCAGAGGAGGCCGTGTGCTGTACAATACTCGCGTCGTAGGCACACGACACGTCCATGATGCGGTGCTATCCGTCGATGTGGAGGATTCGCAGGGAGTCCGGCATACAGTCCAAGGGGACTACTTTTTCTCTTCGATGCCGATTCGCGAGCTGATAGCTGGCTTGACGCCGGAAGCGCCGTCTAATGTCAAAGAGGTTGCCGAAGGGTTGGTCTATCGCGATTTTATGACGGTCGGCTTGTTGCTCAGTCGGCTATGTCTCGGTGGCAACGTCAGCGCTTACGAGCTTAGCGAACAGATACCAGACTGCTGGATCTACGTCCAGGAGCCACGCGTCAAGGTCGGTCGGCTTCAGATCTTCAATAATTGGAGTCCCTACATGGTCGCCGATCCAGAAACGATCTGGATCGGCCTCGAGTATTTTGTCAACGAAGGCGATGCCATGTGGTCACTCTCGGACCACGAGGTGTTTCACTATGCAGTCGATGAGCTGATTAAGATTGGTGTCATTAACCGAGGGGACGTATTGGACCACGTTGTGATAAGAATGCCCAAGACTTATCCGGCCTATTTTGGGTCGTATGACCGCTTTTTGGAGATACGCGCAATATCTTGAACAATTCCAGAATCTATACCCGCTGGGCCGCAACGGCATGCACCGCTACAACAACCAGGACCATTCCATGCTCACCGCAATGATTGCGGTTGATGGAATCGTATCGAGTACAGACGTCCGGAAGACACTTTGGAGTATCAATACGGAGAGGGACTATCATGAGACGCGTTGCAGTAACGATGGAGTTGTATGGCCCGGCGGAATATTGGTTCGCCAGTTGTTACGTATAGGTCCCCGAAAATTGCTTCGTCGCTTACGCGCTGGTGACGGGCCGCCGTATTGACGGCCATCTCACGGCACAGCGCCACCACGAGCGCCTGGAACAGCTGGATAAAGGCGCTGCCCGCGGGCGCCCAGGGTGGGCTCAGCTGGGAGGTGTTTCCGCGCTTTGCGCAGCGTGCCGCGGCAGGTTGGCATGATCGCGGAGGTCGACACCAAACGACACGAGGTCGGGCTGATGGCTATTAGAGTTCGCGAAAGGCCCCGTCGCCGATCGGCTAACGGTACTACCGAACCGCGCGTCGCGGCATGCGCGCAAGCCAGGGCTGGGAGGCAACCCAACGCTGGGGCGCGGAAACGGCAGGGCCAAGTCGGCACGCTCGGCACAACACGACCCCAACGAAACAGCGACGTTGATACCGTGAACGGTCGCTGGACGCGATTCCATCGGTTTCGGCGCTTGCTTCAGGCCGGCGATTCTGGGTCCGCTATCACTGACGCCTGCGCAAGAACCAGCAGGCTTAGCACGACGAACCAATAGTTGGCGAAGGCCTGGGTGCCGAGCAGGAAGAATACGGCTAGCACTGCTGCCGACGTAACGAAGGTGGTGCTGCGATTGACTGCGCACCGCCCGAGCAGCGCCGCTGCAACCACCGCCGCCGTTACCGCGAGCCATGGGGTCAGCGGGAGACGGGTCCCAAAGGCGGCAACCAGTCCGAAGAGTGTGAGTCCGTCGGCCCGAGGCGGCTGGTCGGCGTGGAACTTGACTAGGGCATCGAGGGCTTGTTGCCAGCCCCACATCACGGCCACACCGACGGTGACGCTGGCGACACCCAGAGCGACGGCTCTGTGGATCGGTAAGAGGGACCGGGCCTGCAAGACTATGACGCCCAGAACGGCGAAGTACTGCTTGGATGCGAGTACCAGGCCGAGCAAGAGCGACCTGAGTATGGGGAACTGAAACCACGCTGCCCATGCCAGGGCGGCCAGAGCAATGCTGATTGGTTCGGTCCAACCGGCCCAGAGCATGAGTGCCCAGGCGGGTTGGACACTGAGTGTCCAACCGTGGATGAGAACATCTCGACGACGGCGTGCGGTGACGGCGAAGACGGCGGCTGAGACCACCCAGGCCAGTCCAGTGATGATCCGAGGCTCACCGAAGGCCGTGCCCGCCACCGCATACGTGAACAGGATTAGCGGGGGATAGGCGTAGCCCTCAATGACCTTACCCTCTGCGCCTGGTGCGCCGTTGAAAATCCTCAGATCGGTCCAGGGATTGCCGCCTTCCCGCGTGATAGTTCCGGCCTGGTCGTGGAGGAACCACACGTCGGTCGTTTCATTGGGCATAACCGCGAGCAGCGTCGCTACCGAAACGATCGAGTGCAGGACCAGGACGACGCGGCTGAGCTGAGGAGTTCGAAGAGTCAGGTAGGCTCCGACCGCCCCCGCCCCCGCCAGCGCCAATGCGACACACCAGTATGTTGTCCCAAACGCTGTGCCAAGCAGATAGGGCGAGAGTGCACCGGCGACCACGACCGTCGGGATCACGATCCTCGGCAACTCACACGAAGGCGGACGAAAGGGTTCTCGGAGGAGGCCAAGGGTCGCGATCAGAGCCAGTAGCGGTCCGACCGCGGATCCAGTGCCGACGCCCGACGACAGGGCGGAGAGGATTAACACGAGGGCAAGGGTCCCGATGGGCCTGTGCCGACCGACCACATCGGTTTCAACCGGGGATGAATTTGCCGTGGGGTGCGAGTCGGCCATTCCGAGACACTATGGCACGCCGGGCTGGCCGCGCCAATCCATGCGTCGTGGCGACTGATTCTTCAAGGCGCTGGTCGGGTGGACCGATGTCGTATAGTGTTCGGGAAGCTCGAACCGTAAACCTCCCTTGACTCGTCGAAGGCCGAGCGAACTACGCCCCGGTGCATAGTAGCCTCATTTTCAACAATAGCAAGGCCCGCCGCGCCACGGTCGGGTTGGGGAGACACCTGGACCCCAAGGATGGATAGACCCGGGCGGACGTCAATTCCGCGTTGAAGGGCCGTGGTCCATTTCTCGCCGGCTGAAGCTATGCCCTCCCCACGATGAGGTTCGAGTCTGACGCCCCACCCCGATAACGCGCAATGCTACGCCATCGACGGCGGGTTACGGATCGCCAACATTGGAAGACGCCGCTGATGCACGCACCAAATCAGCCATGGCCGCGACGCCGGCGGGAATGCCTAATGACCATAATGGAAGATAGATCAATCCCCAGTAAAAGTTCATCGGGTGATAGCCAAGGACCAGAAAAGCAGCGATATACCCCAGCGCGACCGCTCGGTCGAACAGCAGGGGGGGCTTTTTCCATCCAATTAGTCCAACCACGCCGACGGGAAAGACGACTGCGCATACCCATGGTGCCGCATGGTTGAACAGTGGATACATCTGGGCGGTCGCAAGAACGAAGCGCCACCCTTCGAATTGGAGCCAGCCGCTTTGGCGCGTTAGATCGTTTGGACCGATGTGCCCGAGCACGTGATATATGTGAACGGCGTAGTAGATGGCCCACAACGTGAGGCCGATCAGCCAGTACGCAAGAGCTCGCCATTGCCGACGATGGGCGCAGAAAACAAGCGCCATTATGACCGCGAGCATCGCGTGTTCGCGCATCAACAGGGCGAGGATCCCAAAAAGGGCTGCCAGCGCAAATTTATCACGTGCGATGAGCATGGCGGCGATGAACAAGAAGAGGCCGCACCACGTATCCGCCAGGAACAAATAAGGTTCACTACAACCAGGTACCACGGCCGCGGTGACAAAAAGTGTGGACGGTATCGCGATCCAACGGGGTTCGGTTCTTAGGACGCTGTAGGCAAGGATGATGCCGAGTATCGTCAACCCGATTAGCGTGATCCGGGCAATCAGCGGCGAGATCGTGGCTAATGTCCAGAGATGTGCTGGAGAACGCCAGGCAAAGGGTGAGCCGCTCGGGTAGTGCCGCGAACGGAGTTCGCTCGCGAGCACTCGGTAAAAGGACTCTCCTGCGCTGACGCGCTTTACGACGCTTCTGTAGAAATCAAGGTCGGCACTGTGACTCGCATTACGCTCGTGGTGAATTGAGGATCGGTTCGGGTGAGAGAGCCCGTCGGTTCCATTACGCTGTATGACGAAGCCCAACTTCTTAGTGAAAAAAGAGTCAGTTTCTACCCGGTCGACGCCGAAGCCTATGAGAACGAGCAACAGGGCCAAGATCAAGAGCGCAGGCATGCGGCCAATAGAAGCAAACCATGTCATACCGCCGGGATGTTACTTGCGCGAAGCTGGGGCTTCGGCCGGTATTGGGAACAAGAGCGCTACGACGTTAAGTCCGAATACGACCACTTGGGTGATCAGGATCGGTTGGCGCGACGCCGGTTCTTTTCGATGCTTGGTGAATTATCCGTCTGCAGGTCGGATATGCCCCGGCCTACGGTTGGGACCGAGCGGATGACGGGGCCGGTCTTGGCCTTTGAGCCGAACTTGGCGGTGACCTGTTTGACGTAGTTCTTGGTCTCGGCGTACGGGGGAATGCCGCCGTGCCGATCGACCGCCTTCTCGCCCGCGTTGTAGCCGGCCAGCGCGAGGGTGAGGTCGCCTTTGAAGTAGTCGAGCAGCCAGCGCATGTAGGACATGCCGCCGCGGAGGTTGTCCACCGGGTCCCAGACGTTGTGCACGCCGAAGCGCTCGGCGGTCTCGGGGATGAGCTGCATGAGTCCCTGGGCGTTCTTGGAGGACTTGGCGCTCGGGTTGAAGTTGGATTCGACCTGCGACCATGGCGAGGACGAGCTCAGGGTCGAGGCGGTAGCTCGGGGCCAGGGTGCGGATCAGGGCCTCGATATCGCGCTTGCCCACCTCGCGGACGACGACGGCAGGGGTTGCGGCGGGCTTTGTGGAGGCTGTTTCAGTACCGTTCGCAGGTCTGGGGATGGTTCTCGCCACCATCGCTTCCCGCATGACGCATTCAGTTCCTTGTGGAATCTCCGCGTTCTCGGCCCCGAGCCTGCGAAGCTGCTCGTTGGCGCGCTCGTTCTTTGCCGCGGCCGCCGCCTTGAACCACTGGGCGGCGAGGATTTCGTCCACCTTTCCGGCGCGACCGGTGGAATAGATCCAGCCGAGCTGATAGGCCGCGTCCGCGTAACCGAGATCTGCCGCTTGGCAGAAGAGCTGAATGGCGCGGTCGAGGTTCTGGGGTGCGCCGATGCCGTACTGGTAGCGTTTGCCGAGCTCGAGCAGGGCTTGCGGGCTGGCGGCCTGTGCGGTGCTTTTCGGCTGGGGAGGGGTTGTCTCGGCGTAGATTGCCGAGGCGGCGAAGAGTAGGAGGAGGGCCAGCGGTCGGACCCTTCGGGCTGAGGCGAGGTTGGGGAAGATCGAGCGGCACAGCTTCCGAACGATTTCTCGTCCGGAAGAACTCGGATTCGGCGTGCTTCCAGCGCTTGCAGGCGTGACAGCGTCAGGAAGGGTGATTTGGCAGAACCCCCGCGCGCGAATCGAAGTTATGATTTTTGCCTCCCGCAAATCTGCCAGCGCTTGGCACCCCTCACCCCGACCCTCTCCCCAAAGGGGTGAGGGGCTACGCTGCGGCGCCCCGGTCAGATCAGTCAATTTCGCGCGTCAACAATATTCCGGCCTGGCGTTTCTGGCAACAGCTCAATGGGTTACACGGGCTTTTTGTGTGATGTGGCGCAAGTTCTTGCGTCTGAGCAGCGGCGCCGGAACAGATCGGCGCGGCTGGACGGTGAAGTTTCTGTGACGAAGTCGGTGTCGTAGAGCGTGGGTGGGGATTGGGAAGCAGAGCTTGGGGGAGGGGTCCCCAAGCGGAGCTTTGGGGACGAGGATGCTGTGGGGTTTGTCGGGGCTACCGCGGTTGATGGGCACGTTGGCTTTGCCGTCCTACGGCCCCGGGGCCCGGGATCGATGGGCGGCGGGGATGCCGCGACCGGTCGAGGGATTGGGGATCGCGAGGCGGCAGGTCAGCGGAAGACCTCTTCCAGGGTGGTCGCCGTTAGGACCCGCTCCGACCAGTCGAGTAGGCGCTGCTCGTCGGCGTTCGCGATGCGCTGGCGCACGGGCTCCGGGACGGCGCTGAACTTGCGCTCCAGCAGCCGGAGGAGGACGGCGGCCTCTCCGCTTTGCCTACCCTGCTGAACGCCCTGCCGCATTCCCTGCTCGATGCCCAGGGAACGACCTTCGGTGCGGAAGCGCTCGGCAAAGGTGCTCATGAGATTGGCCTCGTCGGTGTATTCGCTTTGGTAGCGTTGCCGCTCATTGTCATCGAGCCCGGCGTAGATGTCGATGAAATCGAGGTACTTAAGTTGCTTTTCCGGGTCTGGCTCCAGGCGTGCGAGGCCGCGAACCGCCTGTGCGTAGACCTCAACACGCTGCGCCGGCGCATACTTCATGTTGGGTAGGTTCAGTCGTGCCACAAGGTTGTCGCTGTCGCGGTAGTGCTCGAAGGGAATGGAGTCCGGGGAGACAAGTTGGCGGGACGACGGCAGGTGCGGATGATGGGGCGTTTGCGCGACATCCACGTCCGTCGGGTCTAAGCTACGAGACCATTGAGACCACCGGAACGCCGTTATGGGACTTCCGCAACGCGACCCAAACCTGCACACCTACGCAGACTACCTGACCTGGCCAGACGAGGCACGCTGCGAGCTGATCGACGGCGTTGCCTATCTGATGACCCCAGCGCCGACATTGAGCCACCAGGACTTTGTGGGGGAGATCTATCGCCAGCTGGCGAATGCCCTCGAAGGCCAGCCCTGCCGCGCCTTTATCGCACCGGTAGACGTACGGCTGCCCAAAGCCGATGAGTCGGACGAGCAGGTCGATACCGTGGTGCAGCCGGACGTCCTGGTCGTCTGCAGCTCGGACAAACTAGATCGACGAGGGCTGCGTGGTGCGCCGGACTTGGTGATCGAAGTGCTTTCCCCTGCGACAGCGACCCATGACCACGTGCGCAAGCGGCGTGTCTACGAGCGAGCCGGGGTCCTGGAGTATTGGCTTGTCCATCCCTATGACCGGATGGTCACCATCTACCGGCTGAAAGCCAAAGAGTTTGGCAAGCCTGAAATTCGCGACCTGGCCGAACCGACACCGGTGGGGATCCTGCCGGGGACGGCAATCGTCTGGGAGGGCTTGCTAGCACGGGTTCCCCAGCCGGATTACTGACGGCCATCACGTGGCTGTTATTTGTGAGACTGGGGTGGGGCTCTCGGGTGGGCGGAAAGCGGATCGCGCCCACACGATCTGACGCCGGCGTGTCGATGCGGCTCCTGCCACGGTGACGTAGCGACACGTCGATGACAGTCGTCCGAACACTGCCCGATGAGCTCAAGACAATTAACCTGCGTGCGCGCCGCGACAGGGGCCTCGGCTGGGGAACTTGTGCCGAGTTTCTTCCAATTCGGCGATCCAGCGGTACGAGCCGGCAGAGAGCTTCGCCGCTTTTCGTAAAGGGGGACAGGAGGTCGGCGGGCTCAAGGGACGGAATTAGGTGCCAGCTGTGGGGAAATCCCCCCGGCCCCCCTTTGGCAAAGGGGGGAGGGTTGCGGCCGGAGCACGAGCTCCGCCAGCCGGGCGGTCGTTTCCCCCGGCCCCCCTTTGGCAAAGGGGGGAGGGTTGCGGCCGGAGCACGAGCTGCGTCAGGCGGGCGGTAGTTTCCCCCGGCCCCCCCATTGGCAAAGGGGGGAGGGTTGCTGCCGGAGCACGAGCTGCGCCAGGCGGGCGGTAGTTTCCCCCGGCCCCCCATTGGCAAAGGGGGGAGGGTTGCGGCCGGAGCACGAGCTCCGCCAGCCGGGCGGTCGTTTCCCCCGGCCCCCTTTGAAAAAGGAGGGAGGGTTGCCGCCAAGATTGGCGGGAGGGGGCGCTAGGATGCGTCGAGGGGGGCGCTGGCCTTGGATGGTGCGGTATTGTCTGTCTGTAGCCCCGAGATGCCGCGGCGCGGAGTGGGGGCCGAGCGAATGACAGGGGCGGTCTGGACCTTCGGCCCCAGTTTTCTGGTTACCTGCTTCACGTAGCTCTGCGTCTCGGCGTACGGTGGGATGCCGCCGTAGCGATCGACGGCCTTCTCGCCCGCGTTGTAGCCGGCCAGCGCGAGGGTGAGGTCGCCTTTGAAGTAGTCGAGCAGCCAGCGCATGTAGGACATGCCGCCGCGGAGGTTGTCCACCGGGTCCCAGACGTTGTGCACGCCGAAGCGCTCGGCGGTCTCGGGGATGAGCTGCATGAGTCCCTGGGCGTTCTTGGAGGACTTGGCGCTCGGGTTGAAGTTGGATTCGACTGCGACCATGGCGAGGACGAGCTCAGGGTCGAGGCGGTAGCTCGGGGCCAGGGTGCGGATCAGGGCCTCGATGTCCCGCTTGCCCACCTCGCGGACGACGACGGCAGGGGTTGCGGCGGGCTTTGTGGAGGCTGTTTCAGTACCGTTCGCAGGTCTGGGGATGGTTCTCGCCACCATGGCTTCCCGCATGACGCATTCAGTTCCTTGCGGAAGCTCCACGCTCTCGGCCCCGAGTTTTCGAATCTGTTCGTTGGCGCGCTCGTTCTTTGCCGCGGCCGCCGCCTTGAACCACTGGGCGGCGAGGACTTCGTCCACCTTTCCGGCGCGACCGGTGGAATAGATCCAGCCGAGCTGATAGGCCGCGTCCGCGTAACCGAGATCTGCCGCTTGGCAGAAGAGCTGAATGGCGCGGTCGAGGTTCTGGGGTGCACCGATGCCGTACTGGTAGCGTTTGCCGAGCTCGAGCAGGGCTTGCGGGCTGGCGGCCTGTGCGGGGCTTTTCGGCTGGGGAGGGGTTGTCTCGGCGTAGATTGCCGAGGCGGCGAAGAGTAGGAGGAGGGCCAGCGGTCGGACCCTTCGGGCTGAGGCGAGGTTGGGGAAGATCGAGCGGCACAGCTTCCGAACGATTTCTCGTCCGGAAGAACTCGGA
Organism: uncultured Gammaproteobacteria bacterium; assembly: GCA_963824085.1. Taxonomy (GTDB): domain Bacteria; phylum Pseudomonadota; class Gammaproteobacteria; order Chromatiales; family Chromatiaceae; genus JARRNE01. The sequence goes on from CAWGNT010000018.1 coordinate 38,911, forward strand.
TTCGGCGTGCTTCCAGCGCTTGCAGGCGTGACAGCGTCAGGAAGGGTGATTTGGCAGAACCCCCGCGCGCGAATCGAAGTTATGATTTTTGCCTCCCGCAAATCTGCCAGCGCTTGGCACCCCTCACCCCGACCCTCTCCCCAAAGGGGTGAGGGGCTACGCTGCGGCGCCCCGGTCAGATCAGTCAATTTCGCGCGTCAACAATATTCCGGCCTGGCGTTTCTGGCAACAGCTCAATGGGTTACACGGGCTTTTTGTGTGATGTGGCGCAAGTTCTTGCGTCTGAGCAGCGGCGCCGGAACAGATCGGCGCGGCTGGACGGTGAAGTTTCTGTGACGAAGTCGGTGTCGTAGAGCGTGGGTGGGGATTGGGAAGCAGAGCTTGGGGGAGGGGTTCCCAAGCGGAGCTTTGGGGACGAGGAGGCTGTGGGGTTTGTCGGGGCTACCGCGGTTGATGGGCACGTTGCGCTTTGCCCGTCCTACGGCCCCGGGGCCCGGGATCGATGGGCGGCGGGGATGCCGCGACCGGTCGAGGGATTGGGGATCGCGAGGCGGCAGGTCAGCGGAAGACCTCTTCCAGGGTGGTCGCCGTTAGGACCCGCTCCGACCAGTCGAGTAGGCGCTGCTCGTCGGCGTTCGCGATGCGCTGGCGCACGGGCTCCGGGACGGCGCTGAACTTGCGCTCCAGCAGCCGGAGGAGGACGGCGGCCTCTCCGCTTTGCCTACCCTGCTGAACGCCCTGCCGCATTCCCTGCTCAATGCCCTGCTCGATGCCCTGCTGGATGCCCAGGGAACGACCTTCGGTGCGGAAGCGCTCGGCAAAGGTGCTCATGAGATTGGCCTCGTCGGTGTATTCGCTTTGGTAGCGTTGCCGCTCATTGTCATCGAGCCCGGCGTAGATGTCGATGAAATCGAGGTACTTAAGTTGCTTTTCCGGGTCTGGCTCCAGGCGTGCGAGGCCGCGAACCGCCTGTGCGTAGACCTCAACACGCTGCGCCGGCGCATACTTCATGTTGGGTAGGTTCAGTCGTGCGACAAGGTTGTCGCTGTCGCGATAGTGCTCGAAGGGGATAGCGGAGAGCTCACAGGCAAGGTAGTGAAAGCTCAGATAGGTGTGGTGTTCGCCACCGAGGGCGAGCTGTCGCGGGACGCTACCGGCGCGCAGGAAGATCACGACCGGTACGACCCGCTCGGTGGCGAATAGCTCCGCCAGGTCCAGGCAGTAGTGGGCGAGGCGATGGATGGAGAAACGCCGCGCTTCGGTTTCCTCTTCGAGCACGAAGAGGAGCGCCGCTCGGCGCCCGTCGGGCCACTCCACCAGGAGCGGGATGTCGAGCTCGCGAAAACGCTCGCCAAGGCGTTCCTGCAGCTGTTCCTGGCGAATCGGGATGACGCGCGCATCGGCGGCGATGTTGCGTGCCTCCTCTGCGGCGAAGAAGGCGAGCGCCTGGCGCGGGTAGTCGAGGATGAGGTTCTTGAAGTTCTGGTCGTGGGCCATCAGGGTTCCTGGGGTTTGACGCCGATTGTAGCTTCATGACCGGGCCGCCGGGTAAGTGCGTAGAGTGTGCGCAGGCATCGATAGGGTGGGTGGGCAGGCGTCGAGAAGCAGAGCTTCGGGGAGGGAGTCCCCAAGCCGAGCTTGGGGACGAGGCGATACTGGTGGCCGAGACCCTATTCAGCGGAACACGTCCTCCAAGCCGGTGGCCGTCAATACCCGCCCCGACCACTCCAGCAGGGTCTCCTCGTCAGCGGCCTCGACACGTTGGCGCATCGGCTCGGGCACTGCGCCAAATTTGCGCTCTAGCTGCCGCGGGGGGCGGCGGCTTCTCCGATCGACTCGCCGCGGGCTTCGGCGTTCGGTTTCTGGGCCATTGATTTGGCCGCTTTAAGCCTCCTTTCTCGTGGGCGATAGCCGTTGTATCGCAACCTGCTGTGGCGCCGCGCATGCCGAAGAGGGTAGCCAGATTGCTTGACACGCTGGGTTACCCGCGTAGGGCAAGTCGAGCAGGGGGTCTTCTTCGTCGAGCCAGCGCAGCCCAGGCGGCAGCCGTTTCGTGTTCCCCAGAAAACTGCTAGTCGGTGACGGTCAGCAGGAACACGGCAATCACGACGCCGACTAGTGCGACGAAAACGGAGAACGAGACGGCGATGAAGAGTCCGTGGCCAGGATCGGTCTGACCCTTCCGGTGATAGTAAAGGGCAAATCTAAAGTAGCGAATCGCTCCGACGGTGGCCATCAGCGCACCGAGGATGACAAGCGCCGGGCCGCCTCCGGACGAAAAGACCTGAGGATTGTTTATCGGGGTGTTGGTCGCCGCATTGAGCTGGCGAAGGAATAGCGAAAAGCGATCGATGACGAACCCGAGCGCCATCAGTGCGGCGGCAGTCCGCACCCACGCCATGAGGGTGCGCTCCGCAGCAAAATAGACGAGGCGGTCTCCGGAAGTCTCGCGGTTCGTATCCTTGTTCAAGATGTCCCTCCTCCGTCCCCCGCTGCGACAGCTGTGCGGCGGACGTGCCAACCAGGGGGGTGACCGAGCCGGTCACGTTCGCGTACCTCCCCTTGTTGGTCCGCAAGGCGCCGGATTCGGAGCTGAGACTGACGGGGTTACACCTCACTGCCTCTTGTCTCTCGGCCGTGCGTCAGCCGCCCAGGTCGCGGCGCTTCTGCTCGTATTCGTCACGATCGATCTCCCCGCGGGCGTAACGCTCCTTGAGGATATCGAGAGCGCCATGCTCGCGCGGGGCAGAGCCCCAGCGCCCGCCAGGCTTAACAAGTGCGGCGATGCCGACTACGGCGAGAACGATTAACAGGATCCAGAAGATCCACATTAACCCGCCCCCGCCCCCGTATCCGTACATGAATCCGTTATTCCAGTGCCATCCCATCTGTTGAACCTCCGGCACGTCTCGCCCTTGCCGAGGGTATGCCGCCAAGGTTGTGCGCCGTGTCTCGGAGAGGGCGATACCGTTCCGATTCGGGTCTTTCGATTTCCTGGGGAGCGCCCCCTCCCCTATCGCTTGCCAGCAAAGACAAGCGAGCTGATACATCGTTCGACAGAAATTTCGTTAGCTCGACTTCTTGCGCTGCGTGAGTCCGGTCGGATTGCTGCAGCACGCCGGTGGGGGCGCGTGCGCGTTCTCCCTGCCGGTTTCGTCGATGTACTCGTACCACGCTGCCTTCAATCGTGCCGTCCATCCCTCGGCAGCGGGGAACCCGGCTTCCGAAAGCCGGCCTATCAGACTTTGGTAGTCCAGCTGGGTTGTATCGTAGATCACTTGGAGCCGGTTTGTTTTTGGGTCGGTTTTTGCCGTGCGGATGCCGGGTAGCTCCTTTAGGCAGTCCGTGACGAGGCGCGCTTCGGAGTCGCCCCGCATCTTGGGCAGTGTGATGTGACGCTTGGCATCCCAGGCCCCTCGCTCGGGGTGCTGTGCTTCGCTCTTGGCCATAAGCGGTCTCCGCATTATTTGTCGGCGATCCGGTCGCACTTGGGTCGTAGGAAGCGCTGAATAGATCGATCCCGGACTTCTCAGCGCGGCGTCCGAAAAGCACGCATTCCGATTGCCTAAATTTTCCGCGCCTCACAGGTGCTGAAAATGGCGGGCCCACGTGCGCTTGTTCGCCGCATAGTCAAACCTTAGTACACCGACGCCGATTGGGTGTTCCCCGGTTCGGGATCGTTGTGCCGGACTGAGTGTCTCATTTAGTCGTCGCCCGAGCGGGAGCTACGCTGTCCCGGCGGGGGAGGGCCTCGGTGTGAACGGCTGACCCTGCGCAAGGTCGCAACGAAACCGGAGTCGGAAGCAGGTCTTTTGTCTGACCTTGCAGTCCCTCGCACGATGTTGTCCGTATCGCTTGAATGCTAACAAGGGAGAATTCAGATGAGTAGGCGCGCCCTCTATCCGGCACTGTGTGCCTTGGCAACTTTACTGGCATCCAGCATTGTCGCCGCCGCGGGTCCTCCCCTCGTGACCGTGTACAAGAGTCCCACCTGCGGGTGCTGCTCCAGTTGGGTGGATCACCTGCGGGAAGACGGCTTTGCGGTCAAGACTGTCGATACGACCAATCTTGGCGCAATCAAGTCGATGGCCGGCGTGAAGCCGGAGCTCGCGTCCTGCCATACGGCGATGGTGGACGGCTACCTGATCGAAGGCCACGTGCCGCCTGAAGATATCAAACGCCTGCTCACGGAGCGGCCGGCCGTGAAGGGTCTTACGGTGCCTGGGATGCCGTCCGGTGCCCCCGGCATGGAGGCCCCGAACCCCGAGCACTACCAGGTCTTGACTATCGACGCTGAAGGCAAGACGACTGTCTTTGCCGAGCACTGAAGGTTAAGCCCGAGGCGCCTAGCTAAGGCGCTCGCGTGGGCCAGTGCGCCGGCTTCGTGGCCAACCCCGTGTCGAGGCTGGCTGTTCCTCGGCCCAAATGACCATATATCAGTCCGCAATTACTCAATGAGCAGGAGACAGACATGATCGAGCTCAAGGTCGAAGGCATGACGTGCATGCACTGCGTGAAAGCGGTCACCGAGGCCCTCTCGGCGGTGCCGGGTGTCACAACCGTACGGGAGGTGAGCTTGGACAAGGGTGCAGCGGTGGTGGAAGGCTCTCCGGAGCCCGATGCCCTGGTCGCAGCGGTCAAGGAGGCAGGCTACAGCGCCGAGGTCCGCGGGTGATTGGCCGCGCCGTCCGAGTCTCTGCATGCCAATGATGCATTCCCACATTTTCGAGGTCGCCGGGGGACTCCCGAGATGACGAAAGAGGTCAGGATCGGCGTCGGCGGCATGACCTGCGCGTCCTGTGTGGCGCGGGTCGAGCGCGCCATCTCCCGCAAGCCGGGGGTCGAGTCGGCCGCGGTGAACCTGGCGGCGGAAACTGCCGTCGTGCGATTCGACCAGGCGCAGATCCCCGAGCTGCTGGAGGCCGTACGGGGCGCGGGTTATGAGCCGGTGATCGAATCGGCCAACATCGGTGTCGGTGGCATGACCTGCGCGTCCTGTGTGGCGCGGGTGGAGCGTGCGATCAAAGGGCTCGCGGGCGTCATCGATGCGACGGTGAACCTGAGCACCGAGTCCGCAGCGGTCCAATACTTGCCCGCCACAGTGAGTCGTGAGCGTATCGCGCAGGCGATCCGTGCGGCCGGTTACGAGCCGGCGGCCGCCGAGCAGGCGCCCGACGCGGAACGGATGCGCCACGCCCGGGAGCTCCGCTCGCTGAGGCGGGACCTGATCTTCGCCGCTCTTCTGACCCTGCCCCTCCTGCTGGTCAGCATGGCCCCCATGTTCCTGCCGGGCGCCGCCGCGCTCATGGTGAAGCTTGCGCCGCTCGCGGTCTGGGAGTGGCTCGAGCTCGCGCTCGCGACGCCGGTCCTGCTGTGGGCGGGACGGCGCTTCGCCGCGCGCGGGTGGGCGGAGATGCGCCACCTGAGCCCCGGAATGGACAGCCTGGTCATGCTGGGGAGCTGGGCGGCCTACATATACTCCCTGCTGGCACTGACCGTCCCTCATCTTTTTCCCGCGGGCACGGCCAACCTCTACTTCGAGGCATCTGGCGTCATCATCACTTTGATCCTCCTTGGCCGCTACCTGGAGGCGCTTGCCAAGGGGCGGACTTCAGAGGCCATACGGCGCCTAGTACGCCTGCAGCCGAAGACGGCCCGGGTGGTCGGCGCCGACGGCGAGACGGAGATCCCCGCGGATGCAGTCGTACCGGGCGACCTGATCGCGGTTCGACCAGGAGAGCGCATCCCCGTGGACGGGACGCTGACCGAGGGCCGCAGCCACGTGGACGAGTCGATGATCAGCGGCGAGCCGGTACCGGTGCACAAGCGGGCCGGCGACGAGGTCATCGGGGGCACCGTGAATCAGACCGGGGCCTTTCGCTACCGTGCCACTCGCGTAGGGTCCGACACGGTGCTGGCGCAGATCATCCGCCTGGTCGAGGACGCGCAGGCTGGGAAGCCGCCGATCCAGAGGGTGGCGGACCGCATCGCCGCCGTCTTTGTGCCGGTGGTCATCATGGTCGCCGTTGCAACCTTTTTGGTGTGGCTCTGGACGGGTCCGCAGCCGGCGCTCAGCTTCGCGTTCGTCGCGGCAGTGAGCGTACTGCTCATCGCCTGTCCCTGTGCGATGGGGCTCGCTACTCCAACCGCCATCATGGTCGGCACCGGGCGCGGGGCGGCCATGGGGATACTGTTTCGGCGCGGCGCTGCCTTGGAGACCTTGGCACGCATCGACAAGATAGTGCTCGATAAGACCGGGACCCTCACCGAGGGGCGCCCCGCGCTCACGGACCTCGTCGCGTATGGCGTCACCGAGGCGGAGGCCCTGGCGTTGGCGGCCGCCGTCGAGCGTCACAGCGAGCATCCGATTGCGGTTGCGCTCGTCGACGCCGCGGTCGAGCGGGGTCTGGCCCTTGCGGACGCCGAGGAGGTCGAGGCGGTGCCCGGGTTCGGTATACGCGCCCGCGTCGCTTCGCAGCAGCTTTCCGTCGGCGCCAGGCGCTTCATGGATCGCATGGCGGTACCCGTGGACACGGCTGCCAAGGTTGCGGATCGCCTCGCCGCCGACGGAAAGACCCCGATCTACGTCGCGGCGGATGACCGGCTGATTGCCGTGCTGGCGGTGGCGGACCCCGTCAAGGAGAGCAGCAGGGCGGCGATAGCGAGTCTGCACGGGCTTGGCCTCGAGGTCGCGATGCTGACGGGTGACGGCCGGCGTACGGCCGAGGCCGTGGCGCGGCAGGTCGGTATCGACCGCGTGGTGGCGGAAGTGCTGCCCGCGGACAAGGCCGCGGAGGTCAGGCGGCTGCAGGAGGAGGGCGGTAAGGTGGCTTTCGTGGGTGACGGCATCAATGACGCGCCGGCGCTCGCGCAGGCCGACGTGGGAATTGCCATCGGCACCGGTACCGACATCGCGGTGGAGGCCGGCGAGGTCATCCTGATGAACGGCGACCTGACGGGCGCGGCCAACGCGGTTGCCCTTGCTCGGCGAACGCTGCGCACCATCCGCCTCAACTTCTTCTGGGCCTATGCCTACAATGTCGCGCTCATTCCGCTCGCCGCCGGCGCCTTCTACCCGCTGACTGGCTGGCTGTTAAACCCGATGCTTGCGGCCGGGGCCATGAGCGTCTCGAGCCTGTTCGTCGTCACCAACAGCCTGCGCCTGCGGCGGTTTCGCGCTCACGCGGCTTCGACCGATTCATCGAGTGAGTCCGGAGACCAGATCCAGTCGAAGCCCCAAACAGAAATAGAAATAGGAGATCCATCCCATGTACGCATTTTCCACTAAAACCGACGCCCCCTTCGACCAGGCACTTCAGCGCGTCACCGCCGCCCTGAAGGCCGAGGGCTTCGGCGTCCTGACCGAGATCGACGTCAAGGCGACGCTGAAGGAGAAGCTCGGTGTCGACAAGCGGCCCTACCGGATCCTTGGCGCCTGCAACCCGACTCTCGCGCATCAGGCCCTGGAGGCCGATCCGGACATCGGCCTTCTCCTTCCTTGCAACGTCGTCGTGCGTGAGGAGGAAGACGGTCAGGTGACGGTGGCCTTCATGGACCCCGAGGCGGTCCTGCAGTTGGTGGATCAACCCGGCGTGTCGGCGCTGGCGTCGCAGGTGCGTGAGCGGCTGAACCGGGTGCGGGACGCCGTCGCTAGCTCCTAAGGCGCGTTCCGAGACCGGGCGGTTTCATCCGCCCAGGGTGATGGACTCCCCAGGCGAGAGCCGAAAAGATGCGGCCGACAGTTACGGTGTTGTTACCGGCACTTCGGTGCCGTTTTTGCAGGGCGGAATAGCGGAGCGTATTCCGCCGGATGTCGGAGGGACCTATGAGCTGTTGCGCCGCAATCAACGCCGACACCGACCGATTCTTCTCCCGATTCGCCGGTCTGCACCGGCTGCGCTTCCGTCTGTTCGGTTTCGAACGCACCCAACGCCATTTGATCGAGGGGATTCGGTCGGGCCGCGTCGTTGGGGCCGATCTGCTGGAGATCGGCTGTGGTCCGGGCTATCTGCACCGCGCTTTGCTGAACGCGGGCGCGGCGCGGGCGACTGGTGTCGACCTCTCGGAGCGCATGCTGTCGGTCGCGCGAAAGGAAGCGAAGGCGGAGGGTCTTGACGGCCGAACAGACTACCGCCAGGGGGATTTCACCCAACTGACCGACGAGATCCCCAACGCCGACGTCGTCATCCTCGACAAGGTGATCTGCTGCTACCCCGATTGGGAAAGGCTGGTGGAGCGCTCGCTGGAAAAGAGCCGGCGCCTTTATGCCTTTACGATCCCGAGGGACAGAGCGCTGACCCGGCTGGGACTCGGGGCCATGCGTTGGGGCCTGACTCGCGCCGGATGCTGCTATCAGCCTTTTCTCCACGATCCCGCCCAAATCGACAAGCGAGTGGCGGCGAGTGGTTTTCGCAGGATCTACGAGGCGCGTACCCTGTCGTGGCTTACCCGGGTCTATGCGAGGGGTGTCCTGGAGGGCTAGAAGCTCGCCGGTAGGCTTTGGGGGCAGGGCGTCGGTGGCGCGTACCGTTAGTCAAGCGCCAGGTGGTATTTGTCGATCTTGCGGTCCAGAGCGGGCCGGGAGATACGCAGGATTTCGCACGCCTTGCCTTTGTGCCAGCGCACATGCGCCAAGATGGCCCTGATGTGCTCGCGCTCCAATTCCTCCAGACTGATCAGCCGGAGTGTTGGTACTTGCTCGGACGCGTGCTCGGGCGGCTTGTCCGCTTCTGGGTTCAGCGGCAGAGCTAGAAGGTCGGGTGTGAGGGTCTCTCCGCGCGCCAACACCGCGGCGCGGGTGAGCACGTTTTCCAGCTCGCGGATGTTTCCTCGCCACGGATAGTCTTTCAGCCGCTGCCAGGCCTCTCTGGCTACGTGACGGATAGATGTGTGCTGTTTGGCGTTGACCTTGCGCAGCAGATGCTCGGTAAGTGTCGGTAGATCCTGCATCCGGGCACGCAGCGGGGGCAGATGTATTTGAACCACGTTCAGGCGGTAGAAGAGGTCCTCGCGGAGGCGCCCCTGCCGAACCATCTCCTGTGGGTCGCCGTTGGTGGCCGCGATGATGCGGGCATCGGAGCGCAGCAGCTCCACCCCGCCCACCCGTGCGAACGTCCCGTCCTGGAGCACTCGCAGCAATTTCGCCTGGAGGGCGTAAGGCATCTCGCCTAACTCGTCAAGAAACAAGGTCCCGTCGCTTGCGAGCTCGAACTTGCCGTCCTTGCGCGCGACCGCACCGGTGAAGCTGCCACGCTCGTGACCGAAGAGCTCGCTCTCGAGAAGGTTCTCGGCCAATGCGGCGCAGTTGATGGGCAGGAAGCGCCCCGATCGCCCGGAGTGATGATGGATGGCCCGAGCCACGAGCTCCTTGCCCGTTCCGCTCTCACCGGTGATCAGGACAGGAGCCGCGCGGGCGGCGACGGCACCGACGGTCTTGCAGACGTCGAGAATCCCCGGGCTCGACCCGACAATCTCGTGCACCTCGGCGCGGTGATCTCCCGGATCCATCGTGGCAGAGACCTTCCTTGTCAGGCGGTGCGTGCGCAGCGCATTGGCGAGTGTGGTGTCCAACTCAAGCTCGTCCATAGGCTTGCGAATGAAGTCGTAGGCGCCCTGTCTCATCGCCTCGATGGCCAGCGTGTTGTCGCTCACGCCGGTGATGACGATGACCGGCGGGCGATCCGGCTCAGCGGCGATCTCGTGCAGAAGGTCGATGCCTAGCCCGTCGGGCAACTGCTGGTCCAATAGAACCGCGTCTGCCGGCTGTTGCCCTAGCAGTTGCCTTGCCTGTTGCACACCGCCGGCAATCCGTGCCTTATGCCCCACGTCTTCGAGGTGCATCGCGAGCAGCTCGCTGAAGACCCGGTCGTCCTCGACAATCAGAATGTCTGCCATGTTCCCACTTGTAACTCCAACGGCTTGGCATCGTAGATATGCGGACCTCACACTAGGAACCGCCGAACTCTGCTTGGCGTTCCCGCGCCACCGGACGACCCAGTTGTGACGATGAGTATTCGACCCCGCCCCTTCGCATGGACCCCTGCCACGGTTTCCTGGCTGAGCTTTGTGCTCATGGGGCTCGTGGTGGCTGGTATCGGTCTCACCGGCACCTCTTACGTGGTCAGCTATCTGCGCGATCGTCTCACCGTGCACGGGATCGAGCACGATCGCGCAATCGTAGCGAGCCTGCAATCGCTTCTGGACTCCGAGCTGCGAGCGGAAGAGCGCACGCCCACCGTCTTGCAGCGCTTCGCGGAGAAGTATGGCGCCTTCGGCTACCGCATCTTCATCCTCGACGTTTTCCGCAAAGAATTGGTTGCCGACAGTGGCGAGAAAGGCGGACTGCCCAAGCCGGTCGCGTCGAGCTGGCTAGGCAGCTTAGTCCCGCTGGAACGATCGGGCGACACACGACCGCTGCAGGACGGCGGCGCGGCCACTGCCACGGATGCCATGGGTCGTCCCCTCTTGCTGTGGATTGCACTCGGCAAAAGCAGCCCCGCACCCGAGGGGGCGTCGACTATCGGTGTTGCCAGCGATCCGACGACCTTGGCGTCCTTTCTTGGAGACCTCCATTGGCACCTGGACGGAATCATGGTGCTGACCTACCTGCTGATCGGCATCTTGGGCCTGTTTTCCGTGCGCGGCACCGGGCGTGCTTACGAGCGCCGTCTTGAATCCCAGGTCCGCGAGCGAACGCGGGCCCTGGAATCTGCACACGCGCAGATCCTGCGCAGGGAGCGGCTCGCCACCATCGGGCAGACGGCGTCTGTGCTTGCACACGAGATGCGCAATCCCCTCGCCTCGATCAAGCTCGCCCTCTCGGGCGTGAAGGGGTCGGACTGTCTGGCGGAGCGAGAGCGCCGACGCGTGGAGTTGGTCGTGGGCGAGGTGGATCGGCTGGATAGCCTGCTGTCGCAGACCCTGGATTACGCGCGGCCAATCCAGCTCTCCAGCGATCCCGTCGTGCTGGATGATTTGCTGACGCAGGTGCTGCACCGTGAGGAGCCCTTGCTGAGCAGGCGCGAGGTGTGCGTCCGCCGCGAGTACTGTCGCGACTGCACGGCGATCCGGCTTGACGAGGACAAGATGCACCAGGCGCTGTTGAACCTGCTGAAGAATGCGCTCGAGGCCACTCCGCCCGGCGGGGAGATTGGCATGCGGCTCTATCGCGACGGAGCCGAAGCGGTCCTGGAGATCGCAAACGGCGGCGAGCCGCTGAGCGAGGAGACCTTAGCCCGCGCCTTCGATCCCTTCTTCACCACCAAGCCGAAAGGCTCAGGACTCGGCCTTGGGCTCGTCAAGCGGGTGGTCGAGGAGCATGGTGGGACGGTGGCGCTTACCAGCAACCGCCTGTCCGGGACCCACGTGAGCGTCCGACTTCCGATGCCCTGACCCGATGTACCGATCTCCCTATGTCCGGGGCCAACGCGCAGCTCGGTCCTAATCTCCACAATGCAGTGCGGGATTAACGAAGCGTCGAAAAATCCATCGTTCCGTTAAAGCGTAGCGCGCCGGCCGCCCCTAGAAGCGGCGACGAGTCCGTCCCCACTCGATTGAATTCCCAAGAGAACGATGAGCCCTCTTCGGCTGGCACGGGAGGTGCTCCGTTGATGGGCAGCCCATGCGCAAGGCGCCAGGGAGAGTGATCTTAGCGTACGCGCGCTCCGGTCGCGGTAGGGAAGGGCACTCGATCTGAGTGTCCGTCGCAGGGAGGTGGAACGCCAGAGGCACGACACGACCGGATGTGTCTCATTCAAAGTCGGCAATTTTCAAACAGTCACAGCTCATTGAGGAGAAAGCTGATGCGTATCAAACGACTTACACCGGCGGCAGCGTCGTGCCTGTTGCTCGCGAGCGCCTTGGCGTTGGCCGCAGAGAAGCAGCCGGCCGAGACCGCGACCACGCCATCACAGTCCAGTGCGGCCCCCTCGGGCCAAGGGATGACGGGCACGCAGCCCGGGCGGCCGGGAGCCCCCGGGCCAGGGACAATGGGTGGTCCCGGAACGATGGGCGGCCCCGGCATGATGGGCGGTTCCGCCATGATGAGCCAGGGCATGTCCGGCGGGCAGGGCGGCCAGTCAGACGATGAGACGGGGGCCGCCCCAGGCGAGTCCGGCCAGGCGGCCGGTACGATGGGAATGCCGATGGGCGGTCCTGGAATGATGGGTTGTCCTGGAATGATGGGCGGCCCCGGAATGATGGGCGGCCCCGGAATGATGGGCGGCCCCGGAATGATGGGTAGCCGGGGCATGATGGGCGGGATGATGCCGCAGATGATGATGGCACGTCGGCAAGGGATGCGCGGCGGAGGAATGATGCCCCAAGGAACGATGGGCCCCGGCATGGGTAGGGGCCCTATGGGGTGTGGTATGCAGCAGGGATACAGCAGGCTGCTCGGGCGAATAGACGTGCTCGAGGCGCGTATCGCCGCGCTGCAGACCATGCTGGAGCGGCTTCTCGAGCGGTAGCTCAGGGCCTTGGCCGGGTAAGGCGTGACGGTACGCTCTCGTTCGCCCTTGGTCGGCCATTGCTCTGGCGAACCAGGAAGCCGATGACTGCGACGGAGGTTGACATGGATACGCGACCACCCAGCAACGATCCTCATATGCACCGTCCGGGCGGTTCGTTTTCTGAAAAGCACCGGATGCACGGTGGACGCGAGAGACATACGGGCGGTAGCGGACACGCAGGCCACGGCGGGCACGACCATGCCGCCATGATTGCCGATTTTCGGCGCCGCTTCTGGGTCTCGCTGGCCCTAACCATGCCGATTCTGGCGCTCTCGCCGATGATCCAATCGGCCTTGGGTCTGGAGGGACTGCTCGCCTTCGGAGGCGATGCGTACGTCCTGCTCGGGCTCTCCACGCTGGTCTTCTTCTACGGTGGGTGGCCCTTCCTCGCCGGTCTCTTCTCTGAGCTTCGCCAGCGCCAGCCGGGAATGATGACCCTTATCGCGCTGGCCACAGCGTCGCCTACTTCTACTCCGCGGCGGTCGTGCTGGGGCTCACGGGCAGCGTCTTCTTCTGGGAGCTGGCCACCCTGATCGACGTCATGCTCTTGGGTCACTGGATCGAGATGAAGTCGGTCATGGGCGCCTCGGGCGCGCTCGAGGCGCTGGTCAAGCTGATGCCGAGCAGCGCCCACCGCCTGAGCGCGGGCGGCACCACCGAGGAGGTGCCCGTGACGGACCTGCAGCCCGGGGACAAGGTTCTGGTGAAGCCTGGGGAGAAGGTGCCCACGGACGGCCTCATCACTCGCGGCCGTACCAGCCTGAACGAATCCATGCTCACCGGCGAGTCGCGACCCTTAGAGAAGGGCGAGGGTCAGGAGGCCATCGGCGGCTCGGTCAACGGGGAAGGGGCTATCACTCTGGAGATTCGCAAGACCGGCGGCGAGACCTACCTCTCCCAGGTGATCGAGATGGTGCGCGCGGCCCAGGCGACACGCTCGCGCACCCAGGACCTGGCCAACCGCGCCGCCCAGTGGCTTACCTACATCGCCCTTTCGGCGGGAGGGATCACACTTCTCGTCTGGCTTGGGCTGGGGCAGAGCTTCAACTTTGCTCTGAGCCGTATGGTTACCGTCATGGTCATTACCTGTCCCCATGCGCTCGGGCTGGCGGTGCCGCTCGTTGTGGCGGTCAGCACCAGTCTCGCGGCCGCGCGAGGCGATCGCTCGCCTCAGGGGCATGGGCATCCAATGCATGATGCTTACCGGGGCCTCCTCAGCGGTGGCCAAGAGCGTTGCCACTGAGCTTGGCCTGGACGACTCCTTCGCCGAGGTGCTGCAGCGCGCCGGACCCACACGCCCGCGGTCAACGACGGAGGGCGTCGTCGATGCGGGGACGAGCGTTCCCCACTTGAATTACTGAGCAGGCCTGGCGTAGCCGCTGTCTCAAGGCCGGACAATATGTTTTCGACGAGCGAGTATTGCAGGAGGTGAATTGATGATGGGCGGCGGATTTGGTTTCGGGATACCTGGACTTGGCATGGTGCTGTTCTGGGGGCTCATCATTGTGGCGGTCGTGCTGGTCGCCCGCTCGTTTTACGGCTCTCAAGAGCGAGGCAGCCAAAAGAGCGCCAGGGAGATCCTCGATGAGCGTTACGCGCGCGGCGAGATCGACAAGCAGGAGTACGAGGAGCGGAAGCAGGCGTTGCACTAAGTATTGGTCGAGTCCTTGGGGCTAGCAGCGCCGGTCGCCGACGCGGCGCCAGGCTCACGTTTGGCGGGTAGATCCAAGGTTTAGAACGAGAGGTAAGTACATGCGATTTCTCTCGGCGGTCGGTCTGATCCTCGTCCTCTCCGTGGCGGGCGCGGTGGGCTTTGCCTACTCTGGCCTGCCCAGTGTGGCGGCCACCACGGATGACTCTGGACCGCTCCGGTGGTTGCTTAAGACCACTCGGCAACACTCGATCGAGCGGCGCGCGGCGGAGATCGTGGCTCCCGAGCTGTCGGAGCGCGTACTGGTGGTCTCCGGGGCCACGGCCTTCGACGAGATGTGTGCACGCTGCCACGGTGCGCCGGGTCGGGACCCGTTCCTGGGCGCGCGGGACATGAACCCTCCCCCGCCCGACCTGGGTGAGGTCGCTGGCAAGCGAAGCCCCTCGGCGCTCTTCTGGATGATCAAGCATGGGATTCGCATGACCGGCATGCCGGCGTGGGGAGCGACACATTCGGATGACCAACTCTGGGAGATGGTGGCCTTCATCAAGCAGCTCCCGGCACTTTCCGCGGCCGACTACCGTCGCTTGGCGGACCAGGGCACAGCCGATAATCATCATGGACACCACCACCAGGATCAACTCCACGCGGTGTCAGATGACGTCGAGCGGCACCATCACGACCATTGACGCCAGAGGTTCGCGGTCGCGACGCTTGCGGGCGTGCTGCGGGCCAGCTATCTGCTAGCCCATTTCGGCGCCGAGCTGGCATCTGCCGACGCCGTGCGAGGGGGGCACGCCCTCCTCGCCCTGGGCCTGATTGCGTTGGCGCCGCTTTTGCTGCGCCTGGTTCGTCAGTACCGCAAGCATTGAGCGGATATTGCGCGTGTCGGTGTATGTCAAAAGGAAGCGTGGGAGTGAGGTGTTGGGTCCTGGGTCACGACCTTAGACGCCTTTTGCGTTAGCTGATCTGGACGATGTCGCACATTTCCTGCGGTGCACAATCTTACGGCCGATGTGGCCCAACTTGACTTGGCCAAACCCGATGCCTGCGGAGATGAGGCCACCCGGGCTCTTGCCCCGAGCGTCGATTCGTTCAATGGAGGCGGATCAATGTGTCACCTGATTCTGCTGTTACCTCTCATCGCGCTGCCCATCTTCTGGCTGTGGCCCCTGTCGCTTGCGCTGCCGGTGTACGCACTGACACTGCTCATATCCGGCTCGACGTACTACTACGCGATGGCCGCCATGCGCCGCGACATAACCGCCGGGCGGGAGAGTCTGGCCCAAGCCAGCGGAAAGGTGGTGTCCAGAGATGGAGCCAAGATTTCGGTGAGAGTACAGGGAGAGCTCTGGAGCGCATGCTCGGACGACGACCTTAACCCGGGTGACCCCATCGAAGTAATCCGTGTTTCCGGTCTCACATTACAGGTGCGAAGGCGCGAACGCGGCCAATTCCGGGCATTGCCGCCGCTCGATAGGCACGGAACCATTCATTGGCCAAACAAGCCGCGGTCGCAGACGCGGGACGGTCTGACGCTCCCTTAGACCGACATTACGCAATCGTCATCTTGCTGCCATGTTGCCGGGCAACACACCAACTATGCTCATCGACAGCGGACATGGCCGGCTGCCGTGTTTTTCTCGGCAGACGTGGTCGGGTGTACCATAAGGGCGGACCGCGGAGGCGTCGCCTCACGGATATTCCAAGCGCGAAGCGAGAGGCTTAGCTATGAAAGATGTCCTCCTGTTCCTGCATCCAACCTTCGGCGTCTTGGGTCTCCTTGCCGCCGTGTGGGTCTTTGTCGAGGCCCTCAATGCGAGCGAGGCTAACCGTCATCGCCTCTGGCTCGCGAGCCTCGTGGTAGCCGCCTGCTTCGTTTTGACATGGATTTTAAGCGGCTGGTACTACGTCGTCTTCTATCACACCGATAAGGCCATTATCCTCAAGGGCCCAGTGCCCTGGGCCCACAGCTTTTTCATGGAGACGAAGGAGCACTTGTTCTTCATCCCCCTTATCCTGGCGCTTTATCTGCCGTTCGTGGCACGGCTGAAGGTCGCCGTGAATCGGCCCGCACGCGCCATGGTGCTGGTGGTTACGGCCCTCATCGTTCTGAATGGGCTGGCCCTTGAAGGGGCTGGCGCCATTATCAACTGGGGTGCCAAGACGGCGTTGGCCCAGGCCGCGCAGATGCAGACGAACCCAAGCAGCGACACGGGAGCATACTGATGGCTGAGCAATTGCGGGGACAGCACCATCCGGACACGGCCGACGGGGCGGACAAGATCGCTGCGGCATTCGGTGTGGCGGCCGCCATCACGGTGATTTTCAATGTTGTGTTGGCCTTCATCAAGGACGCCTATGAGCCTCTCAATACCTTCATGGCGCACTTGACCGGTCACCACTGGGTCACGCATGGTCTAGCGGACATCCTGCTCTTTGTCGTGCTCGGGTGGCTGTTTGCGGCCCGAGGCATTCCCGCCCGCGGGCTGAGCCAAGGCTTGGTGGTCGCGGTGGCCGCGGCGTCGGTCATCGCCGGGGCAGCATTGGTTGCGTGGTTCGTGCTGGTTTGAAGTCGGATCCGCCTGAGGCCGCCTTTCTATGGATGTGGGGCAACGTCCACGGTCTCGGACGGTCTCGCGCGACCACTCGCCCGGGGCGAGCAATTACTTTTCAGCATCACGAGGGGCGGACCATGGCGAATCCCGGGACAAAACGCTTGCGGGCCAGCAAACGCCGGGGCGCAACGGCAATCATCTGTGTTGCGGCTACACTCGTGGCGCCGCAGCTTTCGATGGCGGGGCCGCCGTTTCGAACCGATGACCCCGTGCCGGTGGATTACCAGCATTGGGAAATCTACGCCTTCGCGCAGGGGACCCAAGCCAGTGGGAGCAACGAGGGGGTGAGTCCCGGCATTGAGGCGAACTACGGAATCCTGCCGAACACCATGGTGCACGTGATCCTGCCGGCCGCTGCCTATTCGAGAGAGGATGGGCAGACCAACTGGGGTTACGGCGACACGGAGTTCGGGCTCAAGTATCGCTTTCTCGACGGCGGACCGAATGGGTCAGGCCTGATGGTCGGGGCCTTCCCGATCGCGGTCTTTCCCACCGGGGACGAGGACCGGGGCTTGGGGAGCGGTCATACACAGGTGTTTCTGCCGT
The DNA here is from genome assembly GCA_963824085.1 of uncultured Gammaproteobacteria bacterium. Lineage (GTDB taxonomy): Bacteria > Pseudomonadota > Gammaproteobacteria > Chromatiales > Chromatiaceae > JARRNE01. Next base: position 56,235 of record CAWGNT010000018.1, read on the forward strand.
TGTGGCTGCAAAAAAGCTTCGGTCCCTGGACCACATACGGCGGTGGGGGCTGGTGGAGCAACCCGGGCAGCGGCAACAAGGACTATTGGTTCTTCGGGTGGCTGCTGCAGCGCCAGGTTACGGACCAGTTGACACTGGGCGGCGAACTTTTCCATGAAACAGCGGACACAGTCGATGGTGTGGACAGCACCGGTTTCAATGTCGGCGGGATCTATGATTTCACCGAGCACCACCATTTGCTCTTTTCTGCCGGCACGGGTATTCAAAACGCGGACCAGACTAACCGATTCTCCTACTACTTGGGGTATCAACTGACCTTCTGAGTCAAGCTACGCGAATGACACGCGCTGAGCCCACGGATCAGGGCCTGTTGTCCAATTGCAGCTATGTGGGTAACAAACATATGAACCGAAGTATCACGATTGCAGCCGCGCTTGGGGGCCTGACCCTTGCCGTGCTTGCCTACGGCCAGATGGGGATGATGGGCGGCAACGGCATGATGGGCGGCAGGGGCATGATGGGCATGTCTACCCTCCGGCATCAGTACATCATGCAGTATGGAATCCCCGCGGCGTACGCCGATAAGGCGGATCCGCTGCGCGGCACGGCCGCGAACATCGACGCAGGGAAGAAGCTTTATGAAGCGAATTGCGCGAGCTGCCACGGCGCGTCCGGTCTGGGGAACGGTCCGGCCGCACAGGCGCTGAATCCGCCGCCTGCCAACATCGCCGCGACGAGCCGGATGCCGATGGCAACCGACGGCTATCTCTATTGGACGATCGCGGAAGGCGGGGTCCCGCTAAAAACGGCGATGCCGGCCTTCAAGGACGCACTGAAGCCCGACCAGATCTGGCAGATCGTCCACTATCTGCGTCGACTTTGAGCATTCGAGAGCCGCCTTGGTGGCGGTTCAAAAACAACTTGAACATTGCCCCTGGGAGCCCCTCGCTCCAGCGGGGAGGGGTTGAGGTGAGGGGAGGCGGTCGCCGTGGCTTGAGGCGGCATTGCCGCAACCGTGCGATCGTCTCGAGAGTCAGCGTGCAGTGTCGCCCGCGGCAGAAAGCGATCGCCTTCCTGTGCTTATCCTGGTCCTTCAGCCGCTGCTCCAGCTTGGCAAGCGGAACGCTCACCGCGCCCCCGGCAGGTGGCCGGTACGCTACTCCTACGGCGGCCGCACGTTGAATAATGTGGCTTCCGCGCCAAGTGTATAGCCCGGCGAGCGGGTCGCGTGGGCATGAGTATCGGCATTCGCGGTTTCAGCGATCCGCACGAGGTGGCCCGCCTACTCGGCATGCTGGTCCTGCCGTTTCGGGGCCGAATCACTGACTATGCCATCAATCGGCGCCGGTAGGATATGCCAGTTGCCAACGACTAAGCGAGTCCGGCGTTGGCCTCTGGGCTTGGTGCGCCTGACAGGTGTGGCCCTGGGTGGCGGGAGACAACACGGCCATGCCTGCGCGTTTTCGTGACGATCTGCGCGTCTTCTGTCGTGAAGATTCCTTTTAGGATTCGGCTCGGCTGTAACGAATCGTTCATTTTTTCAACGCCCTCTCCATCGCTCATACAGTTGCGTGATCTCACGATGGCGGTGTTGCGAGGCTAACTGCCTGGCGCCTCATGGCTGAAGGCCAAGCACCGCTGTTGGCACAGCCGATGCTCCTTTGCTTCTGCCCCGACAGCCCTGGGGATGCGCCAGTGCTATTCGCCGGCGCGATGCCGAACGCGGGCGAAAGGACCGCAAGGGAAGTGCCTAGTGGTCGCGTACAAGGATGCCGAGCATGTCTACACTGTTCCAATCATCCGACCGATGAGGCGCTTCCCGAGGTGGTACGTGATTCGACAGGAATTGCCTTATTCCGGCTGGCCGAGGGGTAGGGCTAACGATCGCATTTCGCCCTGACGTGGGCGCCGCAGCAGCTTTCCGGAGTACATCATGCAAGTGCAATGTCCCGTCTGCCACATGCCGGTTGAGCCTAACCAACTGATTCTGGTGTATCACCGAATGCATTTTGCCTTTTGTTCCGAGCAGTGCCGCGAGCGGTTCCAGGCCGCGCCGCACCTCTACGTCGGTGTTCCTGGGCAGAAAGCGCCCAAGCAAGAGGGTCAGGAAGTCCTGAAGCGTCGCTGTCTGCGCCTTGATGTGGCGCCCACGGCGGAGCAAGGGCGGCTCATCACAGAGGCCCTAGGGGCCATGATGGGTGTCCGCCGGATCGCAGTCGAGGGCAAGGCGGTTGACATCACCTACGATTTGCTCGAGACGACCGAGGAACAGATCGAGCGGACGCTGTTGGAGACGGGGGCGAGCCTCGGCAGCGGCTGGACAGAGCGGTTGCGGCGTGCCCTGGTGCACTACGCGGAAGACTGCGAGGCATCGAACATGGAGGTGACGGGTCGCCCGCCTCACCACCATGGGTGAGGCAAGATGCGGCGAACCCCGGTGCAGTGCCGGACGAGCTCGCCTAGTCGCCGGGTCTCGGCGCCAACTGCTCTTCCGCTGTTCCTCCGGTCGTGAATTAGGCGTCTTTGGCCGTCTGGGAGCTTCGACACATGACCACGGAGAGATTTCAGGGCGATCCCATTGCGCCGGGGTTCGCAATGGGGCGATTGCACGTTCTCGACGATATCGTCGGCGTCGGCCAGGGACAGTCGTCGCGCGAGGTGGTAGTCGATCCTGCCAGCGAGATCGAGCGCTTCAGATTTCATATCGATGCCCTCGCACAGCAGATAGAGCAAGCCGCGGACGGTCTGGAATCGGCGGACTTGGGGGGCGAGGCGGACATTCTCCGCGCACATGTGATGATGCTGCACGATCCCGAGCTTCATCGTCAGGTCGTCGCGCTGATCGAGGCTGACCGCCACTGCGCAGGAGTTGCAGTGGAGCGGGTTCTGCTTGGAATGTCCACGCTGCTTGGCAGCGCGGACGATCCGGTGCTCGCGGAGCGGGCGGCGGACCTCAGGGATTTGGCGAGGCGTCTCCTTGCCCGGCTTTCCGACCGCATCCCTTCGGCCTTCGATGCCTCCAGCGCCCCTTCCGGCGGCGTCGTGCTCGTCCTCTCAGAGCTTTTGCCGAGCGTCGTGCTGGAGGCGAGGGAGCAGGGTGTAGTCGCCTTTGTCGTCCAATATGGGACGACGGTCTCCCACGGGGCGATCCTGGCCAAATCATTCGGTATGCCGGTCGTGCGCGTGACGAGCCTCGATTGTTTGAGGCCGTTCGTTGGTCGAGCAGCCCTCGTCTGGGATAGGGGCGAGGTCGTCGTGGAGCCCAGCGACGCGGAGGTGAGCGCGCGGCGGGAGTCGGCCGAGGTTGTCGCAGCCGGACCACTCCCCGGGGCGCCGCGAGCCGGTGTATGGGTGAGCGTTGTGGATCCGGAGCAGCTTGACACCCTTGACTGGTCCTTTATCGCAGGGGTCGGGCTCTACCGAAGCGAGGCCCTGTTCATGCGCCACCGGGAGGACTTTCCCACCGAGCAGGAGCAATTCGTGGCCTACCGACGCCTGTTCGAGTTGGCCGGAGTGCGACCGGTGGTATTCCGTACGGTCGATCTCGGGGCGGACAAGCCGGTAGCGCACATGCGTTTTGGGCCCCAGGACAATCCGTGTCTCGGCTTACGTGCTCACCGCTTGTTTCGCTTCCATCCCGAAATCCTGATCACGCAAGTCCGCGCGGTGTTGCGGGCGGCCGCGGGGGAGCACCATCTCCGGCTGATGTTTCCGATGCTGGAGAGCATCGAGCAGTTGCGATTCGTTCGCGGTCTTGTCGAGCAGGCGACACAGTCACTCGCCGATGACGGTTTGCCTTACCAGCGCGAGTTTCAGCAAGGGGTGCTCGTGGAGACGCCGAGCGCCGCGTGGAGCTTTGAGCGCCTTCTGCCGGAAATTGATTTCGCGAGCGTCGGCACCAACGACCTGGTGCAGTACCTCTTTGCCGTCGAGCGCAATACGGCCAACGTAGCAGATTTCTACCAGCCCGAGCACCCGGTGGTGCTCCAGGTCCTACACCAGTTGGTGCGGCAGGCGGTGGAGGCCGGTAGACCGCTATACCTCTGCGGCGAGCTGGCGGCCGACGCCTGTATGTTGCCCGTACTCGTGGGCTTGGGCATTCAGCATTTCAGCGTGGCGCCGGGGGCCTTGGCTGCGGTGCGGCGCGGACTTGGGCAACTCGACGAAACGGAGTGTGGGCGGCTGGCCAAACAATGCCTTACAGCCGACACCGCGCTAGACGTTCGTGCGTTGCTCGGGAGGTTACCCTCATCGCCGAACGATGCTCGATCTATCGGGGACGGCCAGGCCGTGGACCCGGTCTGCGGGATGGTAGTGAGTACCGGCCAGACCCCATACTCGGTGCGCCTTGAGGGAATGACGCATTACTTCTGCTCCGTATGCTGCTTGCGCCATTTTACGACGACGTACCCTGCGGGCTCCTGAAACGATGGGTCGCGAGATGACGAAACGTCCGGTCGCCGCGACGCGGGATCTGGCCGATCCCCTTGTTCACGGGGAACCCGAGGCCGTCTCCAAGAGACTGGAGCGCGCGTCCCCCGATGATATCCCCGCCCTCTCGCTCTGGTGAAATGGGACACGCGGAATGGTCTCGCTTGGGGTGACGGCGCGGGGTTACTTGGCCACGGACTCGACTTCCAGCGCTTTCGAGCTGGATTGGGCTTGGGCGCTGTACCTAGACAAGGGCGCCGTCGGCGTCGGACAGAAAGCCGGTGCGCACTTCCATGTCTGGGCGGTGCGTGACGAACACCTGCCGTAAGGGCGCGGCGCCGTTAGAAGGCGTCGCGGCTCACGCGATTTCTGTCAATTCGTGCGCCAGCTTGTCGAGCACATCTTGAGGTCAGATGACTGGACGGGTGTAGTCATGCTCAACACCCTTGAACGCGACCGTAAGGTGCTCACCTTACTGGTCCTTTCCACCGCCCGACTGCAGTGCTCCGTTGGGCGACGAACCCTGCGGTTGTCCCGAGCTGTTCGCGAGGATACACGCAGCCCCGCACCCTCGACCCTACCGCCGGACTGCGAGTGTCGAAGTCACCAACAGTCGTCTGGAACAGGGCCGCCTCGAAAGATCTCCGTGTTGTGTGCTTCTCACCCAAAGGATGAGCCTGACATGACCGCGTTATCCAGGGAACTGGCAACGTCTGGATGCGAGCCAGAGCGGTCAGCCGCGGTTGCCGCCGCGGTTGGACCCCGCCGCGGTTCGACCCCGCCGCGGTTGCCCAGGCGTGCCCGAGGGTCGGAAACACTGGTCCTTTTACGGCTACCACTACGATCGACCGCTGGACCAGAGCTGTCCAGGTGATGCGCATGGGCTCTAGTACGTTATTCAGCGCGCCAATCATTGGACCGCGCAACGGCAGAACCCGACCCGTAGCGGACGGTCACAATGTCTGACCGAGTGTCCGCCATGGAGGGCCAAGCCGACTGCGAGGTAGAGGGGCGAACCACCTACTGCACAATACGTGGTCTCTCCGTATTTTCCCTCTTACAGGAGCTCTCTCATCCGCAGCGAGACGCATGGGTTTTCATAGAGGGCTCGGATCATTTCCGTATACAACGCGGTGAATTTCTCGTTGTGGACGAGATCGCCGAAAATGGGCTTGAGTCTAAGGAATGACAGCGTGTCATCCGGGGTCCCCTTCGCGGCTTGATGCAGTTCGTCTTTCATGGCATCGACAATATCGAGTTCTGCGCCATGCTCATCGACGCCTTTGTCACTATAGAAACACCATGCGGCGATGACCAGAGTGGCATATTTGATACTGCCACCGCGTGCCAGATTTTCGGTAATCGTCGGAATCAGGAACTTTGGCAGCTTGGCTGAACTTTCCAAGCAAATTCGTGCCACGCTGTCCTTGATGTTCGGGTTTCCAAACCGCACGATCAGACTGTCTTTATACGCTTCCAAATCGATCCCTTCCACCGGGTCCAACACTGGGGTGACGTCGACATCCATGAACCGGCGCAGATAGGTTGCGAAAAGCGGGTCCGCCACGCAGCCATCGATGGTTTTGTGTCCGTGGATCGAACCGAGTAGCCCGAGGACGGAATGCCCAGCGTTGAGCAACCGTATTTTCATTTTTTCGTACGGTGTGACGTCGGGAACAAACTGCGCCCCGACTTTTTCCCACGCGGGTCTGCCATTGGAGAACTTGTCTTCGATAACCCATTGGCTGAACGGTTCACAGGTGACCGGCCATTGGTCCTTCAATCCCATTTCGCGACCGAGGTATGCGATATCCTCGGGCGTTGTTACGGGCGTGATCCGGTCCACCATGGCATTCGGGAAGCACACGTCGCTCTCGATCCACCGCGCGAGATCGGCGTCCTGCTTGTGCGCGAAGGCGAGCAGCATCTTGCGCGTCATGTCGCCATTGTGCTGAATGTTGTCGCACGACTGAATTGTGACGGCCGGGACTCCCGAGGCGCGGCGTTTCTTGAGCGCGGCGGTCAGATAGCCGAAAACCGTCTTCGGGCTGGAGGGATGTTCCAGATCGTGCCGCACATCGGGATTGCCGAAGTCGAACTCGCCCGTTGTGGGGTTGAAATTGTAGCCTCCTTCCGTAATGGTCAGCGAAACGATCTTGGTGTCCGCGCCGGCCATCTTGTCGATGACGGCGCCGGGATCGTCGCAGCCCAGCATGAAATCGATCAGTGAACCGATGACGCAGGGTTCAACCTTTCCCTGGGGATGCTTCACGATCAACGTATAGAGATAGTCCTGCGCCTTCAGAATATCGCCGATTTTGCGGTCTGCCTCCCGCAGGCCCACGCCGCAGATGCCCCAGGCGGACGCATCGGAGTCGTTCATCAGCGCACTGGTGTAATACGCCTCGTGCGATCGGTGGAAACCGCCGACCCCGATATGGACGATGCCGGCTTTGACTTTGCTCCGGTCATAGGATGGACGAACGATTTCGTCGGCGAGGAGGTGAAGGTTTTCCTGCTTGAGTTGAATGGGTTCGGTCATGACGAACTCCCTAAACTGCGGACTCTCCCGCCACCGGCATCCGAGAACTATGAAGCGCCTTCGAACGCTTTAGGTCCCAGTAGGCGAAAGCGAAGTAGATGACAGTGCACCAGATTGCTACGTTGTAGAACCGCTCCAGATTGACATAGTAGACATAGATGTCAGGGCTATTAAACAGAACCCTCCAGGCCAAAACAAATGGAACGGTTAGGCCAATGATGAGGTAGATCGCCTTGATCATCTTTGAAAGAACTGAGTTGTCTTTTGCGAAATGGTGACTCTCCATTACCGCTTGTTTCGCATGAAATTCTGCGACCCTCTCCTCGAAGATCCGTTCTGCCTTCTCGCCATCAGGATAACTGTCAGAAGCGCCGTACACTTTCGCCAGTACGACATAGGCGATGATCGAGACAAACCAGGTAGGCAGGAACAGGTAGTAGAACGGAATGATGTTGAGCACGTCCAGACCGAAGCCGAACATCAGGGAGATCGCCCATGTCGCAATCGCCGGGACGCTGTGCTTCAAGCCCTTGTAGCGAGCCCAGTACCGGGTAAACCCGATTCTCGGAAAGATATGGTGTTCGGCGAAGACGATACCGCCAATCGGCACGAGAATGAGACCGGCATAGGTCAAAAGAGGAAGCATGCTTCGGTAAATGAATGGGAAGGCGCTTGCGACCACGACAGCCAGCCCAACGAACAATGTGACCTTCGTCCTGGATATTTCGGGAAACACGGCCTGTGCGGCCAGACCGGCGCGGTAGAGGTTCGAATTGGCTGTTGTCCACCCGGCAACGATCACGATCACAAACCCTGATGCGCCCAGGGCATAGAAGGCCACTTCGCCCGGATCGACCATCACAATGCTGGTTTTCAGCGTTGCCGCGGTCGCCGCGCCCATCAGTCCGGCGGAAATCCAGGCTACGTAGTGCCCGAACATCATTCCCGCACTGGTCGCAAGACCATAGCTTTTCTTCTTGGCATAGCGCAGCAGCGCCATGTCGATCAGCCCGAAGTGAGAGAAGGTGTTCGCAGCCCACGCGAAGCCGGCCACTTCGAGAAGCCCTATACCTGGTTCTCCCTTGGCATTCAGGCCCGTCCATACGGTTGTTCCGCCTATCTGAACGAAATCGGAGAAGCTGGTCAGGGTGGTGTAACCGGTAATGGATTCCGCGAGTGCGGGAAGCAGAACCATGCCGCCGGCGGTGAACATCACCATGAGCCATGGCGCGCAGATGCTGGCGAATTCGGTCAGTGCATTGAACCCGAAGACGGCAACCAGAACCACGATGACTGCAACCGCGACGGACACGATGACGAACGCCACACTGGTGGGATACGGATGCACCTGTGGGGGGATATCGAATAATACCCTGACGGCCGTTGCCGACACGGTGATCATGGCAGCCGATATGACGCCGAAGATTAAGACATTGGCCCCGTTGTAGAGACGCGACATCGAATCGCCGGCGATGCGATTGAGATAGGTGTAAAGGCTCATTCTCGTATCGACGGCGATCGGGGACGTGATCAGCGTAAAGCTCAGAACGGCCAGCGTGTTGCCGATAAGCAGACCGAGGAGAATATCCCATATCCCGGCACCCAGTGCCACGAAGGTCGCGCCGATCACGAATTCCGTCGCGGCGACATGTTCGGCCGCATATAGGCCGGCAAAGTGCGGCCACCCATGCAGTTTGTGCCGTGGAATCGGAAGCTGCTCGTCATCCATATCTGCTATGGATTGACCGGGATCGAAGGCGGTATTGGTCATTTTGCGCTCCCGTACTGCTGTTGTTTTATATCGTTCCAATTGACGGGCAACTAGTCTGCAGAAGTAATAGGCGGTCAACTATTGCCCACTGTCCGCACCCGGACATGCCGAGTGAGATTAGCGGCGGATCACGGGTGCTCCATTGAGCGGAATGACCTCTATTGGAAGAAGCGGCCTCGCTCTATGACCTTCCCAGTCACCCACTGGGCGTTGCGAAGTGCCTGATCGATCGGGATCGTTCCCGACAGTGCCGCTGCGAACCGGTCACCCACCGCGGTGCCGATGCTCTGGAACTCCGGGATCGCGACGAACTGAATTCCGCTATAGGGCACTTGTTCGACGGTCGGATCGTTCGGATCGGCTGCCTGGATCGATGCGAGCGTTATCTTGGCGAAGGGCGCCGCGTCGAGATAGGCCGGGTTTTCGTAGAGCGACCTGCGGGTGCCCGGAGGCACGTTGGACCAGCCGTCCTTCGAGGCGACCAGTTCCAGGTACTGCTTCGAGGTGGCCCAAGCCACGAATCTCTTCGCCGCATCCTTGTTGGCGGAACCCTCGGGAACCGCCAGCGCCCAGGCCCAGAGCCAGTTCGCGCTCTTGCCCAGCCCCTTGTCTGGCGCGAGCGCGAAGCCGACACTGTCGGCCACATCAGAGTCCGCGTTGGTCACGAACTGGCCAGCGGCGGTCGAGTCGATCCAGATCGCGCACTTGCCTGACCGGAACAGGGCAAGGTTTTCATTGTAGCCATTCGCCGACGCGTCTGGCGGGCCGACTTCCTGCATCAGTTCGACGTAGTCGGTGATCGTCGCTTTCCAGGCTTCGCTGTCGAACTGGGGTTTCCAGTCCATATCGAACCAGCGCGCACCGTAGGAGTTGGCCATGGCGGTCAGGAACGCCATGTTCTCGCCCCAGCCTGGCTTGCCACGCAGGCAAATGCCATAAACCTCGTTGCGCTTGTCGGCCACCTTGCGGGCAGCGCCCTTGATGAAATCCCACGTGGGCTTTTCGGGCATCTCTAGCCCGACTTTCTTAAACAGATCGGTGCGGTACATGGTGAATGAAGACTCGCCATAGAACGGCACGGCGTACATCGTGCGATTGAAGGACAGGCCTTCGCGGATCGGCGGCAGGATATCATCAGCGTCGTAGTCCTCCGGCAAATCGTCGAGTGCCACAAGCCATCCTCGCTCGGCCCAGATGGGGACTTCGTAGGTACCGATTGTCAGTACGTCGAACTGCCCGCCTTTGGTCGCGATGTCGGTGGTGACGCGCTGGCGTAGCACGTTCTCTTCCAGTGTCACCCAGTGGAGTTTGATGTCGGGATTGGCTTTCTCGAACGCCACCGAGAGCCCCTGCATCCGGATCATGTCGCCGTTATTCACGGTAGCTATGGTGACCGTGGATTCGGCGTGCGCCAAGGCTGAACCAGCGAGTAAGGCCACCGCTGTGAATGCTGCCGCTATTCGAATGGTCATCCACGTACCCCCGCTGTTCAAGACGTCTAACAAATTTATAATTCTGCTATGGAGTCTCCACTTAACCGGAGCAACCCGAGCTGCCGCGTCAGTTTTTGACAGCCCTCCCTTTTCGCAGGCTCGATGGCCCATGGTACGCCCCATTGCTACCCGATTTGGGCTGCTATGGATGACTGGATTCCGCGCATAGAAGCGAACGCCGGTTAAGTGGAAACCCCAGATTCCGCTTATCACTAGTTTGTTACTCTCTTATCATTCCGGATGAGATCTGTCAACCGAGGAGAAAATGGGGACGTACCACGGCTCGTACGTTCGGCTTGGGCGTCTGTCCAGCAGGCGTGGGTTGGGTCAGGCAGCATCGGCCGCGTGGACCTCGATGTCCACTCTGAGTTGGCCGCGCAACGCTCCGAAGATTGCCGCCAGGTTGTCCATGCTAGGGTTTCCTTTGCTCGACAACATTGGCAGCAAGCTCTCGCTCGGCTTGTTGATTAGTCGGGCCAGGGTCCCGAACCCCGCGGGTACCTCGTCCCAGTCTCGCGAGCGGCCGCTGTACCTCATATTGCAGCCCTGCTTCCGGGCATCTGGACGGCTGCTCCTGGCCGGTTGCGGTCATTGGAGGCAGCACTTTTTATATTTTTTCCCGCTTCCACATGGGCAGGGATCGTTTCGTCCTGTCTTTTGGCGGCTTATCCCATGCCGCGCAGATAGCCCGTAAAGTTGCCGGAGATCTGGTGATGGCGTGTTTCTGCGCGTCCTTAATCCCAGTGCGATTTCCACATCCTCAATATCTCCACAGACGGAGATGTCAACATTTCCATTGGCATAGAGGCGTCGAAGCGTATCGATAGACTCCTTCGCGTTAAGCGTGATGAGGGAGCTGACTGCAAAGCCGTTCAAAGCCGATGTATTTCGATCAGGACGTTCTAGATAATCGGTAATGATGGTGACAACCTGGCTCCTCGCGGATGGGCTTCGCTTTGCAATCTCCTCCAAAGCGTCTACTGCCATCATCCGCGCATATTCTTTATGGCTACTGTCATCCACGAAGTCAGTAATAGGGCCGATTGCCTTAGGTCCCATCATTGCAAGCACAACGGGTAATTCCTCCATTGCCCAATCATCCTCACAGAGCCTATCGAACATCCGGAGCAGCGGTTCAATGGCCCGTAGATCTGCCAATTGGCCAATGGCGCGCCAAGCATGGAGGGGTGCCCACACTTCGTTGCTTTCGACAGGTGCGCCATGCAGCGAGAGATCGACCGCTAGTTCGAGAAGATCGTCGATGTCGTCTTGTCCGAATCCATACAGCCTGTAATCGGGCCACCTTGTCCGATTTATCTGCACCTCCCCCAACTCAAACAGTATTCCTACCTTCTTCTGGTGTTGTGCCATGTCCAAGGTTTGGATTCTCCGCATGTTACAGCCGTCCCAAGCACAGGACGGCGGAATAGGCATAAGAACGCATTTGCAGTCGATTTTGCTTCGGAACCCACGCTCGGCGGGTCTCCGCTGTGCTGTCTCCACCTCGGCTGGGTGGTGGAAAATCTTACCCCTCCTTGCCGGTGGCGTCCTCTGGAATGTCCGCTCAAGGCCAAACGGCCTCCGCCAGTGCGGTAATCCTCGGTGTCAAGGCAGATCACGGAGCAAGCGAGATGAAAGTGCAAGACGTGCTGGTGAAGGTCTATGACCCGGGACGCCTGCAGAGGGCATGGCAACAGGTTAGTAAGAATGCCGGTCCAGCGGGGATCGACCAGATGTGTTCCTTCACGACTTCATCGTCGCTTTCTCTCGGGCCTGATGGGTTCGGCTGCTGATCGAAGAGCGGTATACCTGGCCGGTACGTACCGTTCCGTTGGGAGGGGGTAGCCTTCGGGCTACCTCCTACCAGATTGGGGCACGGTTTTTTCCACTCTCACAACACCCATGTCATCTTCGAACCGCTCGATTTCATCGCCCGCCTCGCCGCCTTGGTACCCAAGCCCCGGGGCAATCTAACCCGCTATCACGGCGTATTTGCCCCCAACAGTCGAGACCGCGCCTCGGTGACACCGGCGCCGACCCTGACAGGCCAGGCAGGGAAGCGCTCAGCTTGACTATCAGAATCCCCCCGAAATCGCCCCGCTTACGGACAATTCCCCGGCTCGGGAGGCCTCGGGAGGCTGGGACTCACCCCGACAACCCGTCGAAGGGAGGATTGACGGCCACCTGAAGACCGGTCGATACTTGGGCGACCTGGGAAGCAGTTCGTTTATGCTTTTCTTATTCGGAGGAATCCAAATGGAGCTGAAAGGCAGCAAGACTGAAGAGAGCCTGAAAGAGGCATTCGCCGGCGAGTCCCAGGCCAACCGCCGCTACCTCTACTTCGCCTCCAAGGCGGACGTGGAGGGCTACAACGACGTTGCGGCCGTGTTTCGCTCAACCGCCGAAGGCGAGACCGGGCACGCCCATGGGCACCTGGAATACCTGGAGGCGGTCGGCGATCCGGCGACCGGCCTGCCCATCGGCGGCACCGACGCCAATCTGAAGGCGGCCATCGCCGGTGAGACCCACGAGTACACCGACATGTATCCGGGCATGGCCAAGACCGCCCGCGACGAGGGCTTCGAGGAGATCGCCGACTGGTTCGAGACCCTGGCTGGCGGAGCGCTGCGTCTGGAGCCGCTTCCCGAAGGTACGTCTACCCAAGAGGAGCGCCCGGTGCGCGATCACGGCGCAAGCGCCGCCAGCGGTGCGCCGCATACCAGCCACCGGCAGTCGGTCAAATGCTCACGCGCAATCGAGGGCGACTTGCTCACCCCAACGAGATCAAGCGCCTGAGCACGAGGAGGTGACCGGCTGTTGCCGGATGCGCAGCTCGCCCGGCGGTCAAGGGCGCCTGCGGTGAGCACACGTTGGAGGCGATAGCGCGTGGAGAAGGCGGAAGGCACGACCGGCGCCCCGCCGGGCCGCATGCACCGGTCGCGGCGTCGGTCAAATCTTCGGGCTGACCATCGTGCTCGAGACCTGTGCAATCGAGCGCTTCGCCAAGGTGGGCAACTACGCCTCCTATTGTCGCTGCGTGGGCAGCAAACGGATCAGCAACGGCAAGAAGAAGGGTAAAGGCAACACCAAGAACGGCAACAAGTATCTTGCCTGGGCCTACATCGAGGCGGCCAACTTCGCGGTGCGCTACAACCCGCAGATCAAGCGCTACTACCAGCGCAGTGTGCCCGCACCCAACCGATCGTCGCCATAAGGCGGTGGCCCACAAGCTCGCGCGGGCTTGCTACTACATCCTGCCGACCAGGTGCCCTTCGATGTGAACAAGGCATTCGCATGAACCGATAAGTCTCGGGCTGCAGCGGCGAGCGCGTCATGGTGTTGGCCGACAACCATCAGATCTGATTGGCCGCCGCCGCATCCCATCACCAGGGTCGTGGAGCAGCGGATTTCGACTGATGCACCTCTGTCATGAAACCAGCAAAGGGTTGGACCTCCCCCCAAGGAGGCGCCAGCGATCTGTGAAGGCGACCGCACGGGTTGCCACCCGCGTACGATGAACGCACTCCGTCCAGCGCGCGCGGGCGGCTTCACTGAAGAGGCTCCGCACACCAATTGGCCATGCAGGGTACCGAGGATTTTCTGGGGCTCAACCGAGCCAGGGTCGGGTGTCTTCCCCGCAAGGGGAAGCCCCAGCGCCTGTCAGAAGGGTGACTGTGCGGATCAGCAATGACTCGGTCACTCGGAGCGAAAACCGAAGGCGCGTTTCTGGTCCTATACTCCGGGCTATCGGCGCACAGCAGCAAGACGTCAAGGTCCGCTCCTGGCCGGAGTGGGACCGTGGGGGCGAACGATGGCCGAGGGACTGTAAAGAATCCTGACACCGGGCCGGAGGACGTTTTGCCTCCGGCCAGCGTGAGTCAGACCTCGATGTGTTCGGCTATCTCCAGTGCGTCATCGACTTCGACTCCAAGGTAGCGCACAGTACTTTCGAGCTTTGTGTGTCCGAGCAGGAGCTGGACCGCTCTCAGATTCTGCGTGTGACGGTAGATAAGGGTTGCCTTCGTGCGCCGCAGGGAGTGGGTCCCGTAGTCGTATGGGTCCTTGCCAATGAGCGAAATCCATTCCTTCACGATCCGCGCATACTGGCGAGTGGAGAGGTGGCCAGACCGCTGGTGGCGGCTCGGAAACAGGAAGTCAGTCGCCGCGTGATTCCGCTTTGTAATCCACGCCTGAACAGCCGTCCGCGTCTCCTCCGTGACCTTGAAGCGGACGGGCTGGCCGGTCTTCTGCTGCAAGACCGTGGCGCGGGAGACGATCTGCGTGCCGTGCGCTACATCACGGACCCGCAGCCCAACCAGGTCGCAGCCGCGCAGCTTGCTGTCGATGGCGAGGTTGAAGAGGGCAAGATCGCGAACCCGCCCGCCAATCTGCAGCCGGATGCGAATGCCCCAAATTTCCTTGAGTGAGAGCGGCGGTTTCTGGCCGATCAGCTTGCCCTTGTTCCATGGGACCCAGGCCGCGGACGCCGAACTCTCGGTTGCTTGCAGGTGCATGCTCTGTCTCCTCTAGGATTGTGAGGAAACAGAAGTCTGCTCCAGTGCGCGACGGACGCTTCCCCTACGCCGCGTACGACTCGGCGGGGCTCGCGGGGTGTCACCATTTGCACCTCTATCGCCGACCCCCAGGTGCCGGCTCCTTCGGCTTCGGCTGTCGACCCTAAGCGGACGCAAGAACACTGCAGGAAATGCGAACCGCGAGCAGAAGGCCGACGCTCAAAACACATAGGTGATCAGCGCATGTAACCCATTCTGATATGTAGAGGTCAGCGTGACAGTGAGTTTAAGCGTATCTCTTGTACATCTCTACACTAAGCAGATCGGGTCGCTCTAGATAATACCGAAGTCGCTGCTTGTTATTGTACCGGTAGATTGCCTTCAGCAGCGGGAGATAATACTTTCCGTACGTCTTAAAGTATAATTCATTGACGTACCTAAAAAACTTTTCACCATTTTGTCCATTGGTTCGAAATCGAAACTGCGCGACTTCGTCAAGATCCATATCGAAATAATCATCCGGTATCCGCGCAGGTTTGTTTAATATTGGCTGATACTGCTGAACAAAAGGTAAAACACCTAGTTTTCTCGTCATGTTGATGATTGTGTAATCTTGTGAAAGTCGCGTATTATATCCGTACATAATAACAGCCGTTACCTGCCCTTTTCCAAATCCTTTCAGTTTATCAGATTGCCGGCGAAACCATTCTGCCTGTTTCACCGTATTGCAGCTAAAATAGATCATCTTCCGCGAAAACCTCGAATTCACCGAGTCTACCTTTTTCAATTGTTGGTATATTTCATCGGTTAGCAACTGAATATCGAGTGTTTGCGAAAAATTTACCCTGAGCTTTCTTCGTGCCATTTCTTCTAGAAGGTTGTGTACGTTAGGTGCCGCTAGAAGATTGTTATCGAGTAACATGACATTCTGCTGCCCCTTCGGTATAAAGTCGTCAAAGGTTGAATAGGTCGGCTGGATCCGACCCTCCTTCTTTGGAACAACGCAGAACGCGCACCGCTTATTGCATCCGCGGGTCAGAAAGCCAAGTGCGTATGCGGTAAGACCGTACAGGCGATAGTCGGGAAAACAGTCGTCTACTTCGTCGGAAAGGCTTGTCGTAAGATCTACTCCGGTTCCTCCAAAACTTACTTTATCGCCGTATATCTCCTTCAATCGTTGGATCTTTGCATTAGATTTGTAAAGGTTAAACACTGCACTTGCAAAGTAGAGGTCCGCAGGGATTGATTGACATTTTCGCGAAAGAACGACTTCGCATCTCCGTAATTTATAGAAAGAACTCAATTTCATCAGCGCAAGATTGGGTATTTTGCTATCGACATCAAAGAGTATCACTCTCATCTCTATTCACTGTAGCTACAATAAGACTGGCCGAATTTAGGCGCTCTAATTCACGAGGTCAGAAGAAATTTAGTTATCCGACAGACAAATTCTTGCGGTGACACCTGTCATATCCTGCCGTTTAATTGGTCCGCTTCTGGTCGATTCCTACCGGTTGGGGTGGCGCCCCGGGGCATAGAGTGCCCGACGAAAACACCAACATCGTCCGTCGTCGCTGCCAAAGGCAGTGTGTCCGACAACAATCCTCAGCACACAGACAGTCTCGGGTACTCCTGGGCCATCCTGTTCCAGAACCCGCCACTCCAGTCCATGAGCACCGCCAGAAACCAGTCTTCGGGCGTTGCGCCGACTACAGCCTCGACCATCTGGCGTCCGCAGCCCTTGGTCGCGGAGGTGAGGGCGCAGAACTGCACGATTTTGTGCGGGACGTCGACGAGCAACTCCACCCCCACGATACCTGCCGCTCCGATGACGACGACTGGGTTCTTCTTGCCATCGGCTGAGAGAACATTCGAAGCCCCGATCCGATTCGGAAAGATCTTGATGTACCGGAGATCGGGGATACGAGCGAGGCCTGTCGCGAGACTCTGGACGACCGGCGGGATTTGTCTGACGGAGTGAGCCTTCCGCACGCGCCCGCCATCAAGAAAATCGTGCTTGACCATGGTGCCCCCTGGAGACGTCCGGATTTCAGACCGCGCATGCGCATCGGTTCTATTGTCTCGCTCGGGTGGCTCAATCGGTGAGCCCATCGCGATCTGCGGTCGAACGCCTGACGTCGGCTGTTGGTCGGTTGCGTCCGTTCCTGGGATTCGAGGGCGGGAAAGGCCGCCAGAGGCAGCAGCCGACCCAAAGCAGTCCTACAGGGTTTGCTTATGAAGGGTACCAGAAGATTTTGCACCCTCGTCTCAACAAGAGCTTCCGCGACCGACGTTATCGAACCGTTCCGGTTTTTGCGACCTCGCGTGGATCGAAGAAGGTTTGGACTTTGTGCAGTCGCGCTGGCGGAAAACACCCCCGTGGTCTAGCCTGTACGGTATCCATCATCTAGAGGGGAATCACCGAATACCGAGCTGCCATTCTTGCCTGAACGACTCACCACAAGCAGCTCCAGGGGGAACCGGAGATGAAAAGAACATTGGCTGGGATTCTTTCCGCGATCGCGGTTCAGGCTTATGCTGGACTATCTGATTGGCGGCCATGTTGCGCGGGTGTCATTTCGCGACTTTGTGGAGAACCGCAAGGCCAGCGACGCCCAGCCACTACCCAGCACCTGTACAAACGCCTTTGCTTGCATGCGCCTACGATGCTACCGTCTCGCCCAATCCACCCGTCGTGCGGTTGGATTTCATTCCCTCCCCCTATCCCTAACCGCGTTGCCCAGAAGGGCGAATTCACTGAAGGAGACTTACACATGAAGATACAGAGTCAATTTGCGCTGGCACTCACAATGGTTCTTGCCATCTTCGTTTTGCCCTCTGTTTCACTCGCAACAGAGGGCGGCTCCAAGGAAGCGAAGATAGCCCGCGCCATGGAGGCTGCCCCAAGTTCTATTGCCGGGAACGCCACGATCATTGACACGGACGGCACTGTCTTGAGAAAAGGCACGAATGGTTGGCACTGTCTTCCGGCATCAGCTGCCGGGTCACATCCCATGTGCAACGACGAGGTCTGGATGCGTCTTTTGACGGCGGTCGGAAACAAAACGGACTTCAAGACCGACAGACTGGGGATCTCGTACATGCTGGCCGGGGACGACAATGTCAATAACGCCGATCCGTATGACACCACGCCCGACCCTGGCGAGGTGTGGGTTCAAGAAGGCCCCCACCTTATGATCCTGGTATCGGATCCGAAAACGCTCGAGGGTTTGTCGGATGATCCTGACAATGGCGGACCTTACGTCATGTGGAAAGACACGCCCTATGCCCATATCATGGTCCCTGTCGGCCCACGCGGGAAGTGAGTTTCACCTGGCCCTGGGGAATTGATTCATAGCGTAAGCTTCTTGGGCGCAACAGATGACATGATTATTTACGACCACTTGGCGCGCGCACCTTTCTCTGGTAGCGCACCGGAGCCCACTACGCTCAGCCTGCTTGGCCTCAGCATCATTGGTATTAGCTATCGGCGGAGAAAGCGATTGACCGCATAGAACTTGACATCGAGCAGCCTTCGGACCCCGCTTCGGCGGGGTTTCTATCGTCCGCTTATGGCCGCTATGTGAAGCTTCACATAACGGCCATTATGTGTAGGTCCAAACTATGTGAAGTCCCGGCGCCGATTCCCGGCCGATCGTGGGCTCAGGTTGGCAGTTACTTCACGTAGTGTGCGGGCACGCGGGAACCGCTCCAGTACCTCAGGTGATCGCTCGGTATGGCTCCTCGGATCGCGCTGGTCAGGCTGCCCGACCGTCTACCGCACAAGCTCTCGCGAATCCGGTCTCCTAGCTCGAGGGAAGACCGCGCTGTACCCCCTATCCTGGGTCCCGTGAAGACCTTAGGCACCTCGGAAGACCGGAGTACTATGTGAAGCTTCGCCGCCTTTCGCCAAGCCGTAGCCCAGCAATCAGGCGAACTTCAGACGCCTGGCGATTCGAACTCCACATAGTTTGGACCTACACATAATGGCCGACTGCTGCCCGTCGACTCCTGACCTGAAGGACCAGCGCCGCCCTACAGCGCCCTTCGTATGGCCGGTCGTCGAACGTGACCAACAGGGCTGAATCCGAACGCTCGGTCCAGGAGATCTGTATCAGCGCAGGGATCTGAATTGACCCTGACCCCTTATCCGACCACTTATCCCCTCAACAGCCATGGCGAGGTCGAGACCGGTGTCGGAGGCAGCACGAGTGTCCCAGGGCTCTTCGCGGTGGGCGACGTCACCAATGGCTTCGGCAAGCGCATCATCATTGCCGCCGGCGATGGGGCCCGCGCGGCGCTGGCCGCGGGCGAGTATATTCAGGCTCGCCGAGACCGTTCCGTGACTGCACCGAAAGGAAGTCCGGGTGCCCGACCCTAATGATGGCGGCATGCCAGGCGGACATAGCCCCGACGTTTGGGAGCTGACGGTCAACGGAGCGAGTTGAGCCAACATCCTTATGAGCCTACGGCTGTATACCTGACTCCAATGGCCTTTTGCTGCGCCGGGCCCCTCGCGCGAGCTGTCGGCGCGCGAGCACGATGGAAACAGCCCCATAGGAGGTATACCTATGACGAACTACAAGCGGATTCTCGCCCTGGTCGACTTCAGCGGGCACACCGATGCAGTCATTCAGAGCGCCGTGATGCAGGTCGCATGCAGCGGATCGATGTTCTCGGTGTTGCACGTCGTCGACTATACGCGCCCGCTGGACGACGACTACATCCAGCCGCCCGTCGACACGGCGGAAGAGACTCTGCTCGCTGCGGCGAGGGAGAAGCTCGAAGAGACGCTGCGGCGTCTCGGCGTAGCCAACGCCAATGTTATTGTCGTCTGCGGAAATCCCAGGCACGAAATCTTGCGGGTCGCGGAACGGGAGGTCCCCGACCTGATCGTGATCGGTGCCCACGGCCATCACGGTATCAGTGACCTGCTTGGCTCAACGACCGACCGGGTGCTGCACCGGGCGTCCTGCCATGTGCTGACGGTCAGGTGATCCGCACGCCGAGCTCGAACCGGCGTGAGACCTGCTGAACCTGTGCAGGGCGATCGGTGTGGGGGCCCGGCAAGACGGTGACTGAGCCGTAAGGCGAGACCCGGGTGTCGCGAAACCGTGAGGTGATAAGCCACTTGGGACCGGACTTCCCCTTCTGCCGCAATAGTTCTGGTGCCCGCGCTCCCAGGCGCGGCACCGACGGTCGGCGGCGCGGCTCGTCCAGGAGTGTCGGCGGCAATGTGGACGCGCGCCGTCGGGAAGAGCGCGGCATCGAGTTCCGTATGCTGCATCCTACGCGACCCAGAGACTGGTGAACGTCACTCTGATGAACAGGTCGGACATGTGGCGAGTGTGTGCCTCCTCCCGAGCGGTACCGGAGTGCATCGGTCTCTCCACCGTACCTTCAGCCGCCGGTATGGTCTCCTCCGGCCGTTAGCGGGGCAATCCTGAATCGGCGCAGGAATGCGAGCAGTGATCCGCCATGGGCGAAGATGGCATCGCTGGAGTCGTGGCCGGTGGCGGGGAGGAGCAGCAGCGTGGTGCGCTCATCCGGGCGGTTGGCGTAAATGCGCCGCGCATCCGAGGGAGGAACGCGATCGTCCTCCTCACCGTGGACCAAGAGGACCGGACAGCTCACGTGGCGAATGGTGTTGCAGGGGGCGATCGCGTCGAAGCGGGCCTTGATCGTCCGCTCGATGTAGCGCAACACCAGCCATCCAATGGGCCAGTACGGGATGTGACGCGAGCGCATTTGGCGGCGCATGAGGACCCCGGGGTGGGCGAAGGCGGCAATGCTCACCACAGCGGCGAGGTCGCCGCGGCGGGAGGCCACCAGCAGCGCGGCGCCTGCGCCTACGGAGTGGCCGAGCAGGAACAGCCGCTGCTCGTCGACGCCCGGTTGGTGAGCGAGCCAGTCGAGGCCATGCTCCAGGTCCTCGGCGAAGCGCGGCATAGAGGAGAAATCGTCGGCGTCGCTGCTGCCGTGGTTGCGGGCGTCCAAGAGCAGCGTAGCATAGCCCGCCTCGTGCAACAGCGTGGCGAAGGGAAGCATGTGCTCGGCATTGCCCCCCCAGCCGTGCATCACCGCCACCGCCGGCGCCTTGCTCACGCGTGCCTCGCTCGGGACGAACCAGGCGAACAGGCGCTTGCCGTTCGCGGTTGGAATGCGCACAGCGTGAAATGGCAGGCCCAGGTCTGCGGGCGTTCGGCGCTCAGGTTCTCTGGGCGCTTGGTAGGTGCGGTGAATCACCGGTGGCGCCAAGATGGTCGCCACCAGCAGGACGAGCGCGACTAGAATGACGATGCTCAACCCAGTTCCTTGGTCTCATCACGCATTCTTTCGAGGTTAGTGCCCCTTGGTCGGGGGCTTGTTGCAGCAAGCCGACGCCGGCGCATTCGCGTTTCCCCGGCCGGTGAGATCAAGGTTCTGGTACCAGACGGATTTCAAGCGGCCCCAGCGGTTGCCTGCGGGTGGAAAGCCGGCTGCTTCGGCGGCACGTTCTAGGGATTGGTAGTCGGTCTTGGTGACCAGGTAGGTCATTGAGACCCGTTTCTTGGTGTGGTCGGCCGATACCCGCAGCACCCCTTCAATGCATGCCAGCGCTTGCTCCAGGTCTGAGTCGTCCCCCGGATCGCCGAGGGCCGGTATCCGCATCTTGCGCTTGACCTCCCAGGCAGTATCCATTGACTGATCTGTGCTCTTGTCGATCATGACGTTGCCTCCGATGGTTCAAAGGGGCCTAACCTTCCACCTTTGTTTCCGCTCACTGCGACCGCTCCCGGGCCGAGCGGGGCGTAACGGCCTGCGAGGGCATCGGCTACGGCGCGTGCGGTCTGTTCAGCCGAAGCCCCGATACTGTACCGCGCAGGCCTGCTGTGGCGATAACAACGATTCAGAATAGCCACCAGGGTCCGTCCTCGAAACCTTCGGACGATCGCTTTAGTGGCTCGCGAAGACCCGACTCGGACCGTCCTCGAGCGTCAGCACCTGATAGGAGTCGCGGCGCGGGCCCTCCATTCCCGGGGAGCCCATCGGCATGCCGGGGACCGTCAGCCCTCTGACCTTGGGGCGCTCCGCGAGGAGCCGCCGTATGTCTTGGGCCGGGACATGGCCTTCGATCACGTAGCCGCCTACGCGTGCTGTATGGCAGGAGGCCTGTTCCGGCTTCACGCCTGCCATGGATTTGACCATGCGTAGATCGGTCAGATCCACGGCGTCCACTGCGAGTCCTTGTTCCCGCAGGTGACTAATCCACTTCTCGCAGCAGCCGCAGGTCGGTGACTTGTAGACGGTGACGGTCTCGCCGGCGGCCAGGCTGGCGAGGGGAGCGGCCAGTGTCGCAGCGGTGATGATGGCCCGTACGACTGCGTTCATGCTGTTCATGGTCATTGCCTCTCTAGCTCGTGATAGTTCTCGACGGAGGTAGGACGTGATGTTGCTTACTTACGTCATGGCTTGGCTGGTGTATTCCCCAGGCCCAAGCGCGCCGTAAGCTTCTGCGCACTCAGGTAACCCGAGACGGCGGCACCGCTGGGCAGCACAATAGTCGGCGTGCCGCGGACCCCGAATTCCGTGCCCAGGCGATACCCGGCATCCACCGCGGCGGCGGCCGCGCAATCGCCCGTTCCCAGCTCGCCACTCGCCACCCCGGTGGCGATGTCCATGGCCTTGCTCCGGTCATCGGCACACCAGATCGCACGTAGGTCCTTGTAACCTGGCCCCTTCTCGCCGCCGCGAGGGAATGGGATATAGGCAACCGTCACGCCCGCCTGGCGCAGCGCCGGGACCTCCGCCTGCAGCTTGCGGCAGTACGGGCAGGAGCTATCGGTGAAGACATGGATGCGCGCCTTCTCTGCCCCGTCTGCGGGATAGATCAGGAGATCACTCGCGGGAAAGCCGGCGAGGGCGGCCAGGTGGTCTTTGTTGCGCTGCCGGTCGGTCAGATTCTCACCGGTCGCGAGATCGAGCAGATCACCGGCAAAGGCATGGTGCCCGTCTGCGGTGATGTAGACATAGGCCGAGCCGATCTTGACCCGAAAGATGCCGCTGACCGGCGTGGGCTCGGGCGCTCCGAGCTTGGCGCCCGGCACCAGGCGCTGGAGCTGTGCCGTCGGGGGCTCTTGCTGAGCACTCGAGTCGGGTTCTGCCGCGAGCGATACCCTGCATGTCGAAAGTGTGGCGAAGGCAAGGACCGTCACGGTCAGTGTCGGTGATGAGCTTCGATGCTTGTGCATGTGTTGGTTCCTCATTGCTAGATCGCACGGCGATGAATGATCACTGTAGGGCCTGCAAAGCCACGTGCCTCCGCATCGAGGCGCGTGGATGGTGAGGGGCTGACGCTTAGGACCATGCCCGTATGCCGACGACAAACTCAAGGTCGCTCGTTGCCTGGCCCTCCTGCCGCGCATAAACGGCGGTGCCACCGAAGAGCTTCTCTCAGTTGACCCCGACGTAGGGGCAAGCTCGCGCCGGGTCTCGTAGCGCAGGCGCAACCCAAGATCCATGTTGGTCACGCCAGGCCCTCCATGTGGGTGGGAAGGATGATGCTGTGCCAATGGATCGAGCTCGATTCCGGTAGATGATTGGTGACCCGCAAGGTCACTCGGTCACCCTCGCGCCAGCGCAGGATTGGCGCAGGCACCGAGCCGTTGACTGCCGTGGCGGCGGCCGGCGAGCCGGTGAAGTTGACGGTCTCCAGGCCGATCCTGAGGTGGAAGTCCTTGCCGCGCAGGGTGACCGGACCCGTTCGCGCGGGCGTCGTTGCCAACAGGCGCGTCGGGCGCAGTCCCAGCCCGGCCACGACGCCACCCACGGCGATCCCCTGCACAAAGCGGCGGCGGGAGAGGTCGGGCACGGGGATGCGCGCGGCGCGAAGGTCAGGTTCGCGGAAGCTCATTGTTGGTGTTCCTCGACTGTCGAAGCGGAAATGCGACGAAACCGGGCAGCATTGCCCGGGTGGCAGCGCAAAGGCGGCTGCCAGGATGTGCTAGCCGAGGAAGGGGCGAGGAGGACGTTCCGCCGGGGCGACGTTGCGCGACGCGTATGGGGAATCTGTCGAGGGGGTGCTGTTAAGCCGGGCAATCAACAAGAGCTGGAGGTTGGCCGCGCCCAGATACGCGAGAGGGTAGGCACAAGAAGAGCAGGCAAAGCCGCAAGCCGGACTTCCTCCACAAGGGGCAGGGTCATGTCCATGCTTGCAATCCGCGGCATGTCCCACTTGCGTACAACAGTCGGCCATAGCCGCGTCATGCGTCGCGCAGCTCAGACTCCCGGTAGGCATCGGCGCCGCCATTCCATAGGACGCCCACTGGCTGACCAGCAAGATCATAGCCAACAGGGTGGAGGCGGCGGGGGAGCGAACGGGCTTCATGTGGCAGCGGAGTATAGGTGAGCGTCCATGGCAAAGACAAACCTTCGGCATGACTCGCCGTTGCCGATGGCGAGCCGGGGACCTGGCCGCGCGCTATGACGCGAGAAGAGATGCGCATTCTGCTTACTGCTCATCGGGGCAGGGCCAGCTGTGCGCTGAGCCCACCTTCCGGCCGATTGACCAGTACGAGATCACCGCCGTGCGCACGGGCGATGTTGCGTGCGATTCCGAGCCCGAGTCCGGTCCCGCCGGTGTGCCGCGCGCGCGAGGACTCAAGGCGAAAGAAGGGGTCGAACACCTGCTCCAACAGTGTCTCGGGGATTCCGGGGCCGTCATCGAGCACCGTAATCCTGATTTGGCGGTCCTCGTCCTCCACACGGATGTGGGCGCGCTCCCCATAGCGCACCGCGTTCTCAACCAGGTTTCTGATGCTGCGCTTCAGGGCCAGGGGCCGCCCTTGCATGGGCTGTCGCAGGCCCCCCTCCAGCTCGATGTCCCATCCGGCATCCTGGGCGTCGTCGCGTACGCTCTCGAGCAGCGCCATCAGGTCGAGGGTCTGAGTTGCCTCGCGGCTCTCCGTGCCGCGCATGAAGTCCAGGGTCGCCGTGACCATGTGCTCCATCTCGTCCAGATCACCCTGAACCTTGTCACGCAGCTCCTCGTCGTCGAGGAGGTCGGTGCGCAGGCGGATATGCGCGAAGGGTGTTTTCAGGTCGTGCGAGACTGCCGCGAGGATGCGCGCGCGGTCGCTGATGTAGCTTTTGAGCCGGGCCTGCATGGTGTTGAAGGCGTGGGCCGTCTCCGCCACCTCCAGGGGTCCCGTCTCGGGCAGGGGAGGACGGTGGATGTCCTTGCCCAGCGCGTCCGCCGCGAGGCGAAGCTCCGTCAGCGGTCCGACCATGCGACGCACGGCAAAGAGTGACAGCAGAATGACGCTGACCAGCAGGATAAGCAGCGTGAGCAGCAGACGCGTGGGCCGGTCGAACAAGTCCTCTGGCACCTGGCGGGCGAAGCGAACCCAGGTGCCGTCATGAAGCCGGACCTGGATGAAGAATGCTCGCGCCATCGCGTGTACTCCGTGCACGTAACCCCAAGGACCCGCCATGGGGCCGCGCCCCATCATGTAGGCGCGCATCTGTGCCATGCTTCTGCCCATTGCGCCGCCGGGGGCGTTGTCCATGTCGGTGCTCATCGCATCGCTCATCAGGGACCCGCTGACCGACACTCGGATCGGCGTCTCGGGCGGGAGGCGGCGTCGCAGGCCGCGCTCGACCAAGGACGACACGGAAGCGGAGTCGGGGACTGGCGCCGGTGCGGGTCGCTCGGCGAGCTGGACAAGCGTTCCCGGCGCGCTCAGCAGCGGCAGCAGACGCTCTCGCTCCTTGGGCTGCAGGGCGTCGAGCAGGTGCACGATCCCCGCGACACGCGCCACCGTGTCCTCGCGGATCGACTGGTACAGGGTCTGGCCGCGGTCGCGCAGCAGGAACCAGGCGGAGAGGAGCTGCGCGGCCACCAGGCCGATGAGTAGGACCAGGGTGAGCCGACCGAACAGGGAGCGGGGCAGGAGGCGCATGCGGTGTGTGCTGCTCAGGCGTGGGGCGAGACCTTGCTCGCCAGCAGGTAGCCTCGGCCACGCACCGTTTTGATTAGCGAGGGCTCCTTGGCGTCGTCGCCGAGACGCCGGCGCAGCCGGCCGATCAGCACGTCGATGCTCCGGTCATAGGGCCCGGCCTCGCGCCCTTGGGTGAGATCGAGCAGCTGGTCGCGGGTGAGCGCCCGGTTGGCATGGGTCAGCAGGACATGGAGCAGGCGGTACTCGGCCTGGCTCAAGGGCACGACGACGCCATCGGGTGATGTCAGGTGCTGCGCACGGGTGTCCAACATCCAGCCGGAGAAGTGCAGCCGTTCGGGGGCATCCTCCAGCGGGTCCAGCGGGAGGTCGCGCGAACGGCGCAGGACCACCTTGATTCGGGCCTGCAGTTCGCGGGCGCTGAAGGGCTTCGCCAGATAGTCGTCGGCGCCCATCTCCAGGCCCAGGATACGGTCCATCTCGTCGCCGCCTCGGGGAGATGTGCCTCGTACCCCTCTCTGCCGCTTGACGCCAGCCCCCGTGCTGCGAGCACGCCCGCCGCCCGCAACCCGTCCCCTCAGGTCGCAAACCGAAAGGGCGATACGAATTGGGTATATTGTGGTGTCTGCCCCGGACAGCCCGATACCCCGCGTCATGCCCGAGAACAAGGTCCGCATCTTCGTCTCCTCCCCCGCCGACGTCGACCACGAGCGGGCCATGGTCAAGGACATCATTGCGCGGCTAGCGCAGGAGTTCCTGCCGTACTTCGAGATCGAGCCTATCTTGTGGGAGGAGGAAGCCCTCACCGCCGACCGCACCTTCCAGGCCGGGCTAGTCCAGCCATCGGACTGCCAGATCGTGCTCGTTGTGCTCTGGACACGTCTCGGCTCTCCCCTACCCCAGGAGCCTTACCGAGGCATGACCGGGACGGAGTGGGAGTTCTTCGACGCGGTAGAGGGTACTGCCGCCGCCCCGCGACCCGAGGTTCTGGTCTACAAGAAGACCAACCCCAAGCTGGTCGACATAACGGACCCCCAGGCCACCCTGGCGGCGATCGAGGACCGCAAGCGCCTGGAGGACTTCTTCCAGGGCAACTTCTTCAACGCGGACCGGACGTTCCGCCGCGCGTTTCGTACCTTCGACAGCGACGCGGCCTTCCGTGACCTGGTCGAGGCGCAGCTACGGAAGCTTCTAAACCGTCGTATTTACGTGGAGAAACGCGGCCCGGGCCGCGCCTTCGATTGGCGCGGCAGCCCGTTCCGTGCGGCGGCGCCCTTTGATTTCGGCGACGAGCGGGTCTTTACCGGGCGCGAGAGCGAGACCCGCGACCTGATCGGTCGTCTGCGCGAGCAGATGGGGTCCGGGCGCGGCTTCCTGTTGGTGAGCGGCCCCAGTGGTTGCGGCAAGACCTCCCTGGTGCGTGCGGGTCTTTTGCCGCGCCTGGTACGGCCGCACCAGATCGAAGGAGTGGCCGCCTGCCGCTGGTGCCTGGTGGACCCGAGCACGGCTGCGGATCCCCTTGCCGCTTTGGCCGATGCCCTGAGCGCCCGCGAGGTCCTGGGCGATGCCCTCCGTGACCTCGGCGTCGAGCCCACGCTGATGCGCCGCAGCCTGCGGGCGGAGCCCGAGCTGGCAGCGAGCCAGGTTCGCGCTGCACTGCAAGGGCTAACAGGGGCGATCCGTGACGATAGCGGCGAAATCGACGCCGCGGCACGCCTCGCGGTCGTGGTCGACCCACTGGAGGCCGCCTTGACGGCGATCGACGCCGCCCCCTTGGCGGCGGCACTGGAGGCATTGGCTCAGAGCGGTGTGGCCTGGGTGATCGCGGTGGTGCGCAGCGATCACCTGCGCGCCCTGCCGCGACTGGGTGAGCTGGCCCGGATCAACGATCCACGCACCTGGATGAGCCTGGAGCCTCCCGCTTCCGCCCGTATCCGCCAGGTAATCGAGATACCCGCCTTGGTGGCCGGCCTGCAGTACGAGACACAGGCCGGCCGCAGCCTGGCGGAGCATCTGGAGTCGGAAGCCGCGCGCGTGCGGCTTTGGCCGCCCCTCCTGGAGGGGACCCTGGAGCACCTATACCAGCGGCACCGCGCTCTGGTCGATGAGACTGGAAATCAGACGGGAGAGGACGCGTCGCCGGCGGGCTACCTCACGGTTGCCGCCCTGCAGGAGAGCGGGGGACTCGCCGGGGAGGTCCTGCGCCGTGCCGACGAGCTGTGGGGCCGGCTCGACGAGAGCGCCCGTTCCGCCCTGCCGCGCGCCTGCCGGGCGCTGGTCACTCTGGAGCCCGCGGCCCGCGCGCGTCCAGTCCCGAGGACCGCTGACCTGGAAACCCTCGAGGCGGATGCGGCCTGCCGGCGTCTCGTTGACGGCCTGATCGAGGCCCGGCTAGTGGTAGCGGAGGGGGTGCAGGACCCCGTCATGCTCGCCCCCTGCCAACGCCAGGACTATAGCCTCAAGGGGCTGCTCGGTCGGGTCGCCCGGCAGACCTGGGAGGAATGGCGGGCGCGGACCAACCGAAGCAGCGCGGGAGCGGACAATATCCAGCAGGCGGCTGAGGCAGGCGAAGAGCCTTCGCCGGCGGTGGTTGCCGATTGGCAGTGCTTCCGCTCCACAGCGACGCTGGCCCACCCGGTGCTGATGGAGCGTTGGGGACCCATGCGCGACTGGCTCCGCCGGCGCGAGAATCGGGATGTGCTGAGCCTGCGCCATCAGATCACGCGCCAGTCCCAGCTCTGGAAGCGCACCGACTGCAACCGCGAGCACCTGCTCGGCGAGGCGGGGTACGCCGCCGCGCGGCGCTTTGCCGCCGACTATGGGGCGGAGCTGGAGCCCGCAGAGGCGGAGCTCCTGGAGCAATCGGGTGAGTACCTCCGCTTTCAGCGCCGCCGCAATCGCCTGGTTCGCATGACCGGCACGGTGATGGCGTTGCTGCTCTTAGTCGCCACTGTGGCCGCGTTCTGGGCGTTGGACGCCTCACGCACGGCCACTCTCAGCCTCCAGCGCAGTCGGCTGAGTGCGGCGGACCTCGCCATCGTCCGCGGCAACACCCCGCGCGCCGTGGTGCTCGCCCTGGACGCCGGGGAGTACCTCCCGCGTCCGGCGCTTCAAACCCTGAGCCGCGCCTTCACGACCAACCGCCTCATCGCCATGCTGCACGAAGGGCCGCCGCAGCCGCAGGCCCCCTTCACCGCGGCCATTGACGGGTCGGGGGAGCGGGCGGTGACGCTGGACCCGGCCGTCGGCCTGCGTCTGTGGCGCCTCCATGGCCATGGGTTCGAGCCCGACGGGCCGCTCATGGTGCCCGAGCAACGCTTCCACCGGGTGCTCTACGCCGGCGTCCTCGGGGGCTTTCTCGCGCTCGCCCCAGAGGGTGTCTGGCGCCTGCCGGTGGAGCCGGACGCCGGCCCGGACTACCCTTGCGGGGTCGAGCCCGGAGCCGAGATCGCATCCTCTCCCGACGGGCGTCTGTTGGCCTTGGGTCATGCCCTGGCTCGGGACAGCTACGCGGTTTGCGTCCTAGACCTTACCCGGCCCGATACCGCGCTGTTCGACGTTCCGCTGCACAGCGGCGAGATTCGCAGTATCGCCTTCGCACCGGAGGGTGGGCGCTTGCTGACCTCTTCGAAGGACGGGACGGCGAAAGTCCTCGATGCGGCCACCGGGCGTGTCCTGCTTACCCTGCCGCCGGCGGATGCGAAGACCCGCCCGCGCCGCGTCGGCCGCGCCGCCTTCGGACCCGGAGGCCGCATCGCCATCGCCGCGACGGATCCGAGCCTGTGGGTTTATGACGCCAATGGCGCCCTGCTGCGCAGGCTCGCCGAGGTCGAGGGCCGGGACGGCCCTCGGCAGGTCCATCAGTCCGCCGTGCAGGACCTGGCCATATCCCCGGACGGGCGCTACCTGGTCGCAGCGGATGAAGACGGACAGGTCGTGCGCTGGGGGCTCGGCGACGGCTCCGCCCTGATCCTGGGTCAGCACGACCAGACGGTGGTCGATGTGCAGATTAGCCCTGACGGCCGTCAGGCCCTTACCGCCTCCCTCGACCGCACCGCCCGTTTGTGGGACATGGACAGCGGTCGCCAGCTCGCCGTCTTCAGCCACGACGGTCCGGTGGACGCCGCGCATTTCAGCGCCGACGGCCGGCGCGCCTTCACGCTTTCGGCAGAGGATGGCACGGGCCGGCTCTGGAGCGCCACCCCGGTCTCCGCCCTGGCGCGCCAGATGCCCCACGAAAGCCACGTCTGGTACCTGCAGTTTGCCCCGGTGTCCGCGACTGGGGCGCTGCGGCTTGCCACCGCAGGCTACGACGGACGCGTCGAGATCTGGGGGTTCCGACCGGAGGACGGCGAGCTGCTGTCGGATAAGCCTTTGGTACTGCGGGGCCATTCCGGACCGGTCCGGCGCGTGGACTTCTCGCCGCGGGGCGGGCGTCTGGTGTCCGCCGGTTACGATGGGACCGCGCGGATCTGGGATGTCAGCGGGGATGTGGCGGATCGCCGCGAGCTGTGTCGACTGGGGCTCGCCAAGAAGGGCGTATCGGTCCGGGTGCAGCGTGCCCTGTTCGATCCCCTGCCGGCCGGGCGCTGGGTCATTACCGGTTCCAACGGTGACACGCCCCTCGCTCTATGGGATACACGGACCTGCGCCCAGATCGACGCGGGCGTGGTGCTCGACACTGGCGGGTCGGCGGTGCAGGCGCTCGATGCGGTTGCGGTGCCCAGCGGGGTCCTGGTGGCCGCGGGCACCGATGACGGCCGGGTGCGGATCATGCGCCAGATGCCCGACGGGGCTTGGGAGCTGGCGTGCGACCGGGCGCTGCACACGCTGCCGGTGCTCGACGTCGCTTTGTCAGCGGACGGCCGCCGCGTCGCATCCGCCAGCGAGGACCGATGGGGCCGCGTCCTGGCCGTCGACGGCTGCGGCGGGGACAGCCCCCAGATCGCAGACCTCGTGGGGCACACGGACAGGGTGCGAAGCGTGCGCTTCTCCCCCCGGGGCGACCAGCTCGTTACCGCCTCAATCGACGGTACCGCCCGCGTCTGGGCGCCCGATGGGGTTTTGCTGCAGGTGCTTGCCGGGCACAAGAACCAGGTCTTTCACGCGGAGTTCAGCCCGGACGGGCGCTGGATCGTTACCGCCTCTCGCGACGGCACCGTGAGGCTTTGGCGCAGACCGGCCTCGGGCGCACCGCCCGAGGCCGAGCCCTACCTGATCCTGACCTCCGACCTCGGCGGCGTGCCCTACGCGGCCTTCAGCCCCGACGGGCGTTTCATCGCCGCCGGCTACTGGCGCAATGCGGCCCGGCTGTGGCGGATTTGGGCCGGCGAGGACGATATCGATGGCGAGACACTCGCGAGGCTGCAAGCCGCCTGGGGTCGCGAACGGGCCAACCTGGTCCTGATCCGGGAGGCCGAGCGCTTCCGGCACGAGAACCGACTCGATGACCTGCGAGCGACGCACGCCGCAGACGACTGATCTGCTGGGAGCGCTGGGTCGGTCGCTGTGCATGTCCGGTCACCGTGCTCGACGTGTGGTTCAGAGGGTGTACCCGTCCGGTGCCAGGCCAAATGCCTCAGCGGTGCGGCCGATGGCACGATTGCTCGCGGCATGCCAGACGGCGTCGAAGATGCCTCTGTCGGGGCAGCCCTCGGCGCGCAGGCTCGTATGCACATGGCCGCCCGCAGACGCCGCATCAGTCGACCCCAGTCAGCGGCCCCGGCAGTGGCTGGGACATGGGGAGCCCCTTCATCCTGTTGCGCTCATCTCAGCGACCTGACCTCGGACAACATGCTCACGTAGAAGCGATGTTGGAAAAGGGAAGACGCTGTATTCGCGAGCGGCCTTGAAGAAGGGCGAGCGTCGACTGGGCCACGCCGTGGAGAATGCGGTCGAAGCTCGGCCTTCCACGTGACTGGGCACCTTGATCCTCGTGATGAGTGGGTGTCGGCTGAGGACCCATTGCTGCCGCTCAGCCAATGAGGTTGAGCGGCAGGTTTGTGTCAGGAACTGGACGTTGCGCGCGCTCAGGCGTGTAGCGGCAGGTAACCGGATGTGTCTGAGTCGCACGGACGCTTTCCTGGGGATGTCGCCCTGCTCCAGGTGGGGGCCTGTTACGAGCTCTACGACCGGCGCGATGCGGTTGTTGCCAAGATGCTCGGCCTGAAGCCGCTGAAGGAGAGCCGGCGCCGCGCCTTGTACGGAGTCCCGCAGCGGCTGTTCAAGCGCTATCTGGCACGGCTGCTCGATTTGGGCCGGTCGGTAGTGGTCGTGCGCCAGGGAGACCAGCAGTGGACCGGCATCCGCGAGCGGCGGATCGCCTGGCGTAGGGTGCCGGCAGCGTGACGACGCTCAATGCTCCAAGAGGCAGGTGAACCCCTCCTGGGTAAAGTGGGCGTCGTTGGTGAGCGCCTCGCTCAGCCCATGCCGGCGCATGGCTTCCATGGAGATGCAGTCGGTCAGGCTGTAGCCCTTGTCCGGTCGGGCCTGGTACAGCCGGAGACCGGCGAGAAAGCCCGCATGGGTCTGCGGCAGGATGTCAATCGACCGGTCCGCCTGCATCCGTTCCACCAGCTTGGCCGCCGCGCTGCGGAGGGACGGCCCGCGCGCGCCGAAGTAATTGAGGAGCTCGGTGAGAACCTCCTCGGTCGTGACAATCCGGTAAGCCGTCAGGCCCTTGCTGACTTGGACGGCGTTGTGGTGTGTCTGATCTCTGGGATTGAGCAGGGCAATCCAGTAGCAGGCGTCGGCGAAGACGGTGCGCATCAGTCGCGCTTGGGGGTGCCGTAGAGATAGTGGTCATGCTGCGTTGCGCCGTCCGGGGGCAGACTGCTTAGGGCATCCTCCGGGATATCGCGTACGAGATCCGCCGCAACCTCCCAGATCGGCTTCTCTTCGGCAGCGCCGCCCTCGCTCTCGGCAGCTTCCAGCACCAGCGTAACCTCTTGATGCTCCCGGAGCCGAACCGGCTCCAGCGGGCGAAAGACGCCGTCCTCGTACACGGCCTTTAGATGCTGCGACATGGCAAGACAAGCCTCCGTGTCTTCATAGCGATTCTGGCAATGGGCAAAATGATACTGGAAAAGTCCCGTACCCGGTTTCCGTCGGACGCGGTCGGATTCCATCAGCCGAGTGCGGGATGCCGCGCGCCAGCGAGCGAGGGGGGAGCTCGGGAGGTATGGCCAACTGCCGAATGGAGCGACTCTCCGGTTCCGGTGGAGCGCAGCCCGCCGTACACCCGGGCCAAATGGATCGCGCTCTTGCCCTTGATGTAGCCCACCACCTGTTGCACCGCGTACTTGGGCGGGATCGAGATCAACGTGTGCACATGATCGGGCGTCAGGTGTGCCTCGCGGATGCGGCCTTCCTTGTGCTGCGCGAGGTTGCGAAACACCTCCCCAAGATGGCGACGCAACTGCTCAGACAATGTCCGGCGGTGGCACTTCGGGATAAATACCACATGAGATTTACACTCCCATTTGGAGTGGCTTAGGCTCTCAAATTCGTCTATCGGGAATCTCCACTGTCGTGTGCTTGGCGGGTTACGAAGCGGAGTCTCTCCGATGGACTCCCGGAAATGTCAAATCCTTCGGGTCCCCCGGCAGAGCCGGGGGGGTTCCTGTTCCTGGTTAACCTACCACGACAAGTTCACGCTGCTATGTGAAGCTTCACATAGAACAGCACTTCCTGCCGCTCCGAGCACTCCCGACGAGCGGCAGGTTTTGGCGCAGAGTCAACTTTTCTTCGGGGGCACGAGTATCGGAAGCTCACGCGGATCGACAAGGATCTTTATCGATCGTGCCTGACCCGGTGTCCGGCTGATGAGCTGCTTGTCCGCGAGCGTCAGAAGCATCTGGTGAACGGTCGGTGGCGTGGTGCGGAAGAAGTGCTGCAGATCCGCCTCGGCCGGCGCTCGACCGAACATCACCGCGTAGTTGTAGATGAATGCCAGATACTGGCCCTGCTTGGCAGTGAATCTCTCGGTCATGGGGTCGTGTGTCGATAGCAGGTCGGGGTTCCGGCTGGTGTGCGCGGGCGGCGCTAGTCTTCAACGGGGCCTCTGAGGCGACCGTGTTTCCACGCGGCGAGCACGTCGGAGACGTCGGCACTCACCCGGTCTCTTGCTTCGTACCTCTCGCAACCGCTCACCAGCAGATCGTCATACGCTGTCTGCGTGTGGCGGATATCGGCCGCTACGGCGAGGCGAACGGCATTCTCGTCGAACGCCTTGCCCGCGGCGCTCCGACCAACGCGGCCACTGTACTTTCGGCAGGCATGTTCCGCGATCCGTCGTTCGCGCCCAGTCGGGCAGTGCGGATAAAGCTCGCGAACCCGCGCGGCGAAGTGTGCGATGTATTCCTCATCGAGCTCCGCACGGCGTTCGGCGGCGGCAGCACGTCGCGTCGCGCGAAGCTCGGCATCTGCCTCGCATTCCCGTTCCGCCTGCTCCATGGCATCATCTTCGACCAGCAGTCCCTGTCGCTCGTAGCGCTTGCGCGCGCGGCTCCATTTCAACACGAGGGCGGAGAGCCGGGAATGCTTGCGGGCTCGGCGCGTCAAGGCGGCATCGCCTGCGGGCAAGAACACGAGATGGTCCAAGTCGGCGCAGGAGAGACACGCGGACCGTGCACCTTCCGTCAACACGATCCATGCATGGCGACCAAGGTCCTCGCCGCACTCGTCGCACTTGGACTCGCGGCTCGAGATGTAGACCTTCAGGTCGGCACGCGATCGATGCTCCGGCTTGTTCACCTATGACTCGTCAATTTGTTCGGGCCCACAGCTTGCCGGACTCAGTCTGCGCTCGTTATCTCGCCAAGGCGTCCCTTGGCGGCGTTAACGGTCGCCCGCTCCACCCGGCTGAGCACTGAGCCAGATGTCTCCAAACCAGCTGGTGACGGTCTCCGCTGTCTGATCCGTATCCGCCGCGATGGCGACACCGGAAATCTCCGGTGGGCGCTCGCCGAACGCGGCTTGGAAGTCATCCACGAGGTTGCGCTCCTCGTCCACCCAATGGCCGACTGGCTCTCCCTGACCTCGAACGACGATCAGACGCACGCGGTCCGTGTACGCGCTCCAGACGGTGGTGCCCGTCTTCGAGCTGCCATCCCAAACATAGCAAAGAGCGGCGGCCGGTACCCGATCGCCGTAGACGGCGCGGGCAATGACAAGCTTGACGCGGTCGGCGAGGGACAGCCGGTCGGTCGGGTAGTCGAAGAGGACGTAGAGACGCGCCGGGAAGTCGTCGCCCTGTTTGCGGTGGATGTTCGCTTTGGCTACGAGATTGCTGATGCGCCAGCGCCAGCGAAGATAGGGGTACATGGCGGGATCAACCTGGAGCGTGCGGCTGATGCTCGCCGCAGAGTCTCCCGCGTCGATGCGAACGACCGTGCTCCCGTCGCTGTTGACGAGCGAGAATTGGCTCGGCACGACGTCGCTGATCTTCACCAGCTGCCAGCCTGTTGGCAGCCGGCCTCCGGGCGTTGCCTGTGCGAAGGCACCCACTCTGATGATGTCCGCTCCTGGGTCGGCCCCAACGTCGGACATACCGGTGATCAGGGTCAGGATGCCGGCGAGCAAGGCTACCGATGGGATCCCCCCGCGCCGATGGGTAGGCCGAACGCATTGCTGGAGATCTATGAGGTTGCGCATGGTCGTATATGAGCCGGTATCTGCCGGTCGTCGCAAGCCCTTGCGGACTCAGCGCGGGGCATCACTTATCGCATGCGGGTCCGTCATGAAGAGCGCGACGACCACAGTGCGCCAGCAGACAGAGACCGCCGGCGACGGCGAACGGCAGCTCAAACGAGTGCATCGCCAGAGCTCCAGCGAGCAACGGTGCGAACGCAAGACCGAATCCAAAGCCCGTGGTGACGATGCTCATCAGGCGCCCGTGCCGCCCATTGGTATCTGCCTCGGCCACGTCGCCCGCGTAGGCGAGCCCCGGGGCGACGATGGCAGCCGCTGCGATGCCTTGCAAGAAGCGCAGGCCGATGAACTGGAAGAGGGTCTGTACCTCGCCCAGCAGGGCAGTCGTGACGCTGAGGAACAATAGGCCAAAGAACACGAACCACCTGCGCCCCCAGCGGCCGGAGAGGCGTCCGAGGGTTACCTGAAACAGGAGACGCCCGACCACGAGTGCCGTATGGCGTTCGGCACGAATCGGGTTCACGGTCGTTCGGAAGCGCGTTCGCGGAGCGCCTCACATCTCGATCGACGGTTGCCGGGCAAATGACCACTTCAAGGACACAGTCGCCGCGAAGGCCATCGCAATGATGACAACGATCAGAGCCGCATAGGCGTCGCTGTCGATCACCCCGAGCCCCTTGCCGATACTGGCGAAGATGAGCGCCACCTCCCCCCGTGGCAGCATGCCCATTCCCACGCTGAGGCGGTCAACGCTCCGGCCGGCGCTGAGACCAGCCAGCAGCTTGCCCCCGACCGCGACTAGGAACAGGACCACAGTAAGGACGGGGGTCTCCCAATTGAGGAAGGTCGAGAGATTCACCTGCATGCCGATCAAGAGGAAGAATATCGGCGTAAAGATCGAGACCAGCGGCATCAGAAGCTCCTTCATTCTGGCTCTTAGCGACTCGTCGCTCAGTACCAGGCCGGCCGCGAAGCCGCCGACCGTGCCGCTGAGCCCGATCTGACTGGCGAACCATCCCATCGAGAAGGCGAAAGCCAAGGGCAGCAGGAAGCGGGTTTCGTTCGTCTTGAGGGCGTTCAGCAGGCCCGAGATGCGGTTACCAAGACGGTCACCGAGGAGCACGATTGCGCCCAAGAAGGCGCTGCTTAGGAAGATGATCCAGGCCGTCTCGCCATAGTCGATATGTCCTTTCAGTACGAGCTCGATACAGACGGCCAACAGGACCAGTCCCAGCAAGTCGTTGAGAACGCAGGCGCCGAGCACGATGCGCCCCTCCGGGGTGTCTTGCTTGTCTAGGTCCTTGAAGACACGCGTGGAGATTCCGATGCTGGTGGCGCAGAGCGTCGCTGCCAGGAACACGTGGGCTGTCGGCGTATAGTCGGGCAAAAGCCAGAACGTACCGGCCAACCCGAGGAGAAAAGTGGCGAAAACCCCAACGACGGCGACCAGAGATGCCTTCGAACCGACCTGGCGCAATTGAGTGAGACCGGTTTCCAACCCCACGTTGAATAGGAGAAGGACGATGCCGAGGCTGGAAAACAGCCACAGACTGACGCCGATGTTGACGTTGGTCAGGCCGCCTGCTCCCGTCATCAGATGGACGACCTCATAGCCCTTGCCCCCCGGCACGAGCTCATTTGGCCCAAAGACGTGGCTTGCAGCGTCGACAACGGATGCGCCGCTTCGCCAGACCTGCTCGAACAAGGGACTCGCAATGCCGTAGTCCATCACGAATGAAAAGAAGGGCAGCCCGAGCCAATATCCGACATTCCCCAGGACGACGCCGATGACGAGCTCGCCGAGCACCGCTGGCTGTTTGAAACGATCCGCGAGCCATCGTGCGGCGATGACCATACCGATCAGGATGGTCAACTCCAGCAGGATGAACGCAAACGCGTGGTGCTCCCCCGCCGGATGAGGGGCGGGCTTGCTGGCCGCGAGAGTGGTGGACACTGTCCCGTGATCAAGCTCGCCGCCTTGCTCCCCTGCAAGAGCAGGCGGGGCAAAGGTGACAGCGAGGAACAGCAAGCAGGCAACAAGGGTTCCGATGGAGAATGAATACTGCATAGTTCAATCAGGGATGGAAAAAGCTGCGTGTCGCCGGCAACGGGGTCGCAGGGCGTTGCGTATGCAGCTGTGCGAACCTCGGACATCCCGACGGGTCAATCCTTCCGGCACCCTAGCATTTTTCATGCCAAACCGTAGGTGTCCAGGCGGGAAGGACCAACCCTACCGGTCTCACTTCCTTGAGGGACGAGCCGGGGCTAATTAACCGGGATCATGCCCGAGATCTGGGGCAAATGAACCAGGGCGCGACAGGCCGTGAATACCTCCATGTCGCTTGCCTGCAGCATCACTGCCGCCGACACCGGTGTCGCGCGCAACCCAACCCCTCGGGCTGGAGCCGAAAAGGTACAGCCGATGAGTACGCCGTTGTTACCGGCACTTCGGTGCCGTTCTAGCAGAGGCGGAGGGCATTGCCGGTGAGCCCCCGATCCAGCGGATGGGACGCAGCCGAGGTCCGCTGGTTGCTTCCGGTTGCGCGGAGGGCGGCCCCCGCAGGAACACTGTTGGCGGACGCTTGCGCATCGGGGTCGTGCACGAAAGAATGGGTTGCGAGAGTCATAGAGAGAGGTGTGATCATGAAGAGCGTCGCAACGGCTGTCGTCTGTCTCTCGGTCGCTTTTTTTGCCGGCTGTGATGGCGGAGACGAGGGGCAGCAATCGGCCGCGCCCGCCGGCCCCAGCATGCAGCAGCCTTCCGGCGCGCCGGCGGAGGTAGGCACGGGCAAGGCGTTGGCGTCAATCAACGTGTGCGCGCTGATGCCGGACGATGTGGTAGCTCAGCTGCTTGAGAAGAGAGTGACGCGAGGAGGGACGCGCAGGGACTACGGCATCTATACGCAGGGCTGCGAGTATGAGCTGCGTGCGGGTGACGGCCGGATCGGATACGAGTACGTCTTTATCGACCTGAAGCCGAGGGGCACCTTTGGCGGCCTTGACGAGGCGCTTCAGACCGCGCGGACCATGGGTCAGCATGTAACCGGCGAACGCGTCTCAGGTCTCGGGGTGAAGGCCTTTGCCATCGACAACCAGACCGAGCAGTCGACGACACTGCACGTGCTAAGGCGAGGCGGCCCGGCGGTGGAGGTCAAGGCAAACAGCCTTGACCACGCAGGCAAGCTGGCAGCCGCAGTTCTGGAGCGGCTGAGCAAAGACTAGGGCACGGGGCGTCGGCCCCACGTGGGTGCGGGAGTGTTTCGGCGCATGGGGCGCCGTGGGCGACCTCTGGGTGTTCGAGACGCCGAACGTTGCGCGCCGCGCGCCCATCTCTGAGGAGCCGCCCGAGCGCAGTTTGGAGCACCACGCGCGGCGGATGGAGGCGGACGGTCGCGTGAGCTATCGCTGCGAGCTGCCTGCGGCTACTGACCACGGAACCTTCTTTCCGCTCCATGCCTTCGAGACAGACGACATCGGACGGCTCCCCGGGGAGGTGTTCGGACCCGTGCTCCATGTGATCCGCTACCGAGCCGATACCCTGGATCAGGTGATCGACTCCATCAACGGGACCGGCTACGGATTGATATTCGGCATCCACAGCCGCATCGACCGTACGGTCGATTACCTGTCGCAGCGGGTGCACGCCGGCAATCTCTACGTGAATCGCTCCATGGTCGGTGCGGTCGTCGGGGTACAGCCGTTTGGCGGCGAAGGTCTGCCAGGTACCGGGCCGAAGGCGGGGGACCCCATTACCTGCAGCGATTCGCCACCGAGCGCACCCTATCGGTCAATACCGCCGCAGCGGGCGGAAACGCCTCGCTGCTTGCGCTGCAGGCCGATGACCGCTAACGCGATTGCGGTCAGATCGTGTGCGCGCCCAATCCGGTAAATTCCTTTCCGGCAATCGCCCAAGGGCGGCTGGCGGGTCAGCGGCCGAAGGACACCCGGGCGGGCTCGGGGTGGCCGCTCAGCTTGTCGTGGCGTCGCGGCATCGCATCACCCGCGGTCGCGGGCCTCGCGTCCGTGATGGGGCGGACGGGGCGCCGTGCCGTGGCCAGGCAGAACGCCAGGCTCCCCGCGCGGCCGAGGGTGTGCCAGCCGTCGAGCTGCAGATTCGCTCGGTGGATCGCCTCCACCAGCTCGCTTTCGTAGGTGACCCGTCCAAAGTGGATGCTGGTGACCTGATGCAGCAAGGGTTTCAGCTTCTCGAGGACCGGTGTGGTCTTGGTGTTGATGGTCTGGGTGAAATAGATTCGCCCGGTGGGCGAGATCAGGTCGGCGACGTGGCGGAGCGCGGCAACCGGGTCTGCGAGCAGCATAAAGCTGCCGCTGAAGTACACCGCGTCATAGGGTCCTCCGCGATGGTCGTAGATGGATTCGAGCCTTGTTCTCACGCTCCGGGTGAGGCCGGCCTCGGCGAGTTGGCGACGGCAGCTTCGCAAATAGCCGCCATCGACGTCGATACCCACCACCTGAAGATCGCGCTCGTTTACCAGCGAGGCGTTGCGTGCGAGGGCACTGCCAGTGCCGATGCCCACGTCCAGTATGCAGGCGCCCCGGGGCAGCCGCCTCAGGACCTCGCGGTACCAGCCGGTCGTCAAGCGCAGAAAGACCCGGTCGTAGATCCAAGCTCGCATTCTTGGGTCCTCTTCCCTGATGTTGGTCAGCAATCTTGGGTCTCAGCACCGCTGCGCAAGGCA
The DNA here is from genome assembly GCA_963824085.1 of uncultured Gammaproteobacteria bacterium. Classification (GTDB taxonomy): domain Bacteria; phylum Pseudomonadota; class Gammaproteobacteria; order Chromatiales; family Chromatiaceae; genus JARRNE01. Next base: position 96,274 of record CAWGNT010000018.1, read on the forward strand.
GCTCACCCTTTCTTGGCCATGCTTTCCCGCAGTAGATCGCCGAGGGTGCCGAACCCCTGCTTGGGCTCTTGGTAATCGGTATACGGCTTGTCCTCGGCGCTGCCCGCGGGTTGCCGCGCCGGGTCTAACGACAAGCCGATGCGTCGCTTTTCCTGGTCGACGCTGACGATGGTCGCGGCGACCTCTTGCCCCTCGGTCAGGACCTCCTGGGGGTGGGAGACGCGGCGCCCCGCGCCAAGCTCGCTCACGTGAATGAGTCCTTCGACTCCCGGCACCAGCTCGACGAATGCGCCAAAGGGCTGCAGCCGGACCACGGTTCCCTTTACCTGGGCGCCGACGGGGAAGCGGTCACTGGCCTCCCGCCACGGATCAGGGGAGAGGGCGCGTATCGACAAGGCGATCTTCTCGGGGTGTCGCGGATTGTCGGTCCTCTCGATGCGAAGCACGGCTACCTCCACCTGCTGCCCGACAGTGAGAACCTCCGAGGGGTGCTTGACGTGTCCCAACGCAAGCTCGCTGATATGGACCATGCCTTCGATGCCGCCGAGATCGATGAAAGCTCCATAGTCCTTGAGCGAGGTTACGACGCCGGTCAGGGCGGCCCCCACCTCGAGCCGGGAGCGGGTCTCTTCGGCACGGGCGCGCAGCTCCTCCTCGAGCAGTGTCCGCCGTGAGACGACGAGGTTGGGGTGTCTGCCGCCTTCGAGCTTGGTGATGTGAAAGGTCGCCCTCTCACCCACGAGGCTTTGCATGTCCTCCACATAGCGGAGGTCGAGCTGGGAGGCCGGGCAAAACGCGCGAATCCCGGCGATCTGCACCTCTACCCCCCCTTTGGTGACACCGGTGATCCGGCCCTCCACCGGGAGTCGGTGCTGGTGCGCGTGCTCGAGCTCCGGAAGTCCACGGAGGTGACGACCATGTTGGTCACCGAGCAGCAGGGCGCCCGTCTCTTCGTCGCTGCCGGTGACGATTGCCTCGATTTCGTCACCGACCTTTACCCTGAGGCGGCCCTCGGTGTCGGTCAGTCCATCGAGCTCGATGGTGCCCTCCGATTTGCCGCCGAGATCGACGAATGCTCGATCACTGCCGATGGATACGATCCGTCCGCGTACCTTGTCACCCGTCTTCGGCAGTCCCTTTGGCTGGTGTGACTGTTCTTGTTCGAACTGCCTGAGGAGTGCTTCGAAATCTTCGGTGTCGTTCATCGCGGGTGATGTCCAAGAGGGGGTGGCGACGGATGAGCGTCAGCTCCGGCGTGTAAGATAAGAATTCGGTCGTTCTCGTTCCGGTTGCGCGCTGCCTTTGTGGCTCCGCGTTTGTGTCAGATGCGCACGATACCGGACTCCAGCAGGCCGATTGGAATGAGATAGATCCGTATGACATAGTTGAGGATATTGGGCCTCACCAGTATAAGCACACCCGCCACCAAGGCGATAACCGCTTGGGGGCGCAGACCGTTGCCGTGCAGGACAGGCAGTATCCCGAGAGCGCCGATGAGGAGGAGGTAGGCGGCCACCGCATAATTTACGACGCGGGGGACCAGCAGTACGACGACGCCCGCGATAATGGCCGCAATAGCCGGCACGGGCCAGTGTTGAAGCGCGGCTGTAATCCCCATCTCGAGTCTTGCCCCAGCTCGAATGGATGCTTGGTATTGCCCGGAACGAGGGGGTAGTTTAAAACATCTTCACGTGCCCGCGCGATGCGCCTCGACGAGCGCCGCGCGCTCGTCCTTGCTGCGAGGGCACCCCGCCGTCAGCGTCGATATATCGGCAGCTCATGCGGATCTCTCCGTCCGTAACTGAGGTGCCGGGCTGTGGGAGTGACGGCAGCATGGAGACTGCCGTCAAGCCTGCGAGGAGGTAGACACGCCGGCCCTCGGGCTCCGGCGATACAGTCGGGGAAAAACCAAGCGCGGTCGCTATATCGTTCTTGGTCTCTTCGTGGGACCGATGTTCTGGAGGCACCTTGCCGAGAGGTCAACGATGAAATGGTTAGCTCTGGTCCTGCTCTTGGCGGGCTTCCTGCTCGTTGGGGCGCTCCTGCTCAATCGGCCTCCGCTATTTGATCCACCTGGCCCGGTCGCCCGACTCAGGACGTACCTCACCACCAATGTGGCCGAGACCCGCCCGGATCATCGGCAACCGGAGCTGCGGACGCTTGTGGTTCCACTTGACGTGAAGGCGGCCAAGGCGGCGGTCTTGGACGCCATCGGAAGGCTGGGATGGGGGGACGTGCGGGTGGGGTCCGACGAGATCCGTGCGGTTACGGTCACGCCCCTGTTGGGTTTTCGAGATGACGTCACGGTACGGCTCACGGCTGCCGAAGGCGGCGGCACCCGTGTCGATGCGCGCTCGGCCTCGCGGGTTGGCCGCGGCGATCTAGCGGCGAACGAACGACACCTGTTGGATCTGTTCGCCGCCTTGGATTCGGAGACCCGGGCCGCGAGACCCTAGGCTCAATACCTCCGTCGGCGCCGGCCGGGTGTCTCAGCTTGGAGGGGGTTGGCGCGACGCTTGTCAGGTATCGCCAGCCTCCGCCTTGGCTGGGAGGCTGGCTTGGGGAAACGAGAATCAGGCCGCCCGTTTGTCGTCCGCCTCGAGCTTGCGGATCAGGGGGTAGAGGTGCTCGGTCTCGCGTTGGATACGATCTAACACGAAGGCAAACATCTCGTTCGTGTCCTTGATGAATGCCTCGTGATTGTCAATCCGCAGCTCTTTTTTCGGCTCCGAGCACCAGTGCTTTAGGTAATCGGCGAAGATTCGCTTGATTTCCGAGGAGCCGGAGAGAAATCGACTAGCGGTATTCTTGACCGCCTGGTCCGGGTGGGAGATCAGCCTCCCGCACAGCTGCCTGTCCACCAGCTCCACATGCTCCTTCACATTTTTCCAGTAATCAAAGAACACGTTGCATGTGATCTGGGTATCGCACATGGAACGGTCTTGGATCAGGTACGTAAAGACGTTTGAGAGCTCCGTGATCTTGTGATTTTGGGCGTGAAGCTGGGAAAACGTGACCATAGGTTCCTCCAGTTGGACCGGATAATGAACAGCGACTGACTGGTGTCGTGGGAAGGAGCAGAAAGGATTTCGCGATAGGACTGTTATTGTTTCGCTCGGAGAGGCGGCCGCCTGTTCCGCGGACCCCGAACAATACGGTACGCTGTAGGGTATTTCAAGCCGTGGAACTACGTACGGCGCAGCGGACTCTGTGGACGCGTCCTGCACCCGGGGCATTTCTTCTCGCCAGCGGTTCGCGGCAGGCGCCCGGCCGCCGGCGCGGAAGGGGCGGACCGCTCGGTCCTAGGCGATTTCTGTCAAATCATGTACCACCTTGCTGGTCCTTTCGCCCGCCTTCGGCGTCGCGCCGGCAGTCACATAGCCGACTATGCTCTGCCAGAGCCCCTTGAAGGTGAACGAAAATCCTGCGCAATCTGGTACATGACTTTCCGGCAATCGCCTAACCGGTGCGGATCTCGATTTTTCGTGGGCGCACCGCTGCACGTTTGGGAATCCGCACGGTCAGCACGCCGTCCCTCAGGCTGGCTTCGACCTGCTCGGTGTCCAGCTCGCCGCTGAGGGCGAAATCGCGCTCAAAGCGCGTCGCCCGGACATCCGTATACAAGGACTCCATGCCCTCGGGCGCGCCCACATGGACATCACCCTCGATGTGGAGCGTGTCCTTATCCACACGGACGGTTAGCCGCTCCTTGGAGACGCCGGGCATGTCCGCCTCGAGCGTGATTCCATGCGGGTTCTCGAAGACATTGACGTGCGGTCGCAGTACGGCGTCGCGGGGTCGGCCTTGCCGGACGTCGTTGGGCTCGGTGCCTGCAGTCTCGGGCTTTTCGGTCATCGCTCCATCTCCTTCGCTGATTACCTGATCTCGATCCGTCTTGGTTGCGCGGCCTTTCGCCGATGGACGGAGATCTGCAGAACCCCGTCGCGGTAGCTGGCATCCACTTTATCGGGATCCACGTCCTCCGGGAGTGCGATGACGCGTCGGAACTGACCACTGAAACGCTCGCGGCTGTAGTAGTGTGCCCCTTCGTGGAGCGGTGCCTTACGCTCGCCTGCAACCGTCAGCAGGTTCTGCTGGATGGAGATGTCCATATCGGCCGCATTCGCGCCGGCGACGAAAAGGTAGACGTCCACCCTTTCCGCCGTTACCCCGACGTTGATCGGCGGGTAGGTGTCGCGGGCAACGGAGCGAATACCCGCCGGCCATGGTGAGCGGCCGAAGGACCCCTCCAGCTCGCGCTGCATCCGCCTTAGGTCATCGAACAGATTGCCTTCGAAGTTGGTCAAGCTACCAAACATCTCTTAAACCTCCTCAGCGTCAGTCATCCTCGTTGGACAGGGGAGCAGTATCCGTTATGCGTGCTGCCGCTCCCGTGATCGCGTTGGGCAGCGCGTCCGCGGGGAGGGGGCTGCCCGTGGGCGGAGTCCTCCATTCGACTATCGCCGCTCGCGGAAGAAATCGCGCAGGAGCTGACCGCATTGCTCAGCCATCAGCTCTCCGGAGCACTCTACCTTGTGATTGAACCTGGGATCGGCGGGAAGCAGGTCGAAGACGCTCCCGCACGCCCCACCTTTCGGGTCCGGCGCGCCGTACACGATCCGCCCCACGCGAGCGTGGACGGCAGCCCCCGCGCACATGACGCAAGGCTCGAGTGTGACATAGAGGATGGTGCCGGGCAGTCGATAGTTGCCGACTCGTCGACCCGCGTCGCGAAGTGCGAGAATTTCCGCATGGGCGCTCGGGTCATGCTCAGCGATCGGCCGGTTCCAGCCCTCGCCCACGACCTCCCCCTCTCTGACCAGCACGGCGCCGACGGGAACCTCGCCTGCCGCTCCTGCATACTCCGCAAGTGCCAAGGCTCGGCACATCCAGTGCGCATCGCCAGACCCGAGCGCATCCTCAACAGTGTTTGGCATCGTCGCTCAGCTCGAACACCCATGGGAGCGCGCTGCGCGCAACTTTCATTACGGCAATCACCTCCTCTACTCCCATTCGATGGTACCGGGCGGCTTGCCTGTGATGTCGTATACGACGCGTGAGACACCGCGGACCTCGTTGACGATGCGTCGGCACACATGGTCGAGAAAGTCGTAGGGCAGGTGCGCCCAACGTGCGGTCATGAAGTCCACCGTCTCCACGGCGCGCAGCGCGATCACGTAATCGTAGTGACGGTTATCCCCCACAACCCCTACGGATCTGACCGGCAGAAAGACCGTGAAGGCCTGGGAGACCTGGTCGTAGAGCTCGGCGCGGTGCAGCTCTTCGATGAATATGTGATCCGCCTCGCGCAGTACGTCGGCGCGTCCCTTGGTGACCTCGCCCAGCACGCGAACCCCGAGGCCCGGACCGGGAAATGGGTGCCGATAGACCATGTCGGCGGGAAGACCGAGCTCGACACCGATCTTGCGCACCTCGTCCTTGAAGAGCTCGCGCAAAGGCTCCACGAGCGCGAGCTTCATGTAGTCGGGCAGCCCGCCCACGTTGTGATGGGACTTGATGACCTTTGCCTTGCCGGTCCGCGCCCCGGCGGATTCGATGACGTCGGGATAGATGGTGCCCTGTGCCAGCCACTTGACGCGGGGAAGCCGCTCCGCCTCCTTCTCGAACACCTCGATGAAGGTGTTGCCGATGATCCTGCGTTTCTGCTCCGGATCGGCCGTATTCCGAAGTCGGTCCAGGAAACGTCCTTCCGCGTTAACGCGAATCACCTTCACCCCCATGTGCCGCGCAAAGGTGCGCATGACCTGGTCCCCTTCGTTCAGGCGCAGCAGGCCGTTGTCCACGAAGACACAGGTGAGCTGGTCGCCGATGGCCTTGTGCAGCAAGGCCGCCACCACGGAGGAATCGACGCCGCCGGACAGACCGAGCAGAACTTCGTCGTTGGCGACTTGCCGGCGAACCTGGTCGATGGTGTCGGCGATGATGTTGCCAGGCGTCCAGAGGCTTCCGCAGCCGCAGATGTCGTGGACGAAACGCTCGATGATGCGCTGACCCTGCCGGGTGTGCGTCACCTCCGGGTGAAACTGCAGGCCGTAGAACCCGCGTTCTTCGTCCGCCATCCCCGCCAGAGGGGCGTTCGCCGTCTCGCAGATCACGTGAAAGCCTGGCGGCAGGGCGTCGACGCGGTCCCCATGGCTCATCCAGACGTCGAGTAGGCCGTAGCCCTCCGGGCTCGTGTGATCCTCGATATCCCGCAACAGACGGGAGTGGCCGCGAGCGCGGACCTGGGCATAGCCGTATTCGCGCTGGGCCGCGGGCGCCACTTGGCCGCCCAGCTGGGCGGCCATCGTCTGCATGCCGTAGCACACGCCGAGCACCGGCACCACGAGCTCGAAGACCAACGGATCGGTCCGTGGCGTCTGCGCTTCATGAACCGACTGCGGGCCGCCGGAGAGGATGACGCCCCTGGGGCCAAACTCCCGTACCCGCTGCGCATCCATGTCCCAGGGATGAATCTCGCAGTAGACCCCCGCTTCGCGTACCCGGCGCGCGATGAGCTGGGTGTATTGGGAGCCGAAGTCGAGGATCAGGATGCGGTCGGCATGGATCCCTTGGGGGGTGGGCGTCATAAAGCTGCCTGGAATAACCAAGGTGATGCGTGTCGAACCTCTGCTACGGGTGGTGCGACTCGCGTGGCCACAGACGGTGCTGCGGAGCGCACATGGCCGCGTTCGTGACCTGTCCCGGCATCCGGCGCTTGACCTAGGCGTCGCACCTTCGCTTCAGCGTCGATCACCATTCCCACGCGCCCGCGCCTTGGCGTGAATGCGCCCAGTCAGCGGTCGATCCGGTAGTTCGGGGCCTCTTTGGTGATCTGGACGTCGTGCACGTGGGACTCGCTTACACCCGCGTTACTCACCCGGACGAACTGCGGCTTGGTCCGCATCTCGTCGATGTTGGAGCACCCGGTGTAGCCCATACTGGAGCGCAGGCCCCCGATCAGCTGATGGACGACGTTGATCAGGCTACCTTTATAGGGCACTCGCCCTTCGATGCCCTCCGGGACCAGCTTCTCCTTATCCGTCTCTTCCTGGAAGTAGCGGTCGCTGGAGCCTTCCTTGCTGCCCATCGCGCCGAGAGAGCCCATGCCGCGGTAGGACTTGTAGGAGCGCCCTTGGTAGATCTCCACTTCACCGGGGGATTCGTCGGTGCCGGCGAAGAGTCCGCCGATCATGGCGCTGTGCGCACCGGCGGCGATCACCTTGGCGACGTCACCGGAGAAGCGCAGGCCACCGTCCGCGATCAAGGGCACGCCGGTCCCTTCGAGGGCGTCGTTGACGTTGGCGACGGCGGTGATCTGCGGGACACCCACCCCCGCGACGATCCGGGTCGTGCAGATGGACCCTGGCCCGATGCCGACCTTGACCGCATCGGCGCCCGCTTCCACCAAGGCGCGTGCCGCAGATCCAGTGGCGATATTGCCGCCGATTACCTCCACCCGTGGAAACTGGCGTTTGATCCACGCCACCCGGTCGAGCACGCCTTGGGAGTGACCGTGGGCCGTGTCTACCACGACGACATCGACGCCCGCCTCGACCAGTGCCGCTACCCGCTCGTCCGTCCCGGACCCGACGCCGACGGCCGCACCGACGCGCAGCCGCTCGTGATCGTCGCGTGAAGCCTTGGGAAAGTCTTTCGCCTTCTGGATGTCCTTGACGGTGATCATGCCCCTGAGCTCGAAGCGCCCGTTGACCACCAGCACCTTTTCGATCCGATGCTTGTGGAGCAGACTCACCACCTCATCGCGGCTGGCGCCCTCACGCACCGTTACCAACCTTTCGCGCGGGGTCATGATGCTGCTGACGGGCTCGTCGAGCCGGGTCTCGAAGCGCAGGTCACGAGCAGTGACGATGCCGTCCAGGTGGCCGTCCGCGGTGACCACCGGCACGCCGGAGATGTTGTGCGCGCGGGTGATCTTGATGACTTCGCCCACACTTGTGTCCGGCGTGACCGTGATCGGGTCGCGGATGATCCCGCTCTCGTACTTCTTGACCGTGAGAACTTCGCGGGCTTGACGCTCGGCGCTCATGTTCTTGTGGATGATACCGATGCCGCCTTCCAGGGCCATTGCAATGGCGAGGCGCGACTCCGTAACCGTGTCCATGGCCGCCGAGACGAGCGGGATTCTGAGCTCGATCCCACGGGTCAGCCGGCTCGTAAGGTCTGCCTCGTTCGGCAGCACGCGGGAATGTGCCGGTACGAGGAGCACGTCGTCGAAAGTGAGGGCTTCTTGGATGAGGCGCATAGAGGTACCGGGCACGTGGGGGTGCTAGCGCAAGAGTAACGGGCGATTATAGGTTTTACAGGTTTGAGGGTAAACTCGGCTCCCTCTGCGCGGAGCGGGGCTTCGCGCCTGGCCGTCGCCGAGCCTCAAGACCCCGATGCCTCTCGACCCACTCCAAATACGCCTGGATTTCTCACGCGACGTCTTCACGGTATCCCGGCTCAACCGGGAGGCGCGTGCCGTTCTCGAGGGGAGCTTTCCGCTCCTCTGGGTCGAAGGTGAGATCTCCAATCTGGCGCAGCCCGCCTCGGGCCACATCTACTTCACCCTCAAGGACCCCGCTGCCCAGGTGCGCTGCGCCATGTTTCGGGCCAAGCGTCTGCTGCTGGGTTTTGTCCCCGCCAGCGGGCAGCACGTGCTGGTGCGGGCCCGCGTCAGCCTGTACGAAGGCCGCGGCGAGTTCCAGCTCAACGTCGAGCACATGGAGTCGGCGGGGGAAGGTGCGTTGCGCCTGGAATTCGAGCGGCTCAAGCAGAAGCTGGCCGCCGAGGGCCTGTTCGACGAGGGGCGAAAACGCCCGCTTCCGGGCTTTCCACGCCAGGTGGGCCTAGTGACCTCGCCTACGGGGGCGGCGATACGGGATCTGCTGAGCGTGCTGCGGCGGCGTTTCCCGGCGCTGCCGGTCGTCGTCTACCCGGCTCAAGTGCAAGGGGACGGCGCTGTGGAGGAGCTCGTCGCCATGCTCGATCTCGCCAACCGACGCCGTGAGTGCGACGTACTGGTGCTGGCCCGCGGGGGCGGCTCCCTCGAGGACCTCATGGCCTTCAACGACGAGCGCCTGGCGCGCGCGATTCGCGGCTCGACGATCCCCGTGGTCACCGGTGTCGGGCACGAGATCGATCTCACCATCGCCGATCTGGTTGCCGACCGCCGCGGTGCGACCCCCTCCGCCGCCGCCGAGCTCATCAGCCCTTCGGCCGTTCACGTCGTCCAGCGGCTGCACGGGTTCGAGGAGCGGCTGGGTATCGCTCTAGGGCGGGTCATCGTCCACTTGCGCCAGCGCTTGGCGGCGGTGACTCGGCACTTGCGCCTCCTCCACCCCGCGGCGCGCGTACAGCGGCAGCAGCAGGGGATCGACGATCTGGAGCGGCGTCTCATCGGGGCCATAAGAAGGCGTCTCGATCGGGGGCGGGGACGTTGGCAGCCGATCGATTCCCGCCTCGCTTCGGCCTCACCTCGCCGCTCCCTGGACCGGCTGCGGCTCGAGACCCGTGGGTTGGAACGGCGGCTCTTTCGTGCGATGCCGAGGGTACAGCAGCTCCTGCGCGAGCGCCTTGCCCGAGCGGTGCACGCGCTCGAAACCGTCAGCCCGCTTGCGACCTTGGCGCGGGGGTATGCCATCGTGCGTCTGCTGCCGGGCGGTCGGGTCCTCACGGATGCCGAGGCGGCGGACCCGGGCGCCAGGATCGAGGCACGGCTCGCGAAGGGGAGCCTGATCTGTCGAGTGGAAGAGCGAACGGAGTCTTGATGGGGGGAGGAGCCACCAGCGATCAGCCCCAGCTCCGTGGCGCTGGCGGGTTCGGAGAGGCGATTATGGCGAAAGTCGCGTGGTATGGATTCCCTAGGGGAACGATTCGGAAACAACTGAACCACTTCGTTCGGCGTAGGGTGCAATAGCGGAGCGTATTGCACCGACTGGGATCAACGGCGGCCTGCGGCGCAATACGGCTGGGGCCTATTGCGCCCTACCGTTGGGCGGTCAGAAAAAAATGGTCGAGTTGTTCTTGAATCGCCACTAGCGGAGCTTGGCATTTGGGGGTGAGGGTAGGCCGGCAGAGCACACTGCGAACATCCCTGCCGCCTACGGTTCCACCGATCGCCCCCTCATCATCCGGTCGTTTGAGCTGAGGGATGGGCTAATCACTGTGGACATGTGGCGCCATCGCCCACAAAACGCGTCGGCGCGACGTACAGCATTACCACCCTGTCGTCTGTCGGGCTCAGTGCTTGCGCTGGACGAACTCCTTGAGCCGCTTTCGCTTTCGCTCCTGCCTCGGGGTGAGCCGGTTGCGGCGACCCCCGAAGGGATTCGCCCCGGTGCGGAGCTCGATTCGCAATGGGGTCCCCTCGAGGTGTAGCGCCTCGCGGAAGCGGTGAATCAGGAACCGCCGGTAGGCTTCGGGGACATCTTCGGTCTGATTGCCGTGAATGACGATCAGCGGGGGATTGCGTCCGCCTTGGTGCGCGTAGCGCAGCTTGATCCGCCGTCCGCGCACCAGCGGCGGCTGATGCTCTTGGACGGCAGCCTCCAGAATACGAGTCAACTCGGGCGTGCCGAGATTGCGTGTGGCGTTCGCATAGACCCGATCGACGTCGTCGAGCAAGAGGCCCACGCCGGACCCGTGCAGGGCCGAGATGAAATGGCGGGCGGCGAAATCCAGGAAACCGAGCTTGCGGCTGAGCCCCCGGCGGACCTCATCGCGTTGGTCGGGGGCGAGCCCGTCCCACTTGTTGACGGCCACCACCAAGGCCCGTCCGCTCTCGACGACGTGCCCAGCGAGGGTCGCATCCTGCTCACCGATCCCTTCCTGCGCATCCAGGACCAGTATAACCACATTGGATGTCTCGATCGCTTGCAGCGTCTTGATTACGCTGAATTTTTCAACCGCATCCTGGACGCGGGCGCGCCGGCGCATGCCGGCGGTGTCGATCAGGATGTAGTGCCTGTCGTCGCGGCGGAAGGGCACGTAGATGCTGTCCCGCGTGGTACCGGGGCTGTCGAATGTCACCAGCCGCTCCTCGCCGAGGAGCCGGTTGATCAGAGTGGACTTGCCCGCATTGGGACGACCGACTACCGCGATCTCGATCCCGATCCCGGACTCGAGCGGAGGGCAGGCCTCGTCGCGCGCAGGCTCGGGCCGATGCGCGAAGACCTGGTCGATGAGGGCGCTGACGCCCCGCCCCTGGGCCGCGGCGATGGGAAAGGGCTCCCCCAGCCCGAGGGCGTGAAACTCGGCCGCCGCGATCGCCGGGTCCACGTGGTCGGTTTTGTTCACCACCAGGGTCAGGGGCTTGCCTGTGCGGCGCAGGCGGTCGGCGATCTCGATATCGTCGCCCGTGCAGCCGTCGCGGGCATCGACGAGAAAGAGCAAATGGTCGGCCTCCTCGACGGCGCGGATCACCTGCCCCTCGGTCAGGGCCTCCAACCCCCGGGCCGCCGCGCTCAGTCCACCCGTATCCACCAGGATGTAAGGGGTGGGGCCGATGCGGCCGACACCATACTGGCGGTCCCGCGTCAGCCCGGGTACGTCCGCGACGAGGGCGTCCCGAGTCCTCGTCAAGCGGTTGAACAGGGTGGATTTTCCGACGTTCGGTCGGCCGACCAGGGTGACGACGCGGAGCATGTCCCGTCAGCCGTTGGTGGCGTCCGAGAGGGCTGAGGTGTCGGTCGCCGGTTGCTTGTCGACCCGCGTGGCAGCACCCGGTGCCCGCGCCCGGGGCGCAGCACCTGGGGCGAGGGCCGTTACGGTGCCGTCGTCCCCGTACACATAGAGGATTCCAGCAGCGGCGACGGGTTGGGCCGTGATGGGGCCGTCGCCCGCCTTGGTGCGTGCCACGATACGGCCGTCGTGTCGCGACAGCCAGTGGACGTAGCCGTCCAGGTCGCCGACGACCACCAAGTCTCCGATCACTGCGGGGGGGCTCAAGCGGCGGTACTTCAGCGCCTCCTGTTTCCAGACGCCGGCCCCGTCGCTGGGCTGCGCCGCCCATACGTAATCGTTGGAGTCCGTCACGTACAGCATGCCAGCGGCGGCGGTGAGGCCAGCGTTCGTCGACAGGGCGCGCCGCCAAAGCACCGCGCCGCTCTGCAGATCCACTGCGGCCAAGTCTCCGTTGTAGGTGCCAACATAGATCGTGTCGTCGACCACCACTGGGTCGGCATCGATGTCCGCGATGCGTTCGAGCTCCGAGCGTCCGTGCGGGGGTGTCACCGTTACTTCCCATGCCGGCAAGCCAGTTTCTACCTCAAGGTTGACCAGCTTGCCGCCCGAGAGCCCGACGATGGCATTCTGTCCGACGATCGCCGGTGAGCTGCTCCCGCGCAGTGTGAGGACTGGGGCCGTATAGCTGAACTTCCAGCGCTGATCGCCTTTGGCTGTATCGAATCCATAAACACTGTCGTCGAGGGTATGCACGACGACGGTGTTGCCGGCGATGCGAGGGACAGACAGGATCTCGCTGCCCACGCGGGCGCGCCACAGCTCGCTTCCGTCCGCTGCCGAGAGCGCGATGAGGCTGCCGTCGCTGGACCCGATCATTAGGCGGCTGGTGTCTGCGCCGGGACCACCGCTCAGGGGCAGCTTCGTCTCACGCTTCCACAACGGCCTCCCGTCCGCGGTGCTCAGCGCGGTGACCAGCCCATCGGCGTCGGCGACGAAGAGCCGATTACCCTCAATTGCCGGGACCAGCTCCAGCCGGCGCCTGTCGCTGCCGTCACCGACCTCGCGCGACCACACCGTTTGGACGGACATCTCGGGGTTGAGGTCGGTCAGCTCAGTCGGCGGATGGGGGTCCTCTTCGCCGCCGAACCACGGCAGGTAGCTGCATCCGCCGGCGACCAACAGGGGGAATAGGGCGACGAAGTGCTTGTACATCGACGATCTCAGTCGTTGGGGGGTCTGGGGCTGGACGTGCTCAGCCGGCCGGCGGCAGGTTTTCCAGCTTGAGCTGCAGCAGCTCCGGGTCCGCTGCGCCGGCGGCGAGTGCTTCCTGGTAGGCCTTTCGGGCTTCCGCCGGCCGGCCCTCCGCCGCTGCTATGTCCCCCTGCACCGAGTAGAAGTCGCCCGTGAAGCCGCCGGAATTCTGATAGCGGGACAACAGATCACGAGCACCGGACAGGTCACCTGAGGAAACGAGCACACGCGCCAACCGCAGGGTAGCGATCTCCGCCAGTCCCTGGTCCGGGGCGTCCTCGATCGCCTGCCGCAAGGCCGCACGCGCACCCGCGCTATTCCCGGCGCCGAGCTCGACGCGCGCCCGTACGAGCGACGCAAGGGCGGCATAGGCAGTCGAACCGTAGTGGTCTTCGATGGTCTCGGCGTGTTTTCGCGCGGCCTCGACATTGCCGGCGTCGGCAGCGGCCATCAGCTGCTCGAAAGCCGCAGACGCCGCCTGGGCGCGCGTGTCCTGATAGCTGACCCAGAAGCGCCAGCCGAATACCGCGCCCAGGCCGATCACCACGCCGGCGACGACGGATACGCCGTTCTCCTTCCACCACTTCTTTAGGGCTTCGACCTTCTCGTCGTCGGTTTCGTAGACGTTCACCGGTTGCTCCCACAGGGGTTGTTTTCTTGAAACAGAGATAAAGCCGTTGCGGCGCTCATCGATGCTGGTGAGCGGGACCAATCCGCGGCCGTGGTCCTGTGGGCCGATCGCGGCGCATTGGGACCCACCGTGAAAAGGTCCGAGTATGGTCCACGCCGTCGCACTTGGCGACTAGGATCTCGCCAAGCCACACTGGTCCGTCCCGCGCGAGCAATATACGTTGCGCACTTGGGCTTTTGGTTTTTTCCGGGGCCGGGTTGCACTCGCCGCGGGACGCCGCAGATACATCCCTGTAGGCTTGACGGCAGCCTCCCTGCTGCCGACACCCCCGACGGGTGCAACCCGGCCCCTCAGGCGGCGAACCGAAAGAGCCATGTGAGCCGTGTACAACTAGACCTCGACACCCGTCAGCTCGCTCCCTTCGTCGCCCGTCCGCGCGGTGAGGAAAGCAGCCAGCGCATCGATCTCGACCTCGGTCTGACCGCCCTCGCCGCGCATCGGTTTCACTCCTGCTACGCCGCGTGCGAGCTCGTCGTCGCCAAGCACGACTGCATAACGGGCGCCGCTCTTATCGGCCTTCTTGAACTGGCTCTTGAAGCTGCCGCCGCCGCAATGGCCGAGCACCCGGAGCCCGGGGGCCTCGTCCCGCAATGCCTCCGCGAGTGTTAGCGCCTCCGCTTGGGCGGCCTCTCCGACAGCGACGAGATAGACATCGAGGCGAGGTGAGGCGAGGGGTGCCTCCTCAAGCAGAGAGACGAGTCGCTCCAGTCCCATGGCGAAGCCCACCGCGGGCGTGGGGCGTCCGCCGAGCTGCTCCACCAGTCCGTCGTATCGTCCGCCTGCACAGACGGTCCCCTGCGTGCCGAGGCGGTCCGTTACCCATTCGAAGACCGTTCGGTTGTAATAGTCGAGCCCGCGCACCAGGCGAGGATTGATCTCATACCCGATACCGGAGCGTTCGAGGCCCCGGCACAGCTGTTCGAAATGATCGCGCGAACCTGGGCCAAGGTGATCCAGGATGCTCGGGGCGCCGGCGATGATCTCCTGCATATCCGGGTTTTTCGAATCCAGTACCCGTAAGGGGTTCGTCTGCAGACGGCGGCGGCTGTCTTCGTCCAGATGCTCGGCACTTGCCTCCAAGTAACGCACCAATTCGCGACGGTATGCGGTGCGGTCGTCCGCGTCTCCCAGCGTGTTGATCTGAAGGTGCAGGTCATAAAGGCCCACGGCGTTCCAAATGCGCCTCGTGAGCAGGATCAGCTCCTGATCGATGTCCGGTCCGGGCAGTCCGAGCACCTCCGCCCCTATCTGATGAAACTGCCGGTAACGGCCTCGCTGAGGCCGCTCGTGACGAAACATCGCGCCCCGATACCACAGGCGTTGGGGCTGGGTCAGCAGGCCGTGCTCGATGGCGGCCCGCACGCAGCTCGCAGTGCCTTCCGGGCGCAAGGTAAGCCAGTCGCCGTTGCGGTCCTCGAAGCTGTACATCTCCTTCTCGACGATGTCGGTGACCTCGCCGATGGAGCGCTTGAAGAGCTCGGTGAGCTCCAAGACCGGGGTGCGGACCTCCGCGTACCCGTAGGACTCCGTGACTTGCCGCGTCCGGTCTTCGAGAGCTTGCCATAGCGCGACCTGCTCTGGGAGGATGTCGTGCATCCCCCGAATCGCCTGAATGCTTTTTGCCATCGAGTCTCTGGTCGCAGCGCCGCGAGGTGTGATGCCTCAGGGCAGCTTGCTGGGGTCGAGCTTGAACCGGGCGACGTTGCCGTGGGCAAAGTGGTCAAGATCGAAAGGGATGCCATCGACGGTGACCTTCACCGCTGCCACATTGCCCAGGATGACCGAATAGGGCGGCTTTCCCTCCAAGACACGCCGCTCGCCCTGGTGCATCTCGCCGAGCAGCTTGTAGCTGCGCTCGCTGTCGCGGATGTCCACCCAGCAGGGCCCGGAGAACTCCATGACGACGCCGTTCTCTTGCGTGCTCGCCGGGGCTGCAGGCTTCTCGGTGAGCTGCTCCGCGGCGGGGGGCGGCGCGCTATCTTCTGGTGTGCTGGCTTGGCTTGCGGCGACTGGTTGGGCGGTCGACGATGCTTCGGGCGGAGTGGCTGCGGTCGGCGGGGGGGCTCGGGAGGAGCCTGGTCCGCGATATCGGTGCCGTCATTCTGCTGGTCGCCGGAGACCGGCGCGGTCATCTCGGGAGCCGGCGTCTCCTCTGCCACCGCCTGACCGGTGCTGGAGTCCGTGTTCTCTGCCGCGGCGCCTTGATCGGTGATCGGCTGCTGGGTCTGCCACCAGACGACCGCGAGCCCGGCGAGGGCGACCGACAGGAACAGACTTGCCACCCGCACCGCCGACCCACCTGCCCGGCGCGGTTCCCTCGTCGGGCCTGCGGGAGCCCGCGCGGCGGGCGTTGTCGGCGTTTGCGTCGCGGCACGGTAGGCGGCGAGCACGGGCTCCGGGTCGATGTTCAGCAGCCGCGCGTAGTTGCGCATGTACCCGGCGACGAATACGGGGCCGGGTAGTGTGTCGTAGTCGTCGTGCTCGAGCGCCGCGATCGCCGCGGGCTTCAGGTGAAGCTCGGCGGCGATCCGCTCCACCTCGATGCCGCGGCTCTGGCGGGCGGCGCGCAGGCGCCGTCCAGGGGTTTCAGTCAGCTCCACGACCTTGTTGTCTTCGTGACCTGCTGCGGGTTGGGCGCTCATAGTCGTCATGATTGGTTCAGGGCAAGGACCTCAGGCGCGTCGGGAAACTTCTTCCGCAACAGCTGTGCGTAGGTGGCCGCTTGCTTGGAAGAGCCCAGCTTGCGCTCCACCCGCACCCCCAGCAAGAGTGTCCGCGGGGTGGGTGGGGCGATCTGGAAGTAACGATTGAGGAAGCCTTCCGCGGCCTTGTAGTTCCCGCGCTCATACTCCAAGCTCGCCATTTCCGACAAGGCCGGCGGAAAGCGCGGGTTGCTGGTAAGGGCTCGGCGAAGGTAGCCTTCTGCCTTGGCCTTGTCACCACCCCGACTGGCGCAGATGGCGGCATTGGTCAGTGCGACCTCCGGTGTGCCGTAGAGAGGGTTCGCAAGGGCCGCCTTGAACTGGGCTTCCGCCTCTGCTTGCTTGTTCTGGCTGCAGTAGAAGGTGCCCCAGGCGTTGCGGATGTCGGGATTCTTCGGCTCTAGGCGAGCCGCCTCGCTGAAGTGCCGCTCGGCGAGCGCGTTCTCTCCCAGCCTTTGGTAGAGAAGCGCGATCATGTAATGGGCGCGCCCATTGTTGCTATCCACCTCGATGGCCTGCTTGGCGCGCTGGAGGGCAACGTCCATCTGACCCCGCTTGTAGTATTCGGCCGCCATGGCGACGTAGATGTCCGCCGGGCTATCAGTCCGGACGGCGCCTAACTCGCCGGTTGCATCGCCGTCGCGAATCTGGGCGTGGCTGCATGCGGAGAGCAGGACCACGAGCGTGAGAGAAGCGAGGGCGAGCACGAATCGGCGTCTGGTCATGACGCGTTGACCCTCAGCGCAGCGGTGAACCTCTCGGCCCTCCGGGTTCTGTCCTCGACCCGGCCTATCAACTGCCCGCATGCAGCGGCAATCTCATCGCCGCGCGTCTTACGCGTCATGGCTACTAGGCCACCCCGCAAGAGACGCTGCCGAAATGCCTCGACGCGCTCTGGCGGTGAGGTCTTGAAGTGGCTCCCCGGAAATGGATTGAACGGGATCAGATTCACTTTGGACGGAATGGCTTCGAGCAGCCTCAGCAGCCGCTTGGCGTGGGCAATGCTGTCATTGACCCCGTCGAGCATGACGTACTCCCAGGTGATCCGTCGCCGCTTGTCTCCGGCGATGAACGCCCTGCATGCGGGCAGCAGCTCTTCCAGCGGATATTTGCGATTGATCGGTACGAGCTGGTCACGGAGCGCATTATCCGGGGCATGCAGGGAAACCGCCAGAGACACATCACTGACCTCGCGCAGGCGGAGGATGTTGGGGACTATGCCGGAGGTGCTGATGGTCACTCGGTACTTCGAGAGCATGTAGGCGAGATCGTCCTGCATAATGTCCATGGCACTGACTACGGCATCGAAGTTCGCCAACGGCTCGCCCATGCCCATCATGACGATGTTGGTCGGCGCCTCCCCAAGCTGGCGGGCGGCGTGCCAGACTTGGCCGATGATCTCCCCGACCGACAAGTTGCGGTTGAAGCCCTGGCGCGCGGTGGCGCAGAAGGCGCAGTCGAGGGCGCATCCGACCTGGGAGGAGACACAGATGGTGCTGCGCTCCGTCTCCGGGATGAAGATAGTCTCGACACGCTGGCCGTCCGCGAGCCCCATGACCCACTTGCGGGTACCGTCGGCGGACGGCTGCTCCAGAAGCAGCTGCGGTAGGCGGATCTCCGTCTCTTCCCGCAGCCGTGCGCGCAGGGCCTTGGAGAGATCCGTCATTCGATCGAAGTCGGTCACTCCGTGCTTGTGGATCCACTTGAACAGGTTGCGGCCGTGAAATGCCTTGTGTCCGAGTTGGACGAGCAGGCGCTCGAGTCCCGCGCGGTCCTGGTCGAGGAGGTTGAGCTTGGGTTGCCCGCCGGCCATCGGTCCGTCCTTAGATGCTGCGCTCGCATATGCCTTCGGGGAAGAAGAACGCGATCTCGGTACGCGCGGTCTCCGGTCCGTCAGACCCGTGGACCGCATTCTCCGTCACAGAGGCCGCGTAGTCGGCGCGAATGGTTCCCGCGTCCGCCTTGGCTGGGTCCGTCGCGCCCATCAGCTGGCGGTTACGCGAAATCGCGTCTTCTCCCTCCAGGACTTGGGCCATGATCGGCCCGGAGCTCATAAAGGTGATGAGCTTGTCGTAGAAGGGTTTGTCCTGATGTACGAAATAGAAGGCGCTCGCCTGCTCCGCGCTCAGGCGCATCATCCGAGCGGCCACAATGCGGAGACCTGCCTCTTCGAAGCGGCCGTAGATGGCGCCAATCGCGTTTTGGGCCACGGCGTCGGGCTTAATGATCGACAGGGTGTGCTCGATAGCCATTGTCGGCAAAAGGTGGCTGGCGGGCCTCTACACGGGCATGTTGGCAGGCGCTTGGCCTCGCTGCAGCCACTCCGCGCCCAGCGCGTTTCTAGCCCCACCAAATGTTTGGGAAGCGCAAAAGTGTACTAAGCCCATGACTGAGGGGCAATGTCGTTGGGTGGCGTGGCGACGATGGCGCCGGCCCGGCATAATGGTAAACCTTGGACTTGAGCGCTTAACGCCTTCGCGAATGGCCTACGTCGACGTCTTCAACGGGGATGCGGACGGGATTTGCGCACTGCAGCAGCTGCGGCTCGCCGAGCCCCGGGCATCAACTCTGGTGACGGGCGTCAAGCGAGACATTGCGCTCCTGGGCCGCGTCGATGCCGGTGACGGCGACGCGGTGACAGTTCTCGATGTTTCTCTCGACAAGAATCGAACCGCGCTCCTGGATCTGCTCGGGCGGGGAGCGCGAGTGACCTACTTCGATCACCATTATCCAGGGGAGATCCCCCAGCATGATGGCTTGGATGCCCACATCGAGACGCATCCGGACAAGGGGACGAGCCTCCTCGTGGACGAATACCTGGGTGGGCGCTACCGCGCCTGGGCGGTGGTCGGTACCTTCGGCGACAACTTCGATGCCTCGGCTCGGCGTGCCGCAGCGAGCTTGAACCTCAAAGAGACGGACGTCTTATCGTTGCGCGAGCTCGGCATTTGCCTCAACTACAATGGCTACGGTCCCCGCATCGAAGACCTGCATTTCCCACCCGATCAGCTCTATCGGCGGGTCGCTCCCTATCGGGACCCTCTCGACTTCATTGCCGGTGACGACGTGTTCCAGGCACTCCGGCAGGGCTATGCCGAGGACATGGCGCGGGCGGCGGCCTTGTGTCCCGAGATCGAGACCCCGACGCATGGACTCTATGTCCTGCCCGACCGGCCTTGGGCACGGCGAGTGAGTGGCGTCTTGGCCAACGATCTTGCGCAAGCGGCTCCGGCTCGAGCCCACGCCTTGTTGACCCGGCTTCCAGGCGACGGCTTTCTCGTCAGCGTGCGCGCACCGGTCGCAAGGCCCGAAGGTGCCGACGCACTGTGCCGGGAGTTTCCCGGTGGGGGCGGACGCAAGGCCGCGGCGGGCATCAACGAGCTTTCTGAGGCCACCTATGACGCCTTCGTCGAGCGTTTTCTGGCGGCCTTCCGATCTTGAGTGCCCCGGCGGACGGCGACTCCCTGTAGGGATTGCGGTTCGTCACCCAAGACCCCAAACGCCCCAAGCGATGCTCAGTTGCGCGAATCGCTGAACGTAGGGCCGCACTTGGCACTACGCCAGCGCGACCGCGGCAGAGGGCTGACCTCGTTGGCCCACCTGCCATTATTCGGACGGGGAACTTCCGTTGCATCAGGATGCTGTGATATAAGGATTTTTTATTTAGGCATTCGTCCAGAGAGATCCCCATGGCGGATCGCAGACTGCAGGTCTTCCATACGGTCGCGCGGCTCTTGAGCTTCACCAAGGCTGCCGAAACGCTGCACATGACGCAGCCGGCAGTAACCTTTCAGGTCCGTCAGTTGGAGGAGTATTTCAACACGCGGCTGTTCGACCGTACGCACAACCGGATCAGTCTTACGGAGGCGGGGAGGAAGGTGTTCGAGTACGCGGACCGTATCTTCGATCTCTACTCCGAGATGGAGAACTCGGTGCGTGAGATGACCGGGGAAATCAGCGGTGCGCTGACTATCGGCGCCAGCACGACCATCGCCGAATACATGCTGCCGACCCTCCTCGGGGACTTCAAGGAGCAGTATCCGGAAGTAACCATCCACCTCAAGGTGTCGAACAGCGAAGGCATCGTTTCCATGGTGGAAAACAACACGATCGACCTTGGGGTTGTGGAGGCGCCGGTCGGCAACAAGAACCTCGTGGTAGAGACCTGCAAGCGGGACCAGCTGGTTGCGATCGTTCCGCCCGGCCATCCCCTGGCGACGGAGCCGTCTGTCACGTTCTCGCGACTCCTGGAGCACCCGTTCATCTGCCGAGAAGAAGGCTCGGGTACGCGAGAGGTGATCAACGATTACCTGGAGCAGCTTGCCGATTGTACGGCGTCGATCAAGATCACCATGGAGCTCGGAAGCCCGGAGGCGGTGAAGGGGGCGGTCGAGGCCGGCATGGGTGTGTCGGTCGTATCCCGCGCCACGATCCAGAAGGAGCTGCGTCTTGGTACCCTCGTGGAGCTCAATCTGGAACCCCCGCTCGATAGGCCGTTCTCCTTTGTCCACCAGAAGCAGAAGTTCCGCCTGCGTGTGATGGACGAGCTCCTCGAGTTCGCCCGCGCGTACTGTGAACAGCACAACAGCTAGGGCGGGCAGGAATCGTTTATGCACCTTCCCGTAGGCGGTAGAGTGGGCCCGGCGCGGCGGTTGGTGAGGCTTTTCCGCAGGCTCGCCCCGCGCGATCAGGATACGCTGATCGCCTTTGCCGAGTTCCTCGCGGCGGGCCGCCAGGAGCAGGGCGAGGAGGATGAGGTTGTCTTGGCGCCAGAGCCGATCCCGCGCCCTATGGACGAGACCGTCGTCGGTGCGATCAAACGTCTGTCGCAGTCGTACCACATGCTCGACCGCGCGGCGCTCTTGAACGAGACCTCGTCACTGATGGCTGCCCATGTTCTGAGCGGCAGAGAGGCGCAGGGCGTCATCGACGAGATCGAGGCGCTGTTTGCTCGTCACTACGCCAAGTACCGGGAAGGGAGAGAGGCATAAGGCGGTTGCCGGAAAATCAACTACCAGAGTGCGCAGGATTTTCGTTCGCCTTGAAGGAGGAACGGCAGGAGTGTCGCCGGGCTATGCGACTGCCGGCGTGACGCCCAAGGCGGGCGAAAAGACCACCAAGGTGGTATTGGATTTGACAGAAATCGCCTAGGTATCGTCGTCATGGATGTCCTTGCCAATTGGTTCCGTCGCTACTTCTCCGACCCCCAGGTCGTGTTTCTGGCGGTCGCACTGGTGGTGGGCTTTGCCGTCGTTCTCACCATGGGCCATATGTTGGCTCCAGTGCTGGCCAGCATCGTTATCGCTTACTTGCTCGAAGGGCTTGTTGCCTATTGGGAGGGTTTCGGTTGGCCTCGTCTCGCGGGCGTGCTCGTCGTGTACAGCTTGTTCATGATGTTCGTTGCGCTCATCGTGTTCGGTGTGATGCCACTGGTCTCCCGCCAGGTGACCGAGCTGGTCCAACAGCTTCCGTACATGATCTCCGAGGGTCAGAACGCGCTGATGCAGCTGCCGGAGCGCTATCCAGAGATAGTCACTAGCGACCAGATCCAGCAGCTGATCGGCGCAATCCGCTCCGAGATTGCAAACTTCGGTCAGCAGGTTGTTTCTTGGTCGCTGGCCTCGGTGGTCGGTGTCATGACTCTGCTCGTCTACGTGATCCTGGTCCCGCTGCTAGTCTTCTTCTTCCTCAAGGACCGAGATCTGATCCTCGACTGGTCTAGGAGCTACCTTCCTCGACATCGCCGCATCGCCGGGACCGTATGGCGGGACGTGGATCGCCAGATCTCCAACTATGTGCGGGGCAAGTTCTGGGAGATCCTCATCATCTGGGCGGTTAGCTATCTGACCTTCTACGGGTTCGGTCTGCGTTACGCCATGTTGCTGGGCATGCTGGTGGGGCTGTCGGTGATCGTCCCGTACATCGGCGCCTCGGTCGTAACGGTGCCGGTGCTGCTGATCGCTTGGTTTCAATGGGGGTGGAGCTCCCAGTTTGCGTGGTTGACGGCCGCGTACTTCGTCATCCAGGCGCTGGACGGCAACGTGCTCGTGCCCCTTCTGTTTTCCGAGGTCGTGGATCTCCACCCGGTGGCGATTATCGTAGCCATCCTGGTGTTCGGCGGTCTTTGGGGATTTTGGGGGGTGTTTTTCGCCATCCCGCTGGCGACGCTGGTTCAGGCAACCTTGACCGCGTGGCCGCGCAAGGACCCGCAGACGCTGCAAGAGGCAGCTTGACGAACGACGGCAGCTCCTCCCTGGTCTGGCTGCCGTCGGCGGACGTCGACGTCCCTACTTGTTGGTTCGGATGCCGAAAGGAAGATAGGCGGGACACCAGCTTACAAGCGCGGTTCCCAGGAGTACGATCCCGATGGCTCCGAGCCAGTTGTGTGCGTAGATGCCCCAACCGATGAGGGCGATGCCGACGACAGCGCGGATCGCCCGGTCCGCGGTGCCCATGTTCTTCGTCATGTCAGATCTCCTAGTAGGTTGCTCACAAGATCGTCTGCCGTTGCAGGGCGGCGCGGGGAATGCCGCGCGAGACTAAAGCGGGTACCCTTCACCTGAGACTAGATATGTGCGCCGCCGCTCACGGAAAAAAGAGCATAGCTGGTGGGTCGTGTGCCGTCCTTGATTTTTCGTCGGGAGATGGGTCTTGTGCGCCCGTCGGTTTCGGCAGGGGACATATGGGATGCCTCCCTGAAGGGCCGCTGTGCGACGAAAGACGGCGATTCTAGCTGTTACAATCTGTGCATCGAGGCGCTATTCGCCAACCGCCCATGCACGCCTTCCGCCTTTCTCGGTTTTTGTTCTGGTTTGCGGTCTTTTTCCTCGCGGCCTTGTCCTTGCGGCCGTGGCTGGAGCGTCTGTTCATTGGCTATCAGGCCGAGCCGCGGGAGATCACCGCTCGGGGCGACCTGGCGGCCGACGAGCAGACGACGATCGCCATCTTTCAAGCGACCAATCCTGCGGTCGTCTACATCACGACGACGCGGCGAGTCCTGGATCTGTGGACCCGCAATGTCATGGAGGTCCCTCGCGGCACAGGCTCCGGCGTCATTTGGGACGAGCACGGCAATGTGGTGACCAACTACCACGTCGTAGCTGGTGTGCAGTCTGCCCATGTGAGGCTGTCCGATCAGCGGACCTACGATGCCGTGCTGGTGGGGGCGAGTGCGGATGACGACATTGCCGTGCTGCGCATCAACGTGCCGATTGCCCGCCCGCGGCCGGTACCCATCGGCACCAGCCATGATTTGAAGGTTGGACAAAAGGTCTTCGCGATCGGCAACCCGTTCGGCTTGGACTACACGCTGACCACTGGCGTGATCTCCGCCCTGGATCGCTCCATCCAGGACGAAGACGGTAAGTCAATCGACCATCTCATCCAGACGGACGCGGCCATAAACCCGGGCAATTCGGGCGGGCCCCTCATCGACAGCGCGGGCCGCCTGATCGGGATCAACACTGCGATATTCAGTCCTTCCGGTGCCTTTGCAGGCATCGGTTTTGCCGTTCCGGTGGATACCGTCAACCGAATTGTTCCGCACTTGATTGCCTACGGACGCTATATTCGCCCGAGCCTCGGCATCACTGCGGACGATGACCTGAGCCACCGCTTTCTCCGGGAAATCGGCATCTCTGGCGTACTGATCCTGAGGGTCGAAACGGGATCGGCGGCGGACCGGGCGGGACTAAGGGGCACGCGGGTGACGACGGACGGGAGCGTTACCCCGGGGGATGTCATCCTCGCTGTGGACGGCAAGTCGGTGAAGACGGTCGGGGAGTTGACCGACGTTCTCGAAGGTTACAGCGTCGGCGATCGCGTCGAGCTCACCATCGAGCGCGATGGCGGGACCGAGCATGTGCCTGTGGTCCTCGGCCGCACGACACAGCGTTCCGGCGGCGTTTATATGTCGAGCGGACTCCCGCAGAAGCGCGCGGCGACCCTCTCCGGAGGTTTCTCGAAGGTACGGGCCTTTCGGCCACAAACTGAAAGCCCCATTTGAATGGGATAGAAACGGAGGTTTAGCGAGATGAAAGCATTGATGCTCATTACGGGTAGCGGGCCCATGGTGGTTCTGTCCTCGCACCAGTCCCCGGACGACGACGTTTTACTGGGCAAGCTGAAGGCCAAGGGTATCGACAAGTTCATGGCCTACGAGCTGCCGCTCGACGAGGTACAGGCCAAGTACGGCGGGCACTTTCAGACGGTCGTCAACGACCTCCACGAGACGGACGACCTACGTGTCCTGGACGTGAACGGCCAGCGGGTGTTTGGGCTGTTCCAGCTCAATGGGCTCGGAGAGCCGTTCATATACGAGCCGGATGGTCTGACGACCAAGGTCTACGTGGATTAGGTCCACGCCAGAAGCGGATAAGGGAGTGGGTCTGGTGGAGAGGGGATGCGCCCGCCGGAGCGGCGGGCGCGGGTCGCTCAGTTGAGGCCGCAGACACCGCCAGGGCAGCAGCTCCCGGTGCTGCACGCCGGCCCAGTCCCGCTGCCGAGGCTGTTGCTGGAGACGATATTGCCCCCGGTGGCGAGTCGATAAACGGGGCTTTCGGTCGGGGTTTCCCCTGGCTGAAGGCCGGCGCGGGCACACAGCTCGCCCCAGGTCGAAAGGCTTTCGCTCATGCGGTGGCTGACCTCCACCACACGGTTGTTGGCGTCGCAGCGATAGTCATAAGTCGGCATCTTGGCCCTCCGAAAATATCGATAAACGCTAATATACGCGATTATATTCAACGGATTCGCCGAGGCAAGCTTTGCCTGCCGTAAGCCGCCAGCCTTTAGCTGCTGCGAGGCGTGCCGAGAGCTTTCTTGGCGGGCCTGCAGGCGATTCCAGTGTGGCAGTTAGAGACCGGCGATGGCGGAGCGCTCCAGGACGTGGAGGTGGACCCGTTCATCAGCCTCTGGCGTACGGTGGAAACTCGCCTCGAGCTCCGGTCCGACGGTCGCCGGGTCCTCCGTGGCGATTACAAGACGGAAGCGGTTCAAGCCCCGGCGGTCCCTCTCCTGCCTGCCCTCGCGTATCAAGGTTGTCAAGTGGACCAGATCAGGTGGACGGGCACCGTCGATGAGGTAGACAAGCAGCCGGTCGCCAATCATGATCCGACGCAGTGCGTGAGTCCCGTCGTTGTCCAAGTACTGGTCCCGCACAACGGCAAAGACCTCCGGCGGGCAGGTGCATCCCAGCGCATCGCGGACAAAACGTTCGATCCGCGTTCGGTCCATCACGGCCGGATACTGGCGTATCTGCGAGACCCAGGCTTGCCAGTTCGGGTTGGCTTCATGGTCTTCACCGTCGGTAGCCTTGGGTCCTCTCAAGCATCAGAGACGGAACAGGTCGTTGCATCAGGGGCTTGTGATCGTGGACGGAGACATGGCTCGTGCTTACAGCTCCTCCGATGCGAAGTCCGCCAGGCGCGAACGCTCCCCACGCAACAGGGTGATGTGTCCGCTGTGTTCCCAGTTCTTGAAGCGATCTACCACGTAGGTCAGGCCCGATGTGGTCTCCGTCAGATAGGGCGTGTCGATCTGGGAGATGTTGCCCAGGCAGACGATCTTGGTCCCGGGGCCGGCACGTGTAATCAAGGTCTTCATCTGCTTGGCGGTCAGGTTCTGCGCCTCGTCCAGGATGATGTACTTGTGCAGAAAGGTGCGCCCTCGCATGAAATTCATTGACTGGATGCGTATGCGATTACGCAGCAGGTCGTTGGTCGCCGCCCGCCCCCAGTCACCGCCCTCGGTTTGGGTTAGCACCTCCAGGTTGTCCATCAGGGCGCCCATCCAGGGGGTCATCTTTTCCTCCTCGGTCCCCGGGAGAAAGCCGATGTCCTCGCCCACGGGCACGGTGACCCGCGTCATGATGATCTCGCGGTAAATACTGCGGTCGAGCACCTGAGAGAGACCCCCCGCGAGGGCGAGAAGTGTCTTGCCCGTGCCCGCAGCACCGAGCAGGGTGACGAAATCGAGCTCCGGGTCCATGAGCATGTTGAGCGCGAAGTTCTGCTCCCGATTGCGGGCGTTGATACCCCACACGTTGTGCCGCGGCGTCCGATAGTCGCTGACCAGCTCGATGACCGCCTCGGTAGCAGACCGCTTCTCCCGCACGATGGCCTCGAAGCCGTCATCGCCCGCGATGAAGAGACATTGGCTCGAATACCAATCCGTCACGTCGAGACCGCTCACCTTGTAGAAGGTTCGGCCTTCCTCCTTCCAGGAATCCAGCTCCTTGTCATGCGAGCTCCAGAAGTCTGCACCAAGCTCAGCCTGGCCGGTGTAGAGCAGGGTGACATCGTCCAGCACCTGATCGGTCGAGTAGTCCTCGGCGGGGATTCCGAGGACCGCCGCCTTGATGCGCAGGTTGATGTCCTTGGAGACGATGATGACCGTGCGCTCTGGATGCTTCGCCTGCAGGACCTGTGCGGTGCCGAGGATGTTGTTGTCGACGTTGCTCCCCGGCAGGGTGTCCGGCAGTCGAAGGTTGAGCGGCTCGGTCTGAAAGAACAGGCGACCCGTGGCAGGAATCATGTGTCCGCCGGAGCTCTCCGCGAACGGGAGGATGGGCAGCCCGGCGTCGATCTCACTCTTGTCCGCGCCGCTCATCAGGTGGTCGAGAAACCGGCTTACTTGCCGCACATTGCG
Source organism: uncultured Gammaproteobacteria bacterium (assembly GCA_963824085.1). GTDB lineage: Bacteria > Pseudomonadota > Gammaproteobacteria > Chromatiales > Chromatiaceae > JARRNE01. Next base: position 123,250 of record CAWGNT010000018.1, read on the forward strand.
CGCCACCTCCGACATGCCCTTCTTCGCCTTGTCGAGCTCCTCCAACACCGCCATGGGGAGGAACACGTCATGCTCCTGAAAGCGGTAGATGGACGTCGGGTCGTGCATGAGCACATTGGTGTCCAGGACGAAGAGGCACCGTTTGTCGTTTTCGCGCTTGATCATGGGGGTGACGGGTACGGGGACTCGGCCGCTCAGGAGCGGCGACAAGGGTTTCGGGGACAAGTAATGAATGTCCGGCCAGACGCGCGTCAGACCTGCGGGCCGAGCTCCCTAACCGCCGCCAGTACTTCTGCCACGTGGTCCTTGACCTTCACGCCTCGCCACTCGCGGCGGAGGACCCCCTGGGAATCGATCAGGAAGGTGCTGCGCTCGATGCCGCGTACATCCTTGCCGTACATCTTCTTCTGCTTGATTACGTCGAAAAGGTTGCAGAGCGTCTCGTCTTTGTCGGAGATTAGGTCGAACGGGAATGACTGCTTGGCCTTGAAATTTTGTTGCGCCTTGAGGCTGTCACGAGAGGCTCCCAGTATGGTGGCCGATGCCTCTTCGAAGGCTGCGGCCGCATCGCGAAAGTCCTGGCCCTCCTGGGTGCATCCCGGAGTACTGGCCTTGGGGTAGAAGTAGAGAACGAGCTTCTTTCCGTGAAAGTCCCGGAGATGGACGGTCATGTTTCCGGTAGTCTGCAGCTCGAGATCCGGAACGGGGTCGCCGAGGGCTAAGGTCATCGGGCGCTATCCTTTGAGCGGCTCCAGCACCGCGTCGAGATTGAGGCCGTCGCAGTAGTCCATGAACTCCTCGCGCAGGGTGGCGATGTGGATCTCCGCCGGGATGCCAACGGTCATGTGTACGGAGAACATGGGTGTTCCTGTATGTGCGGCCGCGTACGTGGCGGTGGACATGTCTTCGATGTTGATGCTCCGCTCGGCGAAAAAGCCCGCCAGGTTGTTGACTATGCCCGGGTGGTCCATGGAGACGACGTCTACGGCGTAGGGCAATAGGTTGCCTCCCGGCGCGCGCTCCCCGGTGCGTTTGGACGCGATCGTCATGCCCAGCTGGCGCCCAATCTCGGGCAGCGCGTTCTCGACCTTCGCGAGCGTATTCCACTTGCCTTCCACCAAGAGCATCGCGGCGAATTCCCCGCCGAGGACCGTCATGCGGCTGTCCTCGATGTTGCAGCCGTGGTCGAGGATCGCCTTCGATAGCTGATTGACAATGCCCGGATGATCCTCACCCAGGGCGGAGATGACGAGGTAGGTCTTCTTGGTAGCCATTTCCGGGCTCATGCGATTTCTTGGGGGGCACGGTTACGCTCGGGGCGAGTGTAGCACGGGGCCTGAGCGGTCATTAAACGTGCGTCCCCGTCGGACACTAGGTTGTTTTCCGCAGAAGCAACAAGATAATATGCGGAATTTTCCGCATGCTCGGAGTTGTCAAGATGTTTCGCGGCAGCCTGGTCGCTCTCATTACGCCCATGCACGAGGACGGCCGGATCGACGAGGATGGCCTGCGTCGTCTGGTGGACTTCCACGTCGAGCAAGGAACGGCCGCCATCGTTGCCGTGGGCACCACTGGCGAGTCGGCGACGTTGGATGAAGAGGAGCACTGCGCCGTCATCCGGCGTGTCGTGGAATTTGCCGCGGGACGAGTGCCGGTGATCGCAGGTACCGGAGCCAACTCGACCACCGAAGCCATCACCCTCACCCGGTGCGCTCGGCAGGCAGGTGCGGACGCGGCCCTTCTTGTTACGCCTTACTACAACAAGCCTACGCAAGAAGGTCTCTACCTGCATCACAAGGCCGTTGCCGAGGCGGTAGATATCCCGCAGATCCTTTACAACGTCCCGGGCCGGACGGCGTGCGATATGTTGCCGGAGACTGTAGGTCGCCTCGCCATGGTACCTAACATCGTCGGGATCAAGGAGGCGACCGGCGACCTGGATCGCATCGCTCGCCTCAAGGACCTCTGCGGCGACGGGTTCGACCTGCTCAGCGGCGACGACGCGACCGCCTGCGCGTTCTTACTGCGTGGCGGGCATGGGGTCGTCTCGGTGACGGCAAATGTGGCGCCGCGTCTCATGCAGGAGATGTGCATGGCGGCCCTCGCTGGCGATCGGGATTCCGCGCTCGCAATCAATGCGCGGCTCGATGCCCTGCATCACAAGCTCTTCGTGCAGTCCAATCCCATTCCGGTCAAGTGGGCCGTGGCGCAGATGGGACTCTCCGGGCGCGGGATTCGCCTGCCCCTGACCTGGTTGACGCCGGACCTTGAACCCCAGGTCCGTGCCGCGATGGAGCAGGCGGGCGAGCTCTAGCGGGAATGCAGGGCCGCGGTCGCCGACCTCTGTGAACGGCGGGCAATGCCCGCGCCGGTGATGCAGAGAATTCCGTTAAGTATTTCGATTGACGCCCAATGCCTAAACTGAAAACCCTCATAGTTTTGGTCTCGGTGCTGCTCCTTACCGCCTGCAGCAGCCTTCCCGATGTGAACGACTACCTGCCCGACCAGCGCCTGGAGTACAAGAAGCAGCGCGAGGCACAGGAGAATCTCGAGGTCCCGCCCGACCTGATCGCAGGCAACTTTGACGACGCCATGGACGTGCCGGCGCTTGGTGGATCGGCCACCTATTCCGAGTACGTGGGCGAGCGGCACAAGCGCCGTCAGGTCGCGACGAGCGGGAAAGTCCTGCCGGAGGTGAAGGGTGTCACCTTGAAGCGGGAGGGCAACAGCCGCTGGCTCGAGGTCGAGGCGGCGCCCCAGCAGGTCTGGCCGCGCGTGGTGGCCTTCTGGCGAGAGCAGGGGATTCTGCTCGTCGAGCAAAACCCCAGCACGGGCGTCATGAAGACCGATTGGCTGGAGAACCGCGCCGAGATACGCAAGGACTTCATCACCAATATCGTGCGCAAGGTGGCGGGGGGGCTCTATGAGACATCCACTCGCGACCAGTATCGTGTCCGTATCGAGCCGGGTCCGGAGCGGGGCACCACCGATATCTATCTCACCCAGCGCGGCATGGAGGAAAAGCTGGTGAGCAACACGGTGGGAGAGGATGCGAACACTGTGTGGGAACCTGGCCCCAACGATCCGGGCAAGGAGGCGGAGATGTTGCGCCGCCTCATGGTGTACCTCGGCGTGACCAAGCAGCGGGCCGAGCGTGTGTTGGCGCAAGGGCAGCCGCAGACCACAGGCGGAAACTCCCGGCTCGTGCAAGGGCCAGGCGGACAGACGGAGCTCCTCATCGCGCAAGATTTCCCTCAGGCGTGGCGGCTTACCGGGCTCGCCCTCGATCGTGTCGGCTTCGCCGTTCAGGATCAGGACCGCACCCAAGGCGTCTACTACGTGCGCTATGACGATCCGTCCAAGGTCAAGAAGAAGGAGGGTTTCGTTTCCAAGCTTGCGTTCTGGCGGAGCAAGGACATTGATACGGTCACCCAGTATCGGGTGAAGCTCACCACCGAAGGCGGCCAGACGCGGGTGGCTGTCCTCAACCAGGCGGGCCAACGTGAAAACTCTCCTACCTCGAAGCGCATACTGACCCTGCTTCAGCAGGAGATCCGATGACGCGTCCAACTGGGCGGGGTCCGCGCGCGAGATGCGATTCGCTTCCTTAGCGAGCGGAAGCAGGGGAAATGCGACCCTGGTGGAAGGGGGTGGCGCACGCATCCTGGTGGACTGCGGTCTTCCGGCGCGGGAGGCCGAGCGGCGGCTGGCCCAGATGGGGGTCGCGCCGCGCGACCTGGATGCCATTCTGGTCACGCACGAGCATGGGGATCATGTGCGAGGCGTGGCAACCCTCTCGGCGCGTCATGGGATCGAGATATGGTGTACGCCAGGGACCTGGCGACGGTTCGGTAATGGTGGGGATGTCAGGCTGCGCCTATTATCCGGACAGGAGGCCGCGGTACGTATCGGCGATCTGCGGGTCAGGCCCTACCCCCTGCCCCACGATGCCCGAGAGCCTTGCCAGTTCGTCTTTGAGTGCGCTGGCCGCCGGTTTGGAATGCTCACGGACGCGGGCCGTGTGACCCCGCACATGCGCGATATGCTGGGCGAGTGCGATGCCCTTCTGGTCGAGTGCAATCACGACACGGAGATGCTCCGCGACGGGCCCTATCCGCCCCCGCTCCAGGCGCGGGTGGGCGGCGCCTTCGGCCATCTGAGCAATGTCCAGACCGCAGACCTTGTCGATAGTCTGCCGCACCCGCGGCTGCGTCACCTCGTGCTCGCGCACATCAGCGAGAAGAACAATCGACCACAGCTCGCCCGCGGGGCCATGCTCCAGGTCTCTCTCGATCTCGAGTCGCGGCTCGTCGTCGCGGAGCAGCATTGCCCAACGCCTTGGCTTGCGGTTTGACGCTCGGGCAAAGCTGGACCGCAGGGGCGCTGACGCACCCGGGCTCAGTCAGACGCCGATTTGATCAGCGTCTCCCGTGCTGCGACCCGAAGCAATCGGGGCAGGCGGTCGCCTTTCAGCAGGCCGTCGTACGTGCCTCGCCCGACGATACGCCCGCGATCTAGGACGACGACCTCGTCCATTTGATCAAGGGCGACGGGTCTATGGGTGATCAGCAGCACGCTGCGCCCCTGCATCAGATGCTCGATGGCCGCCATGAGCGAGCGCTCGGTTGGGGCATCGACTCCTTCCGTAGGCTCGTCGAGGAGCAGCAAGGGGGCGTCCTTCAGCAATGCACGAGCAATGGCAACGCGCCGTGCCTGTCCGCCCGAGAGTCTGATTCCGGTCTCTCCGACCCAGGTCTCGTATCCGTCCGGGAGACTGGCAATGAACGGATGGATCTGGGCAGCTCTGCACGCTTGCTCCAGAGCGCCCTGGGACGCAGATGGATTGGCCAGCAGCAGGTTCTCCCGGATACTGGTGTTGAAGAGATGCGTGTTCTGTGACACCACGGCAATCCGGCGCCGCACATCTTCCCCGTGGAATGCACTCAGGGGATGGCCGCTGAGCCGGATTTCCCCGGTGTCCGGCTCCCAGAACCTCAACACCATGTTGAGCAGGGTGCTCTTACCGGACCCAGTCGCTCCCACGATTGCCAGGCGCCGGCCCTGCGGAAGCGTGAGGTCGACCTCCACTAGTGCGGGATGTGCCCCTCCCGGGTAGGTGAAGCCAACGCCGATCAGCTCGAGGTCGAAGCGGCTGATCGCAGGCGAAGGCGCGGTCGGCTCGCGCACCGCCGGCGGCGCGTCCACGACGGCGAACAAGCGACGGGCGGCTGCGAGTGTCTCCCCAAGGTGTTGGAACGCCTGCGGCAAGGGGGCGACGGCTTCGAAGCTCGCCAGCATGAAGAGCGCCAGCATCGCGAGCTCCGGGGGCGCGATGCGACTCGCAGAAACCAGCGGGATGGCGACCCATAGGAGGGTCCAGAGTGCGAGGTTCGCCGCTAGTCCCACGGCGCCTTGGGAAAGTCCCTTATAGCGGCTCATGCGGTCTTGATCGGCGGCGAGATTCAGGCTTAGGCGATGCAGCCGTTCGGCTTGGGCCTCGGCTGCACCGTAGACCAGGATCTCCGGCAGACCTTGGATGCCGTCAACCGCAGCAGTGCGCATGGCGGACTGGGTCTCCACCAGACGGCGTCCGGGCTCCGCGCCCATGCGTCGTGCCCACAAGGGGGTCGCCACTCCCGCAGCGAGCATGAATGCCAGGCTCGCCAAGGCGAGAGTTGCGTCGTAGTGCAGGAGAAAGCCGAAGAACAGGAAGAGGCTTGCGAACGCCACTGCCACCGGCACCAGGATGCGCACGTAAAGGTTGTCGAGACAATCAATGTCTGCGCGGATGCGGCTCAGGATGTCGCCGCTGTGCAGCTCCTGCAGGCGCGCCGGTGCTAGCGGCTCTAGCTGGCTGTAGAACCAGACCCGCAGCCCGGACAGTAAACGCAAGGTTGCCTCATGAGTGAGGAGCCGCTCCAGGTAGCGCCCGACCGTGCGTCCGATGGCGGTGGCACGGATCGCAGCGGCCGGCGTGAAATAGTTCATGGCTACCCCCGCAGCGCCCGCCATTGCCATCGAGGCGATGAACCAACCGGATATCGCCATCAGGGTCACATTGGCCAGGAGCGTTACGAGTGCGGCGAGGAAGCCGAACAGCATCCACTCCCGAAAGGGGCGAAACAGCAGCCAGAGGCGACGGAGCTCCTTCATGCCTGCCGCTTGCAGGCGCTAACCATGCGGTGATACATGCCCTGGGCTTCGACTAGGCTGTCATGGGTGCCGCTCTCGACGACGAGCCCCTTGTCCAGTACGACAATGCGGTCAGCGCGCTGCACCGTCGCCAGCCTGTGGGCCACGACCAAGAGGGTGCGGCCGCGAGCGAGCTCGTCGATGCCTGCCTGGACCAGCGCCTCGCTTTCTGGGTCCAGGTTGGCGGTGGCCTCGTCCAGGATCACGAGGGCCGCGTCGCGCAGAAAGGCCCGCGCGAGGGCGACGCGTTGAATCTGTCCCCCGGACAGCCCCGCGCCGCGTTCGCCGATGCTCGTTGCGTAGCCCTGAGGCAGCGCCTCGATGAAGTCTGCCGCGCGTGCGCGGCGGGCGGCTTCGTGCACGGCGCCCATATCCGCCTGCGGTGCGCCCAGGCGGATGTTGTCGAGCAGGGTACCGGGGAAGATCCGCGGGTTCTGAGGCACCCACGCGAGGCGGCTCCGCCAGTCGGCGAGGTCGAGCCCGGCGAGGTCGAGCCCGTCCACTAGGATCATTCCGCGGGTCGGTCGAATGAATCCCAAGAGAAGGTTGATCACGGTGGTCTTCCCGGCCCCGCTCGGACCCACCAGGGCCAAGCGCTCGCCCGAGCGGATGTCGAAGGTCGTACCGGCAAGGGCCTGCCGGCCTGGCTCGTAGGTGAAGTGCACCTGCTCGAAACGGATGCTGACTTTGGATACGATGCCCAGCCGCCGCGTCGCGCGCGGGCGCTCCGGCAGGGGTGTATCCAAGACTTCGACGAGCTTTTCGGCGGCCGCAATCGCCTCCATGCGGCCGTGGTAGTGGCTGCCGAGGGTGCGCAAAGGGAGATAGAGCTCGGGAGCAAGGAGCAGGATCAGGAATCCGTAGAAGAAGCCGATCTGGGGGAGGTGTATCCAGTCCGGAATCGGGAGCTCGAGCTGGTAAAGCCGAAACCCGATGAAGACCGCCAGGATGGCGATGCTGACGGTGGAGAAGAACTCCAGTACCGCCGAGGAGAGGAACGCGACCCGCAGGACCTTCATCGTGCTCATGCGGTAGTCGTCCGAGATACGGGCGATAACGTCCGCCTCTCGCCGGCTCGCATTGAACAGCTTGAGTGTCGTCAGCCCCTGGATGACGTCGAGGAAATGGGCACCCATACGTGCCAGCTCCTTCCACTGCTCCTGGTTGAGCCGCTCCGCGCCTTTCCCGATGAGTATCATGAAGAAAGGGATGAGGGGCGCGGTTAACAGCATCACCAGCCCGGAGAGCCAATCGATGGGGAGCACAACCGCCAGGATCGCCAATGGCAGCAGGGCACTCAGCGACATGGCGGGCAGGAACCTCGCGAAGTATGACTCCAGGTCCTCGATACCCTTGGTGAGCGCCTCCACGAGCGCGCCGGTGCGCTCTCCCGTCAGGTACTGCGGCCCCAGTGCCTGTAGGTGACGGTAGACCTGGTCGCGCAATGCGACCTTGATTCGGGCAGCGCCACGAAAGGCGCTTTGCTCGGCCAGCCACGCGAGGACGGCGCGCGCAGCAAAGACAATGAGCAGGACCCAAAGCCAGCTGCGCGCGGCGCTGAGTCCCGTTTCCTGAGACACCGCCGTAGCGATGATGCGGGCGACGCCCCACGCCTGAACGATGAGCAGCACTCCGTTGAGGACGCCGCACACCACGGTGAGCTGGAGATAGTGCCCGGCGTGGTGCTTCTGCTCGTTCAGCCAGCGTACGACAGTCATGTCTGAAGGTATCCGGGTGACGAGCCAATCAGCATAGGCAAGGCGCCGCCGAACACGCAATGGGAATGCGCAACGCTCGCCCCTCGCTCTGGTAAGATCGCCGCTTGTTTCCTCGGCGTTCGGCGGGGGCCGCCGAACACCACCGCACGATCCGGAGAACTAAGATGAAAACGCGTTGGATGAAATTAGGTGCCGCGCTCACTGCTGGGGCACTCACCCTGGCGGGCTGCGCGACCGATGAATACGGCAATCGGCTCCCAATGTCGGATACGGAAACGGGGGCCTTGGTAGGGGCGGCGCTGGGGGCGGGGATCGGCGCCCTCTCCACCAGCAAGTCCGCGAAGGGTGCGCTGATCGGGGCGGTAGGCGGCGGCCTTGCGGGCGGGCTCGTCGGAAACTATATGGATCGGCAGAAGCGCGACTTCGAGAGAGTCCTTGCCCCTGAGCTCAACGCCGGCGTGATCCGTCTCGAAAAGCTTCCGGACGACCAGCTACGGGTCGGTATGACCTCCGCCACCGCCTTCCAGGTGAATTCCGACGTCATCAAGCCCGGTTTTTACGGTACGCTCGATAAGATCGCCAACGTCCTGAACCGTTACGGCAAGACGCAGCTCGTTATCGTCGGTCACACGGACAACACGGGTTCGGCGCAGTACAACCAGCAGTTGTCCGAGCGACGGGCGCGCTCGGTCCAAGACTATCTGCTCGGGCGAGGTGTCGTCCCACAGCGGCTCGTCGCGTACGGCCGCGGCGAGTCGCAGCCCATCGCCAGCAATGCCACGGCGGCGGGCCGTCAGCTCAACCGCCGGGTGGACATCACCATCATCCCCGTCACTCAGGGCTGAGCCGATGTGAAACGCGCGGCCTGAAGTGCCGCGCTGTCTTGCTTGGTGCGGCTCGCCCTCGCCGCTTGGCGGCCGTCGTCAACGCCGCCTAGGACTTCTCATCCTGGGCCTCGCCAAGGCACTGCTCCGACTCGTACCACATGACGTTGATGATTCCGAACGCGATGGCGAGCAGCACGCCCAGTATCCACGCGAAGTACCACATACGGACCTCCTAGAGCTCTTGTGATTCGCCCATCCGCTCAGCTGGGCATGTGGGGTGAGGGTGGGCCGGCAGAAACACGCTGTGAATACGTCCATCGAGCTCGACGGCGGCATCCATGACCCCCTATGGTTCCACCGGCCCATCCTCACCTCTTCGTCTGCCGTCGTTTGAACGAATGGGGTAATCACCAGCGTTTTCTTGGCTAACAGCTGGCGGCTGCCAGTCTGGAGCCCTTGGGCCTCGACCCACTTCCTTCCTCAATACGCGAGATGCTCCTGCTCCTTGATCTCCGCCACCGTCACTCGACGCCACATCTGCTTGTAGGTCCAAAAGGTATAGCCGAGGATGATTGGGACGAAGATCACCGCTGCCCAGAACATGACGGTCAGGGTGAGGTGGCTGGAGGTGGCGTCCCACGCGATCAGGCTGCTGCCGGGATTGCTGCTCGACGGCATGATGAAAGGGAACATGGCCGCCCCTGCGGTCATGATGATTCCCGCGAGGGCAAGCCCGCTGGTGACGAAACCCCATCCCGGGCGGTTGGCCATGGACAGCAAGACGGTCAGGGCGAGTCCGGCGAAGCCGAGGACAGGAAACGCCAGGGTCCAAGGATAGGCGCGGTAATTCTCCATCCAGGCCCCCGGCACGATCGCTACGTCTTTGGAAAGGGGGTTGGGTGTCGCGTCCAACGGGGGCATCGAGACGACCTTGTATCCGCTGATTCCCAGGGCGACCCAGACGCCTGCAAGGGCAAAGGCGACGATGGTGAGGATGCCGAGCCGTTTCACCCAGATTCTGGCGCGAGACTCGATCGGCTCATCCGCGCGCAGCTGCAGCCACACCGCACCGTGCGTGGTCAGCATGGCGACGCTCAGGATGCCGGCCAGCAAGGCGAAGGGGTTGAGCAGGCCCCAAAAGCTGCCGGTGTAGTAGGATCGCAGCAGCTCGTCGAGATGGAATGGCACGCCCTGCAGGAGATTGCCAAAGGCAACACCGAATATCAGGGCGGGTACGACGCCGCCCACGAACAGCCCCCAGTCCCACGCATTGCGCCAACGCGCGCTCTCGATCTTGCTCCGGTAGTCGAAACCCACGGGCCGGAAGAAGAGCGCGAACAGGGCCAGCAGCATGGCGAAGTAGAATCCGGAAAAGGCCGTCGCGTAGACAATGGGCCAGGCGGCGAAGATGGCGCCGCCTGCGGTGATGAGCCACACCTGATTCCCGTCCCAATGCGGGCCAACGGTGTTGATAATGACGCGGCGCTCGTCGTCGTTCTTTCCGAGGAAGGGCAGGAGGGCGCCCACGCCCATGTCCATGCCGTCGGTAACGGCGAAGCCGATGAGCAGCACGCCCACCAACACCCACCAGATGAGCTTCAACACTTCGTAGTCGATGATCATTTCACCTTTCCTCTTATTCGGTTCTCGCTCGCAGAGACTGGGGTCGACAGAGATGCTGGGCTGCGGGTCGGAGTCTCGGCGCACCCCGCAGCACCGTCCTAGCGAACCCTAGCCGGACACCGCAACCTCTGGGTCCAGTGAGCCTTAGTCTTCCTGCCTTTGGGGGGCTGTCGCGAGGGTCGCGGCCCCGCCACCGCCCGTCGGATGATCGGCTCCTCCCAGCTTCTCGAAATAGTACTTGCCCGTGTGGAGCGAGCTCGGCCCCAAGCGGCCGAACTTGAACATCAGATAGACCTCGATCACCAGGAGGAAGGTGTAGAAGCTGAGAAACCCTGCGAGGCTGATGATGACGTCGCCGGCGGTCAGGCTGGAGGCGGCGATAGAGGTGGGCAGCACCTCGCCGATCGCCCAGGGCTGACGGCCGAACTCGGCGACGAACCAGCCAGTCCAGGCCGCAATCCAGGGGACGGGGATGCTCCAGAGGACCAGTGTGAGCAGCCAGCGCTTCTTCTCGATCACGCGTCTCGCGGTGTAGTAGAAGCCGAGCGCGATCAACAGGAGCATCCAGAGTCCGGCCGCCACCATCACCCGGAAGGTCCAGAAGATGGGTGCGACCTCAGGAATGGAGTCCTTCACTGCCATCTCGATCTGCTCCGGCGTTGCCGTTGCTGGATCGTCGGTGTAGCGTTTCAGCAGAAGCCCGTAGCCGAGGTCAGCCTTGTGCTCGTCGAACATCGCGCGGTTGGCCGGGGTATCCTGCCCGTTACGCAGGAACTGCAGGTATCGGTAAGCGACCATGCCGCTGCGGATGCGTTGCTCGTGCTGGACCATCAGCTCCTTGAGCCCCGGCACCTCTTTGTCAAGTGAACGGGTGGCGATGAGCCCCATCAAATAGGGGATCTTGACTGCGTAGCGAGTCTCCTCGCTCTGGTTGCTCGGCAGGCCGAAGAGGGTGAAGGCGGCCGGCGCCGGCTCCGTCTCCCATTCCGCCTCGATGGCCGCCAGCTTGACCTTCTGAACGTCGCCGACCTCGTAGCCGCTTTCGTCCCCGAGCAGGATCACCGATAAGACCGAAGCCATGCCGAAACCCGCCGCCACGGCGAATGAGCGTTTTGCAAAGGCGAGGTCGCGTCCTTTCAGCATGTAGTAAGCGCTGATGCCGAGCACGAACATGGAGGCGGTCACATAGCCCGCGGACACGGTGTGGACGAACTTTACCTGGGCGACGGGGTTCAACAGAAGGTCTGAAAAGCTCTGCATCTCCATGCGCATGGTCTCGAAGCTGAACTCCGAGCCCACGGGATTCTGCATCCATCCGTTGGCGATCAGAATCCACAGGGCCGAGAGATTCGACCCGATCGCCGTCAGAAAGGTGACCGTCAAGTGCTGGACCTTCGTTAGACGTTCCCAGCCCAGAAAGAAGAGGCCGATGAAGGTGGATTCGAGGAAGAAGGCCATCAGACCTTCGATGGCGAGCGGGGCACCGAAGACGTCGCCCACATAATGGGAGTAGTAAGCCCAATTCGTTCCGAACTGGAACTCCATGGTCAGGCCGGTCGTGACCCCGAGGGCGAAGTTGATCCCGAACAGCTTGCCCCAGAACTTCGTCATGTCCTTGTAGATCTCTCGCCCCGTCATCACGTATACGGACTCCATGATGACAAGGATCCAGACCATGCCCAGGGTCAGGGGTACGAAGATAAAGTGGTACATCGCTGTCATGGCGAACTGCCACCGCGACAACTCGATCATGGCGCCATCAAACATCGACAGATTCCCCGTGGTTTCGGTTGGTCGGAGCTTGTTGCCGCGGTGCCGCCGCGCAAGTGAGGTGACCGGTCCCTCGGCTCTTTAGTTCTTGTTTCCCGGACTGCTGGGCGGGAACCACAATACGCTATCGTAAGGTAAGGGATGGCGAAATGCGATATCTCAATCCTCCTGATTCTCTGACGTTTTCTCCTGGGAATTCGGGTCAGAGAGGTCAATGCAGGTAGGCTGGAAAACGTCCCTGTACCAGGGGATCTGTTCTAGTGCGCGTGCGGGGCTGCCGGCGGAAGCGGGCGTTCGGCCGCCACCGCCGCAACGGCGGTCAAAGGGTCGGGCTCCGACGTTGTCACCACCGTGACGCCGCGACTGGCGAGACGCTGGGCAAATCCCGCACCGCATCCGGCGGTGATGACCACGTCGAATGCATAAACCGGGTGATCTGGCCCATGGTACTCGTGCAATGACATCTCCTTGGGAAGGTCCAGGCGGCCCGTCTCTCGCGGGCCACCTGCCCCTTCTGTCTGGAAGATCAGGAAGCGACGGGCCTTTCCGGCGTGGCCGGTAATGGTGCGGAAGTTTTGGCTTGTCACGCCGATACGCATGTCTCGCTCCGGGTTCATAGGGTTTCGGGTTGTCGGCTGCGCAAGCCTTTGGCCCAGTCTTCCATTGCAGCATTCGCCAAGGGCATCGGCGCCTCCATGAAGGTGACCAAGAAGCCCTCGTCCGTCTCCGCTATGCCGATAGAGCGCGGCCGCACCGCTAGCGCGTGCGGATCGGGCAGGGTGATGCCGAAGCAGAAGACGAGGTTCTTTGCGGCCTGAATCCCGTCCTCGATTCTGCCCTCCGGGAGGGCGCGGGTATGGGAGTAGTGATCGAAGACGGCGATGAAGCGGGCACAACGGTGTGCCTCGATCCGCTGTCTGAAGTAATCGACGATTTCATCGACCGATCGGTAGCTGGTCTCCGTGCGATCGAGCTCCAAGCTATAGATGGGGTATTTCTCGTGCAGCAGCGTCTGTCTCACCTCGTTCTCCTATCGGCGTGCCTGTTTCGGCCTCCTAGGGCAGGTACATATGTCCATCCGTCGCCAACGGTTAGGTGGGGCGATAGAGCAGATAGGCCGAGACCAGGGTCGCGATGCGGATGGATGTCGTGGAGATGAGGTTGCGCTTGACGGAGTGCGGACAAGCTAAGCGAAGAACCTGGGCTCGCGCATTGAAATTCGTCAAGGGGACCTTACGGGCCTACGGGGCGTAAGTCGGGTGCCGCGAACGCGGGCGGGGGGGTACGTACCAAATGCGGGCGGGCTTATGCCTCCGCGATGCGGCGCAGGTTCGGGATGTCGAGCAGAAACCGGTTGGCGTTGGCCTCGACCAGCAGGCTCTGGCGCTTGAACTCGGCGATTGTGCGGCTCGCGGTCTCGGTCGTGATGCCTAGCATGGCCCCCATGTCTTCCCGGCTGAACAGCTCGCATTCGCTGCTCTCGCGGTCGCGCACCATGCGCAACAGCAACCGGGCAACCCGCTGGCGTGCGGAGCCGGTGGAGAGCTCCGTCAGCCAGGCGTCCGCCTCTGTGAGCGCGCGCTGCCAGCGCGCCATGAGCTCCCGGTGGAGTCTTTCGTTCTCCTGCCCAAGGGCGCGCACCGCCCGTGCGGGAAAGCGGCAGACCTGGGTGCGCTGCAGCGTGATGGCGTCATGCTGATATGGCGCTTCGAGCAGGGCCTCGAGTCCGACGACATCGGTTGTTCGAGCGAGACGGACGATGCGCTGGCTGCCGTCGGGGAGGTATTGAACCAGCTTGAGGGAGCCGGTGCGCACGGTGAACATATAGTCGCCGGCATCGCCACTGCGGTAGAGGACGCTACCTGGCTTCAGCTCGAATTGGTCGATGGGATCGTGAATGTGCTCGAAATCGCGTTCGGCAAGTCCGGCGAACAAGACGGATGTGCGCAGGGTGCAGTTGAGGCAGTCCGCCTCCCCTTGCCAAGCCTCGCGCAATGTCACGTTTTTCGCCATCGGGATGCTAGAGAATGCCGGCGTGCTGCACCGCGCAAGATTCTGACGAGAGTGTAACCGAAAAAGGCGGCGTGATGACGGCAGCGTGACCGATAGCGGGGCTCTCCCGATGCCGCTGAGCGCTGTCCGGCAAGTTGGCGGCAAGGCAGGGGCCAAGGCGGCCCGTCCCCTCTGGTCCAGAAGCGAAAAAGCCGAATGAGTTCGGTATAGAATTCTCGGCAATCTATCTTCCGCAGCGGGTAGGCCCGTGCAAACTCCCAATCTGCTGACTGAAATCCCCGACCGCAAGCGTGATGACAAGCCGTCGCTGCTGCAGACCACCTCCGATGCGTTGATCGTTTGCGACGACAGCGCCGTGGTCACCTATATGAATGCCCAAGCCTACCGGCTGGTGGGACGGGATGCGGCGATCCCGCTCGCCAGCCCGGACTTTGTGTTGTCCGGACTGGAGCTGCCCGGGGGTACTCCGCTGAATACTGCCTATCTCGAAGACCTTTGTCGTCGCCGCGGAAGTAGCGGTTCCCTCGTCGGCTGCAAGCTCGCCCGTGAGGACGGTGAGCGGGTCACCCTGACTTGCGACCTGGTGGCCGTCGGCCCCGCATCGGTTCTCATCGCCGCCCGCCATGTCGAATCAGTGAGCGATCGCGGCCTCCTCGCATACCGTGCGAGCCATGATGCGCTGACAGGGTTGCCGAATCGCGCCTATCTGCAGGATCGCCTGGAGAACCTTCACCGTAGTGCGGAAGCGCAGCGTTCGGTCTACAGCTTGCTGTTGATCGACCTCGACCATTTCAAGATCGTCAATGACCGTTTCGGCCATGCGACCGGTGACCGTGTCCTGGCGCAGGTGGGCAGGCGCATCGCCCACAACGTCCGCGACGTTGACACTGTGGGGCGCTGGGGGGGGAGGAGTTTCTGTGCCTCCTTCCGCATGTTAACCGCGTGTTGGCGGAGGAGATTGCGGAGCGCATCCGAGCCAGTCTGGAGGCGGAGCCCGTCGACCACCAGGGGCGTCAGATAAGAGTCACGTCGAGTATTGGTATGGCGACATACCCGGAGGACGGACTTTACCCAGACCCGCTCCTGGCGAAGGCCGATGCCGCCCTCTACGAAGCCAAGCGCTCGGGGCGAAACCGCATTCAAAGCGTCACGCGGCACGCCGGTAACGTGTTTTCTTTGGCCAACATCATCGAAAGGTCATTGCAAGAAGACCGAGTCTGTGTGGCCTATCAGCCGGTACTCAATCTGGTGTCGGGGGAGGTCTGTGCCGAGCAAGCGTTCGCGCGGATCCAATTGGAGAACCGCCAGCTCATGGATGCAGGCTATTTCATCCCGGCGGCCGAGCAGCTGCATCTTCTGCACCTCATCGATCATCGGATCATCGGTCGCGCCGTGCACCGCTGCGTTGCTCGCGTTCTGGCAGGAGAGCCGCTGTCCGCCATGTTCGTCAATTTTTCCTCCGATTTCTTATGCCATCGCGAGCTGGTGGAGGACATCTTGGCGACGATCAAGCAGCAGTGCGACACTTGCGGTGATCGCCTTGGGAATATCAAGCCGCTCGTAATCGAGATCACCGAGCGCCAGTTCATTGACGATTTGGAGGAGGCGAGGGAGGTCTTGAAGCCTTTCATGGACATGGGCTTGCGGATTGCGATCGACGATTTTGGCGCCGGGTACTCGTCACTGAAGTACCTGGCCGACCTTCCCGTTTCGTTCGTGAAACTGGAGCGCTCCCTGGTGCGTCGAGTGACCTCGGAGTCGAGGGTTCGCTCGATCATTCAGGGCATCCAGGACATGGCCGCAGACCTGGGGGTGATTACAGTCGCCGAGGGCGTCGAGAACGTGGCCACCCTAGAGAGCCTCCAGCGCTTGGGCGTCGAATGGGGTCAGGGTTACTACTTCTCGCGCCCAGTTGTCCATTCGTGACGCGCTTGCGGGTCCCCGGTTACCTCCCGAGGACAGAGACCCCCAATCTGATCATCCGTGACCCTCGTGGACACGCCAGCATCTGCTCGCCCGACTTTTTCGCTTTTGGACCCGAGGGGGCGGGAGCTGCCCGTCCCCAAGAAACGAAAAACCCAGGTCGGAACGGTATATGTCTCTGGTCAGCCTGAAATCTGTCACCCTGTCCTACGGATTTCCGCCGCTGCTCGACAGTGTGGATCTCGCCGTCGCCAAAGGCGAGCGTGTTTGCCTGCTCGGTCGCAACGGAACCGGGAAGTCGACCCTTCTCAAGGTGGTCGCCGGTGAAGTCCAGCCAGATAGCGGTGAGTGGTGGGAGGGGCAGGGCGTGCGGATCGCTCGTTTGCCCCAGGAGATCCCGGCAGATCTGCACGGTACCGTGTTCGATGTGGTGGCCGAAGGTCTCGGTGAGTTGAGTGCCTTGGTCCGCGAGTACCACGAGCTGCTTCGGTCTCTGGCCCGCAAGTCCGACGAGCGGTCCCTGGCGCGGCTCGCGGGCGTGCAGCATCGTCTGGAGTCCGCGGGCGGATGGGAGATCGAGCAGCGGACGGAGCGCGTGGTCTCGCGCCTGCAGTTGGATGCGGACGCACGATTCTCGTCCTTGTCGGGCGGTACACAGCGGCGTGTGCTGCTCGCGCAATGCCTGGTCCGTGAGCCGGACCTGTTGCTGCTGGACGAGCCGACAAACCACCTGGACATAGAAACCATCGAGTGGCTGGAGTCCTTTCTGCAGGAGCTTCCAGGCGCCCTGATCTTCGTTACCCATGATCGCGCCTTCACCCGCCGCGTCGCCACCCGGATTTTGGAGCTCGATCGCGGACGGCTCACCGACTGGCCGGGGGACTACGACAATTACCTACGCCGGCGCGATGAGCGCTTGCAGACGGAGGCGGCGGGAAACGCCCGTTTCGACCGCCAGCTCTCGGAGGAAGAGGTGTGGATTCGCCAGGGCATTAAGGCGAGGCGTACGCGCA
The DNA here is from genome assembly GCA_963824085.1 of uncultured Gammaproteobacteria bacterium. Classification (GTDB taxonomy): domain Bacteria; phylum Pseudomonadota; class Gammaproteobacteria; order Chromatiales; family Chromatiaceae; genus JARRNE01. The sequence continues at coordinate 140,329 of CAWGNT010000018.1, forward strand.
ACGAGGGCAGGGTGAGGGCGCTCGAGGCGATGCGCGAGGAGCGCCGGCGGCGGCGAAATCAGCCTGGGCAGGCTCGGTTGAGACTGGTGGAGGGCGAGCGCAGCGGTCGGCTCGTCATCGAGGCGCGAGGCTTGAGCTACGCTTGGGGCGACAAGACTATCGTGAACGACTTCAGCACCCTCATCCTGCGCGGCGACAAGGTAAGTGTGATCGGGCCGAACGGCGCAGGGAAGAGCACCCTGCTGAAACTCTTGCTGGGGGAGCTGACCCCCGACCGCGGCAGCATTCGCCACGGCACCGGTCTTGATGTGGTCTATTCGGATCAGCTCAGGGCAGGGCTGGACGATGACAAGAGCGTGCGGGAAAACGTCGGAGGCGGAATCGATCAGGTGCTTATTGGCGGCCGGCGTCGACACGTGCTCTCGTATCTCAAGGACTTTCTTTTCACTCCGGAGCGGGCACGGCAGCCCGCCGGCGCGCTCTCGGGCGGGGAACGTAATCGCCTCCTCTTGGCCAAGCTCTTCACGCAGCCCGCCAACCTGCTGGTAATGGATGAGCCTACCAACGATCTCGATGTAGAGACCCTGGAACTGCTGGAGGAACTGCTGTTGGGATTCCAGGGGACGCTCTTGCTGGTGAGCCATGACCGTGCTCTCCTCAACGCCGTGGCGACGAGCACCTTGGTGCTGGAGGGCGCGGGGCGGGTGACCGAGTATGTCGGCGGTTACGATGACTGGGTTCGCCAGCGGCCGGAGCCGACGGCTGTTCCACGGCAGGCATCCCCTGCGGCTGCGCCCCCGTCGAGGTCCGCTGCTCGGAGCAGCCGGGGTGCCGGCAGGCTCAGCTACAAGGATCAGAAGGAGCTCGAGTCCCTCCCCTCCCGGATCGAGATTCTGGAGGCCGAGCAGGACGAGCTGCGCGCCCAAGTGGCTGATCCGTCCTTCTACCGGAGGGCTGGAGAAACGATCGCGGCGGTCAAGGCGAGGCTGGCCGATGTCGATGCCGAGCTGGAGCAGGCCTACGTACGGTGGGATGCGCTGGAGACCTTGCGCGGGAGCTGAGCGTGAGCGCTCGTGTCAGGCGCCGGCCGAGCTTCCGACAATCTGGCCTCGTGCTGTGCTTCTCGGGTAGTATCCGGCGCCTGTTTTCGGCCACCCAGATCGAGGAGCGCTCGCATTGAAGTTCACCGTCGAGGAGTTCCGCGCCTGGGAGAACAAGTGCGTGACCCTGCTCGGCATGTCCGGCGTGGGCAAGACCTACCTATCGGCCCTCCTGCGTCGGCACGACTGGTTCCATTACTCCGGCGACTACCGGATCGGCACGCGCTATCTGGACGAGCACATCCTTGACCTTATCAAGTCGCAGGCGATGCAGGTGCCTTTCCTGCGCGATCTGCTCCGGCGCGACTGGATCTTTATCCGCAACAACATCAAGGTCGACGATCTCGGGCCGGTGCTGAGCTTTGTCGGCAAGCTGGGAAACCCCGAACTGGGCGGGCTCCCACTCGCGGAGTTCAATCGCCGCCAGGCCCTCTACCGGCAGGCGGAGATCGACGCCATGCTGGACGTGCCGAAGTTCGTTCGCAAGGCACAGGAGATCTACGGTTACAGCCACCTGGTCAATGACGTGGGCGGAAGTCTTTGCGAGCTGGATGAGCCGGCGGTCACCGAGCTCTTGGCGGATCACAGCCTGATCCTCTATATCCAGGTCCCCGAAAAAGACGAGATCAAGCTCATCGAGCGCGCCCAGGCAGACCCGAAGCCCCTTTACTACCGGCCGGAGTTTCTGAGCACGGCAGCGAGGGAGTACTTGGAGGCGTGCGGTCTGGAGTATGTTGCCGAGATTGAACCCGACGACTTCACGCGCTGGGTCTTTCCCCGCCTGTTCCACTCCCGGGTGCCCCGCTACGAGGCGATTGCGCGGCCCCACGGCTACACGGTGAGCTCCACCGAGGTGGCCAGCGTTCGCGACGAGCGCGACTTCCTGCTCCTGCTGGAAGACGCTATCTCACGCAAGGGTTCGTGAACGGGCCGGAAGACGAGCGCTTCGCCCCGACGGAGGGCGGACGGCGCTATGCTTTCGGGTCGGATACCCAAGGCAGGTCATAGAATCGATGCCCATCGTCGCCCACACCGATTTTCCCACTTTCGAGCGTCTGCGCCGTGAGGGCCAGACCATTCTTGACCCGGACCGCGCCCTGCACCAGGACATCCGGGAGCTCCACATCGGCCTCCTCAACATGATGCCGGACGCGGCCTTGGCTGCGACCGAGAGGCAATTCTTCCGTCTCATCAACGAGAGCAACCAGATCGCCCAGTTCTACGTTCATCCCTTTACCCTGAGGGAGCTCGAGCGTTCAGCTGTTGCCCGTGAGCATATCGAACGCTTCTACGAGCCCTTCGACCGGATTCGGGACGAAGGCCTCGACGCCCTCATCATCACGGGTGCCAATGTGACTCACCCGAACCTGGCGGAAGAGCCATTCTGGGGACCCCTCATCGAGGTGATCGACTGGGCGGTGGAGAATGTCACCTCCACGCTGTGCTCCTGCCTCGCCACCCACGCCGTGCTCCAGTTCCGACACGGCCAGCGCCGCCGCCCCTTGCCGGCCAAGCGCTGGGGGGTCTATGCCCACCGGGTGGTCAACAAGAGTCATCCGCTCGTGAACGATGTCAACACGGTGTTCGACGTGCCCCACTCGCGCTTCAATGAGATCAGCCGCGCACAATTCGACGCGGCGGGTCTCCGTGTCCTGGTCGAGAGCGCGGAGGCCGGCGTGCACCTTGCCGTCAGCGAGGACGGATTCCGTCTCGTGTTCTTTCAGGGACATCCCGAGTACGACACGGTTTCCCTGTTCAAGGAGTACAAGCGTGAGGTGAACCGATTCGCCGCCCGAGCGCGGCACGACTATCCGCCCTTCCCTGAAAATTACATTCGGTTGCGGGACCGCGCCATCCTGGACGAGCACCGCGAGCGTGTCGTTTCTGCGCTGGAATCGGGCCGCGAGGTGCCTGCGGTGCCGGAAGAACGGGTGATCACGGGTCTCGACAACACCTGGCACGACACTGCCGAGGGTGTGCTCGGGAACTGGATGGGCCAGATCTATCAGATCACCAACACGAGCCGCCGCCTGCCCTTTATGGAGGGCGTGGACCCGAAAGACCCTCTCGGGCTCGGCCGCAAGTCGGCCGCGGTCGATTCTCAGGGCTGACTGTTCGACCTCTCGCCGTTCCCCTTCGTCGCGTTCTGCTGCATGTGGCCCGCACCGCGGGCCGCCGTGAGTGAGATTTGTGACCCGGCGCGCAAAAAATACAACACCTGTCTTACTAAAGTTACAGTGTGACCGTCACCTGGTCGATTTGAATCATTACAGGGCGGTTGCGGAAGGCTAAATTCCCTGTAACGTCTGCTGCCTTGTCAAATGTTGTGACAAAGCTCTACAATAGTTGCTGAGAAGTTGTTATGTGACAAAAAATCAACATTTGGCCGGCGCTAAGGTCGGCAGGTGGCTTCCGGAAGGGATCGGCAGCGCTGAAATACAGATCGCTAGATGAGTGAATCAGAGATGTTCGACGAAACAGAGAACGTGATCCGTTACAAGTGGAACCCAAGAAGAGGAACCGGATACCGGCTCCGCTACGATGCCCAGACCGCATCGCGGGGTGGGCATCGTTGCTTCCGTGTCGAGGACTGGGACAACCACTTCGTCATCGACGAGTGGGGCTGTGAGAGCCTGGATGAGGCATTGGGCGTGCTGCGGGACTTCCTGGACATCGACGTCGGCCAAGAGCGCCATCGCCTCGAAGCGCGGTTCGACGCCGGCGCACGGTAGCGCGGTCCATCCCTGCCGCATGAGAGCGTTCGGGGAGGGGAAGGGCCGGCAAGCGTCCTTTCTTCTCTCCTGGGTGCCGGTAAGGGTGGACGGTCGGCGCGCCGGGTCGCGCTGCGGCCCTTTCGCGGGGACAGGCCGCGACTAGCGCTGCGTAGGCTCTCGGCGGAGCCCCGTCGCCGATGGGTTGTTGCCTCGCACAAGGCGCGCGGATCTGCCTGAGCCCCGGTGCGGGGGAGGGCGCGCGTTTGACCGGCAGACCAGGTCGTGTGCCGAAACCTCCGCTCCCTTCGTTGCCCTGACTACTTGGCGGTCGCCTCACTCAGGTCCTCGGGTCGTGGCAGCTCGCTGAGAACCGCGGTCAGCGGTCTCTCCGGAGGCTGCCGCAGGCGCGGCCGTTCTTCGGTGAGCCACACCATCAGGCTGGAGTCGCTGACCGGCCACTGTCCCTTGGCCTGATTGTCCGGCGCCTGCCCGGTGAAGACCAGGTAGCTGTACTTCCCGTAGTGCGGAAGCTTTTTGGCGAGACCCGGGAGCGCCACGGGACTGTTGCTCGCAACCCAACCGAGCGCTTGGTTGCCCCGCTTACGCGCCAGGACCAGGCTGTGGTCTGCACCAGCAAAGCTCTTCCCAGCCAGGGTAAGCGTTCGGGTGCTCGCGTCGAGTGTGAACAGCCGCTCGCCCGCAGCGAGCTTGTGGAGAAAGCGGTTCGTCCAGCCCAGCAGCCAGACCGGGCGGTCCTCGGGCAGCGCGTCGAGGCCGGTGTCCTCGACCACCTCCCACCCGGGTGAATTCTTGTCCCAGGCGGTTGCGAGCGCACGGTAGCCGGCCGCGAGTTTGGTCGGTGCGGCGGCGGGCAGGACGATGAGTCCCCGTTTGCCGCCGAACACCGCACTCAGGGTGGCCGGAGACTCCCCGGGTACCAGCCGTCTGAAGACATCGAAGCGAGGGTCGGCATCCACTCGCAGTGCCTTTTCCGTCAGTTGCAGCTCGAAGGTGGCATCGCGCTTCGCGAGGGAAACCTGGTGCTCCATCGTTGCGCCGTTCGTGAGGTGGACGACCAGCGGGACATTGAGCGGGAAGGGCGCCTCGTCCTGAGTCTGCCGGAGGCGGCCGCGCAGCCGAAAGCCGTCTGAGGTCCGCTCCTGGGCGACACCCACCAGGGCGATCGCGGGGCTACCGGTCCGCCCAATCCATTCGTTGAAATAGTCCGTTAGGTCACGTCCGCTTTCTTGCTCGAAGGCATGCTGCAAGTCGCCGAAGCTTGCGACTCGGAAGCGATGGTCTCGATAGAAGCGCCGCAGCGCCATGACGAAGGTCTCATCCCCAAGGTCTCGCCGCAACATATGGAAGACCATCAGGGTCTTGCCGTAGCCAATCGCCTGAGAGGCCGAGCTGTGACGGCTGCGGAAGTCGCGGATCGGAAAGTCCTCGCCCTGCCGCACGTAATCGGCATAGGCCTTTAAGGTGTCATGCCGATAGTCCGCTCCCTTGCCCTGCTGCTCCTTGAGGAGGTGATCCGCCATGTAGGCGGTAAGTCCCTCGCTCCAGTTTCCGGACGCGTAGTCCACATAGACGCCGTTGCCCCACCAGTTGTGCAAAATCTCATGGGGATACGAGGTGTGAATGATGAACGGCAGCCGAATTACCTGGGGGCCGAGCAGGGTGAAGGATGGCATGCCGTAACCCGTCTCCCAAGAGTTCTCCACCAGGGCGAACTTGGCATAGGGGTAAGGGCCGATGAGGGAGCTGTAGAGGGCGAGGTATCTGGCAGTCGCACCTAGATAGGGCTCCGCGAGACTCTCGTCAGGTTTGCGCAGGTAGATCTGGGCGTCTGCAAACGGCGTCGCTTGCCGGTACAGTGTGAAGGGCCCGGCAACCAAGTAAATGTCCTCCTGGGGGTGGCCGTCACGCCATTCGATATGACCGCCTCCGACGCCTTCGTCTGTGCTCGGTCCGGCGCCCTGTGAAACCGCGAGCCAGCCCTTCGGCACACGCGCTGACAACTTGAAGCGCTGCATGGTGCCCTCGATCCGGGGGTACCACCCGCTAAGTCCGTCAAGCACAGCCCCGTCCGGACCGATCGTTCCGCGACTCCATTGGTGTGCGCGGCCAAGGCTCTCCTGGATTTCTTCCAGGCTGTGCTGAATCTGGCCGCCATAGTGGAGCGTCAGCGGGCCCTGTCCGCCAAGGGTCAGCCGAAAGCGTTCCAGATGGTCATCGCCACCGAGTCTTACGAGCCGACCGGCGCCACCGACGACCTCCGGGCTCAGACCCGGGTGCAGGAGGAGCGTCCAGGCACTTGACCCCGGCGGCAGCGAGAGGCGGTCGGTCGCCTCTAGGGTCCCAGCATCGGGGTCCAAGCTGACCTCGAGATCATGCTCGACGACCGGTGCCGCGTGCGAAGATGTGACCGCGAGGGCGAGCGCGGCGATAGCGGAGAGAGGCTTGAGAGCTCCGGGCATGGCCATGGTTGGGCTGTCTGTTCCTGCCGCTGCGTTGACTGTTCGGCTTCAGCTTCGGTCATAATGCGGCGCCCGAGACCCCATTTCCAGCGCCGGAGGCCACGTGAAACCAGTCCCAGCCCTTGTCGGCCTGATTCTGTCCCTTGTCTTTGTCTTCCAGGCTTCGTACGGCGTTGTTAGGGAGGCGTCGGCGCAGACAGCAGGCACTAAAGACCAGATAGAGGTGCACACCGAGGTCGTGGACCTGTCGCTCGTCACCGGCATGGAAACCCTTATCGATAAGCTCGACGGGAAGCGCGCCGTCTTCGTGGGAGAGAACCACGACCGTTATGAAGACCACCTCGACGAGCTCGCCATCATCAAAGGCATCCACGCCAAGGGAAAGGACCTGGCGATCGGCATGGAATTTTTTCAGCAGCCTTTTCAGGAGTACCTGGATGCGTACGTCGCCGGCGACATCTCGGAGAAGGAGATGCTGCGGCGGACACAGTATTTCGACCGCTGGCGCTTCGATTACCGGCTCTATCGGCCAATCCTGCGTTTCGCACGCGAGCATCACATCCCGGTGATCGCACTCAACCTGGAACGGGAGATCACCGAAAAGGTTGGGGATAACGGTCTTGATGCCCTCACCGACGCGGAGCGCGCTCGTATACCGGCGGAAATCGACCGGTCGGATGAACAGTACCGTGAGCGCATCCGGCGCGTGTTCGACCAGCATCCGAAGAACGGGGGGGTTTCTTTCGAGCACTTCCTGGACGTGCAGCTGCTATGGGACGAGGGGATGGCTGCGCGCGGGGCCTTGTATTTGGAGAAGCATCCTGAGAAGAGCATGGTGGTCCTCGCGGGCGCCGGCCATGTGGAGTACGGCCAGGGGATTCCGCAGCGTCTGCTGCGCCGCGTGCACGTGACCTCCGCCATTGTGCTGAACGGCACGGGACGGACTCCGAACCCCAAGCTGGCTGACTTCCTGCTTTATCCGCACCGGGTGGAGCTGCCCCCATCGGGGATGCTCGGCGTGATGTTGGATACCAAGTCGGCCGGGGAGGGCATTGGCGTTCGAGGTTTTGCACGCGGGAGCGGTGCCAAGGCCGCGGGTATCGAGGTTGGCGACCGCATCGTTCGCATCGGTGACGAGCCGATCGAGTCCTACAGCGACATCCGGATTGCCTTGCTGGACGGCCGTCCCGGAGAGAAGATCAAGGTCCAGGTGCTGCGCGAGCACATGATTGCGGCGGACGAGCGGCTCACCTTCGACGTCGATCTCCATTGAGGGGCCGTCAAGCGGACAAGGAGGATTTCAAGGCGACCCCCGACGCCCACACCCCGGCCCCTCAGGTAGCCAACCGAAAGAGCCGCGTGCATTGGGCATGCGTCATCGAAACGCTTCGCGGCCTTCGTGCTCTCGGTGGTTTGGGCGGAGCATCCAGGCGTGTGACCTGGATGAGGCCAATCACCTAGCCGCCGATGTCCTTCGTCCACCCAGCCTCCAACGTCAGTTCCGCAGGGAGCTGCATCGTGACGCAATGAAGGCTTCCGCCTTGATGAACCAGGGGACGACAGTCGACGGTTAGGATCTCTCTGGTGGGGAAGAGTGCCTGCAGACGCCTCACGGCGGTCCGGTCCTGCGGGTCCGCATAGGCGGGGAGGAGGACCGCGCCATTGACGATGAGGAAGTTGGCGTAGCTCGCGGGCAGGCGATTTCCCTCGTTGTCGCGTACGGGGGACGGATGAGGTAATGGAACGAGCCGGTAGGGCTGCCCGTTCGGCTTGGTGAAGGCCGCAAGCTCCCTCTCCATAGCGGCGAGCTCCGGATAGTCAGCGTCCGACCGGTCCTCGCAGCGGACGTAACAGATGGTCCCAGGGCCACAGAAGCGAGCGAGGGTGTCGATGTGGCCGTCGGTATCGTCGCCCGTAAGCTGGCCGTGCTTCAGCCACAGGAAGCGTGAGCTGCCGAGTAGGCGGCCAAGCTCCGCCTGAATCGACTCCGGGGACCAACCCGGGTTGCGCCGATTGTCCGCCAGCGTGCGCTCGATCGCCATCAGGGTGCCCGCCCCGTCGCTCTCGATGGCGCCCCCTTCGAGCACGAGGCTGCTCTCGACGAGCTTGGCGTCACCGAACCGGCCCGCACGGTGAAGCACTGCCGTGATCCTATCGTCGCGCTCGGCGGGGAACTTGCCGCCCCAACCGTTGAAGCGGAAATCCAGCAGCTGTAACCGTCCTCCTGCGACGACCGAGATGGGGCCGTGGTCCCGCGCCCAGGTGTCGTTGCTGTCGGCGAAGCCGTACATGAAGCGAGCCGCATCCGCCTCCGTGGCTTCCAGTCTCACGCGTACCCGCCCTTGGAGCCTCGTATCGCGGCAGACGATGAGGACTCGCTCGAAGCGTGCGATCAGGGCGGCCAGCTCCGTGTAAAGGTCTTCCACCGCCCCCAGCCGCTCGACCCAGTCGGTATCGGCGTGGGGCCAGGTCAGCATGACAGCGCTTTGGGGCTCCCATTCGGCGGGTAGACGAGGCATGGGCTGAGGCCGGGCGAGACGGAGGTGGACGCCGCCCATGGTACGCCATCATGCGCGCGGCGCGGGCGCGGGCTATGCGGCGACCTTTGTGTTTTAATTGCGCGCCATGTTTCGCCCGCTCCCGTTGTTCATCGGTTTGCGCTACACCCGCGCCAAACGCCGAAACCACTTCATTTCCTTCATCTCTTTGATCTCCATGCTCGGCATCACGCTGGGTATCGTGGCGCTGATCGTGGTCCTGTCCGTCATGAACGGTTTTCATAAGGAGATTCAACAGCGAATCCTCGGTATGACCTCGCATGCCACCATTACCGATCCCCACGGTGACATGTCGAACTGGCCGGAGGTGCTGGCGCGCGTGCGCAAAGAGCCGTCGGTCGTCGGGGCCGCCCCGTTCGTCGAGCTTCAGGCCATGCTTGTGAACGGCGGGAACGTGAGCGGCGCCTTGCTCCGAGGCATCTTGCCGAAGGAGGAGGATCAGGTGGCAGATTTGCGCAAGGACATGCTGGTCGGCTCCGTCGATGACCTGAAGGCGGGCGCGTACAACATCGTCCTGGGGGAGGAGTTGGCCGCCGTCCTCGGTGTGGGTGTTGGCGACAAGGTCACGGTGGTCACGCCCCAGATCAGCGCGACACCCGTCGGGATCATGCCCAGGCTGAAGGCCTTCAATGTGGTTGGACTCTTCGCGGTCGGCATGTCGGACTACGACCGTGGTGCGGCCTTTCTGCACCTCGAGGATGCGGCCAAGCTGATGCGTCTAGGGGACGGTGTGACCGGTATCCGCCTGAAGCTCACCGACATGTTCCAGGCCCCTTTGCTTGCCAGACAGATCGCCTACGATTTGGGCGGTGTCTATCGCGTCATCGACTGGACCCAGCAGCACAAGAACTTCTTCGCCGCCCTGGCGACCGAGAAGCGGATGATGAGCATCATCTTGTTTCTGATCGTGGCGGTGGCCGCCTTCAACATCGTTTCGACCCTGGTGATGGTGGTCACGGACAAGCGGCCGGACATCGCGATTCTGCGCACCCTGGGTGCATCGCCTGGACGGATCATGTCGATCTTCATGGTCCAGGGCACCACGATCGGGGTCGTGGGGACATTGCTGGGCATCGTCGGCGGTGTCCTGCTGGCTCTCAACGTGGAGAGCATCGTCTCAGAGATTGAGCGGCTGTTCGACGTCCACTTCCTTGACCCGAATATCTACTACATCAGCGAGCTGCCGTCGCAGGTGCGTTTGGGCGACGTGACCTGGATCGGCTTCGGCGCCTTCCTCATGTCGGTGGTGGCGACTCTGTATCCCGCATGGCGCGCGTCCCGCACCGATCCGGCCGAGGCGCTGCGCTATGAATGAGGGGGCGCCGGTCGTCGCCGCCGTCGGTCTCGGCAAGACCTTCCGCCAGGGGCCCCAAGAGGTGGAGGTCCTGCGGTGCGTCGATCTCCAGATCCATGCCGGCGAGCGCGTGGCCGTAGTCGGTGCCTCAGGCTCGGGCAAGAGTACGCTCCTCCACTGCCTCGGCGGCTTGGAGCGGCCGTCGGCCGGAAGCGTCTCCTGGGAGGGGCGCGACGTGGCCTCGCTCTCCGAGCGCGAACGGGGGCTGCAGCGCAATCGCAGCCTGGGGTTCGTCTACCAGTTTCACCACCTGCTGCCCGAATTCTCCGCCCTCGAGAATGTGGCGATGCCGCTGCTTATCGGGGGCGCAGCCACCGAGGCGGCGAGGGACCGTGCGGCGGCAATGCTCAACCGGGTGGGTCTCGCTCATCGCGGGCAGCACAAACCATCGGAGCTGTCTGGCGGTGAGCGCCAGCGCGCGGCCATTGCCCGCGCCCTGGTCACGGGGCCCGCCTGCGTCCTGGCGGACGAACCTACGGGCAACCTCGACCGGCACACCGCCGAACGGGTATACGAGCTCATGCTCGAGCTCAACGCGGATATTCACACCAGCTTCGTTATCGTTACCCACGACCCGCAGCTAGCGGAGCGCATGGATCAGGTCTGGCGCTTGGATGATGGTGTGCTGACCGTGGAGGCGGCGTCCCGATAGCGCGCCCGCCGCAGCCGGATCTGTCGCATGAGATTCCAGCGCCAGATCGCCTGCACTGCGAGGTAGCCGACGACAGAGCAGCCGAGCCCGCACACGAAGCACCCGAGGGAGAGGGGAGCGAGGATATCGAGCCAGTTGTGCCAATCGAGCCAGAAGGTGACGTGAAAGGCGTCGATCGGCTTGCCGAGGATTCGCGCACCGATCAGGTAGGCAAAGTAGTACATGGGGGGGATGGTCACCGGGTTGGTGATCCAAACGAGCGCCACGGAGATCGGGAGGTTGACGCGCAAGGCGATGGCGATCGCTGCGGCCACGAACATCTGTCCCAGGGGCGGGGCGTACATGACAAACAGGCCGACGGCGACGGCACCGGATGCGGAATGCCGGTTCAGGTGCCACAGATTGGGGTCGTGCAGCAGCCGGCCGAACACGCGCAGGTGCTTGTGCTGCGACACCTTGGCCCGGTCCGGTGTGATCCGTTTCAACCAATGTTTCACGCAGGCGCCCCAAGTCGTCTCGTGGTCCCCGGTTCCGCGCGGCAAGTATATGCCAGCGGCGTCTCTTTGGGCTGCGTCGGGTGCCGGCCGGGCCTCGGGGGTTTGGTGCTTTGGTTGAGCTCTCAGGGACGCCGGCTGATCGTCGGGAGCCCCGAGAGCACCCCGGCCTGGTGGCGAACGGTCTCGGCTTTTCGGTGGGCGTCGCCCTCCTTTTTCTGCTGAGGGACCTGCCGCCCCTTTCGCCCTTGCTCGGACTGGTGCTAGTGACTGGCATCTCTGCCCTGCGCTGGCCCGTACTGCGGCCCGTCGCACTTGCCGCTGTTGGGCTCCTATGGGCGCAGGTCAATGCCTGCCACATCCTGTGCCGCCCGTTGCCGGAGGCGCTCGCGGGTAAGCCCCTCACTCTGGTAGGCACAATCGCGACCTTGCCGATCGATACGGCAAACGCGCGGCGATTCGTCTTCCGCGTCGAGTCAGCGCGCCAGGGACAGGTGGCTGTCGGCTTCACCGGGTTGGCCCGCCTGTCGTGGTACGGAGATTCGCCGGACCTTCTGATAGGCGAGCGCTGGGAGCTGCGCGCCGTCCTCAAGCCACCGCACGGTTTTGCCAATGCCGGCGGCATGGACTACGAGCGCTGGCTCTTCCTGCGAGGGATCAAGGCCACGGGCCATGTCCGGGATGCTGCAAAAAACCAGCGAATCGAGGCGAGCTCCGACCTGATAGGCCGGTGGCGCCAACGGTTGCGGGACCACATCGCGGGCGTCTTGGGCGGATCACGGGCCTTGGGTCTCGTCGAGGCTCTGGTGCTCGGGGAGCGCTCCGCGCTGACACCGGACCAGTGGGAAGTGCTGACCCGTACAGGCACCGGTCACCTGGTTGCGATCTCCGGGCTGCATGTCGGCCTGGTCTCGGCCCTGCTGTTCTTCCTGGCTCGCTGGGCCTGGTCGCTCAGTAGCCGGCTGACGCTGGTGGCGGCCGCGCCGCGCATCGGCGCCTTGGCTGCCGCCGGGAGTGCCTTGATGTACAGCGCGATGGCGGGTTTCGCCGTCTCGACCCAGCGGGCGGTTGTCATGGTGGCGGTGGTGCTCGGCTCGGTGCTCTTTTCCCGTACTTTGCGCCCGGCAACAGGACTGGTCGTTGCCCTGGTCGCGGTCCTTGTCCTGGATCCACGAGCAGTGCTCTCGTATGGTTTCTGGCTGTCGTTCGGAGCGGTGGCCGCCCTTCTGTACGCCCTTGGGCGGCGGCTGTCAGACGGTGGGTGGTGGACCCGTTGGGGACGCGCCCAGTGGGCCGTTGCCCTGGGGTTGCTCCCAATGCTGCTCCTTCTCTTCGGTCGAGCCTCACTAATCGCCCCCGTCCTCAACCTGATCGCGATACCCCTGTTCAGCCTCCTGGTGCTTCCCGCAGTCTTAGTGGCGAGCTTGCTAAGTCTGGTTCCTGGGCTGGAGCTGCCGCTGGTTCTGACGGCGCATGTCCTCGTCTGGGCATTCGGTTTGCTCCAGGGCGCGGCGACTTGGTCGTGGTCGACGACGACAGTGACGGGACGACCCCTCTGGGTGTGGGCGGCGGTCTTCGCCGGCGCGTGGCTTTTGCTCGCCCCGCGCGGTCTTCCTGGGCGTTGGCTCGGGCTGGTTCTCCTGTTGCCGTTGCCGCTTGTTCGCCCACCGACACCGGCAGCGGGCGAGGCTGAGCTTACCCTGCTCGACGTGGGCCAGGGCCTTTCCGCCGTGGTGCGCACCCGCCACCACACCCTCGTCTACGATACTGGCCCGGCATTTTCGAGTGGCTTCAACACGGGAAGTGCCGTCGTGCTTCCATTCCTCCGCGAGTCGGGCGTAGAACGCATCGACACCCTCGTGTTGAGCCACGGCGATCGGGATCACGTTGGAGGGTTCGCGGGGATCAGTGGGGCGATCCCCATCGGACGCGTCCTGAGCGGCGAGCGGGCGCGGCTGCCGGCGGCACACGCCGAGGCGTGCCGCGCGGGCCAAGGCTGGTTCTGGGACGGCGTTCGCTATGACGTGCTGCACCCGGCGTCCCCCGCGACGGTACGTGGCAACGACAGCTCGTGCGTACTGCGGGTGGCGACGCCAGGTGCAAGCGTGCTGTTGACGGGAGACATCGGCGGCGCCGTGGAGGCTCGGCTCGCGGTTGACGCAGGCTCCGCCCTCAGGAGCACCATCCTGGTTGCGGCACACCACGGAAGCGCCTCCTCGACCACCGACAACTTCCTGCAGGCGGTTGCTCCGAGCTACGTGCTCTATGCGACCGGCTATGCGGACCGCTTCGGATTTCCCACCACGGCGGTGCGTGAGCGTGTCGCAAAGCTCGGCGCTCAGGACTTGGACACTGCGCACACAGGGGCGATCTCTTTTCGCCTCCGCCCCGCTGGGTTGTCGGGGCCATTCCTCTACCGTCGTGATCATCGCCATATCTGGGCCCGCTGACTCCGGCTCTCGCGGCTTCTCGATTTGGCAGCAGGGCTCCTTGGGGTATCATGCCGCCACCCATGAAGACGCTGATCGATTCAGGGCCTGCCGCGGGGGCGACATCCCGTGTGCGAGGTACCCACGATGGATCGAGTGAGGCTTCCGTAGGGGGCGCCAGACGTCAGGCCGCTGTGCCCGGTGGCAGGCGAAAAGGACGGAAATGGCCGGAATCACAGCGGCAACCGGAGAATTTCCGCAGCTGCCGCTTGCGCAGTAAACCGCCACGAGGCCGGTGAGGTGAATCCGCGTGCTCGAGTTGATGCAAGCCGGCGGCTGGCTAATGGTGCCAATCGTCGCGTGCTCCGTAATCGCTACTGCCGTCGTATTTGAGCGCCTATGGGCGCTGCGTACGCGCCGTATTATGCCCGCCAAGCTGGTGACCCAGATCTGGCAGTGGCATCGGCAGAATCAGCTCAGCGCTGAGCGCATTACCCAGCTTCGGGATGGGTCTCCTTTGGGGCGCATGTTGGCGGCCGGACTCATCAACCGGAACCATTCCCGCGAGGTCATGAAAGAGGCCATCAACGATGTAGGCCGCCATGTCGTGGCGGACCTGGAACGAAACCTCAATACCCTGGGTACCATCGCCGCAGTAGCGCCTCTCTTGGGACTGCTCGGAACCGTCTTCGGCATGATTCAGATCTTCGGCGTGATCGTGAACGTCGGAACAGGCAACGCCGGCCTGCTCGCCGGCGGCATTGCGCAGGCGCTCATCACCACGGCCGCTGGGCTGTGTGTGGGAATTCCCTCCCTGATGTTCCATCGCTACTTCGACAATCGGGTGAGCAAGCTCGCGGTTGCGATGGAGGAGCAGGCCCTCAAGTTGGTCGAGGTGATGAAGGGCGAGCGCGAGCAGGGTGAGGAGCGTGCATGAATCTGCGACCGCGCCGCACGGCAGCCCCGGACATTAATCTGGCACCTTTGATCGATGTGGTGTTCCTTCTGCTTATCTTCTTCATGGTCGCCACGACCTTCAAAGACGATGTCCGCATCAAGGTTCAGCTGCCGCAGGCTAATGGGGAGGAGACCACGGTCAAGGAGCCGCACGCGGTGACCATCACCATCGACCGCGAGGGGCGGTTCTATGTGAACGACCGGATGGTGGTCGATCGGACGGTGGCGACCTTGAAGAAGGCCATCGCCGGTGAGGTCGGTGACGAACGGGATCTTCAGGTGATCATCAAGGCCGATGCCAAAACACCGCACCAGGCCGTGATGAGTGCTATGGATGCGGCCAGCCAACTCGGACTCCTGCGCCTTGCCTTCGCCGCCACGCGGCCGCATGAGTCACAATGAGCTCGGCGGACGGATTCGTCTCGGGTTCTGCGCGACAGATCTACGGCCGCCTACTGGGCTATGCACGACCCTACTGGCGGATGTTCGTCATATCCATCGCGGGGATGCTGATCTATGCGGCTACGGAGCCCTTGTTCGCCGCCATGGTCAAGCCCCTTCTCGACGGCAGCTTCGTCCAGCGCGATATCGAGGTGGTGCAGGTCATGCCGGTCCTCCTGGTGGGACTGTTCATCGTGCGTGGCCTTGCTGGATTCGTCAACGACTACTTTCTCAAGTGGGTCGGGCGCCGAGTAGTGGCGGACCTGCGCCAGGCGATGTTCGAGCATCTGCTGCGGGCACCGACCCGCTATTACGACAATCACAGCTCGGGTCAGCTGCTCTCGAAGCTGACTTACAACGTCGAGAATGTCGCCAATGCCACCACCACGGCCGTCACGACTGTCGTGCGCGACGGCTTCACCATCGTTGGCCTCTTAGCCTATATGCTCTATATCAATGCGGCGCTGGCTGCGATCTTTCTCGTGATCGGGCCCTTGATGGCCGCCACGGTAAAGTACGCGACCAAGCGTTTTCGCCGCGTGAGCAAGCGCATCCAAGATCGTGTCGGTGAGATCACCCACGCCGCTCAAGAGGTGATCGATGGTCACCGGGTGGTCAAGGCATTTGGGGGGCAGACCCAGGAATCGGCGCATTTCTCACGCATCAATGAGAAGACCCGCTCCCTGCAGATGAAGATGATTGCAACGGAGGCCGTGAGCGTGCCCTTGGTGCAGCTCATCTCGGCGCTCGCCATCGCGGTTATCGTGTACCTCTCGACCCTGCAGGGACTGCGGCAGGACATCTCTGTCGGGACCTTCATGTCGTTTGTGGTGGCGATGGGGCTGCTCTTGCCGCCGGTCAAGCGGCTGACATCGGTAAACGCCTTCCTGCAACGAGGGATTATTGCCGCTGAGAGCCTCTTCGAGCTGCTGGACACGGAATCGGAGAGGGATAGCGGCACGCGGGTGCTGGAACGGGCCGTGGGGCGCGTCGAGTATCGGGGTATCTCCCATGTCTATTCGGAGGACAAGGGGCCGGTCCTCCAGGACATCAATCTGGTCATCGAGCCGGGCGAGACCGTGGCCGTCGTTGGCCGTTCCGGGAGCGGAAAGACGACCCTCGTCAGTCTCCTGCCGCGCTTTTACGATCCGAGCGCCGGCCAAATCCTTTTCGACGGGACCGACATTCGCGATCTCACTCTGAAGAGCCTGCGCGCGCACATCTCCCTGGTGACGCAAGACGTGGTGCTGTTCAATGACACGGTGGCCAACAATATCGCGTATGGCTACCCACGAGCAGCCGACCTGGAAGAGATCGAGCGCGTCGCCGAGGCCGCGCACGCCCTCGGCTTCGTTCGGGCACTTCCCCAGGGGCTCGACACCTTCATCGGCGATCGCGGAGTGTTGCTCTCGGGCGGCCAGCGTCAACGGCTCGCCATCGCCCGAGCGATGCTGAAGGACGCGCCGATCCTCATTCTGGACGAGGCCACATCCTCCTTGGACACCGAGGCGGAACGTCACATCCAGGCCGCACTGGAGCAGCTGATGCAGCATCGCACCACGCTGGTCATCGCGCATCGGCTATCGACCATAGAAAATGCGGACCGCATCGTGGTTCTTCAGCAGGGAAGGATCGTCGAGCAGGGCCGACACCAAGAGCTTCTCGACCGCGGCGGCTATTATGCCCGGTTGCACAGACTGCAGTTTCACAGCGCGCCAGACCTGGTTGCATGACCCTGGATTCCCTGTGGTACGGGGACGATCCGCTGTCGCGTCTGTTGTTGCCGCTGTCCTGGCTTTATCGTGCCGTCGTGTCGGTACGACGCCATGCATATCGCCAACGCTGGCTCCCGAGTCGACGACTTGGGGTGCCCGTCATCGTCGTGGGGAACCTGACGGTCGGCGGAACGGGCAAGACCCCGCTGGTACTGTGGCTGGCCGATTTTCTTCGTCGGCAGGGCTTCCGGCCCGGGATCGTGACCCGGGGCTACGGTGGCGCTCGGCAGGGAGACGGTCCGCGGCGCGTTGGGGCCGCAAGCGATCCGTTCGAGATGGGGGACGAGGCCGTGTTGCTGGCGAGACGGAGCGGCTGCCCGGTGGCGGCGGGCGCCGACAGGGCCGCGGCGGCGCAGATGCTTATCGATGTCGATCGGTGCGATATGATTGTGGCCGATGATGGTCTTCAGCACTATCGACTAGAGCGAGACCTCGAGATCCTAGTGGTCGATGCGGCGCGCGGCTTCGGCAATGGGCGGTGTCTGCCGGCCGGACCCCTGCGCGAGCCTTTGAGGCGGCTGCGCGAAGCGGATGTAACGGTTTGCAACGGTGGGCCCTGCGTGCCCGGCGGGATGCTCATGCGGCTGGTTCCGGGACGACTGGTCAATCTCAGGCGCTCCGAAATCACGTGCGATCTGGACGATATGCGCGGACGCCAAGTGACCGGCGTCGCAGGCATCGGCAATCCTCGTCGTTTCTTCGCCTTGCTGCGCCGTCACGGGATCAGAGTCCATGAGCGTGCGTACGGGGATCACCATCGCTTCAGACCGAAGGATGCCGCAACCTGGGGCGCCGGGCCGGTGCTGATGACAGAAAAGGACGCGGTGAAATGCGAAAGTTTCGCCGCCGCGACGCATTGGTACCTTCCGGTGGAGGCGGAGCTCGACGACGGGCTCATCGAGTGGTTAACGAATAGACTGAGAGGTCTCAAATATGGACAAGAAGCTGCTCGACATTCTGGTGTGTCCCCTGTGTAAGGGGCCCCTTTATTACGACAAGCCGGCCCAGGAGCTGATCTGCCGCGGTGATCGTCTGGCGTTTCCGATCCGAGACGACATCCCCGTCATGCTCGAAGAGGAGGCGCGCGAGCTGGCGCCTGACGAGGAGGTGCCTAAGGCTTGACCGTCACCCCCGACTTCAAGGTGGTGATCCCGGCGCGTTATGGCTCCACTCGGCTCCCGGGCAAGCCGCTGTTGGAGATCGCCGGCAAGCCACTCCTCCGCCACGTGCACGATCGGGCGTGCGAGAGCGCGGCCGCCGAAGTTGTGGTGGCGACGGACGATCAGCGCATCGTCGCCGCCTGTCATGCCTTCGGTGCCGATGTTGCCCTCACGAGCTCCAAGCACCACAGCGGATCGGACCGCATCGCCGAAGTCATAGCTGCCCGTGGGTGGGACGACGACGCCATCGTCGTCAACCTTCAAGGGGACGAGCCCTGCATGCCTCCGGCACTGATCGATCAGGTCGCGCGCGACCTTGCCGCCCGGGACTCCGTCGGTATGGCCACCCTTGCCTATCCGATTGGCGGTACGCAGACCCTGTTCGATCCTCACGTGGTGAAGGTCGTAATAGACGCGAACGGCTACGCCCTTTACTTCTCGCGCGCCCCCGTTCCGTGGCACCGTGACGAGTTTCTCCGCGGCAAGAGGCCATTGCCCGACAGTGTGCCCTTTCTGCGTCACATCGGTTTGTACGGATACCGGGCGGCATTTCTCAAGCGGTTCATTCAGTGGCCGGCGGCCCCCCTGGAGCTTGCCGAGTCGCTCGAGCAGCTACGCTGCCTTTGGAACGGCGAGGCGATCCATGTCGGCGTTGCCGACCAGGAGCCGGGCCCCGGCGTCGACACAGCGGCCGACGTGCAGCGCGTGGTTGCTTATCTCACTCGACGCGGTGCCTAGCACAGCCGCGCCGAAATCCCGGAACCTACAGGATTCTGTTCTCGGTTGTCGGTTCTCCGCGGTTTTGTTACGGGCGTCGGGGGACGCGGTGAATACCTCCATGTAGCTTGACGGCAGCTTCTCTGCTGCCGACACGCCCGCCGCCCGCAACCCAACCCCTCGGGCCAGAGCCGAAAAGTTGCAGTCGATAGAGACGGCGCTTTTAGACGCAGTTCGGTTACGCTCTACTCGCTACGGGTGCCTGACTCGTGCATGTTGCCCTAGCGCCTCAACTGAGGGTCTCGGGGAGTGCTGTGTCGGCGGGATCCAAAGACACCAAGAGGTCCTTGAGCTCCTCAGAGAGAGCTTCGCCGGTTTCATCGAAGATCGGGACTTGCAGGACGTCGTTCGCGCGGTATAGCGCCTGGCCGTATTGATCGGGCTGTATCGGAGGGATCGACTCACGGGTCTCCAGCACCAGCGCCCACTCGTCGACCAGGATCTCAACGAGGCGGCAAGGTCTTCCCAGGTACTCGCAGTCGCGCCCAATGAGGCTCCGCAGCGTCGGCAGCAAGCGGTCGCCGTCTTTGCGTCCGTGTTGAGCGCTGCGTTGCATACGTGGGGACATGGGGTGGGCAAGCGTTAAATACCAGCCGCATGCCGGGTGCACTGGCGCTGCTGTCGGGACGGCCAATTCCCTATACCGGTAGAAGGAAATCCTTTAGTATCGGCACGCCCAATGTCTGGGCCCCGCGAAGCTGATGGAGGCATATAATGAAGATTAGTGTGCAGACGGCGGCCGGACTTCTGGCCCTCGGCATGGCCTTGGCTCCCGCCGCATATTCCGGCGGGTTCGGCGGTGGGTCGTCTGGTCCGAGAGGGCCCGGTTACGGTGGACCTGGCTACGGAGGTCCCGGCAGTGGGTTCGGCGGTCCGAGCTACGGTCCGGCTGCGAGCGGTTACCGTGCACCGCCCCCGGCGCAGCAGCAGCAGACGGCTCCGCCCCCGGCACAGAGTCGTGGTAGCGCGCCAGCTGCCGCACCGGCTATGGGCACCGGCGCACCCCCACAAGGGAGGCTCGGTGGTCCGGGCGGCGGCTATGGTCCGGGCGGCGGCTATGGTCCGGGTGGCGGCTATGGTCCGGGTGGCGGCTATGGTCCGGGTGGCGGCTATGGTCCGGGTGGCGGCTATGGTCCGGGTGGCGGCTATGGTCCGGGCGGCGGCTATGGTCCGGGCGGCGGCTATGGTCCGGGCGGCTACGGTCCGCGTTCGAAGTCCGGCAGGGGCGGCATGAATCCCATGAACATGATGCGGAATCCTGAGGGCATGTCTGGCGGCAGCAGGCACTAAGGCGATTCCTGTCACGTCATCTACCAGCCTGCTGTTCTTTTCGTCCTCCTTCGGCGTCGCGCCGACAGTGGCATAGCCCAGTTATGCTCCAGCCGGCCTTCGGGGAAGGCACGCGAAAACCCTGGGCAATCAGGTACATTTTGTCCCGCAATTGGCTAAGTGGGCCGGCTTGATATTCCCATACGTGACCGGAGGGGCGCGCTCTCGTGGGCGCGCCCTTTTTTTCGTCCCGGAGTGACACCGACGGCAAAGGCTGTCTAACCGTGTGTGCCGTCGAGTGGGGATGTATCTTAGGCAACTGACGAGTGTAAGGCCGGCCGTTCCTGCGGCGGTCACAATCGCGGTTTGGAGGAGTCGATATGGGCGAGAGGTTGGAGGTGTCTTTTCCAGGAGGGAAGCGTGTAGACATTTCGGTCGGGGATCACAAGGTCGCAACCGACCAATCCGTCAAGGCAGGCGGCGGTGCGTCTGCGCCAGAACCTTTCGCTCTGTTCTTGGCTTCTATCGCGGGCTGTGCGGGTATCTACGCCCTCAACTTCTGCCAGTCGCGAGAGCTCTCTACCGAGGGACTCGCACTGACGATGTGGTGGGAGCGGGACGAGCACCAGCCCATGGATACCAGGGTGCGCTTGCAGCTCCGGCTGCCGGCGGGATTCCCGGACAAGTACCGATCCGGCATCGTGAGGGCGATGGACCTCTGCGCGGTCAAGAAGCACATCCAGAATCCCCCTCAGTTTTTCACTGAGATCGTTGACTGAACAAGGGAGCATCTCGCGTCTGCCATCGCAGCCAAAAAAATGCCCCGCGGGGGGCGGGGCGATTCACCACTGAGGAGGTCAGAGAACGGAAATGGCAGAGGGAGGATTCCGTCTCGCTTTCTGTCATGCGGGACTCGTGCCATGCACCGTGAGTGAGCCAGTAAAGGCATTGTGGCTCAGTGTGTTATCAGAGAAGCCAATGTTGGCTGAGATACCGTACACGAAGCCGGCGCGCACCAGCGTCAAGCCTGGCCGCCGGTATCGCACCACTTCTGTGCGCAGCCCCCGGTTATGCGCTGTCCTGGTTTGGAGTGCGCTCGCGGCCGTATCCATCGGCCCCGTGGCAGCGGCCGGATCGGCGGCGGGCGTCGGCACGCAGCAGCGGCAGCAGGCCGAGGGTTGGCTACAGTTGAAGCAGGACCAGAAGAGCTACCGGGAGCGTGTGGGGCCGATTACGCCGGGCGAAGGCGTCGCGCTGGATGCGCTAGAGCGTCAACAACGGCTCCAAAGGCACGCGTTGGAACAGCGCCAGCGCCAGTCGCTGCAGCTTGATCAGCACCTTGATCGTCTGCCCAACGCGGGGCAGCCGGGCAGCTCGCGGGCCGAGCTTCGCGGCCGGCGTGAGATTGAGCGTCAACGCCTCCAGATGCGCTTGCAGCGAGATATGGTGCCGTCTCGTCCGCCCCCTTCGGGATCGCCCGGTGGCACATGGCGGCCGCCTCCGGTTGGCCGGCCCGCCGGTGGTATCATGTACTGAGACCGGTGGCACCCCTACCGTCCGAATTTGAGTTTTTCGCTTCCGGGTCGAAAAGCGAAAAGGCCAACTTAGTCGGGTAGAATTGGACACCACAATGAGCGAGACCCGGACCGTTAGGGTCCTCTTCGTCTGTATGGGCAATATCTGCCGATCTCCGACGGCGCAGGGAGTCTTCCGGCACCTGGTACGAGAGGTAGGGCTGGAGCACATCGTCGAGATCGACTCCGCGGGCACTCACGCCTATCACCTCGGTGAGCCTCCCGATTTGCGAGCGCAAGAGACGGCCCGGCGGCGAGGTATCGAGCTGGGCGATCTTCGCGCCCGGCGCGTGGAGCCGGAGGATTTCGCGTACTTCGATTATGTGCTCGCTATGGACCAGGACAATTACCTAAGCCTGTCTGCCATTTGCCCGCCAGGGTATGAGCGCCGATTGAATCTGCTTATGGACTATGCGCCGCAGATTCGCACCCGTGAGGTCCCCGACCCGTACTATGGGGGCGAGAGCGGCTTCGAGCGGGTCTTCGACATGCTCGAGGCTGCAAGCGAGGGGCTCCTCGCGGAGATCCGCCGGCGCCATCTCTAGGCGCGTTGGGGCGGCCCCCTCTCGCGCCGATTTGTCTTCAAGGAAGCGCCGACCCGATCAGCGCTTTCCTAAACGTCGCCATCTCATTCCGCCGCTGCCTGGCGCGGCTTGTCTTCGTGGGTCTCCTGCGTATCCGATGAGCGCCCGTCTCGATCGGCCGCTGGCGGCTGTTGCCGGGATTGCGCGGGAGATTGGCGGTCCGCAGGTGGCGATGGTGGCGGGGCTGTCGGCATACCTGTGTCGGCATCCTGTCCCGATGTCGATGCTCGGGGCTCATCGCGTGCCTTGATCTCGGGCGCGTTTTCCCGTGCACCGAGCTCCTTGTCGGGCGGCGAGCCTTGTGCTGCATCCGATCTGGACGCTTTACCTGCACCGGGCCGGGCGGGCAGATCGCGCTCCGACTCATTGGTTTCTCTCGCCGCGGATAACGCGTCTTCAGTCCGGGCGGCATCCGATGACCCACCCGCGGATTCCATTGCAGGCTGAGATTTCTGCTCCCCCTGGCCCGCCCCTCGCTTGCGCCCGCGGCCGCCCCGTCGTCTACGTGCGGAGCGCGGTTTGGGTGTCCCGGTGCCGCTGATCTCAGCGCCGGACGCCTCGGGTACGCTCGGTGAGCCGACGCTCGACGCTGCGCCCGCCTCAGGATGCTCAAGGGGCTTAGCGGTGTCAGCGTCATCCGGTATCGGGGTCGCGCCGGAAGAGGTCGGGACTGGTCCCAGTGGAGGGGCAGGTGCCGAGGCATCTGTGGACGTTACCTCCATTGGAGCAGGGCGCTCGTCGGTCGCAACCTGGGAGGCAGCGCCGGCTGCCGGTTCCAACGGTGTTGCAGAGACTTGCCGCGGGGAATCGGACACCGGCACCTTCGACTCCGGGGGCGGAGTCTCCGGGAGCGGGGTGGTCTGAGCCGTCGTCACCTTGGGCGGTGCCGATTCGCCCGGCATTGCCTTGGTCCCCGCTTCGGCGCGACCCGGAGCGGTCTTCTCCCCGGCCTGCTGTCCGGGCGCCGACGTCGTGGCGCCCGGCGGCCGCCGGGTGTCCTCTCGGCGCGCGTCTGACCGCCGTCCCGTACGGCCGCCGCGAGCGCTGCGGCGCGAACCCCGGTCCGCGGTTCGTTGCCGGTCGCTGTCAGGCGAACCGTGCTGGGAGCCGGTTTGCTCTGCTGGTACCTCCCGCGATTTCGTAAGCGCGGGTTCACTCCGAGAAGAGCTTTGCGCGGGGGTAGTCTGCCGCGGTTGTGTACCGGGCGAGCGCTCCCTGTCGCTGCGACGCGCGCCTGGCTGCCAGGAACCGGTATCCCGCGAGGGCCGCGGGGTCCTGCTTGGGGGCGCTGCGGAGCCCTCGGAGCTCCCAGTGTGCTCGGCGCCTTCGGGGCGAGAGGCGAACAGCGTTGTCCAGATCCGTTTCAGGAGGCTCTCCGGTGCGCGCTCATGCTGCTGCGGCTCTTCGTATCTTTGGGGTGCAGGTGACGAGTGGACGATGTGCTTGACGGCCGGCTGCTCCAGGCGCACGGTTTCGAGCGCCCGTGCGGAGCTGGGGGCATCCGCTTCGAAGGCGGCAACTAATCCGTGGCTCGGCTGGTCCTTCGGCAGCTTTCCGAGGTCCTGGGTACGGATGCGCTCGATTCCGTAATCCGGGGTTTCCATGTGCTCATTGGGCAGGATCATGAGCTCGACGTCCTGCCGCTCTTCGATCGCCTGAATGGCACGCCGCTTCTCGTTCAGCAGGAATGTGGCCACACTGAGGGGCAGCTGGGCGAGGATGCGTTGAGTATTCTCCTTCATCGCCTCTTCTTCGATGATGCGGAGAATGGACAAGGCCAGGGATTCGACGCCGCGGATGGTGCCTTGTCCGCGGCACCGGGGGCACACGAGCTGACTCGACTCTCCCAGCGACGGCCGCAACCGCTGTCGCGACATTTCCAGCAGTCCGAAGCGAGAGATGCGCCCGACTTGGACGCGTGCGCGATCTTGCTTCAGCGCCTCTCGCAGTCGATTCTCGACCTCGCGCTGGTTGCGCGCCGGGGTCATGTCGATGAAATCGATGACGAAAAGGCCCCCCAGGTCGCGTAGCCGCAATTGACGCGCGATCTCGTCGGCCGCTTCGAGATTGGTGTTGAGCGCGGTCTCTTCGATGTCCGCGCCCTTGGTGGCGCGGGCGGAGTTGATGTCGATCGAGGTGAGCGCCTCGCTGTGGTCGATGACGATAGATCCGCCGGCGGGTAGCTGTACGATCCGTTGAAAGGCAGACTCGATCTGGCTCTCGATCTGGTATCGAGTAAAGAGCGGGACCTCGTCCTCGTAGAGGCGCAGCTTCTTCAGGTTACCCGGCATCACCTGGCGGACGAACTCCTGCGCCTTTTCGTACATCTTGCGGTCATCGACGACGATCTCGCCGATGTCTGCGCGCAGATAGTCACGGATCGAGCGGATGATGACGTCGCTTTCCTGGTAGATCAGGAAAGGGGGGCGCCGCTCCGCGCCCGACTGCTCGATCGCGCTCCACAGCTGGATAAGGTAATCGAGATCCCACTGGAGCTCCTCGACGCTCTTGCCCACCCCTGCGGTCCGCACGATGAGGCCCATGTCATCCGGAATCTTGAGCTGGCTCATGGCGTCCCGCAGCTCGGCACGGTCCTGGCCCTCGATGCGGCGAGACACGCCGCCGGCCCGCGGGTTGTTGGGCATGAGTACCAGGTAGCGGCCGGCGAGCGAGATGAAGGTCGTGAGCGCAGCCCCCTTGTTGCCCCGCTCTTCCTTGTCGACCTGAACGACGACCTCCTGGCCGTCCTTGATGGCCTCCTTGATATTGATGCGCGCCCCCGGCTTCACGGCCTCGGGGTCGAAGTAGCTGCGCGCCATTTCCTTCAGGGGGAGAAAGCCGTGACGCTCCGCGCCGTAGTCGACGAAGGCCGCCTCGAGGCTGGGCTCTACTCGGGTGATTACCCCCTTGTAGATATTGGCCTTTTTCTGCTCCCGACCTGGGGACTCGATGTCGAGATTGAAAAGCTTTTGCCCGTCGACGATCGCAACGCGCAACTCCTCCGGCTGCGTTGCGTTAATCAGCATTCTTTTCATGTGTTCTTGTCTCGCAACTGGATGCGTGCCCGGGTACCGGGACCCCGGTCGTCAGGGCGAACCAAGCCTGCGAGGTGCTCGCGACGGTCACCGCCGCGTCTGCCTCCAGCCTTGTCGCTCCGGGTCGCAGCCCCAGCTCGGCCTTGACCGAGTCGCCGAGCGGGCGCGCACGCTTGTTTTCGTCTGCGGTCGCCGCTTGTTGCGGTGTCCGCGTCAATCGGTCTCCACACACTGGGGAGGCCTGAGAACAGGGGGCGGTCGATGTGCGCGGTGGAGGGCGGCTCAGCTGCGCTGCCGTGACCGTCCTGACGCGCCGAGGCCGTCTTCGGTGTAGAATCCGCGATTACCCGGAGTGGAGCCGCCGTTGGTAAGCGCAATTGGTCTGTCGCCCAGGCAGGCAAAGATCTCGGGAAGCCGAGGGACTGCACCGAAGAGCGGGCCGCCGATCGGGGCATCAAGTGTTCTTCCCCTTCGGCAAATACAGGCAACCGCTCCAAAAATCGAAAACGCTACGAAGCAGCGCAGACGACGAATGGTATCAGCGATCATTGGCCGCAGCAATTGAGCGCCGAGGCCGGCAACCCGTCTTCGGCAACCCCTTCGGATCCGCCTCCTTGCACCGCTGATTACGTCCAGGTCGGCCACGAGGCGGCAGGTCAGCGCATCGACAATTTTCTCCTAACGCGGATGAAGGGGGTGCCCCGCAGCCGGCTATATCGGGTCCTGCGCCGCGGCGAGGTGCGGGTCAACAAGGGTCGCGTCAGGCCGAGCTACCGGCTGAGGCAGGGCGATTGGGTACGCATCCCGCCCCTGCGTACTCCGCACAAAGCATCCCCCGATCAGCCGTGCGCGCCCGATTTGCGCCGCTTGGCCAATGCCATTTTGTATGAGGACGACCGAATCATCGTGGTCAACAAGCCGTCGGGGCTGGCGGTACACGGAGGCAGCGGTCTGAGCTACGGTCTCATCGAGGTTATGCGTGCCTTGCGGCCCCAGATGTCGGGGCTGGAGCTGGTGCACCGGCTCGACCGGGAGACCTCGGGCTGCCTTCTGGTAAGCAAGCGGCGCAGCGCTTTGCGAGAGTTGCACCACCTGATTCGCACCAAGGCCGTAGACAAGCGTTACGTGGCCCTGCTCGTCGGTCGACTGCCGCAATGTGAGACGACCGTGGAGACGCCGTTGCGCAAGAATGTGCTGCACGGCGGGGAGCGAGTGGTTCGCGTTGATCCAGCCGAAGGCAAGGCTGCGCGAACCGTTTTCCGCGTCTTGCGGCAGCTCGGGGCGGTGACCTTGGTCGAGGTGGCACCCATTACGGGCCGCACCCACCAGATCCGAGTGCACGCTGCCCATCTCGGTGCCCCTGTGGCGGGGGACGAAAAGTACGGCGATGAATCTGTCAACCGCAAGCTGCGCCGGGTGGGGCTCAAGCGCTTGTTTCTACACGCATCGACCTTGAGCTTCGAGCCCGCTTACAGTGACCGTCCGGTTCGCGTCGTTGCCCCTCTGCCCGCGGAGCTGGAGAGGGTGGTTGCCGCCCTGGTACGAGACTATGAGCTTTAAGCTGATCGTTTTCGATTGGGACGGGACCTTGATGGATTCCGAGGCTCGCATCGTGGCCTGCATCCAGAATGCCTTTGTCGACGCTGGACAACCGCCCCCTCCGCGGGAAGAAGCCCGGAATGTCATCGGGCTCGGTCTCGCGGAGGCGATGTCGGTCCTGTGGCCAGCGGCCACGAGGGAACAGCAAGAGGGGCTGATCGAGCGCTATCGGTATCATTTTCTCGTCGCGAGCGAGGTCTCGTCCGCGCTCTTCCCGGGGGCGCGAGAGGTGCTTGAGTCGCTGAGCGACCGGGGCTATCTCCTCGCCGTGGCCACCGGCAAGAGCCGTCGCGGTCTCGATGCCGCCCTCGCCACCACCGGTCTCGATGGTCGTTTCCAATCTACGCGTTGTGCCGACGAGACCTTCTCCAAGCCCCATCCCGAAATGTTGCTGCAGATCATGGATGAGCTTGGGGTAGGGCCGAACCATACCCTGATGGTAGGGGATACGGAGTACGACCTGGAGATGGCGGGCAACGCGGGAACCCGTGCGCTGGCCGTGTGCCATGGGGTACACGATCGGGAACGACTGCTGCGGCACCGTCCCTTGGACTGCGTGCCGACCCTTTTCGACGTTGCGCGTTGGATCGAGCGCGGCGTTGCGGTATGAGAGCGGCGCCACGGGGACCCCGCCTTCGGATCTGCATCGAGGTTGCGTGAGCCATGAGTTGGAAATTTTGGAAGAAGACGGAGTCCATGCCCGGACCGGGGGATGAGGACTGGGAAAGGTCACTCGTCAACCGAGTGGTGCTCGACTTCCTGCAGGAGCAGCGGCGCAGCAGGCGTTGGGGTATCGTTTTCAAACTCCTGACATTTATCTACCTGTTCGCGCTCCTCCTGCTCTTCACGCCGAGCGACCTTACCGAACGCGTGAAACTCGGGGAAAAGCACACCGCCCTGGTAGACGTCAAAGGCATCATCGCGCCCGAGACCCAGGCGAGCGCCGAGAACATCATCGCCGGGCTGCGTGATGCCTACGAGGACAAAGGGACCAAAGGGATAATCCTGCGCATCAACAGCCCCGGCGGGAGCCCGGTTCAGGCGGGTTATGTGAACGACGAGATCCGGCGCCTGAAGAAGAAGCATCCGGATATACCCTTTTACGCGGTCGTCTCCGACGTCTGTGCCTCCGGGGGTTACTACATCGCCGTCGCGGCAGACAAAATTTACGCAGACAAGGGGAGCTTGGTTGGCTCCATCGGCGTGCGCCTGGATGCATTCGGTTTCGAGGATGCCATCAAGGAGCTTGGCGTCGAGCGTCGGCTGCTAACTGCCGGGAAGAACAAAGGCATTCTGGACCCCTTTTCGCCCCTGCCTGACGAACAGAAGCGGTTCCTGCAATCCATCCTCGACAAGCTGCACCAGCAGTTCATCCATGTCGTGAAGGACGGAAGGGGAGATCGCCTCAAAGGCGGGGATGAGGTCTTTAGCGGGCTCTTCTGGACCGGCGAGGAGGGTGTGGACCTTGGCTTGGTGGACGGCCTCGGCGATACGGACTACGTGGCGCGGAAGCTCATTGGCGCGGAGAAGATAGTAAAGTACACGAAGAAGAAGGATCTCCTCGAGAGCTTCGCCGAGCGTTTGGGCGCAAGCCTTGGAGATGCGCTGATCCGCATCAGCGGGGGCGCATCCCCGATGCTCCGCTAGCTGCGCCGCGCGTGCTGGAAGGTCCGTTCCTCAGCCGCCATGTGGGGACGCCAGGAGGTCCACACCCTCGGCCCCGAGCATCGCGATGAGGCGGATGAGAGGCAGTCCAATGAGGGCGCTGGGATCGTTTCCCTCCAAGCGGTCGAACAGCGCGATTCCGAGCCCTTCCGATCTGAAGCTGCCGGCGCAGTTGAAAGGCTGCTCCTGGTCGACATAGCCGGCGATTTGTCCCTGCGTCAACCGGCGGAAATGCACGCGAAACGGCTCGCACGCCACCTGGATGTGCCCCGTGGAGGCATTGAGAAGACAGAGTCCGGTATAGAAGACGACCGTTCGCCCGGAGGCCCGATTGAGCTGCGCGATCGCTCCTTCCCGATCCCCGGGCTTGCCCATGACCGTGTCGTCTATGGCCGCCACTTGGTCCGAGCCGATAATCAGCGCATCTGGGTGGGCGGCTGCGACCGCTCGGGCCTTGGCCTCCGCGAGGCGTGTGACCAGTGCCGCCGGCGCCTCGCCTTGTTTGCGGATTTCATCCACGAGCGGTGCCGCCGTGTTGAAAGGGAGTCCCAAGCGCTGCAGTAATGCGCGGCGAAACGGGGAGGTGGATGCAAGAACGAGGTCAGTGTGCGGCATGGTGGGAGGTGCCCTTGAGGTCGCGTCCCGATTGTATACCGGTCGCAATGGAGCGGGCATCGATACCCGCCTCGGTATGTTGAATCGCTGCGAGGTCACCCAGAAATTGTTGGAGTCATACGGGTCTTGGTCTCAATGCGTCGAGATGATCGGGAGGTCGTGATGGAACAGGGGTACTATTGGGAGCCGAAGGCGGCGGTAGCGATCGTCGCCGGCGGAGTCGGGCTGTCCTTCGCCGCAGCCGTTATTCCGCATTTCACTGCCGGTTACCGGCTTGAGCCATTAATCTTGGTCCCCGGACTGATCTTGTATCTGATCTACGGTCTCCTTGCCTATTTTCTGCACGGGCGTATACGAATCATCCCGGGAGCGGTGGTTCTTGCTCTCCACTTCTTTCTCGTCGTGCAGGAGCGCTGGCTGACTGCTAGCTACCAGGAGAGCTCACTGCTTTATTGGTTTCCCCTGCTACTTGCCGTCGGGCTGCTCGCGCTTGTCCCAGAGGCACGGCGGGGGGCCCGCTATCCCCGCGAGGATGCGAGCTGACACCGACACGTTTTCGTCGATTGGAGGGGCGCATGAGAAATGCTACAGCCATCATCAGCTTGCTTGCCTTGTTTTGTAGTGCCGTCGCTGCCGAGCCTGCGCAAAGGCCCGACGCCAGCGCGGCGGAGCAGGTCGCGCGTGCATACCTGGTGGCGCTGAGAGCACAGGGGGTTGCGGCCACGGCAGACTTCATGCACCCAGACGACATGGCCCGATTCCGGGCGATGCTGCTGCCAGCGTTTGAGGCGGAGGCGAGGGCGGGTCGCCGGGCGCTGATCAATGCGACATTCGGTCGCGGTGCCACCCTGACGGATGTGCGTCAGGCCCACCCTGCCGATTTCATGCGCCATTGTGCGAGGGTAATGGCGGTGCGGATGCCCCCGCAGCCCACGGGGTTCGAGGACCTCACGGTCTTAGGGTCCGTCGCCGAGAATGACTGGACTCACGTGTTGGTGCGGACACGTTCGGGTTCCGGTGAGACAGCCACGGAGAGGCTAGTAGTCGTCACGCTCCGCCCGTACGACGGGACTTGGAAGGTGGCGCTTACCGGTGAGCTCGAGGACGCCGCCCGTTCCGTGGGCGAATCCGTCCAAGGGCGTCGGTCCCGACCGCTTCCGATCATCGACGACCGAAGAAACCCTCGCGAGTCGAACCAGCCACATTAGATTTTGCGACTGGCGCTAATGCTCAGCCGGGGGTGCCAAGGTGTCGGGTACGGCTCGTCGGGACACGCCGTGAATCGGTTTCACGGAGGCTCCACGGCGCCCTCCCTGGCACCGAGGGTCCCGCCGACCCTCACCTGACCCGTTGCCTTCAGTCATAGCTGAGCCACCGCGCGAATCGCCTTGGAGGTTGATCGGTCCATGTGGCCGTTGGTGCTGTGGTCACTGCTCGCTCAGGGGTCCCAGTATGGTGTCGCCGTCCCCTGAGTGGTCCTTATCCGATCCACCCTCACTTGGGTGGATCGGGACTGCCGGCACCGCTCTCAACATCCGTTGGCGGGCGCAGTGGCCTACCCTCCATAATGTCATCGATCTGTTCGAGGGAGATCGTCTCGTACTGCATCAGCGCATTCGCCATCAGGTGCAGCTTGTCGAGATTCTCGGCCAGAATTTGCTTGGTGCGCTGATAATTGCGATCGACGATTGCTCGAACCTCCTTATCGATCTGGCGACCCGTTTGCGCCGAGTTGGTCTGGTGTTGGGTCACGGTGTGCCCGAGGAAGACTTCGCCCTCCTCTTCCGCATACGCGAGCGGACCGAGGGCCTGGGAGAATCCGAATCGGGTCACCATGCCGCGGGCGATCTCGGTGGCGCGCTCGATATCATTGGCCGCGCCCGTCGTAACGGCCTCCGGCCCGAAGATCATCTCCTCAGCTAAACGGCCGCCGAAGAGGGTGGAGATCGTGCTCTCCAAGTGCCGTTTGCTCATGCTGTAGCGATCACGCTCCGGAAGGAACAGGGTAATGCCGAGGGCACGTCCACGGGGGATGATGCTCACCTTGTGCACGGGATCATGCTCGGGCACCAAGCGTCCAACGATCGCGTGCCCCGCTTCATGGTAGGCGGTTAGCTTCTTTTCCTCCTCGGACATGACGACGCTTCGACGCTCGGTACCCATCAGGATCTTGTCCTTCGCCTTCTCAAACATCTCCATGTCCACCTGACGACGGCCCGCACGCGCCGACAGCAAGGCGGCTTCGTTGATGAGGTTTGCGAGGTCGGCCCCGGAGAAGCCCGGCGTGCCGCGAGCGATGGTTCGCGCATCGGCATCGTTGGCGACGGGTACCTTGCGCATATGTACCTTGAGGATCGCCTCACGGCCGGCAAGATCGGGCAGGCCGACTACGACTTGGCGGTCGAAGCGTCCGGGGCGCAGAAGCGCCGGATCGAGGACGTCCGGACGGTTCGTCGCAGCGATAACGATGATGCCCTCCGTACCCGCGAAGCCGTCCATCTCGACCAGGAGTTGATTGAGCGTTTGCTCCCGCTCGTCATGTCCACCGCCCAGCCCGGCGCCTCGCCGCCGCCCGACAGCGTCGATTTCGTCGATAAAGACGATACAGGGTGCCTGCTTCTTGGCTTGCTCAAAGAGGTCGCGGACACGAGCGGCACCGACGCCGACAAACATCTCGACGAAATCGGACCCCGAGACGCTGAAGAACGGGACCTTGGCCTCGCCCGCGATGGCGCGTGCGAGCAGCGTCTTGCCTGTACCGGGCGGCCCAACCATCAGGACTCCCCGCGGAATTCGACCGCCTAGACTATTGAACCTTTGCGGGCTGCGCAGGAACTCGACAAGCTCGGCGACCTCTTCCTTGGCTTCATCGGCGCCTGCGACGTCTTGCAGCGTGACCTTGACCTCCCCCTCGGCATGCTGGCGGGCTCGGCTCTTCCCGAAGGTGAACAGTCCGCCCCCCATCCCGCCAGTGCCGGCACTTCGCCGCATGAACCAGACCCATACGGCGATGAGAAGGAGAAAAGGCATCCAGGCGACGAGAAGCTGGGTGAGAAGATTCGGCCGATCGCGCGGCACGGCTTGGATAGTGACACCGTTCTTCAGCAGTTCGCCCACCAGGGCCGGATCTCCGGGATTGAATGTCTGGAAGAGAGATCCATCGCTGCGGGTCCCCTTGATCGTCTCGTCCTGAATGGTCACCTCCGTGATCATCCCGGTATCCAGCTCTTGAAGGAGCTCGCTGTAGCTGATGTCGCTGGGACCCATGCCCCGTGTGGAGCTGATTCCGCTGAGCAACATGAGCATCCACAGGGAGATGAGGATCCAGAGGATGACGGTAATCGGTTTGCCCTTCATGCTATTGTGCCTCGGTTGTGAGCGCCCGTTGTTCGACGAGGGTGTGCGACGAGGACCCTGGTCGCTCACGACGGGGATGCGGCCGCTGTTAGGGGGTAGATCGGGCCGTTTCAAAGGGAAAAAAAGCTCGGCGAAGGTCGTTCAATCGCAGGCGAATCAGCATTGTGCTCAGCGATGACCGACGGCAGCGGGTCGGGCGCGGGTCCGCGCGACCCTACGCGCCAGGGAGTGCACCGTGGAGGCTGCGCGGGAGGTATTCCCGGCACGTACCGACGGGCCGTATCCAACCCTGGCCTCCGGTTGGGCTACAGCGCTGACCGCCCAATCGCATGGCTACATATGCGGATTCGCCACCTTCGAGGTTAACGGCCGACCGATCAACAGGGTGCCCGCGGGGGACACTGTCGTGGGCGCGCGACGGTTAGCGTCAGATCCCTCCCCTAACCGGCTTGGATCGGCTCGCTTGGCGATCCACCCGAGTACAGCGAGCTACCCCTGCAGGTGCCCTCGTCTAGTGAGAGCGATACCAAAATACTATCATGAAGTTAGATAGTTAAGGGCAGCTTCGCCCTGCGAGGGACGCAGTTACGGCGTCGTCGGTTGCTTCGGACTCCGCAAGCGATGGGTAATCGAACCTTTCGTCCGTTCATTGGCATGGAAGTCGCCTGTCTCGGGGCAGAGGGGCCGATATTCCTTGGTGGGGTAGATGAATTACGAGTCTTACCGAGTTCTCATCGTGGACGAGAATTCGGCCGATCGGCAGTTGGCGCGTCTGGTGCTGACCAATGAGCTGCCCGGAATTGACGTCAGGGAAGCGGAGACGTCCACGGATTTTGCCGAGCGCTTGGCGCGCGAGCAGTTCGACGTCGCCATTACCGAAAGAAAGCTGAGCTGGGGAGAGGGACCCGAGATTGTGAGGGTCATCCGACGCACCCTCGCACGCTGCGCAATCATACTCTTTTCCGATAGCTATGACCCGTCAGCCGCCCGCTGGGGCTCGGAGCAGAAGCCTGACGAATACCTGCTGAAGGATGGACGCGGCTATCTGGAGCTCCCGGAGGCGGTGCGGCGCCAGCTGCAGCACAGGCTGTCGCGCGAGACCCGTGCTTCCGGATTCATCTCTCGGCTCCCGATCGGAGCATTTGCGCTGAACGCCGAGGGGCGGATTGTATTTGCCAACGCGGCCGCCGCTCGGCTATTCGATACGCCCGTGGCGAAGGTCATGGGGCATCTATTGGCCGGTTTTTTCGCCGACTCAATCGCGCAAGAGGCCGTACAGCAGGCAATCGTATCCAGACGCGAGATCGAGGCACTGCAGGGCAGGGTCATTCGTCCCAACGATCAACACGGCTGGGCGAGGCTGTGGCTGTGGACATCGCAAGACGATAAAGAGGTGGCATTCGAGGGACTGATGGAGGATGCGTCTGACGTAAAGGTTCAGCAAGAATGGCGGTCTCAAGAGACGGGGCATCTCAGGGAGGCTCGCGTCGAGCGCGAACGCTTTGCTTCTACGGTCGCTCATGAGCTGCAGTCGCCGATGAGCCGCATCACTCGTTATGCGCAGTTGCTGGTTGACCGCCATGCCGAAGCGTTCGAAGGGGATGTGCGACGTTTTCTCGAACAGATCTTGGACGATGGACGCAAGCTCCAGGAGATGCTCGACGATCTGTTGGACTATGCACGGGTCGGCGCCGTCGGTCGGCCGCTTGAGCCCGTCGATTTCGGGGCTGCGGTGGACGAGGCTGCATCGAGCCTGGAGCTGGACTTCAAGGAGACGGGCGGAACCTTGAGGCGGGATGAGCTACCAGTGCTGCGCGCCGATCGGTCGCAGATTGTCCGCCTCTTCAAGAATCTGATTAGCAACGCGTTGAAGTACCATGGCGCGGACGCGCCGGAAGTGCAGGTGTCCTTCGATGAGACCGAGGATGGCTGGCGGTTCGCAGTCAAGGACAATGGAATGGGCATTTCACCGGCAGACCATGAGCGCGTCTTCGAGCTCTTTCAGCGTCTACCTCAGTCGCAGGAATTGCCAGGCACGGGAATCGGACTTACCATCTGCCGGACCATCGTCGAACGACATGGCGGAGGCATTTGGGTGGAGTCGAATCTCGGAGAGGGGTCGACCTTCTACTTCACCATGCCGCACGATAAGCGAGTCCGCACCAGCGAAGACACCGCAGGAGAATGATTTCACCAGGGGTAGGGCACGAGTTTAGGCTTCTGCATATCGAAGATCAGTTGGCCGAGGCGAAGCTGATTCGCGAAATGCTTGCCGGGCTTTCCCCCGGCTTCCGCGTCCATCACGTCGACCGCCTCACTGTCGGTCTGGAGCACGCAGTCACCGGCGAGTTTGACGTCGCACTGCTGGATCTCTGTCTGCCGGATAGCGAAGGTATCGGGACATTCCAACGCTTCCACGCAACGGCGCCGCAACTCCCCGTGATCGTGATGACCAACATGGCGGATGAAGATCTCGCCGCGCGCGCCGTCAGGGAGGGGGCTCAGGACTATCTCATCAAGCGACGGGTCGACTCAGGGCTGCTGGCCAGATCCATTCGCTACGCGATCGAGCGTCAGCGGTATGAAGAAGCGCTGTTGCAGAGTGAGGAACGATACGCGCTTGCCGTCCGTGGGTCCAATGACGGGGTATGGGACTGGAATTTGCTGACGGGCGAGGTCTATTTGTCTCCCCGCTGGAAGGGCATTCTCGGCTATTCGGATTCAGACCTTGATAACAGCTTGGACAGCTGGTTTGACCAGATTCATTCAGACGACATCGCCGCTTTTGAGCGCGCCCTGCAGGCGCACCTCAGGGGCGCCTGCGATCAATTCGTGCAGGAATATCGCATTCGACACAAGGGAGGCTCCTACGTCTGGGTTCTCAGCCGTGGACTGGCCGTGCGTGACGCCAAAGGAACGGTTCTTCGGATGGCGGGATCCTTGACCGATGTATCCGTACGTAAGAATGTGGAAGAAAAGCTGCTGAACGATGCCCTCCATGATGCATTGACGGGTCTTCCCAATCGCGTGCTGTTTCGCGACCGCCTCGCGGTCGCGTTGAAACAGCTGCGCCGCCGCGGCGGAGCTCCATTCGCGGTGATGTTTCTCGACCTAGACAGGTTCAAGAACGTCAACGACAGTCTTGGGCACAGCGTGGGCGATGATCTGTTGGTCGCCTTTTCCCATCGGTTGACGCGTCTGTTGCGGCCGGGCGACACCGTGGCCCGCTTTGGGGGCGACGAATTTTCCATCATAGTCTCGAATGTTCGGGACTTGCAGCACGTCAGGCAGATCGCGGATCGGATATTGGAGCTGTCCCGGGAGGCTTATCTGGTCGGCAACGAAGAGATCTTTATCTCCGCAAGCATAGGGATTGCCTTGGGCGCAACGGCCTACCGTTCTCCCGAAGAGATACTGCGTGACGCGGACATCGCGATGTATCGGGCAAAGGCGGAAGGGAAGGCGCGCTACGCCCTATTCGATTCGATGATGTATCGGCGCGTCGTTGAGGTCGTGGAGCTCGAGGCCGACTTACGCCGGGCACTCGATCGCCGCGAGCTGACCATGCACTATCAGCCGATCATTTCTCTGGAGCAGGCTAGAGTCGTCGGCTTCGAGGCGCTGATGCGGTGGAACCACCCCAAGCGGGGGCTCATCCTGCCGGGCGAGTTCATACCCTGCGCGGAAGAGTCCGGCCTAATCGTTCCGATGGGGTGGTGGAGCATACGGGAGGTTTGTACCCACGCACGTCAGTGGGAGCGGCAGTCCAAGGGTGGTCATCTGCTGTCGGTCAGCGTCAATGTCTCCGGCAGGTTGTTTGCGCAAGCCGATTTCATTCCCCGTCTGGCGGAGATCATGAAGGAGACCGATTTCTTCCCGGGCGGACTGTGCATCGAAATCACAGAGAGTGTCTTGATCGACCATGCCGAGGATGCGAAGTCGAGGCTCGAGGGTCTACGCGCCCTTGGTGTGAGCCTGCATATCGATGATTTTGGGACGGGCTACTCTTCTCTAAGCTACCTAAGTAAGTTCGACTACGATTCGTTGAAGATCGATCGTTCCTTCGTGAAGGATCTCAACAGCTCGGCCGATTCGGCGGCGATCGTCCAGATGATCATCATGCTGGGGCGGCTGCTCGGCACGAACGTCATCGCAGAAGGCGTGGAAAGTCCCGACCAGCTTCAGCGCCTGCAGGAGCTGCATTGCCCCGAGGTTCAGGGCTTCTGGTTTTCTCCGCCCGTCGACATGGAAGGTGTACGCCGGCTCCTTCAGTGCAGTCCGGGCTGGCCGCTGGACCGGATCGCCTGACGGCGCGCAGCCTCACGCGACTCGCCCAGCCCGGTCGCGCGCGAACTGCCATGCCGTCCGACCGCTCCGCGACCCCCGCCGCAGTGCCCATTGCAGGGCTGCTCTGTCCACGTCATCCAGCGCCAGGTCCTGCGCGGCGAATCGTTTCAGCCAGTGGTGGATGATCTGGAGATACTGGGCCTGACTGAACGGGTGGAAGGAGATCCACAGGCCAAACCGGTCGGAGAGCGAGATCTTCTCATCTACGCTTTCGCCTTGATGGATCTCTCCTTCAACCATGTGCGCCTCGCGGTTCTCATGCTGGAGCTCGGGTACGAGATGGCGGCGGTTGGACGTCGCATAGATGAGCAGGTTTTCCGGCGACGCCGCGATCGATCCCTCGAGGGCCGCCTTCAGGGCCTTGTAGCCGGGCTCGCCGGCCTCGAATGACAGGTCGTCGCAGAAGGCGATGAAGCGCTCCGGCCGGTGCCGGATCAAATCGAGTATGTCCGCAAGGTCGACTAGGTCGTCCTTGTCGACCTCGATGAGCCGCAGACCCTGGACATGCAGCTTCGTGAGCACGGCTTTGACGAGAGACGACTTTCCGGTCCCTCGCGCCCCCCAGAGAAGGACGTTGTTGGCACTCCGCCCCGCCAGGAACTGGCGGGTGTTGCGCTCAATCTCCGCCCTTTGGCGGTCGAGGCACAGAAGGTCGTCGAGGCTCACACGATGGGGATGGGGGAGGCCCTGAAGGTAGCCTCGGCCCCCTGTCCTGCGCCAGCGATAGGCATTGAAGCCCCAGTCCGGCGGCGCAGGCGCCGCTGGCAGGAGGGCCTCAAGCCGGTCGAGCAACGCTGCGACGCGGTCGGCGAGGGGGTCGAAGCGGGTCATCGGTTTGGTCTGCCGGCACGGGCGGTGCGGTAATGTCCGCCAGGGTAAGGTCACAGACGGGCACTGCTTGGCCGACCCCGAAACCCTGGGCGAAATCCACGTTCAGTGCCCGAAGTTGATTGAGGACGCTCTTGTCTTCTGCCCACTCGGCGATGGTCTTCAGACCAAGTACGTGGCCAATCTGATTGATGGACTCTACGAGCGCGTAGTTGACGGGATCTTCGGCCATGCCGCGCACAAAGCTTCCGTCGATCTTGAGATAGTCCACCGGCAGTTCCTTGAGATAGCCGTATGAGGAGAGGCCGGTGCCGAAGTCGTCCAAGGCGAAGGTACAGCCAAGGGCGCTCAGCTCCCGCATGAAGGCCCTGGCGCGCTCGAGGTTGCGGACTGCTGCGGTCTCCGTAATCTCAAAACAAATCGTCTCGTGGGGCACGTCCCAGTCGATGAATTGGCGCTTGAGGTAGCGCAGAAAGCCTTCGTCGGTGATCGATGTGCCGGAGAGGTTCACCGCGAACAGGAAGCTGTGGGGCACGGCAGCGTGCCATGCACGCAGGTTCTCGGCTTGAAGACTAAACAGCCGGTTTACGATCCAACGGTCCACGGCCGGCATCAGGATGTAGCGTTCCGCGGCGGGGATGAACCTCTCGGGGATCACTGACTCCCCACCCTCATCGACCATACGCACCAGGACCTCGAAGTGACGGCGCCTGTCACCGCCCGGGGCGACGGGCGCGATGGGCTGCGCGTACAGACGGAAGCGGCCCTCGTTCAAGGCGTGAGAGATGGTGGAGACGAGGCGCATGTCGCCGTGGTGGCGTACGAGCTCTACGTCCGCCTCACTGTACGTGTGCACGCGATCGCGCCCGTGTGTCTTGGCCATGTGGCACGCCACGTCCGCCTTGCTCAGAACGCTTGAGGCGCTATCACTGTCCGGAATGAATTCGGTGAGTCCGATGCTCACGGCCACGTCGAAAGACTGGTCGCGCCAGGTAAACAGGAAGTTGCGGACCGTTTGCATGAAACCTTCACAGATTTCGCGCGCCTGCTCCGCGGTTCGCCCTGGGAGCAAGGCCGCAAACTCATCCCCACCCAGGCGCGCGATGATCTGTGCCCCCTCCAGTCTTGCCTGAATGAGGATCGCCAGCTGCTTCAGGAGCTCGTCTCCCGCCTCGTGCCCGCAGGTGTCATTGATAACTTTGAATTGATCCACGTCGATGTGGCAGAGGACGTGCGGCGAATCCTCTTGGTCGTTGGCGTCCGAGAGCATTGCGGACAGTCGGCGCTCGAACTCTTTGCGATTGAGAAGGCCGGTCAGCACATCGCGCTGCTCGAGAAACACCAGCTGCTCCTCGTTGCGCACATGCTCGGAGAGGTCCTGGGCCACGATCAGCAGGCGCGGCTTGCCCCCGATACGGACCCCATGGAGCCACAACCTAAGCGGGAAGTCCTTGCCGCCCTTCCTGCATCCCGTGGTCTCACGCACCACCGGGGCCGGCGCACCGTCCTTCGTGTCAAGTAAGGCAGTGACCTGCCCGGACGAGAAGAGATCGGGCACGAGCTTCTCCGCGCTGGCATTTAGGACGTCTTCCGTCAACCGTCCAAACATCATCTCAGCGGCGGGGTTGAACAATTGAATACGCCCTTGCGTATCGGTCACCACGATGCCGTCCATCGTGGCGGAGAGAACGGCGCGGAGCTGCTGTCGGCTGACGCGCAGGTCTGCCTGATCCTTCAATACGCTGCTGCCCTGGTGATTCGCCCAGCGGTAGATCGCGACCGTGGCGAGGAGGAACGTCATCCCCAGTCCCAGCGCGAGCGTCACGCGGCTGTAGACCAGGTTGGAGAAGTAACCTGCATCCAGCCGGTCCTCGACGAACCATCCGGTGGTCCCTACGGCCACCCGGGCCAGCACGGTGCCTTGGCGGTCCTTACCCGTCTGCTGATCACCGATGGCGCGTCGCGCGGTCCGTCCTGGCCGCAGTCCTACTGTGTGTCCGTCGGGGGCGGAACGCTCTACGAGCCCGCACAGCTGCGCGCAGCGCACATTGATGAGAAACGTCCCGTGTCGCCCTCCATCGGAGTACCAGGAGGTGGCGATGTTCATGGAGCGCGAAGCCCCCTGAGTGCTTACGGAAAAGGGTCCTCGTTGCTCGCGGGCGAACTCGCGCAGAAAGATCTCGCTATCCCGGCCCAGGGGCTCGCCGAGTGCGGCGGAGCGGATCCCTTGGGCATCCAGGACCAAGGCCGCGCTTGCCTTCGGCAATACCAACTGCACCAGCGACCACAGGCTGTCGCTCAACTCGGTGGAGTCGGGAGCTGCGGCAACGCTCTCAAGGAGGTCCCGTTCCTGGTGAACGAAGGAATTGAGCCGGCCCCGCATCTCCTCCAATTGGCGCATCAGCCGGTCTTCGGCGATGTCGGCAACCTGCATGCCCAGCGCCCGTTGGAACTCGACTGCGGTGCGGATGTGATCCCACGTGCTCCATACCAACAGCAACAGCGCGAACACCGAGCAGACGACGAGTGCGAGCTGCGCGCGCCGCGCGGTGATGCCGTCCGCCGTCGCGGAGGCCGCTCCTTCGTGCTTGTCTAAGAGGGACTGAAGGCGTGCTCGCATGCGGCGCTTCGTCAGTCTGGCCTGTGCAGGACGTCGCCGCGGACTCTAACCCGAAAGGCGACGGTACTTGATCCGATGGGGCTGGTCCGCTGCGTCGCCCAGGCGCCGATGGCGGTCCGCCTCGTAGTCGGCATAATTCCCCTCGAACCAGGTCACCTGGGAGTCACCCTCGAACGCCAGCATATGAGTGGCGATGCGGTCCAGGAACCAGCGATCATGGGAGATCACGACCACGCAGCCGGGGAAGGTAAGGATGGCCTCCTCCAGGGCACGCAGGGTCTCCACGTCGAGGTCGTTGGTGGGCTCGTCCAGAAGGAGAAGGTTGCCGCCCCTCTTGAGGAGCTTGGCGAGATGGACGCGGTTGCGCTCGCCGCCCGAGAGGTCGCCGATGCGCTTCTGTTGATCGACACCCTTGAAATTGAAGCGGCTAACATAGGCGCGCGAGGGCATCTCGTAGCGCCCGACCACGATATTGTCCTGCCCGTCGGAGATCTCCTCCCAAACCGTCTTGGCACCGTCGAGCGCATCACGGCTCTGATCGACGTAGGCGACTTGTACCGTCTCGCCGACACGTAAGTCACCGGCGTCAGGTCGCTCCTGTTCCGTCAGGATGCGAAAGAGGGTCGTCTTGCCGGCGCCGTTTGGGCCGATCACTCCCACGATGCCGCCCTTCGGCAAATTGAACGAAAGTCCATCGAACAGGAGGCGGTCCCCATACGCCTTCTTCAGGTCCGTACCCTCGATGACGAGGTCGCCGAGACGAGGACCGGGTGGAATATAGATCTCGTTGGTCTCGTTGCGGGACTGGAACTCCTGTGACTGCAGCTCCTCGAAGCGGGCGAGGCGGGCCTTGCTCTTGGCGTGGCGACCCTTGGGATTTGAGCGGACCCAGTCGAGCTCATGCTGCATTGCCCTGATGCGCCCGGCCTCCTGCTTTTGCTCCAGCTCCAGGCGCTTCTCCTTCTGCTCCAGCCAGGAGGAGTAGTTGCCCTCCCAGGGAATCCCGTGTCCGCGATCGAGCTCCAGTATCCAGCCGGCCACGTTGTCGAGGAAATATCGGTCGTGGGTCACCGCCACGACGGTGCCCTGGTATTCGCGCAGGAAGTGCTCCAGCCAGGCAACAGACTCCGCGTCCAAGTGGTTGGTCGGCTCGTCCAAGAGCAGCATGTCCGGCTTCGAGAGCAGCAGGCGACAAAGAGCCACGCGTCGGCGCTCGCCGCCCGAGAGCGTGGCGACATCGGCGTCCCACGGTGGCAAGCGCAGCGCGTCGGCCGCCACATCCAAGGTCCGCTCGAGGTTGTGCCCATCAGTTGCCTCGATCAGGTTCTCGAGCTCGGCCTGCTCCTTAGCCAAGGCGTCGAAATCCGCGTCGGGTGCTGCGTACGCCGCGTAGACCTCATCGAGGCGGGCGAGGGCCCGCGAAATGTGAGCGACTGCCTCCTCCACATTGCCGCGCACGTCCTTGGTATGGTCGAGCTTGGGCTCCTGCGGGAGAAAGCCGATGTTGATGCCGGGCTGGGGACGTGCCTCGCCCTCGATCTCCACATCGACGCCGGCCATGATGCGCAGCAGCGTCGACTTGCCGGAGCCGTTCAGCCCGAGCACTCCGATCTTGGCTCCGGGGAAGAAGGACAAGGAGATATCGCGGAGGATTGCCCGCTTGGGTGGCACGATCTTGCCGACCCGATTCATGGTGAAGATGTACTGCGCCATAGGTGAGCTTCAGTCGTGGAAAGGCGAAGAACGCCGAGTTTCGGAATGATCCGGACAATCCCATCCTAGACATTGATTGTGCGATGTGGCCGACCAAAAGTCCAAGCTGCGGGATGCGTTCGGACCTTACGGCCGCAGAAAGACGCTCCGGTGCGGGGCTCGCCGGACTCCCCCGCCAGCGCGTGCACGGGTCGTTTCCTCGCGCTCCCAAGCGAGGCCATTGCTCCCGCTGGGTAGCTCGCAAGCTCAGCCGAGTCAGCTGCCGCTGGATCGCTGAGGTTTCTTGACGTGTCGCTTAGGAACGATTCGGAAGCAACTGAAACACTTCGTTCAGCGTAGGGTGCAATAGCGGAGCGTATTGCACCGACTGGGATCAACGGCGACCTGCGGCGCAATACGGCTGGGGCCTATTGCGCCCTACCGTTAAGTGGTCAGAAAAAATGGTCAAGTTGTTCTTGAATCGTCACTTATTTCTCCGCTGTGAGATAACAGATCCAGCCGGCATCGGGCTCCGCCTGCTCAACCGGCTGGAAGTTGCCGTCCGCGGTGCCGTCGGTATTCCAACCTTGCCAATAAACGATCACCCGGCCGAATCCAGCCTCCCCGAGCAGCTCCCGTATCTCGGGCAACGTCCAGAGCCGCCAGTCGTAGCTGAAGGCCCGCTCCAGGCTGGAGCCGTCAGGAAAGCGGAAATGGATGTGGCAGACCAGCCGATGTGTAATCGGGTCGAACTGCTCCTGCTCCCAGACATAAGTGAAGTCGCCCTCATCGCCCTGGACGGGGCGCTCCTCCGTAATGACCCGGTGGGAGTCGTAGCCGCCGTAGGCATCGAGAAAGAAGATCCCGTCGTCTTTGAGCGAGGCCCTGACCCGCCGGAAGTAGCGCTTCAGGCTCTCTCTATCCTTGAGTAGCCAATAGCTGAAGTTCATCGCGGCCACGACGTCGGGCCGCGGAGCGTCGACCGTGAGCACGTCGTCCGCAATCAGGGTAAGGCGCCGCGCCGCGTCCTCCGGCAGCCGTGCGATGTTGTTGCGACGTCCCCAAGCGAGTACCTCGGGGTCGGTGTCCACACCAAAAGCCCGGTTCCGCTTGCGTCGCTGGACCCATTCGCAGCACACCGCGGCCGTGCCGCAGAAGTCTTCACGCAGGATCTGCGGCGTGCGGCCGCGCAGACGGCGGAAGCCCGCGTCGATGAAGCTGACCTCCGCCTCCGCGCACTGAACGGAGAGCTCGTAGAGCCGATAGCGGTCGGCTATGGTAGAGAGGGGAATACGTGCAGACGTCAGAGATATCATTTGCTCGGTCCATGCCTCCAGAGCAGCGACTAGCGCGAGGCTTGGCTGACACTCTAGAACAACGACTTACGAATCAAGAGGAATGTGCGATCGGGCGACGGCATCGGTTTACATGCCAGCGTCCGTTCGTATATTCTTCCGCGTTCACCCGCCGGACGGAAAGGGATCTTGTCGTCACGTCCGCCGTCTGTCGCTGTTTTGGATTGGCGTCTCGGTGTTTTCGGAGAGGTGTCCGAGTGGCTTAAGGAGCACGCCTGGAAAGTGTGTATACGTTAATAGCGTATCGAGGGTTCGAATCCCTCCCTCTCCGCCAATCGCTCTCGAAATTCAGTGATCAATCAGCGACATAACAAAAACCGGAGCGTGGCGGGCCCCCGCTAGGTCCCCCAGTCAGACATGGCTGTTCCTCGCCCCCGATTCAGTCACTGAAAAGGGAGCTCGGTCATACCATCAGACCTGCTGATGCCATGGTGCTGCGCAACGCGCAGCGCGTACGGCCCGGTCCCTCGCTGCGTCCACGCCGCGCGGGCCGCACAGGCACTTTCCGTTACGCTTGGGGTTCCGGGGTTTCCTCCTCATTTTCCGTCTCCCTGACGACCTTTAGATGAACCAGGTGTCCCTCCACCGCCCGCTTGTACTCTCGGGCGAACCGCTCCTGAACGGCCTCAGTCATCATCAAGGTCGCCCTACGCCGGAACGCGACCTCCAGGGTCTCCAGCACGCCGGTGTCGCCGAGGTTCTGCAACCTGAGCTCATCACTCGCAACCGCTGTGCGAGCTCGCTCGCGGAGCGCTCGCATGCGCTTGGCGCTCATGCGCGCCGGAGGCTCGCGACGTGGTCGTCTGCGTCTCGCCCACCCCCCCCAGCCCACCATCGGTAGCTGAGCCATAGCGATTCGATCCAATGGGCGTGCATCGACGAGGTATTTCGTGCCGCGTCGGATTACCCACTCCACCCTTGCCGCATCAAATTATCGAGGTCTCGACGTGCCAGCACCGCCGCGCAATCGCGCCAGGCGTCGTCGCTGGGCTTGATGGTCTCGTTGTAGCGAAGGTCAAAGCCGGTCGCACGCCGGCGCTCTTCGATGTACTGGTCCATCTGCTGGCCCAGCGTTGCAATGTCGTCGATCCACTCGTCCTTGATGGTGTCCGGGAGCGCGCCGAACAGGTCGTATCGGTTACGCATGCGCTC
Organism: uncultured Gammaproteobacteria bacterium; assembly: GCA_963824085.1. Classification (GTDB taxonomy): domain Bacteria; phylum Pseudomonadota; class Gammaproteobacteria; order Chromatiales; family Chromatiaceae; genus JARRNE01. The sequence goes on from CAWGNT010000018.1 coordinate 184,912, forward strand.
CGAGAGCCGCTCGTAGACAATCTCATCGACGGTGCCCTGGTGAACCAGGTTCAACATGTCCACGGTAGAGCGGGCTTGGCCGAAACGCTTGATGCGGCCAATCCGCTGTTCGAGCCGGGTGGGGTTCCAGGGCAGGTCGACATTGATAAGAGTCCCCAAGGTCTGGAGATTCAGACCCTCGCAGGCGGCGTCGGTGGCAACCATGATGCGGATGTCGCGGTCCGCCACCATCCGTTTCAGCGACTCGCGGGCGGTGCCGACCGCCTGGCCGTCGCGGTAAAGCCGGCTGCGATCAGCGCCCGCATAAAGTCCGATGATCTCCCCCGGCAGCTCTTCGGCCAGGGCATCCGCCACCCAGCGCGCGGTGTCGTAGTACTGGCTGAAGATGATGCAGCCCAGATCCAGCCAGCCTTCGTCCTTTAGGTAGTAGCGGATCGCGCGGAGCTTCGGGTCGTCATCCATGCCTTCGAGGGCGGCGATCAGGCTCTCAAGTGCGGCCCGTTCGGCGTCGTTCTGAACCTCCAGGTCGGCCTCAATGTCCTCGGTCTCTTCATGGACCTGACGCCCCTCCAGAAGCACGGTCGCCGTATTGATGCCAGCCACCGTGCTGGAGCAGACCCGCTGCTCCATTAGATTCTTCATGAAACCGCCGCCTTTCCCGCGCTGGGCGAGCACCTTTCCGAAGGCACGGGCTTCCTCGTAGGCGCGGTCGAAATCGGGTGTCGTGCGCAGGGCCAGTCCCTGGAACAGGGCATTGAAGCGGTGCGGGTCCGCGGCCAGGTCCTGCTCCGGATGGATGCTCACGGCGATCTTGTCGATAAGTCCTCGTGCCTCCAACGTCGCCCGCTTGCGCAGGACGACGTGGCGCACGCAGGGGTTCTCGCGCTGGAAGAAGGATGCCCCGTCGATCGTTCGCTCCAGCTCCGTCTCCAGGTCGTCGCGAAGATCTCCAGGCAGCAGAGTCAGGGCACCTGCTAAGTGCTCGGTCGGACCCATGTCGAGCTCTTCGCGCAGGTTGCGGAACAGCCGGCGCGCATTGGGCTCGTTGGTGGACTCCATGGTAGGCAACGGCGATCGAAGCAGCTGCCACGCGTGGTCGAGATCGACAACCCGCTCCTCCCCGCTCAGGATCGGCAGTACCCGCGCTGGGTGGTGCCATGGCGCAAGCTCGTTGCCGAGCACGAAGCCGTCGGTGCCGCGGTGAAGGATGCGCACCAAGTCCCAGAGGTCCGCGGGGTCGGTCTGGACAGGTGTGGCGGTGCCGAGCAACACATGCGCGGCGCGATTGGCAACCGCGTGCATGAAGGCCAGTAGCTCGTTCGGCTCTCCGGCGTTCTGGCCGTACCCCTGGCGGGAACGCGCCTTATGGGCCTCGTCCAGGATAGCAAGCTCGAAAGTCAGGTCGGTCAGGTACTCCTTCTCCTTTGAAGGTTGCACCATCAGCCCGGTCGAAACGATTCCGATCCGCAGCGGACAGCGGGCGATGTGCTCAGCCCCGCTGGGAGAGATGGCCCGCTCCTCCGGGTCGAGCCACACCTTGCGGCTGGAGTGCCAGCGGGCGCAGGGGATGCCGAGCTTGTCGATCATCTCGGTCTGCCACTGCTCGCAGAGGGTGGCCGGGGCGAAGATCACGATGGGCTTGCGGCGGCGTCCGGTCTTTTCGGACAACAGGCACAGCGTCAGGGCCGCGGTCCCGAGCGAGAGCGTCTTGCCCAGACCTACCTCGTCGGCCAGTAGCAGCCGCACCTGGCCGTGGTCGTTGTAGTGGCGCAGGCACTCCGTGACGAACCCCTGCTGCCACGGCTGGAGCGCCATACCCTCGCGGTACAGGGGAGCTTCGATCAGCGCGGCGGGGGCCAGCGTCTCCTCGGTCTCGATTTCCGGCAGCAGCACCTCGTAGCGGCGGCTGCGGCGGCGGACCTCCCGACAGACCGCCTCCGGCAGGGGCCGGGCCGCGTTCCAGAGGTACTCGAACTCGGCCTCGATCCACGCGACTCCCTCGGGCGAGTCGTCCTCCCAGAGGATCTCGTAGTGACGTTGCCAGCCATGGCGGGTCTCGTTCATGGAGCCGATGAACCCGACCTTGCGCCCGTCGGCCAGCTCGATGACGCCTGCCTTGCCGTGCACGAAGCCGCAGACGCTGTCCGGCGCGACCCGGATCACCTGGCCGCGCTTGGCCAGGAACGCGTCCAGACGCTGGTAGCGTTCGCGGTTCAGCAGGGTCTCGGCCTCGATGGACCGCTCGTTCCAGCGCCCAAGCATCCGCGCCTCGCGCAGCTGTGCGACCTTTAGATCCTCCGGCGACAGGTCCACGTTGCAGACGATGCGCACGTCCGGGATCGGCTCCAGCCACTCGTGTGCAATCTCAAACAACGAGCTGGTGAAGTAGCCGGCGATCCGCCGGTAGCTGCGCGCGCCTTGGAGCTGTTCGGCCAGGAAACTCCGATCAAGCCGATCAGTGCGGGAGGACAGTCGGCGTATCGTCACAGTGCGGCAGCGTCTGAAAATGGATTCAGAATCGAAACACCGCTGCGCTCGACATCGCGCACATTGCGGGTCACCAGGGTCAACCCGTGCTCCAGCGCGGTCGCAGCCAAGAGACCGTCGACGACTGGCAGTGCATCCGGGACGTTGTTTCGTCCCCAACGCTCAGCGATGGCGGCTGAAATGGGCAGGATCCGATCAGTGAGGCGCCCCTTGATATGCGCCATCCGCCGCTCAGTCGCTCAGCCTGATCAGGGTCGCGGCGCCGCAAACGCTCAATGCCCTGTCGCACCTCGCCCAGTACCAGCACCGAGAGATAGAGATCCTCGACGCGCGCCTTCGCATACCAGTCTCGGACGCCCGGGTCAGCGCGATCCCCCTTCTGCACCTCGGACAAGATGTTGGGTGTGTCGATCAGGAACCCCATTCTGTATCACCACGGCCGAAGTCTCTGGAACGGCGAAGGTCTTCTTCCGTTAGGCCCACCGTCAACCCTGCCAATAGCCGCTTCAGGTCGGCGGTGTCATCTGCGGACACGGAGGTTTCATCCATCAGCAGCAGCACGCGCAAATGGGTACCGTCCGGTATCGCATCCGGTAGACGGATACAGTGCTTCTCTACCGTTGCCTCGATTTCGATCGCTTTCATAAGGCATGGTCTCCCGAAAACCAGGATGCACCGTCAGGTAGCATCTCCAACCATCCGCTCGATTTGCAGGGGATAGATCCCGCTCTGTTGGGCATCCTGGATCGTGATCTCGCCGAGTCCATTCAAATCAACTCCGCATCCAGATCCATCCACATAGGATTGACACTCTCGATCAGCAGCAGCTTGCGCTGTCGGCTCCAGTTCTTAATGGCCTTTTCCCGCCTGATCGCTGACTCCATCGTTTCGTGGGCCTCATACCAAACGAGTGCATGCACGCGGTACCGCTTTGTAAATCCATCGATCAGGTCATTCTTATGCTGCCAAACGCGTTTGGGCAGATCGGACGTCACTCCACAATAAAGCGTGCCGTTGCGCCTACTGGCAAGCAGATAGACACATGGGAGCCGTTCTCTGCTCGCCACCAGCGTTCACCACCGTCGTCCCGGCAGGACGCCGGGACCCAGGGCCACGGACGGTAACCCACGCCCGTGGTATTCGCTCGGCTTGCCCTCCCTGGCACTGGATTCCGTCATCCTGACGGAATGACGGGTTGTGGTTGACGCATCGCCGCAGGCAACCGCCAGTTGCGATCTCCGTTCAACATCGGCCGTCGTCCCGGCAGGACGCCGGGACCCAGGGCCACGGACGGTAACCCCGCCCCGCTGCATTCGCTCTGCTTGTCCTCCCTGGCACTGGATTCCGTCATCCTGACGGAATGACGGGGTTGAGGTTCACGCATCACTGTAACCGCTGGTTGCGCATGCGGCTGGCGATGGCCTCGGCGGCGCGGCGCACCTCCGGGGCGCGGGACTTGGCGGCGAGGAAGTCGGCCATGTCGACCAGCAGCGGGCGCCGGTGCAGGTAGTCCGTCACGGCCTCGCGCAGGTTGGTCATGACCGCCTCGGGTAACTGCCCGGCCAGGAACTCCTGGATGGCGACGATCAGGGCCCCGAGCGGGGTCGGGCCGATCTCGGTGCGGTCGGTGAGATCGCGGGGCTTGAGCTCGGTGACGGACTTCAGCCGCGCCGCGTTGGGCTTGATGCTGGCCATCACCGCCGCGTAGTCCTGCACCCGGAAGGCCTTGGCGAAGTTCTGGTAGTTGTCCAGCTTCGAGGCGCCGGTGGTCTCCATGTCCAGCATGCGCAGATAGAAGCGCTGGATGCCGCCGATGGCCGCCCAGGTCTCGCGGTCCAGCCCCTCGGGGACCAGCAGGCTGTTGGCGGTCTCGGCGGCCTGCTCGACGATCTCGTCGACGACCGTGGTCTCACCCTTGCGCCGCGGGCGCAGGGCAAAGGTGGTCACGTCCTCGCCGCCGATACTGGTGTAGCCGGTCAGCACCTTGAGCGCCGCCGCGTACCCGGCCATCTGCAGGTCCGAGTCGTTGAAGACCGGGGTGCCCATCTTGGCCTCGGTCTCGGTGTTCAGGTGCAGCATCTGCTTGATCTGGGCGTCCACCTCCCGCTTCACCTCGGGGAGGATGCGCTGTTTGAAGCCGGGGCGGTCCCCGGCTCGGGCGCTTGCGCAGCATCAGGATCACGGTGCCCTGCACATAGCCGCCCTTCTTCAGCTCCGAGGTCGTCTCGGTGGCGATGTACCAGGCCCCGACCACCTGCAGGCCCGCGGCCCAGAAGATGCTCACCATGTCGGACCAGACGCCGGTGTCCTGGTGGGTGAACATCACGCACTGCATGCCGTTGTCCGGCATGTGCTCGGTCATGGCCTTGTAGGCGTCCACCATGCCGCGGCGGAAGTCGTCGCCGGAGCCCTTGATGGCAAGGTCGCGGCGGGAGTCCCAGGTCCATTGATCGAATGGAGGCGGCGGGTTCTTGCGCAGCCAGGCGATGAAGTATTCGGTGATCTCGTGGTACATCACCGCGTCCGCGTAAGGGGGGTCCGTGACGAAGATGTCGCAATTCACCCCCAGGGCTTCAGCTGGCAGCGGTTCAGTGGTGCCATGTCCATGGACGTTGCCCCAAGGCAGCTTGAAAGCTCGTGTCGGCGGAAGTAGGCATACGAACGTACGCCCCTAGTTCGATAGAACGTGTTCAGTGCCTGGTTGATAGAACACGTGGTCCAGGCACATCTCCCGGCCTGAGTTTGGGCTCCGCGAATGAATTCCTACGCAGTTTCGATAGATAATTCAGTAGGTTGGCAAAACAACAATTGCGCCCGCATGGTTCCTTACACATGTGGTTCCATAGCGCGGACAGCAGCAGAAGCTGCCTTGGCGTAAAAGAGCTGGTGCCAATACGTCCAGCCCCGCGTGCGGATAGGCTCGTCGGTCTTGTCACCTGGCTCGATCGCCATATCCGGTACCAGACCCTGTTCCTGCCAGCGGGCAAGATTCTCGGCGACGATCGCCTCCACCTTGCGCTCGCGCTCCAGATCCTCTTCGGTGACTGCGGCGAAGAAGGTTTCCTGTCGTGACTTGTGCCAGCGTCTGCGGTCGATCCACTGGATGCAGTACAGCCGCTCCTGAAAGATGTCATCCGGGCGCGGCTTGAAGTCATGCATTCTCCCAGCGGCGCAGCTTGTTTCCGGTGTTGCCGTCGGCATCGCGATAGTCGCCGCGCAAGGTCTTGATCGGGGTACGGTAGGTCTTGCCTTCGAGCTCGTAGACCAGATTTCCGTCCCGAACCGTGCCCATGCTCGGCGGCCTGCATCTCGGCGACGGAGACGCCGGTGAGGATCTGGATGTCGAAGCGCTTGTTCGCGTGGTCCGGGACCAGCTTGGCGACGACGCTGCTGTGTCTTTGAGATCACCCAACTCGGCGCCATCGGCACCATCCAGCCGGTCTCCGGGCAACGGGTCTCCAGGCAATAGAGATACGCCTTGGCCCGATTGCCATGACTGTCGTGCTCGATGCCGAGCGCCGGTGATCTCCCGATCCACCGCCTCGGCCACCTCGCGCTGCGCCCGCTCGATCTCGGCGCGCTTCTCGGGCGCGGCGCCGATGATGTTGAGCGCCCCCCAGGTCAGCATGCAGGCGATGGGGTTGAGGTCCGAGGCGTAGACGTCGCAGCCCAGCCGCGCGGCCTCGAAGGGGATGGAGCCGCCGCCGCAGAAGGTGTCCCCGACCCGCGGCCGGTGGCCGAAGCGCAGGATGCCGAGCTGCTCGACCAGCTCCTGGTGGGAATGGGCCTCGATGCCCAGATGCCCCAGGTGGGCGTTCACGGCGGGCCAGATCGGGGCGTACAGCGCGGCCTGATCCATCTCCTCCGGTCGCTTGCAGAGCCCGGCGCGCTCCTCGTAGGTGGGATAGGTCGCCAGCGTCCTGGGCCAGCAGCTCCAGCTTGTCCGCCTCGTCGATATCCCGCCGCCAGCGAATGGTCAGGCCGGGATAATCGTCGACATCCAGCGGGAACTGCGCCCCTTCGATCTCCTCAGCATCCTCCGCGTCGCCCTTGAACGAGGCCGTGAAGTAGCGCCAGGGGTCCGCCAGCTCGATGCGCCGGGCGATCTCCGACCGGACTGATCTTCGGCTCCCGCCGCGCCAGCCCGCCCTCGTCGAAGGCCATCAGCTTCTCGAAGATCTCCAGGTCCTTCTCGGCATCGTCGGTCTGCGGCAGCAGGCTGCCCAGCACGATGGCCCGCACCAGGATCAGCGGCTTGCGGCCCTTCCAGTAAGAGCCGAGCGCCGTCAGCGTCTGGCCCGCCCCTGCCTTGCGCTCCCGCTGCGCCTCGAACGAGACCTTCTGTGCCGGAAACACCGCCTCGATCAGCGCCGGGGCATCCTTCAGCCCAAAGGGCTCGATTCGTGGACCTGCCTTTGCGTCGGCGGAGCGGCTCATGATGGGGCGTCGCCTCGGTCGGCCGACTCCGGCGGTGGTTGCCGAATCCAGTCTTCCAGGGGCAGGTCCGGAAATCGGCGGAAGTGTCGGAGGTTGCCGGTTGCCAGCTCGGCACCGCGGGCAAGGGCGATGGCCGCGATCATCAGGTCGGCATCGGCAAGGGTCTCGCCGGCGCGGCGCAGGGCGGTCTTGTGTTGGCCGAACTGCCGAGCTGCCGGTCGATCCAGCCCAACAATGTCGAGCGTGCTCAAGAGGTCCGCGACCAGCGAGCGGGCCTGGTCGGGCTCCGCAGACTTGGCGGCGCCGTATTCCAGCTCGCAGGCCGTGATCCAAGTGGTGACGACCCGTGAGCTGGTGTGCCGGCGCCACTGCAGCACCCGCGGATTACCACGCAGGATCTCGACGCAGACGTCCGTGTCCAGCACCTTCACAGATCGACCTCGCGGCCCTCGGTGCGTGCGTCGTAGATGTCCGAGACCATGGCATCCAGCGCCGCATCGCCGCCGGGCCAGCGGCCACCCAATCGCTCCCAGGCGACGAGCTGCGCGTCGCGCTCCGCCTCGGCGATGCTCGCGGGCACTGCGCCGGCACCGGGGGCAAGGGCCTGCTCCAGCAGCAGGATAGCCTCCCGGTTCAGACTCCGCCGGTCTCGGGCGGCGCGGCTGCGCAGCCGCTCCATCAAGGCGATGGGGATGTCTTTCAACGTGAGGGATGGCATCGGGTCTACCCCGCTGATCGGCTTGATTGCAACCATATTGGTTGCGACGCCGCGGCAGGTCAACCCCGAGTCGCGGCAGGCGCCGTCAATCCTCAAACAGCGGCAGCGTGGTCTGTCGCCCCGAGCCCTTGTTCTCCACCAGGCTCCGGGGTCTGAGCAGCTCGTTCTGGGCCAGGTCGCCCAGGGCATAGCGCAAGGCAACCCGCCAGCCCTTGTCCGCATCGCCGATACCGCCGGTAGCCATGGCGGTCATGCCGAACAGCCACCAGCGCTCCTCGGGGCGCAGCGCGAGCCAGTTTCGCACGGCGATGCGGATCTTCTCGGGGTCCAACCGCTCTATCGCCCAAGCCAGGACGGACAGCTCCTTGCCGAGCAGGCGGTCGACGGGCGTGGCTCCGACCTTCCAGGTGCCGATGGCCAAGTTGTGCTCATTGAGCCGCGCATTGAAGGCGCGCTGCACCTCGGCACGGATGGCCGTCCAGCGGTGCCGCTCCAGCAGGACGCGATCGATAACCTGCTCCCGGGCCGTCTCGGCGCCCATCCCTAAGTGCTCGCAGATCAACACGGGCGCGGCGTTGCCGCGCGGGATCTGGACCACGAAATGGTGCGGATCGGAGGTCGCCGGGACACCGAAGCCCAGGGTTCTGTGGGCATAAGCCGGGCGCTTGTCAGAGGTCTTGGGCATCGCGAGGGGTCGGTTGGGGTCGTTGGTGTCGATCAGTCGGCATCCTGGATCACGTCACCGGATGTCAGCCCAACGCCGGCCACCTCAGCGAACTCCTTGAGCGCGAATCCATCCCCAAAGGAGGCGCCGCCCTTGATCAGGATCTGGACCGCAGCCTGTTCATCCCCCAGGGCGGATCGAATACCGCGGATGGCTGTCTCGATGGCGGCGGCTGTCAGCTCGCGCTCGTTGAAGCGGATCTGGACCGCGTTCTCGCCTTCGCCGAGGATGATCTGAACCCCACGCAGCAGGGTGTCGGAGCGATCCTTGAAGCGTTGAATGAAGTTGAACGCCTTGTCCGTGGTGTCGATGGAGACCCGCTTGGACTCGGCGAGCCGCGCTGGCTTGCGGTCGTCGATGATGGCGCGGTCGTCGCCATCGGATGAGATTTGGATCTTGGCGCTCTTCTCCACTTCGCCGGCCTTGGCGGCGATGAGGATGGTGCAGCCCTTGGTTGGCACCGGGAAGGGCTGGGCGTAGACGGTGCCCTCCTTGGGGTTGGTGCCGTCCAGGGTGTAGCGCATCTCGGCGGCCGGGGTGCAACGCAGCTCCACCTTGCGGACGTCGGCGACCTTGTGCAGCTCGTGACGGATAGTGAGGTCCGCGGTCCATCGGGTCGGTGGGCCGATTTCATATTTCCCGGCGCTGTCGACGGCGATGAAGTAGAGCGTCGCCTCCGTGGTGCGGTAATCCTCCAGGTCCTGGACCTGCTCGTCCTGCTCGGACACGGCGGAGTTCTTGAGCACATAGACACGCGGGCTGTCGCCGGCGTTGCGCGGCGTGAGCGAAAGGCTGGTCTCGCCGGTCTCGCGGTTGGTGCCCAGCACGGTGACGTTGACCGACGTCTTCTCGGCCGGGAAGGGTCCCTTCTCGATGTGGCCCTCGGGGGTTTGGCGCCAACGGCCCTGCTTGAGGGCCTCGTCGCGCAGCACCTCCAACCCGCGCGCCCCGGGCATCCAAGGCCAGGTGGGGTCGGTCTTGGCGCGCATGACCAAATCGCGCCACGGGACGCGGCGGTCCTTGGCGGGCCAGAGATACGTCTCGGCCATGGCCCAGTAAGCGGGCAGCTCGTCCTGCATATCCAGGGCGAGCTTGTTGTCGCAGCGCCCGCTGGCCAGGAGCTTCTCGATCTGGGTCTCTGCGGCATGCTCGCCCTCGCCGAAGCTCAGGCCGTTATCGATGGTGGCCATGACCAGCTCGCCTTGCTCACTCCCGGCACCCCCGGGGAAGAAGAGCCGGTTGTAGGCGCCGGAGACTGCCTTGGTGAAGCGCTCGGCCAGCTCTTCGAGCTTGTCGCGGGCCTCCTCGAACAGGGTGTCGCCGGGCTTGAGCTTGGCGTGGATCTTCTCGACGGCGTACAGCTCTCGCAGCCGCGCCTCGACCTCGTTGGCGAGGTGACTGTCGTTGCCGGACAGGATCAGGACGTTGTTCTTCTCCTGTTGGAACTCGAAGAAGTTGCGGATCGTCTCCGGTGGGGTGCGCCCATCGGGCTGCACCACCAGCAGGACCCGGGAGCCGGACAGCCGCACGTCGTCCAGACGCGGCATGATCGAAACCTCCTGGTAGGCCGCCTTGGTCTTGCTCTGGGCTTGGAACAGCCCGGTGAGGCGGTTGATCAGGGCCTGCTCCAGCTTGGGTGCCGGGATCTGCTTGGCGTCGCGCTCGATGCGCCGCCCGAGGTTTTCCGTCTCCTTGAAGTAGAAGGCCTCGCCCTCGCGGTGGAGGTACCAGGCGCGGTCGCGCAGGCGGTCCAGTCCGGCCAGGAATTCGTCTGCCTTGCGGTAGGGAGCGGCCAGGTATTCGATGATCTCGGCCTGGGTCAGGCCGGTGTGGGCACCCACGGCCCGGGACAGGGACGCGGAGAGCAACAGCTTCGCCACTTGGGTGGCAGCGTCGCTGCCGAGGTCACCGTCGACCTCCTCGGCGCGGGCGTTGCCGTGGTCGGCGATGTCGTTGACCACGGCCGGCAACAGCGCCGAGTTCACGCGCTGGATCTCGTCGCGCACCTCGGGATCGTTGAGGTCCAGATGCTGGGTGCCGATCAGAAATACGTCGTTGGCGTCGCGGTTCCACACGCTGCGCAGCAGCCTCGCAGTGAACTGCATGAGGCCGCGGGTCTGGCGGAAGCCCTCGTTCTCCTTGAACAGGGCGACCAGGTTCTTATACGAGGGGTGGAAGGGGTAGGTCTCGCGCACCTCCTCGGCGACCTCCTCCATGGCCCGGGCGGTGATGTAGCCGCCGTCCTCCGCGGCCTTGACCTGCTCGGCGAAGGCCTCGGCCACGGAGTCGATCAGGGTCTCGCCGGGCAGCTCAGTGAACAGGCGCTTTTTGAGGATCTCGTAGATCTCGTTGCCGGCGAGCTGCACCGGGGTGATGGTCTGGGCCTGGCGCCGGGACTCCTGCTGGAGGTTGGACATGATCCGCGCCAGGTCCTTGGTCTGGGCGTCGTAGCTGCCGGACAGGTTGGCGATGACCACGCAGCAACGCGGGAGCTTGATGGCTGCGGTGAGCAGGTTGCCGATGGTGTAGGTCACCAAGTCGGCGAGTGTTCCCTTGCCAACCGATCGGGTGTCGGCGTTGAGGAGGTAGGGCGGAAGCTCGTCAAGCAAAATTAGGGTCGGCTCATCGCCGATGATCGTCATCCACTTGGTCTCGTCGATTGGCTTGGGGCCATCGATCCAGTGGGAGCGCACCCGATCAGCCTGGCCCAACTGCTCGCCGATCTCACCCCAGATGTAGTGATCCGGATCGTTGCGGCCATTGAAGGCGGCGATGCGGGCGGGGCCGAAATCCAGGCGTTCGGCAAGCTCTGCGGGTAACACTGAGGGGCGCAGGTGGGGATGCTTGGCCAGCAGCCCGAGGGCCACCATGAGGTGCGTCTTGCCGCCGCCCATGGCCTGGGCCAGCTCGAAAGCGGCTTGGTCCGAGCGTCCGGCTAGCCGCAGGAGGCCCTCGCGAAACAGGGTTTCCATGCCTTGGGTGACGTAGTTGCGGGCGAAGAACTCGGCCCCGTCGCCCTCGTCGCTAATCAGATCCGAGAGGTTTTCGATCGCCTCGGTCATCCGGTAGTCGTGGACCATCGGATGGATCTTGCAGGCGTCGCGAACGGTTCCGAGCATTTCCCCTCCCTTAAGCCCCCAGACTGACACTGGTTGAATTCTGCCAGCATCGATCCGCATAGTCCGTGCTCTCCGTCGGCTATCTCGCTCGGTCAGCACGCCGAACCGATGGCCACTCTCAACGATCCATTGTGTCGGGTGTCGTGAGGACCGCCCACAACGGCCGTACCGATTGGAGCCCCCAAGGTGGCAACGCTGAGGTTAGCGAATCGGTCAAGATCTGCTCGGACTATATCTGAAAAGGTCGTTAGACAGGGTAAGCAGCAAATCCCGGCAAGGCCACGAGGCAGAGCAGGGACGGGAACCCTTCGATTGCTATCTTGCCGGGAAAAACAGACGTGCCCACACGACCGAGCCCTTGTCACTGCTCTGCTGCACCGAACATGGCCGCCCGGCGGCTTACGTCCGGCGAACCGGACAGCTGTCGGGTTCTTCGTGTCGGCACGGGGAAGGTGTCTGTCGGCACATGCTTGAGATTTCGCTGCTGACATAGCACCGGTCGAGCACTGACGCGAGCACGCTTTCGCTCGTTTTAATAACCCTTTGTTTTTTGGTGGGCCGTCTAGGATTCGAACCTAGGACCAAGGGATTATGAGTCCCCTGCTCTAACCGCTGAGCTAACGGCCCGTGGGGGCGGGAGCGTTCAAGGTAGCCGTCCGTGGCTACTCGGGGCTATTCGGTGTCGAGGAAGCTCCTGAGCTTCTCGGAGCGTGTCGGATGGCGGAGCTTGCGAAGGGCCTTGGCCTCGATCTGCCGGATGCGCTCGCGGGTGACGTCGAACTGTTTGCCGACCTCCTCCAGCGTGTGGTCGGTATTCATGTCGATGCCGAACCGCATGCGCAGCACCTTGGCTTCACGCGACGTGAGGCTCGCCAGCATGTTCTGGGTCGCCTCGCGCAGGCCTTCAATCGTGGCGGAGTCCACGGGTGAAACGACGCCAGCGTCCTCGATGAAGTCGCCGAGGTGCGAATCCTCATCGTCGCCGATCGGGGTCTCCATGGAAATGGGCTCCTTGGCGATCTTCAGCACCTTGCGCACCTTGTCCTCGGGCATTTCCATGCGCTGGGCAAGCTCTTCGGGGGTCGCCTCGCGACCCATTTCCTGCACCATCTGGCGGGAGATGCGATTGAGCTTGTTGATAGTCTCGATCATATGTACCGGGATACGGATGGTCCGTGCCTGGTCGGCGATGGAGCGGGTGATGGCCTGGCGAATCCACCAGGTGGCATAGGTCGAGAACTTGTAACCGCGGCGGTACTCGAACTTGTCCACGGCCTTCATGAGGCCGATGTTGCCCTCCTGGATCAGGTCGAGGAACTGAAGTCCGCGGTTGGTGTACTTCTTGGCGATGGAGATGACGAGCCGCAGGTTGGCCTCCACCATTTCCTTCTTGGCGCGGCGGGCCTTCGCCTCGCCGATGGACATCTTGCGGTTGACCTCTTTGATCTCGCCGATGGTCAGGATGTTCGCGCGCTCGAGCTCCTGCAGCTTGCGCTGAGCGCGTCGGACATCCTGTGCCACCTCTCGAAGCCTCTCGGCGTACGGCTCGCCACTCGTGAGCTGCTCTTCAAGCCAATGCGCATTGGTCTCGTTGTCCGGGAAGGTCTCGATGAACACCCTGCGCGGCATTCCCGAGCTCTCGACGCATAGACCCATGATCACCCTTTCCAGGGTCCGAATACGCTCGATGGTGCTGCGCAAAATGTCGGCGAGCTCCTGAAAGATGCTCGCGACGAGCTTGAACTGCAGGAAGACCTCGGACACATCCTTGAGGCTGGCTCGGGTTCGGGTGTCGTCGCGTCCAAAGCTCTCCAGGTGTTCCTTTGCGATCGCATAGGACTCTCCGAGCCGTTGCACGCGGCGCGCGACCTCTTCGGGGTCGGGGCCCGTGTCGGGGGCTGCGGACGCACTGTCATCGTCGTCCTCCTCGTCCGACTCGTTGCCCCTATCGTCGCCGGCGGCCGGCTGCTCGGCGGCCGTCGCCTGTGCCGGAGCGGCCGCGGGAGCGGGAGTCGGAGCCGGAGCCGGCTCGTCCACGTCGGTGAAGCCGGAGATGACGTCGGAGAGCCGCAGCTCTTCGCGCCCCACCCGGTCGAAGATCTCGAGCAGCTTTTCGATGGTTCGCGGGTAAACGGAGAGGGCGGAGAGAACCTGGTTCAGGCCGTCCTCGATACGCTTGGCGATCTGCAGCTCCCCTTCCCGGGTCAAGAGCTCCACCGTCCCCATCTCGCGCATGTACATACGCACCGGATCTGTTGTCCGGCCGAACTCGCTGTCGACGGTGGCCAGTGCAGCCGCGGCGGCCTCGGCCGCGTCGTCGTCCGCCACCGCTGCGTCGCTCAGGGTCTGGTCGGTCAGATCGGGTGCAGTCTCATGCACCGTGATCCCCATGTCGTTGATCATGCGCACGATGTCTTCGATCTGGTCGGGCTCCACAATGCCGGGGGGCAGGTGGTCGTTGACCTCTGAATACGTCAGGAAACCCTGCTCTTTGCCCTTGGCGATCAGCTGCTTCAACTGGGACTGGTGCTGTTCTTGATCCATAGGTGCGTCGTCAGACTCTGGAGGGATCTGTAACATGGGGATAAATAAACCAGTTAGTTTAACAGAGGGGCTGGTAAGTACGCCAGTCAAGGCCGGTCGCCCACAGGGCTTGAGAGGAGTCCTCGAAGCCGCTGCTTCTCTTCCTCGCTCAACTGGGACGGGCTCGATCGCCTGAACAGCTCGGCGCCTTCCGCCTCCCGTGCCTGCTTGTTCAACGCCTTGAGGGCATCGACCAATTCGGCCTCTCGTCCGTCCGAAGCGAGCTCCGGTATCAGCGTCGGGTCGGCGAGTCGCTGGATGTGCGGCTCCAGCTCACTTCCCCGCCAGCGCTCGAGCAGTGCTCCCGTCGCAATCTCCGGGTAGGCGGCAATCAAATCAAGTAGCTCCGCCAACAGGGTTGTCCCTGGTGTGGCTAGCCGCCGCCAGTCGTCCGGTACCATGTTGGACGCTGGGGCAAGCTGCGGGTACTGCACCAGGAGCGCGATGGCCCATTGAACGGTGGTGAGCCGTTGCCGGCCCCTGGTGGGCACCAAGCGACGCGCCGCCGTCTTGCGCATGCTCGCGCCGACTTGCGCGGGTGCTACGCCGACAATGGCGGCAAGGCGTGCACTCAGCATCTCGCGGAACAGGCCCGCAGGGACTTTGTCGACCAGCGGCTGTGCCAGGGTGGCGAGCCGCGCTCGTCCGTCAAGACTTGCCATGTCGACCTGGTCGGTTAGCTGCCCAAACAGGAAGTCGGACAAAGGTGCCGCCGAGCCCAGGCGCTGCTCAAGGGCTTCTCGGCCCTCGCGCCTCACGAGGGTGTCCGGATCTTCGCCCTCGGGAAGGAAGAGAAACCGGATCTCCTGGCGCCCGGTCGCGTACGGAAGGGTTGTCTCCAACGCCTTCCAGGCGGCCGCCCGCCCAGCGCGGTCGCCGTCGAAGCAGAAGATCAGCTCGGATGTCGAGCGCAGCAGCTGTTGGACGTGCTCGCCCGTTGTGGCGGTGCCCAGGGTGGCAACGGCATAAGGGATCTCGAATTGGGTGAGGGCTATGACATCCATGTAACCCTCGACGACGAGTAGGCGAGCGGGGTTTCGCTGCGCGTGCTGGACCTCGTACAGTCCGTAGAGCTCGCCGCCCTTGTGGAATACTGGAGTCTCGGGCGAGTTGAGGTACTTCGGCTTGCCGTCTCCGAGCACTCTACCGCCGAAGCCGATAACCCTTCCCCGGCGGTCCCGGATGGGAAACATGATCCGGTCGCGGAAACGGTCGTAGCGCTTGCCGTCCTGCTCTACCACGAGCCCGCATTCGATCAGGCGCTGTCGCGCGGCGACGCTGCCGCCGAGATGCTGGAGAAGAAAGTCCCAGCCAGGCGGGGCAAAGCCAAGTCCGAACGCCGCGGCGACTTCCCCGGTTAGGCCGCGTCCCTTGAGGTAGCTGACCGCGCGAGCGGCGTCGGGGTGTTGACGCAGCTGACGCCGGAAGAGCCGGGCGGCCTGGTCGAGAAGCTCATACAGGGGCTTACGGTCTGGTCCGCTCGCGCCAGGCTCGCCGTCGGTGGGTAGCTCGAGACCCGCTTGGCGGGCGAGCTCTTCCACGACATCGGGAAAGCCGCGCCGCTCATACTCTATGAGAAAGCTGATTGCACTGCCGTGAGCACCGCAGCCGAAGCAATGGTAGAACTGCTTCTCCCGGCTGACGGTGAAGGAGGGGGTCTTTTCGTCGTGAAATGGGCAGCAGGCCTGATAATCCTTGCCTGCCTTGCGCAAGGGAATGCGACTGTTGACGAGGTCGACTATGTCCGTGCGGGCGAGGACCTCATCGATGAAGTTTGGCGGGATTCTGCCGGCCATGCGCTAAAGCTAGCAGAACCAGAAAAAATGGCTGAGATTCAGCCGCCGAGTCTCCGTTTCACCAGCGCGCTCACGGCACCCATATCGGCACGGCCCTGCACCCGCGGACGCAGCGTGCCCATCACCTTGCCCATATCCTTCATGGAGTGCGCGCCTGCGGCGGCAATTGCGTCTTGGACCAGGCGGTCCAACTCTTCATCGCTCAGAGCGGCGGGAAGGTAGGTCTGAATCACGCCGAGCTCGTAGCGTTCCTGCTCGGCCAAGTCGTCGCGGCCGGCCTGCGAGTATTGCTCCAGGGAGTCGCGGCGCTGCTTGACCATCCTGTCGAGCACCACCAGCACCTGCGTGTCGTCGAGCTGAATGCGCTCGTCCACCTCGCGCTGCTTGACTGCCGCCAGCATAAGACGGATGACGCCGAGTCTGCGCCGGTCCGCCGCCTTCATGGCGGCCTTCATGTCCTCCTGTATGCGCTCCCTCAGCATTACAGTCGAGGTGGTGCGGAAAGGTTGCGCGATTGCCGGAAAATCATGTACCAGATTGCGCAGGATTTTCGTTCGCTTTCAAGGAGCGATGGCGGGAGCATAGCTGGGTCTATGTGACTGCCGGCGTGACGCCGAAGGCGGGCGAAAGGACCAGCACGGTGGCACGTGATTTGACAGAAATCGCCTTAGTACGGGCGTTCCCAGCGCCGGGTCTCGCGCTGCAGCTTCTTGTGGTGCCGTTTCACGGCGGCTGCCTTCTTGCGCTTCCGCTCTGAAGTAGGCTTCTCGTAGAACTCGCGGCGTCGCACTTCGGCGAGCACTCCCGCCTTCTCGCAAGAGCGCTTGAAGCGGCGCATGGCGACTTCGAACGGTTCGTTTTCCTTTACGCGGACGCTGGGCATGAAAAAGGGTTCCTCTCGGACTCGTTATGAGAAAAACTGCCAAACAAAGCTGGGAATGATACGCGAAGCGGCGAATCCATTGCAAAGTCAGTTTGGGGCCGGCGAGCGCCTCGTGCTTCCCGCTGCGACCGTCGCGCCCTGTTCGACCGGCGGCGCAGGCGCTACCATCCGGGAACATTTTCGGTGTCCACTCGAGCGCACATGCGCGTACTCGGTATCGAGTCCTCTTGCGATGAGACAGGCGTTGCCGTTTACGACGGCGAGCAGGGCCTGCTTGGGGATGCAGTCTACAGCCAAGTCGAGGTCCATGCCGAGTACGGCGGCGTGGTACCGGAGCTGGCCTCGCGGGATCACGTCCGCAAGCTGCTGCCGCTGATCCGCCAGGTGTTGGCGGACGCGGGACTCGACAAGGCGGCCATTGACGGCGTTGCCTACACCGCTGGCCCTGGTCTGATCGGTGCCCTCCTGGTCGGGGCGGCCCTAGGTCGCAGCCTGGCCTGGGCGCTGGGAGTCCCCGCGATCGGCGTGCACCATATGGAGGGGCATCTGCTCGCTCCGATGCTGGAGGAGCCCGCGCCGGGATTCCCCTTCGTTGCCCTGCTGGTCTCGGGCGGCCACACCCAGCTGGTGGAGGTGGCTGGCGTCGGTCGCTACCGGATGCTCGGGGAGTCGCTCGACGATGCGGCCGGGGAGGCCTTCGACAAGACAGCCAAGATCCTGGAGCTTCCGTATCCGGGTGGGCCTGCGCTCGCACAGCTGGCCGAGCGCGGGGACCCGCGACGGTTTCGCTTTCCCCGTCCCATGACCGACCGGCCCGGTCTCGACTTCAGCTTCAGCGGTCTCAAGACGTTCACCTTCAACACCCTGCGCGAGGAGATGGCTCGCTCGGTCGAGCCCGAACAGACGCGCGCCGACATCGCGCGGGCATTCGAAGAGGCGGTGGTGGACACCCTCGTGATCAAGTGCCGTCGCGCGGTGCGACAAACCGGCTGTCCGCGTTTGGTGCTGGCCGGAGGCGTGAGTGCCAACCAGCGGCTGCGGGCACGTGTCGATCGCATGATGTCCGCGGAAGGCGGGGAGAGCTACTATCCACGCCCGGTCTTCTGCACCGACAATGGGGCCATGATCGCCTTCGCCGGATGGCAGCGCCTGCGTGCCGGAGAGCTCGAGCCGTTGGGCTTCATACCCAGGGCCCGCTGGGGTCTGGAGACTTTGCCTGCGATCGTTGACGCGCAATCCGCCGCAAGCCGGTAGGGGATTGCGCGAAGCTGTCCCGCGTGACCGCCTATCCGCTATCCCGCTTCGTTCGGCCGATCCGTGATCTTGTCCTCCGATCCGGACAAGAGGTTTCGGATGTTGCTGCGGTGGCGCCAGAAGAGCAGAATACTGATCACGGCCTGCATTGAGACCAGGGTGGGCTCCGGCCAAAATACCCATACGATAAAGGGTGCTAGCGCCATGGAGACGAGCGCGGACAGGGAGGAGATCTTCACCGCCTTGGCCATAAATAGCCACACCCCTGCGACGCTGAGCCCGATCGGCCAATAGAGGCCGAATTGCACGCCCAGTGCGGTCGCTACGCCCTTGCCGCCGCGAAAACCGAAGAAGACGGGGTAGAGGTGGCCCAGAAAGGCCGCGAGTCCCGTGGCGGCGAGCGTCGCCGGGGACTCGTCGAAAAGGTGCGCGACCAATAGGGGGACAAGACCCTTGAGGCTGTCGCCGACGAGCGTAACGGCCGCCGCCTTCTTACCGCCGATGCGCAACACGTTGGTGGCGCCGGGGTTCCCGGAGCCCTGGGTGCGCGGGTCGGGCAGCCGCAGGATTCGACACACAATGATGGCGCTGGAGACTGAACCGATCAGGTACGCGGCCGCGACCAGAATGAGGCTGGTGATCATGGCGGGCCATTGGAAATCGGAACCGGCGTCGGGTCAAGCCGTTGCCGGCTTGTAAACACCCCTTCGCGCCTTACCATGACGGGAGGCCCCAACACCGGAGAACAGTATGGATATCGTCTTTCTACGCGGGCTGCGCATCGAGACCGTCATCGGCATCTACGACTGGGAGAAGGAGATCAAGCAGCCCGTCGTCTTGGACCTGGAGATGAGCACCGATGTGGCCCGCGCGGCAGCGAGCGACCGCATCGAGGACGCAGTGGACTACAAAGCCGTCTCCAAGCGGTTGAAGCAGTTCGTTGGAGAGGGTCGGTTCGAGTTGGTGGAGACGCTCGCAGAACGCTGCGCCGACATCATCCGCAAGGAATTCGGAGTGCGCTGGGTGCGCCTGAGCGTGAACAAGATCGGCGCGGTCAGCGATGCCCGGGACGTGGGCGTCGTAATCGAGCGCGGGGAGTCCCGCTGAGATGCCTCGGGTCTGGGTCAGCATCGGCAGCAACCAGGACCGCAAGCACTCGATCCGCGGCGCGGTGCGGGCGCTGCGGGAGCGCTATGGACGGGTGATGGTATCTCGCGTCTACGAGAGCGAGGCGGTGGGTTTCGAGGGTCATCCCTTCTACAACCTGGTGATCGGGTTCGACACGGAGGATGAGGTGGGCGAGCTCAATGCCCTGTTCCGTGGCATCGAGGATGCCTTCGGTCGGGTGCGCGGCCGCGAGAAATTCGCCCCCCGCACCCTCGACATCGATCTCCTCACGTACGGTGATGAGGTGGGGACCATTGAAGGCACCGAGCTGCCCCGCGACGAGATTCTCCATTACGCCTTCGTGCTCGGCCCCCTCGCCGAGGTCGCGCCCGACGAGGTGCATCCCGCTCTCGGACGCACCTTCGGGGAGCTTTGGGATTCCTTCAAGGCGCAGGGCCAGCCGCTTGCGCCGGTCGATCTCTCCTTCGCCTAGCCGTTGCTGGGTCGACAGAGCCCGCCGATCTCCAGCAGCTCCGCAATCAGGGTACTGGTATCTGAGCCCTTGCCGCGCTCTCCCGCGGCCGTCCACGAGTAGTCCGCCTCCAGACGGTAGGAGCCCACGAAGGCATGAGGAGGCGGGCCGCCCCAGGTCCTGGGGGGCGAGCATCGAGAAGTAGGTGGTCCCGTCCGCCTGGCGGTACAGGTGGTAGGTATGGCCAGGGATGCGCTTGAACCCGCATTGTGCACGGGTGAGGGCCTGCTCCTCCCGCGCCTCTTTGAGGATCTTGCGGGCCTCCGCCTGCAGGGTTTGGATTTGGTCCGCAATGACTCGAAGCTTTGCCCCGGTGCGAGCACTCAGCAGCGACTCGGCGCGCGCTACCTCGGCGGCCAGCTCCGTGGTCTGAAAGGCCGGCGCCAGCCGGCTGACGGGGTACGGCGAGCCGTGCTCCGCTCCCCGGTGGAGCTCTGCCTTCTTGCCGTCCGCCATTGTTTCGGTCTTTGTCACTGCTGGAGGGTGCGTCCCCCATCGACCGCGATGATCTGCCCGGTGATGTAATCCGCGTCGCGTACGAGAAAGAGCAGGGTACGCGCGATGTCCTTCGGGGAGCCGGCCCGCCGCAGGGCGGTGCGATCCAGGATCTCCTGCTTCGTGGCTTCCGCGAGCCCCTGCTCGGGCCACACAATGGCGCCCGGGGCGATGCCGTTGACCCTCACCTCGGGGCCCAGTTCGCGCGCCAGGGCCTTGACCATCATGGCGTTGCCGGCTTTGGCGATGGAGTAGATCGGGTGATGCTTCAGCGGCCGCTCGGCGTGGATGTCCACCAGGTTGATGACGCAGCCCCCCGCCGCCCGCAGGAGGGGTGCGGCCTCGCGCGTGAGGAAGAATGGCCCCTTGAGGTTAGAGCCGATGAGATCCTCCCACTGGTCCGCCGAGGCGTCTTTGAAAGGCGTGGGGTAGAAGCTCGATGCGTTGTTCACCAAGATGTCCATGCGTCCGCGGAAGCTACTGATTCGCTCCATTAACGTCGGGAAGGCGGCGCAGTCATGGAGATCCGCCCGCAGCAGGAGGACGGAATCCGCCCGGGCCGCCTCCAGCGCCTCCCGCAGTTGCCGTGCCGCTTCTCCGGAGCTTCGGTAATGAAGCACCAGGTCTGCTCCGGCCGCGTGGAGGTAACGGGCAATCTCGGCGCCGATGCGGTGTGCTGCGCCGGTGATCAGTGCGACCTTCCCCTTCAGCGTTGGACCGTCTTGCACTGGGCAATGCCTCGATCTTGAATACTACTGAACCGCAGAGACGCGGAGGATTTCTGATTGGGCATGTTCCGAGCCCGAACAGCATCGGGTGAGCGGTGCGCAGGCAGCTCGGCGCCCCCAACATGTTGCTCTCGCTGTTCGTGCGCCGCCATTCGTGGTTGGATTGCTCCTCCCCCCTGAGGCATCCGTACGACCTGTTCCAGACGAGCGTAATTCTAGCCCATCGAGCCCCGGGCTACTGGTCCACCACCGAGATCCTTTGTACTCTGCCGGCTATTTCAGTCTCCTACCGACACGCGGAGAGCGGTCGACACAAGAAATCCCTCCGCGACCACTATGTCTTTGCGGCTCGATTTTCTTGAGACTGCGGAACTGCAGTTAAGCAAGTGAAGGTGAGAGGCCAGCTGAAGGTATTCGCGTATGACCCCCAGGCGAGAGTTGCATGCCGCCCCCGACGATCGGCTCGACGCGGCAGCCGCTTTGGTCAGCGAGCGGCTGACCGACCTGATTCGACAGGAGGCGGCTGCCCAGGGGGGGCTACTGGCCTTCGACCGTTTCATGGAGCTTGCCCTGTACGCTCCCGGCCTCGGCTATTACGTCGCCGGCGCGCGCAAGCTGGGAGCGCAGGGGGACTTCGTGACCGCACCGGAGATCTCGCCGCTCTTCGGTCGCTGCCTGGCCGAACAGTGCCGGGAGGCGTTGGACCTGGCGAACGAGGGGGCCGTGCTGGAGCTCGGGGCCGGATCCGGTGCCCTCGCTGCTGAGGTGCTTTGCGGACTCGAGAATCTGGGTGTCCTGCCCGCGCGGTATCTGATCCTCGAGCTCAGCCCCGAGCTTAGGGGGCGGCAACGCGACCTGTTAGCACAACGCGCTCCGGAGCTCGCGGAGAGGGTGCAATGGCTCGACAGTCTGCCGGAGCGCTTTTGCGGTGTGGTGTTGGCCAACGAGGTAGTCGACGCCATGCCTGTGCACCGGTTTCGTATCCGGGGCGACGGCTCGGCCGCGGAGATCTTCGTTCGCCCGACGACAGACGGCTGGGAGGAGGTCGCTGCGGAGGTACGGAGTCCGGGACTCGCCGACGCGGTCCGCGCGATTCAATCCGAGGGGCTGGCGACGGAGCCCGGCTACACGTCTGAGATAAACCTGCGGATGGAGCCCTGGCTCGCCGCGCTCGGTGCCCATGTGGAGCGTGGTCTGGCCCTGCTGATCGACTACGGGTACCCACGGCGCGAGTACTACCAGGCCAGCCGTCGCACCGGCACCCTGATGTGCCACTACCGCCAGCGTGCGCATGCCGACCCGTATCACCGGGTGGGCTTGCAGGACATCACTGCACACGTGGACTTCTCGGGCCTGGCGGCGGGTGCCCGGGCTGCCGGGTTCAGCCTGGAGGGCTTCAGCACCCAGGCCCATTTCCTGATCGGGTGCGGGTTGCACCGGGCGCTGGCGGAGGCCGGCGGCGCCCCTGATTCCGTCGACCTATTGCTCGGCGCCAAGCAGCTTTTGCTGCCGGGTGCCATGGGCGAGCGTTTTCGCGTCATTGGGCTCGGCAAGGGGGTGACTAGAGACTGGTGCGGCTTTTCGGTGCGCGACCTCAGCGACCGTCTATGACTGCCTCGGCGCGTCCGGCCGGCGGAGCCTTGCAGAGACCCCTAGGTCCGCGATACGGCGTTGTATTCGGTCCGCAACGGTCCAGCCTTTGGGGAGGGCAGATCCAACGGGCGTCTCCCACGGATGGGACGCCCAGCCATTTTCAGCATCCGCGAGGAGCTGAACATGACGGGCTTCCAGTGACCGCGCGCTGGGAAATCCAAGATGGATTTCCCAGCGTCGTTAGGACAGGTAGCGCGGCACGATCGTCTCGACGTCGGTTGGTCTGATGCCGAGGTCTTGCAGCCCATTGCGCTCACAAGTGCTCGACGTCTGCATGGACAGGTAGTTGTCCATCGTGAACGGCTTGCCGGGCAGGTGCTGGAGGATGCGCCCTTGGAGTCGGGAGGCGAAGTCGTTGAGGCCGATGATCCGAGGCTTGCGGCCGATGGCGCGTGCCGTGTACTCCACGAGCTCCCGTAGGGTGAAGACCCTGGGGCCGCAGAGGTCGAATGCCTTGCCCCAGGTGCCGGGGTCCTCTAATGCGGTTGCCATGGCCGCTGTCACGTCACCTACATAGACGGGCGCAAAACGGGCGTTGGGGCAGGCGAGCGGAAATGGGCCCGGAACCATTCGGAGCAGGGCGGCAAAGCGATTGAAGAAACTGTCGCCGGGACCAAAGATTACCGAAGGCCTGAAGCTGGTCACGCGCAGGCCCTCATGCGCATGTGCCCGTTGTTCGCCCTCGCCTCTGGTGCGAAGGTAGCGGCTGCTTCCCGCCTCGCTGTCGGCGTGTAAGGCGCTCATGTGGAGGAATCGCTCGATGCCGGCCGCCCGTCCTGCCTCGCCGATGCGGTCCACGAGCTCCACGTGGACATGCTCAAAGCTTTGCCGTCCGCTTTCGTTTAGGATGCCGACCAGGTTGACGACCGTCGCGCAGCCGGTCAGCTGATCTACGAGCTCCTGGCGGTCGAAGATGTTTGCCTGGCGGAGCTCCAGTGCGGGCAATACCGTAAAATCTCTATGGCGCTCCGGACGCCGACTGAGGACGCGGCAGCGATAGCCGGATCGGGCGAGCCGGGCGACCAGGTGATGGCCGACGAAGCCGGTTCCCCCCAAGATGCAGATGCGTTGGTTGGTCATTGTGATTCTCAGCCCCATTGAATCGAAGCTATCCGCCGCCGTCGCACGTGCTCTGCCGACGGATACGGCTCGCATTATGTCCCATCCCAGCGCTGGACATATACCCGCTGCGCGCGGTCGCAGCGACGGGCCCCGGTCGGTCCGTTGGCTGACATGAGCTGGCTGGAGGTGACGGCCTACCTGGCCACCGGTGTGCTGTCGGGGCTTATGGCCGGCCTGCTCGGCCTCGGCGGCGGCATCGTTGTCGTCCCCGCCCTGATGTGGGTGTTCGCCAAGGTGGGATTCGCGGCGGCATGGGTTCCCCATTTGGCCGTAGGTACATCTCTCGCCACGATCGTCGGCACGGGGAGCGCCTCTGTCTACGCCCACCAGGGCCGAGGCGCCGTGCGTTGGGACCTCTTTCGGCGGCTCGCGCCCTGGATTGTGTTCGGGGCCTGGATCGGCTCTGCTCTTGCGGCGGTGCTGGCAGGGGGTTGGCTAAGGCGAGTATTCGCTCTTTTCCTTCTCTACGTGGGCGGGCGAATGCTTTGGCCAGGCGCGCGACCCGCATCGGCGCACCTGCCCGGAGGGCTAGGTATGGGCCTCGCGGGCGCAGGCATCGGTTCCATCTCCGCGCTCGTGGGGATAGGCGGAGGGACGCTCACCGTCCCTTTTCTCGCCCGCGCCGGCGTGAGTTTGCGTTCCGCGGTGGCGACGGCGAGCGCTTGCGGGGTGCCGATTGCACTTGCCGGTGCCCTCGGTTTCATCGCGACCGGCTGGGGCCGCGCGGGACTGCCGAGCGCCAGTATAGGTTTCGTCTACTGGCCCGCCGTGGTGGGAATCCTGATGGCTAGCATCCCCACCGCCCCGCTGGGCGCGCGCCTCGCCCATTCTCTGCCACTGCTTGCGTTGCGACGAATCTTTGCGGTCCTGGTCTTCGTTGTCGCGCTCAAGCTGTTGACTGGTTGATCTGTACACCCCGGCGTACGGCTTGGGAGGGTGACCGCCGGGTACTCTCGATAACGCGAAACCGCGTTAGCGCTCCGGGGTGCCGGGCGCGGTCTTCCATGAGCCACCACTATCAAGGCGCAGGCGCCGATAAAGGTAGAGCTGCCCCGACGCGTCCTTCAGTACGAGTCGGCCCTGCGATTCTGCATACTGGTAGAGCTGGGTGTTGGTATCGATGGGGTTATACAGCGCGAGCCGGTCGGCACGCACCATGATGTAGCCATCGACGTGCTCTGCGGTCCCCGCGTAAATGCGGAAGCGATTCCCTTGGACGATCAGCAGCTCTCCGCCGCGGCCCTCCCAAATGCCTTCCATGGGTGAGCCCGTCCACGGGAAGGGTTGTCCGCCGCCGGGAGCGGACAACCCGCGGGAGAACTGCCTCATTGCGTCGCCCATGGCAGAGGCGGGAGACCGTTCCTGGTACGGTGCGCCCCAAGGAACGCTGCCGGGCATGGCGAAGCTCCCGAAAGCCGGCGCCCAGCTTGAGCCACCGGGATAGCTAGGAGTCGAGCCCGAGTCGAGAAAGCCCATGGCGTCCATCATTCGGACCATTGCATCAGCCATTGCCTCTCGAGTGCCCGCTAACGTCTCCCCGGCGGCGGCGACGGACGAAACGAGGAGCAGGAGTGCCCAGATTGTCCTGCGGGGGGTGCTAGTTTCCGTCATGGCGCAATGCGGGACCTTCGTTTGCGGTCTGCGTGCGTCGGATACCAGCATTATGGGGCGTCCAAGGGAGCTCTGGCCGGGGCGCCAGCAAAGTAACCTCCTGCAGGTCGGCGGACAAACGGTGAGGGCCGTAGTCTATCAAAGGTGATCAGCTCCGAGGCCGAGCGGCGCGCTTCGTTGGGGGTACTGGCTGTGAATGAGCGCGTCTCCCTTCAAGCCTTCGTCCTCGGCGCGAGCGGCCCGTTCAAAGAAGCGAAAAACCCGAATCGACCCGGTGTATGCACGGCGTCCCCGGGCGCCCGCAACCCGGTCCAGGCGAACCGAGCAAGCAAGTCCAAGCAAACTAGTAGCGGATGGCCATCGCTCGGGCCCGACACCGATCGCCCCTAGTGAGCGGCCTTCGGCCCGAAGGTGCCCGTTCGGCTAGACTACCTTGAGGAAAGTGCATGAGCGGTGGCCCCGGATGGTCCAGTGCTGGCGACCAGATGTGTCCGACAGGTTCGAATGCGCTGAATTGACCCGCTCAAAGAGGGAGGTGATTGGCGTCGTGCCTCAGCTGGAACGTCGGTTGGGCGGGTCGGGTGCGGGTCGGCGGGACCGTCGGTGCCACGGACGGCGCCATCGAGCCGACATGGGCGCATTCGCGGCGCGTCCCGACGGTCCGTCCCCGAGCCCGGCCCGGCGGCTGAGCTACCATGCTGGTCGCCAAGGGGGAAGGCGCATCACGCTGGCCTATCCGGGGCGGATGGGGATTATTTCCGGATGAGCGATTTCATGCACTGGCGGCCGACCTTGGCCGAGCTGGCCGGGCCGTTCAAGCAGCCGCATCCCTGGCGCGTGTCGCTCGACCGATACACGAGAGGGATCGACAACACTCACGTCGACGTGCTCCTGAGTCCGCGTTTCAGTGGCGGAGTGCGAGAGCTGGTGCGTAAGCTCTTTCTGGAGGACGTGGGTTCTCAGCGTCGCCGCGCGCCGGACCATTTGGTCAACGCGGGGGAGCTGGATGCCTTCCGCGAGAGCTATGTGGCGCTTTTCGAGGCCGCGTTCGAGCACGCACATGCGCATTCCGGGCGCGACCGTATAGCACTGCTGCAGGTCTCGTTGCTGAAGTGTCTGTTGACCAGTGTGGCCGGAGGCGCGGCGCACCTGCGCGAGAAGCTCGCCGACATGGCCCGCTGGGAGCAAGCGAATGCCTCCGGCCGCACCCTCGAGCTTCACGAAGACCTGGTGACCCTCAAGCGCGAGGAGAACGCCATCAGCCGACGCGTGCTGCAGCTGCTGTTCCGCCAGATCAGGACGATAGAGGAGGGACAGCTGCCCCAGCTGCGCGCCTCCCTCGCTGGCGAGGCGTGGCCACTTCCCGAGGGGGCATTCTTCAATCCGGTACTGCTGACGCCTCGCCTCGAAGGCATTCGCGACCTCGTCCAGGACTATCCGGCCGCATTCGTCGTCGAGATCGGGGACGAGGATTCGCTGTTTCAGACGAATCAGTGCATAACGAAGGTTCTTCAGCAGTACCTTCCGCCTTGGACGCAGCTTCCGTCGAAAGGGAGTATTTTCAGGGCCGCGGGGGCTGAGGTGAGACGCGACCAGGGTCTCCTGAGAGGGTTTCTTCAGACCGAGATCCTTTTGAGCCGCTTCTTGTCTCCGGAGGAGTATCGCTTAGGCCGCTCCACTTGGCTCGATGACCCGGAGAATCTCGGTCGCTTCTTGCGGGTGCGAGAACCCTCGGATGCTGGGGACGAGGACTCGGCCTCAGCTGTCGACCCGTATTGGCGCGATCCACGCTGGCGCATGTTCCAGCGTGCGGTCAGGGACGAGCTCCACCGGTGTCTCGACCTTTACGGCCTCAGTGAGCGAGCGATTCTGGGCTATTGGCTGCCGTCCGTGCGTCAGCAGCTCGGGAGGCCGATTCCGCTATCCGTCGTCGTGGACTTTGTTGACGGACGCCTGACCCGTCGTCGCCTCAGGCAGCGGTTGGAGACCCTGCGCCTTGGGCTCGATCCAGGTGTTACCGGGCGCGTTCTGGAGCGCGCGGCGAGTGAGCTTCGACGGCTGACGACCGAGGAGCGTGGAAGATACCTCGACAGGTACCTGGCGGACTTTCTCACCCTGCGGCGAGACCTGAAGCTGGCCTACAAGACCTACGAAACGATGGATGCGGTTCGCCTCGTAGAGGACCCAGACGAGGTCAGACTGTCCCGTTCGAATGGCACGCTGCACGAGTTTCCGGGCCGGACTGAGCGGCCGCCTCAGCTGCGGCGGGTCCGCGCCCATGCAGTCATCAAGGCGGACGTGCGAGGGTCGACCCAAATCACGGAAGGGTTGCGGGCCAAGGGGCTGAACCCGGCCTCGCATTTCAGTCTGAATTTCTTCGAGCCGGTGAACAAGCTGTTGCCGGAGTACGGGGCGGAGAAGCTCTTCGTCGAGGGTGACGCGGTCATTCTCGTCATCTTCGAGTACGAAGGCGATGGCCCGGGCGCGGCGGTAGCGCGGGCCTGCGGTCTGGCCCGCAAGATCCTCCAGGTCGTCTCCCTGCAAAATGCCTTCAACCGCTCGAACGGGCTTCCCGACCTGGAGCTCGGTGTGGGCATTGCCTTCTCTCCGCGCGAGCCGAACTTCCTCTATGACGAGGGCCACCGGATCATGATTTCCGGGGCCATTAACCGTGCCGACCGGCTTTGCAGCTGCGATTCGGTCTTGCGCGCAGAGCGGTTCGTCCCGGAGAGCGACACGTTTCGCGTCAGTGTCGTACGCGACAGCAAGGTGCCGCGCGGCGCACGTCGCGATGATCTCCTGAGCTACAACGTCAACGGGATCAAGATGGAGGAGGCGGCATTCTTCAAGCTGCAGGGCGAGGTATCTTTGCGCCAGGTTCGCCTGCCGGACGACGAGGGTGAGCCGAGCCTCTTTTTCGCCGGACGTTACCAGGATGCCCTGAACCGCGCCCATTGGCTGGTGGTGCGCTACTGCCCGGCCCGTGAGTGGGACGGCAAGGTACTGGGCGAGACCGACCCCGAGCGACGGCACTTCTTCGAGGTGATCGTCGACGAGCACCTGTCCAGACGCATACGCAGACTGGGCGGTACCGAGACCTGACGCGAGCTCATGGCCAGCGGCTCGCCCTCGGCCTGACGGCTCCCGCTCGCTAGGCTGTCGGTGCCGATCGGCTGCGTGATCCGGACGTCACGGACGATCTCTCGTCCAACCGGACCCCCTTGCCAGCAGCACGAATCACCGAACGGTTCCCGAAAGGGCTATGATGCGCGCCCGCGTCCGGTTTGCGATCGAGAGGATTCCCGTGACACCAGAGCTCGACCATCTCTGCCGGCTCCTGCGCGCCGCCGCGCATGCCGAGATCATGCCTCGCTTCCGCAGCGTCTCTGTCCGGCACAAGGCGGACGGCAGCCTCGTCACGGACGCCGATCTGGCGGTCCAGCGCTACCTTGGCCGCGAGCTGCGGCAGCGTTTCCCCGGTACGCCTATGCTCGCAGAGGAGATGGCCGTCGACGAGCAGCGGCGTCTGCTCGATGAGGCCGAGGGCGGCGTCTGGTGTCTCGACCCGCTTGACGGAACCAGCAACTACGCGTGCGGGTTCCCGGTCTTTTCCGTATCCCTTGCCCTTCTCGAAGGCCGCGAGGCGGTCCTTGGCGTCGTTCTCGACCCCGTACGGGACGAGTGCTTCTGTGCGCAGCGGGGCGGCGGCGCCTTCCTCAACGGGGAGCCGTTGGTGCTTTCCTCCGCTCTGCGGGAGCTTCGCGATTGCTTGGCCATGGTCGACCTCAAGCGTCTTGCTGCGTCCGACCTGCCGCGCCATGGGGGCGTGTCCCCCTATCGTTCCCAGCGTAACCTGGGGTCCGTCGCACTCGACTGGTGCTGGCTCGCCGCCGGGCGGGTCCAGCTCTATCTGCACGGTGGACAGAAGTTGTGGGACTACGCGGCGGGACGGCTGATCGCCACCGAAGCGGGTGTTGCGTCACGCGTGTTTTCGCCGAGCGGAGCCGAGCCCGCGGCGGGACTCTCCCTCGAGCCGCGCACGGCGGTTGCAGCGGCGAACGACAGACTCCTCGGGGCTTGGCTCGCGTGGCTCGGCCTCCCGCGGCGGGTGTCCGGAGACCAGAACGCGTGAGTGCAGGGTTTGAATCTCGGGTCCCGGCCCTTAGGTTCCTGGGCACCCATGCGGCTTGCGACTCGCGTTTCCCGTCGCCCGCCCTCGATCGAACAGCCCACGGAACCGATTATGTCCAACGAACCGACCGACTTTGACATGGAGCTTTCCAGCGGTATTGCCGCCTTCGAAGCCAAACACTTTTCCCGCGCCACGGGCCTCCTTTCGCCGCTCGCCGATGCCGGCAACCCGGAGGCCCAGTATCGCATGGCCATCATGGCCCAGAACGGTCTCGGAATGCACGACAACCCATTGCTCGCCTACAAGTACATGAAGGCGGCCGCCGAGGCCGGTCTCGGTCTGGCACAGCATGGTCTCGGCTTCATGTATCTCGAAGGGGAATGCGCGGATAAGGATCCCCAAAAGGCCGTCCAGTGGTTTCGCAGGGCGGCGGAGCAGGGTCTCGCCGGATCACAGACGACACTCGCCATGATGTACGAAGAGGGGCGGGGGGTCGAGAAGGACCTCGACGAGGCCAAGAAGTGGTACCGCATGGCAGGGTTCGAAGACCGGTAAAACGGCCCGCCTTTTCGACCAGCGCGCCGACACTTATCCCCGGCCCATTCCCTTGGCGGCGGCGACTTAACTCCTCGTCGCTCAAGGCCGATGTGCCCGCTCCCGAGGGGGTTGCGCGGCGTCCCGCCGCTGGTGGCGCACATGTCGTTGGGAATCCGCGGCTCACCCTGCGGCTGGTAAGTCCTTCGGCTAGGGCGGTCCACACTCTGAGAACCTAAGCCCATCTACCGCTGCCTGCCCGGGGCCTGTCGGGCGTCGGCGACTGGTGTCAACGATCTCCGAGCACAGTCTCGCGGGGGTTGGTGTAGTCATCTGGCGCCGCCGAAACGAACGTGCCGAGAGGAGACACTCTCGGCCGAGGGAGAAGGGTCTCGATACCTAACCGGAGGCCCTACTTTCTGAGTGCTCGGATTCTCCCCCGGCGTTGCCGCTCCGCCTTTTTCTCTTGCACCCTCCCCGGTTGCAGTCGCTGTATGGCAACACAAGAATAAACGCGGTAAATCAATGCGTTGTAAAGATTTCCTTGTCTAGCGTCACTGTGCGACGACAGATTTCCGGTCATCATTCTGCTGTGCGCGGCACGGCCGATCCGGAGAATCGCCCGCTTGGACAATGGGTTAGCTCTGGTGGCGCGAAAAGTGCCCCAGGGTTCCAGCGCGTGGGTTGCGATCGGCGCCTGCCGCTTGGTCGGGGCCATGGGCACGGGTGGCGCCTGCAACGGCAGCACTCATGCTGTGTGGCCCAACGCAAATGCGAGCGCCATGGATAACGATCCCGGCGTGGGCCCGTCACCAACCGTCCTCAACTGGTGAGGAAGGTGACGCCCCCTCGGATCGCCGCTGTCTCGGTTGCGCGATCGGGTCGGCCGCGGCTGTCGCGGTGCGCCGGAGGAAGCGAGCCGGGCGCATACGCACACGCTATGGAGACGCAACCCCATGGTGGGACGGTCGTAGTTGCACCGGAGGTTAGAAAGATCCCCCTACCTCGGTTTGGGCCCCCGGAGTCCCCCCGCGCGGGCCCATTTTTTTCGATTGGCTCTTAGCTCATCGGCCTGGCAGAGCGGCCACCGAAGTGCCGGTGACAATGCCGTATCTATCGGCGCAACTTTTCGGCTCTGGCCTGATGGGTTGGATTGCGGGCGACACAGTTGTCGGCAGCAGGTAGGCTGACCTCAACGTACGTGGAGGTGTTCAGGGCGTCGCCCGACGCCCGCGGTCCAGCCCCGGAACACCGACAACTTGACCGTGCCCGGGGATGGGGCTAATCAGTCCCATACTTGGGTTGGGAGCAAGCGAAACGGGCGTCTTCCCGGCCCCATGCGGGCGAGCGAAGCTTGGCGGCGTCCGCCCCGGATCTCCGGACTCTCTGTACGAAAGACGCACCGACGGGCAAAGTCGCGGCGGTTGATGGGATAGGGCGGTGCGTCGCATGGAGCCCGCAAGCTTGCATTATGATGTCCGGCTGTTGATGGTGGTTTCCGCCGTTCGCGGGACCTCGAACCGTGTCATTTGGGTTTGGGCGCCCGACGTGTTTCGCCGACTCCAACACCGTCCGCAAAAGGTGACACAGATGAAGAGATCCAGGCTCAGCCTCAAGCCGGCAGCCGTCGCGCTAGCCTTCTTTTCGGTCCTCGCCCTCTGCCCACCGCTGCTCGGCGCCGGTGAGATCTCCGAGGCGACTGCCGCCCAACGCCCTGAGCTGCGCCTCCCCGATCTGAAGGGTCAGGACCGGGACCTCGGCGACTTTCGCGGCAAGGTCCTGCTTGTGAACTTCTGGGCAAGCTGGTGTACCCCTTGTATCGAAGAGATGCCGAGCATCCAGCGACTCGCCGATCAGATGCGGGACAAACCCTTTGCCGTAATCGGCGTCAACGTCGAGGAATCGCGATTTCGCGCAATGAGCATCGCCCAGCGGCTGAAGCTCAGCTTTCCGGTCCTACTGGATACGGAAGGCGAGGTCTTCAAACGCTGGGGCGCGACAGTGCTTCCGACGACCTACGTGCTGGATCCCATGGGCGTTGTCCGCTATATCGGACGGGGCCCGATCGTATGGGATGCAGCAGACGTCCTGGCCATGCTGGAGGGTCTTGCGAAGGCCCCGGCGCAGTCAGCTCCGTCCGATCAGCAGAAAGCGGACGTACCTGAAACGGAAAGGTCCCCTTGAGGGTACTGAGGACGGCGTGCCGCTGGTCCCCACGGTCTCACGGCTGGGGCCGCGCGTGGTGCTCCAGCAGTTTTCCTACCGCATCGCGTAGCAGCGATGTCACCTGGGCGCGCCCGCTCGTGCCGACCAGACTTGCGGTCTCGCTCCACCCGCGGTGCTGCAGCACCTTCGCGATCAGGGCGTCTCTCTCGGTGTTCGAGAGGACATCCGAGCACAGGGCGCCGCCGAGGCGACCGGAGATGAGCTTGATTAGGACAGGAAGGGCGGCCTCGTAGGGGCGAAGCGCAAGGGCGAAGCTGGCGAGCTCATCGAGCTCCCTCTCCCTCAGGCCGAGGCGGCCCGGCACTATACCCCGGATGATCTGAGCCGCGATCTCGGGCTCCAAATCCCGCAGGGGCTCGGCCAGGAGGGCAGGCACTCGCTCACCAAGCCTGCGCTGCGCGAGCGACTGCAGCGCCTCTCCCGTGGGGGTGACTGCTCGCAGCACGACGGCCGCATGCTCCCCGCTTGCCGCGTTGCGGCTGGTGCCGAGGTGCGCGGGCGCAAAGCCGCAGCGTGCCCAGAAGCGGAGCAGATTCACCGTGGCGCCGAAGCTTGCGCCAACGAGATCCACTCCGAGCGCCGATACATCTCGCGATATCGCGTCCAGCAGCTGTCTCCCGAGGCCGCGGCCCTGCACGGCTGGGTGAACGGCGATGCGTACGATGCGGCCAATGCGCAGCGTCGGCGCCTCCCCGAGCCCGGCGTGGATCGACAGGGTTTGGGGGAGCAGGTGTCCGCGGGGGCGGCGGCGTCCCTCGAAGACCGCTTTGGTCAACTCTGGACCAAATCCTCCCTCTATCGCTACCAGCGCTGTGGCGGCCACGTTGTCGCCGTGTTTGAGCGCGTAGACTCGGATGTTGGGGCCGTCGAGGAGGTGGCGGAGGTCCATCGGCCGGGTCTGGTAGTGGGCGAGCACCAGCAGCCCGAAAATCTGTGAAAGCGTGGGCTCATCCTCAGTGAGGGCGTCGCGATCGAGTCGCTCGAAGTGGCAGCTGTGTGGACGAGCCCCAGCCACCCCGGCCTCGGCTGCCGGCACCGCGCTCAGGAGTAAAGCGCGGGCCGACAGGCCCTCCAACGGATCACTCGCCGCCCAACGGACCGGTGTATCTAGGCTGAGCTCACGCCATTCGGGGGAGACTTGGTGCAGGGTGCGGCGAAAGCGAATGTCGAAGCTGCGGCCGGTCCCCTCGTATCCGTGGACTGTGGTGGCAAACACTACCCTTCTGTGCCGGCGCAGCATGGCCGCAAGCAATGGGGCCGGGATGCCTGCGGCCTCATCAACGAAAAGGAGATCAGCGCTACGCCGGGTGTGCGGGACGGCATCGGGAGGCAAGAACTCTATGACGGCGTCTCCCCGATCGATCCGTCCGGGATGGACGTTCGCCTTTGGCAGGAGGCGCTCGGCATGTTGGAACAGCGGTTCGACCGCTGCGTGCCTTGGTGCGGTGACCATGATCCGCAGGTCTGCTTCGCGCAGCAGCTTCGCGGCGGCAATCCCCAAGGCCGACGATTTGCCCCGGCCGCGGTCGGAGGTGAGCACCAGGGGTCGACGTGCACGCCCGCGGGCGGTGGCGACGATTGCCTCCACTGCCGCCGCCTGATCCACCGTACGGCATTCCTCGGCGGACTTCGAGTTGGGTCGGTGGATGGCCGGCGCCTCGGGTCCGGGCGCGGGGATTGCCTGACCCTGTGCCACGACGACGGCCCCAGCGGAAACCTGCAGTACCCCTACGAAACGGCGTAGGAAGCGGCCGGTGACCTGGTCCGGCGTATAGGGATGAACGGCGATGCGGCTGGCTTGAGGGTCCAGCAGCTGGGGCCAGACATCGAGGGGGGGAGTGAGCAGGACCAGCAGACCGCCCCCGCGCAGCGCGCCGAGGGCGGCGCCAAAGCTGTCCGGGTCGAAGCCGCTGTGCGCGTCGTAGATCAGTGTGTCAAGCTCGCCACCGAGCAGCCGTCCACCATCCGAGACGCCGAGGCAGCGCCTCGCCGAGCGCCGATCGGTGAGCCAGGTGACCTCCTCTCCTCGCTCATCGCTCAAGAGCGACCCTGTTGCCGCCAGGGTCCAGCGATCGCCGCCGGCGATAATCAGCGTCCGGCGCTCGTTTAAGCCGATCGCTTGGGCACGAAGCGCTACCGAGAGGCGATAGAGTGCAGCCTGATCCGAAGCGGACAGGGACTCCCGACTCGATACGCGCTCGCCGTCGGGTGGCGTGCTCAGCCGCGAATGAATCCCATGAACTCTGCGCGCGTCCGCGCGTCCTCTTCGAAGGTGCCGCGCATAGCGCTAGAGACCGTACTGCTGCTCTGTTTCTGCACCCCGCGCATCATCATGCAGGTGTGACTGGCCTCCATGACGACGGCGACTCCGTGGGCGCCCAAGTGCTCCATCAATGCATCGGCGACCTGATTGGTGAGCCGCTCCTGAACCTGCAGGCGACGCGCAAATACGTCGACCACCCGGGCGATCTTGCTCAGGCCGACCACTTTCCCGTTGGGCAAGTAGCCTACGTGGGCGCGACCGAAGAAGGGCAGCATGTGGTGCTCGCACATGGAGTAGAACTCGATGTCGCGCACTACCACCATCTCTTTGCAGTCTTCCGCGAACACCGCCTTCTTGATGATGTCCTCGGCGGACTGTTGGTAACCGCTAGTAAGGAAGTCCAACGCCTTGGCGACTCGCAACGGCGTTCGCCGCAGGCCCTCGCGGCTCGGGTCCTCCCCGATCTCCTCAAGCATCGAGCGCACCAGGTGCTCCTTCCTGGCATCGTAGACCTCTTCCTCCGACTCGGCCTCGAAGCTTGGGGCATAATGCCCGTGCGAGACGATCCGAGTGACCTGATTCTGTTGCGACATGGTTCCGCCTCTGTCGGATGGTTGAAAGACGAACCCCCGCGATGATGGGAAATTCAGTCGAATTAAGCCGCTATTGAAGATGGGGGGGGTTGCGCCGAAAAGAAGACGGGGGTGGAGTTTTCCGTCGTGGCGCGGCGCATCGCCGGCGATCGGAGCTGGAATGGGCCTGGAAATACCTTTATACTTCAATGCGTTTCGCATTGCCCCCCTTTTTGCGGACGAAAGGCCCACGAAATGCCGCCGATCGCTCCTGCCGTTAGCCGCTGTTTCTACTTCCAATTCAATGCATCCCAGGCGCCGAAGACCAGACAACCTACCGGGTTAACGGCCGTCTGTTCGTCCGGCTTCAAGCATGTGAATGGCGACCCTCGGGACGCACGTCGCGCCCGCCCGTCTCGTTCGTGACGTCGCGCTCGACGCCAGACCCTTCTGACCCTCGTCTCAACTTCCTCCCCATCCAACAAACGGAAAGACATCCAATGTGTGGCTTCTGCGGTGAGATCCGTTTCGACGACAACCCGATAGACCTCGGCGCGATCGCCGCCGCGAACGCAGCCATGGCACCGCGCGGTCCCGACGGTCACGGTATCTGGCAGCAAGGGCCATTGGCCCTCGGCCACCGACGGCTCAGCATCATTGATCTCAGCACCCACGCGAGCCAACCCATGGTCGACAGCGAGCTCGGCCTGACCGTGGCGTTCAATGGCTGCATATACAACTACAAGCAACTACGCTCGGAGCTCGAGCAGCGGGGGTATCGATTCTTTTCCCATGGCGACACGGAAGTGGTCCTGAAGGCGTTCCACGCATGGGGCGAGGATTGTGTTCAGCGCTTCTTCGGCATGTTTGCCTTCGCCGTCGCGGAGCGCGACAGCGGACGCGTCACCTTGGTGAGGGACCGACTGGGAATCAAGCCCCTGTACTATACGGAGTCTCCAGGGGCGCTGCGGTTCGCCTCCACCCTTCCGGCGTTGCTGGCCGGGGGCGGCGTCGATACGGCGATCGATCCGGTGGCACTGCACCACTACATGCATTTCCACTCGGTGGTGCCGGCGCCCCACACCATCTTGCGCGGGGTGCGCAAGCTCCCGCCGGCCACGATCTGTGCGATCGAGCCCGATGGCAAGCGTTGGGAGCGGGTTTACTGGGAGCCGCGTTTCGAAACGCCGGCCGACGAGCGCAGCCTGACCTTCGAGGATTGGCAGGACCGGGTGCTGGAGACGCTGCGTCGTGCCGTCGACCGCCGCCTTGTCGCGGACGTACCCGTGGGGGTCCTGCTCTCCGGCGGCCTCGATTCCAGCCTCATCGTCGGTCTGCTGGCAGAGCAGGGTCAGGCCGGTCTCAACACCTTTTCCGTAGGGTTCGAGACCGTCGGAGAGGAGCGCGGCGACGAGTTCCAATACTCGGACCTGATCGCCGAGCACTTCGGGACCCTGCACCACAAGATTCAGGTGGACTCGGCCACCAAGCTCCTGCCGGAGCTTCCGAGCTGTGTCCGCGCCATGGCCGAGCCCATGGTCAGCCACGATGTGATCGGTTTCTACCTCCTGTCGCAGAAGGTGAGCGAGCACGTCAAGGTAGTGCAGAGCGGGCAGGGGGCGGACGAGGTTTTCGCCGGCTATCACTGGTATCCGCCCATGGTCGGAAGCCGCGACCCAGTCGCGGACTATGCGCAGGCCTTCTGTGACCGCAGCCATGAGGAGTACCGCCGCGCTGTGCACCCGCGTTTCCACGGCGAGGATTACAGCCGGGCCTTTATCGCAGGACATTTCGCCCGTGCAGGGGCCGCTGCACCGGTGGACAAGGCCCTGCGCATCGATCAGCTTGTCATGCTGGTGGATGATCCGGTCAAGCGTGTCGACAACATGACCATGGCGTGGGGGCTGGAGGCCCGGGTGCCCTTTCTCGACCATGAGGTCGTGGAGCTCGCTTCACGCATCCCGGACGAATACAAGCTGTGCGACGAGGGCAAATGCGTCCTCAAGGCCGTCGGTCGGCGCGTCATCCCGAGCGCCGTCATCGACCGACCCAAGGGCTACTTCCCGGTGCCCGCGCTCAAGTATCTGCGCGGCGACGTCTACACCTTCGTCAAGGATCTGCTCCATTCCCCAAAGGCCCGCCAGCGTGGCCTGTTCCAGCCCGACTACCTGGAGGAGCTCCTGGGCGCCCCGGACGAGCACATCACTCCCCTGCGCGGCTCCAAGCTGTGGCAAGCCGCGTTGCTGGAGATGTGGCTGCAGGAACACGGCATCTGAGGATGACCGCACAAAGTGCCGCCTGCCCGCTCACTCGTCCGATTCGCGTGGAGTGGGAACTAGACCTTGCCCGTGATAGCGACTCTTGAACAGGGA
Source organism: uncultured Gammaproteobacteria bacterium (assembly GCA_963824085.1). Classification (GTDB taxonomy): domain Bacteria; phylum Pseudomonadota; class Gammaproteobacteria; order Chromatiales; family Chromatiaceae; genus JARRNE01. Next base: position 222,260 of record CAWGNT010000018.1, read on the forward strand.
ACTGCTGCAATGAGCACCAACGATCATACTCATCACCGGCTGGAGCGTGTGCATCAGCGGCTGGAGCGCGCGCGTGCGCCCTCTGTCACCAACTGGGAGGCACGCCACCGTCACGACCAGGTGTCGCAGGTAGACGCCGTCGTGGACTGTGGTTGGGGACGCCTCTTGTTTGGGCAGACGTTCGACGGCCCGCAGCGGCTCGCGGCGACCCTCCAGGAGGAGCACCCCGGCAAGCGGGATGTGGCGCTTTATCTGCGTGACCCGCACGTCGTCCTTTCGTACGCCCCGCAGGACCTCTTCCTCGACCCTTCGCATACGTTCCGCCTGTGGCTGGAGCGCTATCAGCCATCTCACCGCCGGCCCAAGGGGTTCCATGTGCGACTGTTGAACAGCCGCGAGGACGCTCAGGCGATCCAACGTGTCTACGCCGGGCGCCGCATGGTTCCTCCGGGAGGGGACTTCGTTTGGAGCCAGCGCACGTCCCGAGTGCTCACCTACTGGGTGGCGGAAGACGAGCAGGACAGAAGCATCCTCGGCGTGGTGACCGGGGTGGACCATGTGGAGTCCTTCGATGATCCGGAGAACGGTGCCAGCCTGTGGGCGCTCGCGGTGGATGGCCAGGCACCCTATCCTGGCATCGGCGAGACGCTGACGCGGCAGGTCGCGGAATTCTACGTTGCGCGGGGGAGAGCCTTCTTGGATCTCTCCGTGATACATGACAACAAGCAGGCGATCCGGCTCTACGAGAAGCTGGGCTTCGAGCGGATTCCGGCCTTTGCCCTGAAGAACAAGAATGCTTACAACGAGCCGCTTTTCATGGGCAGGCAGCCGGAGGCCGCTCTTAATCCCTATGCCACTATCATCGTCAACGAGGCACGCCGCCGGGGTATCGGGATCGAGGTTCTTGATGCGGAGGCGGGCTACTTCGCGCTAGTGCTGGGCGGGCGGCGGATCGTGTGCCGCGAGAGCCTGAGCGATCTCACGACCGCTGTCGCCATGAGCCGTTGCGACGACAAGGTGGTCACGCATCGCCTGCTCAAGCGGGCGAGGCTTCGGGTGCCGGAGCAGACGCGCGTGGAGGCGCTGGATCAGGCGGAGGCCTTTCTGTCGAAGCTCGGCAGCGTGGTGGTCAAGCCCGCGCGCGGCGAGCAAGGGGCCGGCATCAGCGTGGACGTGCGAGAGGCGGACGCGCTCGAGAAGGCCATCAATGCCGCGCGCCGCGTCTGTGAGACGGTGATCCTGGAGGAGTTCGTGCAGGGGGAAGACCTGCGTCTCGTGGTCATCGACTATCAGGTGGTAGCGGCGGCGGTGCGCCGTCCGCCCCAGGTGGTCGGTACCGGACAGCACAAGGTGCGTGAGCTGATCGACGCCCAGAGCCGGCGTCGCCGTGCGGCCACAGGAGGCGAGAGCACCATACCCGTGGATGAGGAGACTGCGCGCTGCATCCAACAGGCAGGCTACCAGTTGAAGGACGTCTTGCCGGAGGGTGAGGTGCTCACGGTTCGCAAGACCGCCAATCTCCATACGGGCGGCACCATTCACGACGTCACGGCAGATCTGCATCCGGCGCTGCGGAAGGCAGCCGTGGACACGGCGCGGGCGCTGGATATCCCGGTCACAGGGCTCGATTTCATCGTGCCGTCGGTCGCCGGGCCCGACTACGTTATCATCGAGGCCAACGAACGGCCAGGGCTTGCGAATCATGAGCCGCAGCCCACGGCGCAGCGCTTTGTGGATCTGTTGTTTCCGCAGACCGCCATCCGGGAGAGCATGTTTTGAAGCTGCTTGACATCGATACCGACTACCTGGTCGACATCCTGCTCAAGCTGCTCTACACGCCGAGCCCGTCGGGGTACACGGATCGCGTGGTTCACCTTGTGTGCGAGGAGCTGGAGCGCATGGACGTGCCCTTCGAGCTGACTCGCCGGGGTGCCATTCGCGCTACCTTGGCGGGAGAGGTCTCCCAGCCGGACCGGGCTGTGGTTGCCCACATCGATACCCTGGGCGCCATGGTCAAGTCCCTCAAGGACAACGGTCGCCTTGAACTTGTGCCCGTCGGCCACTGGAATGCCCGCTTCGCCGAAGGTGCCCGCGGTACCCTGTTCACCGACATCGGCCAACACCGCGGGACCATCCTGCCGCTGAAGGCGTCCGGTCACACCTTCGCCCCGGAGATCGATAATCAGCCGGGCGGTTGGCCGTACGTGGAGTTTCGGATCGACGAGCTCGTGCACGAGCTCCGGGATCTGCTGAAGCTCGGCGTCCATGTCGGCGACTACGTCGCCGTCGACCCCAACCCCGAGATCACCGCCACAGGCTTCATCAACTCGCGCCACCTGGACGACAAGGCCGGGGCCGCCGTGCTCATTGCCGCCATGGCGGCAATCACCCGCTCCGGCGTCCAGCTGCCTGTGGATTGTCATCCGCTCTTTACCATCTCGGAGGAGGTGGGCTCAGGCGCTTCCGCGGCCTTACACCAGGATGTCGCCGAGATGCTCACCATCGACAACGGCACCAGCGCACCTGGCCAGAACTCGAGCGAGCTCGGCGTCACGATCGCCATGGCGGATCAAAGCGGCCCCTTCGATTACCACCTTACCCACCGCATCATCCACCTGTGCAAGGAGTTCGAGATTCGCCATCAGCGCGATGTCTTCCGCTACTACCGCTCAGACAGCGCCGCCGCCCTCGAGGCCGGCAACGATGTGCGCACGGCCCTCGTCACCTTCGGTGTCGACGCCTCCCACGGCTACGAACGCATCCATTTGGACGCCCTTGAGTCCCTCGCCACGCTTATCACCGTGTACATGCAGTCCCCGCCGCTTTTCCCCCGCGACCGCTACGACATGGCTGGACGTGCGGGCTTCCCGACTATGCCAGGGTGAAGGAATCCCCTCCGCCGGCCTCGAGGTGTCTTTCCTGGAGCGCTCCCGACACCTGGTGTGACCACCTATCGAGTTTGGAGCTGAAGGGGTTGGAATCCTGTCTGCCCAACCTTGATCGGCTGGCGGCCGCTTGCATCCCGCGTAGCGAGAATCCGAATGATTAATACTCGCATGGAGCGCTGTTTCGCTGCGATCCTGCTGCTCCCGCTCGCCGTCTCGGGCGATCTCGCGCTTGCCTCGGGCGTGCGCTTCTTTGCGATCGGCGATGTCCCTTACAACGCGGCCGAGTCCCGTGTGCTCAAGCCCTTTTTGGCCGAGGAGGTGAAGAAGAACCCTGCCTTCGTGATCCACGTAGGGGACATCAAGGGGGGCTCGGAGCCCTGCACCGACGCGCGGCTGCGGGAGATCGCGGAGCTGTTCCGGGCGCAGCCGGTACCGGTCGTATACACGCCGGGGGATAACGAATGGACCGACTGCCATCGTCTGGCGGCGGGCGGTTACGATCCCTTGGAACGGCTGGCGGCGGTGCGGCGTCTCTTCTTCGGCGACCCGGCCGTCCTCAAATTGAACGTGCTGCGAGCCGTCCACCCGGAAGACGGCTTTCCAGAAAACTACTACTTCATCTACCGGGGGGTCATGTTTGCCGCCGTCCACGCGGTCGGGAGCCACAACAACCGCAATCCGAAGGACCCGGCGGCCATGGCCGAGCTCAGGGCACGGGCGGCCGCGAACCGGCGTCTGATCCGAAAGGCGGCGGCTGCCGCCAATGCCACACATGCGACGGCCGTGGTCGTGATGTTTCAGGCCGATCCCGGGTTTCTGAGGTCGAAGCCGCCGCGAGGATTCGCTCCTCTATGGGAGGACCTGAGGGCGATCCTGAAACGGTTTCCCGGGCCAGTTTTGGCGATTCACGGGGATAGCCATCGGTACACCTTCGACCATCCCTTAAAGGACGTGGGAACGGGCAACGTCGAGACCCGCTTCACCCGACTCGAGGTCCCCGGCTCCCCGATCGTCGGGGGCGTCTGGGTGACCGTCGAGCCGGGCGCGGCCCCGCGGTTTGGTGTCAATCCCGTCTATCCGGACGCCCGCGCCCTGTTCCTGGGGGAGTAACGTCCGGGGAGCGGTCGCGGAGGGATGATCAGCCCCCCGCTGAATGGCTCCCAGGAAGGCCCAGCGAAATGGGTCCGCTTGTGAGTGCCGGGTCTCAGTGCTTCGACTTGCCCTGTTCTGACAGGTAGAGCCAGGTGTCGATCACTGTGTCCGGGTTGAGGGAGATGCTGGTGATGCCCCGCTCCAGCAGCCATTCCGCGAGATCCGGATGATCCGACGGGCCCTGCCCGCAGATGCCCACGTACTTCCCTGCCTCGCGGCAGGCGCTGATGGCCATGTCCAGCATGCGCAGGACCGCGGGATCCCGCTCGTCAAAGTCCGCCGCCACCAGGGCGGAGTCGCGGTCGAGGCCCAGGGTCAGCTGGGTCATGTCGTTCGATCCGATGGAAAAGCCGTCGAAGTGCTCCAGAAAGTCCGCCGCCAACACCGCGTTGGAGGGGATCTCGCACATCATGATCAGGCGAAGGCCGTTCTGGCCGCGCTTAAGGCCCTGTTCCGCTAAAGCGTCCACCACCGCCTTTGCCTGCTTCAGGGTGCGGACGAAGGGGACCATCACCTCCACATTCGTAAGGCCCATGTGGTCGCGCACCCGCTTTAGCGCCTCGCACTCGAGCTCGAAGCAGGCACGGAAGCTCTCCGCCACGTAGCGCCCGGCCCCGCGGAAACCAATCATCGGGTTCTCCTCGTCGGGCTCGTAGCGCGGGCCGCCGATCAGGTTCGCGTACTCGTTCGACTTGAAGTCCGACGTGCGAACGATGACGGGGTGGGGGGCGAAGGCGGCCGCCAGGGTCGAGATACCCTCGGCGAGCTTCGCCACATAGAACTCTCGTGGATTGGGATAGGCGGCGATGCGCGGCGCGATCTCGGCGCGCAAGTCCTCCGGCAGCCGGTCGAGCTCCAGAAGCGCCTTCGGATGGATACCGATCATGTTGTTGATGATGAACTCGAGCCGCGCCAGCCCGATGCCCGAGCTCGGTGTCGCTGCAAAGGCGAAGGCGCGGTCGGGATTGCCGACGTTCATCATGATCTTGATCGGGATTTCCGGCATGCGGGCGAGCTCGACGGTCTTGTGCTCGAAGGGAAGCTTACCCTCGTAGATGAAGCCGGTGTCGCCCTCGGCGCAGGAGACCGTGACTTGATGCCCGTCGGCGATGCGGTCGGTGGCGTCGTTACAGCCGACCACCGCAGGCACCCCGAGCTCGCGGGCGATGATCGCCGCATGACAGGTGCGACCGCCGCGATTGGTTACGATGGCGGCCGCCCGCTTCATGATGGGCTCCCAGTCCGGGTCCGTCATGTCGGCGATCAGCACGTCGCCGGGGCCCACCCGGTGCATGTCGGCAATGCTTGCGATCACCTTGGCGGTGCCGGCGCCGATGCGGTGTCCGATGCTGCGTCCGGTGACCAGCACCTGGCTCTTGGCCTTGAGGTGGTAGCGCTCGATGACCCGCCCGGAGCGGCTCTGGACCGTCTCGGGGCGCGCCTGGACGATGTAGAGTCTGCCATCCACCCCGTCCTTCGCCCACTCGATGTCCATGGGCCGCCCGTAGTGCTCCTCGATGAGGACCGCCTGTCGGGCGAGGGCCATCACCTCCTCGTCGCTGATGCTGAAGCGGTGGCGGTCGGACTCCGGGACGTCTTCGGTGCGAACGGGACCGTCACCCCCCGCTTCGGCGTAGACCATGCGAATCGCCTTATCGCCCACGCTGCGGCGCAGGACCGCGGGCCGGCCGGCGGCCAGCGTCGGCTTGTGCACGTAGAACTCGTCCGGGTTGACCGCGCCCTGCACGACCATCTCCCCCAGTCCGTAGCTCGCCGTGACGAAGACCACGTCGCGAAACCCGGACTCCGTGTCCAGGGTGAACATCACCCCGGAGGCGGCGAGATCGCTTCGGACCATGCGCTGAATACCGGCAGAGAGGGCGACTTGCTTGTGCTCGAATCCCTGATGGACGCGGTACGCGATAGCGCGATCGTTGAACAGGGAGGCGAAGACCTCCTTGATCGCGCGCTTGATGTTGTCGAGTCCATGGACGTTGAGGAAGGTCTCCTGCTGTCCGGCGAAGGACGCGTCCGGGAGGTCCTCCGCCGTGGCGGACGAGCGCACCGCCCAGGAGACATCGCCGCCGCCGTCTTCCTTTGTGAGCGCTGCGAACGCCTGCGTGACGGCCGCGTCCAAAGCGGGTTGGAGAGGTTGCTCGATGATCCAGCCGCGGATCTGGGCGCCTGTCTCGGCAAGGGTCGCGACGTCGTCCACGTCTAGGCGATCGAGCTCGGACTGAATGCGGGCGTCCAGTCCATCCTTCGCGAGGAATTCGCGGTAGGCGTCCGCCGTTGTGGCAAAGCCCCCGGGTACCTGAACTCCCACCTTTGTCAGGTGGCAGATCATCTCGCCGAGGGAGGCGTTCTTTCCTCCTACCGAAGGGACGTCCTCCATTCCGAGATCTTTCAGCCAACGGACGTAGTGGTTCATGTTTGCTGCTCTCCGGTCAGGTGACGTGAAAGGGGGAGAGGTGGTCGTGCCTACCAAGGGGTGCACCAGCATACGGGAGATCGCCGTCGCGACCACGCCCACGCAGGCGGTCCGGCTTCCTGCTCAGTCGAGATCACTGGGCGCGGCTCCCCCCGGGGGCTCACAGGCTGCTGCGGGGGACATAGGTGTCGGGGATCAGGAGCGTCGGAGCACGCTGGGATGGGTCGCTGAGGGGGAAGTCGGAGGTATGGTGCAGCCCTCGGCTCTCCCGGCGCCGCAGTGCCGACTGGATGATGAGGTCGGCGACCTCTACCAGGTTGCGGAGCTCAAGCAGGTCGTTGCTCACGCGCGTGTTGCTGTAGTACTCGATGATCTCCTGCTGCAGCAGATCGACACGCCGCTTGGCACGTCTTAGACGTTTGTTGGTGCGCACTATGCCGACATAGTCCCACATGAAGCGCCGCAGCTCATCCCAGTTGTGGGATACGACCACCTCCTCGTCCGGCTCCGTGACCCGGCTTTCATCCCAGACAGGCGCATGCGGGGGAGCGGGCTGTTGCGCGATCAGCCCTTCCATGTCGCGGGCTGCAAGCTCGCTGAACACCAGGCATTCGAGGAGCGAGTTGCTTGCCATGCGGTTGGCCCCGTGCAGACCAGTGTAGGCGGTTTCCCCGATCGCGTAGATTCCGGGCACATCCGTGCGGGCGTTCCTATCCACGAGAACCCCCCCGCAGGTGTAGTGGGCGGCGGGGACGACGGGGATCGGCTCGCGGGTGATGTCGATGCCGTAGGTCAGACAACGTCCGTAGATGGTTGGGAAATGCTCGCGGATGAAATCGGCCGGCCGGTGAGAGATATCCAGGTATACGCACTCGGTGCCGAGACGCTTCATCTCGTGGTCGATAGCCCGTGCGACGATGTCGCGGGGGGCGAGCTCCGCGCGCTCGTCGAAGGAGGGCATGAAGCGGCTGCCGTCAGGGAGTAAGAGGCGCGCCCCTTCCCCGCGCAGCGCCTCGGTGATAAGGAAGGACTTGGCCTTCGGGTGGTAGAGGCAGGTGGGGTGGAATTGCATGAACTCCATGTTCGCCACGCGGCACCCTGCGCGCCAGGCCATGGCGATACCGTCGCCGGTGGAGACGTCCGGGTTGGTCGTGTAGAGATAGACCTTGCTCGCGCCGCCGGTGGCGAGGACCACGAATCGGGCAAGAAACGTCTCCACCCGGCCGGTCTGCCGGTTTAGTATGTAGGCGCCCGTGCAGCGATGTCCGGGCAGCCCGAGCTTGCGGCTGGTGATGAGGTCGACGGCGATATGCCCTTCGAATAGCTCCACGTTCGCCCGCGCCCGGACCCGCTCCTCCAAGGTGGTCTCGACCGCGCGACCGGTCGCATCCGCGGCGTGCACCACGCGGCGGTGGGTGTGGCCGCCCTCGCGCGTGAGGTGATAGCCGCCGGAATCCGTCGCCGCCTCATCGCGTGTGAAGTTGACCCCCTGGTCGAGCAGCCAGCGGATGCTCGCCGGTCCCCGTTCCACCACGAGACTCGCAATGCGGGGGTCGCAAAGGCCGACGCCGGCCTTCAGCGTGTCCTGGACGTGGGAGTCGAGCGAGTCGTTGGCGTGGAGCACGGCCGAGATGCCGCCCTGGGCATAGAGGGTGCTGCCTTCACTCAGATCGCGCTTGGAGACGACGGCAATGCTAATGTCGGGGCGCAAATGCAGTGCGAGGCTGAGGCCCGCAGCTCCACTGCCGAGAATCAATACGTCGTGTTGGTGGAAGGTGCTCATGGGGTCCGTATAGGCGTCGCGCTGCGGCGATCATGACATCGGGCGAGGCCGCCCGGCAACGGACTATGCGCGACATGTGTGCCGGGTGCAAAGATCCACGCGCAACTATAAACTGAACCGCTTGCTGGCCTGGATCAACTTAAAGCCGTTTTCGGGCTGAACCGGCGCCGTCCAGGCCCGAGAGCCACGAACTTTCGCTACGGGGAGCTGTCAATGCCATCGGACTCAGAGACACCTACTGCGAGGCTCTGCACGGATGACTGACCGTCGGGCCGACCACGAGTTGGTGTCCATGGTACAGCAGGGAGACAAGCGCGCATTCGACCTGTTGGTGCTCAAGTACCAACAGAAGGTGGCGAGCCTGATCTCCAGATACATCCGCGACTCCGCCGAGGTCATGGACGTTACGCAAGAAGCCTTTCTGAAGGCGTATCGAGCGCTTCCCGGATTTCGCGGAGAGAGCGCCTTTTATACCTGGCTGTACCGGATCGCCATCAATACGGTAAAGAACCATCTGGTGGCGCAAGGCCGACGGCCTCCGGGCGACGACGTGGAGGCCGAGGTTGCCGAGCAAATGGAAATGGGCAACCGCCTGCGGGAATTCGGCACTCCGGAGAACCACCTCCTCACCGAAGAGATTGCCCGGACCGTTCAACAGGCGCTGAATGAGCTGCCCGACGACCTGCGTACTGCGATCGTCCTTCGAGAATTCGAGGGCTTGAGCTACGAGGAGATCGCCAATGCAATGGACTGCCCGATCGGAACCGTGCGCTCGCGCATCTTCAGGGCGCGTGAAGCGATCGACAAACGACTCAGACCATTGCTTAGTCCGTGACAGAAGGTTCAGCGATGAGCGAACAGCAACGACAACATCTCTCGGCGCTCGTCGACGGCGAGCTCGATTCGATGGCCCTGCACACGACCATCGCGGCGCTCGCTGCGAGCTCCGAATTGCAGGCCACCTGGGAACGTTACCACCTGATCGGAAACGCGCTTCGCGGCGATACCATCCATCCGGAGTTTCGACAGATTGCGGATCGTTTGCGCGTCCAGATCGCGGACGAGCCGGTTCCCCTCGTGCCTGCGTCGACACGCCGCGGAAAGGGCCCTTCTCGCATCGGCGCCTTTCTTGGCGCAGCGCTCGCTGCCTCGGCCGCCTTTCTCGCCGTTTTCGCGGTACCACAGTTGTTCGATGCCGGACCTGCCGCAAGGGGGCCCGGGCCTGTCGTCGCCTTGAGCACATCGCCTCCTCCGCTAGCTCAGCAGTTTGAGCTGCGAACGACCGGTCAGCGATGGCATCTGAGCCAGCCTGCACTGGAGAACAAGCTGGATCGTTTTCTCGTGAATCACCAGGAATATTCTCCTGCGTCTTTCAAAGGCCTGCTCCCCTACGCGACCTTCGTTGGCTATGAAGCCGGGCCGTAGCGGCGACACCGCCGGAGCGGAGGCGCGGAGGTTGGCTGCACGCACCGCACTTCCCCTCAGCCGCATCATTGTTCTCCTGGCTGTCGGTGCACTCATCGCCGGTTCTGCGACCGCTTCAGAGCGATCGATCACCGATCAGCTGAAGCGCATGTCGGCGGCCATGCGCTCTCTGAGCTATGAGGGCACGCTGGTCTACCTGCACGACGATCGTCTCGAGACGCTGCACATCGTGCACCGGATCGAGAATGGCCGCGTGCACGAGCGGATTGTCTCGCTCAACGGCCCCGTGAGGACGGTTACCCGGGAGCAGGACGAGGTCACTTGCGAGCTGGCGAACTCCAATCCGTTCTCTGTGCGGCGACACGGAGGTACGCTGGATCTGCTCCGGTCCACGGGATTCGACCCCAACACGCTGTCGAGCCACTACCTCATTCATCCGCTCGGCAGAGCGAGGGTGGCGGGGAGGCAGACGGATGTGGTGGGCGTGATCCCACGCGATGACCTGCGTTACGGATACCGCTTCTACCTTGACGTCGACACCGGGCTGCCGCTGAAGTCCGATCTGATGGGCCAATTGCCTGAGCCCATCGAGCAGGTCATGTTCACCGCTCTGAGCTTGCTCCCGGCCGGGGATGCGCCCGCGTCGAAGATCACCGATGCGCCGGATGCGGAAGGACCACGCGCGAAGGCGTCGCCGCGTACAGAGGTGGTGGCGGCCGACGAAGACCCATGGCGCTTCGTCAGCCTTCCGGCGGGCTTCAGTCTGGTAATGCGTGATCATTGGCAGGATGTTTCCGGACGGCCGGTTCAGCATTTCGTGCTGTCGGACGGGCTCGCGTCCGTCTCTGTTTACGTGGAGAATGGGGACCAAGATGGCCTGCAGGGAGCGACCCGCATCGGCGCGATCCATGCCGCCGGCGGTCGAGTCGCAGGGCACCAGGTAACGATCGTCGGCGAGGTCCCACCCTCTACGGTTGAGGCCGTGCTGGCCGGTATTCGATACGAGGGGCACGACACGCCGTGATCGAGGAGACGGGCAGAGTCGTTGCTGTGCGGGGAGATCTGGCCGAGGTGGAAAGCCAGCGGCGCAGTGCCTGTGGGAGCTGCTCGGCGACCAGTGCCTGCGGTACCTCCCTGCTGGAGCAATACTTTGGTCGGAAGCCGCTGCTCCTGGAGGCGCGCAACCCGATCGGTGCGGAGCCGGGGGAGGAGGTGATCGTGGGCGTTCCGGAGAATACGCTTGTCGGTGCCGCATTCGCGGCCTATTTGGTGCCGCTGGCGGCCTTGATCGGTGGCGGTATTTTGGGGAGTCTCCTTGCAGGCGTGCTGGCCCCGACGGCCGCGCAGGCCATCAGCATCCTGGGCGGAATCGGAGGTTTCTCGGCCGCCCTGGTGTGGCTCGGACGATTCAGTCGGAACAGAGCATCGGACGCCCATTATCAGGCGGTCATCCTGCGTCGTCGCCCAAGCGTGGGGTTTTCCGTTCAAATTCCCGTGGGCACCCTGCATGAGAAGAGCCGATCAGAGGGCGTGTGATTGCGCCGCCTCGTCGGTAACAGGAGCATCCATGAGACAAATACAAGCCCTGCTGACGGCTGTCTACGTCGGCGCCGTGTTGCTCGTCACCCCTGGTCCCGCAACCGCGCGGGCGTTACCTGACTTTGCTGAGCTGGTGAAGGCGAATGGGCCTGCCGTGGTCAACATAAGCACCAAGCAGACCCAAGCCGTCTCGCGTCGCTTTCACGGGTTTTCGGTCCCGGATCTTCCCAAGGACAGTCCCCTCTACGATTTCTTCCGCCGATTCTTCGGTGAAGAAGGGGGGGTGCCTGACGACCAGATCGAAGCGCGGTCGCTCGGGTCTGGGTTCATCATCTCCCAGGACGGCTATATCCTGACCAACGCACACGTGGTGCAAGGCGCAGATGAGATCGTCGTGCGCACCAGCGATCGCCGGGAGTTTCTGGCCAAGGTTGTCGGGTCCGATAAGCGCAGCGATATCGCCCTCTTAAAGGTCGACGCTAACGAGCTACCGGTCGTACAGATCGGTTCAGCCAAGGAGCTGCAAGTCGGCGAGTGGGTGCTTGCTATCGGATCGCCTTTCGGCTTCGACCATTCCGCTACTGCTGGTATCGTCAGCGCCAAGGGCCGCAGCCTGCCGAGCGAGAACTACATTCCCTTTATCCAGACGGACGTCGCGATCAATCCGGGCAACTCCGGTGGACCGCTCTTCAACCTGGACGGCAAGGTCGTCGGGGTGAACTCTCAGATCTACAGCCGCACCGGCGGCTTCATGGGACTCTCCTTCGCCATCCCTATCGACGTCGCGATGGACGTTGTCGATCAGTTGAAAACCAAGGGGAAAGTCAGTCGGGGTTGGCTCGGTGTGCTGATACAGGACGTGACGCGTGAGCTCGCCGAAACGTTCGGGATGAATCAACCGCGCGGTGCGCTAGTGGCGCAAGTCCTGCCCGGCAGTCCGGCCGAGAAGGCCGGCATAAAGCCCGGGGATGTCATCCTGAGCTACAACGGTAAACCGATATCCACGTCGAGCGCACTGCCGCCGCTCGTCGGCACGAGTCCTGTCGGGAAGGCCGCCCAGGTCGAGGTGCTGCGCCGCGGCAAGATGGAGAAGGTTCCTATCGTCATCGGCGAGCTGCCCGAGGAGGAGGAGCTGGCTGCTGCCTCCGGGGGCGGCCAGCAGGAAGCGGCGGCGAATCGAATCGGCCTCGTCGTGACTGATCTCACGTCGGACCAACGGGAGCAGCTGAGTATAGACTCCGGCGGCGCGCTCGTTGAGAGCGTGGAGAACGGTCCCGCTGAGGAGGCCGGGATTCGGGCGGGGGACGTCATCCTGATGCTTGACAATCAGAACGTCCAGAACGCAGCTCAGCTCAAGGAGCTCCTGGACAAGGTGGAGGCCGGTCGTTCAGTGGCCGCCCTGATTCAGCGCGGCGACGGCCGCATGTTCTTCGCCGTTCGGGTGCCGAAGGACAAGCCTGAGTGAAGGGTCAGGGTGCCGGATAGAGGCGCCGCGAGCCGGCTGCGCGTCCGCGGCGCGGCACCCTTACGGCCGCCAGGCTATGGGTCCGGCGGCGCCTCTGCTATTATGCCCGCGCCTTCCCGCGCGGGCCACGCAACCGCCTTCCACCTGTCCACCGTTGTAGAGGTCGGGGACGCCTTCGCGTAGAGCTCATGCCCGCGGGTACCGCGCGGGTCCGTACGCTTGGGCTCTATACAGCTCTTGAACAGGGTCCCATGGCCGATCTCAGTCATATCCGCAATTTCTCGATCATCGCCCACATCGATCACGGCAAGTCCACGATTGCGGACCGCTTCATTCAGCACTGCGGCGGCTTGAGCGAAAGGGAGATGACCGCGCAGGTGCTGGACTCGATGGACCTGGAGCGCGAGCGCGGCATCACGATCAAAGCCCAAAGCGTCACCCTCGACTACCGCGCGCACGACGGGGATACCTACCAGCTGAACTTCATCGATACCCCGGGACATGTGGACTTTTCATACGAGGTGTCCCGGTCGCTTGCTGCTTGTGAAGGCGCCCTCTTGGTGGTTGACGCCGCCCAAGGCGTCGAGGCCCAGAGCGTCGCCAATTGCTACACGGCGATCGAGCAGGGACTCGAGGTCCTGCCTGTGCTCAACAAGGTCGATCTCCCCTCGGCGGAGCCGGAGCGGGTCATCGCCCAGATCGAGGAGATCATCGGGCTGGAGGCGTCGGACGCCCTGCGGGTGAGCGCCAAGACGGGCGCTGGCATCCCGGATCTCTTGGAGACGCTGGTCGCACGTATCCCGCCTCCGCGGGGTGACCCGGACGGACCTCTGCAAGCCCTGATCATCGACTCCTGGTTCGATCCCTATGTGGGGGTCGTCTCCCTGGTGCGGGTGGTCAATGGCTCGATCAACCGCCGCGAGAAGCTCCTTATCATGTCGACGGGCCGCACGCATCACGCGGACAGCGTGGGCGTGTTCACGCCAAAGCGGGAGGAACGGCAGCGTTTGGGTACTGGCGAGGTAGGGTTCCTGATCGCCGGGATCAAGGAGATCGACGGCGCGCCGGTGGGTGATACCATCACTGGCTCCGATCGTCCGGCCGCGCGGCCGCTGCCGGGGTTCAAGGAGATGCGGCCCCGGGTGTTTGCCGGGCTCTATACAGTGCTCTCGGACGATTACGAAGATCTGCGCGACGCACTGCGTAAGCTCAGGCTCAACGACGCGGCACTGTTCTACGAGCCGGAGGTGTCCCAGGCGCTGGGCTTCGGTTTCCGCTGCGGTTTCCTCGGCATGCTCCACATGGAGATCGTCCAGGAGCGCCTTGAGCGCGAGTACGATCTGGATCTGATCACTACGGCGCCCACGGTGGTCTATGAGGTACTGCGCTCGGATGACGAGGTGATCCGAATCGACAACCCGTCGGATCTGCCGGAGACCAGCAAGATCAGGGAGATCCGAGAGCCGATCATCGAAGCCCATATCTTGGTCCCCCAGGAGTGGCTCGGGGGCGTGATCAATCTTTGTATCGAGAAGCGCGGGGTGCAGAAGCAGATTCAGTACTTGGGCGGTCAGGTTCAGGCGACCTACGAGCTTCCGCTGAGCGAAGTCGTGCTGGATTTCTTCGACCGACTGAAGTCGGTGAGCCGCGGCTACGCCTCTTTCGAGTACGACTTCCGCCGCTTTCAGGCAGCGGACTTGGTCAAGCTCGACCTCCTGATCAACGGCGAGCGGGTGGATGCCCTCTCCCTTATCGCCCACCGGGACACGGCGCAGGCGCGGGGCCGCGAGATCGCGGAGCGCATGAAGGATCTCATTCCGCGTCAGATGTTCGAGGTGGCAATCCAAGCGGCGATCGGCAGCAAGGTCATTGCGCGCTCGACGGTCAAACCTCTACGCAAGAACGTCACTGCCAAGTGTTATGGCGGCGACGTAACGCGTAAGCGCAAGCTGCTGGAGAAGCAGAAGGCCGGGAAACGACGGATGAAACAGGTAGGGAAGGTAGAGATTCCGCAGGAGGCTTTCCTTGCCGTGCTTCAGGTCGGCAAGGATAATTAACAATTTTGGTGATTAGCACCATAAATCAGCTGCCGGGCCAGGGTCGGGTACGGGCCAGCGGAACACGCCGTGAATACCTCCATGTAGCTCGACGGCGCCGTCCCTGGCGCCGACGGTCCCGCCGACCCGCACCCGGCCCACCTAGCGGACGTCTCAGCTGAGGCACGGCGCTAATCACCACAATTTTTGTTCCGATCATCGCCGCTGGCCGGTACTCGACGGTGCGGCGGTCCGCTGACGAAGGAAACGACCACAATCATGAACTTCGATTTTCCAACCTTTTTGGTGCTGGCCTGCCTGGTTACGGGCGGAATCTGGCTTGCGGACGCCGCGCTCTTTGCACCACGTCGCCGTCGGCTCGCGCAGGAGACCGCGGGGGGCGGCGGGGCGCCGTCGGAGGAGGCTCCTGCGGCGATGGCCTACAAGGAACCTCTCATCGTCGAGTACGCCCGCTCGTTCTTTCCGGTCATCCTGATTGTGCTCCTGCTGCGTTCCTTCCTCGTGGAGCCTTTCCGCATTCCGTCGGGGTCCATGATGCCAACCCTTTTGGTAGGCGACTTCATCCTCGTGAACAAGTTCGCATACGGTCTGCGCTGGCCGGTGTTAAACAGCAAGTTCGTCAAGATCGGCGAGCCGCAGCGGGGCGATGTGGTCGTATTTCGTTTTCCCCAGGAGCCTTCGGTCGATTACATCAAACGCGTCGTCGGTCTCCCTGGCGATCGGATTTACTATCGAAACAAGACTCCATACGTCAATGGCCAGCCGGTCCCGCATACGCCGAGCGGCGAGTATGTGGGTGTGGGTGCTGGAGCGGGACAGACGGGGTACGAGGAGGCCGTTGAAGACCTCGGGGACGTGAAGCACGACATACTGCTCAACCCTATGGCGCCCGATCTCCCGCTGGGCTGCCAGGTGTTGGCTTATGGACCGGTAACCGTCCCGCCGGGTCGCTATTTCGTTATGGGAGACAACCGCGACAACAGCAACGACAGCCGGTGCTGGGGCTTTGTACCCGAGGCGAATCTGGTGGGGAAGGCGTTCGCTATCTGGATGAACTGGGACGGCCAGCGCGACGGATTCCCTATCGATTGGAGCCGACTCGGAAACATCATTTATTGACCGTGGAGGCAGCCGCCATGCAGCGCACCCTTCAACGACAGCGTGGAATCAGTCTGCTCGCGATATTGTTCTTCCTGGCCCTTGGGGCAATCGTTGTCACCGTCGGGCTGAAGCTCGGACCACACTACATGCAGTATGCCATCGTGAGATCCGTGATGGACAAGGCGGTCGCTGATCCGGAAGCATCGCAAAGCCGGCGCGCGTTGCTCACCAAGATCAATAACGAGCTATACATCAACGAGATCCGCAGTCTCAAGCCGAGGGATTTCACGTTCACCCAGGTGTCCAACGGGACTGAGCTCAGCGTTGACTACGAGGCGCGAGAGCACCTGTTTGCGAATATCGACGCCGTGGTCACCTTTTCCCACACTGTAACCATACCCAGTCGCGAGTGACAGAGGACCTGCGAGGTCTCGCACGCGCGCTGGGCTGCCGCATCGGGCGAACGGAGCTGTTTGCTCAGGCCCTCACCCACCGAAGTGCGGCCGCCAACAATAACGAGCGCCTCGAGTTCATGGGGGACGCCCTGCTCGGGTTCGTCATCGCCGAAGCTTTGTGGGAGCGCTTTCCGGATGCGGACGAAGGGCGGCTTAGCCGATTGCGCGCCTCTCTTGTCAAGAAGGAGTCCTTGGCGGGCCTCGCACGGGGCCTTGGATTGAGCGATTACCTGCGCCTTGGGGCAGGGGAGCTTCGTACCGGCGGGTACGCGCGAGACTCCATCTTGGCGGACGCCCTAGAGGCAGTTCTCGCCGCCGTGTATCTGGACGAAGGTTTTGCCGGGGCGCGTCAGGTCATCCTCGCCGTCTTTCGCGAGGCCCTAGAGGCCACAGGCGAGGCCGGCACCTCCAAGGACCCAAAGACCCGCCTACAAGAGAAACTTCAGGCACGTCGGCGCCCGTTGCCGGAGTACGAGGTACTGGCAGTAACCGGCCGCCAGCATGCTCAGACGTTCCGGGTGCGTTGTAACTTGGTGGATGACAGCCGGAATGCGGAGGGAGAGGGGAGCAGTCGGCGCCGAGCCGAGCAGCAGGCCGCCCAGAGGATGCTGGCGCTTCTTGAAGCCGAAGCATGAGACCGGCTAATCGATGCGGTTACGTTGCTATCGTCGGGCGGCCGAATGTCGGTAAGTCCACTCTCTTGAACCGCATCCTCGGACAGAAGCTTGCCATCACCTCTCACAAGGCGCAGACAACGCGCCACTCCCTTCTTGGGATAAAGACGACGGGTCGCGGACAAGTCATCTTCATAGACACCCCGGGCATTCATCAGCGCGGCGGCGGTGCGCTGAATCGATATCTGAACCGCACCGCGCGTGGGGCCGCGGGAGACGTGGACCTGGTGCTATTCGTTGTGGAGGCGCTCCGGTTCACCCGAGAGGACGCGCAGGCCCTTCGGGTGGTGACCGGCGCCGACGCTCCCTCGATCGCCGTGGTAAACAAGAGCGATATTGTCAAAGACAAGCAGCGACTGTTGCCCTATCTCCAGGCACTGGCCGAGCGCCAGCAGTTCCGCGAGCTGATTCCGGTCTCGGCGACGACTGGTGACCAGATGGAGCTGTTGGAGCGACTGGTGTTCGACGCCCTGCCTGAGGGTCCGAACCTGTTTCCGCCCGATCAGCTGACGGACCGTCCCGAGCGTTTCTTTGCCGCCGAGCTACTGCGCGAGCAGCTGATGCGGCGCTATGGGGACGAGCTGCCCTACCAGTCGACGGTGGAGATCGAGCGTTTCGCGGAGGCGGACGGGCGGTATCGTGTCAACGCAGTCATTTGGGTCGAGCGCCAGGGCCAGAAGGCGATCATTGTCGGCAGCGGCGGGCAAGCCCTTAAGGGTGCGGCGCGGCAGGCACGTCTGGAGATGCAGAAGCTCTTCGATTGCCCGGTACACCTTGAGGTCTGGGTCAAGGTCAAGAGGAGCTGGTCGAGCGACGAGGCGGCCTTGGACATGTTGGGTTACGACGACCGGCAACACGGCTAGCCATGAGATGCCGCATCCGCCAAGGCACAGCTGGCGGCGCCGCCATTTGCGCTAGTCGCATCCTCGGTTAGGCGCGCATTAGGGGACTCTGCGCCGTTTTCGGCGACGGGCCATGTTGTTGGTCTCACGTTCCGATGACCAGTAGCGCGCGAGACAATTTGCACCGCTGTTTCGTCCTCCACCGACGGGATTTCGGTAACACCAGCCTTCTGATCGAGGTGTTTTCGGCGGAGCAGGGGCGCCTTCCCGCCGTGGCGAAAGGGGCGAAACGCGGCCGCAGCAACACCGCGGCGGACCTGCAGCCATTTCGACCGCTGTGGCTGGGCTGGGTGGGCCGCGGAGAGGTCAAGACCTTGATTCGCGCGGAGCCGGCGGGGCGTGCAGTCGGCCTTGCGGGGACCGCACTCTACTGCGGTTTTTACCTCAATGAGCTGCTGATGAGGCTGGTGGGGCGCAACGATCCCCACGAGGCGCTGTTCGCCTTCTACTATGCGGCCTTGATGGAGCTGGGCCAGGGCGGCAGTCCCGACACCGCGCTGCGCCAATTTGAGCTCCGCCTGCTACGGGAGATCGGGTACGGCATTGCGCTGGAACGGGATGCCGTCAGCGGGGAGTCCGTGTTGCCCGGGAGGCGGTACGCGTACGAGCCGGAGGCCGGGCTTCGCGGAGCTCTGCAGCCCGCCGACACCTTCACCGTCTCTGGCGAGACCCTTCTGCGGCTAGCGGCTGGGCAAGAGCTGAGAGGAGCGCAGGCGAGAGAGGCGCGGGAGCTCCTGCGCCGCCTGCTCGGGCCACACCTCGGGGGGCGGCCACTTAAGAGCCGGGAGCTCTTTCGACGAGGTGATTAGCACGATAACTCAGCTGCCGAGCCAGGGTGGGATACGGACCGTCGGGACACGCCGTGAATACGTCCATGTAGGCTCGACGGCGCCGTCCGTGGTGCCGACGGTCCCGCCGGCCCGCACCCGACCCGCCTAATGGACATTCCAGCTGAGGCGCGACGCTAATCGCCTTCGACAATGGCGATCGTGACCCCGTTGGTGGAGAATTCGCATGTGCTCCGACTGCCTCGGCACACTCGAACGAGCGGTCCGAGCCTCGGTCGGCTGTTGCCCGTTACCTCATAGAGGGCCTGACGACGGCCGCCGATTCACGCCGCCCGCAACCAGGCCCCTAAGGTCACCAACTGAAAGAGCTACTTGAACTGGGTACAAGCCGCCTCGCGCCAGGAGTTGAAGATGACTGATACAGCTCGCCACGACGTCCTTCTTGGGGTAAATATCGACCATGTCGCAACGCTCCGTCAGGCCCGCGGGACGCGCTATCCCGAGCCTATCCAGGCGGCGTTGGTCGCAGAGCAGGCGGGGGCGGACGCGATCACCCTGCACCTGCGCGAGGATCGGCGGCATATACAAGACAGGGACGTGGCGATGCTACGGGGCATTCTCGAGACGCGGATGAACCTCGAGATGGCGGCGACACCGGAGATGGGAGAGATCGCCTGCCGCATTCGGCCGACGGATTGCTGTCTGGTACCAGAACGGCGCGAGGAGCTGACGACGGAAGGCGGGCTGGACGCCGCGGGGAGCCGCGCACAGCTCAAGGTCTTCTGCGCCATGTTGGTGGACGCGGGCGTGCGGGTTTCTCTCTTTGTCGACCCGGACGCGCACCAGATCGAGGCAGCCCGAGAGATCGGCGCCCCGGTCGTGGAGATCCACACGGGTCGCTATGCGGATGCCCTGGATGGGCCAGCCCGGGCGGCTGAGTTGGAGCGTATCCGCGAGGCCGTTGCCTTCGGTGCGGAGCTTGGTTTACAGGTCAATGCAGGGCATGGCCTCGACTACCACAACGTAGGGCCTATTGCGGCGATCCCAGGGGTGCGCGAGCTCAATATCGGGCACTCCATTATCGGCAGGGCCGTCTTTTCGGGCCTAGATGCCGCCGTGCGAGAGATGAAGCAGCTGATGAACAGCGCTTCGGCCCAGCGAGGCGAGGCATGACGGTGACTGGACGGCGACGTGACCGCCGGGGCCGGGCATGTGTTCGGGGGCGTCGCTCGGCGCCGGAGAGGCGATGAGCGATCGGAGTCGGATCGGCGGCAATAGGAATAAAGCTTTTCCCGGAATCCTGTGGTCGAAGGGGCCATCACCGGCGCGGCTGCGGAGAGTCGGCCGGTCCACCTCTTGGGTCTGGTCTCGGACGGGGGAGTCCACAGCCACATCGCACACCTGCTTGCCCTCATCGATCTGTGCCAGCGAAAGGGCGCGCGACCGCTCTTGCGCATGATCACGGACGGCCGAGACACCACACCTCGTGGGACGCTCGCATGGCCTCGCACAGTTGGAGCGCTCTCTCGCGAGCGCGGATGGCCGAATCGTCACGGTCGCCGGGCGTTACTATGCCATGGATAGGGACCGCCGGTGGGACCGCACCGAGCGGGCGTGGCGGGCGGTCGTGCTCGGTAAGGGCCTCGGTAAGGGCCGTCACGCAGCGACCGCGCAGGCGGCCATCGAGGCCGCGTATGCGTCCGGAACGGGGGACGAGTCTATCGACCCAACGGTTATCGGCGGCTACCAGGGGCTCACCGAAGGCGATCGAAGACGGCACGTACGGGTTCATCGCGGTCAACTTTGCAAATGGCGACATGGTGGGCCACTCGGGCGATCTGGGTGCTGCGGTGCGCGCAGTGGAGGCACTCGACCGCCACGTCGGTCGTGTGCTGGACTCGGCTGTAGGCGCGGGCTATTCGGTCTTGCTGACTGCGGACCACGGCAATTGCGATCTGATGGTAGATCCGGAAACGGACGAGCCGCACACTCAGCACACGACGAACCCCGTACCCCTGCTGGTCATTGACGAGGTGCGGCGGGTGCTCGCACCGGCGGGTAGCCTTGCGGACGTCGCGCCGACCGCGCTCCAGCTGATGGGCATTGATGTTCACCCGGCGATGTCTGGACGGTCGCTGCTCGCCAAGGCGATCCCTTTCAAGCCCCTGGCCGTGCTCGACCGACTCGACGCCGCCTGACTCTGTTGTCCCAGACAGGTGCATTATGCCGGTCGCCGCACCAACAGGTGGCGAAGGCTCCGACTTGGCTCTTCGCCCCGGATGTGCAGTAGACTTCCGAACATCGTCGCACGCCGCCGCGCCCTTGAGCCAGCCATGTCCCTTGACACCCTGACCCTTGTAATCGCAACAGGACAAGGAGAAGGGCTGTCGCCGCTGACCCTGCATCGGACGAAGGCGGCCGTCCCTTTCGGCGGCAAGTTTCGCCTGATTGATTTTACGCTTGCCAACTGCCTCCATTCCGGCTTGCGCAAGATCCTGGTGCTGACGCAGTACAAGTCGCACTCCCTGCAGAAGCATCTGCGGGACGGGTGGTCCATCTTCCATCCGGAGCTGGGGGAGTTCATCACGCCGGTGCCGCCGCAAATGCGCGACGGTGGAGACTGGTACGCGGGCGCCTTCGATGCCATGCGGCAGAACCGCTACCTGATCGAGCGTAACAAGGCGCGCTACGTGCTGGTTCTGGACGGCACCCTGGTTTACCGCATGGACTACGCGGAGCTGGTCCGCTACCACCGAGAGCGCAGCGCCGGTGTTACCCTGGGCTGTCGGGCCGTGGAGCGGTCGCTTGCCGACCACGCCCGCGGACTGAGTCTGGACTCGGATGACCGCCTTGCCGACGGGACGTCGGCACAGCAAAGCGTCTCCGAGGATGATCGTCGCCAGGTATGCGCACCGATGGGTGTCTACCTGTTCGACAAGGATCTCCTGCTGTCGGCGCTGGAGGGGGATGAGACGGTGCTCGCCGCGGAAGGAGATAGTATAGCGGATGCCCTTCCCGAGATTGCGGGCGTGCGGGGCGTATTTGCCTACCGGTTCGGCGGAGAGCGCGGGCGAGTCACCCCCGATCGCTATTGGTGCGATGTCGCGGACATCGATGCCTATTACGCCGCCAACATGGCCCTACTGGAGACGGACTCCCCGCTCGATCTCTACCAGGAGGATTGGAATATTCTCACCTACCAGGGACAGTACCCGCCGGCGCGGACGGTGCCGGGGCGTTCAGGTACCGAGGGGATCTTCGTCAATTCCATGCTGGCCGCCGGGACCGTCATCACCGGGGGCGGGGTCAATCACTCGATCCTATACCCCCAGGTGCGGGTGGGCGACGGGGCTATCGTAGAGGATGCCATTCTCTTTAACGGCGTGTCCGTCGGAGAGGGTGCGCACATCCGGCGGTGCATCATAGACAAGGACGTGACGGTTCCCCCAAGGGAGCGTATCGGGTTCGACCTCGAGGCGGACCGCCGACAGTTCGCCGTGTCCCAGAATCTCGTCGTGGTGATCTCGAAGGCCTACCGTTTCTGAACCGGGGACATGGGGCTCCTAGGTACTGGATGTGGGGGCCGCTCGTGGCTCACTGCGGTCTTTCATTCCCTCCTGACAAGCTATGGCCCTCAGCACTGGTGGCCGGGCGAGACGCCTTTCGATGTGATGGTCGGTGCCATCCTTACCCAGAACACCGCCTGGACGAATGTCGAGCGGGCCATCGCGCGCCTGAGGAGCCGCGGCGCCCTCGATCCGGAATCGATCGTCTCGCTACCGGGCGAAGCCTTGGCGGAGCTCCTGAGGCCAGTGGGCTATTTCAATGTGAAAGCCCAACGGCTGCAGAGCTTCTGTGCGGCGTACCTGGCGGTGGGCGGGATCGAGCGTCTCGCCGCGATGGCGACGGACGAGCTTCGTCGGTGGCTGCTCGCCGTCCGCGGCGTCGGTCCCGAGACGGCTGATGACATCCTGCTCTACGCGTTCTCACGACCCGTGTTCGTGGTGGACGCCTACACCCGGCGGGTGTTTGCGCGCTTGGGCTGGCTGCGGGGGGATGAAGGTTACGAGCTCATACGTCGCGGCTTTGAGGGCGCTCTCGATTCCGATGCGGCATTCTTCAACGAGTATCACGCCCTGATTGTCGTCCATGGCAAAGGGGTCTGTCGGACGCGCCCACGCTGCGATGGATGTTGTCTGCGCAGTCTGTGCCCCTACCCGGGCTAGACCGGCGCGAAGGCGCGGCCGGTGACACCCCGACTGTCAGGCCCGAGCAGATAGAGATAGCGAGACGTTACCGTCTCCGGTGGTGGGAGCGCTTGGGGGTTCTCGCCCGGGTAGAGGTGGGCGCGCAGCGCGGTCCTCAAGATGCCGGGATCGAGGCTGTTGACGCGAATCGGACTGGAGTCCCGCGTCTCTTCGGCCAGGAGCTGCATCACTCCCTCGATCCCGAACTTTGCGGCGCAGAAGGCACCCCAAAAGGCCATGCCGCGTCGGCCGACGCGATCGGAGGTGAAGACCACGGAAGCGTCTTTCGATCTACGCAGCAGGGGCATGGTGACCTGGGTCAGCAGGAAGGGGGCGGTGAGGTTGATATGCAGCACCCGCTCCCATTCCTCCAGGTCATAGTCGTCGACGCGGCTCAGGAAGGGGGCAAAGGCGGCGCAATGGACAAGCCCGTCAAGCCGCCCGAAGGTCTCGCCGATGGTGTCAGCAGCCGCGCGAAAGGCGTCATCCTGCGGTTTTTCGAGATCCAAGGGAAGGATCGCCGGCTGTGGATCGCCCGCGGCATCGATAAGGTCATAGAGGGGTTCCAGGGCACCTTGGTCCCTGTCCGATAAGATCACTGTTGCGCCATGCTCGGCACAGGCTGCCGCGACCGCATAGCCGACGCCCTCGGCGGCGCCGGTCACCAGGATGATGCGACCGGACAGCAGGTCCGGTCTGGGCTCGTAGGTTTCCACGGGTTTGGGGGTCTCCATGATCGAGTCACGCGCCATATTCGCACGGAGCCTATTCCCGTTTCCTCTGCGGTTAAGGTTCAGCCCGCCCCCTGCGGGCGGCAAGTAACCAGATAGTTCACGTCCACATCTTTCTTCGTAAGGCGATAGGAGTCGCCGAAGGGGTTGTAGGTCATGCCGGTGATGTCGGTGGTGCACATGCCGGCGGCGCGTACCCAGCGATCCAGCTCAGAGGGTCGGATAAAGCGGGCGTAGTCGTGGGTCCCCTTGGGGAGCATGCCAAGAATGTACTCGGCTCCGATGACGGCGAGGAGATAGGACTTTGCGTTGCGGTTGAGGGTGGAGAAGAAGACCATGCCGTCGGGCCGCACGAGTCGGGCGCAGGCGCGGACCACCGACGAGGGGTCGGGCACATGCTCGAGCATCTCCATACAGGTGACGATATCGAAGCCCCTCGGGCTTTCCGCCGCAAGCGCCTCGGCGGATACCCGGCGATAGGTCACGTCGACGCCGGACTCCAGTGAGTGAAGCTCCGCCACCCGCAGGGGCATCTCTCCCATATCGATGCCGAGGACCTTGGCGCCCCGGTGGACCATGCTCTCGGAGAGAATGCCGCCGCCGCAGCCCACGTCTAGGACCTCCTTCCCGGACAGGCCGGCTGCCCTATCTATGTAGTCGAGCCGCAGAGGATTGATGTCGTGAAGCGGCTTGAACTCGCTGTTGGGGTCCCACCAGCGGGCGGCCAGCTCCTCGAACTTGCTGATCTCGGCCTGATCGACATTGTGCGTGGATTGGGTCATTGCCGTTTCGGTCTCCGCGGGGTCGGGTATCTATCTGGGGTGTGTCGGGCCCGACCCCTGGGGGCAGGCGAAGGTTGCCTTGCCATTGTAATTGAACCCGCCAATGTATCGGGGGCGAACGGGCGAGCTGCTGGCGATCACATGTGCGGATGGGGCGAATGGGTGACGGATCTCAGGGGCCAAGATCCGGCCTACGGTCACGCAAGAGATCGAAGGCGTACCACACGAGCGGAAGTGCTGGGCCGAGGACCTCGCCGCGCAGAGCCTGACGCAGCGCCAGTCCTAGGAAGACGAGGAACGCGAGGGTGCGCAGATCTGCGCCTCCTGCAGTCATTTCCCCAACCATTTGGTCGAGGACGTCGACAGCTTGGGTCACCCCGCTCAGGGCTTGCGCTAGCGGTGGCGGATCATTCGTAAGGTCCAACCCCATTTCTGTGCCAAGGTACTCCTCGATGGCGACGGCACTGGCTTCTGTGAACACCAGCAATATGCTTCCGAGCACCGGATTTGTCGTGACCGACTCGATCGCTGGATGGGCGAGCAGGCGGCTGCGCAGCTCCGCGAGCCAAGTGGGATCGCCGCGTTTCTCCGGCACACGCAACCGCATCCGGCTGCGCGTCCGGTGGACGACATGGGCGCGTGAGCGTGTCACCGAATCTCCGTGATGTTCAGTCCACCGTCGTTCGGATGTTCTGCGCTAGCCCAAGACCTCGTCCAGGCGCTGCTGGATGGCAGCTTCGAGGGGGCCTTTCATTGGGGCTAACAGGAGCCCCAGGTGGACCTTGAGGTCGACGAAGCCGTCCGACACGTGCATCGTCGCCGACGCCCCCGGTCGCTTCAAGTGCAGTGTGTCGCCTTTCCAGTGGTAATCGGTCTTGAGATCATGCTGAATGGAATGGGCGATTTCCTCCATTCGCGTACGAGCGGTTGCCCGACCAAGCCTGTGGACGCGTCGGATGTGGATGGCCGCCATTGCAAACCTTCTATCAGCTGCCTTCGTCGAGCTCCTCGTATCCCTCGCGAACAAAGCGTGGGGTGCAAACTGCGGCGAAGATCAAGTCTCGATCCCCAATGTTGGTGATCCGTTGGGGGCAGCGGGGAGGGATACAGACCAGATCGCCGGTGGCGACGATTTCCGGCTCCAGACCTTCGACCTCGACGCGACCGCGGCCTTCGAGGATGAGGTATCGCTCCGTGATACCGCCGAGCCGATGCCATCGTGTGGTGACGCCCGGGGCCACCCGTGCCCGGGCGATGGAGACGGCGGCATCGTCTGCGCGGTTCCAGGTTTCTAGGATATAGCACCGCTCCGAGGTGTAGTGCTCCTCGACCGCTCGGGGATGGCGGATGATGGGGTGAGTCCCCATCATCTGGCTCGTGCGGCGCCCTCTCGATAGGCGGCTGAGCGACGGTCTCCTCCCCGCGGGCGGGGTGAAGCGCGCCGATTGAGGAGTCTCTCCACCTTGGCACAGAAGGCGTCGTTGCCGAGCACCCATGCCTTGTTGGTGGCGTTGCGGATGCGCTCGAGCAGCGCGTCATCGATGGGGTCTGAGAAAGCCTTTGCGTAGGCACTCTGGCGCGTGCGCTTCGTGCGTCCGAGCTTCTCGTATTCCGCATGGGGAGTGACCAGCGGATCTTCCTGCATTCCCGTATTGAAACCGTGGCTGGACCACCCGTAATCCCCGGCCTCGTCGACAAGGCCAGCGCGTACCGGGTTTAGCTCGACGTAGCGGCTACAGCTCAGCAGGTACTCGCTCGGATTGATCAGCGTGGCCCGGTACCGTCCTTCCCATAGTGTGCCTGTGCGATCGTGGCGGCGATTGAAGTGCTGCACATAGTAGCGGCCGACATACTGCATGAGCTTGCCGATTCCGTCCTCCTGCATAGGGGTAAGCAGGAGATGGAAATGGTTGGGCATCAGCACATAGGCGTGGATCTGGCAGCGGAACTTGTCGGCCGCGGAGACCAGTTTCTCCCACAGGAACCAGTAGTCCTCCTCGTCGAACAGGATACGTTGCCGGTTGTTGCCGCGCTGGATGACATGCTGCGGATAGCCCGGAAGGACGAAGCGGGGAAGACGTGCCATGGCGAGGGTCGGAGCCTATCGATTGGTGGTGTCCTAGATTATAGACGACGAGCAGCGGCTGCTCGGCGTCGGGGGGGCGGGCCATCGTCGCTGGTGCCGGCCGCAGCGCCGAGAGCACGGTTGGTGGCGGTATCCTTCGCGTGACGACTTCCTCCGAAGGGTGCGAATCTTGTATCGTTAGTTGTACGGTTCCGAGTCGGGCTTTTCGTGTTTTGGAACGGGCCGCACCCACGGGGGAACGCCGTGAATACGTCCATGTTGGCTTGACGGCAGCCTCCTTACTGCCGATACCCCCAGTGGGCGTGACTCGGCCCCTCGGTCAAAAAGCGGACAAGTCGTGTGCGTTGTGTATAGTTGCGCATATTTTTCAGCTGGGTGACCCATGCAGGACATCAACCCCATCGTAACCAGGATCGATGACCTCAAGGGGCGCTCGGCGTCCCTTAGGGGGTACCTTTGACTACGCGGAGAAGAAAGACCGCCTGACCGAGGTCTTGCGCGAGCTGGAGCAGCCTGACGTTTGGGGCGATCCCGAGCGCGCCCAATCGTTGGGACGGGAGCGCGCGGGCCTCGAAGCGGTCGTCGATACCCTCGATACCCTCGACGCCGGGCTTGGCGACGCCGCTGACCTTCTGGCCATGGCGGCTGAAGAAGGCGACGCCGGGACGGTGGACGCGATCGTGGGCGATCTCGACGAATACGAGGCACGCGTCGCCGAGCTCGAGTTCAGACGCATGTTCTCCGGCGAGATGGATGCCAAGAACGCCTTCGTCGACGTTCAGGCTGGGTCCGGCGGCACCGAGGCGCAGGATTGGGCGGAGATGCTGCTGCGCATGTATCTGCGCTGGGGTGAACGGCGGGGATTCGATACGGAGCTGATCGAGGTCTCCCCCGGCGAGGTGGCGGGCATCAAGAGTGCCACCATCCGCTTCGAGGGCGATCACGCCTTCGGTTGGCTGCGCACGGAGACGGGCGTCCACCGTCTGGTCCGCAAGTCACCCTTCGACTCGGGAAACCGCCGCCATACGTCTTTTGCCGCCGTCTTCGTCTCGCCCGAGGTCGACGACGATGTGGACATCGAAGTCAATCCGGGGGATCTCCGCATCGACGTCTACCGCGCGAGCGGGGCCGGCGGACAGCACGTGAACCGCACTGAATCGGCGGTGCGCATCACACACATGCCGAGCGGCATCGTCGTGCAGTGTCAGAACGACCGCAGCCAGCACAAGAACAAGGCCACCGCTATGAAACAGCTCAAGGCGAAGCTGTACGAGATGGAGATGCAGCGACGCCGGGCCGATCAGCAGGCCGTAGAGGACACCAAGTCGGACATCGGGTGGGGCAGTCAGATCCGTTCCTACGTGCTCGATCAGTCTCGTATCAAGGACCTGCGTACCGGCGTCGAGACGGCCAATACCCAGGGCGTTCTCGACGGTAATCTCGATCCCTTCATCGAGGCCAGCCTGAAGAGCGGTCTTTAAGCCGCTACACGACGTCCTCCAGCCAGAGACCAATGAACCGGGACCAAATGACAGAGCAGACCGAGGTCGACGCGAACAAGCTCGTCGCACAGCGGCGTGAGAAGCTCAGCCAGCTCAGGGCGCAGGGGATCGCGTTCCCGAACGACTTTCGCCGCAATGTCGTGGCGGCGGAGCTGCACGCTCAGTATGGGGGCAAGGGTGCGGACGAGCTGGAGGCCGAAGGCCTGAGGGTGAGGGTTGCCGGCCGTCTGATGAGCCGCCGTATCATGGGCAAGGCGAGCTTCGCGCACCTGCAGGATATGTCGGGTCGGATTCAGCTCTTTGTTCAGCGGGACCTGGTGGGGCAAGATGCCTATGCTGCCTTCAAGGGCGACCTGGACATCGGCGACATCCTTGGCGTCGAGGGCACCCTGTTCAAGACCAGGACGGGCGAGCTCTCGGTTCGCTGCGAGGCGATACGTCTCCTGACCAAGGCCTTGCGCCCGCTACCGGAGAAGTTCCATGGTCTCACGGATCAGGAGAGCCGCTACCGTCAGCGCTACCTCGACCTGATCGTGAACGAGGGTGCGCGCAACACCTTCCGTACCCGCATCCGAATCATCGAAAACATCAGACAGTACCTGAACGGGCGCGGATACCTCGAGGTGGAGACCCCCATGATGCAGGTGATCCCGGGGGGGGCGGCGGCGCGTCCCTTCGTCACGCATCACCACGCCCTGAACATGAAGCTCTTCCTGCGGATCGCCCCCGAGCTCTATCTCAAGCGTCTGGTCGTAGGCGGTTTCGAGAAGGTCTACGAGATCAACCGCAACTTCCGCAACGAGGGGCTCTCGACCCGGCATAATCCAGAGTTCACCATGCTGGAGTTCTACGAGGCCTTTGCGGATTACCGCGACCTCATGGATCTCACGGAGGACATGCTGCGTGGGATGGCCAGGGAGATCCTTGGGGGCACGCAGATCAGCTACCAGGGCGAGTCATGCGATTTGGAGAAGTCCTTCGCGCGCCTCACAGTGCGCGAGGCGATCCTGCGGTTCAACCCGGACATTGGGGCGAATGACATCGATGACCTGGACCGCTCGCGCGCCGTCGCACGGCGGCTCGAGATTCCCTTGAAGCCGACGTGGGGTCTCGGCAAGGTCCAGCTCGAGATCTTCGAGAAGACCGTGGAGCATCGGCTCCTGGATCCGACATTCATCACCCACTATCCCACGGAGGTCTCGCCCCTCGCGCGACGCAACGACCAGGAGCCGTTCGTGACCGACCGCTTCGAGCTCTTTGTCGGGGGGCGGGAGATCGCCAACGGCTTTTCGGAGCTGAACGACCCGGAGGATCAGGCGGAGCGCTTCCGCCGCCAGGCCCGGCAGAAGGCGGCGGGGGACGAGGAGGCCATGCACTTCGATGCGGACTATATCCGCGCCCTGGAGCACGGGCTGCCGCCGACGGCGGGGGAGGGGATCGGAATCGATCGACTGGTAATGTTGTTCACCGACTCCGCATCGATTCGGGACGTGCTGCTCTTCCCCTATATGCGCCCGGAGGACTAGGCGCAACCCGACCCCGGGAAAACGAAAAGATCAAATACAAGCGGTATACGCGTCGCTGTGGATATCAAACCTCGGCGGGAAAACCGTAGGGCGGTTCCTTGAGGGTCAGTCGCGGGCCATCCGCGCCGAGGCGGACCTCGCCTTGCTCGGCGGCCGCAATCTCGACCACACCGAGCATCTCGTAACGCCTCGGCCCGCTCGCACGGGCATCGACCACGCGCCCTGTCGCCTGCTCGGAGGTGCTGCCCTCCGAGTAGAGCGCGTCGCCTGGCTTGGGTGGATTGTCCGTATTGACTTCAGCGAGATACATGCGGCGCTTGAGCTTGCCTAGGTACTGCATGCGGGCGACCACCTCTTGCCCGGTGTAGCAGCCCTTGGAGAAGCTGACACCGTCGATGAGCTGCATGTTGGTCATCTGAGGGACGAAGGCGTCGGCGGTTTCCTCGTATACGGCGGGCAATCCGGCGCGGATGTCCAGCAGCGCCCAGTAGTCGCCATTCACCGCGGTTGCCGCCGCCGCGACCGCGTCCCAGAAGGCCGCCACGTGAGCGGCTGGCCCCAGGACTTCGAAGCGCGGGGGGGCTCCCGGAATGCGGATGGCCACCAGGTCGCCGCTCTGCGCAATTGCGTTGTTGTCGACGGGGACATCCGGGAAGTGGGCCGCCAGGAGACCTGGGGCACATTCACCGGCGATCCCGACGCGGACGAGTTGGTCGCTGGCGTCCTCCACGGTGACCTTGGCGCGGAGCACGAATAGGCGCAGCCGCTGCAGCGTCGCCCCGAGTCTGCTGCGGGGTAGCTGAAGATAGAACGCATCGTCGAGGCGAAAGGCCCGGAAGTTCGCAAGCATGCGGCCCTTGGGGCTGCAGTGGGCGCTGAGCTGGGTATGAGTCCGGGTAAGTGCTCGCACGTCGTTTGTCAGCTGACCTTGAAGAAAGTCCGCGGCGTCGGGTCCGCTTACCCCGATGAGTCCTAGCTCGGACAAGTCCACGAGGGCGCATTCGGTTGCGGCTGGGGCAGCGGGGAATCGGACGTAATCGTTGTCGCCGACCTCGGCGGCGCGCGATACGAGGTGGGTTTTCCATTGGCTATTCATGGGCGTCGACATCTCTCTGCGGAATTTCAGGGACAGGCACTTGCACACAGCCGATCCGCCAGCAATGGTTCCGGGTATCATAACTAAGTCGCAGGTCCATTCTGACCGGGTCGCGACTTGCGGGTGCGCACACGGGAGTCTCTCCCGCGCCGTGCCGCCGGGTGTGAAGTAGGAGATGGCAGCGTTTCTATGATTCCTCAAGCCAGCCCCCGGGTGGACAGCCTGGTGCTGTACAAGGCGCGGCCTGCCCGGGTGGTCTCGATCGGGGAGAAGATCGAGATCGAGCTCGAAGGCGGACAGACAAAGCGTGTGCGACCTAAGGACATCGAGCTGCTGCATCAGGGGCCGCTCAAGCGGCTGGATGAGCTGGGACCTCGCGACGGCGAGCTCGATGAGGCCTGGGAGCTGCTGGAGGGAGGGGAGACCAACCTTCGGGACCTTGCCGAGCTGGTCTACGGCGAGTTTTCTCCCACATCTGCCTGGGCAGTCTGGGAGCGGGTCGCGGAGGGTATCTACTTCGCCGGCTCGCCTGGGGCGATCCAGGTGCGTGCCCGTGAGGACGTCGAGCGCGACCAAGCCGAGCGTGACGCAAAAGAAGCTGCCGAGCGGGATTGGAAGGCCTTCTTGGCGCGCATGGACAAGGCCGAGCCGGCTCCGGAGGACAGGGCGCGGCTGGAGGAGGTCGAGCGTCTCGCCTTGGGGCGCAGCCAGAGCAGTCGTATCCTCAGTGCGCTGGGCCACCAGCAGACGCCGGAGAACGCCCATCGTGCACTGGTCGCCGTTGGGTACTGGCCATCGGAGCACAACCCTTATCCGGCCCGCTGTGGCCTTCCAGAGGCGGATCCGCAGCTGCCGGTGCCGGACCTTCCGGCTGATGAGCGCCTGGACCTTACCCATTTGGCCGCGTACGCCATCGACGACGAAGGCAACCAGGACCCCGATGACGCCATCAGCTTCGATGGCGAGCGGCTCTGGGTACACGTAGCGGACGTGGCTGCGGTGGTGACACCGGACAGCGCGATGGATCGAGAGGCACGATCCCGCGGTACCAACCAATACATGCCCGAGCGCACGGTAAACATGCTGCCTGCGCTAGTGACTGACCGTTTGGGACTTGGTCTGCAACCAGTGTCACCCGCCTTGTCCTTCGGCCTTCGGTGTGCGGATTCCGGAGAGCTGTCCGACATCGAGGTCCGACGCACCTGGATTCAGGTCGAGCGGTTGAGCTACGACCAGGCCGAGCACCGCATGGAGGAAGATCCGTTTGCGCAGATCGACCTGATCACGCGGCGCTATCGCGCACGTCGCCACGCGATGGACGCGGCGCGGATCGATCTGCCGGAGGTGAGTGTGCGCGTCCGTGCTGGCGAAGTGGTCATCAGGCCGCTACCGCGGCTCCGCAGCCGAGCCCTCGTGACCGACGCCATGCTGATGGCGGGCGAGGCCGCGGCGCGATTCTGTTTAGAGCGGGACATTCCAGTTCCCTTCGCCGCCCAGCCGCGGCCGGACAAGATCGAAGCTCCGGAGGATATGGCGGCCATGTACGCCTACCGCCGTCGCTTCAAGCCGACGCGTCTGGTAAGGGAGCCCGAGCCGCACTTCGGTCTCGGTCTTCCCCTCTATACGCGGGCAACGAGTCCACTTCGCCGTTACTCGGATTTGCTGGTGCATCAGCAAATTCGCGCCTGGCTGGCGGGTGCGCAGCTGCTCTCTCCTCAGGAGGTGGCGCAACGCGTGGGCGAGGCGGAGATGGCAAGTGCCGCTGTGCGGCGAGCGGAGCGGCTTTCGAACCAGCACTGGAAGCTCGTCTATCTTCGAGATCACCCGGGCTGGCGCGGTGAGGCCATCATCGTGGAGAAGGAGGAGCACAAAACGACCGTGGTGATACCTGAGCTCGCCCTGGAGGCAAAGATCCGCCTGCGGGGAGATCGAGCGCTCAACGAGCGGATCCGACTCTCCCCCCGGGAGATTGATCTGCCGGAGCTTGGCTGCTATTTCCGGGTCCGCGACTAGCCGCGCCGTACCGGCGGCGTGTTGACGCAACGTCTGTAGTTATCCGACAAGACGCCGTTGAGCGTTGTATGCCGTTCGCAGTTGAGCTCTCGTTTTTCCGGGGGCCGGGTTGCGTCCGCCGAGGGACGCCGTGAATCGGAAGGATGGGAACATGCGCAGATTGTTTGTGCTCTTGGCCACAGAGGAAGGATGTCGGACGGTGGTGGGGGCTTTGGAAGGCATGGGTGTTCCGGTCGCCCATCTCCATGTCATCGCGGGGCTGGCGCATCCACTTGAGGACCTTCCGGAGGCGAGCGTTTGGCAGCGGACGGAGTTGGCCCACGGCATCGAGTGGGGGCTGGGCTTGGGGGGAGCCGCAGGGCTAGTCGGCGGCCTTTTGGCGGTGTCTTTTCCTCCGGCCGGGCTGATTCTCGGAGGGGGCGCGCTCATGGGCACGGCTGCTGCGGGTGCAGGCTTAGGCGCCTTGGTGACTGCGCTCTTGGGCAGTCAGGAGCACAACCATGAGTTCGACGCCTTCCAGAGGGCGATTGCGGCCGGGAAACTGCTCCTGATAGTGGATATATCGCGCCAGCAGGAGGAGGAGGCACGGTCGACGATCCTAAGGCATCATCCCGGGGCCATGATCAGATCCACCGGAACGGAAACCACCCAGTAAGTCCTGTGGGGCGATCGGGTCCGTTCTGGCGGACACGCGACAGATCCGGCTGCACCGGCCCACCTCTCGCATTGTTGCAGGATACGCGACACGTCGCCCTTGAAAAACAGGGCGATATGTGATTATCTTGTAAAAAAATCTACATGCGCACTGGTTGCGCGTGATTTTTCGGTTTTCCGCGACGGGCTTGTGTTGGGGCAATCTCGTGTACACGCGCTTCGGTCGACCCTCGGGGCGGGCCGACCCGCAGAGGACCTTACGAGCGCTCGCCTCAGCCTGGGTAGCCGTCGGTGGGGCTGCGCGCACTGCGTCGCGGCTGCATCCCGTTCACGCTCCCCAGCGCCGGACGGACCCGGTGTCTACGTGGACGAAGTCAGATCTTGGGTAGTAACCCACGCCACCCTGGCGGAGGGCGAGTGCGGAGTCCCGGATGCTCCTTGTGGACACATCTTTGTGACGAATGTCCACAGCCTGTCCGGTCAGGTGGAGGCTGTGCTTGGCGACGCCGCGGGAGGTGCGGCGCAACCGTGCGTTCGTCCGTGGGCAACGGTAGCCACAGACGACTTCGAATACACCCTGCGGGTCTCCGAGTCGATGATTGATATCGAAGAGTAGATCGAAGAGTTGAGGGTCCATGACTGTGACATCGTTGGTTCGATAGTCACGGAGGAAATGATTCAATTTGTGCAGGGCTGCGCGTTGATAGCGATCCCCGATACGGTAGGTGAGAGTGATCTTTTCGTCAGTGTGAAGGTGGTGGAAGGAAAGGACTCGCGCATGCTCCTTTTTCTTCCCAGCTAACGCCGGTGTCGCAATAGCCGATAACGCGAGCCCGAGAAAATAGCGTCGATTCATATGCCCCCTCGAATAGCATTCTTCTCGGATGCGTCATTATAAACAGATGAGGATCTAAATCAACAGAAGCATCGGGTCCGATTGACATTATTGAAATTCCCAATCGGGGATGGAAAGCAGATATTCTTTGGATGGTCGGTCCATGATTGTCAATGAACCGACGGGCGGTGCGTTCGGTCGAAGACCAGGTGACATGAGCGACCCTGTCAGCAGTGGCTGATACTCGACACTAATCGCGGAGCCACCTGCGTCAATACGTCAAGTTATCGCGCGCGAACGACACGGCCATGTGTCGGCGGGTACGGACTTGCCGAATGCAGATGGCTCTTTCGGTTTATGACCTGAGGGGCTCGGTTGCGGGCGGCGTGGTGTCGGCTGCACTGAGGCTGCAGGCGCCCGCAGCCGGATTCCGGAAGGTGATTGGCGTTTATCTTCGCTGCCAAGGGCCTGGCGAGGGTCGGGTACGGGCCAGCGGGACACGCAGTGTGAATACATCCGTGTAGGCTCGACGGCGCCGACGGTCCCGCCGGCCCGCCAATGGGCGGTCCAGCCGAGCCACGATGCTAACCACCTCCCGGAAAGCCGAAACTGCGAGCGCGACCGGTATAGTTCGATGCCTTGTCGCGTTGAAATCTGTGATTTCGGTCGCTGAAACGCCGTTTGCGGAGGCTTAGGGTGTATCTGACGCTTGGGTGATTGCGCTGTCTCTGCAGCGTGTAGCTCGGCGGTTGCGACTGAGCCTATCGGACGGGCGGGAGGAAGGTCGCGTTTCTGTAATGAGGAGAAGGGGGGGCTGGTCATTGACGCAGAGCAGGTACGTCGCGCGTTTTTTGCTCGTCAGGCCCGCCCGATGCCGGCTATGATTTGATGTCCATGGCAAGCCATGAACCGAGCCGCGTGGGGTAGAAATGGCGCTTGTGCTCTCGGGCAGGTCACCCGAGTATGGTCTTGACTCTGTAGCAGTGTGGGGAGATGAGACGACAGGCGTTCAGATTTGCGCAGCCAGATCGCTGCCTTGGTGCTGAACGATGAATGGGGCAAAGCTCTGGTCCATAGCCCTTTTGATGTTTCCGCTCGCGGCGCCATGCGATGTCTTCAAGTACGTCGATCCCGCAGGAAATGTGTACTTCACCGACTCACCGCTGCAGGGTGACAAGTATCGGCTCGAGTGGAAGAGGACTGCGGCCAAGCTAGTATCGGAGCATGGCAAGAAACTGGTGGCGGCGGGAAGCAGGCGTTTGGCTGCTCCACCCGCGGACCCGCCGGCCCGCGATCTCTCAGTCCGGCGTGTCCGTTACTCCACGCTGATCGAGGCGACCGCCAGACAGTTCAATCTGTACCCCGAGCTTCTGCATGCAGTAGTGCGCACGGAGTCGGCCTACAACGCGTCCGCGGTGTCATCGGCCGGGGCAATCGGGCTGATGCAGCTGATGCCGGCGACAGCCGCACGCTACCATGTCTCCGATATTTGGAATCCGGTGGAGAATCTTCGTGGGGGGGCCGAGTATTTGCGCGACCTACTCGATATGTTCGAGCATGATCTGCGCTTGGCGCTGGCGGCCTATAACGCCGGCGAGAATGCGGTAATCAAGTACGGCAACCGAATTCCACCGTACGCCGAGACTCAGCACTACGTGCGCAAGGTTCTGCAGTTCCTGTGGGCGGAGCGCACGTCCGCGCAGCGCTAGGGAGACGCTGATTAAATTTCCGTCTCCCTAGCGCCCCGCTATTTTCGGTGCCTGCAAGGCACTGAAAATGAAGGCATCCGGAATTTGCGCTTTTCGGATGCCGTGCGCAGAGATATCCAGGATCGATTTATTCAGCGCTTCCCTTGGCGAAGTCGATCAAGTGGGGTCGGCCGGCGTTTCCTGATAGCTGGCACCCTCCCGTACCGTTCCGGGAACGCCGTCTTTCTCCTCTCCCTGCAGTATCTTTCGGATCGAGACCAGAGCGCGCTCGATAAAGGGGTGCTTCGGGCGTGGAATGATTCGGGCGCTCCCGGCCAGGATCTCGCGGGCGAGCTCCTTTAGCGTCTTGATTTCCGCCTGCATCCCCGAACGATCGACGAACATGCATGTTGCGGTCAGCGGACTCAGCCAAGAGAGCTTTATTCTGCGGGGATTACCCCCCGTCTCTGATCTGAACTCGAACCAGGTTCCAAACTTCATCTTGCGCAGGCGCTTGATGACCTCCTGCTCCTGCTCCGAGACGGCCTCTGCGGCCACGCCGGTCTCTTCCTGCGGCACGGGTTCCGTCGGCATGCTCGCCTGGCTGGTATCGGCGCCCGCAGACGAAGGAACGCCGGCCTCCCGGGTCTCTGCCTCCCAACGCTCAGGGGCCTCCAGCAATGCGAACAACCCGTCGACCGCAGCCGGAGTATAGCTGCCGATGCGCTGGACGCCCTCGACTATGCGTTGGCGCAGCTGCGGGACAGACTTGAGGCGCGCCTCTCGCTCGCTCGCGCTAGTCTGCGGTTCGAACAGGGCGACCAGATCCTCCGCCGTCTGCACGGCCTGCTGCCAGGCAGGGCCGCGATCCTCCTCCTTGTCGCGAAGGAGAATGAAGACGAGCTGATCCACCCATGCCTTGCTGAGAAATGCCACGACTGGCCGCGGCAGCACCGCCCGCCCGACCAGTGCCTGTATCTCATTTGTTGCCTTTTGCTTAGCCAGCTGAAGCGCCTCGCGACCGCGCGCGGCCTCCTGAGTACGCTCCTCCGTGGTGGCGGTCTTGCGTTGCTGCTCGGCCATTGCTTGCTCGAAGAACGCCAGCAGCTCATCGAACAACGCGATGTTGTCTGTGAACTCCCTCAGCACCCGGTCCACAACACGCTGCATCGCTGGGAAGATCCCGCGCTGTGGATTGGCCTCGTCTACCCAAGCGCTTCCGGCCTCCACCATTTGATCCAGCAGGCGGCGCGCCGGGTGCTGAGCGTTAACGAGGAGGCGACGGTCGATAAGCGCCACCTTCAAGTAAGGTGTGTGGAGGTGACTGAGCAGGGCCTTGGCAAGGTTTGGCAGGACGGGATCGTTCAGCATGTACTCGAACAACATGCCGATTAGATCGATCAAATCTGCGTCAACGGGGGCGAGCTTGTCGCGGTCCACCTGCGCGAAGATCTGCTCGCGCTCCTGATTCAATGCATCCTTTACCCGATCGATAAACGCGGCGTCGACCTCAAGATAGGGAATATCGGCCAGAGGCGCCACCATCGAGATCGACGTCCCGGTGGGATGCGTCTGCAGCTGGTTGATGGTTGAGACAACGTCTGCCGACGCGAGCCCGGGCGGACCACCGCCTTCTGCGCTTGCGGCGGCGCGGTCGAACCGGCGGGTCCCGCCGGTTCGACCGCCGCGGCGCGTCGACATGAGGTCTAGAATGGCGTCGAAAAGCTCCTCGGCGAGAGCTGCGCCGGTCTGCATTTCCCTTGGCCTGGCCGCGTCCTCCGAAGGACCGCCGTGCGCTGTCGGCCGCTCCGTCTGCGCCGTCTTTTTGGGTGTCGCGGGTTTACCGGCGGGTCGCGAGCCCGACGTCCCCGTCCGCAACGGGACGGGCTTAAGATTGGGTAAGATACCGGCCGCCTTCAGAGTACTGTTGTACTCGTCGTAGATCGTCTTCGCCTCTTTGACGACGAATTTGTCGAACAGGGCGTAGAGGATTACCTTTACCTTGACATCGATGTCGAGGATCCCGAGAGAGCGTCGGAAGGCGTTGACTAGATGATGTGGACCGGTCGGGATTTCATAGTCCTTCAGACTTTTTCCGCCGTTGACCACCGCTAGCCGTTGGCTGAGCGCGTAAAGCTCGGGAAAGTAGGTGGCATTGGCACGAATAATCAGGTTCTCGGCGGCAACGGACTCCTCCATTTCCTCCGGGTCCACGAGGGACAGCTCGACCTCGTCTTCCTTCTCGCCCTTGTAGCGGCCGGTTTGCGACGATGGGGGATCCATCCTGCCGAAATTCTCGAAACCGTCACCGATGTCTTGGCGGAAGGCCCGCTCCATATCGGATCGTTGGCGCTGAATCGCGCCCATGGCCTCGAAGAACCGTCCTTGCATGGAGTCGTTTTGCGCGCGCTCCGCGAAAGCCAGAAGGGCCTTGCCTGCCTGCTCAAACAGCTCGGCAAGCTGCCCATTGCAGAAGATCAACGCCATGTCTCGGCACTGATCCAACACGTGGGCGTAATGCGCGCGGGCCGACGATCTCTCGATGCGCGACTCAGTCATTGATAGCGACAGGCCACGGCATGGCGAAACGGATCGGCCCCCCCGCTTCCGGTCCCCTGTGACACGTAGGATGGAGTTGCCTCGCCGGTGTCTCGGCGGATCGTCAAGTCCTTAATCCTCCCCGATGACGCGCTCGTCGCGCGGGGCCGACAGGAGCTTCTCCGCCTCAGCCTCGTTCTTGGCGAAGATCATACGGAACTGCGCGGATTCCACCCCGTGGTGTTCTTCGCGCAGCGTGCGGACAAGGGTGCGAGCGTCCCTGAATTTGTCCTTTCTGTCTATGTAGCTCAGCGTGACGGGTGGAGTGATCTTGTAGACGAAGTAAGGCATGGCTCGCGTACGTGGTCTTGACAATGCTTGCTCGGAGAGCCGGCGGCTACCTTGCGTCCCTCGGTGCTGATCGCAGTTGCAATGGTGCACGTCCCCAACAGCACCGCGAGGCAGTACTCTCGCGCTGTGCAAGTGTATCTGAAATTTAATGGGGCGGTAACCACTGCGCCCGGGTCCGGTCCGCTGCATCGAAGATCTCGGTGAGCGGCCCATTGCCTCGTGTCGGCGTGCTTTGCCAACGATCTTCGTGGACCCCGTCGGTGCCGCGAGCCACCAAGGGAATTTTTCTCGGTTATAAGCACAACCTTGGAAGGACAATCCCGCGACTGTGATAAGGTTTGCGGCCCGGGCTGCAGGGCTTTCGTTCCACTTGGGGCAAATC
This sequence comes from uncultured Gammaproteobacteria bacterium, assembly GCA_963824085.1. Classification (GTDB taxonomy): domain Bacteria; phylum Pseudomonadota; class Gammaproteobacteria; order Chromatiales; family Chromatiaceae; genus JARRNE01. The sequence continues at coordinate 261,351 of CAWGNT010000018.1, forward strand.
CGAGTGGTGAGCGGTTCCAGCGGTCCTGTCAGAAGGCGGCGCGAAACGTCTACCCGGCGCGGCTTTACTCTTACCTGAGCATGGTCGAGAGCAACGCTAGCCCGCTCCTGGGGCCGGCGCATTCGAGCTGCCGAGGCGGCGGCTCGCCCTAGGGTGACATGCGCCCCCCTTTCGAAACAAGGCTCGTCCACCCCCGACGCTTTATTCCTCGGCGGGGCCGAGCCGTACGGAGAGGCAGAAGATGATCAAGCCAGTCGGTTCCGATGTACTGCACCCATTGTTTGTCTATGATCCGGACAAGCACCACGAATTGATGCACGAGGCAGAGAGCCTACCCTCGGTGGTGATCAGCTCCCAGGCGGCGGGAAACGCGGTCATGATGGGGGGCGGCTATTTCAGCCCTCTCAAGGGCTTCATGAATGTAGCGGACGCCATGGGTACCTGTGAGGGCATGCGCATGACCGACGGGAGCTTCTTTCCCGTGCCGGTCATGTGCCTGCTCGAGGACGTGGACGCGATCCGGGGTGCGGCGCGCATAGCCCTGCGCGACCCCAACATGGAGGGCAATCCCATTCTGGCCGTGATGGACGTTGAGGCGATCGAGACGGTCAGTGACGACCAAATGGCCTTCATGACCGAGAAGGTCTACCGGACCCAGGATGTCGAGCACCCGGGGGTCAAGACCTTCAACAGCCAGGGGCGCGTCGCGGTTTCCGGTCCGATCCAGGTCCTGCATTTCTCCTATTTTCAGGACGATTTTCCGGACACCTTCCGCACCGCCGTGGAGATTCGCAATGAGATTGCCGAGCGCGGATGGACGCGCGTCGTGGCTTTCCAGACCCGCAATCCGATGCACCTGGCGCACGAAGAGCTCTGTCACATGGCCATGGAGCGCCTCAATTGCGACGGCCTTGTGATTCACATGCTGCTCGGAAAGCTGAAGCCGGGCGACATACCGGCCCCCGTGCGCGACTCCGCAATCCGCAAGATGGTGGAGCTCTACTTCCCGCCCAATAGCGCCATGGTCACGGGGTATGGCTTCGATATGCTTTACGCGGGTCCCCGCGAGGCCGTCCTGCACGCCTACTTCCGCCAGAACATGGGTGCTTCCCACTTCATCATCGGGCGCGACCATGCTGGCGTGGGCGACTACTACGGCGCATTCGACGCCCAAACCGTCTTCGACGAGGAGGTCCCCGCGGGCGCGCTAGAGATCGAGATCTTCAAGGCCGACCATACTGCCTACTCGAAGAAGCTGGGCAAGGTGGTGATGATGCGCGAGGCGCCGGATCACACCAAGGAGGACTTTGTGCTTTTGTCCGGCACCAAGGTGCGCGAGATGCTGGGAAATGGAATCGCCCCGCCGCCGGAGTTCTCCCGGCCGGAGGTGGCCAAGATCCTGATGGACTACTATCAATCGCTGAAGTAGTCGGTCGCGTCCGGACAGCTGAGACTTACCCTCCTGCAAGGAGGGTAAGTTCTTTTCTAGGCCACCCCGCCGATAGGCTGCCTGTGCTCAGCGTAGGTTCTTCTTGTACGGCGGGATGGCTGCGTTGCGGGCTTTGGAGAAGTTCGCGAACTCCATGGTGACGCTTGCGAGCTCGACACCTTGAAAGTTGGCGTTGGTGACATCGGCTCGGCGCAAGATGGCCCCGCCCAACACGGCCTCCGTGAGATCGACATTCGTGAGGTTCGCGTTTCGCAGGTTGGTGTCCTGGGCGGACACGTTCCGTAGATTCGCGTCCCGTAGGTCGGCCCCTTCCAGGTTCGCCAAGTTGATGACCGTGAAGCCGCTGGGGTGGAGACTGGACAGATCCGCCTCGTGCATGCTCGCCCTGACCAAGTTTGCATCATTCAGGTGGCAGTCCCTGAGGTCCGCCCCGCAGAGATTGGTCTCGCGTAGGTTTGCCCTGATGAATAGCGCCTTACGCGCCACGACGTGGCACAAGTTGCTGCCGAGGAAGTCCGTTCCGCGCATGTCCGCGCCACTGAGGTTTGCCCCCTGAAGATTTGCGCGCCGGATCTCGGCATTGCGCAAGTCAGCCCCCTCTAGCTTGGCATGGGAGAGGTCGGCCCCAGTCAGCATCGCCGCCTTTGATGGATTGTCCGACCCGAGGCGGGCCCGCGTTAGGTCGGCCTCACTAAGCATCGCCCTGCTCAGGTGGGCGCCCAAGAGGATCGCGTTTCCAAGCTTCGCCCCACGTAAATCCGCGCCCACCAGATCGCTCAGTTCCAAGTTGGCACCTGTCAGATCGGCGCCACGAAGATCTGCCCCGTTGAGGCGCATGTCCCTCAGATCGGCGCCGGCGAGGTTGTCTCCTTCGACTGTTTCCAACACTTCGCCGGATTCTTTATGTCTAATCTCGATCATTTCCCAGGGCCTCCTCGTCCTTTGCACAAGCAAGCATAAACGGGGAGTCTGTCCTTTGCCAACGCAACCGGGTCGTCGTGTTCGCGGGCGCGCTCGGCTACCGCTCGAGCGATTCGCACTTTGCCGCGGCTGGTGCTTGGTCCCTCCGTGAGCCGGGCCTTCGTGGCTTCGGGGAGGGGGGCGAAGCCTGTTGTCGACACGTTCAGTTGGTTTCTAACGCGGTATCAGTGCGCCTGTTGCGCCACCGACGCGCTCGCGCCGCCCCCCCCCGTCCAAAGTCTGCGAGCTGGGGGGCGGGGTTAATCGCCTCGCCGATCCACGACGGCGACGTGTGCGCCCCGCATCCTTCTCGGCAGGCTCACTCACAGGGTCTCGCCCGCGGTTCTGGCACCGCCGGTCGCGCTCCTCGATCGAGGACCAGCTTGAGCAGAGGCGGGGTTGCGAGACTTGTCGCCACCACCATGAGCACGACGGCGGAGAACATGGACGAGTCGATGACCTCTAAGCTCTTGCCGATGGAGGCGAAGACCAGTCCGACCTCGCCCCGAGGCATCATGCCGATGCCGATGGCGAGCCGATTCAACCCGTTGGATCGGCCTGCGCCGAGCCCCGCGACCAGCTTCCCCGCGACAGCTGCGCCAATGAGGCCGAGGGCGAGGGACAGCACGTGCAGATCGAGGAATGCCTCGAGCTTGACCTGTATGCCCATGAGCACGAAGAAGATTGGCACCAAGATGGCCTCGAGCGGGGCGAACAGCTCCTTGATTGAATACTTGTGTTGGCGGTGGTCCCCCCACAGGTTGAAATGGCTGTCGAGGAGCAGCAAGCCGGCGGCGAAGGCGCCGACGATTGTGGCTAGTCCTACCAGGTTTGCCGCCCAGGACAGGGTCATGACGAACAGGAAGGAGATAAATAGCTTCGCTTCCAGTACATCGAGGCGCCGCATCGTCCGTACCAGTGCCCGGACGATGTATTTCCCGCCCAAGAGGACGGCGGTGATGAACAGACCGGCCAGGGCGATGATGCGGAACGTCTCCCCATATGCGAATCCTCCGGTGACCGCAATCCCGGAGACGATTGCCAAGAGCACGAGCCCGAGCACATCGTCCATCACGGCGGCCCCGAGAATTACGTGTGCCTCGCCGGAGCGGGTCTGGTCGAGATCCGAGAGTACCCTGGCAGTGATACCGATGCTGGTCGCGCCGAGCGCAGCGCCCAGGAAGAGATGCTCTGCGTAGGACCCGAGCGGATCGATCAGGAGGGCGACCAGGAATCCGAGCAGAAAGGGGAAGGCCACGCCAATCACCGCCACGCGAAGAGAATCGGCGCCGACGTGTCGCAGCTCCGCTACGCAGGTGTCGAGCCCCACGTGAAATAGCAAGAAAATCACTCCATAACGGGAGAAGACGTCGACTGCCTGTGCAATCTGGATGTACTCGGCGCCGTGCGGTCCGCGCAGGAGGGCGAGGAATTGGGCGCCGGTTGGACCCATGACGCGCTCTGCGGCCTCGTCCCAAGGCAGTCCGCCGAGGGTGAGGGATACCATTTCGAGACACGCCGTCCCTTCTCGCAGGATGAGCATGAGGTCGAAGCCGCAGCACACCAGGAAGTTACCCAGCAGGATCCCTATCAGGAGCTCACCCAACACGGAAGGCTGACCTAGGCGCCTCGCCCCATACCGTCCGATGAGGGCTGCGCTCAGGATGAGTGTGACCCCGAAGATCACCGGCGCGATTGGGTCGCTATGGTGCATAAGATACCCTTCCCTTTTGCGGGGCGATCGAGCATGCCCGGACCTATAAGCATACCTTTCTATACTAATTTTAGACGCTGTCCAGCGGAGCAGTGGTGATTCGAACGGCCGGTACCCCCTCCCGCGAGGCTCCCTCGGACGCGGCGCGTCGACCGCTGTGGGGCAAAAGTAAGATGCTGAGGCATCGGCAAGTGTCGTACCGGCCTGGCCCTCGGCATCACGGGCGGGCGTACGGCGGGCGCTGAGACATCCGTGATGGATTTATTCGGCGCTCCCCGCGGTGCGCGGGCGTTTGTCCTTGCGTCTCGTTTGTCTCATCATGGGTGGTTTGATCGCTGCCACCCAAGCCGCGCGTCCCATCGAGCATGACCGATCTCCCGACGTACAACAGTGAGGGCCTGGAGCGGATGCCGCTCAAGGTCTTCAGTGAGAAGGCGTACCTCGACTATTCCATGTACGTCATCTTGGATCGGGCGCTGCCCCATGTCGGCGACGGACTCAAGCCGGTCCAGCGGCGCATCCTCTATGCCATGTCGGAGCTCGGGCTCTCCGCGGCGGCCAAGTTCAAGAAGTCCGCCCGAACCGTGGGAGACGTCCTGGGCAAGTTTCATCCCCATGGGGATACGGCTTGCTACGAGGCCATGGTCCTCATGGCGCAGTCCTTCTCCTACCGCTACCCGCTAATCGACGGCCAGGGCAACTGGGGGTCGCCGGACGATCCCAAGTCCTTTGCCGCCATGCGGTATACGGAGGCGCGCCTGACGTCCTATGCAGAGGTGCTCCTTGCCGAGGTGGACCAGGGGACGGTGGACTGGGTATTCAATTTCGACGGCACGCTTGAAGAGCCCGCTCTGCTGCCGGCCCGTTTGCCCAACCTGCTGCTGAACGGTGCCACCGGGATCGCCGTAGGGATGGCGACGGATATTCCTTCCCACAATCTGCGGGAGGTGGCAAAGGCCTGCATCCACCTGCTGGAGCATCCCGACGCGACGGTGGCGGACCTCCTTGAGCATGTACCTGCGCCGGACTTCCCGACCGCGGCCGAGATCGTGACACGTCCCGAGGAGCTGCGGCGCACATACGAGATTGGGGGCGGCTCGGTTAGGCTGCGCGCACGCTATGAGCTGGAGCAGGGCGATATCGTCATCACCGCACTGCCCCATCAGGTTTCCGGCAACCGGATCATGGAGCAGATCGCGCAGCAGATGAACGCGAAGAAGCTGCCGATGATCGAGGATCTCCGCGACGAGTCGGACCACGAGTCGCCGACGCGGCTTGTAATTGTCCCGCGCTCCAATCGCGTGGACGTCGAGCGTCTCATGTCACACTTGTTCGCAACCACGGACCTGGAGCGCAACTATCGCGTTAATCTGAACCTCATCGGCCTGAACGGCCGGCCGCGCGTCATGACTCTGAAAGAGATTCTGACCGAGTGGCTCAGCTACCGCATCCAGACCGTGCGCCGACGCTTGCAGCACCGGTTGAATAAGGTCCTGGATCGGCTGCACCTGCTGGAAGGCCTGCTGATTGCCTTCCTCAACATCGACGAGGTGATTCGGATCATCCGCACCGAAGACGACCCGAAGCCCGTGCTGATGGCCCGCTTCGGGCTGACCAACGCCCAAGCGGAGTACGTCCTGAACACACGGCTGCGGCAGCTGGCTCGGCTCGAGGAGTTGCGGATTCGGGGCGAGCAGGAAGAGCTTGCCAAGGAACGAGAGTCGCTTGAGCAGACCCTCGGCTCGGAACGGCGGTTGAGGACCCTCGTGCGCAAGGAGATCGAGGCCGATGCCGCAAAGCATGGAGACGCGCGCCGCTGTGTCCTAGTGGAGCGTGCAGCGGCTGCGGCCCTGGACGAGACTGAGCTCAATCCCAGCGAGCCGGTCACGGTTATCCTCTCCGAGAAGGGATGGGTGCGTTCTGCCAAGGGCCACGAGCTCGATCCGTCGGGGATTAGCTACAAGGCAGGCGACCGTTTCCTCGCAAGCGCTCGCGTGCGGAGCAACCAGGCCGTCGTGTTCCTCGACTCGACGGGACGCAGCTACTCACTGGCGGCCCATATGCTGCCATCCGCACGGGGCCAAGGGGAGCCCCTGACCGGTCGTCTTGACCCACCGCACGGGGCGAGCTTCGTGGCGGTGTTGGGGGGCGAGTCGACGGCCAAGTTCCTGATGGCCTCGGACGCGGGTTACGGCTTCATCGTCACGCTCGAGGCCCTCTATGCCAAGCCAAGGGCAGGGAAGGCGATACTCACTTTGCCCGGAGGCGCGGCGGTGTTGCCGCCTGTTCAGCTCTGCAATACGGTGACGGACCGACTCGCGGCCGCCACCAGCATGGGCCATCTCCTGGTTTTTCCAATATCGGATCTGCCGGAGCTCCCGCGCGGCAAGGGAAACAAGATCATACACATCCCGAGCGCCAGAGCCGCCGCTCGTGAGGAAGTCGTCGCCGCTGTTGCCGTTGTCCCCGCGGGGCAGAGTCTCACCATACGCTCCGGCAAACGGCACTTCACCCTCAAGCCCGCTGACCTTGACGTGTATCAGGGAGAACGCGGCAGGCGCGGCAAGATGCTGCCGCGGGGATTTCAGCGCGTCGAGGCGCTTGATGTGGCCTAGTGCAGCCGCACCGCGATTCCGGTCGTCTCGATCTTCTGGCGTCTTGCTCTAGCGCATGTAGCTCAGCGCCTCGTCACCGGGACTGGGTAGTCCGGCGACCCGCCACGCCTCGCGACAGCCGCCGAAAAGCCGGTCTACTGCGTGCTTGTCGAGGTGTGTGGAACGGCAAACCTGGGGTATCGGCGGTATGGAACCGTAGGTCAGGTGGTGCTCGCGCAGGTAGTAGATGACCGACCAGTGATCGGGGCCGAGCCCACCGATTCCGTCCAGGTCGGCGATCATCTGGGCCGTCCGTTGGCTCCATTCGGCAGGATCCAGGAGAAAGCCGTCCTCGTCGAATGTGAGCGGCAGCTGCTGCCGGCGACGCTCAAGCTGTGTCTGCGGTTTGTGCATGGCTCCGTTTCCTCCTCAAGGACGCGCTGAGCAATCCGCCCCGAATCCCCCAGCACGCGGAATCCGAAAAGCCCCGCTTCCGGACGCGTCAGTTCGAGACGAAGGCGGTGCTTATGCGCACATAAGCCGACTTTGATAGTCGGAATATAGTTGATGGGATGCAGGGGTCAAGGGTTTGGCCGCGCGCGGGCTCGGATGGGTATGCCCTGACCAGGGATGTCGGCTACTTCAGCGACCTCGCAGCGCCCGCGCTACGCGGCCAAGGCGGTTGGGCCGCACATCGTTGTCCCGTCGAGACGTGTTCCACCACGAAGGACAGGAAGGGGGTGGGCCTTTTCCGAGACCGCGCGCGGAACGAGGAGGCTCTCCTGGAGAACCGCCCGTCGGGTGTGCTGTGTGTCCCGTTCAGCGCTTTATCAGGAAAGCGCCGAACAAATCCATCCGGGATATCTCAGTGCACGGGATCCGAAAGGCGTGGTTTCCGAATCGCTTCATTTTCAGCCCCTTGCAGGTGCCGAAAATGGCGGGGCGTCCTGCCCATCGGGAGACGCTGATTTGATCAGCGTCTCCTTAGAGCTGAATCTCGTGATGGTGTAACGGGTAACCGCGGTCGCGGTAGTAGCGGTAGCGCTCGCGCCCCGCATCCCGCACGGCAGGCTCATGGTCGATCGGCTCGGCGAGCCGTTCGAAGCGACCGAAGAAGTCCGGAACTTCGCGGGTTAAATTGATCAGGACCTGGTCTTCCTCGCCTGGTCCTCCCTCGTGGCCGATGAGGATCGGGGTGAGGCCGTTGTCCGTGTCCCCCATGAGTCCATGAGGCAGGAAGCTCTGCTGACGGTAAGTCCACAGGAGCTTGTCGAGATGGCGCGCCTCTTCTTTGGATGCGACGTGAATAAAGACGCGACGGCCTTCGCCGTAAATCCGCTCGACGAGGCGACAGGTGAGCAGGAACCGGTCTCCTGTTGAACCTTGCTTGAGCGAGTAGAAATCGATCCGCGTCACGGGCGCCCTGTCCGCTGACTAGGTTGCGCGATAGCCGCGGGCATCGAATGCCCCCCACGGCAAGGCGGGCTCAATCGAGCTCTCCGCTTCGCCTCAGTAAGAACTGGGTGAGTAGAGCGACCGGTCGGCCAGTCGCTCCCTTCTCCTTCCCTGTCAACCAGGCGGTTCCGGCAATGTCCAGATGCGCCCAGGGGTACTTCTTTGTGTAGCGAGAGAGAAAGCAGGCGGCGGTTATGGCCCCGCCGTCGCGCCCGCCGATGTTGGCCATATCGGCGAAGTTGCTGTCGAGCTGCTGTTGGTAGTCTTCCCACAGCGGCAGCCGCCAGGCGCGGTCACCGGCGAGACTGCCGGCCTGAAGCAGCTCGTCTGCAACCGTGTCGTCTTGCGTAAAGAGACCGGAAGCGTGTTTGCCCAATGCCACCACGCAGGCACCTGTCAGGGTCGCCATGTCGACGACGACGGACGGGTCGAAGCGCTCGCAGTAGGTGAGCGCGTCGCACAGGATCAGCCGTCCCTCGGCGTCGGTGTTCAGGATCTCGATCGTCTGCCCGGACATGCTGGTCACGATGTCCCCGGGCTTGTTGGCGTTGCCGTCCGGGAGGTTCTCGGACGCGGGGACCACGCCGATGAGATTGATCCGCAGCCCGAGCTCTGCGGCGGCAAGCAGGGTGCCGAGCACACTCGCCCCGCCGCACATGTCGAACTTCATTTCGTCCATCGCCTCGGACGGCTTGATGGAGATCCCCCCAGCGTCGAACGTGAGGCCCTTGCCAACCAAGACAACCGGCTTCGCGCTTTGCTCACCGCCGCGATACTCCAGCACGATCAGCTTGGCAGGCTGACGGCTGCCGCCCGACACAGACAGGAGCGCGCCCATGCCGAGCTCCTCCATGTCCTTCTCTTCGAGGATCTCGACCCGGAGACTGGGGTGTTCTTTGCCCATGGCGAGGGCGCGGTCGGCCAGATACGTGGGCGTGCAGAGGTTGCCGGGCAGGTTCCCGAGCTCCTTGGCGAGGGTGACGCCCTGGCCGATGGCGGCGCCGTGGCGTACCGCCTTCTCGGTGATGCGGGTGTCCTGTTTCTTGGAGACCCACAGGTTGAGTCGCTTTAGCGGATGTCTGGGGGCCTTCTTGTCCTCCTTGGTCTGATGGTAACGGTACACCTTGTCCAACGCAGTGGTTACGGCGTCGCGCACCGCGCCGTAGAGGTCAAGGTCGTCGGGGATGAGCTCGGGGAGGGTGCACAATGCCTCGACGGTCTGTGTGTCGTTGAGCAGGGCGACGGCCGCAGCAACGGCCTTACGGTAAGCGGTGCGGTCGAGTTCCTTGCGTTTTCCGCAACCGACGAGAAGGAGCCGGTCACAGCTGGTACCCGGAACTTCGTAGAGCATGAGCAGCCGGCCGGTTTCGCCGTCCAGGTCGCCTTTGCGCAAGACCTGAGTCAGGTAGCCATTGCTCGCCTTATCGATGGCCTCCGCAGGTCCGGAGAGCTTGCGTTTCTCGAAAACGCCCAGGATGACACAGGGGGTTTTCTGCTTGGCGAGCTCGCCCGTCTTGATCTTGAATTCCATGGGTTCTCCGTCCGCTTCGGCCCGATCCAGCGACAGCGCCCGTGCGCTGCCTGCACCGCAGCGCTCGTGTAAGATGCGGCGCTGCGAGTCTACAGGATTCCTTATGGCGGCTGAACTGGGGTGGACGGCCCGGAGGCCGCGCGGGAGCTAGTTTGAAGATTCTTGACCGCTATCTGGCCGGGGCTGTTGTGGGTGGCACGCTGGCCACCCTGGCCGTTCTGCTACCGCTGCTGGGGTTCTTCCTCCTGGCCGACGAGATGGACAAGGTCGGCGACAAAGGGTACGTGTTTACCGATGCGCTGGCCTTTGTCGCTCTCAGTATTCCCCGTTACACCTACCAGATTTTCCCCATCGCGACGCTCATCGGCGCGCTGATCGGGCTCGGCTCGCTGGCGAGCCGCTCCGAGCTGGTGGCCATGCGGGCGGCGGGCGTCTCTATCTCGCGAATCGTGGGCGCCGCCCTCAAAGCGGGCGCCCTGCTCGCCGTGATTGCGTTTCTGGTCGGCGAGGGAGTGGCCCCGGTCGCGGAGCAGAAGGCGCTGCAATTGCGATCGGAGGCGCAATCCGGACAGGTCACACTTAACACGCCATACGGCTTCTGGGCGCGCGATGGCAACGCCTACGTCAACATCCGCGAGATCCTTCCAGGTGCTTACCTGCGCGATGTCTTCATCTACGAGCTCGACGACGAGCGCCGCCTCAAGGTCGCCACCCACGCGGACGACGCCCGCTACGTGAAGAAACACTGGATACTGGACGGCATCTCTCGCAGCACGATCTCGCCGGAACGCGTAGAGGTCAGCCGCGTTGCCTCGGCCACCTGGGACTCGTTGTTGGACCCCGGGTTACTCGACGTGGTGCTCGTGGACCCGCAGGCCCTGCCGGTGTGGGGACTGTTTCGATACGTTCGTTTCATGGCCGAAAACAACCAGGACGCAGGGCCTTATGCCGTCGCCCTCTGGAGCAAGGTCGTGCAGCCGTTCCTGGTCGTGGCGATGATCTTCTTGTCCATCCCGATCTTATTCGGCTCGGCACGGACAGCAGGGATGGGTGCTCGCGTTTTCTTCGGCGTCATGGTGGGTATCGGTTTCTATCTAGTGAGCCGCACCTTCGCCTATCTCGCCATGGTCTACGGGGTGAGTCCTTTCGTCGCGGCGGTCACCCCGCCGCTACTGTTTCTGGCAACGGCCCTCTGGGTCATGCGTCGCGTCGGTTGAGGCGGGATGTCCGTATCGCCACCGGGGCAAGCCCGAGGGTGATTAGCGCCGTGGATCAGCTGGAACGCCCATTGGAGGGTCGGGTGCGGGTCGGCGGGACCGTCGGCGCCAGGGACGGCGCCGTCGAGCTACCTGGATGTATTCACGGCGTGTTCCGCTGGCCCGTATCCGACCCTGGCCCGGCAGGTGAGTTTTGGCGCTAATCACCATCCGGAGAGGCATTTGCACCTGGTTTGCGGCGCTCGCCGCTTGCTCGCTTCAACATTACCGGGCGCGTGTGAGACAGGCGATCGTGCCAGGCTAGGCCGTCCCGGTCGACCACTGACCATAGCAGTCCGGCGCCCCCGGGGGCGAGAGACACTGTGGCCCAGAGCAGCCGTGAAAGGGCGTCGCGTGCGTGCAAATTGGTGCCGTCTTCGCGTAGCAGCCGAAAGCGCCATGCGCGCATGCCCAAGGTTTGGCCGCCATGTGTCCAGTGGAAGGCGTAATATGCGCAGATAACTGCGAGCAAGTAGACACGGAACCACCAGCTGCGGTGCGGGAAGGCCGTGTCCACCATCTCCATGTAAGGGATCACTACAACGGACGCAGCCACGACGAGCACGCCGAACAGCAGTAAGAGGTCATAGAGCATGGCGGCCAGCCGGCGCACGAGCCCCGGCGATCTTGCTTGCGATATGTCAAAGTCCATGGAGGCTGTCTTCCGACGGGAATCGGGGTTGCCGTCATTTTGCTTCCCCCGAACGCGTACGTCATGTTTTGCGCCCGCGACCCGGCCCTGGAAGAAACGAAAACCCAAAAGAGAACGCTATTACCCAGAGAGATTGTGAAACGCCTAGCCGTCAAGCCATTCTTCTTTCGGCTCCTGCGCGGCGTGCCGATGCCGATCATCGCGATCGTGGTGGGTCTGCTTGCGGGATTTGCGGTATGGGTTGTGCTTGATCAGGTGCAGAGTCAGCAGGTCAGCAAGATCTTCGCAACTGAGCTGCGCACTCAACTCGATCAAAGCTCTCGGGAGAGTCTGATCCGCTTCGACCGGTATATGTCGAGCTACGCGACGACCGCGCGGCTGCTAGCCAACCACCGTCGCCTCGCGGAGTATCTCGAACCCCTGCTGTGGTCCCCCGAGCAGAAGTTCGCTCCGGTGGTCTACCGGAATTTTCGCCCCACCTGGCTTCCCGATCTCTTCGCCCGCAGCGGGCTGAACGCTCCGAGTCATGTCCTGCTGGTAGACAGGCAGGGCCGTGTCCGTGAAGTTTATCAGTCCGGGAAGGTCCCGCTGCCCAAGGAGCTAGCCGGAGGCGTGGGGGACCAGTTCCGTGACCCCAGCGACGTGCGCACGGTGCTGACCCGGTTCGACGATCAGCCGTACCTGCTGGTGAGCGACGCGATCGAGGATTCCGGCGGCTTCGAAATGGGTAGCCTCGTGGTGCTGATTTCCGTAAACGACGCATTCCTGGCCGCATCCCAACGCGGGATGTTTCCCGACCGTGCTGCGGCCGCCCTGGTGGATGCGGACGACGACCGGATTATCGCAAGCGTGGATCCGGACGTTCTGCTTCCCGGGAGCACTCTCGCTCAGTGGGAGGACAGCTACCTCATCACGTCCCAATCGCTGCCTCAGTACGAGGGCTCGGATTGGAACGTCGTCTTCACCACCTTCGTGCCCCTCTCGAGCGTCGACAAGATGTCGCGGCATGTTCGCAGCTTTGAGTGGCGTCAGCGCGCCATTGCGGCCTTTGTCTTCATTGCCGTCTACACGCTGGTCATCTATCTCGTTTCGGTGCGCCTCAACAAGGTGCTCAGGCGTATGTCCCGTTTCTCGCAGCGGGCGCTCGGGATTCAGGAGCCAGGCTTTAAGCGCGGCGGCAATCAGCTCTTACGACTAGAGGAGTGGATCCAGCAGTTCACCCAGCTCGTGCTTCTGGCACGCGAGGAGCTGAGCCGTAAGTACGAGAGCGAGGTACGCGAGAGCGAAGCCTTGAAGGCCGCGATCATGGAGGCATCCCTTGACTCGATCGTGACGCTCGACAAGGTCGGCCATATCATCGAGTTCAATCCGACGGCCGAACGGACTTTGCACTTGGATCGGACCTCCGTCATCGGCGGCAGCTTCACGGACCTCTTCCTGAGCCCTGCGTCTCGGGCCGTCTTCCTGGGCTTGCTCGACGACTCTCGCCGGGCGCGCCGCCACGGCAGTCCGCCCTACGCGCGGGGAGAGCTTACGGCCCGCCGGTTAGACGGCTCGGAGATCCCTGTCGAGCTCTCTATCGTCCCAATTCGCCTCGATTCGGAACTCTTCTATACCCTCTACATGCACGATATCACGGGACGCCGCGAGGCGGAGCGGGAGATCCAGAGCTTGGCGCGCTTCGCGAGCGAAAGCCCGAACCCAATCCTGCGAGTCAATCCGGAGGGGCTGGTCGTCTATGCGAACGGGGCAAGCGAGCCTCTTCTCTCGGCCTGGCGTGCCGGAAAGGGCCATCGCCTGCCGCCGGAGTGGGCGATCGAGGTCCGCGAGACCATGGAAGACGGCACCGCACGCGAGCGTGAGGTCGAGCTCAGCGGGCAGGTCTACTCCTTGCTGATCGCTCCTATTCAGGATCTTGGCTACATCAACATCTATGCCCGTGACATCACCGCGGTACGCCGAGCCGAGCAGGAGTCTCGCCAGCATCAGGCCGAGCTTGTCCATGTGTGCCGCTTGAGCACCATGGGTGAGGTGGCCACAGGAATGGCTCATGAGCTGAATCAACCCTTATCGGCGATTGTCAACTTCGCCAACGGTTGCAGCCGGCGGCTTCAGGGCGGCATGGGGGAACGCGGAGAGCTGGTAGAGGCGATGAGCCAGATCACGAGCCAGGCCCAACGGGCGAGCGAGATCATTCGCCGCCTTCGTGCCCTGGTGGGCAAACAGCCCCCGATCCGGTCCCAGGTGGACCTGAACTACTTGGTCAGGGAAGTCTCTTCCTTCGTGGAGTTTGAGACGACCAAGCTGGATTTTGCGGTTGCGCTCGATCTTGAAGGGGGGGAGATTCTGGTCGACGTGGACCTCGTGCAGATCGAGCAAGTGTTGCTCAACCTGGTGCGCAATGCCCTTGACGCGCTTCAGGAGGTGGAGTCGACAGAACGGCGCCTGGCCATCCGCACCCGCCTCGCCGGGAACGCAGCCGAGGTCACGGTCGAGGATAATGGTCCCGGCATCCCAACGGAGCGTATCCAGCACCTGTTCGAGCCTTTCTTCACGACGAAGGAGACGGGCATGGGCATGGGTTTGCCTATCAGTCAGACGATCGTGGCCAATCATGGCGGGACGATCTGGGTGGAGTCGCCGGCCGGGGGTGGCGCGACCTTTCATGTGCGTCTGCCCGTGGCGCAGGCGGCAGAGCAGGCGCTTCAAGCGGTGAGGACCGGATAGATGACTGGCGAGCGCACTGTGTTCGTCGTGGACGACGATCAGGCCATGCGGACCTCGCTCAAGTGGCTGATCGAGTCCGTTGGCATGCGGGTGAAGACCTTCGGGTCCGCCAACGAGTTTCTGGGCACCTATTATCCGGGTCAAGCGGGGTGTCTACTGCTCGATGTGCGCATGCCCGGGATGAGCGGCCTCGAGCTCCAGGCCTACCTCGCCCGGCAGGAGATCCAACTTCCGGTCGTCATAATTACCGGACACGGCGACGTGTCCATGGCGGTTCAGGCCATGAAATCGGGGGCAGTGGACTTCATCGAGAAGCCCTTCGACGACGAGGACCTCCTTCGCAGCATCCGTAACGCCCTCGATTTCGGCGAGAAACAGCGCTTGCTGCAGGCCGAGCGGGCCGAGATCGCGGCGCGTCTGGCCGAGCTGACGCCGCGCGAGCACGAGGTGATGGACATGGTGACCGAAGGTCGATCCAACAAAGAGATCGCCGCGGCGCTCGGTGTGAGCGCCAAGACGGTCGAGGCGCATCGGGCGCGGGTGATGGACAAGATGCGGGCCGACTCGCTCGCCGAGCTGGTGCGCATGGCGCTACTCGCCTGCAGTGGGGCAACGCACCCCTGAGCGTGCGCTACTTGCCCCGTCTCGCCAGCTGCCGTCCCGTCGCTCAAACAGGGAGACGCTCGAGCTCCACGAGTCCTCCCGTATTCTTCGCATCTACCTTGGCGTATAGGTCGTAGAGGGCGGCCTGCAGGGCCTCCTCGATCACCGGATGGTAGAAGGGCATGCGCAACAGCTGCCCGACGGTGAGTCCTTGCTCGATGCACCAGCACAGCAGGTGCGCAAGGTTCTCGCCCTTGGGACCAATCATCTCGGCGCCAAGGATGCGTCCGCTCTGCTTGTCGCCGTATACGCGGAGCACGCCCTTGTTCTTGCCCATGATGAGGGCGCGGCCGACGGGCGCGAAATTGATCTGTCCGATTGCGGTGCTCTCGGGATTCAGCTCGTTCCACCGGGCACCCACCGCGCAGATGTTCGGGTCGCAGAAATTTATGAAGAGCGGGGTCTTGCGGCGGAAGGCCGCGCGCTCCCCAGTGGCCGCGTTGAAACCGGCGATCTTTCCCTCGTCGCCCGCCTCGTGCAGGATAGGACGGTACGCCGTCGCGTCCCCCGCAATGAAAACGGGGAGGTCCCCCACCTGCATGGTATTTCGGTCGTGAGAAGGAATGCCGCGGGCATCGACCTCCACCCCCAGGTTTTCCAGGCCAAGGTTGTCGACGTTCGGGATGCGTCCAATGCTGCCCAGGACCTTGTCGACCAAGGCGCTGTGGGGTCCGGCGGTGACCCGTAACCGGTTGCCCTCCTCGGTTATAGCCGCGGCCTGGCCGAGGTGGATGGGGAATTCCTTGCTGAGGATCTGGACAGCACAGCCTGCGACCTCAGGGTCTTGGGCGCCGGCGATGGTCCCCAGCTGATCGAAGCCCGTGACCTGCACACCCAAGCGGTGCAGGCTCTGGCCGAGCTCGAGACCGATGGTGCCGAGCCCAATGACCGCCATCGACTTGGGCAAGTCCTCCTGCTCGAACAGCGTATCGGTGGTCAGGATGCGTTCGCCGAATGCCTCCCATGCCGCCGGAACCAGCGGGCGGGAGCCGGTTGCGATCACCACGGCGCGGGCGCGGATACGTTGACCGCCGGCCTCGAGCAGCGTTGGCTCGATGAAGCGGGCGTGCTCTTGGAGGAACTCTTCCCCCATGTCGTCAGTGCTGTTCGACAGGACGCGGTCGACAAAGGTATCCCGCAGATCCTGGACGTGCTCCAGCGCCTCCGGCAGATCCAAGGTCATCTCCTCGTGCCCGTCGACGCCGAATTCGCCCAGATGTGTGCGTCGATGGTAGTCCTCGGCGACCTGGATCATCGCCTTGGACGGCATACAGCCGACCCGGGCGCAGGTCGTCCCCGGCTCGCCGCCGTTGATCAGTATGAAAGACTTGCCCGCCCTTCTGACCTGGCTCAGTGCGTTGAGTCCGGCGGTTCCGGATCCGATAATCGCAACGTCGACTTGTCTCTCTTTCACGTACTTCTCCTCACTCGTGTATTTCCGCTGACTGCGGCTTTGCGGACATTCTAACGTGGCTGGCGCCTGCGGCAGGCGGGGGAATCGCGATTGGGGCGCGCGTCTGCTCGCGAGATAGGGCAGGTGGCCGCGCCGCGGCGGCGCCTCGGTCAAGAAGCGAAGAAGCCGTGTGCGATCTGTAGAAGATGGTCACCCGGCGGAGCTGTTTACACTCCAGCGGCCCGTGGCTAAACTGCCGCGCTCCATGGTCATGGACTATCACCCTTGGACGAGCACCGAGCGTGACTACGGCCCCCGATCTGCATTTCCAGGTGAGTCCCGGCGGCACCCTGCGTGGGCGCATGCGTGTGCCCGGAGACAAGTCGATCTCTCACCGTGCCGTCATGCTGGGTGCGATAGCCGAGGGTCGGACCGAGGTTGAAGGCTTCCTCGAAGGGGAAGATAGCCTCGCCACCCTGCGGGCGTTTCGAAGCATGGGGGTCACCATCAAGGGGCCGGAGCGAGGTCGGCTGGAAATCAATGGGGCCGGCGCGACTGGGCTGTGCGCGCCGGCGGCGCCGCTGGATCTGGGCAACTCGGGAACCTCCATGCGTCTCCTCACGGGACTTCTATCGGGGCAGCGGTTCCCCGTGACCCTTCGGGGTGACGACTCCCTCTCCAGGCGACCGATGCGGCGAGTCACTGAGCCGCTGGTACGAATGGGCGCCTCGATCCAGACCAGCCCGGGCGGTACCGCGCCTCTCCATATCGCGCCATCGGCCGGGTTACGCGGCATCAGCTACGAAATGCCGGTGGCCAGTGCCCAGGTCAAGTCGGCCCTATTGCTGGCGGGGCTTTTCGCCGACGGCGAGACCTGTGTCGCCGAGCCGGCGCCGACGCGCGACCACACCGAGCGCATGCTCGCGGCGTTCGGGTATCCCGTGCTGCGCGAGGGATCACGGGTTTGTCTCACCGGCGGCGGCAGACTGACGGCCTGTCGACTCGACATCCCCGGCGACATCTCTTCGGCGGCGTTCTTCCTCGTCGGCGCCAGCATTGCGCCCGGATCGGACCTGTTGCTGGAGCACGTGGGCGTCAACCCGACGCGCGTTGGCGTTCTCAACATCCTCCGCGAGATGGGTGCGGACATCGTGCTCACCAATAAGCGAGAGGTTGGGGGCGAGCCGGTCGCGGATCTGCGTGTGCGGGCCGCTCCGCTCAATGGAATCCGCATTCCGAACGATCAGGTTCCTTTGGCCATCGACGAGTTCCCCGCAATCTTCGTCGCCGCCGCCTGCGCCCAGGGCGAAACCCTGTTGACCGGCGCAGAGGAGCTGCGAGTGAAGGAGAGCGACCGCATCCAGGTGATGGCCGAGGGCCTCGCCGCGCTCGGTGTCGAGGTGAAGACGCTCCCGGATGGAATCAATATCCGCGGTGGCACCTTCGGCGGTGGGACGGTCCATGCGCGGGGTGACCATCGGATTGCGATGTCCTTTGCCGTTGCGGGATTGCGCGCGCGCTCGACCATCGAGGTGTGGGACTGCGCGAACGTCAACACCTCCTTCCCTGGTTTCTCCGCATCGGCTGCCCGAGCCGGACTTTTGGTCCGGGAGTATGCGGGTTGACACGGGTCATCACGATCGACGGGCCGTCCGGAACCGGGAAGGGCACCATTGCCGTCCTGGTGGCGGAGCGGCTTGGCTGGCATTACCTCGACAGCGGTCTGCTCTACCGCGCACTCGGTCTCGCGGCTCGGCGGGCGGCGGTGGATCTGGACGCGGGGGAAGAATTGGCTCGGCTGGCAACGGGGCTGCGCGTCGAGCTCGAGGATGCGCGGGTGCTTCTTGACGGCGAGGACGTGTCCACGGCCATTCGCACCGAGGCGGCGGCGTCGGCGGCGTCGCGGGTTGCAGCACAGGGGGCCGTACGGGCGGCACTCCTCGACTGGCAACGGGCCGCGGCGGTGGCGCCGGGTCTGGTTGCCGATGGCCGAGACATGGGCAGCGTCGTCTTCCCGGGCGCATCCCTCAAGGTATTTCTCACGGCGAGTCCCGAGGAGCGTGCGCTGCGCCGCTATAAACAGTTGAAAGAAAAGGGGTTGGATGTTAGCCTTGCGACCCTCATTGCGGAGATCGGGGCGCGCGACGAGCGCGACAGCACCCGGTCGGTAGCCCCGCTGAAGGCGCCTCCCGGGGCGCTCGTTTTGGATACCACCTCCTTGTCGATCGAGGAGGTGCTGGATCGGGTCTTGGGAGCGGTGAGGCGCGTCCTTCCGGACCTGGTCTTTTAGTTTCGGGCAACCGGTCGATTGCCCGAAGCGGCCGGTCGGCTGCTTGCAGCGGACTGTATCTTTAACCCAAGCCCTTGTCCCAGAAGGGACAAGCTCACGCGCCCCGTCAGGAAACCCTAAACTCATGACCGAAAGCTTTGCTGAACTCTTCGAACAGAGCCTCTCCAATACCCAGCTCCAGCCTGGCACCATCGTAACCGGACAGGTGGTGGACATCACCTCGGACTCGGTAGTCGTCAACGCGGGCCTTAAGTCCGAAGGCATCATCCCGATCGACCAGTTCCTCGGGCCCGACGGCGCGATCGAGGTCGCTGTTGGCGATGACGTCCAGGTCGCCTTGGATGCGGTGGAGGACGGCTCAGGTGCCACTCGCCTGTCGCGAGAGAAGGCAAAGCGGCATGCGGCCTGGGAGGTGCTGGAGAAGGCGTTCGAGGCCGGAGAGACCGTCAAGGGCATGATCAACGGCAAGGTGAAAGGTGGCTTCACCGTCGACCTGGGGAGTGTCCGGGCTTTCCTTCCAGGCTCACTTGTGGATGTACGCCCCGTACGCGACACCAGCTACCTGGAAGGTAAGGAGTTGGAGTTCAAGGTCATCAAGCTGGATCGCAAGCGGAACAACGTTGTGGTCTCTCGCCGCGCCGTGGTGGAGGAAGAGTACAGCGCCGAGCGTGACGCCCTCCTGAAGAATCTCGAAGAAGGTATGGAGATCAAGGGCGTCGTCAAGAACCTGACCGATTACGGAGCGTTTATCGATCTGGGTGGTATCGACGGCCTGCTTCATATCACGGACATGGCGTGGCGCCGCGTCAAGCATCCCTCCGAGGTCGTCGAGATCGGCGACGAAATCACCGTCAAGGTGCTCAAGTTCGACCGCGAGCGCCAGCGCGTTTCCCTCGGCCTCAAGCAGATGGGCGAGGATCCGTGGGTGAACATCTCGCGCCGCTACCCGGAGGGTACCCGGGTGTTCGGCAAGGTCACAAACATTGCCGACTACGGCTGCTTCGTCGAGATCGAAGAGGGCGTGGAAGGACTGGTCCACGTCTCCGAGATGGACTGGACGAACAAGAACATCCATCCGAGCAAGGTGGTTGCCTTGGGTGACGAGGTCGAGGTGATGGTGCTCGATATCGACGAGGAGCGCCGCCGTATCTCGCTTGGGATCAAACAGTGCCAGGCCAACCCCTGGGACGACTTTGCGACCACCCACAAGAAGGGCGATCACGTCAGCGGCAAGATCAAGTCCATTACGGACTTCGGGATCTTCATTGGTCTCGACGGCGGTATCGACGGCCTCGTGCACCTGTCCGACATCTCCTGGGACGAAACGGGCGAGCAGGTTCTGCGTAGCTACTCCAAGGGGGACGAGCTCGAGACCGTGGTGCTCTCCGTAGACCCCGAGCGTGAGCGCATTTCCCTCGGTGTGAAGCAGCTCGACAAGGACCCCTTCTCCTCCTTCGTTGCCCTGCATGAGAAGGGCAGCATTGTGACCGGCACTATCACCGAGGTCGACGCCAAGGGCGCCACCGTTGCGCTGGCGGACGGCGTCGAAGGCTACTTGCGCGCCTCTGAGATCTCGCGCGACCGGGTGGAAGACGCCCGCGCCGTGCTTAAGCTTGGCGAAGAGGTCGAAGCCAAGTTTGTGGGTGTGGACCGCAAGAACCGAACCATCTCGCTCTCGGTCAAAGCGAAGGATATCGACGAGGAGACCGCTGCTGTCAAGGGGTATTCCCGGGATGCTCAGGCAGGAACGGCCACCCTGGGCGACATCCTGAAGGAGCAGATGGAAGAGGCCCAGAAGGACTGAGTCCTTGGGCTCTTTGCTTTAACGTTAGTCTCGCCCGCGAAGGGGGCGGCATGGACATCTGTCGATGGAACATGAAAGCATGACGAAATCGGAGCTTATTGATGCTTTGGCCGCCGGGCAGAGCCATCTGGCCTACAAAGACGTGGAATTGGCCGTAAGGTGCATCCTGGACCGGATGAGTAACGCCCTCGCGGCGGGCGAGCGGATCGAGATCCGCGGATTCGGCAGCTTCTCCCTGCATTACCGCCCACCGCGGCTAGGGCGCAATCCGAAGACGGGCGATTCTGTCGCCCTTGCCGGCAAGCACGTGCCCCACTTCAAGCCGGGAAAGGAGCTAAGGGATCGCGTGAACGCGACCTTTGCGCCGCCTCCCGATGAGGAACCCGCCCCCGCCGCCCGCCGGGCCTGAGAGTCCAGAATCCGACCTGACCCCAACGGTGAACGCCCCCCGGAGGACGGTCGGTCCGGGCCATCCCGCTCCAGAGTCGCATCCGGGGTCCTCCCCTTCGTCGGGGCGTAGCTCTGCGTGCCGGGTTCAGGCGATTGCCGGACCCGGGATCGGACGTGGGGGACCTGCCTGAAAACCCGGAACGGCTTCAATGCGATATCGCCGTCACAGTACTCACCTTGCCGGAGACGCTGCGCGGCGAAAATCTCGTCGTCATGACAGTGTCCGTCTTCGTGTTTCTTCGTAGTCCCCGTGCGGTACAGCGCTTTCCAGGCCAACGGACTTGACCTGGTGGCGCCGCAGGCCGCTCGCAAGCGGAAAGCGGCACGTGAAGCCGCTGCCTTTCCCGACCTCGCTGGCGATGACCAGGCGGGCGTCGTGTCGGTTTAGGACGTGGTGCACGATCGCCAATCCTAGGCCAGTGCCGCCAGAGGCGCGGGACCTCGCCTTGTCGACGCGGTAGAAGCGCTCGGTGAGCCGCGGTATGTGCTCCGACTCGATCCCGTCCCCGTTGTCATGAACTGAGAATAGCGGACCGCTCCCGTCGTCGCGCCACACGACCTGAACGCGGCTTCCGGGCGGCGTGTGCTTCACTGCGTTGTATACCAGGTTCGAGAATGCGCTCCGCAGCTCCAGCTGGTTGCCGATGAGGAGCAGCTCGGCATCCACGTCCGCGGCAAATTCGTGCCGGCCGTTGCTCAGAGCCTGCGCCTCATGGATCACCAGGCGCAGCTCCGCAGGGACGTCGACCGGTGCGACCTCCGCGGAGCGGTCGTCCATCTCTAGGCGCGACAAGGTGAGGAGATCGTCGATGATCGAGCGCATGCGCTCGCTTTGATTGCGCATCAGCTCCATCGGCCGGCGGTGATGCTGGGGCGTGAGTGGCGATTCCGCCAGGCTTTCAAGAAACCCGGCGATCACGGTGAGCGGCGTGCGCAGCTCATGCGAGGCATTGGCCACGAAATCGCGCCGAATCATGTTGAGGTGATAGATCTTGGTGATGTCGCGCGCCACCACCAGGCGTTGGCGTTTGCGCTCGCCAAAGGGGGTGATGCGCAGAGACAGCATGACGGCGCGGTTGTGCTCCGGCGCGATCTCTATGGGGCGGTGGTACTCGCCGGCGTCGATAAATTCGTTGAGCTGGGGTTGGCCGAGGATTTCAGTCAGTAGCCTTCCGTCGTCCCGCGGCCAATGGATGTCCATCAAGACGGCGGCAGCGGGGTTGGCCCATTCGACGCGCTTTCGCTTGTCGAGCACCACCAGACCGTCCGGCACCGACACGGTGGCTTCGCGAAAGCGGCGGATGAAACGGACTTGCCGCTTGCGCCGTTTGCGCCCGCGTTGCTGATACTGGGCGATGGCTCGGAAAATTTCTCCCCACAACCCACGCGGGAAGGGAGGAGCCAGGCGATGCTTCCGCCGAATTAAGACGGCGAGGCGGAAGAGATAATAGAGGTTGCGCGCGACGTAGGGCGCAAGAACAAGGGGCCACAGCAGTGCCCCGTCGGGCCCCGCCCAGGCAAGGACCGCTGCCGCCCCGGCGGAGGCGAGGATGAAGTAGGTCTCGAAACGCACCGCTGGACGCATAAGTGACGCTCGCGCCACGCAAGCCTGGGTCGGCTGCCGGCCCGAGTCCTGGCCGCTCAATCCTTGTCGGAGAAGCGGTAGCCGACGCCGCGGACTGTCTGCAACAGCCGGTCGTGGCCCGTCAGCTCCAGCGCCTTGCGCAGCCGACGCACGTGCACGTCGACGGTCCGTTCCTCCACATAGACCTGGTCGCCCCAGACTTGGTCGAGCAGCTGGGAGCGGCTGAAGGCCCGGTCGACGTGGGTCATGAGGAAGTGCAGCAGCCGGTACTCCGTTGGAGCGATGTCAATACGTCTGCCGTTGGCGCTGACTCGACGGCTGACGTGGTCAATCCGCAAGCCCCCGATCTCGATCTCGTCGGCGACGTCCTCAGGCTTGGCGCGACGCAGGACCGCGTTCACCCGGGCCACCATCTCGCGCGGAGAGAAAGGCTTGGCGATGTAGTCGTCGGCGCCCGTATCGAGTCCCTTCACCCGATCCTCTTCTTCCCCCCTCGCGCTGACCATGATAATGGGGATCGGGCGTGTCTTGGAGCTCTGCTTGAGCTCCTTTGCGAGCTCCAGTCCGGACCGTCCCGGAAGCATCCAGTCAAGAAGCAGAAGGTCCGCGCCGTCCGCGACCAAGGTCTTGCGCGCCTCGTCGGCGTGACCTGCCTCTAGCACACGAAATCCAGCCTCCTCAAGGGCGAAGCGCATCACTTCCCGGATATCCGGCTCGTCATCGACCACGAGTACCGTTGCCATAGGTGTGAATGTCCTGGTGATCTCAAAGATAGGTCGGGCCGTGCCCATTTTATGTACGGTGAGTTACGAACAGGTTACGGGAGCCGGGAGCGGCTGTTCCGCGGAAGGTGCCTGGTGGCGTGGCCGATGCTGCCCCGGGCCCTAAGGAGCGCTTGTCGACTGCTCATACGACCGCCATCTAGCTTACATGAGACCTGCCCTGCATGGTGCCGATCCGCGGCACTGCCGCACCCGGCGCGGGCAGTGCGTTCCCCTGATTCATCGTGGCGGCGTCTTCTTCCCGTCCATCCGTCGAGAGGTTAGTCAAAGGCTTTATGTCCGACTTCGCTTTGCGGTTCCTCGGCGTGGGTAACTCGCACGCCTTGGCCCTGGGCTCTTCGTCCGCGGTCTTCGAGGCCGGGGATGCACCTTGGCTCTTGATCGATTGCGGGCCCGACACAGTCGATGCCTACCTCAACACGTACGGGGCGCTGCCGGAGGCGGTCTTCATAACGCATTCGCATCTCGATCACATCGGCGGGCTGGAAAACCTCTTCTACAGCCTCGCCACACGACCAGCTCGCGGCGTAGCGCCGCGTCTCTTCATACCAGTGTCCCTGATTCAGATACTGCAGCGCCGACTCGCGGATTATCCGAATCTCCTTGCCGAGGGTGGCTGCAACTTCTGGGATGTGTTTCAGTTGGTCCCAGTATCCGAGCGTTTCTGGCACCGCGACCTCCTCTTCAGCGTCTATCCGGTGCGCCATCACGAGTACCTATCTGCCTTTGGGCTCGCACTGGAGGGGCGGTTCGTCTACACGGGGGATACCCGCCCAATTCCGGAGACCCTCAATCGCTACGCGAGCCGCGGCGAGCGGATCTTCCATGACTGCGGCAGCACTCCAAACCCCTCGCATACCTCGGTTCAGGACATCCAGCACGAGTACAAGGAGGAGCAGTGGCGCCGCATGGTGTTCTATCATTACGAGTCGGAGGCCGCGGGTCGCGTCATTGAGAAGAACGGGTATCGCGTTGTCCGCCGCGGCGAGCGGATCGAGCTCTCCTGCCCCGCGGTCGACGATTCGGTCGGAGATGAATCCCGGCAAGGGATTCGGGCGCTTGCTGGCGGTCTTCAGTCCTGACGCACCGTTTTTTGGTTTTTCCCCGGGGTGGGGGGGAGCGAAACATCCGTGTGGGCAGCCTACGTGTCCGTTCGGCCCTGCCGAGCGCGGGCTAGCTCAGTGTCCTCAGGACCTGAAAGAACCGCTGCTCTCGGTCGGTATGCGGCGCGGGGTCGGTCACGCTCGCGATCCAGACTGCGAGCAGCGATAGGACGAACCCGGGAACGATCTCGTAGAGGTCGAAGATCCCGCCGGAGAGCTGTTTCCAAACCACGACCGTGACGCCGCCGGTGACGACGCCGCTGAGGGCCCCGCGCAGCGACATGCGCGGCCAGTAGAGGGAAAGGATCAGCGCCGGACCGAAGGCCGCGCCGAAGCCAGCCCAGGCGTAAGCGACCAGGTCCAGCACCAGGGTCTTCGGGTCCAAAGCGATGAGAAAGGCGATCGCGGACAGCACCACGACAGAGGCCCGCCCGACGGCCACGAGCTCCCGCGGCTTCGCCTGGCGTCGCAGGAGTGTGCGGTAAAAATCCTCGGTGAAGGCCGCGGACGAGACCAGGAGCTGTGAGTCCGCGGTGCTCATGATGGCGGCCAGTATGGCCGCGAGACAGACGCCGGCCATCACCGGGTGGAACAGGAGGTCCACGAGATAGATGAATACCTTCTCCCGCTCGTCCCCGATCAGTGGGGTCTCTAGGGTAAAGGTCCCGGCGAGTCCTGCGAGGACGGCGCCGGTCAGGGTGAGGGTCACCCATCCGACGGCGATTCGCCTGGCGGTCCCTACCTGTGCGGCGGAGTGAATTGCCTGGAAGCGCGCGAGGATATGGGGCTGGCCGAAGTACCCGAGACCCCAGGCGGCGAGGGACAGGACGCCCATGATCCCCAGGGCCGTGCCGTCAGCATCGGTGAAGAGCGACAACAGCGCCGGGTTTATCGCCTCGACGCGCGCCAGGCCGGGAACGAGGCCCCCGTGGGCGGAGAAGGCGACGACAGGGATGGCGACCAGGGCGGCTGCCATCAGCAGGCCTTGGATGACGTCGGTCCAGGATACGGCCAGAAACCCCCCAACGGCCGTATAGACCAGGATCGCAAGGGTCCCGGCCGCCACCGCCCAGGTGTACGGCAGTCCGAAGACGGACTCGAACAGCTTGCCGCCCGCAACCAATCCCGAGCTCGTATAGATCAGAAAGAAGAGCAAAATGAAGAAGGCGGAGATCGCGCGCAGCCAGCCGCGCTCGTCTCCAAAGCGGTTTGCCAAGTATTCGGGCAGGGTGAGTGCGTCGCCGTAAGCCTCGCTGAACACCCGCAGGCGCGCCGCGAGAAGGCGCCAGTTGAGATAGGTTCCCGCGAGCAGCCCTCCTGCAAGCCATAGGGACTCGATTCCGGTCGCGTAAGCAAGCCCCGGAAGCCCAAGAAGGAGCCAGCCGCTCATATCGGAGGCGCTCGCGCTCAGAGCGGCGACCCCGCTGCCGATCGTGCGTCCGCCGAGGATGAAGTCGGACAGGTTCGCGGTGCGCCGATAGGCATACCACCCGATGAGCAGGACGACGACGAAATAGACGGTGAAGGTCAGTGCGATCAGTGAGGCGCGGGAGTCCACGGCGTGTTGTCCTTATCTGATCGGTTAACCAAAGAGACGTGGAGAGCCCGGAGAGGAGAAATGGTTACCGGTGCTCGGTACGGCCGGTTCATCCTACGCTGCACAAAATCGAGCCCCGAGCACGCGGTTCTTGCTGTTCGGCGTCGATACGGGGGATAGTGTAGTGATCGGCCAGCTTGACATCCACCGACGAGGGAGTGCATGACAAACGGTAGCTCGACGCAGCGCCGCCCCGTGTTCATTGGTAAGGTGCTCGACGTTGGATTGGAGACCGTCGAGCTGCCGAACGGAGAGACAGCGGAGCTGGAGATCATCCGCCACCCTGGGGGTGCCGCGGCGGTGGCGGTGGACGAGCAGAGACACGTCTGCCTCCTGCACCAGTATCGACACGCAGCAGGTGGTTGGCTGTGGGAGCTGCCAGCGGGCAAGATCGACCCCGGCGAGGAACCATTCGGCACAGCGCGCCGGGAGCTCGCGGAAGAGGCGGGCATCGAGGCGGACGGCTGGACCGACCTCGGCCGACTGAACAGCTCCCCGGGGGTCTTCACCGAGGTGATCCACCTCTATCTGGCACGCGGCCTGCGGCCAACGGTGCAGGAGCACGAGGCCCACGAGGTCATCGAGATTCACTGGGTACCCTTCGACCAGGCACTCGGCTGGTGTATGGACGGGACGATTACCGACGCCAAGACCCTCATAGGACTGTTCCGTGCGGCGCCGATCATAAAGGGCCATCCTTAAGACCGACAATTACCCCTTTGACGGTGAGGGACCGGCGACCCATCCGCGCGCCGGGGGCGTGAAGCCCACCCGCGCTAAGCCCGACAGACTTCTCTTTCCTGCACCCTGTGAGGCGAGCCTTGCATTAATCTCGGGAGTTGAGTCTATGCGTGTTCATTGCCTGCAGCACGTCCCCTTCGAAGGCCCAGCCGGCATCGCCAATTGGGTGGCCGCAAGAGGCCACACGATGACCGTGACACAGCTGTTCGCCGCGGCGGATCTGCCCGATCAGCGCGAGTATGAGTACCTGGTCGTCATGGGCGGCCCAATGGGGGTGGCGGACGAGGCGGAGCATCCCTGGATGGTGAAAGAGAAGGCATTCCTGCGTGACGCGATAGCGGCGGGAAAGTCGGTGTTTGGCGTTTGTCTCGGCGCTCAGCTGATCGCCGACGTACTAGGCGCGCGGGTCGCGCGCAATGCCCACAAGGAGATTGGTTGGTTCCCCATCGAACTCACGGAGGAGGGGCGTAGCTCGCCGCTGTTCGACGGTTTGCCGGAGCGCTTCGATGTCTTCCATTGGCACGGTGATACCTTCGACCTTCCCGAGGGCGCGCTACACCTCGCGCGCAGCGAGGGGTGTCTGAACCAGGCATTCGTCTACCAGGCAACGGTTCTCGGTCTTCAGTTCCATCTGGAATCGACCCCCGAGAGCGTTGCTCAGATTGTCAAACACGGCGCAGACGAGATCGTCCCCGCCAGATACGTCCAGACCGCCGAGCGCATGCGCGCCGCCACGGCCGACGACTACGCCCGCATCAACCACGCCCTGTTCAGCATCCTCGACAGTCTTGCGGTCAACAGTTAGCTGTTCGTGACACTAACGGCTGGCGGGTGGCGTGGAAGGTGCTGCGGAGAAGCACGGCACCAGCACCGATACATTGATCCTCGGTATCGATAGTTGGCAACTCACTGAGCTCATGACGGAAAGGTCTATAGTGCCTGGTGCCGGAGAACAGGTCCGCTGTCCCTGGTGTGGCGACAACCCGCTCTATCGCGCCTACCACGACGATGAGTGGGGTGCCCCCTCACGCGACGAACGCCACCTCTTCGAGATGCTGGTCCTGGAGGGCGCCCAGGCGGGGCTCTCCTGGCTCACCATCCTGCGCAAGCGTGAGGGCTACCGCCGCGCGCTCGAGGGATTCGATCCTGAACGCATCGCCCGCTATGGAGATGCCGAGATCGCACGCCTGCTGGCGGATACAGGTATTGTGCGGAACCGGCTCAAGGTCCAGGCGGCGGTGACCAACGCCCGGGCCTTGCTCGATCTGCGCGAGCAGGGTACTGGCCTTTCCGACTTGCTCTGGCGCTACGTGGATGGTCGCCCGGTTCAGAACGCATGGCGGGAGCCGTCCGAAGTGCCCTCCCGTACACCGCAGTCGGATGCCATGAGCCGGGACCTCAAGCGTCTGGGCTTCAAGTTCGTGGGCACCACCATCTGTTACGCCTTGATGCAGTCGGTGGGAATGGTGAACGACCACATGGTCGACTGCTTCCGGTATCCGCAGCTTTCGAGCCACGGGTCCGTCAGCCCTGCGTAGACCAACGGCTACGCCCTGACCGATACGGTCTGCCGCAAGGCCCGATTCTTCTCTGTCTAGTTTGCGTCGCAAAGTTGACCGTCATCAATGCGGCGGTACTTTCAGAATTTACGCACAACGATGTGGGGAAATGCCTTGCAAGCTGGCAATTCCCGCGTCGTAGATTCTCCGGCGTTGGGGAGTCTGCGACACAGCGTCCGCGTGCAAAGGCAAGAGAAGGCAGCACCCCGGAAGACTTGGCGAAAGAGGCTCCGTTCGAGGGTGCTGGTCGAAGCCGAGGGGACAGCGATGAGGGCAAAGCTTCAGTTGGCGCTGGACATGCTTGACCTGACGCGAGCACTACGGCTCCTGGAGCTGGTGCACGACTATGTTGATGTCATCGAGATCGGAACACCGCTGCTCAAGTCCCAAGGGGTTCGCGCCATCCACGAGATCAGGCGCGCCTACCCAGCAAAGCCTCTCCTCGCGGATGCCAAGACCATGGACACGGGGGAGTACGAAGCAGATTTCTGCTTCGCCGCTGGAGCCGACCTGATGACGGTCCTTGGTGTCGCTGACGATTCGACAATCAGCGGTGCAGTACGCAGCGCCCAAAGACATCAGCGAACGGTGGTCGTCGACCTGCTCAACGTCCCGCAAAAGACGCCGCGCGCCCGCCGGGTCGCGGCCCTGGGCGCCCAGGCAGTTGCGGTGCACTCCGGTATTGACCAGCAGCGTCGCGGCTGCACGCCGCTCGCCGACCTCGCCGAGCTTTCCGAGGCACAACTCGGCATCGATGTTGCCGTGGCCGGCGGCATTGGACCGCACTCCCTCGACATGATTCTCGAGCGGCATCCGCAGGTGGTTATCGTCGGTGGGGCAATCACCCAAGCCGCCAATCCCGCAGCGGTCGCGGCCGAAATGCGGGAAAGACTGGGGTGAAGCGAAATGGAAACGCAACGCTCCGTTTACGAGACCATCGCCGACGCCTTCTTCGGGGAGGCCATCGATGTCATCCGCCACGCCGACTTCGCCGATTTCGAGGCAATCGCGTACGTCTTGGACGCTGCCGGGCGCATCTTTCTGACCGGGGCTGGCCGCAGCGGTTTGGTCGCGCGGTTCTTCGCGATGCGTCTCATGCATTTGGGCAAAGAGGTATTCGTCGTCGGCGATACCACGACCCCTTCGATCCAGAAAGATGATCTCTTGATCGCCGTGTCGGGTTCCGGAAAGACCGAGTCCGTTCTAAGCGTTGCCCGCAAAGCGAAGGGCTTTGGCGCGAGGGTGTTGTCCGTGACCATCCGGAACAGCATGCGGTCGCCGCTGGACGTCCTCGCAGACTATCGGATTCGCTTAGCGGTGGACGAGCGGACGAGCCACACGCACCTGCGCATGGTGACGGATCTCTCGGCCGAGATCAGCATTGCGCCCATGGGAACCATTTTCGAGCTCACCGCGTTGATCTATCTGGAAATGCTTGTGGCGCAGATCATCCGTATGGATCGCATTTCCGAGAGCGACATGCGAGCGCGTCACGCCAACCTCGAATAACGGTCGTCCGCGCAGGTTCGCGTGACCCGCGCTATACCCCGACGGTCCCTGCGGCGGGCCGGTGGGGAGACTAGCGAGACCGCATTGACGCTCGCAATTTCGTGGCCTCGCTTCGGTTTCTCCCCGAAACCAACCACTCGGCAGGCAGCTTCCACGGGACGGCAATGAAATCCCCTGCGGCCCGCGTAGACGATGCGAAGTGGGCGCTCGGCTTCGGATGGCCTTCGGCACCCTCGCCCGGGGCGCGTGCCCCTTGGTTTCCGAGGGACGCCGACTTAGTCCCCAATATACGCAAGTGATTGCTGGCACCTCATGTATGTCTGTGCCCTATCTCCGTGCAGCTGTGCGGTAACAATACGAGACTTGCCGGGATTCTAAGAACAAGGACGCACCCCCCCGCCAATGCAGCTCGAACAGCTCCAGCCCAACGCCGCCGTCCGCGGCATCCTCCCCGATGCCCTGGTCACCGTGGTCAGCGTCCAGTGGTCCGGGTCCGAGGCCCTGGAGCTGACCTACAAGACCGCGGCCGGCAAGGTTGCCAACGAGCTGCTCTACCGTGACGACGAGCCGCGCCTGGAGCTTGTCGAGCAGGGCAGGCCCTGGAGCTTCGATGGGGACGGCGCCCTGTTCCGCCTGGTCTCCGAGGCCCACCGCATCCGCCTCGCCCACCTGTTCGACCCGGTATTGGCGGTGCACACCTCCGTGGTCGACCCGCTGCCGCACCAGATCACTGCCGTCTACGATGCCATGCTGCCGCGCCAGCCGCTGCGCTTCCTCCTGGCCGACGACCCAGGCGCCGGCAAGACCATCATGGCGGGGCTGCTCATCAAGGAGCTGATCGCCCGCGGCGACCTGCAGCGCTGCCTCATCGTCTGCCCCGGCAGCCTGGCCGAGCAGTGGCAGGATGAGCTGTACCGCCGCTTCCACCTGCCCTTCGAGATCCTCACCAACGACAAGCTGGAGGCCGCGCGCACCGGCAACTGGTTCCTGGAGACCAACCTGGTCATCGCCCGCCTGGACAAGCTCTCGCGCAACGAGGGCGTACAGCAAAAGCTCCAGGCCCCCGACTGCCGCTGGGATCTGGTGGTGTGCGACGAGGCCCACAAGATGTCCGCCACCGTCTTCGGCGGTGAGGTCAAGTACACCAAGCGCTACCGGCTGGGCCAGTTGCTCTCGACCCTGACGCGGCACTTTCTCCTGATGTCGGCCACGCCGCACAACGGCAAGGAGGCCGACTTCCAGCTCTTCATGGCGCTCCTGGATGGTGACCGCTTCGAGGGCAAGTTCAGAGACGGCGTCCACAGCGCCGATGTCTCCGACCTGATGCGTCGCATGGTCAAGGAGAGCCTGCTCAAGTTCGACGGGACGCCACTCTTTCCCGAGCGCATCGCCTACACAGTCCCCTACAAGCTCTCGGACGCCGAGGCCGCCCTCTATGCGGCCGTCACCTAGTACGTGCGCGAGGAATTCAACCGCGCCGAGGCGCTGGAGAACGACAAGCGCGCCGGCACCGTCGGCTTCGCCCTGACCATCCTGCAACGGCGTCTCGCCTCCTCCCCCGAGGCCATCTACCAGTCCCTGCGCCGCCGCCGCGAGCGGTTGGAAGGCCGGCTGCGCGAGCTGGAGGTGCTCCATCGTGGGGGGCAGGTGGTAGCCATCCTCGCCAACGGGCTGCCGGCCCTGGACAGCGAGGACGTGGAGGACCTGGACGAGGCCCCGGACAACGAGGTCGCGGCCGCCGAGGAGACCATCCTCGACCAAGCCACTGCCGCGCGCTCCATCGCCGAGTTGCGCATAGAGATCGAGACCCTGAAGGGGCTCGAAGCGCAAGCGCTCGCCGTGCGGCGAAGCGGCAACGACACAAAGTGGTGCGAGCTGGCAAGCCTGCTCGGCGAGATCTTCACCCCAGCCTCACTGGGCCACCGGATCGAAGAACCCCGGGTTCCCGACGGCTCCGGACCGATCCCGCCGCCCACGCCCTCGCCGCACCAGAAGCTCGTCATCTTCACCGAGCACCGCGACACGCTGAACTACCTGGAGAGCCGCATCACCACACTGCTGGGCCGCAAGGATGCCGTGGTCATCATCCACGGCGGGATCGGCCGCGAAGAACGCCTCAAGGTTCAGGAGTCCTTCAAGCACGACCCCGACGTCCAGGTGTTGCTGGCCACCGACGCCATCCTGGAGCGGCCCGAGAGCCAGTGGATCGGCCGTGAGCTGGAACAGAAGGCCCAGGGCTACGCCATCGCCCATGTCGTACCGGAGCACCTGGCGGACGTCAAAGGCCGCAAGCTTGAGCTACTCGCCAAGACCGAGGCGGCCGTCAAGGACCGCCTCACCAAGGAGATCACCTATTGGGACCATCGTGCCGAGGAGCTAAAGCTCCAGGAGCAGGCTGGCAAGCCCAACGCCAAGCTCAACTCCGGCGAGGCGCGCAAGCGGGCCGACCTGCTCCAGGGGCGGCTGCAAAAGCGGCTGGAAGACCTGAAGCTCGAAGCCCAGCTGTCGCCGCTGCCGCCGGTGGTGCTGGGCGGCTCTTTGGTGGTGCCGATGGGTCTGCTCGAAGCGATGACCGGGCAGCCTGTCCCGCAGCCCACGGCACCAGTCGATACTCAGGCCAGCGCCGCCCGTGCACGTGCCATCGTCATGGACATCGAGCGCGGCCTCGGATTCGACCCCACCGACCGGGAGTTCGACAAGCTCGGTTACGACATCGAGAGCCGCGTCCCCGGCACCGGCGGGCTGCGCTTCATCGAGGTCAAGGGTCGCGTCTCCGGCGCCCCCACCATCACCGTGACGCGCAACGAGATCCTCTACTCCCTCAACAAGCCGGACGACTTCATCCTCGCCATCGTCGAGTTTCTGGACGACGAGACACACAGGGTCCACTACCTGCGCCAGCCCTTCGGTCGGGAGCCGGACTTCGGGGTCACCAGCGTGAACTACGACTTTGCCGAGCTGCTGGCCCGCGCCGACGCGCCGCGGTGATCCGCCCGGGAAAACCTGGCGCCCAACCTTGATCCTGCGGTATAAATTGCGGATAAACGTCTATCCGCTTAGGAGGCAAATGTGACCGAAGCAGTCCGTTGGACAATCAAGGTGTCGCAAGACACCGATCGAGCGCTGCGCGGTTTCCTTGGGGCACAAGGAATGAAGAAGGGCGACCTCTCCAAGTTCGTTGAGGACGCCGTGCGTTGGCGGATGCTCGATCGTACGGTGCAAGTCGTGAAGGATCGCAATCAGGACATCGCGCCGGATCTACTGGAGGCGATGATCGACGAAGCCACGCGCGAGGTGCGTGCACAGATGCGTGACCAGGATCGGTAGCGTCGATCCATGCGCCTGGTTCTCGATACCAATATCCTGTTGTCCGCCCTGATGGTCCGCGGAACGCCGCCGGACAAGCTCTATGAAGAATGGCGACATGGGCGCTTCCAGCTTGCCTCGGCCGAACAGCAACTGGAGGAATTGAGGCGGGTCTCGCGCCGTCCGTTTTTCCAGGAGCGGCTCACGGCGAGCGAGGTTGGCCGCATGGTCAATGACATTCGCCGACTCGCCACGATGTGTGATCCGTTGCCCGACGTGTCCGCGTCTCCGGACCCGGACGACGATTTCTTGTTGGCCATCGCCCAGGCCGCCGACGCTGACTACCTCGTCACCGGCGACAAGAGCGATCTCCTTGCGCTTGGCTCGCATGGCCGCACGCGAATCGTTTCCGCACGGTCTATGGTGCAGTTTCTCAACCGCTAGACAGAAAGCATGCCCCCCAAGAAAAAGCTTATCGAGGTCGCCCTGCCGCTGGAGGCGATCAACAAGGCCAGTGCGCGGGAGAAGTCGATCTGGCACGGGCACCCGTCCACGCTGCACCTGTGGTGGGCGCGGCGGCCGTTGGCGGCGGCGCGGGCGGTGATCTTTGCGCAGATGGTGGACGACCCCTCGGCGCACCCGGACCTGTTCCCCACCGAGAAGCCGCAGGAGAAGGAGCGGCAGCGGCTGTTCCGCATCATCGAGGACCTGGTGCTGTGGGAGAACACCACCAACGAGACCGTGCTGCAGCGGACACGGGACGAGATCTGGCAGAGCTGGCGCTATACCTGCGCCGGGGAGAGGAAGGAGATAGAAGCGAGGAGAGAGGAGCTAGAGGAGGGAGAGTACGCGCGGTTGTTGGGCCTGTTCGATCCGGAGCGGCTGCCGGCCTTCCACGATCCCTTTGCCGGTGGCGGGGCGCTGCCGCTGGAGGCGCAGCGGCTGGGGCTGGAGAGCTATGCCTACGACCTCAACCCGGTGGCAGTGCTGATCAACAAGGCGATGATCGAGATCCCTCCTCGATTTGCCGGTCGGGCGCCGGTGCATCCGGATGCGAGGAGAGAGAGCGGAGGAGTGAGGAGTGAGGGTCGCCCTTCTCGCTCCTCACTCCTCTTCCCTCTCTCCTACAAAGGTGCTCAGGGGCTGGCCGAGGATGTGCGCTACTACGGGCGGTGGATGCGCGACGAGGCCGAGAAACGTATCGGCCGCATCTACCCAAAGGTCACGGCTTGGCGCGACCCGAGATCCGGGCGGCACTTCGGCGATAGTGACGTTGCAGAGTGGAAGAGTAGTGAGGAACGAGGAGTGAGAAGCGAGAGTGGCGAGCAGGCCGCACGTGACTGCGGCCACCCATCTCTTTCCTCACTTCTCTCCACTCTCTTCTCGCACCAGCTCACCGTCATCGCCTGGCTGTGGGCACGCACGGTGAAGAGCCCCAACACGGCCTTTGCCAATGTCGATGTGCCCCTTGCTTCCACCTTCATACTCTCCACTAAAGCGGGCAAGGAAGCCTATGTCGAGCCGGTGATCGAGGGTGGTGGCTACCGGTTCACGGCGAAGGTGGGCAAGCCCAAGGATGCAGAGGGAGCGAAGAACGGTACCAAGCTGGCGCGGGCGAACTTTGTTTGCCTGCTGTCCGGGGCGCCTGTGTCCAGCGACTACATCAAGGCCGAGGGCAAAGCTGGGCGCATGGGCGCGCGGCTGATGGCCATCGTTGCCGAGCGTGATCGTGGGCGAGTCTATCTCGCGCCCACGCCGGAAATGGAAGCGATTGCTTTGACAGCCCAAACGACGTGGAAGCCGGAGGGAGACATTCCGACGCGAATGACCGGCGGCAACTGCACGCC
>CAWGNT010000019.1:0-139173 GCA_963824085.1 uncultured Gammaproteobacteria bacterium
AGGGCAACGGGAGCACCCAGCTTGACGCCTGCCCAGTGCGCGGCGCGCCGGCGAAGGTTATCAAGCCAATAGCGGTACATGCCCTCGGCTTGGGGCAGCATCAGGAACTCCACCATCCGGTGGTAGAGGGAATCGGGAAAGTAGGGCCTCCCAAGCAGGCGAGCTACCACGGTCCCGCTGTCGTCGACGAAGACGATACTGACACCGAGGTCCGCACAGGCCAGCATGGCCTCGGAGGTCCAGGCGACACGGCGGGCACTGTACACACGTGAGAGGCGCTGCAGCGGGAAGAACTGCTCGGCCAACTCCTCGCGAGTAACGCGCAGTGCCGGTCCGTCGAGCTCGACTCGGGTCTCCGAATCCGGTGTGATGTACAAAGGGCGGGCATCGGCGAACGGCCGTAGCGGCCGACGCTGTCCGGAGGTTGTGGCGGCGGTTTGGACGATCATTGGGTTCCCTCGCTGCCGGGAAGGACCGCGGCGCCCGTCTCGGCCAATGCCGCGGCAAGCTTGCCGGTGAAACGGCGTAGAACGCGACGCAGTGGGCGCAATAAAGCCTCGAGCTCGCGGTAGAAGTGCTGACGCCCTGCCTTGCCCAACAGGCAGGCTTCGCCCTGGCGAGCGAAGTGCTCCTCCCGCAGATTGCGGGCACGGAATTGCTCCCAGGCCCAGGCGTCCACGTGTGGGCGTAGGGGCTCGACGAGGTCGCAGGCCAACGACTCTCGGCCGAAGGTGAGCTCGTGAAAGTAGCCGATGATGGGGTCGAGCCCTGCCACATAGATGGCCCGAACTGCCTCGAAGTGAAGCAGCGTGTAGCCCAGGGAGAGCACAGCGTTAACCGGGTCCCGCGGGGGGCGCCGATTGCGCCCGCTGAAGTCCAACGCCGAGGGGAACAGGTGGGTGTATGCCTTAAAGTAGGCAGCGGCCGCAGCGCCCTCGACCCCGCGCAGGCTATCCACCGAGACCAGAGACTGCTCGGTAATCCGCGCTCGGGCGCTTTCAACGCGGGTAATCCCGTCACTCAGCGCCAGGCGCAGATCCGGTCGCTCTCCGAGTGCTCGCCGGAGAAGGCGCGCCTGTCCCTTGATCTTGCCGAGTACCAGGCGGCGCGACCAGCGCTGGCGCCACGCCAGGTCGTCGTAGCGGCGGTACTGGCCGACGCGGCGCGCGCCGTCGTTGTGGGCACGACCTTGAACGACCGCGAGTTTCGACGCGTTGATCCCCCCAAAGATGAGAACGCCGACACCGGCATCGGCGAGGCGAGCGAGAAGGCTGCTCTCGATCTCGACGGCGCTGCGCATGACGACGCGATCCACCAAGTGGAGCGGAACGGTCCCGTGGTGCGCACCCTCGCTCCGGACGACGAGCGTGCGCCCGTGGAGCTCGAGGGACAGATCCCGCCGGTCGAGGTATAAAGTGGTCATCTCAAAATGGTCTCCCCATCATCCTGCCTCTCGGAGCAGCGTCCCGTAGGGTCGCGCCAAAGGGTCGGTCTTCGCCTGCCCCGAGACGCTGCTCCGACGCTTCTGCCTTGTCGACTATCCGACGTAGAACCACGGCGGGTCCTCGGGCTTCACCGCCTTGCCCAGCGTCCGCACCTTGCCCCGCGGGTCGAGTCGAATGAGGAAGAACCGGTCCTCGTCGACATCGATCACGCCCCGTACCTGAGCGAGAAGCTCCCGGCGCTCGACAGGTGTGAGAAAGCACTCGAAGACGGACTTCTGGCGTCCGCTCGCATAGGTCTTGAGCACCTTGAGCCCTTCGCGGAGACGCCGTGGGTCGGAGATGTCGTAGGCGGCGATGTAGAGCACCCGCTTCGTCATGGCGCCAGGTTAGCGCCGGCGGCTGGGCGAGTCAGAGGCGGCAACCTTGCGGTGCGTGAGCCTGTGGAGGGGGGCGCGGCTCGCCGCGATCGAAGGTCCGCGGCAACACCAAGCCCCACCGGCGCGCCAGGGCGACCGTGCTACGCGATCCAGCCGCGCAGGTCTGCGGCGAGCTCCGCGAGGCGGGTGCCGGCACAGACCCGCACGCCGAGGTCCGCCGCGCGCCGCAGCACATGACCGGGGAGTGCCTGGTAGCTCACCAGCATGGCCTTCGCCTGCAGCCCGCCGAGAAGATCGGTCAGCGTGTCGAGGCGGTAGAGTGCACTGGCGCCAAGATCGGGGCTGACGGTATTCTTCCACGCCCGGGTCTTGCACTCGACCAGGTACAGCCGGTTGTCGGCGAGGCAGACGACATCCAGCTCGTTGGGTACCTCGTCCCCGCGGATCGTCTCGCGCACGATCTCCATCGAGCGCGCGAGGTCCTGGATGTGGGGAGCCTCGGCGCGCCGGGCACGGAGGATGTCGTAGACGTGCTCCTCCAGCCAGCCGCCGTTGGCGTAAAAGCGGGCCGGCTCGTCCGGGAAGCGCAGACGCACCCCGCGCACCTCCAGTATTCCGGCGTTGGCGAAGCGGTCGAGCAGCGTCTGGAGCGCCTCGTCGTGAAGCTGGCGCGACTCCATCGGCGGAGAAACGAGGCCGCCCTCGGCTCGGTTCGCCAGCCAGTTCAGAACGCCCAGCGCCCGGCGGTAGGTGCGCGTGTCCGTCACCAGCGACGCGGTCAGGTCCCGTAGTTGCTCCGGCACCCCCTCCGTCTTGCTCGATGCGACCCGTGTGCCGTGCGCCATCAGAAAGGACCCCAATCGCACGCGGTTCTCCAGATCGACGGCAGGACGGCCGCCGGGGTGCATCCAGATCAGACGGTCCTTCTCCGGGTGCACGTAGAAGATGGGGAGCCCGTAGGCGCGAAACGTCTCGTAAGCCGCGATGCTCATGGGCTTGGTGCCGCCGGTGGCGTTGAGCGCGATGGCCCGGGCGGCGACGGCTTCGCGCTCCCGCTCACAGGAGCTCCAGCACCCGGCTCTGCACATGCTCGACGTTCCAGGCGTCCTCGACGGGCCAGCGCTCGACTTCGATCGCGCGCGGGCGCAGCACCCCCTCCAGCCACTCTGCCCGGCGCTCCATGTCGGGACTGACCAGCAGGATCAGCCGCGCGGCTGAAATCGCCGGATCGAGCACCGGGGTCATATTCGGCGTGGCCTGCGCGGAGACGAGGCAGAGGTGAGCCGAAATCACGGCGGTCAGGCAGGCTGGGAGATGCAGCGGATGCGGACGGTCTCCATGCGCGGGCGATGCTGCTCCTTATCGAGTAGGGTGCAGACGCGGGGCCATGAGGTAAGGCGTCAGCGGTCAGGCTGTAACGGGTAAGCTGTCACCGGTAAGAGGTACAGGCGGAGTTGAACCGCCGAATCCGGGTTTCAGCCGTCGCTGCCATTCTTTTTGGTGGGTAGGAAGCTTGACCACCCCCGAGTTGCGCCGTCGGGCTTCGGGCTAGACCGCCTCACGGCGGATTCGCGCTTGCCCCCCTGTCTGCATAGTCGATTGTCGGTCTATCCGTCGCGGCGCGGCGCCCTCGCCCGTGGGAGCGCCCCTCCAGCGCGATTCGGTCGCAGGAACGATGCTGCTCTTACTCGTCACGGAAGGCGACCGTCACCGCGTGATTCGCCTGGTGCATGGCGGTGACCAGAGAACGCAGCCGTTCCAGCGCCTGCTCGAACTCGGCGTAGGCGGCCCCGAAGGCGCGCGGCGGCGCCTTTTCGATGTCGCGCTCCTCCTTGTGGATGATGCGCACATAGGCGGCCTCCTGGGCCCTTTCGGTCAGCTGATCGAGGTCCTGCAGCAGCGCCTTCCGCAGCTCCAGCGCACGGGCGAGGCTCACACGCTCACCATCGAAGACGATCTCGGCCTGGAAGTTCGCCACCTGAATAGCCTCGTTGAGCTTAAGCCGCCTGACCTTGAGCTGCTTAAGCTGGGCCTCGGTCGCCTGGAGATCGAACCCCGCCGCGGGGCGCCGCTCAGCGCTGTCCCGCTCGGCCAGAAAAGCGCCACGGCGTCCCTCCTCGGGGTTGATGAGCCGCCCGAGCAGCCGGATTTGCCGATCGTAGGCGCTGCGCAGCTCCAAGGCCTCATAAAGGTAGAGCTTGCCGTTGTTGTCCGGCATCACCTTGTCCTCCGTGTCTCGCGGGTCCCTTGGCCAGAGCCAGAGCCCAAAGCCGTTGCGGGTCAGCCGCGACCAAGGCTCAAGTCTGTGCCGCCCAGGCACCGCCGGTCAAGGTGTAAGGCGACCGCGGGGAGCCAGCCCCGCCGCCTTGAGGCCGCACCCGCTGCGAGCCGCCGCCCGGGCTGCAGTGGGTCCAGGTCCACGCATGCCACCGGGATCTCCAGGGCGCCCTGAGCCGGCACCAGGAGGATCAGGTGCAGTACCCGGTTCTACTTGGCGCCGACCAGCTCCTCCCCATGGAGGAGCAGCACCAGCCACCCCCCCTCGCTAACGGCTCGTAGGGGTGGGCACCATGCCGAGTTAGGAGACCTCCTCTATACGAAAACTCGCTCGGCCCGAACGGCAGGCAAGCGCAGTCAACCGCAGGCCGCGCGGATCGTCAGAGTTGGCAAGGTTGCGGCGCCTGACCGTGGGCGACCGTCCCGGCGTCAGTGGCTATGGGTGGCAGCGCCCGCCCCCGGAGTGAGCGAAGGAGCGTCTTCCGGAGGGTTCTCGGAAACGGGCTTGGAGCGATTGGAAGGCGTGGTCTTCGCAGCTCCCCAGCAATAGACAAACGTGCTCTCGGCGCCCGCGGGCGCGGATCGACCCTTTAACTCCAAACCGCGGCGTCTACATCATCCGCTCACGCTAAGCGTTCCAACCAAGCGAGCTCATAGGGAACGTCCGCCAGTTCACCCGTGCCCAGCAGTTTGCCTTCCGGCAGGCGCTCCTTCAGGCGGAGGACAACCGCTTGGTCCCCCGGTTCCATCGCCACGGCGATTCGGTTTGCCGGGATCTCCAGCCCAAGGATGGCCGAGAGGAAGGCGGCCGATGCCTCGTGCCCGATGGCGGAGACGAAGCCGCGGGCAATGCGCCGCCGCGCCTCATCCGTCGCGATCGGACCGGAGAAACGGAAATCTCCGTAGGCCGTAAGGATAGGGGTGTTCAGAAGATAGATTCGACCCTTGGATGCAGTAGACGGGAGCGCGTCCTCACCCTCCGCCAGAAACCGCAACGCAGCGTATCCATCTCGCAAGCCGTCGCGCAGCCGGGACCACTTTCGGGGCTGTACATAGCCGCCGTGGTTGATGTCGTTGCGCAGTTTGCTGAGCTTGTCGTATTCGGCCGCGAGCCCATCCGGGAGACGCCCAGCGCAGGCTTGGGCGACATCCGGGTGGTCGGCCAAAGATCCTCGCCAGCCCGTCGGCGGGATACCCTGGCCCAGTGCACCGAGTAGGTCCGAGACGAAGGTGCGCCGCCACCGCTCCCGCCTGCCCTCGCTGATTGCGACCGCCGGCCCGGCAAGTAGATCTGCGCAGCGCCTGGCCCAGTCGTCGACAATCGACTCTTGCAGCAAGGTCAATCCCTGCTGCACGAGGTCGTGCTCGATGCACCACTCCACGGCGCACAACACGTTGGAGGGAGCGCGGCCCACAAACGCCGCGAAAGTGGCCTCCAGACGTCTGAAGACCGGCTCAAGGGGCGGTAAGAACCCGCTGCCGATGCGGCGCAGCGGGCCAACGATGTCGGTCTGGAACGCCAACTCGGAGAGCTCTCGGCCACGCGCGTATTGGGCTGCACGGGCGAAGTCCGCCAAGTGGCCAACCAGACGACGCATGGCCTTGGCATTCGCGTCCCTGCCTGCCGTCCGCTTCAGGATCGGGGCCACGTGACCCTTGACCAGCCGCTCTAGGTCACTCGGCGAACCCATGCGCAGGAAGTGGTCGATCGCCGCGCTCCAGTCGTAGAGGCTGAGAAATGGAGTGAGATCCAGGATCGGCGCATTGCGCTCCGCGAGCGGCATCTCCCGCACCTGATCCGGGCGCCCCAGGCGCTCGAAGGCGCCGTAGTAAACGCCGCGAAGCCGCACCTCTCGCACGACGCGGAGATATTGGATCAGCACCGTAAACAGCATCGGCAGCGAGCGGAACGAGTGGGTGATGTCGAACACCAGCTCATCGCCCTCCCCGACGCAGTCCAGCAGGCATTGGAAGATAGTCCAGAGCTCATCCTCCGAGGTGCCGTCCGGCAGGTCGGCGATTTCCGGGTCGATGGACCAGTTAGACGTCCGCAACTCCGTCCTTAAATCGTCGAGGTTGGTTTCCTTGGCACCTTGGGTGCAGCCGATAATGACGCGGTCGCCCTCAGCCCAGTCGCCGCAGGCGAGGTGCAGCGTGGCGGTCTGTACAAACCGCACATTTGGCCGCCAACGCCCCTCGATGCCGTAATTGCAGGGCACGTAAGGGCTAGTGCCAAGGAACGAGACGAAAAGCTTGGGCATCAGGCTGTTCTCAATCAGAACCGACGATACGCGGCCGATAGGCGGGCGAAGGGCCTTGCACAGGGTCTAGATTCGCGCGATTTGGGGTTTCCACTTAGCCGGGCTAACCCGAGCTGAGGAGCACTTTCTTTTGCCGAGGCCTGCCCATCTGGGGGGCCGGCGGCGCGTGTAGTGCCTGGCTTCTACCCCGTTTTGGCTGATTGCGGCGACTGAGGTCCGCCCGGAGGCGACAGCTTCGGTTAAGTAGAGAGCCCGACGCGCGATTTTCGGGGCATTGATACAGGGTCCGCCACACAGGGCGTGTCAGATCAAGACTCCAGCCATTTCTTGATCAACAGGGTATTCTGGTATTCGCGGTCCTTTTCTGGCCTCTTGGCCTGGCTGCTCTCTTTCCACATACCTTTCGTTGCCTGCATCCTCGCTTTCAGCCAGCGGGCAACGGCCACCTTTTCCTCACCCTGCCAACGTCCCTGCTTTATTGCGCCAATGACAGCGGAGATCTCCGGATCACGCTTGTTTGGCCGCGAGTCCAGAAACTCTTGTATGGCGCGATCGACAGGGTCCATGGCTGCGAGCGAGGCCTCCTTCTCCTGGGCAAGACGCTGCGCTTCGGCGGCCTCTCTTGCCTTGCGGAGTCGCTCTTCTCGCTCGCGGTGCCCCGCCGCCTGTCGCTCCAGGTCGCGCTTCATGACTCCGTACCCCACCGCCGTCTTGGCACCGAAGCCCAGCCAGTCGAAGGCGTGGTCGAAGATCAGCATTGCGAGCGACTTCCAGGAGCCCCGCAACACGTCGGGCAGATCTTGGACCGCGCAGTGACGTGGAAGTCGAAGGCCGACTCGGGCGGAACCGCAAGAAAAGGGATCGGGTTCGGCTGGCCAGCGATGCGGAGTCATTATGGGATACGGTGGACTCCGCTTGTGCTGGTAGTAGTCGGTGTAATGGGGGGTCATGATTTCGACCGATAGTGCCCTGTGCGGCGGTGCAGGAAAGACGTCCCAAAACATCAGTGCGCCCCGGCTTTGGATCTCGGTGCGGAGGGAGTCGAGCTCGTCGAGAAAGGCTCGCGGATTGTCGAGATAGCGCGTGCGGTCCCGCCCGGTGGGATGACGCGGCGGATGAAGTCCGGTAGGTCGGGGCGGTCCGCGAGCGTTGTGCAGTGCTCGAGAAAGCGGCCGCGGAGCGCAGCCCTCCCCGCCTTCGCCGCCTCCGAGAGCTTCTCCTCTTCTTTCGGGTCAGGGTCCACCATGCGCCGGCCGCACCCTCGAAGCCGAATAGCCACCAAACGTCGAGCAGCGTGAGACCCGGGTCATCCTCGTCTCCCGTACTCGTCCGGAAACAGGGCAAGCTCCTCTGCCGCTCGGCGAAGAATGCCTTTGACACCCGAGCCCGCGAGGTACGGCAAACCGTACGGTGTGAGAAATGCAAAGCCGTTCTCCACAGGATGCTCGTTTCCCAGACCGGTGGCGAACGGAGCTATCGAAACCGCTGGGATGTGAAGCCCGTCCGAGTGGGTAGAAAAGAGGGCGTGCTGACGGTCTCGCAGGGCATCGAGCAAAGTGACTACGGAAGGTGGGATTCTGGTGCAAGCCTTAATAGCGTCCTTCTTGCCTTGGTTGTCGGGGCTCCAATCGTCGCGCCATATCGGGAAGTAAAGGTTGAAGCGATGTCCCGGGGCGGCATCCGAAAAGCCTCCGGCGACTGTAGCGACGGACTGGATGACGGCTGCCTGTTTCATGGTCTTACCTCAAACAGCATCCACGAACTGGCGGATCCATTTCAGAATCTCCAGCGCTTCGTCGGTGGCCCGGAGGAAGGTTGCGAATCTGCATCCTGGAGGTCCGCCATGAACGGCGAAAACGTCGGGGCCGGCCGTACTCCAGACGGTCGGCAAGCGATGCATTGAACCAGGCGCAGATGTCGTTGAGGAGCATCTTCTGGGCCTGCCCTTCCCGTCGTAGAAGGCGAGGGTCGGCATGAGGCCACTGGTCATGATCAGGGCGGGTGCACCTTTCGCCAGGGCCTTGTATTCCTTCGGATAACGCTGCATGCCGGCGGTCGCGGACTCCCACGCGAACGCCGCCCGTTGCTGGTCGAGTGTCCTGGTCATGGTCAGCCCCTCTTCTTGG
Organism: uncultured Gammaproteobacteria bacterium; assembly: GCA_963824085.1. Taxonomy (GTDB): domain Bacteria; phylum Pseudomonadota; class Gammaproteobacteria; order Chromatiales; family Chromatiaceae; genus JARRNE01. The sequence continues at coordinate 8,487 of CAWGNT010000019.1, forward strand.
CAGTCTGCACCAGCACCAGTCCGCGGCCGGTCGTGCATCGCCGCCGATCTGCAAAGGCTTGCCACCGATGCCGGGACTGTCTTCCCCGCGACCGTTGAGCACGACATCGAGTATTTCATCGGCCTTCAGAAGCGGCGGCGAGTCTTCCTCGCGGCTGTCCTTCCTGAACCGCTCGACGCTCGCCTGTGCAAGTCCGACCAGGATCGATTCCGGCGGTAGGTTCTCGGTGTAGAAGAGCCCGCCATCGTCGGCGGTGCCGGACTCATCATCGATACGCACATGGGGTTCCACCACCATGGCGTGGCGGCGAAGTGTGAGAAGTCCGTATCGTTGAGGACGACGAAATCGGTCCTGAGCTTTTTCGCGAAATAGTCATCCGATTCGACGAAAACATGACCCGCGAGCCATTCCGCGATGGCCGCGCAGTCACCTGCGGCGCGCTGAATTCAAAGGCTTCGAGGACCAGGCTTTCCTTAGCCAAGACCGTATCGGTGACGACCTGGGCATGACCCTCGGGCACGCTGGGAACGGCCCAAGTGGCCGCTATATCAGCCAGAGCCGCGAACCGCTTCGCTCGCGCAAGCGCGAGCGGGCAAGTGGCGTAGACATAGGCACCCTTGAGGGAGCGCACGGGCAAGGCGACCAACTGCGCGTCGGAGAGAGACAACGACCCGGCGTAGTCGGATGCATTGGTTTCGGGGCCGAAGATGCGAGCAATCAGGGGGTTGGACTTGTTGCCATCGGTCCTTGGCCATGCGCGATTCAAATGGTGCCGCAACGAGCCTTTGAGGCCGGAGCCCGCGAAGGTCGGGTGCTTGGTGTGCACCTCCCGCTGGATCGGGTTGTCGATGGCTCCGATCGCGGACCCGGCACCCATGTGGATCGGGGTGACGGCATAGTAGAAGACGAGGCGGTTGGCCTGAAACACGAGGGGCTCCTTTAGGGCAGTTCGTCGACAGAAACGACACGAAGACGGCCTTCGGCCGCCTGCTCGAGTCGACGGTCATTGGTCCATAGCTCGCCGCACCCGCCAATGATCGCCGCGGCAAGGTGCAAAGCGTCCGGGGTCTTCAAGGCATGGTGGCGCGCAGATCCGCGGCCAGGTCGAAGACGGGCCTGCTGTGCGGCACCCAGCCAAGAGTGGGTGCCGCGAAGAATTTGTCGTACTTCGCAAGCGTAACCTGATCGCCGTCGCGCAACGGCTTGACTCGGCACTCCATCCGTCCAAGCTCGGTAACCACCAGCTTGGGCTCGGGAATCGCCGCCAGGGCGCTGGCAATGCGCCGATTCCATGGCTCCACCTGCTGGAGCCGATAGATCAGCACACAGGCATCCCAGTAGAGGCCGCCCATGACGTCAGTCCCAACTCGCCCGCTCATCAGCGAGGTAGCGGTCGACCTCCTCTTTGGTCAGGTGCTTGTGTGGCATTCGATCCAGTTCTGCGAAAAGGTCGTCAAGGGTTTGCTTCGTACCACTGGTCGCCTGCGTGCCCGCAAGCACGATGACCTCGACCTCTCCCACGGGTATCTCCTCTGGCACGACGATCTGTAGGCGGTGGTCGTCACTCACGACTGCATTCAATCGAATGGCTTGCATCTTGTGTCACCCCCTTAGGGCCAAGCGGCGAGGGAACCGAGGTTGTAACCCTCGGCCCGCCGTTCATGATCGACATTCTCCCCCCACAGGCCGCCGTCCACCCAGGCGGCCAGCTTGTCAGGGGGGCCTTGCAGGTCCCCGAACCAGTAGACGCTGCCGGCAGGTGCGGCACGCTGTGCATCCTTGGGCTTCCAGGCGAATAGATCCCAGCCGGAGACAATCTCTCGGCGCGGCACCGCCGCGCACACGAGTCTGGCAGTGCAGCCAGCGACTTGTAGCCGATAGGAACCGGTTTCCGGGAAAACAGACGGGGGAAGCCAGCCGTCCGCGAACAGTCCTGGCGTCGTTAGGAGGAGGCGGAATCGGCCCGCGCGCGCAATCGTATCCAGCGGAGCTGCCGGGGGCTGGTAGTCCACCCGCTGGCAGTGCGCTCCGCGGCCATCGCCGCCCAAACGCAGGAAGCCGGTCTCCGGCAAGATCCCCTCGACCCCCTCCAAGCCGACCAGAAAGCCGGTGGAATCGAAGAGACCCGGCAAGTCGAGCGCCGCCGGCGGACTGAAGGCGTGGCCGTCGGTTGTGTAGATCAGGCCAGACTCGGCCGTGCCCGAGCTCGCATTGAGCCCAATCCCGAGCCGCGGATCGCGGCCGTGCATATTGGCGGCCTTGACGGCGCCTGCGTCTGACTCAGGTACTGCCCCGAAGAGGTGGCTGCGCCAGCCGGCGGCACTGAGGTAAAAGCCACCCTGCGGTTTGGTCGGCTTGCCGGTACGTAGGACCGCAACGTCGGGCAGGTCACGGTCGCGCCCGTCGACGACTAAAGGACTGGAGGTCCCCGGGGTAAGCTGGGCGAAGCCGTCTTCGAGCCTGACCAGATCAGCCGGGAGGGCGAACACAGGCTCGACCGCCATGGGAGCCTCGCCCGACTTGCGGCCGGCCAGAGTGGACCAGGCAATGCGGAAGCCGCCTGGCCGAGTCACGCTGCCAGTCTCTGGGCTCAGGGTGCCCAGGACCGCATCGAGCTTGGCATCCCCGGTCGCCCCCCGACGAACGAAGCGAGCCAGCGCGTCGGGGTCCGCGCCCAGGACGGCGGAACGAAAGGCCCCGGCAAAGAGTGAAGGGGACGGAGGCATAACACCAGCGCCATACTCGCCGGAATCGCCAAAGGCGAGGTTGCCCCGCACAAACAGGCTGTCGACCGGCTCGACGAAGTAGTAGCTGGTCATGACCGTACCTCCCGGGCGATACCTTCATCTTCATCTGTGCGTCCAGATCCAGAGACCTGGTTCTTGACCCGGGACTCGCGCGCAAAGAACTCGGCAGTGACGAGAAAATTCTCTATCGTCGTCTTGAGTCCCGCCTGTTTCGGCTCGGGACGGATGACTTCAACGACGAAACGTACAATTTCCCTGGCCAGTTCGCGCGGCCCCTGCTGGCGTTCGAACTGCTTTGCAAGCGAGCCGGCCATCTGCTCAGACCATTGCTCCAGTGTTTGAGACTCATCCGGCCATTCGGTAAGCCCTTCAAACCAGAGCTGCGCCCGGAAGATAGCCCCGCGTGAGAAGCGGGTTTGCGCGAGCTCGTCGCGGAGCCCCTTCAAGAGCCGCAGGGCGCTGGACTCAACTTCGGGACGTCCGTCATCGCCGACGGGCCACCAGGGGCTTGTGACGCTCACCTCTCCGCCGCCGCGCTTGATGACGCGGATGCAGAAGGCATCGCGATCCGCCTCCTTGCCCGCGGTATCCTTGCGCTTGTGGTGCTTGGCGCGGCCCTCGGCCTCGCGTAACTGCCGCAGCACCATGCCAAGCGGCGCCTGATGGTGCGCCACCACTACGCCCATGGAGGCGGTGGCCGTGCGCCCCATGAGGGTCATGAGGCGGCCATCGAGCAGGCCGAAGCCGTCGTTCAGCAACAGGCGGCGTTGTCTCTCCCCGCCGCCCGGACGCAATTCGCCGACGTGCTGGCCAAGCCCCATGTTCTCGTGCGGGGCCAGGCCGCTATAGGCCAGCCGGAGCAATTGCATGGCATCGAACAGGTCGTCCACCGCCACCAGGGCGAGCACGTCGTCGCCGCCGGCATAGAGCAGCTTACCCTTGACGCAGTCCTCCACGACATGGCGGGCGAGGTGGATGGAGAAGTCGTTCAGCGCCCTCGATATGGCGGCGTGGCGGGCGGGGGACGGCGGGCGCCGGGCATCGAAGTATCGGCCAAGCGCAGGGTCGCGCTGAGCGAGCTTGTCGACCTCGGCCTGCACCTGGGGGTGCCAGGTGTTCCGATAGCGCAGCTTGTATCGGTCATCGTTGCCGGCAAGCCAGGCCCCCATGCGGTCGCCGTCCATCTGGATGAGGGCGTAGTAGGTCTCTGGCCTGCTCTCCTTGCCGAAGATATCTGCCAGCGCCCTGTCCATGGGGCTAGTGTCTTCGTTATCTCGCAGGCGGTCGAGCGTCGACGGAAGGCGCTTGAGGACATAGGCTGAGTTGTCATCGACGGTTCGGCGCATGCGGGCGTGCAGGGCTTTGGGGAGCGCGACTGGATCGTCCCGGTGAATTTCGTGTTCGCGACTTAATTGCGCGAGCTTGATGCCGCTGTCGATAGTCCAGTTCGACAGGAGCCGGTCAATGGACGTAGCAAGCGCGAGGGCATGGGTACTGATGACGAAGCGGTCCGCCTTCTGGCCCGGTGCCATGCCCACGACCCGGCCGACCTCTTCCGCAAAAAGGGTCGGCCAAAGCCGCTTGGCCGCGCAAACGGCGCAGAGGTGCTCGCCCTCCTTAGCCCAGGCACGGCGCTTCGGGTTGGCCGCCAGCTCCGCCCAGACGGTTTCAACTTCGTATTGACTGGTGGCTTGACCCGTTGGCTTTCGCTTTCCCTTCGCCGCCTGCAACTTCGTCGTCTCGTCCGTCAGCCACTCCCGCTCTCCGCACAGGGTGCAGCGGTGACCTTGCTGGGTGAGGGCAACAAAGGGCCGCGCTGCCTTGGCCGCGGCGAGCGAACGCTCCGCCAGCTCATATACCGCCGGATACAGGATGCCGGCGTTGGGCTGCCAGAATTGCCAGCTGTCGAGCTTGAGGCCCTTGGTCAGCACCGCCCAGGTGCTTTCGTGGAAGACGCCTTGCCGGGCCAGATCGGGATGGATGGCGGCCAGGGCCGTCTGTAATTGCTCGACCGCTCCCGTTATGTCGCGCACATCCTCTCCCACCGGCCAGGTCGCGGCGGCCCAGAAGGCCTCCGGGAACTCGGCCAGTTGCGCCGCGATTTGGGCGCGGGCGGTATCCGTCAACTCGACCCCGGCCTCGGCGAACACCTTTATCGCTGCATCCTCGGCAATGTTCCGGGCCCGGCGCCGGGCGGCGGCAATCGCCGCCTCAGCCAGCTCCCTCGCTCGTTTGGATGGCACGATGCAAACGAACTTGTTGGGCAGCGCGGCCGCAAACAGCGGGTTGGTGTCGTCGCCTCTGTCGATGAGCTCGGCCCCAATGTCTTTGAACAGGGTCCGAAAGGCTTCGCCCTGTTCCAGCAGCCAGGCATCCACCGCCGGCACCCCGCGCAGGGCCGGAAAAAGGACCGCGTCGGGGCCGACATCGGCGACGATGGTCCGGAGCGCCTCCCAGACGATAGTGGACAGCAGGTGGGAGCCCGCCCAGAGGTCGGATGTGGAGCGCGCTTGGGCGATGAAGCCCTGCACCGGGCCGAAGCTCATGGCCAGGAGGGCGGGCTGATCGCCTTCAGCCAGGGCCGTGTGCAAGGCAGAGACGGTGTCCAGGTGCGCCCAGATGCTGTGGTCGGGAACGCGGGTGTCGGCGGGCAACAGCTGCCAGAGTGCGCCCAACTCCGGCGCCCAGTGGCCCGCCTCGGGACCGAAGCGCCAAAAGGCGAGAAAAGTCTGGCGCGGGTCGCCAGTCACAATGAGCCGATCGAAATGATCCAGGCTCACCGCCTTGATCTCCGCCGCGCCGATGTCCGCGGCCAGCGGCTGAAGCTCGATCGCCTTGCCGGACAGCGGATGGATCAGCACCGGATGGTTGGCGAAGCGCACATTTGCCCAGGCTGAATAGCGCTCATCGTCCGGGCGCGGCCATTGGGGCCGGTCGGCAGCCGCCGCCAGCCAGTCGGCACGCTTCTCGAAAGCACCATAGCGAATGCCGAGGACCCCGCGCAGGCGTTGCACCGTGCCGAGCTCGTGGCCTTCCGGGGTGCGCATGAGGATTAGCGCCTTCTCCGCCGGATCGTGCAGCCAGGCCGCGAGCTTGAGGTTCCAGTCGTTCCCTGTCATTCCGTGCCCCCCAGAGGTGCGAGTCGTGGCATCCGATTCAGTTTCCTGTGTATTTCTGCCCAGACCGGCTCCTGGTTTGTCGCCAACCATCGCTGCTGAGCAGCATTCAGGCGATCCGTCAGCGCGTCTGGGAAGCGATGTGGTAGGTGGAAGACAACCCCAACCAATCCATCTGGAACAGCGCAGACCTTAAACCTTAACTGTGTGGAGAGCCGAGCCTCCTCATCGTCCCGCGTGGGACGGCCTTTCTTCAGCTCTGGCAACTCCCACTTGCCGCCAGCTGGGTATCCGAGCAGGTGGATGCCGCCGACGCGACTGGGGTCGACGAATGCCTTGGCAACCCGGCGGAACCGCAACCCGGACGTTCGCAAGGGCACCCATGGCCTTGCGCCAGAATTTCGTAGGGCTTCGTCATCCAGATCAGCGGCGCGCCCGATGTCGTCCCGAGGGCATGGGGCCAATCGCGATCAAGGCACTGTCGCCAGTCGCGACTGATCGACGCAATCAGCTTATCGCCAGCGTCTGGAATAGAGGGTGTCGCGCCAATCCGGCTTGATCGACAGGGATCCCCACCCGTTCCTGGATCGGATTCCCAGCGTCCCAAACCAAGCGGTAAGCGCTGGAAGGGAATTCGACAAGTGTCGCGGGTCTCGGCACTAGCAAAGCCAATACTCGGCTGGCCTTGTCGGGAAGCGGTGCGCCCCGCTTCGGGATCAGTATCGATGGGTCGATTCGGTGTCCTTGGTGGCTTCCACCGTCCGGACCCCAAGTCCACATCGGCCCGAACGGAAGCTTTACCATCAGCGGTCGTGACCACCGACTCGATTCGGACCGCCCGGTCCGGAAGCCTGTGACGCCGGGCCGCCGCTGTTCCAGCGATCAGACCGCCGCAGACCGACGCGGAGAACCGCGCCGGATTACGGCCGCCGCCAGCCGTCTCCGTCAGCCGGCATTGCCGAAGAGGTCACCTCTCCGCCTCGCGTAGCGGGCCACGTCTAAGCTCCACCTTGGCGCTGGCCACCCGCCACCACTGCCGCAGCAGGGCCTTAAAGGGCGGTGTGCGCCACTGCGCCTGCTGGTCCGCGTTACCGAGAAACGCGGGTGTGTTGAAGGTGACCTGATACTCGAGCTTTCTCATGTCTGGCTCCCTTTGTTCGGCGGCAATGATCGCTCAGCGCTCAGGGGTTGTCGCCTAACGCAAGCTTGCCGTTATCCACGCTTTTTCGAGCTGATGTATCTGCTCATGATGGACCGTCGCCATCTCTGTCCTGCGCGAGGCGGAATCTCTAATGCGCCAGTCCCTTCTCCAGCTCCGGCAGATCCCGCTCGACCCCGGTCCATACGGTCTCCAGACCGGGACCCCGCGTGAGCTTCCCTTGGGTGAATTCCCGAACGGGTGCGACGCAATCGAGCATGTGCTCAATGAGCTCGTTGTCGGTCGCTGTGGATGAATTCACATCCCGTATCGTTGGGCGAGGTCGAGGATCTCCCGCCGGTGTGCTCCGACCGGTGGATGGATATCAGTCTCCTTTGCTCGGGGACAAGCATGCTCCGGGTTTTGCACCGTGTTGCGTCCGGCAAGCTTGCGGCCAGTGGGCTTGCCGGCGCAGCGCAGGCTTGGGGCGCATTTGCGTGGCGTAGATCAGTCATCGCTGCGGTCATCCAGCAGGCCGCCCTCGTCGAGCTCCAGTGCGGGAATGGCGGCCAAGCCGCCGCCGACGATGCCCTGCAGGGCGCCGTACATGGAGGAGGTGCTGCCGACGACCCGCTGGATCTGCTTCTCGCGCTCGGCCCACTGCTTCTCCATGGCCCGGCGCTCGCGCTGGATCTGCAACTGCATGGCGGTGAATGCCTCGACGATGGCTTCGACGCGCTGGCGAAACTCGTCACCGGCGAGATACTGGTAGAGCAGCTCCATCTTCTCATTCTTGCCCTCCGAGGCGGCGCGGGCGAACGCGACCTGAATGAGCTGCTCGCGCAGGGCGATAGCGAGCGCCGGCCAGTGCGTTGTGTCGGTGATCCAGACACCATCGATACGGCCGAAGCCTTCGATGCCGTCCGGGAGCGCGACGGAGACGAGGACGGCCGCGGCGGCGCCGGCGGCTCGTTGATCCTGCTTGAGCTTGTCGATCCAGGCCGGTGCCCAGTTCTTGGCGTTCTTGGTCTCCCACAGGAGGAGGCCGCACTCCTCCAGCCGGTCGTTGCGCACCGCGTGCTGGATATCCGCACCGCGGGCGCCCTTGAGGACGGGCACGACGCGGTCCTGGGGGAACCGGCGCTCCAGGGCGACCTGGATATCGAGCTCGAGCACCTCGCCTTGAAGCTCTTGGGAGCCGAGCTCGCTGCGGCGCTTGGCATCGTCCAGGGCCTGGCGCAGGTCGGCGATCTGCTTTTCCTTCTCCTTGAGCTTGAGGTCCTGCTCCTCGGCGGCACGCTTGCGGATGGCGGTCTCCAGGTCGATCCTGGCCGCGTCCACCTTGCGTGCGACCTCCAGGTCCATCTCCCGCGCGCGTTCCTCCAGCGCCGTCTTTTCGTTGCGCAGGGCAAGCTCGGCCGCTTGCGCCTCGCGGGCTTTCTCGCGCTGGGCGGCGAGGTCCGACTGGAGCACTTTGATCTGCTGCTCGGTCTGCTCGCGGGCGTGCACGCCGGCGGCGGCCACGGCCTTGGCGATGCGCTCGGCCTCGTCCTTGCGGAGGCTTGCCTCGACCTCGGCATGGATACGCTCGGCCTGGGCCTGTTGCTGCTCCTCCAGCTCGCGCGCCTTCTTGCGCAGCTCTAGCTCCCGGGCGGCGGCCTCCTCGGCCCGCTTGGCTCGCTCGGCGATCTGGGTCTTGAGGTCGCTGAGCTCTAGGTCGAGGACGCTCCGGGCACGTTGTTCGGCCTCTGCAACGGCACGCGTAAGGCGCGCCTCGTGATCCGCCTTCAGGCTCGACTCAAGCTCGCCGCGGATCTGGGCGCTCAGCGCCTCGGAGATGGGGATCTCGTAGCCGCAGCTGGGGCATTTGATGGTCGTGGTGTTCACGCCTTGCGCTCCGTGGGTTGCTCTTCGTCGGATTGAAGGGTGCCACGGTTCAGCGCCCCATCGTCGGACTGGCAACCTTGCGGCGTGTCGGTGAGCGGCGCGAAGCGAATGGCGTCAGGCTCGATGCGCAGGCCGAAGCGCGTCTTCGGCCTGCTGCCATCGCCTTGGATCAGGTACGGGGCAGCGAGTTGGCGTCCGAGCGCCTGCTCGATGGCGGCATTGGTGCGCGACTTGCGCTGGTCGAAGTACTCCGGCGTCATGCCATCGGCCAGCGCCTCTTCCACGCGCTCGAAGTCGCCCGACATGTCGCCCACGATCTGCCGGTACTCGACGAGGTACTGGCGGTCGATGCCGTCCGTATCCCAGCGGGCGGCATGCATGCCCTTCAGGCGGCGGCGCGCCATGGTGCTGTAGAAGGCAAGCGGTGCCGACGGCAGAGGAACGACCTCACCACCGGCGCGGATGCGCTGCCCCGCGAGGTCGATGACGAGCTCCGGGGGCTCTAAGGCGCGCTGGGCGGCGCTCACCGTCTGGCCGAAGCTCGCCTTGCCGGCCAGGAGCCGATCGGGCAGTCCCTCGCGCAAGCGCACGAAAGGAATCTCGGCGAGGGTGACCGTCGCCTCGGCCGTGTCCACCAGCTTGTTGTCCCGAGTCGTGATGACCCGGTGGTAGGGGGTGGGGTAGAAGAAGTCCCAGCTCGACTCGAAGGGCTCGGGGACCAGAACGTGAGACAGGCGGTCCTGATGGCGGCCAAAGAGGCTTAGCGCATAGCCCAGGTAGTAGCCCATGGTCTTGCGCCCCCCGGCAATCGAGACGTGCAGCGCGCTCTCCGGGTCGGCGGTCAGCGCCCGCACCCACTCGGTGATGGCATCGGCGGCCGTCTCGTTATCGCGCAGGGTGCGGAGGTCGTCGAGCTCCTGCCCCGTGTTATCCCGCAGCACGTGGATCCGTTCCGGACCGAAGGCGACGGGCGGTAACTGGTAGTCGGCGAGAAAGCGCCTGAACCAGCCGGGGTCGGCGGAGAGCAAGCTCAAGCGCGCCCGTTCGGCCCCCTCCGCCGTGGTGAGAAGCTGGATTTCCGTGGGGACAAACGGCGATGAGCGCTCCACGCAGAGGGCGTAGAGCGTTTCGGTGACGATCTGCGGAGAAAGCCCCGTAACAGCGAGCAGTATCCTTTGCTGGTATTTGGTCAGGTCCATCTCGTTTCTCGTTTGTGCTGGATGTTACTCGCCCATCGGGGAGCAGGAAAGAACGCGAAGATGAACCGTGGCGTCCCTGCCTCCCTGAGCTCCTTAACGTCCCTGGTGCTCCCGGTTCACGGGCAACAGTGTGCCCGCGCGCGCGAAAGCTCGCCGAGACCGCAAGGTTGCGGGGGAAATTCGCCGATTGGCTGCATAACCACAGCCCCTTCACCGGATGCGCCCTCGCAGCCAGAGGGCGGCGGGCCACATCGTTGATGCCCGTCGCTCGCTACGAAGCCGCCTCCGCGGTCGCGAGCCGGTATCCACCGAGCCCGAAGCTGGTGCCCTTGCCGACGTGGACCCATTGACCCAGCCATACACCAGGCCAGAAGGTCGCCAACCCGGGACCTGCGAGGCCGAACTCACCGAGCAGCCCGCCCATCTGCATCAGCGTGTTCTGACGCGAGGAAAAGCGGGTCCACTCGTACCAGCGCAGTCTCGGATCCGCGACCGTCAGGAGGTCAGCCTTCTCCCGGACGAGCGCCCAATCAAAGGGGCTCGGATCGCCGCCGTAAAGCTCGGCGAGCTGGGCGAGACGCGCATAGAGGTTGCGCAGGAAATCTCCCGCCTCGAAGTCGTGCGAACCGAGGAAGCGGCCGTGCCGCTTGATGCGAAGCGGGGTGAATAGCCGGACGCGGGCCGCCGTGGGACACGCAGGAATGGTGGGCGGCAGGGTCTCCCCCCGCGTGTACTCACCACGGCTTGCCTGATAGACCGACTCCCAGTGTTCGCTCCCGAGGACGCCCTCGCGTTCCACGGCCACGGTGCTAAAACGCCCGCCGCCCCGGCCCAGCCCCTGGTCCCCTGCCAGATTGAGCGCGTGGATCAGATAGGGCACCTGCTCGACGACCCCGCCGATGAGGGTAACGCCAAGGTGCAGCAAAGCGCCTTTGGGAAGCTCCCGGCTGGGGGTGATCTCGGGTTCGAGGATGAAGGGATGGGGCAGCGCTCTGTAGCGTCGCTCCGCCATGCCCGGGGGCCCCGGCGTCTCAAAGAACGTTGAGTACAGGCAGGTGTAACGCAGCAGGCACCCGTCGCAGGTCGGCTGGCGCGTCACGCACACCAGGCGGCGCAGCCCGTGGCCAAGGAGTCCTCGCCAGGCGGACCCGGCGTAGGTCGGCATTGGCATCGGCTCTTCGGCCTTCAGCACGAAGCGAAACCGTGTCACGGGAATCGTCGGCACAGTAAGCATCCCCCTCAAACCGCTTCTATTGCCATCGCCCACTCGCTCCTCCTGTGGAGACATCCGTCTGCGGCACATCCTAATTTACCCGAGTGGGGGGCGGCGACTGCAGGTGGCAAGGTTGTGCTTTCGGCGACCCACACGACTGCTTTGGCGAGCGGACGGCCGCTGCGGCTCACCATCGGGGTCGTGGACGTGATGCTTAAGCGGGTGGTCTATCGGCTGCCGGAGGCAGCCCTGCGTCTGGAGGAGCCGGTGCGCATTCTGTGCCGCGAGGGCACGCTCGACAGCCTGCTTGCGGAGATCGCCGTCCACAAGCGGGATATGGTGCCGGCCGACCCACCGCTGGGGGAGCACCATCAACGTGCGCGCCTTCAACCACCCGCTTGGGGACCGCGGCATCACCTTTTTCGCCATCCTGCGCACGGCAACACTCCGAAGAGTTTGTCGAGCCTGGGGGTTGCCGTCGCCGGCTAGCGTGCGCATGCGCGGCGCGAAGTCCGTGTGGCTCCCAGACCCGCTCACAGCCGCAGACAACCAACTCCGGAGGATGCCGCCGCTGTCCGCGCCACATCATTATCCTGCCGCCGTTAGCAATGGCCTCCATCGGCAGGTACAGGAAAGGTCGACAACTCCTCGCCTTGTCCTCGCGGAGGACATCATCGGATTTAGGCCCTGTATGGGACTTGTGGTCAACGACGACCCAGCCGTCACCCAGCTCCAGTGCCAGGTCGATCTGGCCGGCTTGATACCGACCGTTCGGCAGATGGCGGTTGAAGGGCAGCTCGCAGTGCAGCCGGACTCCTGGGCAAGCGCTGCCGCAAAACTGCGTCAGCGACCGTAAGCGACGCCGGCAACACCCTCGACGAGCTCCCCGCGGAGCTCTTCACCATCCTCGTCTTCTGTGATGCCTGCGGGCACCAGAGTCCGCTCGACCGCGCGAAGGTACCAGCCGGCCTCTGCGTCCAGGAGCTCCCGGGAAAGCTCCGCTGCTCTGCCTGCGGCTCGCGTGAGACGTCAATGCGGATCGTCTACACCGGCGCCGGCGGCTTCCGCTACAGTGGGGCGTCCCCCGCCACCGACTAATTGGTCCAGGCAAAGAGCACCAGGGCACGCCGGCCCGCCTTGTAGACGCTCCACCAGACGTCGAACCAGTCGATCATCGTCTCGTCCGCTCGCTCCATGCAAACAAAGAAACCCCTTCCCGCCCCCAAGCGGGAAGCCGGTAGAACCCAAGCATCGGAGTGTTAAAAAGAGGCTGCTGCAGCAGGGTGTGTGGCCGCCGCAGCGGCCCAATGGGCTTGCTACCCAAAACCTTGGCGGGCGTTACCGCCGATCGCTCGGTATCAGATACGAGTGATTCCTACAGCGACGGGTATCAGTGTGAAGCCTGCGCGGCGAGGACAGGAGAAGGTGTGCCGTCACCACCTCGGGAGGGTGGCGCCGGAGGAAGGCGTCTGCTACCGCGATACGCCCGCGGCTCGCTGCCCTGCACCGAACGCCAAAACATGGATGCACGTCCCTGTGCATCACAGCGCGCTTAGATCAACGAGAATCCTTTACTTCGTCCCGGCCGGGGCGACCGGAACTGCCGGGACAACGGGGGCAACCGGAGCGGCATAGGGGTAGGCGCCGCCGTAGCCGGGGTATCCGCCCCAGCCACCCGGGTATCCACCACCCCAGCCGTAGGGTCCGTAGCCGTAGTAATTGCGGTAACGGTTGTAGCCGCGACCCGAACCATGCCCGCCACCGGACATGTTCATGTTGAAGTCACCGTAGCCGTCACCCATCATGTCGTTCCACCAGTCATTGGCGCCGGAACCGTAGCCAGGGCCACCGCCCCAGGGGCCGCCGCCCCACCAAGCACTCGCCGTGGCGGACACACCAAGTAGAGCGGCGATCGCCACCGCGGTAGCAAGCTTTCTCATTCGATTTCTCCTGTGTTATCTCTGATGCAGCAACCGAGGTGTCTGTGTGTGCACCCCGAGCTGCTAGAGTAATAGATTTGCCTAATAATAGATATCTATTTATTTTATTATTTAATATCGCATCCACGGAACCGTAAGGTGGACCCCAAGTCCAGGACAATTTAGCGCTGAATTTAAGTTAGCCCACTCGCCCCGATTGCAGCGGGTTGGCGCTGCCAGGATTCCCTCGTAGGCTCCCTGCGCCGCATAGATCTCGCCACCCGATCGCCACGATTTCTGCACGCATTTAGAATTGCTGCTCAACTGCCTCCGGTCGCCTTGAGCGGCGCCACCTTGTCCTTCTTGAGCGATGAGGATGCCTCTACCGCGGGCGTCTCCGGCGCAGGCAACTTGCCTTTTAGAATGCGCTCGACGTCACGGGCGTTGCGGGCGAGATAGATGGTCAGCTCCTCGAGGTCGGCCTCGGGCAGCGTCGGCAGCACCTGATCCGCACGCAGCCTGTCTGCCAGTCGCCCCGCGTTCTCCAGGATACGGTCGTAAGCGTCTGCCTCCTTCTTGTCAGCTGTGCGCAAGCGCTCCACTCCATTGCTGTCTTTGACGATATATTCGATCTCGATCATGGTCTGGGCCCCCACGTCTCGCGTCCGCACTGCAGCTGGCGGAGCAGTATAGCGGCCTGGCTCGGCCTATCGTTCCCGGTAACCAGCCGCAGCACCTCTAGGGCACCGGCGGCCTGCCAGACTTCGAAGTATAGGCACCCGCGTCGAGACCGAACCCGCCCGTCTCGAAGCCGTTGTGACGGCCCTACCACACCGCCCCGTGCACGGCGCGCTGTCAAGCCGCCATCTCAGCTGCCGTCGCCCTGAACCTCCGCATTCCCGAACTTTGTAATTCAACCGCCCCAACCCACTGCCCCGCTCCTTCCCTGCCTCCAACGAAAGACCCCGCCGAAGCGGGGTCGTCTCGCTGCTCGCGTGTGCGAGTCTTACGCTCTAAGTGAGCTCCGCCGTCGCTGGCCTGAATCTTTGCCGCGGTGCCCGGCGAAGTACGGTCACGGTTGGCCGCCTGAAGTGCCGACCTTTGGCAAACGAAGCCGACAAAGACCGGGCGTGGGCTGACCACGTCGCGGACTGGATCATCGCGGTAGCAAGAACAAACCCGCCGGAGAGCGCGGCCGACAAGATGCCGGCAATGGTCAATGCGTCAAATGTCATGGTCGTGTCTCCTGTCTACGGTGCCGCGTGCGCAGCACATCTGTGACCCCCCACGTCTTGCCGCCGCGGACAGCAGCGCACGCCGGGGTATGTCAATGGACAGGTTCCATCTTCACTGACCACACAGAAGACGCGCAAGTGACTGTTTCATAATGTTGTAACGATTTGTTACGACCTGTTTCGCCGTACCACCGCAGCGCCGCAAATACAGGCTGCCGTACGGTTACATTTGCCACGCCTCAACAAGAGCTCCACGCGATAGGTATTTCGCATGGCTATCGTCTTAGCTCCTCATGGCGCTCCGTCCATCGTCCGTTCAGCCTCCGCGGCACAGAATGTCACCATCAGATAAATCCATGGAGATGACGAAATGAAAAGGTGGATTCTCGCTCTCGGCACGTCTGTGGCCCTCTCAACGCTCCCTGTGGGGGCCTTTGCCCATGGCTACGATGCGGACGATGCGGCCCTCAGCGGGTTAGTCGGCGGTTTGGTCGGCGGTCTCATTGGCGCCGGCGGCGTTCCGGTCGTCGCGGCGCCAGTTGCCGTCGCGCCTGCCCCGGTGGTGGTCGAACGCTACACCCCCGCGCCGGTCATCGTGGAACGCTACGCACCCCGTGCTGTGGTAGTCGAACGGCCGGCCCCGGTCGTCGTGTGTAAGGCCGGCCATCGGCGCTGGCATGGTCACAACAAATGGCACAAGCACAGCGGGCACCGTCGTCACTGGGACGATTGAAGGCAGTCTCGCGCCCCAACCATCCCTCCCCTGCCCCCAAAGAAAAACCCCGGCTCAAAGGCCGGGGTCTCGCTTACCTTATGCGCCCCGGTGCTACTGCGCGACCGATGAGCACCGCGCTGCGCACTGTGGCCATGTGATGCAGCCGTCTTACTGACTCTTCTCTCCCTTCTGCAGCTGGACTAACTCCCTCAGCAGGGATTCAATGTTGGTTAAGTGGGTCTCTATGGCTTGCGCACGCTGCTGCATGATTCCCCAACGCTCCTGCATCATAGTCCAGCGCTGCTGCATCATTTGGGGATTCATGCCTCCCCAGCCAGGCATCATCGGTCCCTGACCAGCTCCCGTCATGGGCCCACCGCCCGGCCCCATCATGGAGCTCTGACCCGGTGTCGTCGCGCCTCCAGGCCCGGGGGCCATCGCGGGCGGCTGGCCGGCACTACGCGTTGCGGTCGGCGGTGTTGCCGCGGGGGCGGTCGTCTCCGCCCCCGCGGCACCTGCTGACATGCCCAGAGCAGCCACTGCAAGAGACACGGTCATCGCAGGGACAAGCAGGAAGTGGTGTGTCTTCATGACGAATCCTCTTTGTGGTTGGATCGAAAAAATGGACCACCCGCTCGGGTTGGCGGGCGATCCAAGTCTACACGCTGAGCTGACGCCCGCTAGCGCCGGGCGCATTTCCAAGAAGACAGATTTCCGTAACATAAGGGCTCCACCCCCCAGCCGAGCCACCCTCGTGCTGTCGGGGTTCGGCGCCGGAAGACCGGCCATGCGGCCGCTGCCGGGCAGGGTGAGGCGAAGTCGACGAGTCGATCGAGGGCGTCGTACGCACAAGTCTGGCCCCCGGCGGGATCGCCCGCCTCGGTGAGTGCTGTGACCTTGCCTAGCGGCGTGCAGCTTAGGGTCGTGGTGATGGGGTGAATACGCCGTCGATGGACTCGATCTGGGTATAGGTCGCTACGCGCCCGTCCAGAATGACGCGTGCATCGCGACGAAAAATTCATGAGTGACGGGGATATCCCCCGAAGCGCATACCCGACGGCAGCAAGCGCCGCCATATCGACCTCAGCCCGGAACCGTCATAGATCGCCAACGCCAGGCTCACATTGTCACCGCCAGTTCCACCGCGTTGCGTAGCCAATGACACCAAGTCGAACGCGCTACTTCGCTTCCACGGCCACGCGGTCAGCGCCTTTGCCACTTCTTCGGCTTCGACCTGGTCCCAAAATCCGTCGCTACAGAGCACGAAGCAATCGCTTTTCCGGACCGCGGACGCACCGAATTCGGGCTCCAACGCATTCTTTCCACCGAGGCACATGTACAGGCGGTCGCCTTCCAGGTCGACGCCACGCATTGCCGCTCCGGAGGCATTGTTGCCGTTCAGCAATTCGGCCACGGTGTGATCTCGGGTCCGAAACAACAGCCCGTTGCGATCGAAGTGATACAAGCGGCTGTCCCCGACGTGCGCCCAATACGCCTCGGCTTCTTTCACATACAGGACGGCGCAGGTGCTGCCCGGGGTGGTTCCCACCTGCCGACCGATTGCCTCGATCGCGTCGTTCGCTTTTCTGCATAGAGCGGTCAGGAACCGTTTCGGATCGGCAACCGATGCGTGTGAAAACTCACGCTTAGCGGTGTCGATGACGGCTTGCGCCGCCGCAGCCCCATGCTGCCGACCGCCCATGCCATCGGCCAGAACCACCAGGTAGTCGCCCGGCCGGTCGGGGGCCGCCAGCACCTCGACCCGGTCCTGCTGCTCTGCGCGACCACCGATTTCGCTGGCCAAGTCAAAGCGCCACGCCATGCACTACCTCTCCGCGCATACCGGCTAGCTCACGACGGTCCGCTAGAAAATACCCTGCCATGCTTTCTTGACACCTTCCTTCAAGGCGTTGAAGTCCCGCGCGAATTGCTCTGCGAAATTTGCCCTTTCATTGCTTCGGCTCTGATTTTCCGGTGTGCGCTCCCGTCGCGCCGTTCTCGCCCGGCTCCTTTTGTCGATCTTGGCACGCAACGCCAACAATTCGGCATGATCGGATCGCACCTCGATTCCACGCTGCACGTAGCGGCGCGCCAGTGTGTAACGACCCCTGTTCAGCTCTCTGCGCGCCAATATGGCATAGCGATCAGCGATCTTATCGATTCCCGCCAACGCCTCTTCGTGGTCGGGATCGAGCTTGATGACCCGCTGATAATAGTCATAGGCATTGTCCTCCGGTGGTGTCGTCAGCCGGTACTGCTGCAACGCCTGATCCGCAGCCAGCAGCCAGCGTTCGATGGTCTCGTCGGCCTCGCCGCCGATCCCGGGCGCCGCTTTCAAGGGCTGGCCGATCGGTGCAGAGACCGGCTCGACGGCAGCCTCGACCTCACCCGCCGCCCGCGGCCAGCGTTCGATGGCCCGAGCCGTTTCGTTCCCGGAGTCCGGGGCCGAGTCTGTGGTGGGGGGCGGCATCGACGGTTCCTCCGTCACCAGCACGCCCTCGCCCCCCGGCTTCTGCGCTAGTCCCCCGGTCTCGTCCGGCCCCGTGGGGGAATCCGGCGGCTGCGCATCCGCTGCCACCTGGGCGGTTGCCTGCGCCGGAGACTGTCCATGCGAAGTGCGCGCGACGGCGTCGTCTTCGGGGGCGGGGGCCGCGTCCGATGTCTGGCTGGGTGCTGCGGAAACGGGCTCGACCGCGACTTTGGCGTGCCCGTCATGGCGTGCTCCATGCTGGCCCGACAGCAGAATCGCGCCCGCGGCGACTGAGAGTACGGACAAAGCCAGCCCGGCCTTCAGTGCCGTGCAAGAGGCTCGCAAGCGCTGGATGCCGCCTGCCGCCAAGCGCTCCAGCCGGTCTGCCTGCAAACCGCCCGCGACGATCGCAGAGGCGCCGCTGCGAGGTCGTGGGGCGGATCTGCGCAACTCCCGCAGCCGCTCCACAAGCTCCCCGGCAGAGGCGATACGGTCGTTCGGGTCCTTGGCCAACATACGTTCCAGCAGGTCCTGGTATGCCGAAAACGCCTCCGGAAGGATGGGTATCGGGTGCGTGAGATGGGCAAGGATGGTCTCGATGGCCGAGTCTTCCGCGTAGGGCTTGCGCCCGGCCAACATCTCAAAAAAGACAACGCCCAGGGCATAGATGTCCGATCGCCCGTCCAGCGGTCGGCCTCCGGCCTGCTCGGGACTGAGGTAGGAGGGACTGCCGACAGAGGTCCCGTCCATGGTCAGGTCCTGGTCGTTGTCGAGCTGCTTCGCGATGCCGAAATCCGTCAGCTTCGGCGTGCCGTCGGCATGAAAGAGGACGTTGCCCGGCTTGATGTCGCGATGGACGATCCCCCTGCGGTGCACGAAATCGAGGCAACCAGCGATGCTTTCCACCAAGTCGAGGACGTCCGGCAACCGCGCACCCTTGGCGATTCGGTCTGCCAGGGAGCCACCTTCCAGGTACTCCATGGCGATGTAGTGACGGTCGCTAACGACGCCGATATCGTGGATGGTGGTGATGTTGCGGTGATCGAGGGAAGCAATGATGCGCGCCTCGTACAAAAAGCGCTTGGCGTGCTCAGGGCTATCGAACTTCTTGAGGACCTTCAGGGCGACCCGTCGCTGCAAGGACTCTTGAATGGCTAGATAGACCGACGCCATCCCACCTTCGGCGATGAACCGCTCGATCCTGAAACCCGGAATTTCCATTCCAAGCGCTCAGGTATCGTCCGCCGGGCGGAAATAGAACTTCAGGGCAACGCCGCGCACCTTCAGATCGCTGTCGTCGTTCAGCTTCACCGGTTCCGAGACAGCGACGCCGTCGACCGACACCTTTCCGCGACGGCCTGGAATGAGAAAGAAACCGTCGGCTCGGCGCTGAACGGTGGCAGCTAGCCTGGGGGCGAACCAGCCCGCGATACGAACATCGCACTCCCGTGCCTTGCCGATGGTGAAATTGACCTTATCCAGCGCGCATCGCCGCACTTCCCTCCCGGCGTCGATCAACAGGAGAAAGGCGACTTTGACCTTTTTTCGCAACTTGGCGAGATCCCCGAGACTGGAGATGTCGACCTCCATGGTCGCCTCGCGCTGAGACCGCACGTCCGGCCGATCTGCCACGCCCGTTTCATCGCCAGGCAGCGCCCTGGAGGCCATGAACCTGGCAACCCAGTCGAAGATCTGAATCTCGTCCCAGAATTTCAGCGTATGGCGCCGTATGCGACCACCGTTGACGTAGACACCGTTGGCACTGTCGTTGTCGACGAGCACAAAGGACTGGCCAGTGTTCTCGATCATCGCGTGATGCTTGGACACGCCGTTGCTCGGCAACACGATGTCGTTGTCCTCCCCCCGACCGATGGTCGTTTTCTCGGAGGACAGCTCCCGCTGCTCCAGCAATCTGTCCCCCACATAGATTCGAAGGTAGGCCATACAACCCTCCGTCTCATAGCCTCACCGACTTAGCCACACGCGCAAAAAGCGTACCCGTGAGCGTCCTCGGTCGGCTGATGTTGGGCTTTCGATTTTCCGTTTCCGAGCAGTTGCGTCCTTCTAAGGAAACGCATAGTGATATGGTTCGGTACGCGGGTGATTTCGTCGGCAGCTCAGTCGACGGACCGATCGCCTTCAACAAGGGGCCTGGACGCCGATATCCACCGAATCTGGAGATAGCCGCCGACAACGCGGGCGTGCGTCGCTGGGTTCCTGGCAACAATTATCGCCGCCACGGCGCGCCGCGTTGTGCGAGGGACGCCACAAACCTGCATCTACACCAACTGCGTCGGCATCGAAGGCACACTTCCGCCAGAAAGGGGACCGCCGCCAAGGTTGTCTCCGGTTGGACCTTCAGGGACCGGAAGCGGCCACTCGCCTGCGCGGTGTCGGCGTCCGCACATCGGCCAAGTTCGCCCGCCGAACGCAGCCGGGTCCAGTGACGGTGATTGGGACCAAGCTGCCGCTCACATCCGCGGACTGAGCGTCAGCTCCGTCCTCACGGGAGACGCTCGCAGCCAGGCGTGTGGGTGGGCGATTTTGGCCGTTGGAGGTTTATCACGTCCCGAAGAGCAAACGTTTGATGGCAGCCGAGGTACTCCGGCGGTTTGAGCGCTCGAAGACGATGTGGCATCCCTGCGCGCGTTGCCGGCACCTCGGACCTTCTGCGACGCCCTGTTGTGGCGCTGCACGGAACCAAATGCTATCGTGATATCGTCCATCGGTAGCTCACGGGAAACCATGATGGCCCAGGTCATCGTCAGAGAGTTGGAAGAAGTCGTCAAACAGGGGCTCAAGCGCCGCGCTGCACGCCACGGGCGGAGTATGGAGGAAGAAATCCGGGAAATCCTTCGCAACGCGGCCCGCGAAGAGCAAAGCTCGCCGACTCGGCTCGGCTCACGCATCGCCGCCCGTTTCAGGGGCAAAGGCCTGGATGCTGATCTGATCGAGCTACGGGGTACCGAGGCGCGCGCTGCGGACCTGGAGGAATGATCATTCTCGACACCAATGTGCTGTCGGCCTTGATGCAATCTCAACCGGACGCCAAGGTCGTCGACTGGCTTGACCGGCAGCCCTCCGAGTCCCTTTGGATCACCGCGATCACCTTGTTCGAAATCCGTTACGGCTTGACTCAGTTGACGCCGGGAAAACGCCGGAAGGCGCTTGAGGATGCCTTCGCACAGCTGCTGCGCGAAGACCTGGAAGACCGCGTCGTCCCTTTCGACGCATCCGCGGCGGATCAGGCCGCACGGCTGGCTGGCGAGCGGCGCCGGAAAGGCCGTTCGGTCGACATGCGAGATACCCAGATCGCAGGAATCTGCGAAGCCCGCAACGCGGTCCTCGCGACACGCAACACGCGTCACTTCGAGGACATCGGAACGCCCATGGTGAATCCCTGGGACGACCCTGGCTTATAAACGACATGAATACCGCGGTACGGTGTAATAGCGAAGCGTATTCCGCCCTATCGTGATTCAAGACCGGTCGGAAGTCAGCCCCCTTTCGGGGTTGGGCAAAGCTTGAACCCCTATCCGATCCGTATCCTAGAAGCTGTTTGGAAACCCGCGCCCCGAACCTGTCGAAGGCGATCAACCTGGTCGTTGCCAGATAGATCCGGCCCTTTTCGTCCCCATCAGGCATTCGCAAACTGTGCTGAGGTGACGTAAGTCGTTGAAGCAAGGATTTCCAAACAGACTCTTAGCGTGATCCAGGCCAGCCCGGCCTGGGTGAGGAGCTCGTCCCGCCACACCTCGTAGGCATCGCCCGTGCGCCACCTCGATCTCGGGGACATTCCCCACTCGCTCGCGCAGGTCATCCTCCAGGGTCTTGAGGAGGCGTTGCAGGCTCTTGAGCAGTCGCTGTGCGTCAATCATTGCTTCAAATTTTCAGCACGAAGGCACGAAGGACGCGCTCGACAAGGGCCGCGCACCCGGGAGGCACTACCAGGGCGAGATCTTGTCGCCGGTCCGGTCCATCCGTCTATGGCTTGGCGTGGTGTACTCGGTCGCTTGACCGCACGACTATGACGTTCTACGTTTGTTCATACGTTGTTATAACAATCGTCTAACGGCATCATGATCAAGACCCTGACGAAACATGGGAACAGCCTCGCTCTGGTCATCGAAAAGCCCGTGCTGGATCTGCTGGGAGCCGATGCGGAAACGCCTTTCGACGTGACCACCGACGGCCAGGTCCTGATTCTTTCCCCGATCAAGGATCGCAGTCGCGCCGAGACGTTTCAGGCTACTCTCGAAAAGGTGAACGCTCGCTACCCCAAGGCATTGAAACGACTCGCGGAATAGCCCATGGGGCCGACGTTTCTCGGTCTCGCCGAGGTCCTTGCCATCCACCGGGACCAGATTGCGCGCTACGGCGGGGTCGCAGGGATCCGGGATATCGAGCTGCTCAAGTCCGCCCTCGGCATGCCGGCAGCCACTTACAGCGCCCAGTTTCTGCACACCGACATCTACGAGATGGCCGCTGCCTACCTCTTCCATCTCGTGAGGAATCATCCCTTCCTGGACGGCAACAAGCGCGTCGGCGCCGTGGCCGCGCTGATCTTCCTTACGCTAAATGGGTACGACTTCGACGCACCGGAGGACGACTTCGCTGACATGGTGCTCGCCGTCGCCCGAGGGGAGATGAGCAAGGCGGAGGTCGCCGGGTTCCTCCACCGCTGGAGCCAGTCCACGGGATGACGCTATGCGGCAGAAGTCTTCTTATTTCTCTTCCTTTCCGTCCTTCGTGCTCTTCGTGCCTTCGTGGTGATTTCCTCCTTCCGCGACGCCTCAGGACGGGAGCGCCCGGAGTTGATGGGCGGCGAGCCCGAGATCCGGTATGCGCGCCCACTGGGCGCTGGTGAACAAGGGTACGGGGCGGCCGTCCAGGGTGGGCCTTTGCTCTTGCCCGTCCGACGGGATAAGCACCCATAGACCCGGCGGGCCGCCCTTGCGGCCGGTCTCCTGCATCAGCTCGGTGAGCAGGTCGAGCTGGCCGTAACGGGCGAGCAGGCCCGGATAGGTGTGAAGGACGTGGCGCGCGGCATTGGCCAGCTCGGCCTCGGGATAGCGCCCGGGCACCCCGCTCGCGGTCCTGCTCGGGCGTAAGCTCCTTGGCACCGGACAGGGCGCCCAGGGCGAGCTTGAGCGCGCGTGCCGCCGCCATCCCGCGGGGGTAGAGCTCCAGGCGGCTGGTCATCGAGTAGCCGAGGCTGGCGACCCGGCTCCCGGCGGGCTCGCGGGCGGCGGTCTGCCAGTTGTGGACCTGGATGCGGGGGCTCGTCGCCTTGGCGCGCAGGATGCCGGGGTGGCTGATGCCGTTGAGTATGGCGTACTCGCGCTTCGCCGCTGCGCGTCAACCAGACCCCATGGTCCGCAAACACCGCAACACACCCGACGAACCGCGACAAAATAGCATGCGAGCCACCCTGGCCGGAAATACGACGGCGTGGTCTTAAGAGCCGCTAGGATAACCGGACGGCAGCCACCGGCTGGCGCGGCATCCGGGGCTACGGCGACCGCTACGGCGACGACGACCAGGCTCGCCTCAAGGTCTGGTGTCGCGGCGAGATCTACTGCCTCTTCAACAACGTCACCATCGCCCAGGATGCGGGCCGCTTCATGGCGTTGGCTCAGGGCGGAGGTGGCTAAGCGCGATGGCGGCTCTCGCCGGTGACCACGCCGCCGGCAATCACGTGGGCCGCCCGCAACGGCTCGGGCAGCTTGCTGTGGATCTGCCACTCAGCAACCAGTTCCGCTGCCGCATCGCTCCCGAGACCTGCCCGCTGCACGTGGATTCCACCCACTGGCTCCATCGGGCCAGCCGCCTGAATCAGCCGCCACTTGCGCGCGCCTCCCGGCACCTTTTCGAGCAGCGCCCGGCGGATGGCGTCGAAGTCAGGCGGACGACGCGCCGCCACCAGCACCGGCAGTCCGCTGGCGGCATGCAGACGATGGATATCCACCACGTTGAAGCCAGCGAAGGCGATACCCTGCAGCAGGATCAACTGCAGCTGGACACGAAATCTGGAGTTGGCGAGGCAGAAGACGAGCCGGTCGGTGGCGTTGGCCCCGTCGCGGCGCACCCGAGTGGAGAGCACGCCGTCCAAGCGGTCCCTGGCGTAGACCGCGCCCACGACCAGCACGTCGCCCCGATGGTCACGCCGGAAAGGGGCGTCGTCGAAGCCCACTGCGTGGGCGTAGCGTTGCGCCATGCTGCAGATCTTGATACGAGTTGACCGGCACTCTACGCACCCGTGCCCGGGACGTCATTTGGAGCAGGGAGTGACCTTCAGAGGGCGGTCACGCCATCGGCAATGACCACCTCGCCCGGGCGCGTAGCGACGCCGCAGCGACCATGGGCTCCCAGGGCAACCTGCGGGTGCGGTGTCCATCTCTCCATCCGAGACCGAACCGAATGTTTCCCCTATACGACGAGAATCCAACGGTCCGACCACCCTTCGCGACGGTGGTGATCATCATCCTGAACGCCCTGATGTGGGTATTCGTCCAGGGGTTCGGGCAAGAGCTTCCGCTGGCAACCTCCCTCTGCAAGCTAGGCCTGATTCCGGCCGAGCTGCTCGGCTCGGCGACGCCGGGGACCATGATCCCGGTGAGCCAGCACCTACGCTGCGTGCTCGAAGAATCGAGCCCCGTCTACACCCCGCTGACCTCCATGTTTCTCCACGGGGGTTGGTTTCACATCCTCGCGAACATGGGGTTCCTTACCACTCGATCCTCTCCCCGTGACGGAAGAATCCCCCGCTCGGGCCGTCGTCGGCCAGGGTCGCCGCCCACACGATGCCTCTGGCACCTTCCTCGACGGACAGCGGCGCCTGGTCGCCGCCCATCTCGGTGCGTACCCAACCGGGACAGACCGAGTTGACCTTGATTCCCGTGTCCTTCAGCTCGTCGGCAAAGATGCGGGTGACCGCATTGAGGGCGGTCTTGGAAAGACGGTAACCGGGGCAGCATCCGTTCATGTCGCTGAGCTGGCCCATGCCGGACGACACGTTGACGACGCGGCCCGTGCCCTGCATCAGCGGGATGAGTGCCTGGCACAGGCGCAGAGGTGCGAGGGTGTTGGTCTCGAGCCCGCGCCGCACCGCGTCGAGATCCGCGCCGAACACACTCGCGTTCCCGGATCCAGGAGAGGGGTCCGGGAAGATACCGGCATTGTTCACCACCACGTCCAGGCGGCCGAAGGTGTCCCGGAGGAAAACGGCCAGCTCCGCGACAGACGCCTCGTTGGCGACATCCAACGCATGGAAGCGGACGTCGAGCCCCTGCGCCTGCAAGCCCTCCGCCGCAGCGCGCCCTTCGCTTTCCCGGCGTGAGGTAAGGATGACGGTATAGTTCTTGGCGCCCAGCTGGCGGCAGGTCTCACGCCCCAGCCCGCGGTAGGCGCCGGTAACGACGGCGACTGGTTTGTCGGACACAACACACTCCTTGCTTTAGTTGAGTTGCCTCAGTATTGCGCGAGCCGCGTAGGCTGTCAGCCCTCGATGTCCTTGCGCTGCACCTGCAAATTCGATGAGCTATCCCCTCCGTAGCCGCCACGCGCCTGGAGACGGCGTTCAACGACCACACCGGGAATGTCGTAGAGCGACTCCACCGGTGGCTATACGAGCCGGACCATCTCCGCCTACCATACGCTGCTTCATGCCCTGTGCGAACTGTACTCTCGGAGCCGTTAGGTGATGGGCACGCCTAGCTGTGGAACGCCTCCTGAGCGTTGGAAGTGATTGGCATCTTGGCTCAGCTGAACCCTCATCGGCGGGTCCGGTGCGGGTCGGCGGGACCGTCGGCGCCACCGATGGAGTGCAAAGTGTTCCGGCTGAGTTTCGGGACTGATCACCCTCCTTGGAGGCGAACGAAAATCCTTCGCAATCTGGTACATGATTTTCCGCCAATCGCCTAGCCACCATGTTGGACCCCCAAAGCAAACGAATGATGAAGAAGTCTCTTTGCGTTATCGCCCTTCTCTTTTCATGCCAGCTCTGGGCCGGCATCCCCGCCACACCGGTCATGACTCTCTACAAGTTCAATGGGGACCTGCAGATCCCCTACTACGCAGTCACCACCTTTCAAAAGAGGGGTCCCGTTTCCCCTGCCGGAACATTGACCCAGGGAAGCTCCGTGATCCCCTGTCTGGTGATCCGCGGCGGCCGGCCATTGGTCGACAGCGGCGGCACCCCCTTCGTGGGTTTTCGGGTGGTCGTGGATTCCAGTAAGGCGACCCCCGCATCCGCCGCGACCTTCAAGAAGGCATTGGCGACGCGTGAGTCGCTGGTCGTGCCCAATCACCATTGTGGCAAAGGCGCGAAGTATGTGCTCGACGTCCGCAACCTCTACGCGCTAACAAAGCCTCCCTTCTTTGAGCCCGCGAGGACGGGGAGGAGCAAAGCCCGAAACCAGGGCAAGAATCAGCTGGACGAGATCGTGGGCGCCTTCCACAACTCGGCGTTGTGCGATAGGGCCAATCGTAAGCTGGCGGACCGCCGCGATGCCCTGAACCGAGCCTGGGTTCGTTTCATCTCGGACAATCCTGGACACTGGCCGCGCGACGCCCTCGTGCGCGCCAGACATCTCGACTACACCATGCGCACTGCCATCTTCGAAGGACATCTCGGTCGTGGCTGCAATGCCTACGGGACCTGTGAGCGCAACATCGTCGCCCTCTCGATCCGCAACCGGGCGCAGGAATCCTGCCTTGGCAGGCAGGGATGCAGCTACGAGGGTGATTTCCAGGGGGTCGCCTCAAAGGTCTCTCAATACAACATCTGGGACGAATACCTGACTCAAATCTCCGGCTTGACCTCCTGCTTCCTGCGCAACGACCTGGGCAGCGCCGCCTTCACCGCGACCGGGAAAGACAGCCCCAACGCCAAGTATTTCGACAAGATCCGCAGCATCTACGAGCAGAACAGCGCGGACGTGCAGCGCATCCTGTTCGGCACTGACCGCGACCTCGCGACGGTCTTCCCAGGGGTTCCGCTCGGCGAGCTCAAGGCGGTTCGCCACTACTACCATGCCCCGGCCATGGGGAAGTGCTTTCCCACCAAGAATCGCGTCGAGTACATCTCGGGCGCAGTGGCGCAGAAGGGCGGCAACTATGCCCTCATCGCCAACCAACGCATAGAGGTCGAGCGCAAGACCGACGGGGGATACCTTTTCAAGGAGTTTCTGGTGCGGACGGAGCCTGATCGGGACGTGACTTCCGTCGCCGACGACTACCCGGGCTTCGTCATCGACGGCCGGAAGGTCTCCCTGCGCAAGCCGTCGAACTGCCCCCCCTACGGCATACCCCGAGGCTGCCGATTCGACCGGATTGGGCGGTACCGGAAGACCCCGTCCTGGTTGGACGCCGGACGGCCTCTCGGGATCACCTGCAGGGTCCCGGACCGAGGCGCGCAATGTCAGGGCAAGCCGACCATCAAGACGGTCACCGTCGGCGACACCTGCGACACCCAGATGCGTCCCGTCGCCGGGGTCCGATAAGCGCCGGACGCCAACCCTGATCATGCCCAGCCCGTCATCGCAGCCGCGACTTCCCCGGACTTGATCCGGGGGAACGCGGAAATCCAGACCCCGGAGATGGGATGCGGAGCGCGCTCCGCGCGGCTTTTTCGGTAATCACCAACGAAAAGCTGACGAGCGATCCGTCAGGCCCGAGCTAGTTGACCGCGATCAAGGCCACGCCGATCCGCCCGCGGAGAATGCGCTGATGTGCCGTTCATTTTCGGGTTTTCTATTTTTCGAGGACAAGAAGCGAGAAGCGAAAGGGCGAAGTTGTATCGAGCTCGCCCGGCTTTTTCGCTTCCGGACCAGGGGGGACGGGCCGCTCCCGGCGGGGGTGTCGGCAGCAGGGAGGCTGCCGTCAAGCCTACATGGACGTATTCACGGCGTCCCCCGGTGAGAGCGGCCCGTCCCCGAGAAACGAAAAACCCAACTTGGAACGGTATTGCATGAAGGTTCTCCGCGACCGTATCGCCCGCGAGGAACGTACCATCGAGGCCATGATGCGCATCTATTGTCGCGACCATCACCCTCCCGGCGGTGCTCTCTGTGCGCAGTGCGGCAGGCTTCTCGTCTACGCCGGGCGCCGCTTGGCCACTTGCCCCTTTCAGGATGCGAAGCCCGCCTGCAACCGCTGCCAGGTACACTGTTACAGCGAGACAATGCGCGAGCGCGTCAAGGCGGTGATGCGCTACGCGGGGCCGCGCATGCTGCTGCGCCATCCGATCCTCAGCGTGTTCCATCTCCTCGACCACCGGCGGGAAGCCCCGATCTTGAAGCCCCAACGCCGCAACGCCGAATCCCCCTGACCGCGGACCACCGGCGGCCGGGAGCTCGTCCGGTGCCCTATGCGATCGCCGAGCCCCCGTCGGTGTGCGACGGCTCAAGACGTTTCGTGAAGCCGACCACAGATTCGCGAAGCTGGGCCGCTGTCACAGCCTCTGGCATGCGCTAGACTGTTTTCCGCGCTTATTCACTGCACGGCTTGCTTCGACTGGGGATTTGTGATTCGCCGTGCGGAGATCGACCGCGACGGCCACCCGATGTGACCGCGGGAGGGTCCTGATGGCACAGCGAGATGAAGGTTTCACGCGGGTTTCCGGCACGGCTGGGTTCCGCCTGACGGGATGGGCGGCGGTGCTCTTCGCGGCTGCTCTGTACGCCATGCCGTCGCCGACCGCCGAGCAGACCCAGCGGACGAGCCTAGACTTCAAGGGAATCTGGGAGGCCCTGTCTCTCCATGCCTGGCCGGCGTTGATGGAGGCTGCGCCCTATCTCCCCGCCGCTCTAGCCCTGATTGCCGTGGCGGCCCTCTTTCTGCGCCATCTCAAACGGCGAAGGCTGAGCCTCGCGGTTCTTCGAGACGCCACGGGTGCGGCCTTGCGGGAGCTGCCACGGAAGGACTTCGAACGCTTGGTGTCCCGGGGATTTCGCCGCCAAGGCTATCGCATGGTTCACCGCCGGAGCGATGCGCCGGAGGACAAGGTCGACCTCGAGCTGACCAAGGACGGCGAGCGTTTTCTGGTCCAGTACAGACACTGGCAGGAATGGCAAGTGGGCGTGGAGGCCGTCCAAGAGCTTCATGAGCTGATCCCTGAGACGGCCGCCGACGGCGCCTTCATCGTCATCTCGGGCGAGTTTACCCACGCAGCCGAACGCTTTGCCCAGGGGAAGAAGGTCCAGCTCGTCGATGTGCATCGCCTGCGGGAGATGCTGTGCAGGCATGGCAAACCCGAGTTTCGCCTGGGCCCCAGACAACGGACGCAGCACCCGGGCAAAAGGCTGCCAATCGCGGGCCTCGCCGCTGCGGCCATCGGTTCGCTGGCAATCGGCGGTGCCCTGTGGTGGTTCGGACCGTCGTCATCGCTCGGCCCCCGCCCGCCTCTGGTCGTCCAAGCCGTCCCGGCCGGCCCGACTCTGACTGTCCAAGCCTTCCCAGCCGTTGCTCAGCCGGAGCGGGCAGAAGCCTATCGCGCTCGCACCCCTGTGCTGCCGGCCGAGATTCGAATGGACTTCCCTAAGCCCGGCGAGGTGCGGTCCGCGAAGCGGCATCCGCGGGTGGTTGAGCGGGACGCCAACGCCAAGCGAGAGCGACGGGCCGAGGCCCTCGAGGCCGACTTCGAGCTCGAGTATCAGCCTCCGCCAGACTGCGACAACTGGCGGTCGATGGAGCACATGGTGGCCTGCGGTAACCACCGCATCCGGGCATGGAAGGAATACCAGGCGAAGCACTGGGCGCTTGGGCGCATCGACACCGCGAGGGCGGAGATCCGGGCGCCCGAATAGGTCGTAGGCCGCGCCCAACAGGTTCTGTCGGTCGACCGTAAGCGTAGTCCGATGATGCGATTCGACGACTCATCAACGTCTTATCTTCGTGTCCTTCGTGGTGCAGTCGTTTGCGCCGAGCATGGTGACCGCTGGGGACTGTTTATCGCGAAATCGCCTTAGTAGCTCCCGCTAACGCCGTCGCGCCTGCGCAAACGCATTGAGCCAAGGCGTGAGGCCGCGCGCCTTCACCCCGAAATCTCCCACCCCGCACGCCCCAGGCGCAACAGCCTTATCCGTGCGCATCAGCTCGACCTGCTCACGCGTGAAGGGAGGATTGGGAAGCAGCCAAAATGTGGCACCGACCGGCGCGGCGACTGCATAGGGTAGCGGCAGCACCCAGCGGCGTTTGCTCAGGGCCAGCGCCAATCGCTGAACCAGTTCCCACAGGCCAAAGACCTGCGCCCTACCCGCCTCAATCGTCATGCCGGCGCTGTCCGCCGCCTCCGAGACACGGACCAGGGCGCGAGCGCAAGGTCGTCGACATGCACCGGCTGGAAACGGGTTTGCGCACCGAATAGGGGATGATCGGGAGCGCGTTCACAATGCCGGCCATCTAGTCGAAGAAGTGGTCGTCATCGCCGCTGAGTGCTCCCGGAGAAGCCTTATTCTACGGGTGGCATTGGACCGGGAGCGGTTGATATCCACCACCATCGCGCTCGGGTCTCAAATGACCGTGGCGAGGCGCACGGCCAGGTGGGCGGGCGATTGCCAATTGGTACCTGCCCCTCGCCTTTGTTACCGCCCCGGGGAACCGTTCAGGCATAATCTCTGCAGACTCTCGGTCGCAACATGGCCTTGCCCATTGGGGACGCGAGCACCGCCGTTGCGGATCCGGGGGTAGGGTCCGGGCAGTGACGTCGAGGGGCTGCCAAGGACGCCGGGGCGAGTGCGTGTGGCGTCAACAAGAGCTACCGACCAAGACAACACAAAAAAACTTGTAAGGGGAACAATGAACCCGAGCTTTCTAGAGACGGCTTACTGGCCGCTCGTGGTGTACCTCGGCCTGGTCATCGCCGCCGTATTGGGGCTGACAGCCGCCTCCCATGTCCTCGGCCCTCGCCATCGCGAGCAGGCCACGGCCGAGCCCTTCGAGTCCGGAATCGTCCAGGTCGGGACGGGCAGACTCAGATTCCCAGTTCACTTTTATCTGGTCGCCGTGCTCTTCGTCATCTTCGACCTGGAGACGGTGTTCGTCTTCGCTTGGGCCGGGGCCGTGCGGGAGGCAGGCTGGGCCGGCTTCGTGGAGATGCTGATCTTCGTGGCCGTCCTGGCAGTCGGGCTCGCCTACCTATGGCGCATCGGGGCGCTGGACCGCTGGCGCGCCCGAGGCCGTACCCCTCGCATTCGAGTGGAGGGCGACTGACATGCGCTGGACGCTCGACAAGCCGCAACACGATGCCCCCCCTTCCAGCGGCGACTCGGAGGCGGAGACCCTGCGGCGCAACCTCGTGATGGGCCGCCTCGAGCAGCTGGTCGCGTGGGGACGCAAGAATTCTCTGTGGCCATACAATTTCGGGCTGTCGTGCTGCTACGTGGAGATGGCCACGGCCCTCACCCCGCCCCACGACATCGCGCGCTTCGGCTCCGAAGTCATCCGCGCCACCCCGCGAGAGGCGGATGTCATCATCATCTCCGGCACGGTGTTCGCGAAGGTGGCTCCGGTTATTCGCCGCCTTTACGAGCAGATGATGGAGCCCCGGTGGGTCATCTCCATGGGCTCCTGCGCCAACTCCGGGGGGATGTACGACATCTACAGCGTGGTCCAGGGGGTCGACAGGTTCTTGCCCGTGGACGTGTACGTCCCGGGATGTCCGCCGCGGCCAGAAGCCCTGATCGAAGGTCTGCTCCTGCTGCAGCGGGCAATCGGCACCGAGCGTCGACCCTTGAGCTGGACGATCGGCGACCAGGGCGTCTACCGCCCGCAGCAGCCGAGCCAGCGCGAGCGCAAGCGCGAGGCCCGCAGCCAGATCACCAAGCTAAGGCCGACCGACCGTGCCTGAGCCGGGCACGGCAGCGAGGCGGGCGGAGACCGCCCTGGTCGACGAGCTGCGTGATGAGCTCGCCGAGACGAGCTTCACTGCCCAGGAGACGGCCGACGGCATTCCGACCCTTTGGATCGAGCGGAAAGATCTGCTCAAGGTGCTGCGCCGCATGAAGAGCGGCGTCGCGCACCCCTACCCCATGCTGTATGACCTGACCGCGATCGATGAGCGGGTGCGCCGGCACCAGGAGGGCCAGCCCAAGGGCGATTTCACCGCCGTCTACCAGCTTCTGTCGCCGGAGCGAGACCGCGATCTACGCCTCAAGGTCGCCCTCGCGGAGGACGACCTCTCCCTGCCCAGCGCGCGCGAAATCTACCGCAACGCCGACTGGTACGAGCGCGAGGTGTGGGACCTCTTCGGCGTTCATTTTGAGGGTCACCCCCATCTCACGCGGATCCTGATGCCGCCCACCTGGGAAGGCCATCCCCTGCGCAAGGATCACCCCGCCCGAGCTACCGAGCTCCCGGAGTACAGCCTGTCCGACGAGCGCCAGCGGCAAGAGCAGGAGGCCATGCGCTTCCGGCCAGAGGACTGGGGCATGGAGCGCGCCCACGAAGACACAGACTTCCTGTTCCTGAACCTGGGCCCCAACCATCCAGGGACCCACGGCGTCTTCCGGGTGATCATCCAGCTCGACGGTGAGGAGATCATCGACGCGGTCCCCGATATCGGGTTTCACCATCGGGGCGCGGAAAAGATGGGCGAGCGCCAGACCTGGCACAGCTACATCCCGTACACCGACCGCATCGACTATCTGGGCGGTGTCATGAACAACCTGCCCTACGTGCTGACGGTAGAGAAGCTCGCGGGCATCCGGGTCCCGGCGCGGGTCGAGGTGATTCGGGTGATGCTCTGTGAGCTGTTTCGGATCGCGAGCCATCTGCTGTTCTTCGGCACCATGGTGCAGGACATGGGGCAGATGTCGCCGGTCTTCTACACCTTCAGCGACCGCCAGAAGATCTACGACATCATCGAGGCGGTGTGCGGCTTCCGCATGCATCCGGCCTGGTTCCGCATCGGCGGCCTCGCGGACGATCTGCCGGAGGGCTGGCAGCGGTTGGTCAGGGATCTGCTCGAGTACCTGCCCCCGCGCCTGGACGAATACGAGCGCATGTCGCTGCGCAACGGCATCTTTCGCCGCCGCACGCGCCACGTGGGCGCCTACACCACCGCCGAGGCCCTGGAGTGGGGGGCGACCGGCCCTGGTCTGCGGGCGACCGGCATGGAGTGGGACCTGCGCAAGGCGCGACCCTACTCCGGCTACGACCAATTCGAGTTCGATATCCCCATCGGCGAGCGCGGCGACTGCTACGACCGTACCGCGGTGAGGCTGGAGGAGATGCGCCAAAGCCTGCGCATCGTAGAGCAGTGCCTCGAGAACATGCCGCTCGGTGAGCACAAGGCACGCCACCCGCTCACCACGCCGCCTCTCAAGGACTACACGATGCACGACATCGAGACCTTGATCCACCACTTCGTGGAGATCGGCTGGGGACCGATCATTCCCCCCGGAGAGGCGTCCACGGCGGTCGAGGCGACCAAGGGGATCAACAGCTATTACCTTGTCTCCGACGGCGGAAACATGTCCTATCGCACGCGCATCCGTACCCCTTCGTTCGCGCACCTCCAGATGATTCCTGCCATCAGCCGCGGCCACACGGTCGCAGATCTCATCGCGATCCTGGGCAGCATCGACTTTGTCATGGCGGACGTGGACCGATGAGGCTGGGAAAAGCCGCAAGCGCCCAGCGGAGAGCCGCCAGCAACTGGCGACGCGTCAACGTCTGGCGCCACAGCCGAGCGCAACCCCGACGGGAGCGCTCGATCCGCGCCCAAGGGTTTAATCTCGAGATGCTGGAAGCTGGCGGCTGGAAGCTGGCGGCTGGAAGCTGGCGGCTCGAGGCTACCCGCCCATGCTGACCGACGCCGAGCGCGAAGCCATCGAGGAAGAGGCCGCCCAGTACCCGAATCGGCGGGCGGCCTGTATCGACGCCCTGGTGCGCCTCCAGCAGAACCGGGGCTGGATCTCGGACGAGACCCTGCGTGACCTGGGGCCGGCTCTCGGCATGAGCACCGACGAGCTGGAGGGGGTGGCGACTTTCTACAACCGGATTCTCCGCCGAGCTGTCGGCCGGCACCTGATCTGGGTCTGCAACTCGGCGAGCTGCTGGATCATGGGTTCCGACACCGTGCGCCATGCCCTCGAGGAGCACCTCGGCGTCTCCCTCGGAGAGACGACCCCGGACGGTCGTTTCACCCTGCTTCCGACGGTCTGTCTCGGTGCCTGCGACCACGCCCCCACGCTCATGGTGGACGACCAGCTGTTCCACGATGTGGACCCCCAGCAGATTGACCAGGTCCTCGCTCAGGCGAACGTCCTGACCAGATGCGAGCAGCAGGCCGTCGAAGAAGAGACGGCCCCATACCCGGACAGGCGGGCGGCCTCCATCGACGCGCTCTTGCACTTGCAGAAAGGCCGCGGGTGGATCTCCGACGAGACCCTCGCAGCCCTCGCGCCCGCGCTCGACATGACAGTCGACGAGCTGGAGGGCGTCGCGAGCTTCTACAACCGCATCCTCCGCAGGGCCGTGGGGCGCCACGTCATCTGGGTGTGCGACTCCGCGAGCTGCTGGATCATGGGTTACGACCGCTTGCGCAAGGCCATCGAGCAACACCTCGGCATTCCGCTTGGAGAGACCACCTCCGACGGCCGCTTCACCTTGCTCCCCACGGTGTGCCTCGGGGCTTGCGACCACGCCCCGGCACTCATGGTGGACGACGACCTGCACCGCGATCTGGACCCGGATCGTATCGACGAGGTTCTGGCCCGCTATGAATGAGACCCCGCTCACCGCCCGCATCGA
This sequence comes from uncultured Gammaproteobacteria bacterium, assembly GCA_963824085.1. Taxonomy (GTDB): domain Bacteria; phylum Pseudomonadota; class Gammaproteobacteria; order Chromatiales; family Chromatiaceae; genus JARRNE01. The sequence continues at coordinate 42,881 of CAWGNT010000019.1, forward strand.
CCCCAGCCGCGGACCGCTGGACCGTCCGTCCTACGAGCGCGCCGGCGGCTACCAAGCCGTCCGCAAGGCGCTCAAGGAGATGAGCCCGAACGAGGTCCAGGAGGCGGTCACCAAGTCCAACCTCCGCGGACGCGGGGGAGCCGGCTTCCCGACGGGGAAGAAATGGAGCTTCGTCCCTACGGGCGAGGGTGCTCCCGCCACCAAGTACCTCGTCATCAACGCGGACGAGATGGAGCCCGGCACCTTCAAGGACCGCCTGCTCCTCGAGGGCGATCCCCACCAGATGGTGGAGGCGGTGATCGTCAGCGCGTACGCAATCGGGGCCTCCACGGCCTACATCTTTCTGCGCGGCGAGTACGTCACTGCCGCCGAGCGCCTGCGCCGGGCCATTGCCGAGGCGGTGGAGGCAGGCTACCTCGGGCGTGACATCCTGGGTTCCGGCTACGATCTCACCCTGCATCTGCACATGAGCGCGGGGCGCTATATCTGCGGCGAGGAGACAGCCTTGCTGAACGCCCTGGAAGGGCTGCGCGCGGTTCCCCGCACCAAGCCGCCGTTTCCTCAGGCTGCAGGGCTCTGGGGACACCCCACGGTGGTCAACAACGTCGAGACCCTGTGCAACGTCCCGCACATCATCACCAACGGGGCGGACTGGTTTCGGGGCCTGAGCCGCAGCGCCGACGGCGGCACCAAGCTCTACGGGGCGAGCGGGCGCGTGCGCCGTCCGGGCACCTGGGAGCTCCCCATGGGCACCACGGTGCGCGAGATCCTCGGAGAGCACGCGGGCGGAATGCGCGACGGATACAGCCTGCGCGGACTGCTCCCCGGCGGGGCCTCCACGGACTTCCTCACCCCGGATCACCTGGACACGCCGATGGACTTCGACTCGGTCGCCAAGGTCGGCAGCCGCCTGGGGACCGGCACCATGATCATCCTCGACGACCGCACCTGTCCGGTCGCCTTGTGCCACAACCTGGAACACTTTTTCGCCCAGGAGTCTTGTGGCTGGTGTACCCCGTGCCGGGACGGCCTGCCCTACGTTGCCCGCACCCTGGAGGCAATCGAGGCGGGTAACGGGCGGGAGCAGGACCTGGAGGTCCTGGACGAGCATACCCGTCTGATCGACATGGGGACGACCTTTTGTGCCCACGCGCCGGGTGCCATGGAGCCCTTGCGCAGCGCACTCAAGTACTTCCGCGAGGATTTCGAGAATCACATTCGGGACAGACACTGTCCCTATCGGTAGGCGCAATGGGAACGCTTTATATCGACGGCAAACCCTATCCGGCAGATCCCGGCCGCAACCTGCTCCAGGTCTGCCTGGAGCTGGGCTTCGACCTCCCCTACTTCTGCTGGCACCCGGTCCTCGGCTCGGTGGGCTCCTGTCGCCAGTGCGCCGTCAAGCAGTTCAGGGACGAGAAGGACACCAAGGGACGTCTGGTGATGGCCTGTATGACACCGGCGGCGGACGGCACGCGCATCTCTATCGAAGACCCGGAGGCGCATTCCCTGCGCGCTGCGGTCATCGAGTGGCTCATGACCAACCACCCCCACGACTGCCCGGTGTGCGAGGAGGGCGGCGAGTGCCACCTGCAGGACATGACCGTGATAGCCGGTCACACCTACCGACGCACCGGTTTCCAAAGCGGACCTTCCGCAATCAGGACCTGGGCCCCTTCCTGGGTCACGAGATGAACCGCTGCATCACCTGCTATCGCTGCGTCCGCTTCTACCGGGATTACGCGGGCGGGCACGACCTGCACCAGCTCGCGATCGCCAATCGCGTCTACTTCGGACGCCACCAGGACGGGACGCTGGAGAACGAGTTCAGCGGCAACCTTGTGGAGGTCTGCCCCACCGGCGTCTTCACGGACAAGACCTTCTCCGGCCGCTACACCCGCAAGTGGGACATTCAGTCCGCGCCCTCGCTCTGCGTCCACTGCGCCGTCGGCTGCAACACCCAGCCGGGGGAGCGCTACGGCGAGCTCAGGCGGATCATGAACCGCTACAACGGGGAGGTTAACGGCTACTTTCTGTGCGACCGCGGCCGCTTCGGCTATGCGTTCGTGAACAGCGAGCGACGCATCCGTCAGGTCATGGGCCGGAGTCCGGAGGGGCCTGCGCCGGCACCGTCGGCAGAGGTGTTGGCCGCGGTCGGTGAGCGCGTACGCGACGGTCGAGCCGTCGGAATCGGCTCCCCGCGCGCCTCGCTGGAGGCCAACTTCCTGCTCCGGGAGCTGGTGGGCGCCGAGCGCTTTTACGCCGGCGTCTCCGCCGACGAGCACCGCCTGTACCAACGCATCCTCGAGATCCTGCGCGAGGGGCCTGCACCAGCGGCAAGCCTGGCCGATGCCGAGCAGGCGGACTGCGTCCTCGTGCTCGGAGAAGACATCACCAATACCAACCCCCGACTCGCCCTCTCCGTCAGGCAGGCCCTTCGCCGGAAGGCGAGGGAATTGGCCGGGGAGGTCCAGGTCCCACCCTGGCAGGACATCGCCGTCGAGCAGGCCTCGGGGGCGGCACGCCACCCCCTGTTCGTCCTCTGTCCGGATGAGACCCCGCTGGATGATGCGGCCCGCCGCACCTTCCAGGGACCTCCGGAGACGATCGCCCGGCTGGGCTACGCAATCGCCCACGGCGTCCACGGCGCCGCCCGGCCCGTGACCGACCTGGCAGAGGAAGACTCGTCCTTCGTTGCGGAGGTCGTCGACGCCCTGGCCAACGCCCGGCGACCGCTCATCGTGAGCGGAACCGGCTGCCGGAGTATTGCGGTCCTGGAGGCCGCCGCCGATCTCGCCTGGGCGCTCAAGCTCGAGGGCCGCGACTGCCTCCTCTGGCTTGCCGTCCCCGAATGCAACAGCCTGGGGCTCGCACTGACAGAGGCGCCGCCCATCGACGCCGCCTTCGCTGCCCTCGAAGCAGGCATGAACGACACACTGATCGTGCTCGAGAACGACCTCTACCGACGAGCCCCACGGAGTGCGGTCGATGGGGCACTGGGGAAGGCCGATACCGTCATGGTGCTGGACCAGCTCCAGAACGAGACGACCGCGCGGGCAGACCTTCTCCTACCGGCGGCGACCTTCGCGGAGAGCGACGGTACGCTGATCAGTGCCGAAGGGCGCGCCCAGCGCTACTTCAAGATACTGCCGCCTGCCGAGGAAGGAGAGGTAAGGGAGAGCTGGCGCTGGCTCGAGGAGCTCCGCCGGGCGGCCTCCCCCGAAGCGAGGGTGCACCGCGCCCTGGAGGAGGTCACCGCCGAGATGGCAGAGTCCTTGCCCGTGTTTCGCCGCGCACCCGAGGCATCCCCTGCGCCGGGCGAGCGTCGCCGCGGGGTGCGCATTCCCCGCGCCACGCCGCGTTACAGCGGACGGACGGCCGAGCACGCCCACGCCCATGTAAAGGAGCTGCCGCCGCCCGCCGATCCCGACTCGCCCTTGGTCTTTTCCATGGAAGGCGGCGTGGAGCCGGCGAACGACGTCGCGGCGCCCTGGTACTGGACCCCGCGATGGAATTCCAATGAGGCCCTGAACCGATTCCAGCAGGAGATCCCGGGACCGCTGCGGGCAGGCAACCCCGGCGTGCGGCTGATCGAGCGGAGCGCACAAGCCTTGCGCCGTTTCTTCGCCGATGCACCGGCTCCTTTCAGGTCACGGCCGGACCGCTGGCTCCTGACTCCATTGCACCACATCTTCGGCGGTGACGAGCTGAGCGCCGAGGCGCCGGCCATCGCCGGACTTGCCCCGGAGCCCTATCTGGCGCTCACCGCGAAGGACGCCAAGCGCCTCGGGCTCGCCCCCGGCGATCACCTGACGCTCCGCCTGGACGGCAGCGAGCACCGTCTCGCGCTGCGTATCCGCAACGCCCTGACTCCCGGCACGGCCGGACTGCCGGTCGGCCTGCCGGGCCTTGCCGGTCTCCCGCTGCCGGCCTGGGCGGAGATTCTCCCCGCAGGCGGCGAAGGAGACGGTCATGAGTGAGACGCTCGCGGCCTGGCTCAACATCGTCGGCATTCTCGGCGGTGTGCTCGTCATCGCCGGGATGCTCACCTGGGCGGAGCGGCGGCTCCTCGCCCTCTGGCAGGAGCGCTACGGACCGAACCGGGTGGGTCCCTTCGGCCTCCTCCAGCCCCTCGCGGACGTCATCAAGCTGATGATGAAGGAGGACTGGATACCGCCCATGGCGGATCGGCCCGTCTTCGTGATCGCGCCGGCGCTCGCGATGGCCACCGCGCTTGCCGCCTTCGCAGTGATCCCGATCACGCCGAGCATCGGCATCGTGGACAACCTGGACATCGGGCTGCTGTTCTTTCTCGCCATGGCCGCCCTGACAGTTTACGGAGTCGCCATGGGCGGGTGGGCCTCCAACAGCAAGTACTCGCTGCTGGGCGGGGTGCGCTCCGCCGCCCAGATGATCAGCTACGAGATCTTCATGGGTTTGTCCCTGATGGGGGTCGTGATCCTTGCGGGAAGCTTCGACCTGCGCCAGATCGTCCTTGCCCAACAGGGGCTCTGGTATGCGGTACCCCAGCTGCCCGGGATGGTCCTCTTCTTCATCGCCGGGGTTGCCGGCATCCACCGGCTGCCGTTCGACCTTCCAGAGGCGGAGAACGAGCTGGTGGCGGGCTACCACACCGAGTACTCCAGCATGAAGTTCGGCATGTTCTTCGTCGGCGAGTATGTCGGCATGCTCCTTCTCGCCTCCATGGTCACTACCCTCTTCCTCGGCGGCTGGCTGGGACCCCTGCTGCCGCCGATCCTCTGGTTCTTCCTCAAGACGGCCGCCGTACTGGTGCTCCTCGTCCTGCTGCGCGCCGCCTTGCCGCGGCCCCGCTACGACCAGCTCATGGCGCTCGGGTGGAAGGTCATGCTGCCGCTGGCCCTGCTGAATCTGGTCGTGACCGGCGGCGCCCTCCTGGCGATCAAAGGACCCCTGACGTCGTGACAAACCTGACATTCGATCCGGCGTTCAATCAGCGCCATTGCCCTGCTGCGCCGTGCACTTCGGCAGTTACTCGCCGTCGCTGGCGTCTGGTATGAGAGGTCTAGTCGACTATGTGGAGTGAGCTGAGATCCCTCTGGCTCGTGTTCCGCTTCGGCTTCCGTAGACGGGTCACGGTCCAGTATCCGGAAGAGCAGCCGTATCTCGCCCCGCGCTACCGCGGCCGCATCATCCTGTCGCGGGACCCGGACGGGGAGGAGCGCTGCGTCTCCTGCTATCTGTGCGCCGCGGCCTGTCCGGTGGACTGCATCGCCTTGCAGAAGACGGAGGACGGGAGCGGGCGCTGGTACCCGGAGTCCTTCCGCATCAACTTCTCGCGCTGCATCTTCTGCGGCATGTGCGAGGAGGCGTGCCCCACCTACGCCATCCAGCTCACACCCGGTTTCGAGATGTGCGAGTACGACCGCCAGGAGCTGGTGTACGAGAAGGAGGACCTCCTGATCAGCGGCACCGGAAAGTACCCCGGGTACAGCTTCTGGCGCGTCGCCGGCAAGGCAATCGCCGGCAAGGACAAGGGCGAGGCCGAGAACGAGTCGCCCCCAGTGGACGTCCGGAGCCTGCTGCCATGAACGCGCCCAGCCGGCCCAAACTCGACCGCCGCACCGGCGGCCCAGCCAGAGGATGACCCGATGACGATCGCCTTCTACGTCGCTGCCGCCGTAGCGCTGATCGCCACCTTCATGGTGATCACCCGCCGCAGCGCACTGCACGCCCTGCTCTACCTGGTGACATCCCTGCTGGCGGTCGCGGTGGTCTTCTTCGTCCTGGGCGCGACCTTCGCGGCGGCGCTCGAGGTGATCATCTACGCGGGCGCCATCATGGTGCTCTTCCTGTTCGTGGTCATGATGCTGAACCTGAAGGAATGGGAGCCCCAGCAGCGGCCGGCCTTGACGGCGGCGGATTGGCTCGGCCCCAGCCTGCTCGTCGCCGTGCTGCTGCTGGAGATGGCCATGATGTTTACAGCGGGTCTGCCGGCTGCGAGCGGCGCCCAGCCGGTGGGGCCCAAGCAGGTGGGTATCGTCCTGTTCGCCCCCTACCTGCTGGCGGTTGAGCTCGCCTCCATGCTGCTTCTCGCGGGGCTCGTAGGGGCCTGGCACCTCGGCCGGCCCGAGTCGGCACGCACCACGGAGGAATCGTCATGACCGGTGTCCCGATAGAGGAGGCCCTCTACCTCGCCAGTGCCCTCTATGCGCTTGGGATCCTCGGCCTCCTGTTGCGGCGCAACCTCATCTTCATGCTCCTTAGTCTGGAGATCATGCTCAACGCCGCCGGCCTCGCCTTCGTGGCCGCCGGCGCCCGCTGGGGCCATGCGGACGGTCAGATCTTCTTCATGCTGATCCTCACCCTGACGGCGGCGGAGGTCGCTATCGGTCTGGCACTGGCCCTCGAGATCCACCACCGCTTCCGCACCCTGGACGCGGACGCTCTTAGCGGGATGAAAGGCTGACATGGCGGACCTTCTCAACTGGCTTTGGGTCGCACCGACCCTGCCCCTCGCCGGCTTCCTGATCCTGGCCCTATTCGGGCGCCGGTTGCCGCGCTGGGCCGTAGCCTGGATCGGCGCCGGCAGCGTCGGCCTGGCCGCAGTGTTCTGTGCCCTCATCGGCTGGGCATTCGTCACCACCATGCCGCCCGACGGGTCCTTCTCTCTGACCCTCTGGACCTGGATCAACCTGAATGGGTTCACTCCCCAAATCAGCCTGTACCTGGATCGGCTTTCCCTGGTCATGGTGTTGGTCATCACCGGAGTCGGCTTTCTCATCCACCTCTATTCGACCGAATACATGGCCGGCGACGAGGGCTATAGCCGCTTCTTCGCCTACCTCAACCTGTTCGTCGCCTTCATGCTGGTCCTGGTGCTGGCGGGGGACCTGCTGCTGCTCTTCCTCGGCTGGGAAGGGGTGGGCCTATGCAGCTACCTGCTCATCGGATTCTGGTACACGGACCCCGAGAACGGACGGGCGGCGCAAAAGTCCTTCATCGTGACCCGCATCGGCGACGCCGCCTTCCTGTTGGGGCTTCTACTCCTCTTCACCGAGCTCGGCAGCGAGAGCATCGGAGAGATCCTCCAGCGTGCGGCTTCCGCCTGGCCCGCAGGCTCGCTCCTTCCCACGGCGGCGGCCTTGCTGCTTCTGGGCGGTGCCGTCGGCAAGTCGGCCCAGCTCCCGCTCCAGGTCTGGCTGCCCGATGCCATGGCCGGTCCGACCCCCGTCAGCGCCCTGATCCACGCCGCTACCATGGTCACGGCGGGCGTCTACCTCATCGGGCGGACCGAGGCCCTCTTCGCCCTGGCCCCCCTCGCCCAGGCCCTGGTCGGGGTCATCGGCGCGGCGACCATCCTGATCTCCGGATTTGCCGCACTGGGCCAGCGCGACATCAAGCGCATCCTGGCCTACTCGACCATCAGTCAGATCGGCTACATGGTGCTCGCCCTCGGTGCCGGGTCCCTGGCGGCAGCAATCTACCACCTGATGAGCCACGCCTTTTTCAAGGCCCTGCTCTTCCTCGCGGCCGGAGCGATCATTCACAGCTTCGGCGGGGAGCACGATATCTTCCGGATGGGCGGGCTGCGCACCCGCAGGCCGCTCGCCTTCTGGTCATTCCTGATCGGCGCCGCCTCGCTGGCCGCCGTGCCCCTGGTGACCTCGGGCTTCTACAGCAAGAGCCAGGTCCTGGACGCGGCTTGGGCCGATCCGAACCCCATCGGTATCTGGCTGTGGGCGGCGGGGGTCACGGGCGCCTTCCTGACTGCGCTCTACAGCTTCCGCCCGGTGTTCATCGTCTCCTTCGGCGAGCCGCGCACCGAGCCCACGGGCGGTTACGGGGTCCTGATGGCCGTCCCCATGGTCATCCTCTCCCTGCTCGCCCTGGGCGGCGGCGCGATCGACATCCCCGACTTTCTCGCGCCGCTCAATCTCGCGGGCCAGCCGATCGCCTCGATGCATTTGGTTCCGGAGGTGATCGCCGAGGCCGTGACGGTCGTCGGAATTCTCTTGGCCTACCTCCTGTTCTTCCACCCGAAGGACCTCGAGGCTCGCGCGCGTACCTTCGCCCTCTTCCGCGGAGGACTAGGGTTCGACCTGGTCTACGACCGTCTCCTGGTCCGCCCCTTCGTCTGGATTGCTCAGGCCGCGCGGCGTGACCCCTTGGACTGGATCTACCGGGGCGCCGCCGCGCTGACGAACCTCGGCTACCGACTCCTCAGCGCTACCCAGTCCGGCATGCTCCGCTGGTATGCCGCCGGGACGGTGATCGGCGCGGTCCTTCTGGTCGGCGCTGCGCTCTTGATATCGCAGGTGATCTCATGACCGCGATCGTCATCGTTCTTATCCTGCTGATCGGCGGACCGCTCGCCTTGCTTGCCGATAAGTATCACGGTGGTCTGGCCCGTTGGGTCGCCCTGGCCGCCCTATCCCTGACGCTAGCCTGGCTGCTCGTGTTCTGGGCCATGGCGCCCGCGGGATGGGCGGCGACCGCTCAAGGACCCTGGCTGGTCGACTTGCACCTGCCGTGGATCCCACGTTTCGGGATCGGCTTCCACTTCGCCATGGACGGTCTGTCGTTGACGCTCGCCGTCCTTACGCTTTTCCTCGGTACGGTCGCGGTCACTGCCTCCTGGACCGAGATCCGGGACCGTGCCGGCTTCTTCTACCTCAACATCCTGTGGGCTGTCGCGGGCGTCCTGGGCGTCCTCACGGCCCTGGACCTCTTCCTTTTCTTCTTGTTCTGGGAGCTGATGCTCGTCCCCATGTACTTCCTGATCAGTCTGTGGGGCCACGGAAAGAGCCCTCAGGCGGCCATCAGGTTCTTCATATTCACCCAGGGCAGCGGCCTGCTCCTGCTCGTCGGGATTCTGATCTTGGTGTTCGGTCATCAAGCGGCGACCGGCACCCTTACCTTCGACTACTCGCTCCTGCGCGGAAGCAAGCTCGACCCGCAGCTCGCGATGTGGGCCATGCTGGGGTTCTTCCTCGCCTTCGCAGTCAAGCTGCCGGCGATCCCCCTGCACACCTGGTTCCCGGACGCCGCCACCCTGGCGCCAACCGGAGGCAGCGTGATCCTGGCCGCCGTGCTCGACAAGGCGCCGGCCTATGGGTTGATCCGCTTCCTGGTGCCTCTCTTTCCCGATGCCTCGGCGCATCTTGCACCCGCCGCCATGGCACTCGGGGTGGCCGGCATCATTTACGGCGGCGTGCTGGCCTTTGCCCAGTCGGATATCAAGCGCCTGGTGGCCTACTCCAGCATCAGCCACATGGGCTTCGTTCTGCTCGGCGTCTTCGCCTGGAACACCTTGGCACTCCAAGGCGTGGTCGTCCAGCTGGTGGCCCACGGCATCGCCGCAGCCGCGCTCTTCATGGTCGCCGGCGGTATCCGCGAGCGGCTAGGGACCCTTGATGGTGGCGAGATGGGCGGCTTGTGGGCACAGGCACCACGGCTCTCGGCCATGGGTCTGCTCTTCGCCATGGCCACCCTGGGTCTGCCCGGGTTCGGCAACTTCGTGGGGGAGATCCTGATCCTGGTCGGTACCTTCCGCAACTATCCTGCCCTCACTCTAGTCGCCGTGGTCGGCATGATCACCACCACCGTCTATGCCTTGGCGCTGGTCCAGCGGGTGTTCCATGGCCCACCCGGCCAAGGCGCGCCAGTGCGAGACTACGGTGTTCGGGAGGGCTTCGCCATGGCCGTCATGACTGTCCTAATCGTATGGCTGGGACTCTATCCACAGCCGCTGTTCCACGCCGCGGCGCCGGCGCTGGCCGCGCTCGGCCCGGCCATGGCCCCGGTGGGTGGAGGCTGACCGGATGACCGTCAACGAGCTCATTGCCCTGCTCCCCATCATCCTCGCCGGCGCCCACCCGGTGGTGCTGATGCTGGCGATCGCCATCCGCCGCGATCATGCGGTCACCCTTACGCTGACCCTTATCGGCTACGCCATGACGTTAGCGGCAATTGCCCCCGCGGCGCAGGTGACGCCGACCCAGGTCACGCCACTGCTGACGATCGACGGCCTGGCGCTCTACGTCACCGCATTGGCCGCGATCGGGGGCATCGCCACTGCCCTATTCGCGTACGGCGAGCGCGCGAGGGGCCGCGAAGAGCGCGAGGAGATCTATCTCTTGCTGTCCGTCGCAGTGCTTGGGGCGGCAGTCCTCGCCTCGAGCCGCCACTTCGCCGCCCTGTTTCTCGGCCTCGAGCTCACCACCGTGCCCTTGTTCCCGCTCATCGCCTATTCCCGCCTGCGCAAGCTGGCCGTCGAGGCGGGAATGAAGTATCTGGTGATCTCCGGCGTGGCGACCTCGCTGCTCCTCTTCGGCATCGCACTCCTCTACGCGGGGCTCGGCACGCTCGAGATCGCGGGAGTCGGCCGCTGGCTGGCCGGCGAGGGGAATGTCGCGTCGGCGTGGGCCTTGGGCGGCATTACGCTGGTCATGGCGGGACTGGCGATGAAGCTCTCCTTGTTCCCGCTGCACTGGTGGACGCCGGACGTCTATCAAGGCGCCCCGACCCCGGTCACGGGCTTTCTCGCCACCGTCGCTAAAGGCGGGGTGATCGTAGCGCTCCTGCGGCTGCTGACGCTGAGTCAGGCGCACGAGCACGTACCCGTCATGGCGGTGCTCGCCATCCTCGCCGTCCTTTCCATGCTCGCCGGGAACCTCTTGGCCCTGCGGCAGGACAACGTCAAGCGCATCCTGGCGTATTCGTCCATCGCCCACATGGGGTACTTTCTGGTGGCCTTCCTCGCGGCCGGGCCACTGGCCGTGGAGGCGGTGAGCTTCTACCTCGCGGCCTACTTTCTGGCCAGCCTGGGGGCGTTTGGGGTTATCGGAATTCATGCACCGGTGGGCGAGGATGTTGCCTCCTTCCAGGGGCTCTACCGCGAGCGCCCGTGGCTGGCGATCACTTTTGCGCTGATGCTGCTCTCCTTGGCCGGCATCCCCCTCACCGCCGGCTTCATCGGAAAGTTCTACCTGTTCGTCGCGGGGGTGGACTCCACGCGCTGGATCGCGGTCGGGACCCTCGTCGTATCCAGCATCATCGGGCTCTACTACTACCTGCGGATAATCAACGCCCTGTTCCTACCGAACGGTCACGAAGAGCCGGCCGTAACGGCCCTCGCCGCCGGACCGCTGCTCGGCTGGATGGCCCTCGCCCTCATCACTGCCCTCCTCGTCGGCCTCGGCATCTATCCGACGCCGCTCATCGGAACCATTCACAATCTCTTGGCGCAAGGCGGCCCCTGAGCAGGCCCGCTCGGAGGAGACCAAGCGCCCACTCGCTCGAAGGCCGGACCAATCCGCCTCCAGCTGAAAACGGAAGCTCAAAGAGGACTCATCATGACAATCAGAAACACGGAACAACGTTGGGGTGCCGTTCACCAGACCCTGCACTGGCTCATCGTCGCCATGGCCATCGCCCAACTGACCGTGGGCTTCATATTCTCGGACCTGCCGGACAATGATCCGACACGGCCGGTTCTCTTCCGTGCGCATACCACACTGGGAGTAACGATCGTCCTCGTCATAGTGATCCGTCTACTCTGGCGGCTGACCAACCCTGTGCCGACCCTGCCCGATATCCTTGCCTCTTGGCAAAAGGTCTTGGCTCACACTACTCACTATCTGCTTTACTTCCTCCTGATCGCGATGCCGATCGTCGGGTATCTAACGGTGAATGCCGCTGGCCATCCCGTGCCCTTCTTCACTGTCGAGCTTCCGGCTGTCATCGGCAAGAGCGCGGTCCTAAAGGACATCCTCGCGCCCATCCACTCTGCGGGGGCCTTCGTTCTCATCGCGTTGGTCGTTCTTCACGCCGCCGCAGCGCTCCGCCACGAGTTTCTGCTGAAGGACAACACCCTGCGGCGCATGACGCCGCTCCCTCTGCGTCAGACTCCACCCAAGGCTTCGGGCAGAACGTAGATGGGGAAAGCGTCGCGTGACCCGATCATCCGAGCTGTAGGAGATGGTCGCGCAAGGCCACGGCGTTGTTGTGGGCCTGGTCCCGAGCCGCGACGACCAGGGGTCACGTGCCGACGGCGCGCCGCCTCCCGGAGGAGAGCGACAGCGTCGGGGTTATCCTCGAGCTCGCGATAGTAGCGATCCTTTTCGTCTATCTCCCCGACCGGCCCGTCACTCCTCCGGAAGCGCACCGATCTCCCGCAGCACACCCTCCACCTCTCCCTCCCAGTTACGGTTCGCACGCGGATTGGCCGGACTCGGATGGAGGATTTGCCCCGTCTGCACACCCAGTCCGTCCAGGGCGGCATCGGCGCGGCTGGCGGCGAAGCCTCCGACCCCCAGCACATACCCGGGTCCGAGGCATTCCACCGCGGCCTTCAGCGCCGGGTCGCAGACCCGGAACAGCCGCTGGCGGTCGGCGGCCGGGAGCTTGTCCGGCGTGCGGTTGCGCCCGCTCGCCTCCATGAAGCAAAGGGGGCAGTAGTTGAGCACGAAGAACCGTTCGAAGAACCGCTCGGGCGTACCGAAGATCCGCCTCGCCCAACCCCACAGCCGCTGTCCGCTCACCTCCGAGCGGCGGCAACCGAATCCTGCGATGGGCCGCTTCGGATGCTCGTGTGTCGGCTTGCCCACCCGGCCCTCGATACCGAGCCAGTCGCGCACCATGGTCACGTCGCCGAAGGGCACCCCCGTCTGAGCCATCCCCCACGGACCCGGGTTCATCCCTACGAGGACCACCGCCGGGCGGCCACCTCCATAGCGCTTGAGATACGAGCAGTGAGGCTCCCATGCGTATTCCAAGGGGTTGTAAACATGGGTGACAGGGTCTGTTGCAAGCGCGAGCGCCCCCACCTCGTCGCGCAGCCGCGCTGCGATCTCTACCAGGGTCAATTCACATCTCCCGCGTTACCACGAGAGGCCATTGTAAGCAGACGCCCCTCTTCCCGCTCCGGCAGGTCACTTGCACCGGGAATTCGCAAATCGAGCATCGCCGGTATAGGCTCCTAACGTCGCTGGTTGAGCGGAATACGCCGATGACGGATGACAGGCTCCAGCACTGCGGCCCGATCGAGTCCTGGGAGGCCGACGGCCCTCGATTCACGGCCCGCCATAGACAGGGCCTTAGCCGTATCGACGTGGTCGCCGACGATATCCTTCGCGTGCGCTTCTCACCGCTCGGGCAGCTGGCCCCGCGACGGTCGTGGGATCCTGTCGCGGAGCTCGGCCCGGCCGGCCTGCAGGTCTCACAGACGGGGGAGGCCCTGCGTTTGGACTCGGGCTCAATCCAGGTAGTCCTCGACCGGGCGACCGGCGCCCTCGCCTTCTTCGGGGCCGGGGGACTGGCTTTCGCGCAGGACCTCGGCGGCCCGGGCTGGCGGGAGCTGGACGTGCGGGAGACGATGTTCGAGCACACGCCCGAGCCCGAGCTGCCTCCTGGGGCTGGCCGCACCGGACTCTTCCTCGACAAGCTGATCCCGCCGGAGGAGGCGTACTTCGGGTTCGGCCAGCGCACGGGCGGACTCGACCGGCGCCACCGGCGGCTCACCCATTGGAACCTGGACCCCTGCTCCCCCGGCGTACCCATGGGGTACGACAGCCTGTATCAGACCCACCCCGTCTTCCTCGCCGCGCGGCCCGGGATCGCCTGGGGCCTCTATCTGCACTCCAGCTGGTACAGCGCCTTCGACGTCGGCGCGGCCAACGAGCAAACGCTCAGCCTCTTCACCCTGGGCGGCGAGCTCGACTACTACCTCCTCGCCGGCCCCACCCCAGCGGCGGTGGTGGAGCAGCTGACGCGGCTCACCGGCCGCCCGGCCCTGCCCCCGCTCTGGGCCATGGGCTATCACCAGTCGCGCTGGAGCTACGGTAGCGACGAGGAGGTACAAGCGATCGCCACGGCCTTTCGCGAGCGCGGGATCCCGCTGGATGCCATCCATCTCGACATCGACTACATGGACGGCTTTCGCGTCTTCACCTGGGATCGGGAGCGCTTCCCGGATCCCGCGGCGAGCCTACGCCGGCTGCACAAGCAAGGCGTACGGGCGGTGACCATCATAGACCCCGGTGTCAAGAAGGAGCTTGGGGCCGGTTACACTGCCGCCGACGAGGGAGTCGCGGGCGACCACTTCATCCGCGCGCCCGACGGGACGCTCTTCACCGGCTACGTCTGGCCGGGCGAGGCGCTGTTCCCGGACTTTTCCCGCGCCGACACCCGCCGTTGGTGGGGCGACCAGCACGCCGGTCTGCTGGCGGCGGGAGTGGACGGAATCTGGTGCGACATGAACGAGCCGTCAATCGTCGATCGGCCCTTTGAAGTCCGCGGGGTCCGCCACAGCCCGGTCCCCCTTGCGACGCGCCAGGGCGCCGCCGAGGAGCGGGCCGCAGAGGCGGAGACGCACAACCTCTACGGCTACCTCATGGCCCGCGCAGCCACGGAGGGCCAGGAGCGCCTGCGCCCGAGCCGCCGCCCCTGGACCCTGACCCGCAGTGGGCACCTCGGAGTGCAGCGCTGGGCCGCAAGCTGGATGGGCGACAACCGCGCCGGCTGGGAGCAGCTGCAGACAAGCCTGCCCCAGCTCGCCAGCATGGGCCTCTGCGGTTCGCCCCAGGTGGGGGTCGACATTGGCGGCTTCTATGACAACTGCTTCGGCGAGCTCTTCGCCCGCTGGATAGAGCTCGGGACCTTCTACCCCTTCATGCGCTGCCACACCGCCGCCGGGACCCGTCCTCAGGAGCCCTGGAGCTTCGGCCCCGGCATCGAGGCAATCGCCGAGGCGGCCATCGAGCTCCGGTATCGACTGCTTCCCTACCTCTATACCCTCGCCCACCGAGCGCACCGCACCGGTGAGCCCCTTCTGCGCCCCCTACTCTTCGATTTTCCCGAGCAGACAGAGCTGCATCAGATAGAGGACCAGGTGATGATTGGTCCATCCCTCATGGTTGCCCCCGTCTGCCGGCCCGGGGTACGCAGACGCCTCGTGGAGCTGCCTCCCGGGCGCTGGTACGACTTCTGGACGGGCGCCGAGGCCGGTCCTGGGCCGCTCGTGCAGCCGGCGCCCCTGGGCCGGATCCCGATCCTGGCGCGCGGCGGCTCCATCCTGACCCTGGGCAATGTTCGTCAGTCCACCGCCGAGCCCCTCACCGAGCTGACCCTCATGGTCTATCCAGGTGACGGGGGCGGCTGGACCCTGATCGAGGACGACGGGGAGACCTTCGCTTACCGCGACGGCGCTCTGGCGGAGACGGACTTCGAGGTCCGTGCCACGGACGGCGGCGTTGCCTTCACCGTCGCCGAGCGGCGGGGCGGATTCACCCCCCACCCGCGTACCCTGAGCCTGCGCCTCCACCTGGCGAGCCCGCCCAAGACCATGCTGCTGGACGGAAGGGGATCCGCCGACTGGCGCTGGGACGCCGTGCACCGCACCGCCGTGCTGCGCTGGGACGACGATGGCGAGGCGCACGAGATCATCATCCAAACGGGACCCGGCGAAGCCAACACCGGCTGAGCCGGCGTGCCGCGCGCACAGCGAAACGCGATCTCAGCACCGGCCACGAGCGACGAGGCGTTCCGACTGTGGGGCGCGCTATGCGCACCGAATTCGGCGCCTATGGCCCGTTAGGCGCCCAACGGTGCGCACAGCGCACCCTACGTTCTGTCTTCTGTCCTCAGGCCGCGCGGACCAGGACGAGGAGCTGGTAGGGCTCCATCACGAGCTCCTGGGTGGCCGTGATGGTTCGTCCGGCGTGCATATCGACCATGATCTTGCGCATGCCCATCTGGCGCAGGCGCCGCGCCTCGAGGCGCTGCTCGTTCTCGGTGAAGTTCGCGAGCACGAACACGGTCGACTGCTCGCCCGACCTGACGAAGCCGAACACATGCTGGTTGCCCGGGTCCAGAATCTCGGTCTCGGCGCGGCCGAACGCGAGATTCTGGCTCCGCAGCTGCAGCAGGCGCAGCAGACCCTTGTAGATCCGGCCGGCGACAGAGCTCGGATCGCGGCGCTCCTCGGCCCGCTCCCAATCGAAGACAGCGCGGTGCATCCAGCGGGAGTCGCCGAGCTTGGCCGGGTCCTTGTCGTAGTCGTAGTCGTTGAGCATGGCGATCTCATCGCCCAGGTAGATGAGCGGGATGCCGCCCATGGTGATGATGACGCCGTGGATGAGCAGAATGCGCTGGATGGCAAACTCCAGCTCGGTCTCGTCCTGGTCGGCCAGCGCCTGCTCCACCCCGGACAGGGAGGCGCAGGTCCCGGAGACCCGGGCATCTCCCGTGCGGGGGTCCTCCTGAAAGGGGGCACCGCGCGCGAAGCTGCCTTCGAAGCGGCCAGTGTAAAACTGCGTGAGGAAGCGGCGATGGTCGTGGGGGTCGAAGCCGACCGCCTCAACGTCGTCATTGGCGAAGGCCCAGCCGATATCGTCATGGCAGCGTACGTAGTTGACCCAGGCGCAACCCTCCGGGATGGTGTAGCGGTGCTGCATGGCGTGCTGGAGTACCCGCACGTCGCGGGTGGCGAGCGCTTCCCAGATCAGGGCCATCAGCTGCGGGTTATAGGAGAGCTGGCACTCCTCCATGCTCAAATACTCGCGCACCCGGTCGGGGTGCACGATGGCCTCGGACTTGAACACCATCGCCGGCGCCGCGATGCTCGCCAGCGCGTTGAAGGCCCGAATGATCCAGTGCGCCTCCGGCAGGTTCTGGCAGTTGGTGCCCAGCCGCTTCCAGGTGAAAGCCACCGCATCCAGGCGCAGGATCTCCACCCCCTGGTTGGCCAGGAACAGCATCTCCTCGAGCATCCGGTTGAAGACCTCCGGATTCTCGTAGTTGAGGTCCCACTGGTAGGTGTGGAAGGTGGTCCACACCCACTTCTTGATCCGGGTGCGGTAGGTAAACGAGCCCGGATGATCCTCGGTGAACACCTCCGGCATGCTGCGCTCGTATTCGTCGGGCAGCTCCCGGTTCGGGAACATGC
The DNA here is from genome assembly GCA_963824085.1 of uncultured Gammaproteobacteria bacterium. Lineage (GTDB taxonomy): Bacteria > Pseudomonadota > Gammaproteobacteria > Chromatiales > Chromatiaceae > JARRNE01. The sequence goes on from CAWGNT010000019.1 coordinate 59,808, forward strand.
GGTAATAGGCCTGATAATCCCGCTGCCCGGCGAGTGCCCGCTGAGCCCACTCGTTCTCGTCGGATGTGTGATTGAACACGAAGTCGAGGGTAAGGGAGATGCCGTGATGGCGCAGCTCGCTGGCAAGCTGGTTCAGCTGCTCCATGGTCCCCACCGCTGGATTGATCTCCCGATAGCTGGAAACCGCGTAGCCGCCGTCGTTGTCGCCCTGCGGCGCCTTGAAGAGCGGCATCAGATGCAGATAGGTGACCCCGAGCTCGGACAGGTAGGGAATCCGCGCGCACAGGCCCATTAGATCCCCGGAGAACAAGTCCACGTAGCACATGGCCCCCACCATGCGGTTGGACTGGTACCAGGAGGGGTCGGCCTCGCGCAGGGCATCCAGGGCCTTGAGATCCGCGGGACGCTCGATCCACATCTCCGTGGTCGAGGCGAGGATGGCCTCTAGGTGATAGAAGAAGTCGTAGCTCTCGCCGTAAAGGGCGAACAGGTGGGTGAACAGGCGCGGGAAGTGGCGCTTGAGACGCGCCACGTAGCCGTGCCACTCGGCGCCGTCGACGCGCTCCTTGAACCGCGTCTCCAGGCGCGGCAGCAGGCGCTTGAGGGAAGAGGCTGCCTGCTCTTCCAACCATTTGTCGTCTCTATTCATGCACTCGGCTCCGGTTTCGCACCACCAATCTCCGCGCGGGGCGGTCGCAGACACGGAAACTGGGTCCGGGCTGGTCCGCCATCCTCCGGAGATCTACCCCGGGGCACCGCCCTGGGGGTGCAAGAGCCTAACCCGATGTGACGGAAATTTCACGAGCTTGGCGCATAGCCGATCGCTATCGAGCGATGCATCCTAAGGCGATCTCTGTCAACGCATGTACCACCTCGGTGGTCCTTTCGCCCGCCTTTGGCGTCACGCCGGCAGTCACATATCAGCCCAGCTATGCTCCCGCCAGCGCTCCTTGAAAGCGAACGAAAATCCTGCGCAAGCTGGTACACGAGTTTCCGGCAATCGCCTAAGCTCTAACGTGGGACGCGAGATGGAACCCTAGGACCCAAGGCGTAGCCGGACCAGGATCGCCGAACGGTCACCGACCAACAGGGACGCAGCAACCGCAGCCCGACGCGGCACCACCCGTGGCGGAGAGCGGCATGAGCGACGACAAGGATCAGCCCGCGCGACAAGACGAGCACCAGCACGCAGACACACGTCCGGACGAGGCCGCGCGAGGGAGCGAGCGCCGGCGCCAGGCGGACGGCTTCTCCCTCCTGTCAGCTGTCCTCTGTCATCTGTTCCCTGTCCTCCAGCAGCGCCAAGAGGCCTCGCACCGGGATCGCCACCCACTCGGGACGGCTGCCGAGCTCGTAACGGACCTCGTACAGCGCCTTCTCCAAGGTGAAGAGGTCGATCAGGCGGTCCGCGTGCTCGTCCGACGCCGGGTATGAGGGCGATCCCTCCGCCGCCTCTCGATACCCTGCGAGGAAGACGTCGGTCATCTCCCGCGCCCAGCGGGTCGTCAGGACCTCGAGCCGTGTGCGCTCCTCCGGGCGCTGGCAGACCGAGTGATCGAGCGCCGCGTAACCCGCGTAGTCGAAAGATCGGACCATCCCGGCAACGTCGACCAAGGGTGAGTGCTTCGCACGGCGCTCGGCGAGCGGGCGGGCCGGCTCGCCCTCGAAATCGATCAGGACCACGTCGTTCATGACGACCAGCACCTGCCCCAGGTGGAAGTCGCCGTGGTAGCGGGTCTTGACGGCATCGACCTGCTCGGGCGTCAGCTCGCCGATGCGCTCCAGAAGTGCGGCCCGACGGTCAAGCAGCTTAGCGGCCTGCTCGCGCACCCAGTCGGGTAGCTCCCCCAGGCGCTCGGCGAGCCGGTTCAGCGTCTCATCGGCCTCCCTCTGGACGCGCGAGCGCCAACCGGCGAGATCCAGGCCAGTGATGGGCTCGGGGTCGAACTCGGGTCCGCCGCCGGTCTGGGCCAAGGCACGATGCAGCTCGGCGGTGCGCTGTCCCAGCGTGGAGACCAGGCTCTGATACGCGACCTGTGCGGCATCGATCTCCCACTCCTGCGGTGCGCGCACTCCGTAGGTCTCGCAGAAACGGGTCAGGTGATTCAGGGTGTAGCCCCACAGATCGCCCTGGTTGTCGACGAAACCCTGCAGCAGCGCCAGGGTGGTGGAGCCGCCGTCCGTGTCCTGGTATTCCAGGGTCCCCGCCAGGGGGACGACCTGGGAGTACGGGGATACCTCGGTGAGAAAGCGCCCCATCTCCGCCTCCGGATTGACGCCCGGGTGCACGCGCCGATAGCCCTTGAGGAAGAGCCGCTCCCCGAGGATGGCGCCGCTGTTGCTTCCTTCGGGCGGCAAGCGAAATGCGCCCGTCAGGGCCTCCTCTCCACCCAGGCGAGCGAAGGCAGCACTCGGTGAGAAGAGCAGACGTCCCGCCCCCAAGGGCGCTTCGCCACCCTCGCCGACGGCGCGCACCAGCGCCCGCACGAACCGCTCGTCCGCGAAGGCATCGCACAGCACACCCGTGGCCGAATGACGGCGAACCTTGGCCAGTGCCCCGGCAGCAACGGCCGCCACGCGAGAGGCGTCCTCGACGTCCCACACGATCGCGAGGGGTAGGAAGTAGTCCTGACCGCGTCCGTCTGCGAGCTCCACGCGGGGCAGACAGAGGAGCCAGCCATCCCACTCCTGGCGCTCCCCGAGGACGGCAGAGCGTATGGCGGTACCTTTGGCCGCGAACCAGCGCCGCGTCGGCAGGAAGCCAGGCAGCACCTGGCGCTCCATGCGCCATACCGCCCGTACCGCCGGGTCCTGGCGTTGGGCGCGGGCGGGCAGCAGTGTGAGCCAGCCCTCCGGCAGCACGACCACGGGAAGCTTGAACGAAGGCACACGCTCCTCGTGCCATGCGGGGGCGTCCACGTCTTGCGCGAGAAGGAACCAGTAGAAGCCATGGCTCGGCAGTGTGAGGAGGTAAGGGAGCTCGCCAATGGGCGGAAAGGGGGTACGGCCGAGCAGCTCCAGCGGCACCCGGCCCTGGAAGCGCGACAGGTCCAGCTCCACCGGCTGGGCGCTGTGGGACAGGTTGGCGACGCACAGGACGGCCTCGTCGTCGTGCTCGCGCACGTATGCAAGAATCTTACGGTTGCCCGGATGCAGAAAGCTCAGGCTGCCGCGCCCAAAGACCTTGTGCGCTTTGCGCACTTCGATGATGCGCTTCATCCAATTGAGGTGGGAGGCGGCGGCGCGCTCCTGGGCCTCCACATTGACCGCCTGGTATCCGTACACGGGATCCATGATGGGGGGGAAGTAGAGACGCTGGGGGTCTGCGCGCGAGAAGCCGGCGTTGCGGTCCGGCGACCACTGCATGGGCGTGCGCACCCCGTTTCGGTCACCCAAGTAGATGTTATCCCCCATCCCGAGCTCGTCACCGTAGTAGAGGATCGGGGAGCCCGGCATGGACAGCAGCAGGCTGTTCATCAGCCGGATCTTGGCCTCGTCGTTGTCGAGCAGAGTAGCCAGCCGCCGGCGGATGCCCACGTTGATGCGCATACGCGGGTCCGCCGCATAGGTCTGGTACATGTAGTCCCGCTCCTGGTCGGTGACCATCTCCAGGGTCAGCTCGTCGTGATTGCGCAGGAAGACGGCCCACTGGCTGCTCTCGGGGATCTCCGGTGTCTGCTCCATGATCTCCACGATCGGGTGGCGGTCCTCCTGGGCGACCGCCATGTACATGCGCGGCATGAGGGGAAAGTGATAGGCCATGTGGCACTCGTCACCCTCCCCGAAATACTCGCTCACGTCCTCCGGCCACTGGTTAGCCTCCGCCAGGAACATGCGATTCTTATAGTGGGCGTCGACCACCGCACGCATCTCTCTGATGACCCTGTGGGTCTCGGGCAGGTTCTCGTTGTCGGTCCCGTCGCGCACGCACAGATAGGGGATGGCGTCCAGGCGCAGGCCGTCGACGCCCATGTCGAGCCAGAAGCGCATGATGCGAATCACCGCCCGCACCACGTTCGGGTTGTTGTGGTTAAGGTCCGGCTGGTGGGAGAAGAAGCGGTGCCAGTAGTACTGCTGTGCAACCGGGTCCCAGGCCCAGTTGGAGGTCTCGGTATCGGTGAAGATGATGCGCGTCTCCGGGAAGCGCTTGTCGTCGTCGCTCCAGACGTAGAAGTCCCGCTTGCTCGAGCCCTTCGGCGCCCGGCGGGCGGCCTGGAACCAGGGGTGCTGATCGGATGTGTGGTTGATGACCAGCTCGATGATCACCCGGATGCCGCGCCGGTGGGCCGCGCGCACGAAGGCGCGGAAGTCCCGGCGTGTGCCGTACTCGGGGAAGATGTTGCGGTAGTCGGAGATGTCGTACCCGTCGTCGCGCATGGGCGACGGGAAAAAGGGCAGCAGCCAGATGGTGTTGACCCCGAGATCGCGGATGTAGTCGAGCTTGCGCGTGAGGCCGCGGAAGTCGCCGATGCCGTCCCCGTCGCTGTCGAAGAAGGCCTTGACGTGGGTCTGGTAGACGATGGCGTCCTTGTACCAGAGGGGGTCGTCCGTGAGGCTGCTGGCGTTCTCGGCGTCGCTCATGACTTGTTCTCGCCTTTTCTCGGTTGCCGACGGGCGCTGTTGGTCTGCAACATTCATGGGGCACGAATCCAGATCCGGTGCGCTGCGCGCACCTAGTGACGATTCAAGAACACCTTGACCATTTTTTCTGACCACCCAACGGTGGGGCGCAATAGGCCCCAGCCGTATTGCGCCGCAGGCCGCCGTTGATCCCAGTCGGTGCAATACGCTCCGCTATTGCACCCTACGCCGAACGAAGTGGTTCAGTTGGTTCCGAATCGTTCCTTACGATCTGTCTTCTGACCTCCGCCTCGTCCGTCAGAAGTAATAGTCGAAATCCCGTTCGGTGCGTATGCGACGGCGCAGCCGGAAGATGTGCGCGGGCACGACCGATGGGTCCAGCTCCACATAGTTGCGCGGTCCGCTCCACAGGTAGCGGATACCGCCGAGCAGATCGTGCATCTGATAGGGCTGATGGGCGCTCATCCCGAAGTCCTGCAGCGGGAGCTCGACCCAGCCGCGCTGGACGTGATGCGGGTCCAGGTTGACCACCACCAGCACCGCGTTGTCGCCCTCCTCGTCATGCTTGCTGTAGGCGATGAGCTGCTCGTTGTCGATCGGATGGAAGCGCAGGCTCCAGTCGCTCTGCAGGGCGGTGTTCTCGCGCCGGATATGGTTCACCCGCCGAATCAGGTCCTTCAGGCTGTCGCGGCGGTCGATGTCCCACGCCCGCAGCTGGTACTTTTCGGAGTCGAGATACTCTTCGCTGCCGGCCTCCCGCGGCCGATTCTCGAAGAGCTCGAAGGCCGGCCCATAGACGCCGTAGCTGGCCCCCATGGTCGCCGCGAGCACCAGGCGGGTGGCGAAGGCCGGACGCCCGCCGATCTGCAGGTACTCGGGCAGGATGTCCGGGGTGTTGGGCCACAAGTTAGCGCGAAAATACTCCCGCCCCGCCTCTTTGGTCACCTCGGTGAGGTACTGGGTCAGCTCCCACTTGGTGTTGCGCCAGGGAAAATAGTTGTAGGACTGGGTAAAGCCAGCCTTGGCCAGACGATGCATGAGCTTCGGGCGGGTGAATGCCTCAGCGAGGAACAGGACCTCGGGGGAGGTCCGCTTGACCTCGCCGATCACCCACTCCCAGAAGTGCATTGACTTGGTATGCGGGTTGTCCACCCGAAAGATGCGCACGCCTTGGTCGAGCCAGAAGAGAAAGACGCCCCGCAACGCCTCCCACAGGCCCCGCCAGTCCTCGCTCTCGAAGTTGATCGGATAGATGTCCTGGTACTTCTTGGGCGGGTTCTCCGCATATTGGATGGAGCCGTCCGGACGCTGGACGAACCACTCCGGGTGCTCGCCCACCCAGGGGTGATCCGGGCTGCACTGAAACGCGACGTCGAGTGCCACCTCGAGCCCCTGCTCCGCGGCCTTGGTCACCAGGCGGCGAAAGTCGTCCAGGGTACCCAGCTCCGGATGCACCGCGGTGTGTCCGCCGGCGGCGGAGCCGATGGCCCAGGGACTGCCGGGGTCACCGGCGCCCGCGTTCAGGCTGTTGTTGGGACCTTTGCGGAACGTGAGGCCGATGGGGTGTATAGGCGGTAGGTAGAGGACGTCGAACCCCAGGGAGGCGACATAAGGCAGCCGGGCCTCGCAGTCGCCGAAGGTGCCGTGCCGACCGGGATGCGGGCTGGTGGAGCGCGGGAAGAGCTCGTACCAGGCCGAGAAGCGGGCGAGCACCTGGTCGACTACGCATACCAGCTCGCGCTCGTAGGTGCTCGCGAGGTCCCGCCTCGGGTGGCGCGCCATGGCCTCGCCGAGGCGCTCGTCCAGAGCCCAGACGGCCCGCTCGGCCACGGGCGCGTTGCCCGCCAGGCGCGCGGCCCAGTCCGCCAGCGAGCGCGCTTCTTCGCCGGCCGCTCGGCCTGCGGCCTGCTCGACGAGATCGCCGCCCATCTGCAGGGCGACAGAGAGGTCCTGCTCGGCCTCCACGCGCTTGATGAAATCGCGGCGCCAGCTGGCAAAGTGCTCGACCCATGCCTGCACCGTGTAGAGGTAGCGACCGCAAGCTTCCGTTCGGAACTCGCCGCGCCAGCGGTCGTTGCCCAAGAACGTCATGGGAGCCTCGCGCCACTGGCTGTCGCCGTCGAGGCGGTAGCGCACGGCACAGCCCAAGGCGTCGTGGCCGTCGACGAAGCAGTCTGCGTCGACCACCACCCGCTCGCCTACGGTGCGCTTAATCGGAAAGCGCCCTCCGTCCACCTGGGGCACGACCGCTTCGATAACGGGCCGGCATCTGTCTATCGTTTCAAGGCTCATGGCGTTGATTCCTGCACTGTTCGTTGGCGGCGAGCGGAAAGAGCGCGAACGTTTCAGGGGACAGAGGACAGGGGTCAAGAGGGCGCTGCCCGCACGGCCTCGTTTCCGACTGCCTCGATTATGACGGCTTCGCCTCGGTCTTCGGCGGCGCATCCCCCTGGAAGCTCAGGAAGATCACCCCCAGAGGCGGCAGGGTCAGCGGCAGGGAGTTGTACTGCTCACGCACCGCGATCGGGGTGGACTCCAGGCCGCCGAAGTTGCCCGTCCCGCTGCCTCCGTACATCCAGGCATCGCTGTTGAGCACCTCCTGCCACCAGCCGCCGCGGGGAACCCCGATCCGGTAGTTCTCCCGCGGCATCGGGGTGAAGTTGCAGACCACGAGCATCAGGTCGTCGGGAGCTTCCCCCCGCCGCACGAAGGCGATGATGCTGTTCTCTGCATCCTGGAACTCCATCCACTCGAAGCCGCCGGACTCGAAGTCGCGCTGGAACAAGGCGGGCGAAGCGCGATAGAGCTGATTGAGGTCGCGCACCCACGCCCTGAGCCCTTGGTGTTCCGGCACATCGAGCAGGTCCCAGTCGAGGCTCCCCTCATGGGACCACTCTCCCCATTGCCCGAGCTCGTCTCCCATGAACAAAAGCTTCTTCCCGGGATGACCGTACATGTATCCGAGGAGCAGGCGCAGGTTGGCCCGTTTGCGCCATTCGTCGCCCGGCATGCGACCGATCAAGGAGCCCTTGCCGTACACCACCTCGTCGTGGGACAGGGGGAGCAGGAAGCGCTCGGAGAAGGCATACCACAGACTGAACGTGAGCTGTCCCTGATGATACTTACGGTGGACCGGGTCGAGCGCCATGTAGCGCAGGGTGTCATTCATCCAGCCCATGTTCCACTTGAGGTCGAAGCCGAGACCGCCGTCCTCGACCGGGTGTGACACCTTGGGCCAGGCTGTGGACTCCTCGGCGATGCAGAGCGCGTCCGGATACTCGCTGTGGATCGCCTCGTTCAGCTCGCGCAGAAACGCCATTGCCTCCAGATTCTCCCGTCCTCCGTATCTATTCGGTATCCACTCCCCTTCTTTCCGGGCATAGTCTCGATAGAGCATGGAGGCGACGGCGTCCACCCGCAGTCCATCCGCGTGATAACGGTCCAGCCAGTAGAGCGCGCTGCTCAACAGGAACGCGCGGACCTCGTTTCGGCCGTAGTTGAAGATGTAGCTGTTCCACTCCGGGTGGAAGCCTTCGCGCGGGTCCGCGTGCTCGTAAAGATGGGTGCCGTCGAAGAAATTGAGGCCATGCGCGTCGTTCGGGAAGTGCGACGGCACCCAGTCGAGGATCACCCCGATGCCGCGCCGGTGCAGGGTGTCGACGAGGTACATGAAGTCCTCGGGCGTCCCGTAGCGTGCGGTGGGGGCGAAGTAGCCCGTGGTCTGATAACCCCAGGAGCCGTAGAAGGGGTGCTCCATGATGGGCAACAACTCGACGTGGGTGAAGCCGATCTCGGCGCAGTAGTCCGCCAGGGCATGAGCGGCCTCCCGATAGGTCATGAAGCGCTCGCTCCCGTTCTCCAGCGCCCGCCGCCATGAGCCGAGATGGACCTCGTAGATCGCCATTGGGCGGTCGAGGGCGTTGCGCCGGGCACGCTCGCGCATCCAGACGCCGTCCTCCCACACATAGTCCAGGCTCCAAACCCGCGACGCGTTCTCGGGCGGGACCTCCCAGGCGCGGGCGAAGGGATCGCCCCGGTCGGCAAAAAAACCGCCCTGGCTCGATTCCACCCGGTATTTGTAGCGGGACCCGTGCACCGCGCCGGGCACGAAGCCCTCCCAGATCCCGGAGCCGTCCTGTCGCGGGGCAAGCGGACTCGCCCCCGGCTGCCACTGGTTGAAGTCGCCGATCACTGAGACCGCGCGGGCATTGGGTGCCCAGACGGCGAAGCGGGAGCCTTCGCTCACGCCCTCCCGCGCCGGATGCGCTCCCATGACCTGATAGAGACGGCTATGGGTCCCCTCGCGAAACAGGTAGACGTCCTGATCCGTAAGAGATCCGCGGTCCTCTGCCACCGCAGCGGATCGTCCGCGGGCAGCGAGGCCTGGATTCGTTGCGGTACGGGTTCGTTCGGTCATGTCTCCCCCTGTATATCTTGTCTTCGACGATGACAGCACTGGACAAGTGGTCCGGTCCGGTCATCCCGGCAGGGACCGCCCGTATCCACCCCTCGAGGCGGCGTGTTCGGGTCAGCGCGGCTGAGGCAACGGCTCACCAGTCCAATCAGCCCCTCACCGCTCCAGGTACTGGAGCTTGTCGGTCTCCTTTGCCCACTCGTCCGCATCCGGGAGGGGGTCCTTCTTTACGTCGATCATCGGCCACTCTTTTGCCAGCTCGGCGTTGAGCTCAATGAACTCTGCCTGATCCTCAGGCACGTCGTCCTCCGGGAAGATGGCGTTCACCGGGCACTCGGGGACGCACAGATCGCAGTCGATGCACTCCTCCGGATCGATGACAAGAAAGTTCGGACCTTCGTGAAAGCAGGACACCGGGCACACCGCTGCGCAGTCAGTATACTTGCAGCGGATGCAGGGTTCGGTGATTACGTATGCCATGAGATTCTCCGTAACGCTGTGGTACGGGTTGGTCTCGTGCATTGCGCAATGTCTGTGCCCGGAAGCTGTGTTGCAGCGGAACACCGCGCGTCCCGCACTGGCACAATAAGCGCTTTAACATAGAGACCATACTAAGGTCGGCTACCGCCCTCTCCCTTATCGCAAAGCACTACCACGGCAGATCGCCGGCCCGCAGGAGGACCCCATGATTAGCGTCGACATGCCCGCTGTGGAGGCGTGCAGCGTCACGGAGTGCGCCTACAACCTGGACTCGGACTGTCATGCCAGGGCCATCACAGTCGGTAACGGTACGCACCCGGGCTGCGAAACCTTCCTTGGCGGGAGCACCGGGCACGCGGCGAATAGCGGCATCGCGGGCGTCGGAGCGTGCAAGATGACCGGTTGCCGGTACAACGTAGACCTGGAGTGCGCCGCCGAGAACATCGAGGTGGGGATGGCGGGGAATCTCGTAGGCTGCATGACCTACGCGCCGCGCTGAGGTAAGGGATCGGCACCGGCCGGTTCGCCCACCATTGATGGGAACGCCACGCACTCAAGCGCCATGGCCGGCGATGATAGCGCTCCGAAGCTCGCAGTCCCGACCCGGGACCGGTAGGGTGCGTGGCATGCCTCGCTTCGTCGATCCGACGAATTTCGGTCGCCCGGATGCGCTCTGCGCGCCACTAGGGGTGGCCCCTGCCCGAGAGGCGGTTGTTTTGCACCGCCCTCCCGGGCCAAATCCCCCCGGCACCTCACTCCCTCTGGCTTAGGAACGGCAATGGGTAGAAGGGGCCGAGGTAATCCCGCTTCCACCAGTCACCCGTGCGTGCTCGCTCCTCCGCCGTCGTGAACCGGTAGCGGTAGACGTCCATCCGCAATGAGCGCGGCGCCTGATCACCGAACGGCGTACTCGCCAGCAGCCCCTTGACTGGCCCCGAGTTTTCCAGCAGGCGATGCAGAAAACGCTCGAACCAGTCCATGAACAGCGGGCTGATGGGGATGAACCACATCATCCAGTCTACCCGCGGGTGGTGCGGGACGATGAACGGGGGGACCCGATCCAGGTCAACCGGCCAGTACCGGAACTCGTAGGGACGCCAGGTCTTGCCGTCCATTGAGCCCGAGACCTGAACCTCGATGCGCTCCTTCTCGATGACGGGGAAGACATGATAAGGGTTTGCGATGCGGTACTCCTCAAGCCAGCCGGTCCAGGTGGTGAGCAACGGGACCGCTCTGCTGCCGGGTACGAGCCGTGCGCCCTCCATCAGGCTCGCGGGGACGATGGCGACGGCGGCAATCGCCGCGGCGACCGCCACCCACCGTCTCGGCGGCAGCGGCAAGAGGAGGCTCGCCTGGCCCCGCGTCTGCCACGACGCCGGCAGGATTCGCGCAACCGCCCGGTCGTCGAACAGAAACAGGCAGAGCGCGATCGTGAGCAGATTGAAAAAGTTGTGGTTGCTGGTGGCGATGATCAGCACCTGCCACAGGATCGTCAGCCAGGCGGCAAGAAACCGCCAGCGTCTGGGAAAGAACATCAGGAAGGGCACCAGGATCTCGACGACAAGCGTGGCCCCGGTCCCGAAGCGCAGCAGCCACTCGGGCAGGTGATGGGCGTACCATGCCCCCACGTGAGGCAGCGGCTGGGTCTCGAAGTAGTAATTGAGTGCCGTGAGCCCGCTCCAGGTGGGATCGCCGCTCAGGAGCTTCGAGATCCCCGAGAGAAAGCGCACGCGGAAGAGAAGCCAGCGGAAGAGCCAGACCACAAGCCGCGAGCCACCCGGGAGGAAGATGGCGAGGAAGCCCGCTTCCAGCAGGAGGTAGTCCCACTGGAAGTTGGTGAAGTACTGCCCGGCGTGGTAAAGGGACAGATACAGGAGGTAAAGCAGGATCAGTAACGGGCGCTGCCACCGCCCCAGAAACAGCATCAGGGCCAGGGCCGAGCCGCCGTAAGCGACGACCTGGATGGCCATATCGCCCGATGCGATCCAGAAGACGGAGGGATAAAGCAGAAACCGCAGCAGACCGTGCTGCTCGGCGGCATTGCGAAGCTGTTCCGCAATCGGGTAGACACCCTGGGAGCCCGCAAGCCCGACGATTTGTCCGGCCAAGGACCAGAACGCCACGAAGTAGATGACCGCCAGGACCCGCAGAAAGAGCCAGGCGACCAGCCGATAGTCCGGCGCGGCGGCCGCCAGGAGCCTCTCCTTCAGTGCGATGATGGATACCGTTGCCATGGCTAATCGGGCCTGCCCTGCAAACGCCAATGGCGTTTAGCATAGAACACCGGCGGCGGGGAGCGGCCAACCCACAGAATGCCGCGAGCCGATTCCACGCCAGAGTGCTTACGCAGGCGAGGGCCCTCCCTCCCATGGGCACGCTGCGCTTTGCCCACTCCTACAATTCTCTGTCCTCTGCGACGCCGAGTGGTGCTTTTGCCCCAGTCTCCGGGGAGAAGCCCCGCGCGGACTGCGGTCAAGCCGCCGATCCGGGCCGAATAACCGGGCGCAATCCTTGCGCAAGGAATGCGGGGCACGCGGACACGTTCAGCGTCTCCCCTCATCCTGGATGCATTCTGCCCCGAAAGCGGCCGGAACGCGCTTCAGCGCTCACTTCGAGTAGCGTTCGCCGCCGCGAGCGGGTTAGATTCACGCGGCGGGGTAACCGACAGACAGGTTTGAGACGCCATTTGCCGCCGGTAGAGGAGGTAGCTCCATGACAAAGCCTGCACACAAGTACAAGTATCCGCGCCATGTGATGGCCATCGTGATGGCCGGCGGTCAGGGCTCGCGGCTGATGCCGCTGACCGACACCCGTTCCAAGCCCGCCGTACCTTTCGGGTCACGCTATCGGATCATCGACTTCGTGCTGAGCAACCTGGTGAACTCCGGAATCTTCACCATCTACCTGCTGGTACAGTACAAGTCCCAGTCGCTCATCGAGCACATCCGCAAAGCGTGGACCATCTCGCCTCTCTTCCCGGAACAGTTCGTCACCGTGGTGCCGCCGCAGATGCGCGAAGGTCCGAACTGGTTTGAGGGTACCGCCGATGCCGTGTGCCAGAACATGAATCTGGTCCTCGCGCATCACCCCGAGCTGGTGCTGGTGTTTGGCGCCGATCACGTCTACCGCATGGACGTGGGCCAGATGATCGACTTCCATATGGAGCGGGAGGCCCAGGTCACCGTCGCCGCCCTGCCGGTCCCCATCGAGCAGGCATCGGATTTCGGTGTCATCGAGGTCGATGAGGAGGGGAGGATTCGGCGTTTTCAGGAAAAGCCCAATCGGCCGAGCCATATTCCAGGCGACCCGACGCGGGCCTACGCTTCCATGGGCAACTATCTATTCGAGTCGGCCTGCCTGGTCAAGAGCCTGCGCGAGGCCCATAGGCTGGGCGAGACCGATTTCGGCACGCACGTGCTGCCGCGCATGGTGAAGGACCACCGCATCTTCGCCTACGACTTCGCCACCAACGAGATAAGCGGCACCAAGCCCCACGAGGAGGTCAGCTACTGGCGGGACGTCGGAACCGTGGACGCCTACTTCGAGGCCCACAAGGACGTGCTCGGCTTGGAGCCGCGCTTCGACGTCTTCAATCCCCAATGGCCGATCTACTCGAGCAACTATCAGGGCCCGGTCTCGCGGGTCATTCGGGGGGATATCGACAACTCGCTGCTTGGGGCGGCCACCCTGATCAACGGGGCGCGCCTGCGCAACTCAATCGTTCGCCGGGAGACGGTGGTGGACGAGGGGGCCGAGCTGGAGGACTGCATCATCATGGATTACGTGCACATTGGCCGCGGGGCGAGGCTGCGCAGGACGATCGTCGACCGCCACAACGTCATCGACAGCGGGGCCGCCATCGGCTACGACGCGGAAGCAGACGCCGCGCATTACGCGGTGAGTCCCTCCGGGGTCGTGGTGGTGCCGCGGGGGCACAGCCCCTGTTACCCGCGCGGCGGGCGCGGCCACGGCATCGGCTACGCGGAGTAGGCGCGTGGCGAAACCCTTCAGTGCCCTGTGGCCCGGCGACGCCTACCCCCTTGGCGCAACCTGGGACGGAGAGGGCGTGAACTTCGCGCTGTTCTCCGAGGCGGCCGAGCGGGTGGAGCTCTGCCTGTTCGATGCCACGGGAAAGAACCAAATCCAGAGCGTCGACCTTCCGGAGCACACGGATCTGGTCTGGCACGGCTATTTGCCCGAAGCCCGACCGGGCCAGCTCTACGGTTACCGGGTCCACGGACCCTATCGGCCGGAGCAAGGCCTGCGGTTCAATCCCAACAAGCTCCTATTGGACCCTTACGCAAAGGACATTCAGGGGCACCTGCGCTGGACCGACTCCCACTTTGGCTATCGGGTCGGCCACAAGAAGGGCGACCTCTCCTTCGATCGGCGCAACAACGCCCGCGCCATGCCCAAGTGCCGCGTGATCGATCCGGAGTTCACCTGGGCGGACGACCGCCCGCCCGCGACCCCGTGGCACGACACCCTGATCTATGAGCTGCACGTGAAGGGATTCACCCAGCGTCACCCGGAGGTGCCCGATGCCCTGCGCGGCACCTACGCCGGGCTCGCCTGCACCCCGGTAATCGAGTATCTCCAGCGGCTCGGTGTTACCGCGGTTGAGCTGATGCCGCCCCATGCCTTCCTGGACGAGCGCGACCTGGTGGACAAAGGTCTCAACAACTACTGGGGCTATAACTCCATCGGCTACTTCGCCCCGGAACGGCGCTACTCCGCGAGCGGCGAGGTCAACGAATTCAAGACCATGGTCAAGCGGCTGCACTCCGCGGGGATCGAGGTGATTCTGGACGTGGTCTACAACCACACCGCCGAGGGCAACCATCTCGGCCCCACCATCTGCTTCCGCGGCATCGACAACGCCGCCTACTACCGCCTGGTCGCCGACGAGCCACGCTATTACATGGACTACACGGGCACCGGCAACACCCTCAACATGCTCCATCCGCGGGTGCTCCAGCTCATCATGGACAGCCTGCGCTACTGGGTGCTCAAGATGCACGTGGACGGCTTCCGCTTCGATCTCGCCTCGGCCCTCGCCCGCGAGCTGCATGAGGTCGACCGCCTTGGTGCCTTCTTCGACATCATCCACCAGGACCCGGTCCTCTCCCAGGTCAAGCTCATCGCCGAGCCCTGGGACCTAGGCGAAGGCGGTTATCAGGTCGGCAACTTTCCCCCTGGCTGGACCGAGTGGAACGGCAAGTACCGGGACACGGTGCGGGACTATTGGCGCGGCGCAGACGGCGCCGTCGGCGGTCTCGCCACGCGCCTGACGGGCTCAAGCGACCTTTACGAGCGCGACGGCCGGCGCCCGATGGCGAGCATCAACTTCGTCACCGCCCACGACGGCTTCACCTTGCGCGACCTGGTGAGCTACGAGCACAAGCACAACGAGGCAAACCAGGAGGACAACCGCGACGGCACGGACGACAACCGGAGCTGGAACTGCGGGGCCGAGGGACCGACGGACGACCCCGACATCAACGCGATGCGCGAGCGCCAGGAGCGCAACTTCCTGGCGACACTACTCCTGTCCCAAGGTGTTCCCATGTTGCTGGCGGGCGACGAGCTGGGACGGACCCAGGAGGGCAACAACAACGCCTATTGTCAGGACGGTGAGCTCACCTGGATCGACTGGGAGCTAACGGACCTTGGGCAGCGGCTCCACGCCTTCACCCGGCGCCTGATCCGCCTGCGCATGGCCCATCCCATCTTCCGCCGCCGCCGCTTCTTCGAGGGCTGTGAGATCGGGGACTCGGGCGCGAAGGACATTCTCTGGCTAAAGCCGAACGGAGACGAGATGGATACCGAGTCATGGAGTGCGGCGAGGACCCGCGCCCTGGGTGCGCTCCTCAACGGTCTGGGCCTCGGCGAGATGGACAGACGCGGGCATCCGCTCGACGACGACAATTTCTTGCTACTGCTCAACGCCGGGAGTGAAGACCTCGACTTCGCACTACCCGCCCTCGCCGGCAAAGAACGCTGGGATACGGTGCTCGACACCGCGCCGTACGAAGGCTTTCGGACCGGCGACCGTCACCAAGCAGGCGACACCTATCCTCTCCAGGCTCGCTCACTTGCAGTCCTGCGGCAGCATCGGCAGGCCGGCAACGGAGACAATCGGTAGGAGCCCGCTTGCTGGCGACTCGGCGCCAGCAAGCGCCGTCGCGGTCGCCCGCAAGCGGGCTCCTACATTCCGGTGGCTGGGCTCAATGGCCGTAGGATGGGCTGCGCGCACCATCCGCACTCCACGGTGCGCGTAGCGCACCCAAAGACTTCGCGGTCCCTTCGTCCTTGGCCACCGCATCCCTCTCTCAAACGATGGAGTATCAACATGACCACCCGACGCCACCACATGCCCTACGGCGCCGAGCTGACCGAAGACGGCAGCGTGCGCTTCCGCCTCTGGGCGCCCGGCGCCCGGCAGATCGACCTGTGCCTTCAGCGAGAGGACGGCGAGCGGCTCATCGCCATGTCCCATCGGGACGCAGGCTGGTACGAGCTGGTCACCCGCGAGGCGGGCGCAAGCGATCGCTACCGCTTTCGCATCGATGGAGACATGCGGGTTCCCGACCCCGCATCCCGCTTCCAGCCGGAAGATGTCCACGGTCCAAGCGAGATTGTGGACCCCGCCGCGTTCGACTGGCACGACGAGGACTGGCGCGGCCGCCCATGGGAGGAGACGGTGCTCTACGAGGTCCATGTAGGCACGTTCACGCCTGAGGGCAGCTTCCGAGCCATCGAGGAGCGCTTGGACTATCTCGCCGATCTGGGTGTAACCGCGATCGAGCTGATGCCCGTCGCGGACTTTCCGGGCCGGCGCAACTGGGGCTACGACGGCGTGCTCCCCTACGCGCCCGATGGCTCATACGGGCGGCCCGAGGACCTCAAGCATCTTGTCCAGTGCGCTCATCAGAGGGGGCTCATGGTGTTTCTGGACGTGGTCTACAACCACTTCGGGCCTGAGGGGAACTACCTCCATGTTTACGCCGAGCCCTTCTTCACGGAACGCCATCACACCCCCTGGGGCGCCGGCATCAATTTCGACGGCTCCGGAAGCCGCGACGTGCGCGACTTCTTCATCCACAATGCCCTCTACTGGCTGGAGGAGTATCACCTGGACGGGCTGCGGCTCGACGCCGTGCATGCCATCGCCGACGACTCGCAGCCCGACATCCTGCAGGAGCTGGCCGTGCGCGTGCACGCCGGACCCGGTCGCAATCGCCACGTACACCTGGTGCTTGAGAACGATCACAACGCAGCGCGCTACCTGGTCCGCAGCGAGGACGGCTCCCCGCGCCTCTATGTTGCTCAGTGGAACGACGACGCCCACCATGCCCTGCACTTGCTGGCCACCGGGGAGAGCGACGGCTACTACGAGGACTACGCGGACGCCCCGACCGATCACCTGGGGCGAACCCTCACCGAGGGCTTTGCGTACCAGGGCGACCCCTCCGCCTATCGGCACGGGGAGCGACGCGGCGAGCCGAGCAGTCACCTGCCTCTCACGGCCTTCGTCAACCTCCTTCAAAACCACGACCAGGTGGGAAACCGTGCCCTCGGGGAGCGCATCGACCGCCTCGCCGACCCGCGCGCGCTGCGCGCGGTGACCGCAATCCTGCTCTTGGCCCCTTCCCCGCCCCTGCTCTTCATGGGACAGGAGTTTCTCGCGCCAGACGCCCTTCCTCTTCTTCTGCGACTTCGGCGACGACCTCGCCCAAGCCGTCACCCAAGGGCGCCGACGCGAGTTCGCCCGCTTCGAGCGTTTCGCGAACCCGGAGGCGCAGCAGGCTATCCCGGACCCCAACGATCCGGCCACCTTCGAGCGCTCACGCCTCGACTGGGGAAACCTGGACAAGGAACCGCACCGCGGCTGGCTCGAGCTCCACCGGGAGCTGCTGGCCTTACGCCAACGCGAGATCATCCCCCGGCTCGCCCAGCTCCGTGGCGGCGAGGCGAGCTACGAGACCCTGGGCGACCGGGGACTGCTCGCCCGCTGGCGGCTGGGGGACGGCAGCCGGCTGATACTGCTCGCCAATCTCGGTGAGGCCGAGCTCATGGTCGAGCCCGCAGATCTTCCACGTATGCCCGCCTTGTACGCAGGGCCGAACGAGTTCACCTATGCAAAGATCCCTGACCCTTTGCCCCCCTGGTGCGTGATTTGGTGGCTGGAGATCGCGAGCCAACCCTGATGATGCCAACGGCTTCGGGAGGAGACGTTTGATGAGCCCTGCCCGAACGTCATGCCGGCACGAACTGCGACAGAGCCAAGCCCTTGCTGTACCTCCCGAAGTCTGCCCAAGAAGTCTCTTTGACCTCACCGGAAGGACACCTGTCGGCCGAAACAGAGACGGAGCGTCTTGCCTCCGAAATTGAGCGTCATCGCGGAAACTGTTCCCGGGGTAGTGAACCGGGCCCTTCACTTCAGCGCAATGTGGGAACCAACCCGAATGCCGAGCCTTTCCATCCGGCCAGCTGCAGTTTCCAGAGCGCTCATGAAGGGACCCGCCGGCGGGTAGACCGGATGGCGAACGAAAACCACGGAGTCGACGTAAGGCTCCATACGTTGCACATCGATCACCACTCCGCCAGCGTCGATATGGGCTATATCGAGAGGAGCCTGCACGTTGCGCATATGAAACGTTATCTCGGTACGGACGCCGAAGCGGAACAGAATGGCCGTGTCCCCTATGGCCTCCGGGCAGATGTGCTGAAAGCCGGCAGCTAGCTCATTAACGTCATCCGCGATCTTTACCGGAATCTCCACACCCTCCTCACCATTGCCGGCGAGAACCACCGTAGCGTCTTCCATTTTCTGAAGTGCAGCCGTGGCTGTCACGCAGGGAGCGGCGCAAGCAGATCCGACTAACATGAAACCAGCGAGGCCGACAACCAAGCCGGCGACGGAAGGACGGTAGCGTCCTTTCATGGGGATCTAATTCCTCCTATCTCACCTCGCCGCAGAGATCCAGGGGTCGCTGGAGCCACGATAGATTAGGAGTCCGTTGAGATATCGCCCCTTCCGGAAACGTCAGACCCACTCCGAGGCTCGCTGCGCGTAAGCGCATCGGCGCCTCTTCACGAGGAACCGGGCGCTTCGCCGGCCGGGGCCGTCTGGCTGCGGTACTCCTGCACCAGCTCGCCTGCGCTCGCGAATCCCTCCATGCGTACCCAGGGTCCATCCGCTTGGACCCGCAAAAGGGTCAAGGGGACATGGTTCATCTTGTCGCCGCGATAAGCGTCAAACGCCTTTAGCACCGCCACACATCGTTGATGTCCCCGTCAGAAACTCCCAACCGATCCGCGGCCATGAATCGCTGGGCATACTCGCGAAGTGGCCGGGGTGTCGTGCTCGGGATCGATCGATATGGAGATCGATGCGAACATCCTTCGCCTCGCACCCAGGGCTCGCTGCGTCTGGGCAAAACTGGCGCTGAGTACCGGACATATCGTGGTACAGGTAGTGAAGATGAAGTTCAGCATGATGGGCTGCTTACTGGCCACGATATCCCGCAGCGCGACACGCTTACCGTTCTGGTCCTTCAAGACGACATCCGGGACGGCATAGGACTGCTCAGTTCGGGTGTAGCCTTTCTGGCTCATCATCTGTGCGTGATGCGCGTGCTCGCCTCCCTGTGGCCCCCCTTCATGTGGTGCGCGTGCTCGCCACCCATTGGATCCAGTTGGGTAGCTTGTGCATCGCGCGCCACCGTCCGCGCCCGCTGGTGCCGACGCCAACCCGAGAAAGGCTGCGGAGACTGCGGTGACCGCACCGCGGACGATCATAGAACCATACATCGACATCATTCACTCTCCACTTCTTTCCGCGTCTCAGCGCTTGCGACGGCCATGAGTGTGCAGCGCGGGACTGCCAGTTGATGACGGAGCATGCGCTCTGTTAGTTGACGACCCAATCGCTCACCTTCACGAGCTGTGGATCATCGCCTGACGACAGCTGAGTGATGTAGCAGCCCTTTGCGGCATACCGTTGACCCGGCCCAAAGCTCAGCCGCGGGTAGGCTGCAATGGCATAGTCCTGGTCGGGCATCATGTCGAATGCCTCCATGAAGTAGTCGCGGTAGAACTCGCTGCGCATGGCGGCGATAGCCCCCGGCAACATCCAGCCCAGAAAATACATCTTGGCCTTCAGCTGCGGATCCATCTCGGCGTCGCCGGGAGGGATCTTGCGCGCCTTCAACCAGGCGTTGACAACCCGGTGCCGCTTTTCCGTCTCCCGAGGCAGGCTGTACGGGATAGGTCAGGAAAAGCCGACGCCGGATGGATTCCGGGATGCGGGAGAGGTTCGCTCGCGCCAAGCTCCAGGACACAAAGATCGTCTGATCGCCCTGCGCGAGCCCATGCGTTCAGGGCCGTGACAACGTCCTCGCCGTCCAGCCACAGCAGAACAACGGCCGGCGCCTGCCCGGCTCCCGCACGCGAGCCAAGGCGTCTCAGACACGTCCTCTCCCGCGGTGAGCGTTTGTGACTCCAGAGCTGCCCTTTCCGCCTTCTGCCAGGTCTCTTGAAAACCCCGGGCGGCATCCTCCCCTTCGGTGCCTGGACGGAAGACCTGTACGATGCGGGCACCGGCGGCGACCTTATCCGATTGCCGCAAGATACCGGGCCGCTGCCTCGCCCTCCTGGTACAGCCCCTTGGAGAAATAGAGCGTGTACCAATCGGAATCCGACACCACGGGCTGTTCGGTGATCGGAAAGATGGACGGGATCTCGTGCTCCTCGCAGAATTTGTGGATCGGTGCCCAGGGGCCGGCCGCGATGCCCCCGAGCAGCGCGAATACGGGCTTGGCGCGGTAATAGGCCTCGAGCTGCTCACGCCAGGTATCCGCGGGGCCCTTCAGCTCCCACACGTCCAGCGCCAGCTTGCGGTAGGCACCGAACTTCTCGGTCTTGTAGAAAGGCCCAGCCTTGGCGCGGCGCTCGTACGGGCGCGTCTGCGTGTTGCGCGCACTAATGTGGGCCCGCACCACGGCAAGCATGGCATCGCGGTCCGCGTCCGGAACACCCTCCGTGACGACCGTGGCAAAGCGGATGGTCTGCTCGTCGGCGCCGGGATCGGTGTCCGTCGAGAGATGCTTTAGATAGTAGGTGAGGACCGCCATGTCCCGGTCGCCGAGGTCATAGCGCGGCATGGCGCGGTTCAGCACTCGCCCCGCCGGATCGACGCCAGTTCTCAGGACCCGCGCCAGTGTCTCGTCGGTGTAGGGCGGGTCTGAGGTCCTCCATCTCAAATCGCGGCGGGCAGTGACCAACGCTCCAGCGCACCAGGCCCTTGACGCTGCTTTGACGGGTTCCAGGTGCCAGCCCGACGCCGGGGAACCGCCAACTCCTTGCCGTTCACCGGCCACGCGATAACGGGTCCTTCCAGCGATCCAAGCCCGCTGCGCTGATGGCAGTTGACGCAGCTGAACATGCTGCCATCCGCCGTCACATCACCCGCCACGATGGCCTTTACGGGCTGGCCGCTTACACCCAGACCGCGCCGGTACAGGCGCTCACCGAGGGCGAGTGCCTGTTGCGGAGAAAACCCCGCGACCGAAGCAGGCTCGCTATCGTCCAGCGCCTCGCCACCAAGAGTGGCTGGCGGTAGGGACAACAGCGCGGCGGCGGCACCAAGCAGGGCACCTGCCAGCCGCCCGATACGATTGACACGGCACATCGACTACTTTTTCTTCCCTTTGCCGCCCCCTCCGGAGCCGCCGCTACCACCTCCACTGTCTCCCCCGGAGACCGGGCACGACTTGCCCTTGAGGCGATCCACCCCGTCGCAGTCCTGGTCGATGCCGTCGCCCTTGATGTCGCAAGCGGAGGGGTTGATCGTGGCGTCGAGGTCGTTACAGTCCTGAGGTGTGCCGCAGCTCGACTCGTAAAAGAAGCCGTCTTGGTCGAAATCTGTGCACGTCGGCTCGGGCGCAGGAGCACTTGCCAGCCAAGCGACCGCCGCCGGGGCATTCAGCAGGCCGTATCCCGACGTCGTTGTCGGGTCCCGTTGCCCCGATGTCCAGCGGCTCCGACTTCACCGCCTCCTCGAGCTGAGCCACCGTCGCATCGGGGTTCGTCTGGCGCAGCAACGCCATGGTTCCGGCGACATGTGGGGCGGCAGAAAGAGGTCCCGAGACATTGACGTATAGGAGTCGGGAAACACCCCCCCGAACGTCAGGTCCGCCACTCGAATGTTGACGCCCGGCGCGACAACCTCCGGGAAAGAGGTTCCGTCGCAGGCCGACGGGCCGAGGCTGCTGAACGATGCCACAGTCCCCGACGAATCCACCGCCCCGACGCCGAAACCTTCGGCGTTGTCCGCCGGACTCACGCTGCCTGCGGTCCCCTGGTTTCCCGCCGAAAAGACCACGGCGATGCCGGCGATCTTCAGGAGGTCGACATCTGGTCCGAATTCCTCGTAGCACTGGTTCACCTCATTGGGGTATCCCCAGGAGGCGTTAACTACGTCCGGAACGTCATTGGTCGCCGGGTTCCCGTCCGGGTCGAGCAGCCACTGGAACCCAGAGTGGATGGCGCTCAACGAAGCGTAGTCGGCGTCGTTGAAGATCTTGACCGCGATCCATTGTGCTCCTGGCGCCACGCCGATCGCCGGTCCCGCCGGCATCCCCCCGACCGCGGCACCAATCGTCCAGGTACCATGGCCATTCCGGTCATAGGGAGTCGCGTGCTCCCCGTTGGGGTCGAACCAACTGTTCGAGCCCCCGCGCCAGCGTCCAACCAAATCGGCGTGGGCTGCATCCACCCCGGTGTCCATCCCAGCCACGACGGTTCCGTCCCCCGTCTGGCCCTGGTTCCACACAGTGGGCGCGCCGACCGTGACGAGGTTCCACTCCGGCTCCGAGGTCGCTGCCGTCTGAGGGCCGGGCGCGGCCAAGGTCGCGTCCAGCTTGATGCTCTCCACCTCCGGCAACGCCGCCAGGTCCCAGACCACCGCCGGCCCGGCGGTGGCGGCCAGCGCGTTGATCGACCAGAGCTGGGTGATCTTCTTGGCACCGCCGGCCTGAAGCAGCTCGACCGCCGTCTTCTGGCTGGCGTCCGCCTGGTTGCGCAACGCCCACAGCAGAGCGGCGAGCTGCATGCCGCCACCCTTGCCCTGGCCTGGGAACGCGTCGAGATTCAGCCCCTGGTGGAACTGAGCGATGAAGGCCACCTCACCGCCACTCTCCAATGCCTGCTCCAGGTCCGGCTCGATCACCGCCGCCCGACGCCGTGGCGAACTGATAGGGCCGCGGCCAATGCGCTAGGCAGGGCCGCGGCGCCGAAAACCTTGAAGCTCGTCTGTTCATGTCATTGCACCACTATGTTTTCGGCCCGAAAATCTCCGATGGCCACGGTGACCTTGTCGCCCGACTTGACGAGATCCCCCGCGTTGCCGAAAAACATCCAGTAGATACGCCCTTCCTTTGGCGTGTAGGAGTTGCGAAGCGGCCCGAGCTTGGCCGTGCTGGGCACCACCAGCACCTTGCCGCTGGACTGGTGGACAGGTTCGGCTTCGTCTTGCGGACGAAGAGCGGCGCGGCCTTCTTCGCGTCCAGCACCTTGTAGCGGAAATCGAGCATGTGGCCGTGCGCGGTTCGGCGTAGCGACACGATCTCCACCCCCCACTTGTCCTTCATGCGCCGGATCGGTCTCCCACTTCATGGGAGCCCGTTGCGCATGCTTCGTGTCTGAGGCCGTGGTCCCACCCGCGCCGAGCGGCAAGGCCGCCAGTGCGGACAGCAGTACGCAAGATGCGAGCAGTTTGTTGAATCGTTTCATATCAGTCCTCCGGGTCGCCCGTCGGTTCGTTGCCGGGGCGTTCCCCGCGCGCCGAACAAGCGCCCGGGAAAAATTGCCGGGCGGCCTCCGCTCGCGGAGGCGACCCGGCCGATCGCACACTCCTTCCCTTAACTACCTCGTCACGTTCACCCGTACCGTCGCCACGTTCGAGGTTGCCCCGTCGTTGTCATTCACCGTATAGGTGAATGTGTCGGTGCCGCGGAAGCCGGGGTTCGGCGGACTGTACGTCACGATGCCGCCTCCGGTGTTCGCCACCGATGCCCCCTCGCGTCGGGCTGCTGGTGAGCGCCACGCTGTTGACGTTGATCGTGCCGTCGGGATCGGAGTCGTTCGCAACGACGTTGATCGGCACGGGGGTGTTTCTCGGGGTCGAGACATTGTCGTCGACAGCCACCGGTGCCTGGTTGGGCGGCGGCCCGACGATGGTGAGGTTCACGGTGGCGGTAGCGCAGAGCGGCTCCGGATCACAGGCCTCGTAGGTGAAGCGTGTCGGAGTTCGACGCCGGCCAGAGGGCGTGTAGTCGAACGACCCATCCGCGTTCAGCGTCAGCGCGCCCGTTGGTTGGCGCAACGACCGGGGTCGGTGGTCACCGTCAGCGCGTCGCCGTCGACATCGCTGTCGTTCGCGAGCACGCCCGGCGCGGCCACGTTCAGGTCATCGCCTTCGGCCGCGTCATACGCGTCGGCCACCGCCGTCGGCGCGATCGTTGACCGGAGTCACCGTGATGGTCGCTGTGGCGACGTTGCTGTTCGGTCCACCGAGCGCCGTCGTTGGCCACGTAGGTGAACTGGTCCGTGCCGTTGAAGTCCGGGTTCGGCGTGTAGGTGAACGAGCCGTCGCCGGCGAGCCCAGCGCCCAGCGTGCCGACGAGGGACTGCTCACCAACACCGCTACCGCTCCGCCGGTATCGTTGTCGAGCACGCCGGCCGGTGATCCGCTCAACGGTCGTCGTGAGCTGCCGTCCTCTGCAATCGTGTAGGCGCCGGGGACCGCCGGGGTCATCCACCGGCCGCCGGCGCCCCGGCGACTGAGGCTCGACCAGCATGCCGCCGCCGGTGGCGGCGCCGTTCATCAGGTCGAGGCGAGCGGTCGTAGAGGGCGTAGGTGCCGTCGGCGCCACATTGACGATGGCGTCGATCGTCTTGGCCGCCGGCAGCTCGAGCCCGTACTGCTCGATCGGGTGCGGGTAGCGGTTGCCGTCCTCGGCCTTCAGGTCCATGTAGAGGCCGCCGCCGAGGGTCGGCACGCGGGTCTGAGGCCCGGCGTTGACGAAGCGCAGCAGGACGTCCTGTCGCCGGTGGTGACGATCACGGCGCCGTGTCGGATAGGCCTGCCCGTTGATCAGGAAGTACTGCGGGTAGTCCAGTTGATCACCTGGCGCCGTCCGAGTGCCGGCCGGGGTCGGCGTTGAGGGCCGGGTCGATCTCGCTGAAGACGAGCACCTCGTCCTGGCATCGTAGCGGCACGTCCGGAGTAGGCCATGCCGGCCGCCGGTCCACCACCAGGGCGCCGTAGAGCCCCATGGGCACCTGGGTCCGGATCCGGTCGGTGGCGCTGTGGTAGAGGAAGGTCCCGACTCTGCCGGTCAGGTCGAAGCTGTAGCTGGCGGTGCCGCCGCGGTGCCGCGGCTTCGCTGGTGAACGTCGCCGGCGCGTCGCCGAAGTCGCCGGCGACCCTGCAGCCCGGGGACGAAGAACGACACCGGCTCGCCCAGGTTGTTGGTGAGGTTGACCGTCAGGGTGGTGTCGCCCGGCGGTCGGCCTGAGCACGGGCCCGGGAATGGTCGCGACGCGCCGTCGGCGCAGTTGCCGCACCGGTGATGTCGACGTAGCCCCAGATCGGCGACACCGTCGCCGCCCGGCATCGCTGGCGGTGCCCGTCGTGGCGCAGAGATCGACCGTCGCGTCTGCGCAAAGGAGGGCCGCCGCGAAGGCGAGGGCCGCCAGCGCCAGGGCCGGCAGTCGCAGCCTTCTTGTGAATTCTTGTGGTTCATTATCTATTCCCTCCTTCCTTATGGAATCGGGGTTCCGGGCGGCTCGACCACCATCATGGTGAGCATGCCGCCGGGGAAGATGTCGTAGTTGGTGAGCTCTTTCTCCGCGTGGGAGTGCCACATGAAGAAGAAGCCGCCGTACGGGTTGAGCCCGCCCTCGCCCGGGGGCAGCGGCTCGCCGAGTCGCCCATGAACGGGCTGCCCGACCACCAGCCGCCGAAGGCCAGGTTCTGGTTCTCGGGCAGGACCACCGGGAACGGCTTGTTGTGGTCGGCGCAGTACTCCCATGGGTAGTCGGCGTCGAGGTCGGCGTACCCGTCGCGCTGAAGCCGTCGCTGTCGACGTGTCGATGCAGGCGTGGGCCGGCATGCCGTCGAGCGTGGAACCGTAGATGTCCCAGCCCAGCTTCTCGCCGGTCCACTCGAAGATCGCGTCCACGGTCTGGCCGGGGACCGACAGGGTGGTGAACTTGCCCCGCGAGGCGAGCGTCACACCGTCGTCGGTCAGCAGCAGCCGGCCGTAGCGGGCGATCTCGTAGTAGTGGTTGCCGTGCAGGTGGAGCGGGTGCTGGTCCTGAGTCGCCGCCGAGGATCCGCACCAGCAACTTCTGGCCCGGCGACATGCGCGGCGTGCAGTTGTAGGGCTGGTGCGGCAGCCAGCCGACGAAGGCGCTCGGCCAGATCGTCCGGCGCGGCGCGGCCGTTGATGAACCAGTAGACCGGCCAGCGCTTGGTCAGGTCGATCTCGCCGAAGCGGTGCTGCTCGGCGAGCTGGTGGATGATCGGGTCCATCGAGGTGAGCAGGAACATCACCTCGTGGTCGAAGTAGGTGTCGTCGTGGTTGTAGGCGTAGTGTCCGTCGAAGCCCATGACCGGTCGGCCGCACGATGATGGCGCCCAGCAGGCCCATCTCGATCTGGAGCTCGGGCTCGGTGCCCGAGTAGTACATGTAGGTGCCGGGCTCGGATGGCGGTGAAGGTGTAGGTCACCGCGTCGTACCGCCCGGGCAGGTCTCCCGGGTCAGGAGGCCGGCGCTGCCGCCGGTGGCCGTCACCGCGTGGCCGGGAAAGACCATCGAGGTGCACTGGCCGACGTGCAGCGTCGCTGGTCAGGTTGATGGTCACGGTCTCGCCCTGGTTCAGGATCAGGGTCGGCCCCGGGTACTGGGGCACGGCCGAACGCCCTCGTTGGTTGCCGGTGTCCTGGTAGCCCCAGAAGTGGATAGGAGCCGCCGTCCGGGGTGCTGACCTCGCCCTGCCCGGCTGTGAAGTTGAAGGTCGTGAACCGGTGATGCCGTCGATCCGGGCCTGGGCGCCGGCGCTGCCGGCGCGAGCAGCACGAAGGGCGGCCACAGCCGCGACCGCGAGGACCCCGGAGGCCTCGTGTTGATATCTGTAGTGCTCTTCATGCGTTCCTCCTTCGCCTTAGTTGGATGTGGATCTCGGTCATCATGCCGCCGAGATCCGCCGCTTCGTCGTTGTTGCAGGTACTGCAGGTTGGAGGCGTACAGGTAGTACTCGCCGGGCGGCACGCCGGTGGTGTCCAGGATGACGTCCGCCGACATGCCGCCGCCCATGGTCACCGAGTTGGTCGTGTAGTGGAGCTTGGTGCCGTCCTCGGTCGCGCAGCTCCTTGGCGTCGATCCCGACCACCTCCATCGGGATGCTCGGGCTGATCAGGGTGTGGGTGACGGTGATGTTGAGGTTCGACAGCCGCAGCAGGACCTTCTGGCCCGCCGTGGCGGTGATCAGCGACGACTCCGCCTGGGACACGATGCCGCCGTTCTCCATCGGCTGCCGGCGAGCGGCGCCCGGCATTGATGGTGTCCGGGTAGCCGCGGCCGTTGATCATCGGGTAGCGGTCCCACATGTGCGCGAAGGGCAGCGGCTGGACGTTCCAGCTGCGTCGTGGAATCGGGGTCGAAGCCGCCGAGCTGGAGCGCGTACTCCACGTCGTAGCCGGTGGAGCCGTCGCCGTCGTTGTAGGCGAACTGGGTGCACGTCTCGGTCCCGGCGGCACAGGTGCCCGAGCGGACCGTCCGTCCTGGGCCGCGCCGCACGTAGAGGTTGCCGAGCATGCCCATCTGCATGTGCTCGGTGGCCTCCACGTGGCAGTGGTACATGAAGGTGCCGGGCTCCACCAGGTGGTAGTAGTAGGTCAGGGTCGCGCCCATGGTTGATGGCGATGCCCGACTCGGGCAGGCCGTCGAACACGGTCGAGGCATTGCGGGAAGCCGTGGAAGTGCACGGTGTGCGGGTCGAACAGGTCGGGCCGGATCACCATGCCGACGTTGGTCAGGGTGAGGTAGAACTCGTCGCCCTCGTCGACCGCGATCGTCGGCGCCGGCAAGGCGGCGGCCAGAATGCCCTCTGCCATGACATCGGCCTCGGGCACCCCGGTCACGTCGGAGAAGCTGAAGATATACTGCGGCCTGCCGTCGGCCATAGTGGCGAAGCCGTCGCCGCCGGCCAGGTGCATGCACTCGACGTTCGGCGGCTGCGTCGCAACGCACGGCCGGTATCGCGGGCCGGCGGGATTGCAGTCGTTGTTCCGAGCACACGTCGGCCCGGTGTTCCAGCACATAGTCGTCCCATCGCGCGTCTCCGTTCCTGTCGCCCGGGCACTGCACGATGACCTGGGCCCAGGCCGGTGCCAGCGCAAGCAGGACCCCGGCCAGCGCCAGGGTCAGGTTTCCTGAAGGCCGTTTGGCGTTCATGGATTCTCTCCTTTGGCTTCGTTAGTCGTCTCGTCTGATCATCTGTGCTCTCCCCGCCACCTCGGCCGGGCCTAGGCCCGGCCGGGATGCCGTTACGAGCGCTCCGGATTACGGACCGACTCGTCGGCGCCGATGTCGAGGCGTCGCCGTGGCGGCTGTCGCCGTCGATAGTCCACGGAACGGTCCCGCTGATGACCCGCATCCACTGCCGCTGAGTCGGCGCCGAGATGTGGTAGTCGCCGAAAGCGTGTCCGGCGTCGCCGTCGTCGGTCGTGCGTCCAGTACAGCGACAGCGGCCCGAAGCCCGGCCGGATGAAGTTGCCGCCCTCGTCGAAGGCCGCCGGCGCCTGGATGGCGGTGGTGATCTCCGGCTGAGGATCGCCGCGCGCGGCGCCGTTGAAGTACGGGCTGACGAACGAGCGGTGCTCGGTCGCGGCACCGGTGCACGCACCGGCGTCAGCAGGTTGCCGGTCCGGTGAGGCTCCCGGTCGCCCCGATCACCCCAGGTCATCGAAGACCGGGTCGTTGCCGCCGGGGCAGGTCAGGCCGCCGGTCGGATCCGGGCACAGCCCGAAGGTCGGGTGCAGTCGGGTCCCCGGGAGTGCAGCCGTGGTCTTCGACCCGGAAGAAGAACTGCCGGTTCTGCCAGACGATGTTGTCGTCGAACAGGGTCGGGATCGGAGAATGTCCCGACGCCGCACCGGAATGGCCGCCAGCGCAGCGCTGTGGGCCCGGGCCACGATGCCCGCGCCGGGCTGCGGCGTCGACTGGTTCGGGCTGCCCGGTGCGAACGCGTCGCCCGCCGTCGCCAGGCTGTCGTTGTTGGCGATGGTGTTGTGGCGGATCGTGACCTCGACCGCGTCCTGCAGCGAGATGCCGCCGCCGGCCAGACCCGCCACGTTGTTGACGATCATGTTGTTGAACACGTCGACCGGTACCAGGGCGTTGGTTCGTTCGGCCGTTGTTGGTCGGGTTGGCCGCGACATCCTCGCCGTTGACGTTGGCGAGACGGATGCCGCCGCCGTCACCGGCCCCGGCCGAGTTGCCCTGGATCAGGTTGCGCGACGACCTGCGACGTTACCGGCGCCCGGGCTGAGGCCGCCGCCTGCCAGCGCGGCGGCGCCGCCGACGAAGATGCCGCCGCCGGAGACCGTCTGGCCCTGGAGGAAGCTCTCGTTGAAGATACCACGGTTGTCGGCGATCGGCAGGGGACCTGCGGCTGTTTGCCTGGCCGGGCACCGGTCGCTTAGCCATGTGGCCGATGCCGCCGCCGTCGCCGGCGAGAAGTTGCCGCACACCCAGTTCTCGGTGATCTGGTAGGAGTCGGAGCCGGTGCACATGGAGATGCCGCCGCCGGCGCCGCCGAGCCGCCGTTGAACACGACCTGGTTGTGGTGGATCGAGACGTAGTCGTTGTCGGCGTCGGTCGTAGCGTTAGCGTCGCCGGGTTGATGCAGCAGGGGATGCCCGACCCGGATGCCGCCGCCGTAGAAGCCGCTGTTGTTGGCGATGCGGTTGTTGGAGATCTCCAGATAGTCGGCGTAGCCGTTGACGATGATGCCGCCGCCGGTGTCCGCGCTCTTGATGGTGAAGCCGTCGATGCGGGCGCCGCCGGTTGCTGGCCGGCTGAAGCGACTGACCGCCGCCCTGCGCTGGCGAGCACCAGCACGCCGGCGCCCTCCTCGGTGAAAGGGTGGCGGGCTCGGGGCCGCCGGGACCCACCTCCTGGCCGGGCAGCAGGTCGATGTTGCCGTCGGTGATCAGGCCGTCGACCAGACCGCGCCAGACTGCGAGCTTGTCGGCCGGCGCCTTGACGGCGTTGATCGTGGTCGAGCCCTCGCCCCAGCCCTGGAGCTGGACCGGCTTCCACATGACCACCATCTCGTTGTAGCTGCCCGGGCTGGACCAGGATAGGTCGTTGGCGCCGGCCGCGTCGATGGCGTCCTGGATCTTGACGCCACCCGCGTAGACCGGGATCACGGTTCGCCCCGGGCGCGCAGGCCCACCTGGACGGTGACGCCGGCGACCGTCGAGCCGCCGTTGCGCTGCGGGTGACCGTGAGCTGGCGCCCGCCCATGGAGCCGACCGGCCCGACTAGGTGCCGTCGGCAATGTGCAGGTGATCGGTTCACCCCAGGTGCAGCGCGAGCGCCCCCAGGTCGCCCAGGGTCACGGTGCCCGCCGGCGCCGAAGCCGAAGTCGCGGGTGACGAACTTGTTGACCGTGTCGGCGCCCGCCGGGCAGGCGCCCGCCGCCGGGTTGCAGTAGTCGGGGTTCTGGACCGCTCGCGACCCATCGAGTTGATGGTGATGGTGTGGTCCGCCGAAGACCCCGCGGTTGCCGGGTTGCCGGTGGTGACCGAGTAGGTCGGGATGTAGGGCCCGCCGCCGACGCCGTTGGTCGTCGACCGACACGCAGTCAGATCCTCGGCGTCCCGTCGGCGTACTCGCAGTCGAGCGGGAACTGGTCCGGGCCGGTGAAGGCCGCCACCGGCACCACCGGGGTGTCGAGGTAGGTGGTCACGCCCGGCATGTACTGGAGCGTGTAGCAGAAGGTGCTGTACTGCTGGTTCCAGTTGGGGTCCGGGTTGTTCGGATCGTCGCCCGGATCGTTCATGCAGGCGGTGAGCATGTTGGGCGACATGCCGCTCGGCTGGGGCAGGTTGGCCGTGATGGTCGACGGCGCGAGGAAGTTGTACAGCCCGTACTGGTCGGACAGGGGTCTTGCGATGATCCGGCCCGTGAAGTCACGGATGGTGATCGGGACGAACGGCGGCGCGTACTTCTCGCCGAAGTTGGGCGAGTTCGGGTCGAACTCGTTCTGGGTGTCGTCGAGGATGAAGCCCAGGCCGTGGGCGGCCACCGGCACCTCGGTGAAGACGAAGAAGTCGGCCGCCGCGTTGGCGCCGGATGGACAGGGTGACGAGCTTGCTGTCGCACAGCGGACGATCGGTGCCGGCGAACGGCGCCGGGATCTGCTGGTCCGGGAACAGCGTCAGGTACTGCGGCACGGTGTGCAGCTCACCGACGCAGGGCGGCGGCAGCAGCTCGGGCGCCGGGGACGTACTCGTCGCCGAAGTCGACATTCTTGTCCTCGGGCTTGATGATCTCGTAGCCCGGGGGCGGCACGACCTCGACGATGTAGTCGCCGACCGGCATGGGGCCGATGTAGGATCACCAGCTGCAGTCTGATGAGCCAGTCCGGGCATACCGCCGTCCGTCACGTCGAACTCGGGTCCGAAGGCGTAGCCGCCGTCGAAGACCGCCGGCCGCGCCTGGTTGAACATCCGCAGGCCGTCCCAGCAGTCCTGCTCGTAGACGTGCTGGTGCCGTCGGGTGAGAACATGAACGGCGCGGTCGCGTCGTCGCCGTACTTGCAGCCGGTGGAATCGCGGCGTCCCAGCTGTCGGTGACGGTGGTGCGAGCAGGACTCCCTTGGTGGCTACCCGGTCACGGGATCGACGCCGAGCGACTCGTACAGGTTGACGGTCACGCCCGGGATGCCCGGCTCCCACGGCTCGGCCGCGGCCAGCTCGGGGTCGTTCTCGGCGCGGGTCACCGCGTAGAAGACGATGCCGGTGATGCCGCCGTTCTCGCCGTCCGGGATAGTGGCGCTTGCCCCACAGGAAGGCGTTGGTCTGGCCGATGAAGCCCTGGAAGCCCTGGAGCAGGACCGGGCCGTGCTCGACTCGGTGAGTCGTTCTCTCGACACACGGTCCCGGGATCGCGGTGCAAAGCGGATCGGCGGGTTCGTCTGGTCCTGCGGGTTATGGCCCGGCCGAAGGTGATGTCGTTGTCATCGGGGTGCCGGTCCCGGCAACAGAGGCCGGAATCGGGCCGC
The DNA here is from genome assembly GCA_963824085.1 of uncultured Gammaproteobacteria bacterium. Taxonomy (GTDB): domain Bacteria; phylum Pseudomonadota; class Gammaproteobacteria; order Chromatiales; family Chromatiaceae; genus JARRNE01. The sequence goes on from CAWGNT010000019.1 coordinate 91,648, forward strand.
CGTTGTCGACCACCACGGTCACGCCGGTGGCCTGTTGGCGGGCGAAGTCCACCTCGGCGACCAGCCAGGAGAAGAACGGGAAGACCTGGTCGAAGGTAAAGGCGCCGACGCCGTCGGAGACGTTGCCCTGGTAGATGGTGCCGTCGCGCCAGCGCAGGTTGAAGCCGGTCTCGAGGCGCTCGGGCCCTCGTCGGGTCCCAAATGCCGTTGGCGTTCAGATCGTCGAAGACGCGGTGCTCCTGGCGGTGGAACCACTGGAAGACCGGCACCTCGCCGAGGTTGCACGAGCCGTTCGGGGTGATGCACTAGCCGCCGGCGATGGTGATCGCCGTAGGAGGCGAAGATCAGGTCGAGGTTCGAGTCCCAGACGGCGAGCTGGTAGTTGCCGTCCGGGACATCGGGGATGAGAAGTTGCAGTTCTCGTCGGTCGGCGCCGCGTAGACGCCGGTGCCGATGCCGACCGCCAGGTCGTTGAGACCGACCCAGGGGGTGGTGTGGCCGAAGCAGGCGCCGTTGTAGAAGGCGTAGTCCGGCGGCCGCGACATGTGCTGGTTGACGATCGTGCCGGTGAGTGGTGCCGCCGCCGGCCGGGATCGGTCGAACTCCTTGACGAAGCCGATGAAGACGTGGAAGCCCGGCGGGCCGAACTCGGCGAAGAACGGCGGCTCGCCGGACTTGACCCAGGCGTCGATGACCTTGGTGCCCTCGATGGTGGCGGTCTGCTGCCAGCCCGCACCGGCCGGGGGAACCGCCGAGATGCCGTACTTGCCGGGCGCCAGGTTCTTGATGGTCAGCCGGCCGTCGGGGCCGGTGAACGAGCCCTGGCCGTACGGTCGATACAGCCGGGTCGTACGGGTCGCCGTGCGGCGTCGTAGGTCGTGCCGAGCGGGTTGCCGAAGGCGTCCTGGCTCTGGACGCCGGCCGACGCGCCGTAGCGGCCGCCGGCGTCCTCGACCAGGATCGGGAAGCCGCTCATGTCGGTGCCGCCCGGCTCGGCCGGATCCTCGGTCGGCAGGTCGGGCGCGTTGTTGATCGGCGCGTTGTCCTGGAAGACCAGGATGGTGATCTGCGCGGTCGTCGAGCGGGTGCTCGTTGACGTAGACGGTCGTCGGCGGCACGTTGCCCGATTCATCCGTCTGGTGACGAACGAGGCGCCGCCGATGGTGTAAGCCGGAGAAGATTGGCGCGGCACGACCGACACGTAGTAATAGCTGGTTGGCCTGGAGGTCGGCGAAAGCTCGGTGCAGCGGCCGCCGCCTGCCACGCGGCGTCCATGCCGGCGCAGCCCTTGGCGACCACCGGCATGTAGCTCTGGTGGAAGCTGACCGACAGGGTCTTGCTCCCCGTCGGGTGGCTGCGTGATCTGAGAATGGGACGTTGATCGGGTTGCCGGACCCGCCGAACCGGACGTGGTAGGTCTGGTCCTTCTCGACCAGCCAGCGGTAGTCGGTGGCCGACAGATCGGTCTCGTACCGTCGGCCGCGACGCCGGTCACGGTGAGGCCGGGAGGTTCGCGGCGCTCGCCACGAACGACGCCAAAAACAGCAAAAATGCGGAAACGGCCAGGAGCGCCACGCGCCCCCCGCCGCTCGGGTGCGACCAGTGTTCTTGCGGTCTCATCGGATGTCTCTCCTCTCCCCTTCGTAAATCAGTGTGGATTCAGGCCGTTGCGCCAACAGCGCTGATCTAAGAGGCCCGCCCGGCTGTATCAGCCGTTGGGTCGCGGCACCCATCGAGCGGCTCGGGTCAGCACTAAGCAGGTCTGCTCGGGCGCCCATGCTTCGCAACCGCCCTTGGGCGCCGCCCGAAGGCGTCCGGCAGGCCGCCATGGATCGAAATCGATGTTGGTTCACTGTTCGCTGGCCTCGTGTTCGCTGATTTGGCTGTCTGGTTAGGCTTCCGCCGCGCCGCGCGTCCGGGAGTGATGTCACCAACCACGCCGACTGACTGCGCGGCAGCACGACCTTTTTCGCCACGGTGATCAGTATTGGCGAATGCACCGACGATGGCTGGTAGTAACACCCCCCATTGAGGGGTAGGGAAAACGCGCTGTTTAGCGGCAAAACCCGCAGTCGCGCGGGAAGGTGGCACGGAAGAAGGCGGGAGAGGACGACGGCCCATCGCCCCGTCGAGATGGTGTCGCAAAAGGCTCCGCGCCCTACCGGAGGCGAAGCCCAGACCGCCCGATGGTCGCTCGCAGGTTCGCCGGTTCTTGCGGAGAGCCCCGCGACCTTAGATGAGGAGCTCAGGCCCCGGCGATGCTGCGGGAGCGCTTCGTTCTTGCGATGCGCCGAAGATTGCGAGGACGCTTTCCGTGGCGGTTCGGAACGCTGTTCAGAGCGTCCGCACGCCCCAATGGCTCAGCCGACCGGTCGCTTGGCCCCTGCGGTCAGGTGGGCAACGCGCGCGACGATCTCGTCCCTGCAGTGGTCCGCCATCTTGCAGATGTACCAGTCGGCCCCTTCGCGAAAGGCCGCTTCCCGGTACTCAGGGAGGTCGTGGCTGGTCAGCATGACCACGCAGACGCCCGGATCGATGGACTTGATATCGCGGGTGAGCAGGATGCCGTTCCTCCCGGGAAGTCCAATATCGACAAAAACGAGGTCGGGCCGATGATCGTTCAAGCGCTCCAGGGCCGATTCGCTGTCTCCCGCCTCGTCGACGACGATATCGGGAAACCGGGTCGTCAGCACTTCCGCGAGGATGCTGCGGAAAAATGGGTCGTCTTCTACCAAGAGGGCTCTGAACATGGGCCACCGTTCTGCTGGGCTTGTTCCTAAGGACATCGCATCCGGAAGACGACGCTCCGGACCCGGGACAACAACCGCCAGTCTCTGGACTTGCTGCCACTTTTTGACGATAGCAAGCCAAGACCAAAGGCGTTTCGGGCACAGTTCCCCATTTTGCCTCGGAAATACCCCACTTCGGGGCAATTGGGAACGACGTCTCGTAGCCCGTGCGCAGCGGTGATGGCGATGGGACAGTCGCGGCATTGCGAGCCAGCCGCGCAGGGACGATGCAGCGCCGGGGTGTCAGGATTTTTTACACCCGCGCCGCGGCACGGAGCGCACAATCCGACAACCGACTGCAATTTAAAAGATTATTTTTCTTGGCGCGGGCCTTGCGTACACGCATGATTCGTCGGAGATTCCGAGATCGCGACAAACTGTTGCCCACCCGGGTCTTACAGTGCTGTTCGAGCCGGGTGGCATCGCGACGGAATACTCCAGGCGCCCGGAACCATACCATCGCATCAGCCAATCGCCCAAACTGGGGGAGGCCACGATTGCCCCATTCGCAGAGCGCACTTCACGGCAAGATCAGCGTCCTGCTGGCCGAGGACCACGCAATCTTCCGGCAAGGTTTGACGGCCTTGCTCCAAACCGATGACCAGGTCAGCGTGGTCGGAGAGGCGGGCAATGGTCAGGAAGCCCTTCAGCTCGCCACTCAGCTCGAACCCGACCTGGTGATCATGGACCTCTCCATGCCAGGGACGAATGGCACCGAAGCCATCCCAAAGATCAAGCAGCGGTTGCCGGAGACCAAGATCATTGCGCTGACGGCGCACAACGCCGAGGAGTACGTGCGGGCCACATTGCAGGCGGGCGCAAAAGGATACGTGTTGAAAGAGGACAGCCACCAGGACCTCTTGACCGCCATAAGCGCCGTAATGGCAGGCAAAACCTATCTTAGCCCTGGGATCTGTATGGGCGTCGTGTCCGGATTTCTGGCGGGTTTGGCGGAGCGGGCAGACACGCATGACTGCTCGACCAAGGTCGGCTGGGATGCGCTGTCACTGCGCGAGCGGGAAATCCTGAAGCTGGCTGCAGAAGGAAAGACTAACAAGGAGATGTCGGACTACCTCTGCATTAGTGTGAAGACCGTCGAGAAACATCGCGCAAGCCTAATGACGAAGATCGGCGCGAGGCGCACGGCAGATCTCACCGCGTTTGCGATTCGCCACGGCCTCCTCACCAGCTAACGGTTATGGCGCCAGCGCCACCCCGCGAACGGTAAGTCGCTAGCACCATGACCGCTTCCCTCACTCCTGCCCCGAGAGGGCGAAGGAGAAGGGAAGCGCGCTTCGCGCGACGTTCAAGGTAAAGCGATGCTGTCGTTTCCTCGGGGCCAGCGCCCGATCACCGCGACCCCTCCCAGGCTACGGGCGACGACGAAGAGCTGCCCGCCGGTGAGCTCGGCGCGCTCGTGCATGCTCTGCAGCCCGACGCCCGAGTGCTCCGGGTACGCGCCCTCCTCTATGCCTTTCCCGTTGTCCCGGATCGTCAGTACCAACTGGTCGCCCTCGGCGATCAAGGAAAGACGCACCGTGTCGGCTTCGGCATGCTTCGCGATGTTGGTGAATGCCTCTTGTACGATGCGAAATATCTCCGTCTTCAACAGCGGCCGGATGGCATCTTCATCCAGCCTTATCTCGGTGTGGACCTGGATCTCGGGTGCGGCCTGCGCGAACTGCCGGACGAACCAGGTCAGGGTCGCCGCGATACCTAGGTCGTCGAGCATCGAAGGGCGCAGGGCCATCGACACCCGGCGCACCTCGTCCAACGTCGCCCGCAGGGAGCCCGCGAGCTCAAGCAGCGGCGTCCTATATTTTGAGCCATTCCCTTCGCCGCGCACTCGCCAATGATATGGTCGAGGTTGAATTTGATCGAATTGATACGTTGACCAACGCCGTCGTGGAGATCTCGCGCAATGCGCCGGCGCTCCTGCTCCTGGGCTATCAGTAGTTGCTCCGAGAGCTGCGCGGTTCGCGTCTTCGCTTGGATGAGACGCTGCTCGAATTCTTTCCCTGCCGTGATGTCGAGAACATTGCCAATGACAATGTCCCTGTCGCTCTCGGGGTACGGCGCCTGGGTGAGCCTGATCCAGACCCGGCGCCCGTCGCGACACGAGACCTGACACTCTGCGCCGGCGACGGCACGATTCAGGTGCGCATCCAGCCTGGCCGCCTGCGGGCAGTGTGAGCCGAGGACGTCGGCCAGCCGCATGCCGAGCAACTCGCCGTCCCGGTAACCGAGCAGGCTCGCGAAACGTCCGTTGTGATACGTGATCGTGCCCTCTTCGGCCAGATATATGCCCGTGACCGTGTTCTCCACGAAGGCGTGATAGCGGTACTCGTAGAGCTTTAGGGCCTGCCGATGTTCCTCGTGCTCCTCGATCTCGCGCTCCAACGACCGGTTTGCTCTCAGCAGCGCTGCGGTCTTGTCGGCCACCTGGAGCTTGAGCTCCTTGTTGAAGCCCTCGAGCAAGCGCCTTGCCTGGTTGCGCTCAGTGACGTCTTCCAACAGCGCGACGTAATGCCGAAGTGCACCCCCTGCCGCGTCCGGAAGAGGGCAACTCTGAATCCTCAAATCAAATACGCGCCCTGTCGGGTCCGCGAGCCCATCGAGGCTGACCGGCCCGCTCAGCAACTGTGCGCGCCACCGCTTCCATAACCGACCGTCCGCACCCTCCGGGGACTCATGCATGTGCGCGCCCGGCTCTATCGCGGTGCCGCGGGCGGTCATGGCGAGGGAGGCGGACTCGATCAGCCCGAGTTCGCGCAGCAGCTTGGTGAAGGAAGTGCCGCTAACTCGCGTGACGTCACCCAAACAAAGCCTTTCCAGGGCGCGGTTGGCACGTACAACCTCGCCGTCGCTGCTCAGGAGGCACACGAGCTGCGGCAACGAATCGACACTGGTCTCCCACTCCTTCTTCGCCCGCTCCACCTGCAGATGGAGCTCACTCCTCTCGCGCTGCTCCCGCTCGCGCGCCACGAACAGCTCCACGTACATAAGGACGGTCGACAAGAACTCTGTTGCTTCGTCCTGCGGACCGATTGGGCGATCGGTGGCAACCAGTAGGATATCCACCGAGGATTCGCGGGTCCGTAGCGCGAAAGCAGTCACGTGCCGGTGGGGCGAATCAGCGGCTTGATGCAATGCTTCGGCTGGCATCGCAAACATATGGGAGCGTGCCAGGTGCTGGACCCCGACGGAAAGCTGTCGCGAAACGTAAGGCGCCGACGCCAGAAAGATATGCTTGGCTTCCCCGGACGCGGTCCCAACGCCGGCGACAAACTCCGGCACTCCGCTGTCCGGGTGGAGCCGCCCCAAGGCCACCGTCTCCGCCGGCACGGTGGATGCGATCACCGAGAGCACATTGCCCAGGGCCGAGCTCCAATCCGGGCCGTCGTGCAACACGTCCGCGATTTGCCGTAGTGCCTTGATGGACTCCTGGACAGGCATGACGTCCACTCCAGTCACGCAATTAGGACACTCATCGGACCTGACCGCCACGTTCGCCAACATCCCCTCCCGCGTGTCCCGCGGATTTGCGAAGTGATCCTTGCCAGGAGCACCAACCGTCGAAATACTAACGGACGGGGCTAGCTATCTACCATCCGGTAGCGGGCCATACAACTGGTATCGGTATGGGGTTTTCTAAGCTGGCCAGATAGCTACGGTTCTGGCGATGTCCCGGCTGTGGCGGCGATACGCTGCCGTAACCGATACGTCGGGCCGCGCGTTGAAGGCAGTCAACCATCAAGAGGACTGCGACCGGGCCATCGGCATCCGCAGCCGGATTGACGTGGATTAGTGGTTCTCCTACGGCGCACCATACATACCAGGCGCTGCGGAGAACCCTGCGCGAGATCAAGTCTGGGGCAATACGAAGGAACAGGAATGCCATGAATCGCTGGGCATCGCAAAGGACACCGGCCGGCTTCAAGCACCCCCTGCCATCGGCGCAGGCACCGATCGGCCCGCAATCCGATGGGGCCACATCCGCTCGGTTCGTTTGGGAAACGGGGCCCATGTTACCTGCACCACAACGCGATGAATAAACAGCGCAGTGCCAACGGGCTGTTGAGACTCGGCCGACTTTACGCAATTGCCAGCGTGGTAGGAATTCTACTCGCTGCCATCGCACTGGCGGTTCTGTACCGCGAGCTCTCCATGCGCGTCATCCTGACCTTCGGCGAGCGCGGCAACATCGCCGTGGCGACAACGGCACTGAACGCTTTTCGCTCCGAGCTTGCCGAATATCTCCAGCGGGAGCACACAGCTCACCAGTGTCAGCACTGCCGAGGAGGTACCTGCGGGGCTCTTGCGCACCATCCGAGAATCCGTGCGGGACACGCCAATCGTGCGCATCAAGATCTACAACCACCACGGAATCGTGCTGTACTCAACCCGCGAGTACGAGATGGGCACGGACGACAGCGCCAACCCGGAGTTCCAACGTGCACTCCAAGGCAAAATTCAAAGCAAGCTGAGCTACCGGGATTGGTTCGACCTCTTCGAGCGTGGCGACCCCGATGAAAACCTCATCGAGACTTACGTGCCTGTGCGCCGTGCCGGCGAGCGTCGACCCATTGGCGTTTTCGAGATCTACACGGACGTCAGCCCCATCGTAAGGGCAATGATTCACAGCGAGTTGCTGGTCTTGCTCGGGATCGCGCTCATCATGAGCATACTTTACGGTGGGCTATTGTACGTGGTGCGCCGCTCCGAGCGGATCATCGCCGATCAACAACAAACCATTCTCGAGCGCAACGGCACGCTTCAGCTGCTTTCCGCCCGCATGCTTGCAGCCGAGGACGCTGAACGCCGCAGGATTGCCACGGAGCTGCATGAGGAAATTGCGCATACCCTCGCTGCGGCGAAGATGCGGGTCGAGGCATATGCGACCGCGAAATCCCATCCGCAATCAGGGCAAGGTCAAAGTGAAACCATCGTTCCGCTGGTTCAAGCGGCCATTCGCGACTTACGCAACCTCGCCATGGACCTCCGTCCTCCCAGCCTCGACGATTTTGGTGTATTGGCGACCGCCCGCTCGCTGTGCCGTGAGGCGGCTGATGCCAACGAGGAATTGTCAATCACAACGGATTTCACGGTCGGGGAAGAGGAGATTCCACCAGATCTGAAAGGAATCATTTTTCGAATACTCCAGGAGACGGTAAGGCGCGTCGCCCAAACGCCAGGAATCTCCAAGCTACAGGTCGCGATCAAGAAACAGCGGGACCAGCTAGAGCTGGCGGTCGATCTCGGGGAAGCCACCGCACGCGAAAGCACTGCAGCGGGAGCTGCGGAACAAAGGGACGATCCGATCGCTGCAATCTGGGAACGCGCCGTCTTGTCGGGCGCGTCGTTCCAAAGGTCCAGAATCAGGGGTAACGGTGTGCGGTATTGCGCGGAGTGGCGTGTCTGAGCTTGCGGCCTGACCGATGAAGGGAGGATCGGCTGCTGCTCCACGGAGCTTGACCGCTAGCGACATGTCTCTCGGATGAGCGCTTCTTGCTCCTGTCCTGATGCCGGGTATTTATTGCTGCACCTTCAGGCGATCGTGGACCGCGCGCACCGTCGGCACGAACCAGCACAGTGAGGTGGCGATGTTGCGCTGGTCCGCGTCGGTCACCCTACCCTGCAGGGTAACCTCGCCATCCTTGACGGCAATCTCGATCGACTCCCTTGCGAGCCGCGGATGCTCGCTGATCAGCGTACGAACGGCCTGGGCAACATCCTTATCCAGATGCAGCGTCTTGGCCTCGTGATTGATCAAGTTCTTGACGTCGCAGCAGGCCCCGGTCTCCCAGGCAAGACCCTCGGCAAGGGACTTTCCCGCAAGGTCCAGGCGGCCGCCGAGGTAGATCGCCCCGTCGCGGACGATTACCCCAATCCAGGGCTCCTGGTGCGGTGGCGGGTGGCTGCCGGGCTCCACTATCGGAACTTCCGCAAAGGCGGGCTCGGCGCGCAGTGCCTCCCGAAGGACTTCCGCAAGCGCCTGATCTGAACGACGCTTGCTGCGCTCGAGGGTCACGCAGTCCTCGAATTCGATGCCCGGCAGCACACGACGCGCGACTCGCACCGCCTTGCGCTTGGCCGCGATATTGCCTACCTCTCCGTCGATCCGCCAGGGATCTCCGGCCTGGAGGGTGATCCGCTCGGCAAATGGCGCGAGGTCCGGATCATCACTGAATGCTTGCCGCAGTGCGGCGGTCGCTTGGGCTTCGTTCAAGCTGATTCTCCCACTCTAACCCTTTGGTCACCTCACCCGCCCTGCGCTTCAGAAGGATCCATTCTCCAGCACAGAACCGGCGATCGTGTTCGTTCGGCACTCCGTTCCACGCTTCGACAACACGCTCCCGCCTGAAGTGACCAAGCACCTATCGCGCCAATTGCTGCGCTCGGCCGGCAGCTCGGCCCTTACCCTCTCTGCAACAGCTCGCGCAACTCCGCCAAGGCGCGCGTGTTGACCACATCGGCGGCCTCCAGCCACCCGCGCCGGGCCTGACCTATCCCGAAGCGCATGAAGGCGAGGTTTCGGGTCCCGTGAGCGTCGGTCGAGATAACCACCTTGACCCCCATCTCCTTGGCCATCTTGCAGGCACTGTCCGTGAGGTCGAGGCGGCTCGGCTGGGCGTTTACCTCCAGGAAGCAGCCGCGCTCGGCCGCAGCCTCCAGGATCTGTTCCAAGTCGAGCTCGTAGGGGTCCCGCTCCTCGAGAAGTCGCCCGCTCGGATGGGCGAAGATGTTGAACAAGGGGTTGTCCATTGCCCGCAGGACCCGTTCGGTCTGCTTCTCCTTGGGCAGGTTGAGCTTGTAGTGGACCGAGCACACCCGAAGGTCGAGGCGCTGCAGGATCGAATCCGGCAGGTCAAGCGAACCGTCGTCCAGGATATCCACCTCGATCCCCTTGAGAATGGCAATCCGTCCGTTTAGGTCCTCGTTCAGCCGGTCGATTGCCTCGATCTGCTTGGCGAGGCGCTTCTCGTCCAGGCCGTTGGCGACCGTCACGCGCCGCGAGTGGTCCGTGATGGCCAGGTACTCGTAGCCGAGCTCTGCCGCCGCGTCGGCCATGGCCCGCAGGCTGTCGTGGCCGTCGCTCTCGGTCGTGTGGGCGTGCAGATCGCCGCGAATGTCGTCAAGCTCCACCAGCCGCGGCAGCCTGCCATTCTGGGCAGCCGTGATTTCGCCCCGGTCCTCCCTTAGCTCCGGGGGAATGTAGGGCAGGTCCACGCTTGCATAGACCTCCTCTTCCGACTTGCCGGCGACCCGTTCGTCGCCGCGGAAGACGCCGTACTCGTTGATCTTGAAGCCCCGCTTCACGCCGAGCCTGCGCACTGCGATGTTGTGGGCCTTGGAGCCGGTGAAGTAGTGCAGGGCCGCCCCGTAGCTCACCTGCGGCACCACCCGCAGGTCCACCTGCAAACCGGAGCGCAGGTGCACCGTGGAACGGGTGTCGCCCTTGGAGACCACCTCGCTCACCTCGTCGTAGGTGACGAAGCGGTCCATCACCGGCGTGCCGCGCTTGCAGGTCACCAGGATGTCGAGGTCTCCGACCGTCTCCTTGCGCCGGCGATAGCTTCCGGCGACCGTGATCTCGTTCACCCCGTCGATCCCCTTGAGATAGGCGACGAGGGGCTTGGCGATGTCTTCCGCATCGAGCAACAGGGTGCGCCGCTTCTCGCCGTGCCAGCGCTCGAGCCGTTCCCTGATCGTCTCTTCGGTCTTCTCACCGAAACCTTGCAGCTCGCGGACCTCGTGCGCCTCGACGGCCCGCCGGAGGTCGTCCAGTGTGTCGATGCCGAGCTTCTCGTGGAGTATCTTGACCCGCTTCGGACCCAGCCCTTCGACCTTCATCATCTCGCTTAGGCTCGCCGGGGTGCGCCCTTCGACCTCCTTCAGCTGGGGCAGGGAGCCCGTCTCGACGATGGCGTGGATCTTCTTGGCAATCGCCTCCCCAATGTTGGGGAGCTCGGTAAGATCGTCGCCCGCCTCCACCAGATCCGCCAGGCTCTCGGACATGCCGCCGATGACCCGCGCCGCCTCCCGATAGGCGCGCACGCGAAACCGGTTCGCTCCCTCCACCTCCAGCAGGTCGGCGAGCTCCCCAAAGGTTGCGGCTATCTCACGGTTGTGGATCTTCATGGGTTGTTGCGCCTCCAGCCGCCAGCGGGAAAGTGTTCCCGACCTGCTGGTGGCTGAACCATCGCCGATCAGCTCCCTAAACTCGGCCTCGTCGAGCACCTCGACCCACTGATCGCGGGCCGCATCCACCGTGCCTCCCAAGTCTTCGCCCGCGCCCAGATAATCGTTCTCGCCGCTGACGCTCGAGGTGACTCGGCCACCCAAGCCCTTGATACGTCGAGTGGCCTCGACACGAGTGTAGCCCTCCGGCCTGCCTGTGAGGACAAAGGTCTTGCCCGCGAGCGGCTGCTCTTTCGGCCCCGAAGGCATGGGCCGCACATCTACCCCCGCCTCGTGCAAGTGGCGAAGCACCGCCCGGTTCTTTGGCTCATTGAAGAAGCGCACCACCGAAGCGGCGCTCCCTTCGCCAATCTCGGGAATTACTTCAATATCTCGCGCCGCGCACCTACGCCGAGGCAGGCTTCACGCCTGGTTAGCGCTCTTCAGCTTGACGGAGAGGAGGACGAGGTCGACGAGACTGCGCACCTTCATCTTTTCCATGATACGGGCGCGATGGGATTCGACCGTTCGGATGCTGATGCCAAAGTCGGCGGCAACGACCTTATTGGAAGCCCCTGCGCAAATGCGGTCGAAGACCTCCTTCTCGCGGGCCGTAAGGGTCTCCCAACGTCCCTGCGCATCTTCCAGACTGATGCTCAAACTAGGGACTTGCTGCCCGCGACGCAGCACCTCCTGCACCCGGTCCAAAAGAACCTGCCCGCTAAACGGCTTGGTGAGAAAGTCGGCTGCCCCGAGCTTCATCGCCCGCACGGCCATCTCGATGTCCCCATGCCCGGTCAGCATAATCGTGGGCAGCCCAACGTCTTGCTCGCGCAGGCGCTCCAACAGTGCCATGCCGCTCATGCCCGGCATGCGCACATCGAGCAGTAGGCAGGTCGGGCGCGAGTTGGTCTCAGGCAAGGACTCGACGAACTCGTCGCAGGTCGCAAAGGTGTCGACGTCGATAGATACGGACTTCAGCAAGAGCGAGAGGGACTTCCGTATGTCCGGATCATCGTCGACCACATAGACGAGGGGCGTTTCGCTCATCATGTCGAAACTATAGCCGGCAACTCGATCTTGAACACGGCTCCCGGTGAGTCTTTCACCTCCACTCCAATCTTACCCCCATGATTTTCCACGACCGTTCTGGCAATCGACAGCCCGATACCGAGGGCGTCCGTCCTGCTGGTGACCCACGGCTCGAACAATCGGTCGGCGAGGGGCGGAGCGATGCCCTCCCCGCTATCCACGACTCGAATGATAATCCGGTTACCGACTGGATCTTGGCTAGTGCTGACAATCAAGTGCCGCTGGTCGCGCGGAGTCCCCTGCAGGGCATCGATCGCATTCACCAGCAGCTGTATCAGCATCTGCTCAAGCTCAACGGGATCAGCATACAAGGCTGGCAGGTTGGATCGGAGCTCCCGGATCACCGCCACGTTGTCCTCGACCAATCGCTCGTCCAGAAACAACAAGGAGGACGCCACCAGCTCGTTGACCTCGACCCGTACCGGTGTGACCTTGCGTCTGCGGATCAGGGTCCGCAAGGAATCCAGGGTATCGGCGGCGCGCGCTGCAACGCGTGTCATATCGCCCAGGATCTCCGCGAGCCGCTCCTCGCTTAACCGCCCGCTCTGATGAAGCCGCTCGGCGGCGCTGGCATAGGTTGCCATCGCCGCGATGGGCTGACTAAGCTGGTGCGCCGCAGCCGCGGCGATCTCTGCCGTCAGGGCGAGCCTGCCCACCCGGGCGAGCTCATCGCGGTTCTGCACCAGCCGGCGCTGAAGCTGCTTTTGCGCCGTGATGTCGATCAGGGTTATAACTCCGCCCTCGACGGTGTTGTCCGGCCCGAGGAGCGGGCGCCCCGTGGCCGTCACCCAGCGTCCCCGCTTGGTCCCGGGACGCCGCAGATAAAGCTGCGTGGGCTCGGTAGCCTCTCCTCGCATGGCCCGCACGAGCGGCAGCTCGTCCGTGCTCATCAGGTCACCGGCCTCGCTGCGATAGACGCCGTACTGCTCGGGCCACTTCTCGGGGGCGATGTCGCGCGGACCCGTATCCACAATACGCGCAGCCCCGCTGTTCCACATCAGGAAACGGCCGTCCTTGTCGGCGACCACGACGCCGTCGCCGATGTTCTCCAAGATGAGCCGCTGCAGCTCGTGCTGCCGCCGCAATGCCAGGGTGCGCTCCTCCACGCGCTGCTCCAGGTCCGCGTTGAGCTCCGCCAGCGCCCGCTCCCTGCTCTTGACCTCATCGGCCATCCGCCTGAAGGCCCCGGTGAGCGCGCCCACCTCTCCACTCACGACCTCGGGAAGCGGAGCACCATATTCGCCGGCCGCGATTGCCTCCGATGCCTTCACGAGCGACCTCAGAGAGCGCGTGAGCCCGCGCACCATGAGGGCCACCAACAGGGTCGCGGCCAGCAGCAAGGCGCCCATCCATACAAGGCTCTCGCGGCGCATCATGCCGACCTGTGAGGACAAAGCCGCCGCAGACTCTGTCAGAATGAGGTCGAGCCGAAAGCCGGGGTCGCCGGTCGGGAAGGTCCGCGACGCCACGTAGGCAATGGACCTCCCCTTGCCATTGCCCAAGCGAAAGAAACCGCCCCTGCTCGGCGGCGTGGAGGCAATCGCGGCGGCCTCTTCGGGGAAGGCGTCCTTAAGGCGATAAGGGTGCCCGAGCTCGGCCCCAAATGCCCGATCCGGGTTCGGGGTCAACAGGAAATTACCCCTGTCATCGACGAGAAATGCCTTCTCGCCGCCCTGGATGAAGGCGCGCAGCGGCGCTAGCAGGTCGCGGATGTCCATATTGATCACCACCACTCCGACGAGCTTTCCCTCCGTACCGCGAACTGGTGTTGCTGCGCGCACCGTAGGGACGTGGGGGACCTGGATCTGACCGTGCTCCCTGTTGAGATCAAACCGCGACAGGTAGACCTCGCCCGCGGGGAGAGAGGCCGCCCGGCGAACGTAATACCGCTCACCCTTCCTCTGCAGGTCCGCATCGGGGGTCACCAAAAGCTTTCCGTCCACCCGCTCGATTCGAACCAGCTCGCGCCCGCCATCACCTGCTGCGATGAGACGCAGCTGGATGTACTCGGGCCGGGATTCGGCAAAGGCGAGGAAGAGTTGCTGAAGGTGTTTCCGCCAATGGGCCAAATCCATTTGCCCGGCTTCACCCGCCGCTGCTCCGTGCTCGAGCAGGGCACACAGACCCCGCACGGCCGGTGTCTGCGCAAGGAAGAGCGTATCGCGCTGAAGACGCTCAAGACGACGCTGTAGATCATCAGCCGCGCGCTCGCCATGGAGCCGCAAAAAGGAGAGGGAGCGCTGCTGCAGCGCCTCGGAACGGCCGCGGTCGAATAGGTAACCGACACCGAGCGCAGCGGTGATCAGAAGGGCGACGAAAAGGGCTCCGAGACGGAGCGGAAGGGACTGCAGCAATGTCGGAGAGACGCCGGCCCGGGAACCCATGGGACGCGAAGTACCCGCTCGAGCGGCAGCAAATCGGCGAGGGGCTGTGCGCGACCCGCGCCCCAGCCCCTCGCCCTGACCACTCTTTTGCAGCACGTTACTCTCCCCCTTGGCTCCGAGCGGTACTGCAAAGCCAGTAACTGCCGGGAGCGTAACGCTCGATGCTCAGCCCGAGCGCGGTGCTTGGTTGAGTCGCCCTAACCTGGCATCACTCGCCCCAACCGGCACCTTCTGCTTCCGAGAAAGCGCATGGATCATTTGGATGCATGTCGCGGCGTCAACTGCTCCGACCAAGCGCATACCGGCACGCACATTGGTCACTGTGCTCCTGACGCGACCGCCAATGTGCTACATCTTGAGCGAGTGCCGGAGAAGGATCTACCGGACTGGGAACGATCTTCGCTCGCCTCCAAGGAATGCCGGCCAGCGCATAGCCGAACTACGTACCTTCCGCCGCGGCGCGGAAGGCGGGCGAAAATACGAGCGACCTGGTACATGGCTCGACAGAAATAGCCTCAGGCCTGCGCCAAACCCACCGGGCGCAAGCGCCGGCGAGGCGCACGCTCCTCGCTCGCCTCGCTGCTCGACAAGATGGCGGGTATGCGCCCGCGCACCTCGGGGTCGTCACTCAGTACGAGAACCAAGGCCCCCATGCGCTGTAATCGGGCACAGAGCATTTGCAGCAACGCCAAGCCCGAATCAAAGACGCGATCGACCCCGTGGAGATCGATGATGCAGGACTGCAAGCCGGGTGACAAATGCTTGCAGATGTCACAGATGTCCATTGCGAGGCGCAAGTCCAGGCTGCCTTCGAAAGACAGGTCCAGCCTCTCCTCTTCGGCAATGTAAGACGCGGTCATGGGCATCGAAAAGTCCTCCTTCGGCATTCGCGTTCGGCGCTCGACTGCGGTTGCTCAGCGCGCCAGCGCCGAGATCATTGCGCCGTGCCCCAATCCTCTCTTGCCACTTGAGCGACAGCGCGAAGACTCACTGTCTGTGGCGTCATTTTTGCCTTCTCTATGGATCGGATAGCACGCCGTCCAACCCCTGATACACTACCTGCGTCGCATCGGCACAACAATCCGAACTTGTGCAGTCGACCGATCAGTAGAACTACGGATGCAACCCTCGGACTCGGCCTCTGCGAGGCAGGTATGACCGTCGTTGACGCGCCCACATGGCTATCCCGGACTGACTGGTGCCGAACGGCGGCCTGAAGGTGGAAAACAAACGCCGTCGGCGCATATCCCCCAAACTGATCACCGTGAAAATCATTCCAAGCGTCCCCCCTCTCCGTCGCCTTCCCGGAAAGTTGCGGGGCGACGAATGGGGCAAAAGTAACCGATGCGCATTGTGTCCGGCCAACACGACCACGACCCGTACATCGTGGCTAAGCCCTAGCGGTGATCGCGCCCGTGGGTGCGACGAGGCACCCCAAGGCGGCTGTGCCCGGCGACGCACAGCGCCACGGCATGGCGTTCGTGCAAGACCTTCCGAGTCGAAGCCCAGGGTTCGATCGCTATTCGTCGTTGGACCGCGAGGGGAGGAGCGGAATGAGCGAGGCGTCCGCAGCGCCGCTCGGCCCAACGGAGCAGCTTTCCGAGCAGATCAAGGATCTCCACCGCGCGGGCGACCACAAGGTCAGACAGGACCTATCCATGGAGTACTCAGCGATCCACGGCGTTCACTGCCAACTGTTCGCGAGCGAGACCCTGGTCTTCCTTCTGAACGATCTCTAGACCATCTGCACGCTGGAGGAAGCCAAACGCGACATAGGCGGCGGCGGTGAAGACGACCCTAACCGCCGTCACCTACAACATTCACCAGGCCGTCGGCGGCGACGGGCGCCACGACCCAAAGCGCATCCTCGAGATTATCCGCACCCTGGACGCGGATATTGCGGCCCTCCAGGAGGTGGATTCAGCACCCGGCGCCACGACAGCGTCGCTGCAGATGAGCGCGCTGGCTGCGGCAGGCGCCTATACCGCTATCCCCGGCCCGACGATCACGAGCCACGACAGCAGCTATGGAAATGTTCTGCTCACCCGCCTCGCCGTCGAGCGGGTCGTCCGCTTGAACCTGAGCTGTCCGGGGCGGGAGCCGCGGGGAGCCGTCGACGCCCACTTGCGCCTGCCGAATGGCGAGCCGCTGCGCTGCGTCGCAACCCATCTGGGACTCTCGCTAGCGGAGCGTCGCCGTCAGCTCGCCCTCCTGCTCGCGGTCCTGACCGAGGATTGGGGCATCCCGTGTCTGCTGATGGGTGATTTCAACCAGTGGGCCCCCTTTTTCGGGGGGTCCAGCAGGCTCGACCGCCTATTCGGGCGAGCCCCTCGGCCGCGAACCTTCCCCGCCCGGCTGCCGCTGTTCCCCATCGATCGCATCTGGGTACACCCGGCGAATCTGCTGATCGGCGTGCGAGCGCTAAGGACCCCCATCACGCGCGACGCGTCGGACCACCTCCCCCTGGTTGCACGGCTTTCTCTCCCGGCGTCTGACTCGCCACACGCAAACTGAGGACATGCGCGACGCAAAAGGCATCTGATGCATGAGGCATCAAGGGTGCTGATGCTCCCGTTCATCCTGACGTAGCAATCGGGCGATCTGGCGCCACTGGCGTCGCGTCGCGGGCAGGGCGACGATGCCCCAGTGCCCATGCCGCAACGACAGCCTCACGGAGTCGAGGGCGCGGTGCAGGGCGACACGCCGGTTCCATACAACTCCTGCCACGAGGCCGATGATCGGACCCGCTACGGCCAGTGACCCCAGCACCAGGAACGGAATGTCAACCTGCCAGCTGGTCTCGAGGGGCACTGCCGCGATGGCGCACAGTAACCCGAGCAAGGTCCCCGTAGCCGTCGCGACCGCTAGCGCCCTGCGGCGTTGAGCGGCAGGGAGGACGCACCTTGTCGCGTAGCGTAGCGAGCGCTTGGTTTGGCGCCTTGGGAGAAAGGAGAAAGCATCGGCCATCGCAGCCTGTCAGGCGGCGCAGTCGCTCCAAAACGACACGCGCCTCGGTTTCACTGGGAAAGATGGCACTAATGGGGCCAGGCGCCCCGTGCCCTCGCGTCTGTTCAATATCGTCAGGTTCGTGCATCGCGGACCGCCTGCACCCGTTCACCATGCGCGGCGACCACCACGAGTTCACGTCCCCTCGGCGCTCGCGCGCGAGCCCCTTGTCGCGCCTTCAGGCAACTCCACGCAGCTTTTATGCCAATGGCCGCGCTTAGCGGGTCATGTCCGCCGTCTCCTGATCGCCGGCAGCCTCTGCGTCCCCGTCGCTCTTGAGGTGATATTTCTGTATGCGGTAGCGCAGCGTCTCGCGAGTCGTCCCCAATGCACGCGCGGTCGCCGTGACATTGTGGTGATGCCGCTTCAGTGCGGTCCGGATGATGTAACTGTCCATCTCGTCCAGCGCCATGGAGCCGTCCAGGGGGATGATCACGCGATCTCCGTCCACTTCCGGCCCGGTCTCCGAACGGATCAAGCCCTGACCGAGCTGCAGCCATTGCTCGGGGAACTCGTCGCCATCCGAGAGCAGCACGCCCCGCTCCACCACGTTACGCAGCTCACGCACGTTGCCGGGCCACGAATAGGCGCGCAGCTGGCGGTAGATGCGCTCGGGCACCTTTGTCACCTTACGGCCGGCCTTGGCGTTAAACTCGGCGATGACCAAGGGCACCAGCTCCTCCAAGTCGACCAGCCGGTCCCGCAGCGACGGCAGCTCGATGCGGAAGACGCTCAGACGGTGGTAGAGATCGCTGCGGAACTGGCCCTCCCGAACGAGCCGTTCCAGGTCCCGATTGCTCGCCACGATCACCTGAACGTCGACCTTGATCTCCTTCTCCCCACCGAGCCGCCGCAGGCTGTGATCCTCGATGGCCGTCAACAGCTTGGCCTGCAGATCCAGGTCCATTTCGCCGATCTCGTCGAGGAACAGGGTCCCGCCGTCGGCCTGCTCGAGATAGCCTCGATGACGCCCCCGCGCGCCCGTGAAGGCCCCCGCCTCGTGGCCGAAGAGCTCTGATTCCAGCAGATCTCGGGGCAAAGCCGCACAATTGACCTCGACCATGGGGGCCGCCGCGCGAGGACCCGAGTGATGAAGGATCCGCGCCACCAGTCCCTTGCCCGTGCCGGTCTCGCCAGAAATCACCAGCGCACTGAAGGGAACGCCCGCCAGGCGTTCGAGCAGCCCGCGCAGCCGGAGTGCCGTCTCGCTGCGGCCGACGAAACTGTCGGGGGAATAGCGCCTGCTGCCCGCCTCCGCCTGGAAGCGGAGCTGACGCTGTGCCCGGGCGCTGCGCAAAGCGCCGCCGAGGACGACTCCCAGGCGCGTCGTGCTGCAAGGCTTTTCCAGGAAGTCGAACGCACCGAGGCGCAGCGCGCGCACTGAGTCCGGTACGCTACCGTAGCCGGTCAGAAAGACCCACTCGCCTGAGATGCCCTCCTTGCGGGACTCCTCGAGCAGGTCAAGGCTGTTGCCATCGGGGAGGCTCATGTCGGCGAGGACGACCAAAGGCTCCTGGTCACCTTCGAACAGATGTCGGCGAGCCTCGGCCAGGGTTGCCGTAAGATCGACCTCCCAACCCTGGCCCCGGAAGTGGCGCACGAGCTCAGCGCCGAGCAGCTTCTCGTCTTCGATGATGAGCAGCGAGTCAGCCATAGGCCGTCTCCTGTGGAAAGAACAGCAGGACGCAAGCACCGCCTACGTCTCGGTTGAAGACCTCGAGGCGGCCCCCTTGGTCGCGGACAAAACGGTGCACGGCGGCGAGCCCCAGTCCGGTCCGTCCCCGCCGTCCGCTTCCGAGCTCGTGGATGCCCCGCTCGAGGAGATCTGCGGGGAAACCTGGCCCGTCATCGCACACGCAGATCGCAATCTCTCCGCCCTCCCTTTGAGCAGTGACCTGAATCTCCCCTGAGGCGTGCCCAATGGCCTGGGCGGCGTTGAGAATGATGTTTATCAAGACTTGGCGCAGGCGCGCCTCCGGCAAGACGCACTCCAAGTCTTCCGACACCTGCTGGCTGAGCGCGATGCGCTCAGGCAGCTGAAAACGCAGGAGCCTGAAGAGCTCGCCGATGACGGCGGCCGGGCGTAGCCGTTGTGGCCGCTCCGGGACCTGTCTGGCGTCATCGACCAGATTGGAGAGCAGACGGGCGACGCGCTCCAGCTCTTCCATGGCAAGCTGCAGCCGTTCCCGATGCTCCGGACTCGGGGTCTCCTCGGCCAGGTTCGTGAGCGCCATCAGAACCCCGGACAGGGGATTGCGCAGCTCGTGAGCCAGGCGCGCCGACATCTCGCCGACCGCAGCCAAACGGTCGGCGCGGGCAAGGGCGACCTGCTGTTGGATGAGGGCCCCCGTCGCGCTGTCCACCTCCCGCTGCAGCGCGTCCTCGCGCTTGACATGACCTTCCTCCAGCCCGCGTATGCGCTTGACCATGCGATTGTACTTCTCGAACAGGGGGCGCAGCGGAGGGTCTATCCGCTCGGTCAGAGCAAGCGTGTAGTCCTTGCGCGCAAGCAGACCCATCAGGTAGCTGAGGTCGTCCAGGGGCGCAAGCACGCGCCGCCGGAAGAAGAACATGCTGCCAATTGCGGCAAACGGCAGGAGGACCGCCAAGACGAGGGCCGCCTGGAATTGCCGCTCGTTGTCCTTCCGCAGCTTGCGGTACAAGGCCCATTGCGCCGCCGACTCCGCCCGCACCGCATGGCGGAGCAGGCGCAGAGCGTCGCTGAACTGCATCTGAGCCGCCTCTGTGAGCAGCCCGTTCCGCACCGATGCCGCCGCCTGCTGAAGGAGACGGGCGCCGGCACGGAGCTGGGACGCGGTTTCCGGTGCAATCCCGAAGTCGCCCTCGACCAGATGCTCGAGCGATCGCACATGCTGCTGCACGGCGGCGACGAAATCCGCGGTGACAGCGGGGGCGGCTAATAGATCCTCGGACAGAACGTCATAGATCCCCTGGAGCTTCGATTCGAATTCCAGGTGGCGATCGATGGGTTCCATGCGCTGCACCGAGCGCCACGACATGACAACCAGGATCAGGAGAACCAGCCCCATGACCAGGGTGCCCACCGTGGCGGTCAGAACAACTTTGCGGTAGAGCACTGACGCTTCCCGTGGGTGCTTGCCGTGCGCCCAATCGAGCGCGCTAATGTGTTCAGCAGTCAACGTTCCGAGCAGAGGTTTCGAGCACAGTCTGAAGACGGCAGGTTCGGGGGAGGCTTCACGCCCAATGGCCGCGGCAAATGCCCCGCGGCGCAGCCTCCCATTGGGGCATTTCCCCCACCCCAACACCGCTGCTTGCCGGCAATCCCGTGCCAAGACCCTCACGCAGAATTTGCGCACACTGAGGCCGGCACAAACCCTGCTCTCCGGACTGGCGTGAGTGATCGTGTCGAGACGTTGCAAAGGCCTAGCGTGATGCCATACCCCGCAGACCCTACCTCGCCAACCAGCAAGCCGGCGCTCTATGGCGAGCAGACGCGCCGCGCGTTAGAGAACTTCCCGATCAGCGGTCGCCCCCTCCCGCCGGCCTTCATACATGCACTCGGACTGATCAAGGCCTGTGCCGCCCGCGTCAACGGTCAGCTGGGTCGGCTGCCCCCCGCCATCGCGGAGGCAGTCGCCTCGGCGGCCGACCAAGTGGCCGCCGGACGGCATGATGATCAGTTTCCGGTCGACACCTTCCAGACGGGGTCGGGCACGAGCAGCAACATGAATGCCAACGAAGTGATCGCCAGCCTCGCCGCGCAGCATGCGGAGCGCCCGGTCCACCCCAACGACGACGTCAACGCCGGACAAAGCAGCAACGATGTTGTCCCCACGGCCATCCATCTCAGTGCGGCTCGCGAGCTTCAAGGGCTTAAACAGGCACTGAAGGCACTGATCGACTGCATCGACCGGCGCGCAGCCGAATTCACCGACCTGGTCAAGACCGGCCGCACTCACCTTATGGACGCAGTTCCCCTCACTCTGGCCCAGGAGCTGTCCGGCTGGAGCGCGCAGCTCGAATCCTCCATCGCGCGCCTGGAAGCGACCGAGGTGCGCCTTCTGCGCCTGGCTCAAGGCGGCACGGCGGTGGGAACCGGGCTCAACGGCCACCCCGAGTTTGCCGTCCGCTTCGCCGCAGAGCTCACCCGGCGCAGCGGCCTTCCCTTTCACGCGGGGGAGAACGTCTTCGAGCTGATCGCCAGCCAAGACACAGCCGCCGAGCTCAGCGGACAGCTGCGTGTGACGGCCCTGTCCCTGCTCAAGGTCGCCACGGATCTCAGGTGGATGAACAGCGGCCCAGCCGCCGGCCTGGCGGAGATCCGGCTCCCCAAGCTGCAGGCGGGCAGCAGCATCATGCCCGGCAAGGTCAACCCCGTGATCCCGGAGGCGGCAGCCATGGTCTGCGTCCAGGTGATCGGACTTGACGCGGCGATTGCGCTCGCCGCCCAGGACAACCGCTTTCAGCTGTGCACAATGCTGCCGCTGATTGCGGCGGATTTGCTGGAGCAGATCGCCCTGCTCACTCAGGCTGCCCGTGTGTTGGCGGACAAGGCGATCGCGGGCTTCGAGGTCAACCGTGCCCGCATCGCGCAATCCGTGGCACGCAATGCCATGCTGGTCACTGCCCTGGCCCCCCGCATCGGTTACGACCTGGCTGCGAAGATCGCACAGCGCGCGCTGGCAGAGGACCGCGCGATCCTCGATGTGGCGCGTGAAGAGTCGGATGTCCCAGAGGCGGAGCTGCGCACCATGCTCGAGCCGGCGGGCTTGACGGGGCATCCGGGATCGGAGGGCAAAACAGGCTGAATGCCTAGCGCGTCAACCTCGCTTGACGCCGCTGCGCTCCTCGAAAGTCTCCTCCATCTGCGCAGCGCGCTCGCGCTCCCACTGCGCATGACACTCTGCACCGCAGAAGTACAGGACATAGTCGTGCCCCTCGGGATAGACCGCTTCCGAGGCAGGAATCCACTTCTTGCACATGGCGCACTCAACCTGCCCCTCAGAAGGCGTGTTCTTCGCTTCACCCATGGTCACCTCCTCTGGTTTCTAAGGCGCTGAAGTAAAGGCATTTAAACCGGCAAGGCGCCAATACCTGCAACCGCTTGACGACGAAGATGACATGACCCAATGGGGGAGCGCCGCCTTCACGGCAACTTGGCGTCTTCGTTGGTGTCCTTGGTTTCTTGGCGGTTCCAACTGCTTGAATGTGCCTAAGGAGACGCTGATCGAATGAGCGTCTCTTGGGGGGCGGAACGCGCTGCGCCCGCGACGCGCACACTAACGGCTTCCTGGTCAGAAAGCGTCTCCGCGCACCCGCTCCACCTGCTCCGGTGCAGGACCGCGAGACTGCACGAATGGAGGTCCGGCCAAGACATCGAGCAAGCGAACGCGCGTAAGCAGCCCGACGGGGTGGTCGGCCCCGTCGCACACCACAAGTACATCGGCGCCCCTCTCGCCCATGACGGCCCGCGCCTCCGCGAGACCGATGTCGGACGCACATCGGACCGGCTCGCGCGACATCACGCGGTCGACCGAAGCGGTCCGCGGATCCAGGCCGTCACCGCAGCCGCAGACGGCCAGATCGTGAGCGCTCACCGTCGCAAGCAGGCGCCCGTCTTCCTCCACGAGCAGGACGTCGGTTGCGCCCACGCGCATCAGCGTGCCTGCCTCTTGCAGGCTGGCGCCAGGTGAGACCTTGGTCAGATTCACTTCCATCAGCTCGGCAGCGAGCATGACTAAGCTCCCGTTGACGCTCGTCAACCGTGTTTGGTGGGCGCGGCGTGAGGCTCCAAGTCCACCCCCAGCTGCTCCAGGGCCTTCAGCACGGCATCGAGCGTGACCTCCATAGGCCGAGCTGAGATCATGTTTTCTTCCTCCGCGACCATCTCCTCGCGGAGGTCCTGCTCCCACTGGCGCAGAAGCCTGATCTTCTCGTCGCGGCCGAGGTCACCGCGCCCTAGGACGTCGTGAGGGCTCGCAGCCTCGAAGCCCGACAGCTCTCGTTTGAGGTTCTCCGGTACCCGGTTCGTATCTGCCATTGTTCGCCTCCCACAGCTGTCCTTTCGCTCCGAGCACGGCGCCGCGACGGCTAACCTCCGCCACCGCACTGGACGTCTGGAGCGTCTGTCGAGTTGGCCGATATCCATGCAAGCGGCGCGCCCTTCGGTTGTACTTCGCTGCCGCAAGAAAAGCTGGTGCTGTCGTGAGCTTGCGAGTCCGACCAATGTTGACAGCTGCGCTCGGTTGGATCGCTATGGTCACCCCAATACACAGTGGGGTGCCCGCGGCGTCGACATGAAGCCGGTTTCTTCGACGTCGCAGCGGAGGGTCAAGGAAAGGGCGGCGTCCCGGAAGGATCTGTGCCAAGAACCGCGATCTGGGGATGTGCCTGCTTGAGCCTGCGCTCGATCTCTTGCGCCTGCGCGTCCGGTACGTCCAACAAGAGAACTGTCTCCCCTCGCTTCAAGCCACCCTGCCGACGCGCGACCTCGAGCGCCTCCCGGTCGGCACCTCCGTCGAGCGCGAGGCGCCAGACCAGCGCTCCGACGAGGGCACAGAGCAAGACAATGGCGATACCCGGCACCGGGCCGATAGGTCCCGTAAATACGGCAATCACAATGGTGAGCCCAAGGCCCACCAGACCTCCCGCTATGCCGCCGCGCCACATCGTCTTGCGCGGCCAGCGCAGACGCGAGACCCGGACTGGGAGCGCCTCGAGCTCGCCCGGGTTCACCGAGAACAATTGAATACGCTGCGAGTCCACGCCTTCGCGCAGCAGCTGCGCGACTGCGCCCTTTGCATCTTGTGCTTCCCGTATACGGGCGTAAATTCGCCTCATCGTCTCGCAAGGCCCTTTGTGATTTGCAGGCTCCGTCTCGTGCCTGCCGGCGGATTGACTCGGGCCAGATCCGGTCGGCAGGTCCGCAACTTGCTAGCAATGGAAATGCCAGAGGTACGCGCGCAGGAGTACGGGGCCGCCGCGGACGTGCGAGCTTAGCCGGGGCGAAGCCGAAGACCCTGCCTGCTGCCTCACGAACATCTCACGGTCAGCCGCGCCGCATGCACAGCTGCGAGCGAGGTGGCTTTGACTACCATCAATTCGGGTCTTTCCTTGGAATGGAACAATTGGACAACTGTCAGCGTTCACTCAGCGCAATGGACGAAAACGAGACAACCACTCCCCCCACCCCAGGCTCCGGCGCGGACGAGCTGCCCGAGCTCGAGCTGTCCGACGCGGACATCCTGGACGCGATGCGGCACATCCCGGGCTACATTGACATTACCACGGAGGACTTTCGCGCCCTTTACCACCTGGCTCACACCCACGCGATCCAACGCCTGTTCGGCGCCGTGCAGGCCGAGCGGCTGATGCGCGTTGGGATCGAGCCGCTGGGACCAGATATGCGACTTGACGAGGCGGCTCGCTCCCTCGCCCGCCAGGGACTCAAGAGTCTTCCGGTGGTGGACGCCGACAATAGGGTGATCGGGATGCTGACGGAAACGGACTTTCTGCGCCGACTGCGTGCCGACACCTTCCTGGAGCTGCTGCTACGCCTGATCCAGGACACGGCCGGATTCACTCACCGCTGCCACGAGACGCCGGTACGCGCCGCTATGACGGCTCCGGCCGTGACCGTCCGGGGAGGGGCGCGGTTCGCGGAGATCATCGCGGCCTTCCATGCGCATGAGGGACGCGGCATGGCCGTGGTGGATGATGGCGACAAGCTGCGGGGACTTCTGCTGCGCAAGGACTTCCTGGCGGCG
The DNA here is from genome assembly GCA_963824085.1 of uncultured Gammaproteobacteria bacterium. Lineage (GTDB taxonomy): Bacteria > Pseudomonadota > Gammaproteobacteria > Chromatiales > Chromatiaceae > JARRNE01. The sequence continues at coordinate 116,848 of CAWGNT010000019.1, forward strand.
TTCCACCTGGAGGACCTCCTGTGAGCATCCAGGGCTACTTCCGCAAGATGCGCGGGAGCACTCGCGGGAGCCCCCCGCGAGTGAGCGGCAGCGAGATTGCCTGGTCCTGGATCGGCGCATTCCTCGGCATCGCCGCGGTCGCCTGGGTGCATCGGCTGTTCTTAGAGGGCGGGGATCTCACCCTGATCATCGGATCGTTCGGCGCCTCGGCAGTACTGGTGTACGGCGCCATACGGAGCCCACTCGCGCAGCCCCGAAATCTGGTTGGCGGACACTTGGTCTCCGCCGTGGTCGGCGTCGCAAGCTGGAAGCTCCTGCAGCACGATCCCTGGCTCGCTCAGGCCGTGGCGGTCGCGACTGCGATCGCCCTCATGCATGCCACTAAGACGCTGCACCCTCCGGGCGGGGCGACGGCGCTGATCGCCGTCATCGGCTCCAAGCAGATCCACGACTTGGGCTTCTTCTACTGCCTGGTTCCCGCCACCCTGGGTCCGCTCATCCTGCTTGTCGTGGCCCTGCTGGTGAACAACATCCCCAAGACCCGCCGCTACCCCGAGGTCTGGTTCTGAGCAGTCTCCGCGAACCTGAGCGGAAGCCCCGAGCTCCGGGCTTTTCGTCCTTGGCAGCCGCACCGCCGTGGTGGATAACCCCCTACGCCGGGCAAATGCACCAGCCGTCCCCGTCTGGCTGCTGGCGTGAGATCAACGTCTGGACCCGACGACCCGCTGCAGGGCCACCGGCGTGAGCAAGGTCGTGACAAGTGCCATCAGGACGACCGCCGAGAACATATAGCGCACCACGTCCGGCGCCGGGTCGGGATGATTGAACAGCCCGGCCCTCAACGCGATATCCGCCACGATCAGCTCGACAGCCCCGCGGGAGCTCATCCCAACACCGACACCGAGGGACTCCCGCGCGCCGAGCCCTGACCAATAGGCCGGAAGGCCCGCTCCGACCAATTTGCCGGCGAAGGCCGCGGCAATTATCAGGACCACGAAGACGGGGATGTGCACCGCGGCCGCCGTATCCAAGTGAAGCCCGATGGAGGCAAAGAACAGCGGTGCAAGGAAGCCTGTGGTGAAGGTGCTCAGCCGCTCCCTCAGCGCGCGGTACACATCCGCGTCGATCGTCTGGTGGACGAAAAAGAGTCCGGCGACAAAGGCCCCGAGGATGAAATGGATGCCGAGTGCCTCGGCGATCAGGGCGTACGTCAACGCCGCGATCAATAAGGCGCTGAACTCGAGCTCCTCTGCGTAAGAACGTCTGATCAGTCGCCCCAACCTTGGAAACAGGTACCATCCGACCAGACCCGTAATGGCGAAGAACGCCGCGATCCGCCCCAGGATGAGGCCTAAGGAGGAGAGGTCCGGCAAGTCCCCAGTCTTGATCACGGCAGTCAGAACCGCCAGCAAGATCAGGCTGAGCACGTCGTCGAACACTGCAGCCGAGACGATCGTCTGGCCGATGCGGGTCTTGAGGTGTCCCAGCTCCATAAGGACCTTCACGGAGACGGGCACCGCCGTAATTGCGAGTGCGGTCGCAAGGAACAGGCTCTGGGCCATCCGGAAATCGGACGCGGGAATAAAGATCCAGCCGAGCGCGAATCCGCCTAAGAGCGGAACCACCATGCCGCCCAGAGCGACCCCCAGCGCGGACCGTGAGCTCGCGGCGAGCTCACGGGGGTGCATCTCGACGCCGGCGAGCAGCATGAGGAAGAAGATGGCGAGGTCGGTAAGCGAGACGAACACCTCATTCGACGGCAAGGACGCGAGTACCGGCAGGCTGCCGGAGAAGTGGTGAGCCACCAGTCCCAAGACGATCCCAGAGAGCAGCTCGCCGACCAAGGCGGGCTGCCGCAAACGCACGGCGATCTCTCCGCAGAGCCGCGTGACGAGTAGTAGGATCAAGAGGATGTACAGCAGCTGCAACAGTAGCCTCCTGGTCGGTGGTCCCTATGGCCGAACCCGTCTACGATGGGCGCAGGCTCCGTGCCAGCCGAGTTGCTGCCGCTCTTTTCAATGTCCCTCTGGTCCAGAGGCGAAAGGCCCGGGTGAGCTCGGTGTAGAGTTTGCGCTCCTTGCCGGCATGCGGGAGCAGGTGCACCTCAATGAAAATCTTCCTGTGCGATGCCTGCGGGCAGCCCATCTTCTTCGAGAATGTGCAGTGTACCCAATGCGGACACACGCTCGGGTATCTGCCGGACCGCAGTCGGCTAAGCGCCATCGAGAAGGACGGAGAAGGGTTTTGGCGCCCCCTTGCGCCGGACGCCGGAGGGAGGTCCTACCGCATGTGCGCCAACTACGCCGCAGAGTCGACCTGCAACTGGATGATCCCGTCCGAGCACGAAGGGGCGTACTGCCAGGCCTGCCGCCTGAACCAGACAATCCCTGACCTCAGCCGACGGGAGAATCGGGTTCTCTGGGGACGCCTGGAGAGCGCCAAACGGCGTCTGATTTACAGCCTGCTGCGGCTCGGACTGCCCCTCGCCGGGAAGGGCGAAGACAAAGACGGTGGGCTCGCCTTTGCATTTCTGGCCGATCCGGACCCGCCCTTTCGCGAAACCGACCGGATCGTGACCGGACACGCCGGCGGCCTAATCACCATCAATATCGCGGAGGCCGACGACGCCGTCCGTGAGCGCATGCGACAGAGCATGGCCGAGCCCTACCGCACCATCCTCGGCCACCTGCGCCACGAGAGCGGACACTACTACTGGCAACGGCTCGTGTCCGAGACTCCCTGGCACACCCGTTTTCGCAGCCTGTTCGGCGACGAGACCACGGATTATGCACGCTCGCTCCAGCGGCACTATGACCAGGGCCCGCCGGCGGACTGGCCGACCCGCTTTATCAGCGGCTATGCCAGCAGCCACCCATGGGAAGATTGGGCGGAGACCTGGGCGCACTACCTGCACATCGTGGACACACTCGAGACCGCCTATCAGTTCGGGCTGCGCGTAGCGCCTCGCTCCGCTCCGAATGACTCCCTATCCGCGGAGCCCGCGTTCGATCCGTACGAGAGCGAGGTGCTCGACCCGCTCATGGACCACTGGCTGCCGCTCACCTACGCCGTCAACAGCCTGAACCGCAGTATGGGACAGCGGGATCTATATCCGTTCGTGCTCCCCGCCCCCGGCGTGGAAAAGCTCGACCTGGTGCACCAGGTCATCAGAGGGGCCCGCTCGTCCACAGAGTCCTCCCGACGCCCGCCAGCCGCGCCCGACACCGATCAGGAGACCGATCGCTAAGGCGGCTCCGAGGTGATAGAAGGTCTGTTGTTCGTCGAGCACGGCTAGCGTTTGGGGATGATCAGGACGGACCCTAATGGTCTTGAAGCAAAGCGGAAGCCGGGTGCTGTCTGGCCCAAAGATTGCGTGCTATACCAACAGTGGGGACACATGCGTAGGGAGGCGACATCGATGAAGGCTGCGGCGGAGATACCCATGGGAACGTCCAATGACACCCTGTTCCAGACCCTCAGTAAGCACATACGCGCAGCATGGGAGCAGGACAGTGCGGTGAATACCGAGCGCGACGCCCTGGATGTGGTTGCCGGCGATCCGCCGGCTGTCAGCGGCGAGGTGGCGGACGTGATGGTCAAACGCCGGGCGGCCCGCCTGGCCCGAGAGGCCGCACCGGGAAGAGAGGTGGCCGACCACATCCTGCTCCATGCCGATCCCCCGGTAGCCGATGCCTTATTGGCACGCCGAGCGCTTGACCTCATTTCGCGCCACCGGGCCTTTCTCTACATCTCGGTCACCCCGTGGGAGCCGACTGCGTCATCGGACCTGGCGGACTGGATTGGCGTCGAGGTCCAAGCAGGCAAGATCGTGCTGCACGGTCGCGTCAACACCCTGACACATCGGCGACTGGCGGAAGTGCTCGCGTGGCGGCTGCCAGGCTGTCGCGACGTGCTGAACCTCCTCCACGTCGAGCCTCCCCAACAGGACAATGACGGTGAGATCACCGATGCGGCGGAGCAAGCGCTGCGTACCGTACTGGGCCCGAGCGCCGAGCGGGTAAGGGTAACGACCCGCCTCCAGAGAGTGACCTTGAGCGGGGTGGTGGACAATGCCTCTCGGCATCATCTGGCCCTCGAGGTGTGCTGGTCGATCCCCGGGGTTCACTGGGTCGAAGACAAGCTGTCCGTTCCACATGCGCGTATCTGAGAGCCGTATATCTGCCGAACCGCGTTGCAGCATCTGAAGGTGTTGGCACGCTAAGCGGTTCAAATGCTTTCTCTTAAGGACGAGCCATGGACACCCTACCCCACGATCACAGACGCGCGCTTCTGGCTTTCTACGACGCCGGCGACCATGCCGAAGCGGCACTGCGGGAGATCATCGAGCGCGACTTCCCCCTCGACCGGATATCCCTCCTCGGAAAGGCTAGCGCCTCCGGGGACGACCCCTTGGGCGTCTACCATGCCGTGATCGGCTATGCACTAACCGCCATCGTGCCCTGGCTGGCCTATGCGAGCTGGCACGCCTATCGCGACACCCTGGTCCCCAACCGGCAGCACTTATCGGCCGTAGGACCGTAGACTGAGCCCAGTGCCGGCGGCGGCAAGCACACTCGAGTCACTCGCCCCGCTGGCTTGCGCCAAGAAGTCGCACACGCTTCAAGCAAGACCGAAACACACCATGCATCGGATATGGCGACAAACCCCGGACGGTAGACCGGCAGCGACCGATGTCTCCCGCCACCGCAACCCGGAGGCGCTGGAAAGGCGCAGCGATAACCTGCCAGTGGTGGAGCTGGAGCCGTTCGTTGACGGCTGTCTCACCATGTTGCCGGAGCGCTCGCGCGACAGCGGCGAGCGCATGGGATTCTTCTTGTTCCTTCTCGGGGCCGCAGACCGTTTCTGGGAGCTCAACGGCTTGGACGACAAGCGCTTTCCGGCGTATGCGGAAAGCTTGTTGCGGCGGCTCGATGTTCCCGCGGAAACCGCCGCCACCATCGCCGCGGACCTGTCTCTTCTGCCCAAGGACGGACCGGTGGGTGAGGCCATGGTCCACGGGGGAGAGACCCTCGATGAATGGATCGCCGGCGGCGACCCGAACATTCCGTTGCGCGTGAAGGAGCTCATGCCCCGTTGGCGGCAAACTGAATGGCGCAATGGCGAGGCACTCTCGTAACGTGCGAGGACCGAAGAGGAGAGAGTCGATGATCGAGGTAATCCCCACCGGCCCGGACGACCGGGTGCTGGGGCTGCGCATTAACGGGGCAATTGAGCGAGCCGACGTCGAAACGGCGGGCGCCGCCCTGGAAGAGAAGCTTACGCGTCACAAAAGGGTGCGTATCTACACTGAGATCGTGGATCCGAGCACGGTCTCGCCGTTGGCCGTCGTTGAGAATCTGAAGCTTGCGCTGCGCCACTTCCGCGACGTCGAGCGCCAGGCCATCGTTGCGGACGCGTTCTGGCTCGACCCATTTGCCGGTGCCGGAGATCTCATACCGGGTGTCCGGGTTAGGCATTTCTCCTGGATGGACAAGGGAGAGGCGCTTCGTTGGGTAAAGGGCTGACTGAATCGTCTCGCCTCGCGGCTGAGAGCCGCCGATACTCATAGTAGCGTCACGCGGCATCCCTGACGCCGACACCCCGGTCGCCCGCATCCCAACCCCTCAGACTAGAGCCGAAAGGTTCCAGCCCATAGCCATGCGGTTGTTTCGGGCGCGCCGGCGCCGCTCTATTAGCATCGGCGTCGGAACGGCGCCCTCCGCTTCCATCTGTCGTCACCCGAGGCGAGAATGCCGCAATGCACGGCCACGCTCACCACAACGGGGATCACCACCTAGACGCTGCGCTCGACTCGCGGCGCATCCTGACGCTCACGGTGGTCCTTACCTTCGGCTATGCGCTGGTGGAAGGCGTCGGCGGCTGGTGGGCCAGCTCTCTGGCACTCATGAGCGACGCCGGCCATATGGTTACGGACAGCGTCGCTCTCACCCTCGCCGCCGTGGCGGCCTCGCTCGCCCGGCGCCCGCCCTCGAAGCGGCACTCTTACGGATTAGGGCGCGTGGAAACCCTGGCCGCCCTCTTCAACTCCCTGTTCATGGTCGTCGTAGTGGCTGCCATCAGTGCGGAGGCAGTCCAACGGCTGCTGCACCCACCGGAGGTGCGTGGGAGCATCGTCATATGGATCGCGCTCCTGGGCCTATTGGTCAACCTGGCAGCGGCCTCGCTGCTGATGAAGGGCCGCAGCAACATCAATGTCCGCGCCGCCCTTCTGCATGTGACAGGAGACCTCTTGGGGTCCGTTGCCGCACTCACCTCCGGGATCGTGATCCTCTACACGAACTGGACGCCGATCGATCCGCTGCTGTCCTTCTTCATCGTCGTGCTCATACTCATCTCCAGCTTACGGTTGCTGCGGGAGGTGCTGCACACCCTTCTAGAAGGCGTACCGCTGCATCTGGACCTGGAAGAGATCGGTCGGCAAATGGCGGGGGTGACAGGAGTGCTGTCCGTTCACGACCTCCACATCTGGTCGGTCTCCGCCGAGACGACCGCCCTCTCGGCCCACATCGTGATGCGCCGCATCGACGAGTGGGACCCTCTCCTTGCTCGCCTGCGCCAGCTCCTGTCGCAGCATTACGGCATCGAGCACGTGACACTGCAACCCGAACCCGTGGAGGTCGTCGTTCCATTCCCCGGCACGCCGGGGTCCCTGCCCGCAACTGGCGGTGGGCAGTAGTCGCGTTAGGTAAACTCGCGACGTCGTTTCGTTCCCGCCGTTACACTGCGAGCGAACCGCCCTTAGGGCCAAGGAGGAGCCAAAGGAGAAACCCGAGCAGGGGCAGCAACAGAATGACCACGACCCACAGCACCTTGCCGCCGGTGCCCGCACCACTCTGCAGCGTGCGTACTATCGCCCAAACGTCCAGGACCAGCAGGATCAGCCCCAATAGTCCGTTCACCTCGAGATGCATATCAGTCCCCCTGCTCCGTGTCTTCGGGTTGCCGATGGGGTTCTAGCTGGGAATGCTCTTGGCTCGCAATGCGCCGTTGATCGGCGACCGCCGTTGGGGTCACGGGCTGGTAGCCTTTAGGTCATTCTTGACGCCGCGCACTCCGTAGAGCGACGAAGTGATCCTGTTTGCCAGCTGCCGCTGCGTCAAGTCCGGTACCTGACCCGAGAGCACTACCTGCCCCTGCCTCACGGTTACGGAGATGCCGTCGGCGTCAAGATCCCTGTGCCGCGCCAGGGTCTGCAGAACCCGGGCACGCAGCGTGGAGTCTTTCGGCAGCGCCAGACGTTTTCCCGACGCCGCAGTGACCCCGGGCTCTACACGCAGACCGTTGACAACGCCGATCACGTCCTTGGTTCGTTCCGTAATCCGAACGGCACGCCGTCGCTCGGCGGGAGCTCGTACCACGCCCGCAAGACGCACCAGTCTGTCATGGACGCGAACCCGAATGTCGTAAGGGCCGAGCTCCTTGTCCCAGTCGAGGCTGTCGCTCACCTCTTGCTGAATCACGGCGTCAGCGGAGCCCGGGACATCCTGCGCACGGACTTGCAGCGGTGCAAGACTGCCAACAAGGAGCGCGACAAACAGCGTCCAATGAATCAGCCCATCCGCTCGTCGACATTCTCGGTGCCTTCGCCGGCGGCGCGTTGCCGGTCTATGATGCACCGCCGCGCTTCTCCGCAGGCTTTTCATAGTGGCGGCTGACTTCGGGGTCCTCTTCCTTTGCGCGCTCCTTGCCCGCTCGCTCCCTGGCTTCCGCCTCTTGCGGGTCCTGACCGTCGGCCTTCCGGGCAGCGTCTGGGACATGGCCCGAGCGCACGTACTCGCGCGTATCGGCGTTGTACCGCTCCGCGGCATCCCGATTTCCTTCACCCTGAGTATCAGGCGCCTCTGGAACTTTGGACTCTTGGCTCATCATCGCACCTCCGTTACAGCCATTGGCGGAAGAATATGTACCGCATTACGCACTGTCTCCGCTCGCCCGCTAACCGGTCCGTCCGTCTTGCGCGTTCGTCGCACACCCGAATGGAAGGCAGGCGCCGTGCCACCCGATTTTACGTGACCCCTGTCAGTGCAATGGACGTAAATGCGGGGCTGGCGGCCGCAAACGTGCGTGGCACGCCAGGCTGGTGGTCCGACCACCGAAATAGTGGCCGCAACGCGGTGTGTGCTGATCGATGGAAGAACTCCGCAGTTTCTTGCGGCTCGGCGGCAAAATCGCCTGACTCGGGAAGAAGGCAACTCGGAAGTCGCCGGGGGCAAATGCACCCCCGGAGGTCCGTTTGCCCCGCCCGCCCCCCGGTGTTGCCACCGGTTGAGCTCGAATGGTCGTCCTCGACGACCGGCAGCGGGCTACTCGGTCGATGATCGAATGGCTTCTGAGTTCGCTCGGAAAGCACTCACCAGCCGTCGGGCCTCGGCGATCTCTTCCCGTGTCATGCGCCTGGCGATCACGTCCCGACCGTTGCGCGCATCACTAACGCCTTGAGCGGCCGCCAGATTCCACCAGAGGTAGGCTTGCACGTAGTCCCTCGCCACGCCGTCACCGTTAGCATAAGCGAGTCCGAGGTTGTATTGGCCGTCTGCATCGCCTTGCGCGGCTGCCTTGCGAAACCAGCCTAAAGCCTTCGCCTTGTCACCCTTGACGCCCTCTCCATGCGCATAGGCCACCCCGAGGGCGTTTTGGGCCACCGCAACCCCCTGCGCCGCAGCCTTCTCGTACCAGCGCGCAGCCTCTCCGGCGTCTCGCCGCACGCCCCTCCCTTTGCTATAGGCGACGCCAAGGTTGTACTGAGCCGACGCAAAGTTCTGCTCCGCAGCATGGCGATACCAGTAGGCAGCCTTCGCGGCGTCTCGCCGGACACCGTCACCGCGCTCGTACATCAGGCCCAAGTTGTACTCGGCATCCGCAAAACCCTGCTCGGCTGCCTTGCGGAACCAGCGGGCGGCCTCGATCGCGTCCGGTGGGACGCCCTCCCCATTGAGGTACATGCCGCCTAGGTTGTTCTGGGCTGCCGGATCACCCTGGTCTGCCGCCTTGCGGAACCAGCGTGTTGCCTCCGCCTCATCTCGCGCAACACCCTCGCCAGTGCCGTACATGACGCCCAAGTTGAATTGGGCCTCCGCATTGCCCTGCTCCGCGGCCTTGCGGTACCAGCGCGCGGCCTCGACAGTATCTCGCGGAACGCCCCTCCCGCCGTCGTACAGCAGTCCAAGGGCGTACTGGGCATCCGCAAGCCCGCGCTCGGCCGCCTCGCGGTACCAGCGCGCGGCCTCGGTGTCGTCCCGAGGGACACCCTTTCCCTCGAAGTACATCTGGGCCAAATTGGATTGCGCGACGACGCTTCCATGTTCCGCTGCCCGACGCCACCACCGGGCGGCCTCGACATAATCTTGCGCCATACCCGAGCCGAGGTCGTACATGGTCGCGAGCCACTCTTGTGCGTAAGTCGACCCGTGCTCGGCGGCCTTGCGACACCAGTGGGCCGCGTCGCCAGCTTGCTCTAGCAGCGCATGAATTGTTTCCCGGAACGTCCCCTGGACAAAGAACAAACAGAGCGCATCCTCCGCCCTAGCATCTCCCCTCCCAGCGGCACCTTGGTACCAGCGGACGGCCTCGGCATCATCCTGCGAGACGCCCTGCCCCTTCGCGTACATCTCCGCCAAATGAAACTGAGCAACTGCGTCGCCCTGCTCGGCCAAACGCTGAAAGATTTCCCGCGCCTTCGCGTAGTCGCCATTGCGCAATGCCTCCAGCCCAATCGCCAAGTCCCCTTTCCGTAACGCATCGAGAGCCCGGTTCCGGCTTATCGCCGGGCGCTCGGACAGGGCTGCCAACTCGATAAAGGCCGCGCCGTTCAAAGCACCCGCCAAGGGGTCGTTCACCGTGACTGCGGCGGCGTACCGCACTGCTCCCCCGGTGCATGTGACAAAGGCAACGGTCAACCAGAAACGACCGCCACGTCGGTCCATAGCTTCGCCCGCACTCCAGTCTTTCAATAAGGTACAGCGCCTCTTTAAAGCCGCCTATCGGTCCTCGCCAAGAACGTCCCATGCCAAAATTGCACCAATCCCCTTCGATCAAGCACCCGACGCGAATCCTAATGACTGGATGGGGACAGCTTCCCTCCCGGACAACTGGCTTTGCAACGTGTCCGTCGTGTGCACCCGACACCCGTGAACTCCTTCTTCTCCTTCGGCAGTCAAGCGATACACACAGCCTGGCAGCTTCGGCCGTCCGCTCGGGCCATATCGCCACGCATTGTTTCCCCACGGGTAGAAAGATAGCCGTTGGGCGTCCCCCGCATCATTTCGGCAACGCTCAGGCCGCACCATGCATCTCTGACAGAGCTGAATGCAGATCCGCAATCTGGTCTGCCGTGGGTGCCAACGAGCCTTTCAACGGCGCAACTTCCTACCCGAATTTTCGCGTACTGCATATTATTTCGCAGTCCTTTGCTAAGTTACAGCACGTAACACATCGGATTAGGGGAATTTTGTGAGATCAAATCACCTAAGAATATCGCCAGCGCCCTGGCCGCCATCGGCGTCTGAATTCCCGGCGCCGGTGCTTATGATCACAGCTCCGGCGGCTGCCCGCGCTCGCCAAAGGCACACATCGCCCGCTACGGCCCCATCGCTACGCCCAGCACCCGGACTTTGGCAGGACCCTGTGCGGAACGGCGCTGCAGGTTGACGGCCTCAAGCGCCATCCGCATAATCTCGGACGTTACGCGCCCGTAGCTCAGTTGGATAGAGTACCTGGCTACGAACCAGGGGGTCGGGAGTTCGAATCTCTCCGGGCGCGCCAATTTTCAATGACTTAGCCGTCTCCCTCCGATCTCTCCTCTCCCTCACGTGACTCTAACGTGACTCGTCGCCCTCCAAAAGGGCGAGCGCTGCGCGGACGTTCTCAGGCGCTAAGTGCGCATACCGTTCCGTCATCTTGATCGTGCTGTGGCCAAGCACGTCGCGCACCTCGGTCAGCGGCACCCCGGCCTGGACCAGCCAAGCCGCACAGGTGTGACGCAGGTCGTGAAAGCGAAAGTCGGTGATACCGGCCCGCTCGCACGCTGTCCCGAAGCTGCGCTGCACGCTCGCAATGCGCGCGCCTTTGGCGTCGCAAAATACCCACGGCGCGTCCGGACAGTGCTCCGCACGAAACCGCGCCCGATTGAGCAGGGCGTGGCGGGCGACAGCATTGATCGGCACCGTGCGGCGCTTCCCCGCCTTCGTGTGGCGACCCTCCAGGTAGATAATTGCTGTCTGCAGATCCACCCGGGCCCATTCCAGTCCTAGCAGCTCACCGCGGCGCATGCCGGTATGCAGCGCCAACTGGATGAGCGGTGCAAGGTGCGGGGCCATCGGTTCGGCGTCCGCCGCTCGCACCAGGGACAACGCTTCCGGGCGGGTTAGCCAGCGCAGCCGGCCTTCCGGTTCCTTCAGCATGCGCCCAACGACCGGATTGGGGAGAGCCCAGCCCAGGTCGCGCACCGCAAAATTGATTGCGGCGGAGAGCACCTCCAGCTCCCGATTCACCGTGGCGTTCGACACCCCGTCGCCCTTGCGCTTCTGGACGTAAGACGTGATGTCGGTCGCCGCGAACGTTTTCATCACCTTTTCGCTGAAGGTCTGCTTGAGCCGCCATACGTGCAGACGCACCACGTCCTCCCTACGCCGCTGGCCCTCCGTCGCAAGTAGATACGCCACCATCAGTTCGTCGAAGGTATGCGAGGACGCCCCGTCCTGCGTACCCGACAGCGTTTCCAGCCGCCACGTGGCTAAGACGTCGATCGCTTCCCGGCGATCCGCTTTTCCAGTAGAGCGTCTAACGCGTGCGCCGCTTTCATCGATGAAAGACGCCCACCAGTAGGGGGAGTCGGGCCGGCGATAGACGCCATCCTGATCCCTCGATTTGCGCTTCTTCGGCATGTGCTTTTCTCCCGCACACCCGGCCCCGCGCAGACCGAATTTTGCGCCTCCTGCGCCAACCGGTCCACATAGAAGCGAACCGAGGCCACACTCACGAGGAGTCGCCTTCCAACGCGCCGCGGCTCGAGCTCGCCACGTTCCAGCAATCGGCGGACAGTACGCGTCGAGACCCCGCCAAGCTGGCGCGCCGCCTCCTCGAGGGACCAGAGCAAGGTCTCGGTCACGGCGCACCCATGCATTTGAGGGGGAACCACGAACAATTGCGCGAACCGCAGGCTTGCGCGACGGGCCCGCAGAATGGAGCGCGCCCACCGTTCCGTCGCTCTCGGATGCGCTGGCCAGGGCCCATCTTTGCCGGCGCGCTCACGATGTCGTGCAGAGTCCACATGGTTCGCCGACTGAGGGGCGCCGCTGCGCCGTCAACCGTCTCAGTCCGGAGAGAACTGCACATGGAAGCGCGGGCGAAACAGCAGCAACGGGGACTGTGCCAGGCGCTGTAGCTCCAAGATCGACGCGTCGCGCAAGGCCGCCACGGCCTTCCCGTCTAGCCCAAAGAGCCAGGCGGCCTTACGAAGGTCCGACCCAGCCGCCTCGCGCGCTTTCAGAAGCCAGCTGAGGTTCAGGGCGAGGATGTCCGGATCGAGCCCGCCGTTGGCCACTGCTCGCGGTCCGTAACCGTTACGCGAAGGCAGCGATTTCGTCATAACATAAGCCTCAAAGAGCGCATATCCGCTCCTATAGTGCTAGACTACGCTTCAAACAACGGATACGTCAAGACAGATTCATCTCGCATTGCAAGACTCCTCCATCAATGACAATGCGCCAGTCGCGAACTGGTCGGAGTAGAGCCGAATGGATACAGAGAATTCAGCGACCAACGACAGCCAGATGCACTGGGATCACGAGGCGTTCGCAGAGCGACTGAAGAGCGTCAAGGGGTATCAGTCGACGAACGCATTCGCGCGAAGGTGCGGGATCTCGGAGAGCGTCTTCCGCAAGTATCTCGCCGGCGTCAGCGTGCCGGGGGCGGACAAGCTCGTGGACATCGCCCGGGTCGCGGGCGTCTCCCTCGTCTGGCTAGCCACCGGTACCGGAAGCGCGCAGGGCAGCGAGCCGGACGCATTTAAGCAAGCCGCGGGGATCGATGAGACACTGCTTGAGGCCATCATCGATTCCGTTGACGGGGGACTGAGGGAGCTCGGCGGCGAGCTCCCTCCGGCCAAGAAGGCGAAGCTGGTCGCGACCATCTACCGTATTTACCAATCGGGAGGCGAGGCCCGCAGAGCTCCCGTCCTGGAGCTGGTCAAGCTTGCAATGTAGCGAGCGTCCCGCGTTTTCAGCCGGTGCCTTCCGGATCGCCCGGAAAGCGTGACGGATTTCACTGGCATCGCAGCACGCTTGTGCTGATACTTGCAGGAATCCTGTAGATTCAAGACGTTCGATAACGATGCCAGAGGTTCGTGAAAGCTAAGATGGATAACACACGGGCACAGATCCTCTCCGCTATGAAGAGCGTTGCCGACGACATTAGCCCCCGGTCGCTGGAGACTGCCACCCGTGCACAGGGCGTCAACGTCGATATCGGCGGGATCAACTTGAGGCAAGTGTTGTCAGAGCGAACGGACGGACCGCGTGACGAACGCGCGTCGGCGCCAATCGGTCCTCCCCCCGAAGAACGCAGACGGGATTGTCAGCGCCGCAGCATCCTGCGTCTTCTGGGCATCTTCCTGACCTTCATGGCGATCCTGCCGCTCTACCTGGTGGACATCCTTCCCGATGCGATCGACAGCATCGCCCTGTGGATCGGGTTTGTCTCATTGGTCGGCGGCATGGTGAGCTTCGCAACCATTTCGGTCTACGAGAACTCCTGACATTAGCCACTGGACGCCATCGCGCAGCCATGCATTGAGGGGGGGCTTGGCGGTTATGCCCGGTGTCACTGCAATCACGCGCTGGCGCCGGCCGTTGAGGACCCCGCCATCACATCTTCCATGTCCTCGGCATCGTGCGCCTGTGCGGAAGCTTCCTCGGAGACTGCTTCGGCGACCTGCGGCGCTTGCGTCCCCGCCAGCTCATCACCCTTCCCTCGCGCGCGCGCGGATGCCCGAGCGCGCCGCTCCAGCTCGATGATCGCGCGGCCCGCGCGCAGCACCCGCAGCCGCCATTCATAGGCGCCCTGGGCGCGCTGCTTGTTGGTGAGGACCCCGGTAAGCCACAGGGCGTCCATGACCGTCATCAGCCGGTCGAGCTCTTCGATGAGCGCCGTGTACTGGGCAAGCTGGGGGGAGGAGATATGAACTGTCACCTGCCGCGGGTTGGTGTAACGGGGGGTCGCGGTGATGCCGTTGGCTTCGCGAAGTTGGGCAAGCCTTGCGTGCTCGGCGCGAAGCTCGCCGGCCAAGGTCTCGATGCGTTGACCGACGACGGCCTCGACCTGATCCATCTGCGCATCATCACCGATGATGCGAAGCACCACGTCGATGCCGTAGAGGGCGCGCACCACCAGCAGGAAGCCGCGCTCGAGGAGCCGCTGGGCGTGGTGGCTGCGGATGGTGATGGTCTGGTCGAAGACCGGGCGGCTGAACGACGGCCGGGCCGCAGGAGGCATTGCGTGCTCCGCATCGGGTGGCAACAGGGGTGAGGTTAACGCAGACGGCCTCCCCTGCCCGCAGCGAAAGGTGCCCAAAACGGACACCTTTCCCGGTGGTCGCCGCCACTGCACTTGGCTAGCCTCTGGGGCAGTTGACCCGACTCGTCTTTGCGAGCGGCGACAGGCGCAAGCTGAGCGCTTAAAGAAAAGCAGCCCACCGATGAGGCGGCGCAGTGCGCCGCGCTTGACCAACCCCCGCCGGGCAGGCAGCCCCGGTCCGGGGCGCTGCCTCCCGGTCCTTCACCCGGAGGAATCTTCCATGATCGATTTGATCGTGCTCGGCCTCATCCTGGCGGGCCTCGCGGCAATCTCCCGCGCCCCGCTGCCCAAGCACGCCGCGGAGACCCCGACCCCACCTGCGGGAGCGCCCGACTGGCGGCGCTTCCACAAGCCCACCTATCTGCGTCGCGGCATCGTCCTTACCGATGGGCGGGCGCATGCCACCCGATCCGACGCCCGCCGCAGCGACCCTGTGAGGAGCACACCATGCTGAACAAGGCCCAGCTTATCGGCCACCTGGGGCGCGACCCCGAGGTGCGCTACACGGGCGACGGCACCGCCGTCGCGAATCTCGCACTCGCCACCAACGAGACCTGGAAGGACAAGGAGGGCGCGAAGCAGGAGCGCACCGAATGGCACCGCGTCGTGCTCTTCGCCCGTCTCGCCGAGGTCGCCGGTCAGTACCTGCAGAAGGGCGCCCTGGTCTACCTCGAGGGGCGCCTGCAGACCCGCAAGTGGCAGAGCGACGACGGACAGGACCGCGCCGTGACGCAGATCGTCGGCGAGCGCCTGCGCATGCTCGGCGGCAGAGGCGAGCGGGGGACAAAGGGTGCGCCGGTACACGCCGCGGAGCCCGACTTCGACGACGACATCCCCTTCTGAAGGCGGACATTCACCGCTGAAGCTCAACCCCGAGGGGGCATCCGCTGTCCCCGCCCGGGGTCGTGGTGCCCCCTCCCCGTTTGGAGAACACCATGACGACGAGAAAGCGCAACGCGCCGCCTGCGGGCGACGCACAGACATTGCCCAGTGTTCGGATTGCCCAGCCCGAGGAGGCACGCACCGAGCTCGGAATCGATTTGGGCACCTGGAAGGTGCTGACCGAGAGCATCTTCCCGAGCGCGCGCACGGCAGAAGGGATTCTGCTCGCGGTGCGCTACTGCCGGGCGAGGAAGCTCGATATCCTGCGCCGCCCGGTCCATGTGGTCCCCATGTGGTCCAAGACCCTCGCGCGCGAGGTGGAGACCGTGTGGCCAGGGATCGCCGAGGTGCAGACCACCGCGGCGCGCACCGGCGAGTGGGCCGGCATGGACCCGCCCCGCTTCGGCCCGGATGAGACCCGCACCTTTCGCGGGCGGGTGAAGCGCGAGGAAGGCTGGGAGGACATCCAGATCACCGTCACCTTCCCCGCCTGGTGCGAGGTCACCGTCTACCGCGTGGTGCAGGGGAGCCGCTGTCCCTTCACCGAGACCGTGTGGTGGGAGGAGACTTACTCGCGCCTCGGCGGGGTGCGCTCGCAGATGCCGACCGACATGTGGGTCAAGCGCCCGCGCGGGCAGCTTCTCAAATGCGCCAAGGCGGCATCGCTGCGTGCCGCCTTCCCCGAGGAGGCCGACTACACCGCCGAGGAGATGGCGGGCAAGGTGATCGAGGCCGATGCCCTGCCCATCGATCGCGAGTCGGCCGAGGTGATCGAGGCGGGGACCCCGGAGGATGCGACGCCCGCTGACCCGGACGCCCCCATCGCCGAGGACGTCAAAGAGCAGGTCGAGCGGCTCCTCCTGCGCGCCGCCAAGGTCGGCGCCTGGGGCCAGGCCGAGGAGTACTGCCGCTCCCGCTTCACGGGAGCGCCCTTGCGCTATGCCCTCACCGAGCTTCGTGCCGCCGAGGCCGCGGCGCTTCGCCAAAAGGCCGAACGCCAGGCGGCTTAAGCCGTATCCCATTCACCCCACCGGGGCGCATCCGCCCCGTCGGGGCTGTGGTGCGCCCCTGATTCCAGGAGTCACCACCCATGAAGATCATCGACATCACCCAGCGCTCGGATGCCTGGCGGCGCTGGCGCGCGAAGGGGGTCACCGCCTCGGAGGCGGCGATCATCCTCGGGCGCTCCGCCTACAAGACGCCCTGGCGCCTGTGGGCCGAGCGCACCGGCATCGCCCGCGAGCCGGACCTTGCGGCCAATCCGCATGTGCAGCGCGGCGTCGCGCTGGAGGATAAGGCGCGCAAGGCATTCGAGGCGCGCCACGACACCCTGCTCCTTCCGGTGTGCGGACAGTCCGAGGAGCACCCGGTGCTGCGCGCCTCCTTCGACGGCATCGCCGATGACGGCGCCCCGGTGGAGCTCAAGGCACCCTGCAGCAAAACCTATGAGGCGCTCGCATCGCGGGGGGAGCAAGCCGGCCCCTACCGCCTCTACTGGCCGCAGGTCCAGCACCAGCTCTACGTGGCGGGCGCCGCGCAGGGCTGGCTCGTCTTCTACGCGGCCGGGCGAGAAGCTGCTGGAGTTTCCGGTGGCGCGCGATGAGACCTTCCTCACCCAGGAGCTCGTCCCGGCGTGTCTGCGCTTCTGGGCGCTGATCGCGGAGCGCAAGGCGCCCTTGCTCGACCCGGTGCGGGATCTCTACGTGCCCGTGGGCGAGGAGCTTGATCACTGGGCGGTGCTCGCCGGGGCGTACCGCGACCTGCTGCGCGACAAGGCGCGTCTGGAGGGGCACCTGAAAGAGACAACGGGTGAGATGACGCGCCTGGAGCACGCCCTCGTCGGCATGATGGGCGGGTTCCTCACCGCCGAGGCGGCGGGGCTCAAGGTCACCCGGTACCAGCAGAGCGGGGCCATCGACTACGCCAAGGCGCTAAAGGCCGTGCTCCCCGAGCTCGATCCTTCGCAGCTCGAGAGCTACCGGCGCAAGCCCTCCGAGCGGGTGCGCATCACGCGCGCTCGAGGCGGAGACCGCCACCGTTCCCTTCGACGGGCAGGCGGTGGATGCCTGCTGGCAGCAGGCGGCGAGCGAGTCGTTCTTCTTCTGATGCTCGACCCCGTTACGGGCCGTTTGCGACCGTCACGCCTTCGGGCTGACGGTCCTCCCGAGGGTGTCTTCTGGTTCCCTGGGGAGGATCGCCCGTCCTTCGGATTGTTTGGCCTGTCCGTGTGCGACAGCCGACATGGCGCCAGCTGGGCGCTTTGAGAAAAACAGCCTGCCGATGAACCCCGGCGCAAGCCGGACTTCAACGACCCCGCGGGGAGACCCTCTCCCCGCCGGGATAGGTGCGCCTCCCCCCAGACGATGAGGAGACGTACCACGTGAACAAGCTTGTCGTGCGCGGCTTCCTGCAGTGGCTGGATACCGCCACCGAACCGGAGATCGAGACCAGGAGAGGGGAATTCCTGGCGGCGCTGGAGCACTTCCACGGAGCGGACGCGCGGGCGGACCTGCGCCTCGGGCTTCGCCTCATCGAGGAGGAGCTGGTGGCGCGGGCGGATCTGTGGCGGGCACGCCCGTGAGCCGTGCCCGGTGCTTGAGCCGTGCCAGGAGCTTTCTTGCTTGCGCCACCCCCTCGGGGGTGAACAGGGCGGTGGCGATCTCCCGCTCGAGGGCGTCTCGTCCCCCTTCCACCGGCCTCAGTTGGGGTTGGTGCGTGCTTTGATCGCTCATTTCGTCGCGAAGGCTATCACATCCATTGATTGAAACCCCGCCCGGGGGAGACACCCTCCCCGACGGGGTAGGCGTGTCTCCCCGGGCACAACCCCAGGAGACACCGATGACCCGGACCAACCGTTTCGTCGTGGCCGAGACCTTCGGCGTGAAGGCCCCGCGGGGGCTGACCGTGGAGGGCTTCGCCGACCCACCCATCCGCAGATCCCCGTGAAGCGGCCCTATGTGTTTCGCGAGTATCTGCGCGACGTGCTCGCCTTCCTCGCCGAGCCTGCGGGCGACGGCCTGCTGCTCGACCGGCCCCACGGGTGCCGGCAAGACCTCGCTGGTGCTGCAGGTCGCCGCCCGGCTCAACTGGCCGGTGCAGGAGGTGACCTGCCATGGGCGCATGGAGCTGTCCGGATCTGATCGGGCAGTTCATGCTGATCGAGGGCGAGACCCGCTTCGTGCACGGACCCCTGGCCGTGGCGGCCCGGGACGGCCACCTGCTGGTCCTGAACGAGATGGACGTCCTGGACGCCGCGGAGCTCGCGGGCCTCAACGACATCGTCGAGGGGGCACCCCTGGTGATCGCCGCCAACGGCGGCGAGGTGATCCGCCCGCACCCCAAGTTTCGCCTGATCGCCACCGGCAACAGCGCAGGCTCCGGCGACACCAGCGGACTCTACCAGGGTGTGCTGCGGCAGAACCTGGCCTTCCTCGACCGCTTCCGGGTGGTGCAGGTGGCCTACCCGGACGCGGACGACCGAGCAGGGGCTGATCAAGACCCTGGTGCCGAGCCTCCCGGAGGCGATCGGCGAGAAGATGGTGGCGGTCGCCAACGAGGTCCGCCGGCTCTTTCTGGGACGAGGCGGACACCGGCCAGGCGCTGACCGTGACGCTGTCGACGCGCACCCTGGTGCGCTGGGCACGCCTCGCGCTGACCTTCAAGGGGGCGCCCCAGCCGCTCGCCTACACCCTGGACCAGGCCTGGTAGGAGGTAGCCCGAAGGCTACCCCTCCCAACAGAACGGTACGTACCGGCCAGGTATACCGCTCTTCGATCAGTAGCCGAGCCATCAGGCCCGAGAGAAAGCGACGGTGAAGTCGTGAAGGAACATCTGGTCGATCCCGGCTGCTCCGGCATTCTTACTAACCTGTTGCCATGCCTTCTGCAGGCGTCCGGGTCATAGACCTTCACCAGCACGTCTTGCACATCTCGCTTGCTCCGTGATCTGCCTTGACACCGAGGATTACCGGACTGGCGGAGGCCGCTTGGCCAGGACCGGACAAGCTGCTTGACCCGAGTGCATTCGCACCGAGGTATCGCTTCGCGATTCGCTTGCCCCAGCTCGTTTTCTGGTCCTTATCCGTCACAGCTCTATTTCGGCTCCTCTGTGCGATCACGACCACCTCTCGTCCACGGCTTCCCCGATCCCGGTGACGCCTCCAGGATCGCCAGACGGCGGCATACTGGCTTTTCTCTCCAGCATGTTTCTCCCCTTCTGCCTGGTCTTCAGGGTTTTCTCCTCCACGCCGTTACCAGCGCTTCATCGGCCCTGCCTCTTCGGTACTCCCCGTGAATCTGCCACCCTCTGCCCCTCCTCGCTTCGGGATCTCCTCGTCGATTCGGTTTTCTGTCGTCTCTGGCAACATCAACGACAGGACAGGAGGGCTTCCCTGGGTAAGACGCACCACCTCCCCATATCCCGTCCGGCTTCATGTCAGGTCGGTTCTCCGGATATCAGGCCTCGCCTAGTCACGTCGGCTCGACCTCCTTCCCAACACCATCTAGCCGGTTCGCTGTTCGCTACGTACACGGGTTCTGCCTCATGCTTCCTTCAGACATCCCGATTTCCGGACATGCCCTTGCCTTGTTGGCGTCGTCCTTCGTCCGGTAACGGCGGACCAAGTGTCCCAGGCTACGCCTGGAACGGCGGCCGTGCGTCATGCCAGGCAACGCTGACCGCACGGGCGGAGCCCGAGCAGCGGGAGGCCATCCACCGCATCGCCGCCGATGTCTTCGGCGGCCTGTGGACGGGGACCTCCCCGTGAGCGACTTCGAGCTCTACCGCTACAGCCATGCAGATGGAACCGCCAAGGAGTGGGCGTGGCGCGAGGAGTCCGGCGCGGGCATGGAGGTCCGCTGGGGCCGGGCGGGGCGCCTCGTGCAGCAGGCGACCTACCCCCTCAACCAGCGACGCCAGGTCATGCAGCGCGCCCTGGCCAAGCAGCGCAAGGGCTACCGCTTCGTCGGCTGGTGCCGGATCGACCCGTCGGGGCGACCGGTCGACCTGCGCGGACCGGCGGTTGGTCCGCACGAAGCACGCGCCGCCACGCCGGCGCCACCGAGACCCGCCAGCACGCCTCCCGTTCCGGGCATCGACCTCTCCCAGGTCGAGACCGGGGGCGAGGACTACTGGTTCTGAGACTTTCACTGATCAACGCCGGCAGCGGCGCCCGTGCCCGGCCGCCGGCCGGAGACGTGCGCCCTGCGGCAAGGAGGACACATGCAGACGATGCCCGTGCTCGACCGCCTGGTGGCGGTCAACCTGGATGTCCGGATCTGGTCCGGACGCAAGAAGCTCACCGCCGAGGACCTCTCCCTCGGTGCCGACGTGCCGCCCGAGGACCTGGTGTCCCTGGGCTCCAAGCGGGTCTGCGACCCGGACGCCATCAAGGTGTTCCATCGCCTGAAGAAGCAGGCGGAGCGCGTCTGCCTCACCGGGGGCATGCGCTTCCTGGGGGGCTACGCCATCCCGGAGGAGCGCACCGAGGCGGTGGCGGCGGAGCTGGACGCCCTCGGCGAGGACATTCGCCCGGGAGCGCGCCACCTTCGTCGCCGGTTACGGCGAGGCCATCGAGGACTGGATCGGCCTGCACCCCCAGTGGGAGGCGGCGATCCGCAAGGCGGTGGACCCCGCCTCGCTGGTGGAGTCCCGCCTCGGCTTCGGTTACCAGCTCTACCGGGTCGCGCCGGCGGACAACGCCGGCAACCTGGATGAGCAGGTGCAGGGGCTGGGGGACACCCTGTTCGGGGAGGTGGCCCGCATCGCCCGCGAGCTCGATCAGAGCTTCGTCGGCAAGGACGCCCTGTCCCAGCGGGCGCTTTCCACCTTCCGACGCATCCGCGAGAAGCTCGGCTGTCTCGCCTTCGTGGACTACCGGGTGCAGCCGGTGCTGGAGAGCCTGACGGACTGGCTCGTGCGGGTGCCGACCAAGGGACCGGTCACCGGCGCCCTCTTCAACGAGGGCTTCGGGCTGATGCTGCTGGTGTCGGACCCGCAGAAGATGAGCGATCACGGCGCCGGCATCCTGGCGCTCAAGGACCTGATCCCCGACCCGGCAGAGACGCCGGATGAAGAGGCGGACGACGAGGAATGCGAATGGTCCTTCGGCGGGCCCCTCGGCGACGAGGAGCCCGACGAGGACGCCTGTCCCCTGGGAGCCCGGCGACGGGCAGCCACAGGAGCAGGCGTCCTTCTACTTCTGAGCGAACCCGAGGACCGCCCCGTGCGGTCCTCCTTCCCCAACCGGGGCGCCCCTGTCCCGGTCGGGGCAGCGGTGCGCCCCTTCTTCGAGGAGCACACCATGTTGCATACGTTGCGAAACGCCCTGCCCATCGTGGCGGCGGCCCTGGGCCGCAAGCTCGGCGTCGAGGTCGGCATTGGCGGCCACGAGGCCTGCACCGACGGCCGGCGCATCCAGATCCCGGACATGCCGGACGACCCGGCGAGCCGCGACCTGGCCTGGGGCTACCTGGCCCACGAGGCGGGCCATGTCCGCTACACCGACTTTGCGGTCTACACCCAGGCGGCCCGCGAGGGGCCGCTGCAGGAGACCCTGCAGAACCGCATCGAGGACGTGCGCATCGAGCGCGAGCTCGCGCGCCCCTACCCCGGCACCCGAATGAGCATCGCCACGGTGCTGCGGCGGATGCTGGCCGAGGGCCGCATGGCGGCCCCCGCGCCCACCGATCACCCGGCCCAGGTGCTGGCGGCCTATCTGCTGCTCGCCCTGCGCCACGAGGTGCTGGGCCAGGACGTGCTGGCCGAGGAGGCCCGCAAGGCCGCCGACACGTTGGGGCAGGTCTTTCCCGCCCCGTTCATCGCGCGGCTGCGCACCCTCATGGACGAGGTACC
>CAWGNT010000020.1:0-118502 GCA_963824085.1 uncultured Gammaproteobacteria bacterium
TCGATGAGGCGCACCTCGCGGAACCCGAACTCTTCGATGGCGGGTGTCAGGGTGCGGCCGAGGATGAATTCCTCGACGAACTCCGGGGTCTGGAGCAGGGCGTAACGCTTGCGCGCGGCCTCGGAGAGGTCCTGGTAAAGGTCCCCAAGGAAGCGGGTATTCCAGTCGGGGTCGGTGAAATCATGGACCAGCGCCCCGGTGTCCGGGTCTTCCCGCTGCCAGAAACGCAGGAGCGGGGTGGCCCCGTCGCCGGAGGGCCCCAGGGCCCAGAGGGGGTTGTGCTTGGGGTCGAACAGCTCGGCGGCGGCCGGGTGGGCACGCACCTGGTCGAAGCAGTGGAGCAGGTAGTCGCGGTCCGAATGGGTGCGACGGTCCGGGTGGCGGAAGTACAGTTCGTGCTGATCCAGGGCGCGCTGGCGCCGCTCGCCGGGGCCGGACAGCAGCGGTGTCTCGATGAGGGCGTTGTCCTCCAGGAAGCGGACAAAGACGCAGCCCAGGATCCAGGCGACCGCGGCCTGGGTGAGGAAGGCCTCGCGCCAGACCTCGTAGGCGTCGCCGGTGCGCCCGGCCTCCTTCGCGGCCCGATACTGGTCCCGCAGGCTCGCGTCGATCTCCGCCACGGCCCCCACCCGATCGCGCAGGTCGTCCTCCAGCTCCTTGAGCAGGCGTTGGAGGTCCTTCAGCAGTTGCGTGGCGTTGATCATGGTTCAAATTCGAATTTTCACCACGAAGGCACGAAGGACACGAAGATGTATTTCGTAGATTTCCTTCGTGCTCTTCGTGCCTTCGTGGTGCAATTCCTTTCTTTCGCCACGGCGCCTACCCGCTCGCGCAGGTCGTCCTCCAGCTCCTTGAGCAGGCGTTGCAGGTCCTTGAGCAGTTGCGTGGCGTTGATCATGGTTCAAATTCGAATTTTCACCACGAAGGCACGAAGGACAAGAAGATCCTATTCCTGAATTTCCTTCGTGCTCTTCGTGCCTTCGTGGTGCAATTCCTTTCTTTCATTAGAGAACGAATCGTTTGATTCCCTCACGCAGTCGTGGGACGTTGAAGTTGATGAGCAGCCCCACCGGTACCCGTGCGATGCGTATGTAGGTCAGCAACTGCGCCTCATGGATCGGGAGAAGCTTCTCGACAGCCTTGAGCTCCAGGATGAGCTGATCGCCCACGAGGACATCGATCCGGTAGCCGCAATCCAACCTCACACCCTTGTACTCGATTGGCACGGGGTGCTGCCTGCGATAAGTGATCCCTTGTAAACCCAGTTCGTGCGCCAAGCACTCCTCGTAGGCGCTTTCCAGCAACCCCGGTCCGAGTGCCTTGTGTACCTCGATCGCACACCCAATGACTTGGCGCGACAGCCCTTCAAACTCCAAACCCTTGCCCTCCTTCGTGTCCTTCGTGCCTTCGTGGTGAAAATTCATCAAACCGCGGCGACGATGTCGGTCTTGGAGAAGTCGTCCCCCTTGAACAAGAGCGGCTCGGCGCGCTGCTTCGCGAGCGCGTAGGAAAAGCAGTCGCCGAAGTTCAGGCTGGCCGCGTGCCGTCCGCGCCCGTATTGGAGCCAGGCATCGTAGGCGCCGCGCGCCAGCGTCTCGTCGCACGGCACCGTGCCCGTTCGCGAGCGCGCCAGAAGCTCGATCAGGAGGGCATGGCCACCACTGCCCAGCCGTGCAGTGATGACCATGGATGCCTCTACCCAGGTCGGGCCACTGATCGCAAGCTCGGGGGCCTCGGCGAGCGCCTTCGCGAACCCCTCCGCCTCGGGTTCGCCGAGCAGGATGCAGACCAGGGCCGAGGTATCAATGACCACGGATCAGTCCGGCAGTCCGTTGTCGCCGTAACCGAGTATCTCGTCCTCGCTCCGCCGGTCTTGAACAGGCAGCGAGGCGGCCCGACGGCCAATTTCCATGATGTCCTGGGCAGTTGCACGCGGAACGGGGAAAGCGGCGTCTCCTCGGACCTCTTCGAGCAGGGCGATGACCTCCTTGTTGACGGAACGATGGCGGGACGCGGCCCTTTGCTTGAGCCAGGAATGCAGCTCGGCGGGGACATCGCGCAGGGTGACGTTCGGCATGGTACACCTTGATGTCAAAACGATGTCGGAACGATAGCGGGCAAGTGCTCAAGGCACAAGACCGGGACGCTGCCCCGGGACCCTATTTTCACCACGAAGGCACGAAGGACACGAAGGACACGAAGAACCGAGTCTTTAAAATTCCTTGGTGTTCTTCGTGCCTTCGTGGTGATCCATCTCCCCGGGCGATCACGACGCCAACGCCTGCGCCGGCTGGTGCGCCGCGAGCCAGAGGTCGGGGATGCGTGCCCACTGGGCGCTGGTGAAGACAGGGACGGGCTGGCCATCGAGCATGGGCCTCTGCTGCTGGGCGTCCGCGGGGATCAGGACCCAAAGCCCCGGCGGCCCGCCTGGCCGCCCCGCTGCCTCGCGTAGGTCGTTGAGGAACCCAAGCCGATCATAGCGGGCCAGCAGACCTGGGTTGGTCAGGAGCACATGGCGCGAGGACGCCGCCAGCTCGGCCTGGACCCTGGGCATGACCGACCCCACCAGCCGCTGCAGGTTGGCCCAGTCACGGCTGGCGCCGCGCTCGGCCGCCTGCACCGCATCGGCCCGCAGGACGATGCGCCAGTCGATGCGCTTCTCTTGCCCGAAGGCCTTCATGTGACGGATGAGCAGCCTGTCCAGGCTCAGGACCTCAAGCGGGAACTCGGCGGCGAGGACACGTTCTGCGAGGGCCGCGCGGCTCGGAGAGACCAGCAGGGCCAGGAAATGCTGTTGGTCGCAGGAGTATCGAAGGCGCTGCTCGAACTGGGCAACCTCCACCCGGTCGGCCGGGACCTCCTCGAAGCGCCGGGCGATGGAGGTCTTGCGGGTGAGGACCGTGGCCGAGAGCACGGTGGTGAAGTCCCGCAGCGGTGAGACGTAGGCGCCCTTCCCGCCTCTGGCATCCGGCCGCCATTTGAGCTCGCTGCCGGCCTCTTCGAGCAAAGCGTCCAGGTCGGGCCTATCCGGCAGGGGCTGGGCCTGTGGGTAGCGCCCGGCGACGCGCTCGCGGACCTGCTCCGCCGACAGGTCTTTGGCACCGCCCAGGGCGCCCACGGCAAGCTTGAGGGCGCGGGCGGCGGGCATCCCACGGGGGTAGATCTCCAGCCGACTGGACAGCGCGGCATGCTCCGAGGCCGCGGCCGCAAGTTGCAGCAGGCGGTTAGCGGCCGGGCGCGTCACACCGGGCGGCGGCTCAACGGCCTGCAGCGCCTCCAGCGCGCGTCCAGGCGGGCGCAGCTGATCCTCTTGGGCGAGGGCATCCGCTCGCTTGCCGAGGGTCTCCGCGTAATCGGCCAGGCGCTCACCGTCGATGGACGGCGTACCGTCGTCGGCGGTCTCATCCCGGGCCAGCAGGATGAGGCCGCCGTGCCCCGCGCGGCGCAGGATCCAGCGGGGAGCGGCGCGGTCGCGCTCCGTCTCCACCGCCGCGCGCACGACCGCCAGGGCCTGGCGGGTGCGGACCGGCTCGCCCTGCAGGGAGCCGCGGCTTGCCAGCAGGGCCTCCGCCAACTCGGCGGTGGTCATCACCCCGCCTTGTGTATCCAGCAGGGTGGCGATGTCCTCCCGCAGCGCGGTCATGGGGGGGGCCTTGAGCCAGCGCTGGCGAGCGCTGGAAATCGCGTGGCTCACAACGGCCGGATTGACGGAGAGTTGCCGGGCGACCTCGCTCTGACTCGGCCAGCCGGCGGGGACATCGTCCGCCAGGGCGAGGAGTCGTTCGACGGCCTGTGCACCAGTCTGGGCCTGTGCGGACCGCCCACTGGGGATGAGCAGCCCGACGAGTACGTCGATACTCGGGACCTCATCTGGCCCCGCTGGTACCTCGACCTGTGAGGTGAATCCGGGGCCGGGGCTTGGCCCGAATCTGGGCAGGATCTTGGGTTCCGCGGCGGCCTCTGGGAAGCGAGCTGCCAGCCGTTCCATGCACTCGGCCAGCTCACGGCGGGTCTTGCTGCCCACGCCGCGCAGGCGCCGGATCTGGGCCAGGGGGAAGTGAATGAGGTCGCGGACGCTGCGCAGACTCGCGCGCTCCACGGCATTGAGGGCGCGCGGCGACAGGCCCAACTCGGCCAGGAGGGTGTCCAGGCTCGCCGCCTCGATCGTGGTGAGGGGGGCCAGCTCGTCACCGTGGTCCGTGCCCACTTCCGCCCGGGCGGCGCCAGCAAAGACGCCGCGCCATGCCGTCAGCATCTCCTGGGCATTGTCGAAGCGGGCGCGGTAGTCACGCTGCAAGGCCTTGGTGAAGAAGACCGCCATGGGTTCACGAAGCGTCGTGTCGAAGGCGGTGGTATCGAGGGTGGCCTCGGCCTCGATCACGGCGGGGTCGCTCTGCCCATCGCCCCAGGTGGGCAGGCCGCCGGTCGCCATCTGGTAGAGGGTGACGGCCGCGGCGAAGCGCTCGGCGTAGGTGTCCCAGCGCGGCGGCTTGCGCAGCGCCAGGAAGGGGTCCAGGTAGGGTACGGTTCCGGCACGGACGTTCTCCGCCGGCGTATCGGCCAGGGAGAAGTCGAAAAGCACCAGGTGAAGCTGCTCGCCCTTGCCCATGAGCGCGACGCCGAGGTTCTCCGGTTTGATGTCCCGGTGAGGCACTCCCTCCTGTTCGAGCCAGTTCACGGCTTGCAGGAGGTCCTCGCCGAAGCGCTCCAGCAGCTCCAGGTGCAGCCGTCCCTCCTCGCGCAAGCGCTGGGCCAGGGTCTTGTCCCCCGCCTTGTCCATGAGGATGCCGACACGGCCCTGGTAGTCTCGCTCGTCGTGGAGTTGGACGATGAACTGGTGGCGACGCAGCCGGCGCAGGACCTCGGCCTCGGCCTTTAGCCTGGCGTTGTCCGGGGGCTCCAGGGCGACCTTGAGCACCTGCTCTTTCCCCTGGTTGTCCACCAGCAAGACAATGGACGATGCGCCCTTGCCAATGGGCCGCTTGACGACCAGGCCATCGGTGAGGACGTCACCCGCCTTGGCTTGGGTGGGATCGGCGACCAGGCCTTCCTTGGGCTCGGGCGTGGTGATCTCGTCCTCGAAGGCATCGAGGGCTTCCAGGAACTCCTCGACGGTGTCGAACCGGGCGCTGACCTCGGGGTGAGTGCTGGCCTGGATCAGGTACTGGAGGGACTCGGCCGCGCCATCGAGCACCGAGGAGATCTGGAGCCCCCGCCCATCTCTTAGCCTCTCGCTGAGCTCGAAAAAGCTCTGGGCTGGAGGCTTGCCGGAGAACAGGTGGTAGGCCAGGGCGCCCAAAGAGAAGACATCCGCCTGCTCCCCGGCCTCGCCGCGCCCGGCGAGGGTCTCGGGCGCCATGTAGACGGCGCTCGCCTCCTCGATGTGGTTGGCGAGATGGCTGGTGGCCGACAGACCCAGCGAGGTCATCCGGGTGCCGGTGCTTTCGCGGGCGGCGGTCTCCCAGTTGAAGATCTGCAGGCGCAGGGAGTCGGCGTCGGGGTCCAGGACCAGGATGTTCTGGGGGCTCAAAGCCCGATGGTAGAGGCGCTTTCCGTGGGCGTAGCGCACCGCCTCAGCGATCTGACGCAGGAGGTCCAGGCGGGCGTCCACCGAGAGGCGGTCGCCCCGTTCTGCGAGAAAGTGGTCGAAGCGCTGGGAGCTGGGGAGATGCTCGTAGATGAGCGCCGGTCCTCGCTCGTGCTCGGTGTAGCCCTTGGCGCGCAGGATACCGGGGTGGCTGATGCCGTTGAGGATAGAATACTCGCGCCGCGCCGCCTTGACGATGGCGGCGCGGGCATCCGCGCTGGCGCCCGGTTCGACGACGTAGATACGCACCCGCGCCCGTTCCTTGTCGAGGGCGACGTGGGTGGCGGCCCAGTCCTGGTAAGTTGGACCCTCGAACAGGAGCTGATCCAGCCGATAATCGCCGACCTTGCGGGCTCGCTGGGACTGGCGGATGCCGGCCTCCTCCATGGCCCGGGTCAGCGCCTTGGCCATGGGGCGGTCGATGCGCACGCGTGGCGGGTTGGCGGCGTCCCAGCGGGTCAGGGCGGCGACAATGCCGCGCGTGCTGCCCCGCCCCGCGGTCTCGGCCAGGTCCCGGGTGTGTACCGCGGCGGCGACGTGCTCCGGCAGGCGGACGCGGTTGCTCTCGTCCGACAGGAACACGCGGGGCTCCAGAAACGGGAGGCGGGCCTGCTTCATGGCCCGCGCCTGGCGCAACAGGGTCACCAGCTTCTTGGCCTTGCGATTGGCCAGAATGAGGGGGTTGTCGTCGGTGAATCGGCGCCCGTCCTGGGTCCAAGTCCAGGTACTGGCGTCGCCGTCCACGTGACCGGGGCGGCTCTTGATCTCTACTAGGTAGAAGCCCTTGGGCGTGAGGACGAGGGCGTCGACCTCGTTGAAGGAACCGTCAGTCCCAATAAACTCGAAATTCGCCCAGACGCGGTAGGGATCGTGGTCCGGGAGACGCTCGCGAACAAAGGCCAGCGCCTCCCGCTCCCAGGGGAACTGGGAGGGGGTTACCTCGATCCAGCGCTCGGAGCTCAGACTCATCCTTACTCAATGCCAGAGTGTCTATAGTTCTCAGAGGTCAGGGCCCGAACAGCGACTGTTGAATGGCTTGTCAAAGAACGTCTCTACGCCGTCTGAGGTCGACCGCCAGTCTAGTGTGTCTGTTGTGCTCGCGCTACGGAACTCTCGGGATCGGCAGATGATATGCTGAGGTCCGTCGTATAGTGCCAATACCCGATGTTGAAGTCTTACGGAGTGCGGTCCGGCCCTCTGGTTCAGGGCGGGATCTGGCGGGTTTCCCGACTGAAGCGCGTCGGTCCGAGGGCACAAACGGACCGGGTGCACGTTTCTTCGCGGACGACGCCGGTCTCTGCTCGCCGACGTTGTGGGTTGCGCCGTGCGCCACCTGAGTCTGCGAGCACCGGCCACCGCGAGGCCGAGCACGAGGTATAGAGCCGCCGGTTGGATCAAAGGGGTAAGTTGCGGAATGTGAACAGGTCGGGCATAGCGATCCTAACGTTTCGGCGGCGTTCTCGCACAGGGACCATCGTCCGCGCCCTGTTCCTTGGGGCACGGGTCCTTTTCCGTATGCTCGGGAAATCGGCGGGCCTTTTCGTCGCGAGCGCGCACACCTCGCCGCCGGACGACGAGATTAGCAGCTCGATCCGCGGAGGCATCCTGAATTATCGAACCGGGAAGCTGGACGACGGGACCGACCCGGGCGGACTCTACGATCGGGACTAACGGCGAAGACCTTTCGACACTGCCGTCTTCCCAATCGCGCCGCCTTGGCGTCCCGCGTCTGCGGCGGGATTTCGCATGGGACTTGCGGCGAGATCTATCGACTGCCCAACCTTCACCCCCACCCAAGCCATCATCCCACTCCATAACAGCGGCAGACCCAGGTAGAGACTCGTGGTGATCATATTGAGCAGCATGCGCTCGATCAGCGCAGGAGCATCTTTCAGCGAGAAGGGGACGATCTCCGTGGCGGCTCGTGTCACGCCTGCTCCCAGTCCTCGACCCGCAGTCCCGGGACCCGACCCAGCTCGTTCGTGTTATGGGTGACCAGCGTCACGTCCCTGGCCCGGGCGCCGCGATCAGCATGTCCCGTTCGCCGATCAGTTGACCCAAGGGTTGAAGGTGGGCGCGGATCTCCGCGTAGTGCTCCGCTGCGGATTGGTCGAAGGGGGACAGGGGGAGGCGCAGGAAGGGCTCCAGGCTTGCCCGCACCTTATCGAAGCCGCGGTTGGACAGGTGCGCGCCAACCAACAGCTCGGCCCAGACGACCGAGCAGATGGAAAGCTCGCCGAAGCCGACCTGGCGAATCCGTGCGGCAATCGATTCACGACGCCCGCGGATAATCTCAATGGAGGTGTTGGTATCCAGCAGGAAACGCGCCATCAGGGTATCTCGACCGGCTCTGGCGGCAGGTCTGCCGGTCGGTCGGGAAAGTCCGGGGCACAGGCCCAGAGGTCGCGCAGCCACTCCAGGGTGGTCGTGTCGGACTTGGCGCCCTCCGCCGGAGACAGCGGTAGGACGATGACCTCGACCTCACCGGTATCCGGAAAATCCGCCGGCAGATCGATGCGTAACTTCTTGTCCTGCACCCGGCAAATGATGCGGTGTGCTTGTACCATCGCTGGAATCCTCGTCTTATCTCAGCCGGTTTGACGACTGTCCTGCTACACATCGTAAATTGTGCAGCAACCTGCTGCACAAACTGTCAGCTTCCCTGGGAATCGCCCGCGGCGAAGAGCGGTAGATCGAGCCGGTCTTTTTCGACCGGCCGCTGGCCGTTCCCCGTCGGACAAGGCGTGGTAGAGGGCGCGGCGCCAGCCGCGCTGGGTATCCTCGGGCAGTCCGGCCTCGGCCACGGTCATGGCGAATACCCACCAACGCTCCTCAGGCCGCAGCGCGGCCCACTTGCTGCCGATCACGGGGAGCTGCTCCGCGGTGGCCGTCTCGGCGGCCCAGGCGAGGACGCACAGCTCCCGCCCGAGCAGGCGATCCACCAGATTGCTTCCGGTATGCCAACGCCCCGTCAGGACCTTGGCGGCCTTGAGTCGGTTGTTGAACTCGCGCCTGGCCACGTCGGCAATCGCCGCCCAGACCGGCCGGGAAAGCAGGGCGCGCTCCTCGGCGCGCGGCACCCCGCCCTGCTCACCGCGGTAGCCGTAGTCCTCGACGATCAGGGCCTGCTGGCTGCGCGCGGCGGGGATCTCGACCCGGAACAGATGGGCACCGTAGTCCGCGGGCGCACCGAAGTCGACCGTTCCTCGGGGCTCGTTGGAAGTCTGTTGCTTCACAGTCAGGTCGGTCAGTTAGGGCGCTCGCCGCTGCGAGCTACCACGGTTCCCAGCAGCAACCGGAGCATGCGGCGCCCAGGCTCAGGATCTGGTCGTCAAGGTTGCTGGCGGCAAACTCCAGTGCCTGGCGAATGTCGTCGTCTTCCAGCTCCCGGTATTCCTGCATGAGCCTGGCGCGGTCTGGGTATAGGGCGACGGCCTCGACGACTCGACGCATGGTGAGACGCATGCCGCGGATGCAGGGCTGGCCGTTCATCAGCTCGGGGGCGATGGTGATGCGGTCGAATTGGGTGGTCATGGTGCCTCCAGGTGAACTCGGTTCTGCCGTTTCATTGCTCGATGTCGCCCGCTTTGAGCTCGATGCCCAGCTTGCCGGCGAAGTCCTCGAGGTCATGGCCGGACTGGAAATGGACCTTGCGGAAGGTCATGGTGACCGGGGTATCGGGCGCGAACTTCTCCAGAACCTTGGTCAGCAGTGCCTCGATGAAGGGTCCCTCGACGGGGATCTCGCCCACGTTGACGGCGATCATCTGGCTACCCTGCCCCACCGTGAGACTGATGCCCTCGAAGGTGACGGAGCGCTCGGCGGCCCGCTTGAGCCCCTCGAAGGTCTTGGCGCGGGAGTCGAGCTTGCGCCCGGTGCGCGAGACGATGCGCCCGGGCTGCGCCAGGTCGATGGGGATCTCCTTGTCGCCGAGGGCGGGGAAGCGGAGCTCCGCCTTGGTCTCGAGCCCGTCGGCCTCTGCAAAGGCCCGGATCAGGACCTCGCCGCTGTCGATGGAAATCGGCCCCTGGTACTCGCTGCCGTCCCGGGGCTCCCTGCCGTCGAGGGTGTAACGGATGGTGCCGCGCGGGGCGACGAACAGCTCGACGGTGCGCTGCCCTGCGTTCTCGCTCAGGCGATTGCGCAGCACCAGCTTTTTGGTCCAGACGACGGGATCGCCGGTCTCGTACTGGCCGGAGGGGTCGGCGACCTTGAAGCTGACGCGCAAGGCACCGGTGGTCAGGGTCTGGTCCTGGAGCTGGGCGCTCGAATCGGTCACCGGGCCATTTTCCGCATAGTGGATGCGGGGAGCGGGGCCGGCGTGCTGCGGCTCGATGAGCAGGCGCACCCGCCCCTCGTCGTCGGGGCCGGACTCCACGGTGACCTGGGCGGAGGTACGTTTCTTCTTCGGCCTCTTGGTGACGTAGCCGTTGTTGAGGTCTTCCCACAGCCCGCGGTTGCAGGCGATGGCCTTGTGCGAGGTGGCGCTTGTCTACCCGAACTCATCCCGGTCGGCACAGGCATACGGCAAGCATTTGAGGACGCGCCAGCACGCCATCGCGCAGCGAAAGTTTTAGGACCTCCAAGCTCCCGTGATTCAAGTCCGTTGCGGCCAGTCGCTCGCGTCCACCGTTTCCCGGTAGGCATGCCAGGTCGCGTGACCAATTACGGGGAATATCACGGCCAACCCCAGCAATCCGGTTACCACAGACAACAACATCCCACCGAAAATCGTCATCGCCCACAACAACATGACCTTGCGGTTGCGCAATACGGCGTTGATACTGGTGACGATGGCAGTGGCCAGATCGGTCTTGCGGTCCATGATCATCGGCAGGGAAAAAGCGCTAACACAAAAGGTGATCACGGCAAATACACCCCCCACCGCGGATCCGATACCAAAGAAAAACACCAGATCCATCTTGGTGCTCATGAGCCCGCCAGCTGGAAAGAAGAGATGCAACAGGTGGCCGACGTGAATCCAAAGCAGGAACAGGACTATGAGAACGCTTGAAAACAGGCCCAAGTTTCCAAGACCTCGAGTGCCATCGCGTAAGCAATAGCTGAGCCTGGGAACCAATCCATTTTGCAGTTGGCAACTAATGGAATAGAGCCCAATGGCCATGACCGGTCCGATCAAGGTTAAACCCGAGAGAATCGTCAACAGTACTAGCGGACCGCTGATTACAAATCCGGCATACGCAGCGACGTAGCACAGAATCATCGTCGTCACGCCATAGGCCAGACTTTTCCCGGGCGCGCTTTTCAGGTCCGCAATTCCCAGTCTTACCCAGCGCCTCGGCGCTTCGATGTCCAAATCGCGACAAGGCGCAACGAAAGGCAGGGCATTGGTGTTCTCAGGTGGATTCTGCGAATCCGAATCGGTGTGAGCAGACATATCAGCTGAGTCTAAACCGCTCCGTGCCGAGCATCGATATGATGTTGCCGAACACCGGCTCGACGGTGCCGAAACGGTGGCTGAAAATATGGCGCTCCAGCGGGCTATCGATCTTGCGCTTCATGGGCTCGGTCGCCTTGGTGGTCGATGAGGTGGTTCAGGGTGTGCTCTAAGCTGCCGGGGAGGATCTGCGCTTCCAGCGCAACCGGGAGGAGCGTGCGCTGGCCACGGCATATTTTTTGTGGCGCTTGCGGAGTCGTTACGTCCGAGCCTAGCCGAATTCGGTCCTCCCGACCATCCCGGCCGTCCCTTGTGAGAAGATGTGACAACATCCGTGCCGTTTTACGGCTCGCGACTTCCGAGCTCGGCTCAGAGCGGACAGAAGTGCATGTGGCGCGAGCGCCCGGTTTGGCGAGGTTAGCATCTGGCATCTTGTACGTTACGGTACGACGGAAGGCCCGCTTCGCTGCCGTCGAACAGGGCGCCGACGATCAATGCGCCGGGCCGACCAGTGTTTTTCTACGCCGTTTCCGCCGGCTTCGCGGTCTCCACGGTCTTCGCCATACGCTTGGCGAAGTAGTAAATGCGCTTGAGCTTCTCGATGATGTCAACTTCGATGGTGTAAGCGGGAATGCGCTTGGGCTCTGCCGCCACCAAGCGCATTGCCTCGTGGGCGGCCGCCGAGTCGGCGATGCGGGAGATTTCCTGTTTCATGGAGGTGACAGTACGGGCGGCCAGCTCGTCTTTCTGGGACACGGCCTGGATCGCGGACCACACAGCTTTGGTCACGGCGTTGTGCAATCCGGTGAGGACCTCCCGGGTGGGCTGGCTGATGGAGACCCCCTGGTCGATGCGCTCGCGGCCGAGCACCACCAGGTTCGTCTCGATCACGTCGCCGATGTTCTCCAGGTCATTCACCGCCTCCATCAGGCGCATCAGCTGCTGGGTCTGGTGCTCGGTCAGGGACAGGCGGCTGATCTTGCCGAGATAGGTGAGGATGTAGCCCTGGAGGATGTCCACATCATCGTCCATGCGCTCGATGTCCTGAAGCGTCTCCTTGTTGCCCGTGAGGATGGCCGGGAGTATGCGGGACATCATGCTTTGTACCCGCTCGCCCATGTGCAGGACCTCGAGCCGCGCCCGATCCAGGGCCAGCGAGGGTGTCGCGAGCAACTCCTCGTTCAGATACTTGGCGCGCACCACGAGGGCCTCCTCACCCAAGGGACGGTCTGGCACCAGCCACTCCACCAGCCGCGCAAACTGACCGGTAAACCCGATGAAGATCAGCGTGTTGACCAGGTTGAACAGGGTGTGGGCATTAGCGATCTGGCGTGGCACCTCGGCGGCTTGGCGAGCACTGCCGGAGAGTTCCGGATGGGACGGAGAGATCCATTGCGCGAGTAGGCCGAGCTGGTCGATGAGCCCGACGAAGATCACCACTCCCGCCACATTGAAGAGTACATGGGCCAAAGCCGCCCGCACCGCCTCACGGGGCTTACCGATGGCCGCCAGGAGGGCCGTCGCACAGGTGCCGATATTGGCGCCGAAGGCCAGGGCGATACCGGTCGGCAGGTTCACCAGTCCCTGACTGGCAAGCACGATCACGACACCCATGGTGGCGGCAGAGGATTGGATCAGGGCGGTGAATAGGGTTCCCACCAGGATACCGATCGGGGGAGCCTGCAGATGAGCCATAAGGTCCAGAAAGGGCTGGTAGGTTCGTAACGGGGCCATGGCCTCGCTCATGATCCCCATGCCGAGGAAGACGAGCCCCAGTCCCATCAGTGTGCCCCCGTATTGGCGTATCCGCTCGAGGCGCGAGACTAAGAGCATCGAGAAGCCGCAGCCGATGAATAGCAGCGCCGCCTTGGAGACCTTGAAGGCGATCAGCTGGGCGGTCACGGTGGAGCCGATATTGGCGCCCATGATGACGCCGATAGATTGGGCCAGGGACATGAGGCCGGCACTGATGAAGCCCACCAGCAGCACGGTAGTGACCGAGGATGAGTTGATGATGGCGGTGACCAGGGCACCGGTCACAGCGCCCATGAAGCGGTTGGTGGTGAGGGTGCCCAGAATATCCCTCATACGCTCGCCGGCGACTGCCTTGAGGGCATCCGCCATCAGATCCATCCCATAGAGGAATAGGGCCAGGCCGCCGAACAGGCCCATCCCCATGGTCCACCAGTCCAGTGGTCCGCTACCCGGACCGACGCCGGCCCCCTCCCCAGTCGCGGCGAGGACTGCGCCCCCGGCCCAGAGCAGCCCGAGCACCAAGGCTCGACGCCCATGACAGCGGCCAGACTTGGGGGCAACCGGCATCATGGTCTGGTGACTTAGCGGGCGGATTTGACTACGACCACCGGAGTCCGGGCCATGTGCACCACCCGCTCCGCCACGGAGCCAATCATCAGGTGTTTCAGGCCCGTGATCCCCTTGCTGCCGAGCACGATCAGGCTGGCCCGCTGCTGCTTCGCCACCTCCAGGATGCGGGTGCTCGGAAGCCCCTTGATCAGCATCGACTGGATCTCCCGCAGACCACTCAGGTGCGAATGGCGCTCCAACACATTCTTCAGAAACTCGGCGAGCATGTCCGCCGCCCCGTCCTCGATGCGGTGGAGCTGCTTCTTCTTCAATGCCCGGCTGTAGTAGCCGGGCATGACGCCCGGGTCGTGCACCACGTGCAGCACGAGCACCGGCTGGTGGAGGCACCTCGCAAGATCCACCGCATAGATCAGGGCGGCCTCGGAGTGGCAGGAGAAATCCACCGGCACCAGGACGGGCCTGACCTCGGGCTTTTTCGACATGGGGTTACACCCTTACGGGGGCGCGGACACTGGGGCATTCCGAGACGAGTATGACACGAGGATGACCGTATTGTGACAGGGTGGGGTCGGCCCGGTTACAGCCTGATTCCCCGGCCGGTCCGCACGAACTGATTGAGCACCGCGGTCAGGGGCTCGGTGGGATAGCGCAGCGGCAGCAGGCGGTTGCCCACGCGGGTCACCAGTCCGACCCACCTGGGATTGGCGCCGAACAGGATGTGATGATTCTTGATCCCTCCCGCATCGAGCCACAGCGACCCGTCCACCGACAGGGGCGTATGCCCCACCAGGACCGGAGCATCTGCATCCAGCCCGAGACGCCGACGAAAACGCGTCACATCGCCGCGGCTGTAACCGCTCGGCGCCTGTGGTCCGCGTAGGCGTCCGTGAGTCAGCTGGTGCCGCAGCTTGGGGTGTTCATCGATGTCGATCAGCGCCTCCCGCGATACCTTGCACGTCGGAGGACCCGCGTGGCAGGCGGCGTAATGGTTAGAGAGGGCGACATACGGCAGGCGTCGGTAGAGCTCGGCCATCGCCTTCTTGTAGTTGGGCCCGCGCCGATCGTGCAGTGCCTGCTCCCACAGGAGCCCTTGGGGGACCCCCCCCTTGCTGACCTCCTCCGCAAAGCTGTCGTGATTGCCCCGCAGATAGAAGAACCGCTCGGGGAAGCGAAGCTTGAGCCGGAAGATCAGGTCCATCATCAATATCGAGGAATCCATTTGGTCCTCTTTGCCGGGCTCGTCCGGATGGACCGCATCTCCCAGCAGGACCAGCAGGGCGCTGCCGTCCTCAAGGGCCTCCAGGAAGGCGTTTTGCGTGAGAATCACGAGCAGGCTGTCGATGTTGGCGTGAAGGTCGCCAACGAAGATCGGTGCAGGCCCATCGGGTAGGGCGAGAAGCCCGCCGGGAGCGCCGCGGCTGTCCTGGACCCGGCAGGGCTCCCGACCCATGAGCGCGATTACCCGTTCGATGAGATCGAGTGCGTCCCCGCTTGACAAGTCTTTGATGCCTCCTCCGAGGATCGCGGCGAGGCGTGCCAGCTTGTCCTGGCGCCAGTGAACCAGCCGCTCGATCTGGTCCTTGGCGGTCAGGGGCGCCAGGCATGCCCCCCGCCGACCGGACTTATTGCGCAGGGCAAGCCCCTTCTCCGAGAGTTTCAGGCGGAGATGACGGTCATCCACCAGGTCGGGGTATTGGAACAGCAGGCGTTGTTCGCGGTCCTTGCGGCCCAGCGTGAGCGAGTCCCCGGAGGACAGACGCAGAAACCCGCTGATCGCGAAGAAATACTTGTCTGGATCGAAAAGCAGATAGTCCCCGCTCGGGCGCATCCGCCCGTTGCGACGGGCCACCAGCTCCGGGTAGAGGTGCAGGCGATAGCCATCCTCGTCTCCCAGGCGCAGTTGCATCGGCAGCACCGGACGCGGAATGCGGACCTTGGCGTTGTCCAGGCGCAGCGACTCCTGCAAGTCCACGTCGTCGCAGCGCTCTAGGTCCTCGAGCAGACTGCGGAAGCGCTTGAGAAAGCCCTTGTGAGCGGTGGTGGAGTCAGCCATGGGTACGATTGCTCACAGCATCGACAATACGTGCGGGCGGGGACGCAGGGGCAGTGCGCACATACACGGTCATTCCACGACGATGCAGGTGCAGCGCCACCCGGGCATAGATATCGAGCTGCCGGCGCACCACCTCTGGGTCCACGGAGCGGTCGATCGGGTGCGTACCGAACTGGGCGCGCGCCCGGCAGCGGCGTACCAGACTCCCCACGGTCGGGATTAGGAAGTCAAAGACGTAGCGCGAACGCCAATCCACCGAGAAAAGGTGGCGCGCGGTCGGCGGGACCAGGATGCGGGATTCGTCGAGCGCCAGCTCACGCCAGTGGGCTAGCCAGTCCTCGTGAAACAGGGTGAGCGCCTGGGCCCGGCCCACGAAGGGCAGCCCCAGGTGCACCTCCCGCGGGCGCAGAGAGAGTGCGCGGGCCTGCCACCAGCCCTTGAGCGACAGATCGATGTAGCCCTCCTCCGGCCAGCCCCCCAGACTCCCAATGAAGGTGGACTTGCCGGACCCCGGAGGCCCGGTGACGATGATCTGGTTAAACCTCAAGTCCTGGTCGACCGGTATTCCGCGGATAGTCCGCAGGGACGCGACCGGCTTGAGCTTGAGCGTATGTGTCATACCCGTTTCAGCCGAGGCATTGGCTGCAAAGGACGCTTCAGGGCGCAGCTCAGACCAGCCCCCGGGCCGCGGCGGCCGCGTCCTCAGCCGAAGATCAGCCGGAATACGAAGAAGAACAGGGCCGCCAGCAAGGCCCCCGCCGGCAGGGTCACAAGCCATGACGCCACGATGTTGCCAATGACACGCAGGTCTAGCGCACCGATCCCGCGGGCGAGCCCAACCCCCATCACTGCACCGACGGCGATGTGAGTCGTGGATACCGGCAGCCCCGTCTTGGAGGCCAGCACCACCGTGGAGGCCGCCGCCAGGGTGGCGCAGAAGCCTCGGGAGGGGGTCAGCTCAGTAATACGGGTGCCGATGGTCTGCATCACTCGGTAGCCCATGGTCGCCAGACCCACCACGATGCCAACCCCGCCAAGCACCAGGATCCACAACGGTAGGTCGGCCTTCTGAGCCACCTCGCCGCCGTGTCTGATGATGGAGACCACCGCGGCCATGGGCCCGATGCCGTTGGCCACGTCGTTGGAGCCGTGGGCGAAGGCCATGGCACAGGCGGTGAAGATCATCATGGGGGTAAAGACCTTCTCCACGCTGGCATAATGGAAGGTACGATCCGCTGCCTCGTCGACTCGCACCCGATCGATCAAATGCTTACCTACCCCGGCCACGGCGACGCCGATGATGGTCGAGGCGACGAGGCTCTGACTGGTGGTGAGGTGAAAATCAAGGTGCTTAAGCCCGTTGAACAGGGTCACCAGGCTTACGATCCAGCCCACCAAGAACACATACACCGGTCCCCAACGCTTGGCCATCTGGAAGGGGTTCTCGGCGTTCAGGATCGAGGCGCGAATACTCCACATGAGCAGCATGGCCAAGAACCCGCCCAGCAGGGGAGAAACCAACCAGCTGGCCGCGATCTCTCCGATCTTGCCCCACTTGACCGCATCAACGCCGATGCCTGTCACGGCAAAGCCGACGATGGCCCCGACAATGGAGTGGGTGGTGGAGACCGGCCAGCCCCTGGCGGAGGCGACCATCAGCCAGATTCCCGCGGCGACCAGTGATGCCAACATGCCGTAGACCAGCTGCTCCGGATGCCCGGCCATGGCAGTTGCATCGATGATCCCGTTGCGGATGGTGGCGGTGACGGTCCCACCCGCGAGGAACGCCCCGGCGAACTCGAAGATGGCGGCGATCACAATGGCTTGCGTGACCGTGACGGCCCCGGAGCCGACCGACGTCCCCATGGCGTTGGCGACATCGTTGGCCCCGATGCCCCATGTCATGTAGAGACCGAAGACCAAGGCGAGAGCGAGGAAAACGGTTCCCCATTGCGCGATGATTTCCATAGCCCCCCCGGCGGATCAAAAATGCATTTGCGACGCAAACCCGGGCGCGCGCTCGAGGAGTCGCGCCGCACCGACATTCCGGCTTTTAGCCTCCAATCAACGCGCAATCAGCGGCAATAGACGGTCTCCGACCGTCTTGGCCGAATCCGCGAGGTCGCCGATGCACTGGATCAAGCGGTACCACAGCATCACGGAGATCGGGCTCATACTGTCTTCCCGGGCGAACAGAGCGCTGACCAGGGCGATACCAAGTCTGTCAGTCTCGTCCTCGGTTCGGGTGAGCGTCTCCACCATGGTCTCCACCCGCGTCGCCTCGGGCCCGCGAAATCCGGTCTCCACCAGCTCATCGAGCTCGTTAATGACGGTCACAGCCTGGCTGCATGCATCAACAGAGCGCTGAACCAATGCCCGCAGGTCCGCCTGCATGTTCTCCGGGACCGTCATGCGACGGGTCACTAACATGCCGGCAATGTCCTGGGCGATGTCGGCGATTGCGTCCTGCCGATCCAGCACCTCCAAGAGGTCCCGGCGGTCGACGGGGAGGAAGATGCTCCTGGGGAGGTGGATGCGGACCTGATTCTTGACTGCGTCTGCCGCCTGCTCGCGCTCGAAGATGCGCTCCTTGGCACGCACTACGCTCTCCTGATCGCCGGCGATCAGGGCCTCGAACAGGGGCGGGACCTCCCCGACACATTCGGCGACGATGGCCATGTGCTTCTGCATGGCCTTGAAGGGAGAGCGCCCGAAGAGGGCGGCGATCGGATTCGTCGATTTCATCGAGAAACTCCTCCTATTGCGACCGCATGGCCCGCCTGTGGCTGATGGCACTCGGGGAGTGGACGGGTCGGCCTCAATGAGGCCGATTCTCAAGCAATTGTACTGTTCGCGCCCCACTTTGTTTCATGGCCTCTGGCCCTCTCCGACGGACTATCCGGGGGCGCAAGCGTAACCTCATTCCGCCACGGTGCTTGTCAGAGGGCAGCGTCTGCACTCGCGGCGAAAGCGACCTGTCACACCACCAAAGGGTGCGGCATCTTGATCCAACTGACGACCCGCTTACGCACCGGCGAGCAGCTTGCCTTGGGCCTCGGAGTCCATGGACTGATGTTCAGGGGTCAAACTGTCCAAAAATGCACGTCAGTTTGGTCGAAATAGTCGAGCTCTGCAGTTGGCTTACCTGATGCGGTGGTTGGCGGGCGAATGAGGAGAAGACCGCAACCTGCACGCGACGCTCGCGGTGAACCACACCGAGCATGTGTCGAGCGTGGCCGAGCAAGGGACCGGCGGGCGTCAATAATCCCGGTCTCCGCGGCAAGCGCATGACTGGAACAGCTTTTCCGGTGGGCCGTGAGGGATTTGAACCCCCAACCAAGGGGTTATTAGACCCTGACTGTGGACCGGGGCAGGATCGGGGCGGACGTGAAGATCGTTCGGCAGTCGGAACGCTCCCAACGAAGACGGCGATTTCCCCGCGATGGTTGAGCGGGTAGACGCGCCGCTCGCTGTCCTCGTTGGTACGCCCAATTGACCGCCCCACGCAAAGGGGGTTACGGGGTCAGCCAAACAGTTGTCGGTCCCCGGAGCGGCGGCTTTCCGTTGCATTGCAGGCGCTCGCCAGGTCCGCGGCAGAGGCTGCTCGTGGCCGATTGCGTCCGTTCAGGGGATGCGGCCGAGTCGGAAGGCCGAGAGGGGCAGGAGCTCGACCAAAACCAGAAGGCTCCGGCGTGGATCGGCGCTCGCGCTACCGTAACGCCGCTGCTGGCCCAGGAGAATCTAAGGTGACGCCTCGCTCGGCGACACGGGTCTTCAGACTCATTTAATGGCGGGCCATGTACCCTTAATTTCTGCGTGGTTTTGTGACGAAGTCCAAGCTTTCGACGAGCTGTGGTTGACCGAGGCTGTCAGTAGTACCGCTCTAGTAGCAAAGGTGAGGCGGCAGTTGTCTTTGGTGCGTCTCGCGGAAGCGGCTACTGTACGCGGGCAAGATATCCTCGGCGAGCGGAAAAGCCGCAAGGGATTCGTTCTACGCCGTAGTGTGGCGGTTAGGTTCCCTATGCTGGAACGAAGACTTCGGTATACCAGAGCCAACCATGGAGAACCAAGAAAAGCAGACGGCTGATGCGATTCTCGCATCGTTCAAGGACAGATTCATTGCTTTCTCGCTCCTGATTAGCAAGATGTTTCAGCCAACCCACCTTTTCGGTAGAGCGGCCGGCAGCCACGGCTGCGGAAAGTGTTCGCTTCGCCGTTTACCGGCGCCAGATATAGCGATCCATGCTGATTTGATGGCGCTCCCTGATGCCAGCTGAAGCTCCTTTCTAATCAGGTTCTCGCTTGACCTGATCGTCCTTGCGTTTGCCCTCCCGATCATCACCCCTTCGTTGCAGGCGACCGTCCCATTGGACCCCCGTTGGATTACGCTCGGTCTGATACTTATCTATTTCACCTTGCTTACCGCGAGCCGAGCTCGCGCCACTCTGGGCAAATTGGTGCAAGGATTGAGAGTTGTGGACTACGAGGGCAATACCCTCAAGCCATGGCGCGCCGCACTCCGGAGCAGCATATTGGGAGGTCTGGCTGTCGGTGCGCTGACCATTGTTAGTTGCGCAACGGACCCAACGTTATATCCCATCGCCATTGGGAGCATACTGGTCGTTCTTCTCCCAGCATTCACACCGAGGCGCCATGGGGTGCAGGACATCGTGGCGGGCTCGATTGTGGCCCAAAAGGACGGGTTGCAACGTCCTGATGCGCACGAGTGCATACGACACGTCGTCCGCAAAGGCGCGGCTAGACCGCCTGTATTGAGCATTTTCGGCAATGTTCTTCTTATATTCCTACCTGCCTTGTCGCTTTTCTGGACGGGAGTCGTACATGAAGAGATGAATGTTCGAGCCAGGGTCAGCTACGCCCTTCAGGAAACAGGCGACCTTCGCTCGTTGGTCGATGACTATTACACACTGGAGGGCTCATTCCCACCCAATGCCGTGTCCCTTGGCGTTGCAGTAGAAACACCCTATCCGGCTGGCGGCTACTATCGCCTCGAGAAGGACGGGGCGATCAGCATTGGCTTCACGGTTCTTCCAGCGCTAAAGAACGGGAGCATAGTTCTCGAACCAAGTGCTGATAACAACGACGCTATTCACTGGGATTGCACCGTGCACGGCGATCTGGCGGAGAAATATGTCCCTGCTGATTGCCGCGAATGACACCGGGTATATACCCATTTAACCAGGAACAGGAAATCCCCCGGCTCTGCCGGGGGATTTCCTGTTCCTGGTTAATGGACACTCCACGGATACCCACCGATGAGAGCGAAAGCCTCTGTTGCGGTCGGGTTCCTCGGGCGGCTTGCCGAAGGTCCGTTGGCCGTTACGGGCCGGCTCTCCGAACCGAGGTGTGTCGAAATGCGAAGGGACCAATTCAAAACCCCGCTCGACCAACGCTGCAGCTCGGGGTTTAAGCCAACGAGGCTAGAGCCGGTTGCATTTCAGCTCGCCCAGCGCCGCGTACAGGATGCGCTGCTCGAGCGACGGCGGTGGCTGCCAACGGCCGCCTTGTGCGACGAAGCGGCTAGACGCGTCGACCACCGGTGTGCCCTTCCTCACCGATCCACCCATAGCACCGTCCACAACAATGCCCGCCAGCGCGACGTTCCGACGCATGAATGCGTCACGATCCAGCCGGCGCTGGGCATCGAACGCCGGCAATTCGTAGACCAGCCGAACGACCGCGCAGGGCGTGGGCTCACGCACGTCGACAACGGCCTCGACCATGCGCACGCGCTGCACGCGATGGCTTTCCGGATCGTCGACCATCCGAGAGAACTTCGCGCTAGCCAACCGGTACAAGGTGTCGTCTGGTCCAACGATGAATGGCCGGGGCGAGTAGGTCACGGTGCCTCTCTTCTCGCGGTCATCGGTCGCTCAACGGTGTTATGACCGAACCGCTCGCGAGGCACCGCAACAATGGCCTGGGCGGGTGTGCTCGGCGCGCCGAAGCGCGCTATCCCTGGTGTGCCGCGATCAACCCGGTCCTTTCGAGCGCAGCGAGCAAATCGCTTCTCTCCCGAGCCAGGACTTGGAGCCGTCTCCTCTTGAACGGTTTGATCTGCGCCACCGCAAGGGTGATTGCGGCCAGCTCGGCGATTCGGGCATCGTCCGTTGCGGCCAGTGTCCGCAGGCGCGCAAGGTTCTTCTCGGAGATGCGCGACTGCTTCAGGTAATTGAAGATCTCCTCTTCCTGCTCGATGGCATCCCTGTCAGGCTTTGGCATCTGAACGCAGTCCTTGCAGACATGGGTCCGATGCCCCTTCCCCGAGAACTTCTCATTCGGCCTTGTCCTTCCGCAGATTCTGCAGTGGTGTCCCATCGTGTTTTCTGCGATTGCCCGCCCGCCCAGGTATCCTAAGGTGTTTATCGGCCAGAAGCCGCCATCCCGGCGGCGCATTCTGGAGCAGCCTATGTGTGGCCGCTTCGTGCCGTACTCCGACCCGGAGATCTACGCGAGCCAGTTTGATCTGGATGCACTCTGCGAGGCCAAGCCCCCGCTACAACGTCGCCCCGACGCAGCCGGTGCTGGCCATCCGCGAGACCGACGAAAACAAACGCGAGCTGGTTCCGCTGCGCTGCGGACTCGTCCCCTCCTAGTCCAAGGGACCGGACAGCCGCTACAGCATGATCAACGCGCGCGCCGAGACGGTCGAGTCGAAGCCCGCCTACCGCAACGCCTTCAAACATAGGCGCTGCCTTATCCCCACGGAGGGCTTCTACGAATGGAAAGAGGAGGGACATGCGAAGACGCCCTTTCTCATCCGGCGCACTGACGGCGCGCCGTTCGGCATGGCGGGGCTGTGGGAGGAGTGGCGCGGGTAGGAGGGTGAGACGATCGAGTCGTGCACCATCATCGTGACCGA
This sequence comes from uncultured Gammaproteobacteria bacterium, assembly GCA_963824085.1. Lineage (GTDB taxonomy): Bacteria > Pseudomonadota > Gammaproteobacteria > Chromatiales > Chromatiaceae > JARRNE01. Next base: position 22,247 of record CAWGNT010000020.1, read on the forward strand.
CGCGAACGCCCTGGTGCGCGACCTCCACGACCGGATGCCGGTCATTCTCGCACCCGAGGACTACGCGGCCTGGCTCGACCCCGAGAACAAAGACGCAGACGGCATCCGCGCGATGCTCCGGCCGGCCGACCCAGCGCCCTGGACGCTGCAGGAGGTCTCGCGCAAGGTGAACAGTCCCAAGAACGACAGCCCGGAGCTCATCGAGCCCGTCGCTGCGGCCTAGCCGCAGGGCTCACCCCGTGAGCACCTAGCCCACTAGACTCACTCCGTGAGCGACTCTGGCAATACCCTAGACGAGTTCCCTGCGGAGGCCTTCACCATCCTTGCCTTCTGCGATACCTGCGGGCACCGCGGCCCCCTCGATCGCACGAAGGTACCAGTGCGCCTCTGCGTCCAGGAAATCCCGGGAAAGCTCCGCTGCTCTGCCTGCGGCTCACGCGAGGCGTCAATGCGGATCGTCTACACCGGCGCCGGCGGCTTCCACTACGGCGCGCCCTCGGCCACCGACTAACTGGCCCAGCCGACATCGAGCCAGTCCATGCTGTTCTTGGGAATCACATCGCGATGGCGAGAAGTCGTACGCGAAGAACCTCATGGTTCGTTGCATGACACGCGCATCGTGGCCGCCGGCATCGGCGGCACACGCAACGCCCGAACCGATTGCCGCAGGACACGAAACGCCGAGTGGAGAAACAGCCCAGCGATCGTGGCACCGACAACGATGTCGGGCCAGCGCGAGGCGAACAGATAGCTCGTTCCGGCCGCGAACAGAACACCGACATTGGCGATCAGGTCATTGCGCGAGCACAGCCACGTCGAACTCATGTTGAGGTTGTCGCGGCGATGCCGGTATAGCAGGAAAAAGCAGACGAGGTTGGCCACGAGCGCCATGGCGCCGATCAGTCCCATCGTGTCGGTTGCGGGGATGATCGGGGTATACACCTTGTGGGCGGCTTCGCCGAGCACTCCAAGACCAAACGCGAGCATGAAGGCTCCCTTAACGAGCGCCGCTCCCGCTTGCCAGCGTGCCGAGCGCGCCAGGACGAATAGGCTGAACCCGTACACCAATGCATCGCCCAGCATGTCGAGCGCGTCTGCAAGCAGCGACGTCGAGTGGGCCTGGAGTCCAGCCGCGCCTTCCACAAGAAACATCGCGCTGTTTATCGTGAGCACCACCCACAGCACCCGGCTGTGGTTTGTGCGCATTGCTCTGATCTCGCAACTCTTGTCTTCGCAGCAGCTTGCCATGTCCTTCCGCGCCAATGCTGACCCGTCGGTATGCGTCACGCCTCAACGTGGGGTCGGGACGCTCGATGCAAAGGCGCGGAAGTTTCTATAGTCATCGCCGCCGCCACTCCCAGGGCGGCACGGGATTCTATAGTCATCGCCGCCGCCACTCCCACGGCGGCACGGGATCGGGATCGCGCCACAACCCCAACCCCTTCCCTCGCGCCTTCGTCTCCGCATCTTCGTAGAGCACCCGATCGACGTCCCTCTGCTCGTGCGCGTACTTCCGGTACCACCAGCACATCCCCTCGCGCACAAGCGCGAGGTCTACCTCCCCGCCTGTACTGCCCTAGCTGCCACCTCCTCCACTCTCGCCCGTCGCTGCACCTCCACGCGAGCTCGCGCCGCCTCACGCTCTATCGCCCAAGTGCGAATGACGCACTCCTCGCACGAGCCCTCGGTCGGGTCGCACTGCACCTTGGACCGCTCACAGTGGATCACCGCCATACCGCCCTCCTCTGCCCTGAGACACCGCGCTCGATCACGCTCTCGATGATACGCGCCTACCGGTTGCAGTAGCCGGAAGAACTCACGGCAGGAGCGCCGGTCGCAAACCCGCATAGTCGCAATGCAGGAAAGACATAGTTAAAGAAACACGTCAAAGCGTATTTACGGAGCTACGCGATCCTAGACCCGCAGGCATAAAAAACCCGGCGGGGACACCGGGTAGAGCTGGAAGGAGATGATTCGAGAGTGGTGAGCCGCGACCAGGGCATCCCTGCCTCCGCCACAGCTCGATCGGGAGCGTATCGCCAATGCGAATCACTTGCAACAGAACCGCCCTTCCCTGCTGACCCTTTCACTTCCTCCGCACGCGCCTTGCGCTGCGCCTCGACGCGTGCTCGCGCCGCCTCCCGCGCGAGGGCCAGGGTGCGCAGCACGCACTCGTCGCACGAGTCCTCGGTCGGCGCGCATGCCACCTTGAACTGCCCACACCGAATAACCGCCGCCATAGCACCCTACCCTCACGACGCTACAAAGGGGTGCACTACATCCTGTGGTTCTCCCCGTCCTGGCACAGCATCTTGTGTCCGGCTGACCACCCAGCCAAATGACTACAAAACCCAAGCACCCCTACCTGTAGCGGCCTGCAAACATCGCCGCTCTGGAATTCCGGCAAGGGCATCTCTAAAATCACCCGCCGACACGCGTCCAAAGGAAGCGATGGCTGGTTCCACCAGCACAGCGGCGGGGTAGCACCGACCTGGACGCTCCACCCCCTCCACCGTCAAGTCGTCCTCTCAACTGCCGGTCGCCTTGAGCGGCGCCACCTTGTCCTTCTTGGGAGATAAGGATGCCTCTACTGCGGGCGTCTCCGGCGCAGGCAACTTGCCCTTTAGGATGCGCTCGACGTCACGGGCGTTGCGGGCGAGATAGATGGTCAGCTCCTCGAGGTCGGCCTCGGGCAGCGTCGGCAGCACCTGATCCGCGCGCAGCCGCTCTGCCAGTCGCTCCGCGTTCTCCAGGATATGGTCGTAGGTGTCTGCCTCCTTCTTGTCAGTTGTGCGCAACCGCTCCACTCCCTTGCTGTCTCTGACGATGTATTCGATCTCTATCATGGTCTGTGGGCCCCCACGTTTCGCGTCCGCACCGCAGCTGGCGGAGCAGTATAGCGGCCTGGTTCGGCCTATCGTTCCCGGTAAGCAGCCGCAGCACCTCTAGGGCACCGCCGGCCTGCCAGACTTCGAAGTATAGGCACCCGCGTCGAGACCGAGCTCGCCCGTCTCGAAGCCGTTGTGACGGCCCTACCACGCCGCCACCACGTGCACGGCGCGCTGTCAAGCCACCATCTCAGCTGCCGTCGCCCTGAAGCTCCACCTCCCCGAACTACGTAATCCAACCCCGGCATTCTGGCCGGAGTCTCGCTGTCCGTGTACTGCGGTCGCGCCGGCCTACTCCTTCAAGTACGGATACCCCACCCGTTCGTAGTACTGGCGCGCGAGCATCCGCTCGTCGCTCCCGTTGCTCTGATACCCGTCCTCGCGCGGGGCGCTCGCGTAGTTCCTGATCTCGCAGAGATCGGCAATGAAACCGCGCAGCACGGTCTCGGCGGCCACCTCGTCCGCTCCGCTTCGCACCACGCCACGAATTCAGGCGGCAACTCCAGGGTGACGGTCGTACTTATCCCACTACCTCCACATGCAAACAATCTCCTTCCACCATACCGCACGGGCCCCCTCGTGCGTACTGCGCCCATCCCCCGTCAATCCAGCCCGCAGCAACCGCCCCGAAGATACTCCTCCCTGAACTACGTAACTCAATCGCCCCAACCTACTGCTCCACTCCTTCCCTGCCCCAAAGGAACCCCCGCTTACCACCCCAGCGTTTCTCCATCCGTGAGGACCGTCACAGAACCCGCATCAAAGCGTCAGTAATCTTTCTCGCTTCGATCAACCGAGGGGTTGCACTATGAAGAGGGACTGCGAAGAGGACGACTGGACTCCCGGATTGCGCTCGAAGCTGTTTTTCCGCGCCGTGGCGGAGGCAACTTGGCTGAGGGGCTCAGTGCTGGGACACGGCGGCCACGCCGATTCCATGTATGCGCCTGCGAACGCGCGCGAGCGGCGCATCCGGGAAGCGGCCTACTTCAAGGCGGAGCAGCGCGGCTTCGCCCCAGGCTATGAGCTCGACGACTGGCTCGAGGCGGAGGCAGAGCTCGGTACGTAACGCAAGCTAGGGTATCCATTCAGTGAACAGCGGGAAGCAGGGCTGCCGGCCGACCCGGAGCCCCGCCTCCCCGAACTGCATAATTCAACCGCCCCAACCTACTGTTCCACTCCTACCCTGCCCCCAACGAACAACCCCGGCACCTGGCCGGGGCTTGTCTCGCTGCTCGCTCGCACGAGTCCCTGTGCGCCTATTGCCCCCCGCAACCCACGTCAATCAGTCACTCTCGCCTGGACAACGGATCTCTCCACCCCGTATCGCCTTATGCCTACGCAAACGCCCTTGCCCGACTTTACCGCCGATGATAGCGTTCCCCTCACTCCAAGAGCGGGGCGGCTGAACCTCCTATCCGTCGGCTTCCAGCCGCACTCAGCCGAGTCTCCGCGGAAGTAGGAACCAATTGATCGCAGCTGCAGCTAAAACCACCAACACGGGGGCACCCAATGAAGTCGGTACACTCATGTTCAGCAATCGCACTCATGCTGTTTTCCACCATCGCGCTGGCGGACCGCGTCACGTGTGAGTCCAAAGGCGGGAACCGGGTCAATTGCCGCATGGACACTTCCGGCGGCGTCACCATGGGGAAGCAATTGAGTGGTTCGCCCTGCCGGCGAGACTCCACCTGGGGGGTCAATCGGCACGGAGTCTGGGTCGATCGGGGCTGCCGCGCAGTGTTTGTTTCTGAGAGCGGACCACGGTATGGGGGCCGGGATGACGCTTCGCCGGACGTAGATCTGAACAAGCATGGCTCCGGCCGGGTCCGATTCAACAACAATTGTGTGGTCTATTACAAGCATTGGCGTCGGTCTGAGGAAACGCGGGAGTGCAACAGCCATCAGGTGCGGCGTGCAGACGATGCAATAGAGGGCCGACGGGGCGATTACGGCAGAGGCCAAGGCGCATCGTCGAGAAACGTTGGAAGAGAGTGGGATCGTGGCTGCAGCGATGCCAAGGGCGGTTCCTACGACAGAAGTAAGCACAGCCAAGCTTATGAAGAAGGCTGGCAGGCGTGCAGAAGGAAATAGGAGTGTATGAAAAGGTCTGGGTCTGGATGACGATGCACCAAGGGCACTACTCACCTTCGAGTCGGACTGAGTCGTCATTCAGCCGACGCCTGTTTGCGTCACCTTAGCCGTCGGCTCGATTCAAATCAGCTATTCTCAGTTTTCATCGCTGATACGCTCTCTACCACCTGATTGAAGTCTTTCGGGGGGAACTGGGAAGTTGCGCAGAGCCTCGGGGTGAAGAAGCACAGATCTTGCGGGTGCGGCCTCGACATGATGTGACGTCGAGGAGTATCTTCTAACCTTCTGTAGTGACGAGAGAAGGTGCGGTTGTGGCGACAGTGGTCAAGCGATCGGGTGAGGAGGTGACGGTTGAGGTGACGGTGCGGCTCAGCGGCAGTCTGCTGGAGATGGAAGGAGCGATCCAGGAGGCGACCAACGCGGTCGGTCGTTGCGTCACCGAGGAAGCGCTCAAGCGCTTCGACACCGACGGCAGTGCGATTCGCATCGGCGAGATCAAGCTGACCGCGCGCGGGCGCGATCCGAAGGTCTACCAGAGCCCGTACGGGGAGGTCCAGGTCGAGCGCTACGTCTACCAGAGCTCCCGCGGCGGGCGCATCTTCTGCCCGCTCGAGCACCAGGGGCGGATCGTGCGCGGGGCCACCCCCCGGTTTGCCAGCCAGATCAGCCACAAGTATGCGCACCTCAACGTGCGCGCGGTGCAAGCCGACCTCGAGCAGAACCACGGCCGGAAAGTGGCCGCCTCCTACATTCAGCATGTTGCCGAATGGGTGGGCACCATCGCCACGGCCAAGGAAGAGGACTGGGCGTACGCGCTGCCGGCGCTTGAGCGCCCCATCGCGACCGTCGTGGTCAGCCTCGACGGGGCCATGATCCCGATGGCCGACAGTGAGGGGTATCGCGAAGCGATGGTGGGAACCCTCTCGTTCTACGACCAGGAGGGCGAGCGCCAACACACCATCTACCTCGCGGCCGCGCCCGAGTACGGCAAAGGGGAGTTCCTGCAGCGCATGGAGCGCGAGATTGCGCGCGCCAAGCAACAGTTTCCCGACGCCCTCTACCTGGGCATCGCCGACGGGGCCGCCAGCAATTGGCGCTTTCTTGAGCAGCACACGCAGCGCCAGCTGATCGACTTTTTTCATACCACAGAGATCCATTTGCGGGGGGTGGTTCGCACCGTCCTTCAGTCCGGGTGATTGGTGTCGAACCTTCGCCGCCACTCGCTACGCCCGCTGTCCTGCGGGCAGGGACGCGGAAGCCGCGGCGTCAAGGGAGGCGCCGTCGAGCTTAGCCATGGGAAAGGCGATCGCGTGTGCCCGCGGAACGCGAAGGCGACGCTGATCGACTCGGTGCTCCCTAGGGGCTCGAGGTTACCGGGATTGCCAAGCCAGGCCCGGATCGCGCCGACTCGTCAAAGGACTCTCACTTGAAGAAGGCATCCAACGAGAACCCCTCCTTCTCCAAGATATCGCGCAGCCGCCGCAAGGCGTCCATCTGGATCTGGCGCACGCGCTCGCGGGTCACACCCAACTCCCGTGCCACATGCTCCAACGTCGAGTGATCGTAACCATGGAGGCCGAATCGGCGCTCTACCACCTCACGCTGCTTGTCGTTGAGCTTGGTCAGCCACTGATCCAGGTTGGTCTGGATGTCCTGGTCTTGGATCCTGTCCGCGGGATCATGTGCCCCGTCGTCCTGCAACATGTCCACGAGCGGCTTATCGGCATCTTTGCCATAGGGCGTGTCGACCGATGTAATGTGCTCGTTGAGGCCGAGCATGCGCTTGACCTCCCAAATCGGCTTGTCGAGAAGCTCGGCGATATCCTCCGAAGTGGGCTCATGGTCCAAACGCTGCGCGAGGCGCCGCGCGGCCTTTAGATAGACGTTGATCTCCTTTACGACGTGGATCGGCAGGCGCACCGTTCGTGTTTGGTTCATGATCGCCCGCTCGATGGTCTGACGGATCCACCAAGTCGCGTATGTCGAAAACCGGAAGCCGCGCTCGGGATCGAACTTCTCGACAGCACGGATCAGGCCGAGGTTTCCCTCCTCGATCAGGTCCAGCAGAGGGAGACCTCGGTTGAGGTAGCGGCGCGCGATCTTGACCACCAACCGCAGATTACTGACGATCATGCGCTGCCGCGCCGCGTTGTCCCCGTTCTGTGCACGCCGCGCGAAGTAGACCTCCTCCTCCGCGGTCAGGAGCTTCGAGCTGCCGATCTCGTTAAGGTACAGACGGGTAGCGTCGAAATCGCCGTCATCGGCGGCGAACTGACTGGTTGGACACTCAAGCGAATCCCCCTCCGCGGAGGCATCGTCGAGCACCTGGGTGCTGTCGTCGATGTCCACACCTTCCGTGTCGATGTCCTCCCGGCCTCCGTCTTCACCGAGAAGCTCGAGCTCATCGCCGTCGGGGGACGTGACCAACTCCGGTCGCTCGTCGATGGTTGCCATACAAAGCTCGCTCCGCCGCGGGAGAGCCGATCACCGGGAGCCGGGAAGATAAGCCAGTGGATTCACAGCGGTGCCGTTCTTGCGGATCTCGAAATGGAGAAGGTAGTCCCCACCGGGTACCTGCCCTACCTCCGCGAGGGTCTGACCGCGGCTCACCTGTTCGCCTTCCTTCACCAGGAGCCGACGATTGAAGCCGTATGCACTCAAGTAGTTATTGTTATGCTTGACGATGATAAGGTTTCCGTATCCCTTAAGTCCACTGCCGCTGTAAACGACCTTCCCCCCTTCGGCGGCGACCACCATTTCGCCCCGTCGCCCTTCGATTCGAATTCCCTGGTGTGTGCGATCGCCCGGCCGAAACGTCTGGACGACCTTCCCGTGCAGGGGCCAGATCCAGTGCAGCCCTCCTACCGCCCTTTCCTTCCTCGCCGCTGCTGGAGGCGCTGTTCGTAGCGGTTTCACGGCGGCTACCGTCTGCGCCGGCTTGGCGCGAGCTGCCGGCACACCCGGGCTCGCCTTCGGCTCGGGATTTGCCTCTCGCGGCGCCGGCTTCACCGTCCCGTCTGGCGGGGCGATACGCAAAAGCCGCCCTGCATACAGGCGGTATGGTGGTCGGATACCGTTCCAGCGCGCGACGGTATGGTAATCGAGCCCGCGCTGGGCCGAGATGCGGTAGAGATTTTCACCGGGGCGCACGCGATGATAACCGCTCGGCGCCGGTCCTGAGGCATCGCGCGTGTCCACAGGCGCCGGACCGGTCGAGCTGCAACCGACGGCAAGAACCGCGATGATGAGGAAACACGACAAACACCGGAGCCACGAGTCCGCTGGACACGAGACCCCAATGCTCGAGAGCGGTCGCGCTTGGTCTGATGTCGTCCGGCTGGGTCGATACCTCATCCGTTGCCTCAGATCCCCCTATCGAAACACGAGCACCAGGCCAACCAAGGCAATCATGATCCAGCCGATCCGATCGACGTACTGACGCAGAAGACCCTCCATCCGCTCGCCGCCCCAGGCCATGAGAGCAGCGACGAGAAAGAAGCGCGCACCGCGGCCGATCGCCGAGGCAACCACGAAAGGAACTAGCGCCATCGCGATGACACCCGCCGTGATGGTAAATACCTTATACGGGATAGGTGAAAACCCTGCGACGAAGATGGCCCAGAACCCCCACACGTCGAACCAATGCTTGACCTCCTCGTACTGCGGCCAGTAGCCGGCATCGCGCAGCAAGGGCTCGACGAGATCGAAGGCAAACACGCCGATCAGGTATCCAAGCAGGCCCCCCAACACCGACGCCAGCGTCGTTAGCGCGGCGAACCACCACCCACGTCTTGGGTTTGCCATGCTCATGGGTGCGAGCATCACGTCGGGCGGGATGGGAAAAAACGACGACTCCGCAAAGCTCAGTCCGGCCAGGTACCAGGGGGCGTGCCTATGCCGCGACCACACCATGATGCGGTCGTAGAGGGAGGAGAATATGCGCATCAGGCTACCCCTCCGAGCAATGGAACGAAGGTCACCTGCTCCAGCAGCTCGCGCTCGTATCCGGTCTCGGTCCGCGTCACCCGCACGAGTGCCTGATCGTTGCCGCTTCCGATGGGAAGCACCATGCAGCCGCCTGAGCTCAGCTGCGTCGCTAACACCCGTGGAATTCCCGCCGGTGCGGCTGTGACAAGAATGGCGTCGAAGGGAGCATACTCGAGCCAACCCATGACGCCGTCACCATGGCGAAGACGGACATTTCGTAGCTGTAGCGCCTTGAGTCGGCGCTCCGCGTCGCTGAGCAGAGCCGCCACTCGCTCGACGCTATAGACGCGTCGGACCAGCGCTGCGAGCACCGCCGTCTGAAAGCCGGAGCCCGTACCGATTTCGAGCACCGTATCCGGCTTCCGCCGCTCCAACAGGGCCTCCGTCATACGCGCCACGGTGTATGGCTGCGAGATCGTCTGCCCGTGGCCGATCGGCAGCGCAGAGTCCTCATACGCCCGACTCGCCAGCGCCTCGTCCACGAAGAGATGCCGCGGAATCCGCCGCATCGCGTCGAGCACCGCCTGGTTGCGCACGCCCGCCTTGGCAAGCCGCTTAATGAGACGTTCCCTGGTCCGCTGGGAGGTCATCCCAATGCCCTGCACCAGGGTGGCAGCCATCACTGACATGCGTTGAGCCACCTCCCCAAAGGCTCGATCGCGCTATGGCGCGTCAAATCCACCTGCAGCGGTGTGACCGATACGAACCCATTGCGCAAGCAATGAAAGTCGGTCCCAGGCCCTGCATCCTGCTCAGGCCCCGCGGGTCCAACCCAGTAGACGGTCCGGCCGCGAGGGTCCGTCGCAGGGGTCACGGGCTCGGCCTTGTGGCGGTGCCCCAGGCGGGTGGCCGCAAAGCCCCTGATCTCTTCGTACGGTACGTCGGGGACATTTACGTTCAAAATGATGTTCGGTCCCAGCGACTCGCGGCCGAGGTTGCGCACAAGGAGCGCGGCGACACGGCCAGCCGTCTCGAGGTGCTTCGGCTGGAAGGCGTCTACGGAAACGGCCATGGCGGGCAATCCCAGAAAGCGGCCCTCGGTCGCCGCGGCCACCGTCCCCGAGTAGATGACGTCGTCTCCAAGGTTTGGGCCATGATTGATGCCGGCAACTACGATATCGGGCTCCTGCTCCAGCAACCCCGTGATCGCAAGATGCACGCAATCCGTCGGCGTCCCTTCCACGCGAAGGTATCCGTTCTCCGCACGCTCGGCCCTGATCGGGACCGTCAGGGTTAGGGAGTTGCTGGCACCACTGCGGTCGCGATCCGGCGCGACCACTGTGATCTCGCCAATCTCTCCGAGCGCCTCAGCCAATGTCCGGAGCCCGGGGGACTGATAACCGTCGTCGTTACTGATTAGAATTCTCATCAAGGACCGGCGCCCTTGCTTCGCACCCGGGGGCACAACCCGCCGCTCGCCCGCGAGGGCTTCGAAGGGGTACCGGCGGTCTCCAACGCCGCCACAGCGGCGATCCTCTCTCGCTGCCGCAATCCTCGGATGATACTGGAATACGAGGGCACCGACACCCTGCAACTTTGCACTGGATTGATATACTGCGGCCCGTAGGCAAGCCCGGTCGAGCTGAGAGGGCGAACGATCATTAGCAAGGCCCCTGCGGCACTCCTCAGATCCCGAGCTTGGTGAGAGCGGTTGCCGACGTACCATGAGCAGACAACCTCACGAATCGGAGGCCGAGCTCTTCCGCGAAGCCGTCGGGGATGCAGAGCCGATCGTCATGGACCAGGCCGAGCCTTTCCGTCGCCGCCCCCCTCCTGTCCCCATCACACAGCCGTCCGACCTGCGGGAGACGGATCGCACGGCAACCCTATCGGAATCAGAAGTCGAGACCCCCGAGTACTTGCTCTTCGCTCGCCCGGGCGTTCAAAAGAGGCTGATCTCCGACCTCCAGCGGGGCTACATCGCGGTCGACCTCGAAGTCGATCTGCACGGACTCACGGTGGTCTACGCGGAGCGTGTCCTCGACGAGTTCCTGCGTGAATGCGGCCGACGGCGGGTGCGTTGCGCGCGCATCATCCACGGTAAAGGTTCCCGCTCCGCCGAGGGGCCGCCCGTGCTCAAGCGCAAGGTAAACTACTGGCTGCGGCTCCGCGAGCAGGTGCTCGCGTTCTCCTCGGCCACAAGGCGCGACGGCGGAATCGGTGCACTCTATGTGCTGCTGCGCAACCCTGACAAGGGCGAGCGCAGAGGGCGTCGCCGCTAGTCCTGATCCGTACCGCCGGCCCTAGCCAGGCTCCAACCAGTCCACCAGCTCCCGCAGCACCGCGGTGGCAAATCCCCCGGCGGGCAGCGTGAACAGAAGCTCCACGACCCGGTCGGCGATCGCGAGCTCGGTTGCGACCGGCCGCAGGCGCAGGGACCTACGCTCTTGATCGAGCCCCGCGCGGGCGAAGTCCCTCGGTCCACTCGGGAAAATCCTGCATGACGAGCCGTTCCAGGGCCGCGGCATCACCCGCGGTGTCTAGCTCTCCGGCGCCCCATAAGGGTCCTGTGGGGTCGAGGTCGAAGGCCCGGGTGCGGGCGCGGGCATCGTCGGTCGGTGCCTCCAGCAAGAAATGGGAGTGCGACCCCGCAAGCTGCATGCGGTCGCCGGCAATGGGTTGATCCCAGTCGCCGCGCTTTACGCGTTCTGCCAGCACCTCGTTGAAGAGCTGCGAGCGGGCGGCGGACAGCCAAAGTCCGCGCAAGTGACGGCTCGCTCGCCTCGCTTTCCCTGCGAACAGCACCTGGGCCGCATGAAGGTTACCCTCCCCCCTGCCGAAGCGCTGCGGGCCGAAATAGTTGGGCGCGCCCAGCTCGGTCACCATACTCCAGCGCCTCTCGAACGCCCCGGAATCGGCCGTCAAGTCCCTGATGCGAACCGCGAAACGATTGTACTGAAGGGCACCCCGGCGCAGCTTCCTGCGATGGCGGTGGGACTCCAGGATCTCGATCCCTTCAGCCTGAAAGGCGCCCCAGTCGGGTTGACGCCGCGGGGTGTGGACCGAGAACCACTGGGTGGCGAGCGCGTGCCGGTCCTTCAGTCCGGCATAGCCGACCGCAGCGCTCGTCACCCCGGCAAAGGCGGCGAGGCGACGAGCGACCCACTCGGTGTTGGCACCCGTCTTCCGAATGCGCAGGAGCGCATGCTCACCCTCTCCGTCGGGTGCGAAGCCGAGAAGCTCGTCGACGAGGAAGTCTTCGGGATGCTGCCTCAGTCGTCCGCGGCCAGAAGGTCTGCCGTAGGCCCTCGGCAGCGCGTCGAACGCGCGCCACGTCCGCCCGCTCATTCAGTTAGCAGGGCGACGGCAAGTGCAGCTATGCCCTCTCCCCGCCCGGTGAATCCCATATGCTCGGTCGTCGTGGCCTTTACATTGACCCGCGCCTGCGGGCAGCGCAGATCGCCCGCCAGCACCTCGACCATCGCCGGTATGTAGGGCCCGAGCTTCGGCCTCTGGGCGACGATGGTGATGTCAACGTTGTGCACGGCAAGTCCGCGCTCGGCGAGGACCTCCATTACGCTTCGCAGCAGGATGCGGCTGTCGATCCCCGCGTACTGGCAATCCGTGTCCGGAAAATGGCGCCCGATATCGCCCAGCCCGGCGGCACCGAGCAAGGCATCGCATAGCGCATGAATGGCGACGTCCCCGTCGGAGTGCGCCTCGAGTCCCTGGTCGTGCTCGACCCGGACGCCAGCGAGCATGAGCGCACGCCCGGGTGCGAAGCGGTGCGCATCCATGCCTTGTCCGATCAGCATAGTCGGCCCTGCTGTTGGAGGTAGAAATGGGCGAGGACTAGGTCTTCCCGGGACGTCACCTTGATGTTGTCGGCGCGACCCTCCACCAGGAGCGGTTCCAGCCCGAGCAGCTCCACGGCACTGGCATCATCGGTGACAACCCGGCCAGCGCCAATTGCCGCATGCAGTGCGCGACGCAAAAGCCCGAGACGGAACATCTGCGGGGTGAAGGCGTGCCAGAGGTCGTCGCGCGGAACCGTATGTCGTACCTCACCGTCCGGCCCAACCTGCTTCATGGTGTCTCGCACCGGCACCCCCAAGAGCCCACCCACCGGATGGCTCTCCAGCAGCGCAAGCAAGCGGTCGAGGTCCTCGCCACGGAGACAGGGTCGCGCGGCGTCGTGTACCAAGACCCAATCGGACTCGGCCGCGGAGACTACAAGCGCATCCAGGGCGTTGAGGACCGAATGGCAGCGCTCTGCGCCACCTGCGACCCGCATGATCTTGGGATGTTCGGCGAAAGCGGTGCCTGCCCAATAGGCATCCGCTGCATCCAACGCCACGGCCACACCCGCTATCCGCGGATGCGTCAGAAAGAGCTGCAGCGGGTACTCGATGACAGGCCGGCCGCCCAGGGTTAGATACTGCTTCGGGACGACGCCGCCGACCCGACGACCGACTCCCGCGGCAGGCAGCACCGCCCAGAAGTGCGCTGACCGACTCAAGGCTTCTTCTTTTCCTTCGGCGTCTCTATGACCTGAAGGAATACCTCCCCGGGCTTGATCATTCCGAGATCCGTGCGCGCCCGCTCCTCGAGGGCATCTAGCCCGCTGCGCAGGTCCTGCACCTCCGCCTCGAGGGCATGGTTTCGCGCGTGGAGCTGCGCCAGCTCTGCCTTCTGGCCGGCTATCTCCTCCCTCAAGGCATGCACCTCCGCCAGGCTACCGTCACCGACCCACAGTCGATATTGCAGCACCAAGAGGCATACCAGCAGGATTCCCGCAATCCAGCGCATAGACCGATGGCCAAACGGCTGCGACAGGGGCCGCGCGCCCAAGCGGCCCCGAGTCTTGGGTTAGAGCCAACGATAGGCGTCTGCCCCCGCGTATGTGGCCTCGCCGCCCAGCTGATCCTCAATGCGCATCAACTGGTTGTACTTGGCGACACGGTCGGAGCGCGACAGCGAGCCCGTCTTGATCTGGCCGGCGGAGGTCGCAACGACCAGGTCAGCGATGGTTGTATCTTCAGTCTCTCCCGAGCGATGGGAAATCACAGCCGTATAGCCCGCCTCCTGAGCCATGCCAATGGCCTCCAGCGTCTCCGTCAGGGTGCCGATCTGGTTCACCTTGATCAGGATCGAGTTTGCAATCCCCCGATCAATACCCTGTTGGAGGATCTTGGTGTTGGTGACAAAGATGTCATCCCCCACCAGTTGGATCTTGTCACCGAGGCGATCGGTGAGAAGCTTCCAGCCGTCCCAGTCCCCCTCTGCCATCCCGTCCTCGATGGACAGGATGGGAAAGCGATCCACCCAGTCGGCCAGCATATCCACCATGCCGGCCGAGTCGAGCTTGCGACCCTCGCCTTCCAGGTCGTAAACGCCGTCCGCGAAGAACTCGGAGGCGGCAGGATCTAAGCCGAGCCAGATGTCCTTGCCCGCCTTGAAGCCCGCCTTGTCGATCGCCTCCAGGATCACGTCGATGGCTGCCTCATTCGAGGGCAGATCCGGGGCGAAGCCGCCTTCGTCCCCCACAGCGGTGGCGAGACCGCGCCCACTCAGCACGGACTTGAGCGCATGGAATACCTCGGCGCCATAGCGCACCGCCTCACGCATGCTCGCGGCACCCACCGGAAGGATCATGAACTCCTGGAAGTCCACACTGTTGGCCGCGTGCGCACCACCGTTGACGATATTCATCATCGGTACCGGCAACCGGCAGCTCGTCCCTCCGAGGTACCGGTAGAGGGGGATCGCCTTCTCCTGCGCTGCCGCATGGGCCACGGCAAGCGATACGCCCAGAATCGCGTTGGCGCCGAGGCGCCCCTTGTTCTCCGTGCCGTCGAGCTCGATCATCTTGCGGTCGATGGCCTCCTGCCCACTCACATCCATACCGACCAGGGCCTCGCGCAGCTCTCCCTGGATATTGGCGACGGCCTTGAGGACGCCCTTGCCGCCGTAGCGGGACTTGTCCCCATCGCGCAGCTCAAGCGCCTCGCGGGACCCGGTCGAGGCCCCGGAGGGAACCGCCGCGCGCCCGATGGCGCCGTCCGCTGTGATGACATCGGCCTCGACTGTAGGGTTGCCGCGAGAGTCCAGAATCTCCCGAGCACGAATGTCGACGATCTCAGACATATGTATTCTCCTCTAAGCGGGATACAAGCCCCGCCGTTCCGACGGTTAAAGATGATAAGGATAGGCAATCTGGGAACCGGCTGCGCCGAGACTTGCTGCCGGTCAGAGATCCGATTCGGGGAAACCGCGGGCCTTGACCAGCCGATCGAGCTCCACCAGGATCGCGAGCAGCTCATGCATACGCCCCAGGGGCCACGAGTTGGGACCGTCGCTCAAGGCCTCGTCGGGGCGGGGATGGGTCTCCATGAACAGGCCGGAGATCCCGGCCGCCACCGCGGCGCGCGCCAGCACCGGCACGAACTCCCGCTGGCCACCCGAGCTGTCCCCACGCCCGCCGGGCAGCTGCACCGAATGCGTGGCGTCGAAGACCACCGGACAGTCGGTCTCGCGCATAACCGCAAGGGAGCGCATGTCCGAGACCAGGTTGTTATATCCGAAGGAGACGCCTCGCTCGCAGACCATGAGCTGCTCGTTGCCGGTGGAGCGCGCCTTCTCCACCACCCGGCGCATGTCCCAAGGGGCGAGGAACTGACCCTTCTTGATGTTCACGGGTCGACCCTGGCTTGCCGCCGCCACGATGAAGTTGGTCTGTCGACACAGGAATGCCGGCGTCTGCAGGACGTCGACCACCGAGGCCACCTCCGCCAGCGGCGTATCCTCATGCACATCGGTGATCACCGGGACACCGATCCGCTCGCGCACGGACTCCAGGATGCGCAGCCCCTCCTCCATCCCGGGGCCGCGAAAGCCCCCCAACGAGGATCGATTCGCCTTATCGAAGGAGGACTTGTAGATGAAGTGAATCGCCAGCTCCTCGGCAATCTCCTTGAGGCGGCCCGCGGTCTCCTCGGCCAGCGCCTCGCTCTCGACGACGCAAGGGCCGGCAATCAGAAACAGGGGGCGGTCGAGTCCGACCTCGAAGTCGATGAGCTGCATCACGCCGCCTTGCCCTCGCCAAGCCTTCGCTGGCTCAGGGCAGCCGAGACGAACCCGCAAAAGAGCGGATGCCCGTCACGCGGTGTCGAGGTGAACTCCGGATGGAACTGGCAGGCGATGAACCAAGGATGGTCTGGGATCTCGATGATCTCGACGAGCTTGCCGTCCAGGGACCAGCCCGAGAAACGCAGCCCAGCGTCCATCAGGACGTCCAGGTAGCGTCCATTGAACTCGTAACGGTGACGATGACGCTCGCGCACCTGGGGCTTGCCGTAGACGCTCCGCGCCAGGCTTCCCGGCTCAAGTCGACAGTTCTGCCCGCCCAGGCGCATGGTCCCGCCAAGCTCTACGCCTTCGTCGCGGACCTCCGTGTGACCCGCATCGTCGCGCCATTCGGTAATCAGCGCGATGACAGGGTGCGGGGTCGCCGTAGAGAACTCTGTGCTGTGAGCGCCCTCCAGTCCCGCGACGTCGCGCGCGTATTCGATGACCGCTACCTGCATGCCCAGACAGATGCCGAGGTAGGGTATCCGATTCTCCCGCGCGAACCGTACGGCGGCAACCTTGCCTTCAACCCCACGCTCCCCGAAGCCGCCCGGCACCAGAATGGCATCAAGCCCTTCGAGACAGCCGACCCCCTCGCTCTGAATCTGCTCGGAGTCCAGATAGACGATGTTGACCTTCGTGCGCGTGTGGACACCGGCGTGTGCGAGCGCCTCCGAGAGGGACTTGTAGGCCTCCGTGAGGTGCATGTACTTGCCCACCATGCCCACCGTGACCTGGCTCTCCGGGTGATCGAACCCGTCCAGGACGCGCTGCCACTCGCGCAGATCCGCGGCGGGCACGGCCAGGCCGAACTGTCGCACCACGAGGTCGTCCAGCTTCTGTTGATGCAGGAGCAGCGGGATGCGGTAGATGTTGTCGGCATCCACTGCAGAGATAACGGCCGCCTCCGGGACGTTCGTGAAGAGGGCGATCTTCTTGCGCTCGGAGTCGGGCAGATGCTGCTCGGCGCGGCACAAGAGTACGTCGGGCTGGATACCGATGGAGCGCAGCTCCTTTACCGAGTGCTGGGTCGGCTTGGTCTTGATCTCCCCCGATGTCCGGATGTAGGGAACCAGGGTAAGGTGCATGAAAAGGCTGTTCTCGTGTCCCAGCTCGACCCGCATCTGGCGAATCGCCTCGAGAAAGGGCAGCGACTCGATGTCGCCCACCGTCCCCCCGATCTCGACCATGGCGATATCTGCCTCGTCTGCACCGAGCCGGATGCTCTGCATGATCTCATCGGTGATGTGGGGAATGACCTGTACCGTCCCGCCCAGGTAGTCGCCGCGACGCTCCTTGCGGATGACGCTCTCATAGATCTGGCCGGTCGTGAAGTTGTTGTTGCGGCCCATGCGGGTGCGCAAGAAACGCTCGTAGTGGCCGAGGTCGAGATCCGTTTCCGCGCCATCGTCCGTCACGTAGACCTCGCCGTGCTGGAACGGACTCATGGTGCCGGGATCGACGTTGATATAAGGGTCCAGCTTGATCATGGTCACCCGCAGCCCGCGCGCCTCCAGGAGTGCCCCTAGGGAGGCAGAAGCGATGCCTTTGCCAAGCGATGACACGACACCGCCCGTTACGAAGATGAACTTGGTCATATGCAGGGATTCGAGACAAGGAAGATCGGGCACGGATGCGCGGACAAGCTACCAAATAACGAAGATGCCCTCAATGCGACAAGCACGGTGCCCGCAGACCCAGGTGCCAATCCATTGACCGAGCGGTCTGGCGAAACAACAAGCTACGAAATTGGCGAGTTGAGACGCGCTTCACATTCCTGGAATTCGCACCTATACTCTCCCCCCGTTCGCGAAAGCGAATACGTCTCGAGGCCGCCGCCTGCGTATTGTTTCCGGCAGCGGCTGCAGAAGAAGACCCGACTACATTCCTTGAAAGGAGCGTCAGACTATGCAGAAGTTTGCCAAGATCCTGAGTGTTGCCGCGATCGCCGGCGCCGCCGCCTTCTCCATGCAGTCCGCCCAGGCCTGGTGGGGCGGCGGTCCTTGGGGCGGTTACCCCGGCTACGGCGGCGGCGGCAACGACTGGTGGAACGACATGATGGGTGACGGCTACGGTGACTTCAGCATGAACATGTCCGGTGGCGGACGTGGCTACGGCCGCGGCTACAACCGCTATCGCGACTACTACGGCTACGGCCCCTACGGCTGGGGCGGCGGCCCCTGGGGCGGTTATCCCGGCGGCTGGGGTGGTTATCCCGGTTACGGCGGCTACGGCGTTCCCTATGCCGCGCCCGTGGTTCCCGCTGTTCCTGCTGCGCCCGCCGCTGGCGAGTCCAAATAAACACCCCCTTTTGGGGTAAAAAAAAGCCGCGCCTCTGGCGCGGCTTTTTTTTACCTGCTTCTGCGACAAGCCGCCCGCCTGTGCGGAGCCTCTCCTCGCATCTCGAGATCCGACGTGTCCCGGGCTTTACTTGATCCACGTCAAACGAACCTGCAGAATACGGGCAGGTAGATCGGGGATCCAAGACGTTGTCTGAGCCTAAGGTCATTTCCTTCGAGACCATCCGCGTTGCCTGCAGGAACTGCACCCTCGGCACGCTCTGCCTGCCGGTGGGCCTGGCCCCGGAGGACGTGGAGCGTCTCGACGATATCGTCAAACGCAGCCGCCCCCTGCACCGGGGCGATTATCTCTTCCGCAGCGGAGAGCGTTTCCGCTCCCTCTACGTCGTGAAGACCGGCTCGGTAAAGACCTACGCACCAAATGAGGAAGGCGGCGAGCAGGTTCTAGGCTTCCATCTTCCGGGAGAGGTGATCGGCCTCGACGCCATCGAGAAAGAGGTACACGCGTGCTCTGCGAAGGTCCTGGAGACCTCCGCCATCTGCGAGGTGCCCTTCGCGCGGCTGGAAGAGCTCAGCAACAGCGTCCCCTCCCTTCAGCACCAGATTTACCGGCTACTCAGCAAGGAGATCAGTCAGGACACGGAAATGCTGCTCTTGCTGGGTAAGAAGAGTGCCGACGAGCGACTTGCCACCTTCCTCCTCAGCATGTCGAAGCGGCTCCGGACGCGCGGACTTAGCCCCACGGATTTCTACCTCAGTATGTCCCGCCACGAGATCGGCAACTATCTCGGTCTGGCGGTGGAGACAGTCAGCCGCCTCTTCACACGCTTCCAGGACGAAGGCCTTCTCAAGGTGGATCGCAAGCACGTCCAGCTCCTCGACCTGGACGTCCTAGAGGCTGTCGTTTCGGGGGTCCTGTCGGACAACCATCAGCGGCGCATCACCTGAGCTCCGTGTCCGGATGGGCCGGACCTTGTGCCGGGCATCGCGATAGCACCCACCGGCACTGTCAGCCATCCTCCACGCCTAGAAGCCAGATACATCCGCCTCCGCTCGCCTTATCGATGGCGCTCAGTCGCGACTGGTGTGCAGCAAGCTCCTCGGCTCCGGCACGCACTACACGCAGAGAGGGACGCTCCGCCGGCAATCGGCGCATCTTCCCGCCATGAGGGCCACGCCCTTCCTCCCCGCGACTCGCAAGCGATAGGCTCACCTGCCCCCCCGTCATGGCCAGGTAGACGTCGGCCAGGATCTCGGCGTCCAGCAGGGCGCCATGCAGATCCCGCTGGGAGTTGTCCACCCCATAGCGCTTGCACAGGGCATCGAGGGTGTTGCGCTGACCCGGGTGCAGCCCGCGCGCCATGACCAAGGTGTCTGTCACCTGGCATAGATCGGCGATGCGCAAGGCGCCTCGGCCGCACAGACTGAGCTCGTTGTCTAAAAACCCCACGTCGAAAGGTGCGTTGTGAATGATGAGTGCAGCACCTTTGACGTAGCGGACAAAGTCGTCGGCGATGTCGGCGAAACGGGGTTTGTCGCGCAGGAATTCGTTCGTTATCCCATGGACCTCGACGGCTCCCGCGTCGATCTCCCGGTCCGGCTGCAGATACTGGTGGAAGTTGTTGCGGGTGAGCCTGCGATCGACGACCTCCACGCACCCGATCTCGATGATCCGGTGCCCATCGGCGGGTTCCAGACCAGTCGTCTCGGTGTCAAGCACGATTTGTCTCATGGTGATGCGCAGCGCGCCTCAGCTGTTACTGACCGTGGCGGCATCGGGGAGCCGCGGCTTCCCGATGCCGTGCGTTGAGAAATCCAGGATGAATCTCTTCAGCGCGTCCCGAGAGCTCTGCAGATGGGAAGGTGAGAACATCGCGCCCCATACGGCGCCGTTCAGACAAGGCGGTTGCCGGCAGGCCGGCTCAACGGGTCGATCCGCGCGGGATACCGCTGTTGGCCAGACGGTCCGCGCGCTCGTTCTCCGGGTGACCGGTGTGGCCGCGCACCCACTGCCACTCGAGATCATGCACCGCCATCGCCTTGTCGAGGCGCTCCCAAAGATCCTGGTTCTTGACGGCTCGCCGGTCGGCGGTGCGCCAGCCGTTGCGCTTCCAGCGCGCGAGCCACTCGGTAACCCCGCGCTTCACATATTGCGAATCCGTCGTCACGCGGGCCCGACTTGGCCGCTTCAAAGCCTCCAGCGCCCGGATCACCGCCGTCAGCTCCATGCGGTTGTTGGTGGTCAGCGGCTCGCCGCCGCAAAGCTCTCTCTCATGGCGGCCGTACCTGAGCACCGCGCCCCAGCCGCCGGGCCCCGGATTGCGCTTGCACGCCCCGTCCGTGAAGACCTCGACCCTATCAGGCACGGCCATTCTGGCGCGCGGTGGGCTCCACTGCCCCTCCGGCAAGAACCCGTCCCCGGGTCTTCCAGGACGGGCGCAGCGGCGTTAAGGTCGACACGCGCTTCACCGCTCGTATGGCGTATACACCGGCCAACAACGGCCAATACCGCCGTCCCAGGGTATCCAAAAACGATACCTGCCGGAGCAGCGCACGCCGCCAGGGCGGTCGGAACATGATCATCTCCTGCATCTCGACCTGGAACCCGAGCAGCGACAACCAGTCGTTGATCCGAAAAGGGGTAAGGAAGTCGCCGCACCAGGGGACTCTTCTCTGACCCCACCGCGCCAAACGCCAGCCACCCCACAGACTCAGCGCATTGAAACCCATCACGACCACGCGCCCTTCGGGGATCAACACCCGCTCGGTCTCCCTCAGGACCTGGTGGCCGTCGCCCGCGAACTCCAGGATGTGGGGCAAGAAGACCACGTCCACACTATCCGTTGCAATCGGCAAACGAGACGGCGACGCCACCATCTGCGGACCTAAGTTCAGCGGCCGGGCGGAACTTGGCAAGAGAATACGGTGGTGGATACGGCTCGCGAGGACAGCCTCCTGAAACTGACCGGTGACGCCCAGCTGAAGCAAGTAGTACCCGAAGGTGTCGTGCAGCATGCGCTCCAGGCAGTCAGATTCCTCAACCAAGAGCTCCCGTCCGAGTGGTGTCGCGTACCACTCCTCCAGCCGAGCTGAGGGGTCGTCACCCTGGCAACGAGCTGTCATCTCTTACACCACAAGGGACGGTACCAAGAAGGCATACACGGATGCCGGTGGAGCCGCAGACCATCCTCGACCGTACCATAGAGCATGCTCGGCATTTTTCGTATCGTCCCGACGAAAACAAAACAGAAACAATCGATAAGGTGATTGACCCCTGGCACCGCTGGGCATCTGGTGTGGGGCATGCGCCGGCAGAACGCGCAGTGATACATCCATGCCGCCTGCGGCTCCGCCTACCCACCACCGCCCCTCATCTCCGGTCGTTTGAGCCGAGCGATGAGGGCAATCACCATAGAGGATCAAGAAACTGCGCAAATCCGCTCCCGTTTGCATGAACACGTAGCGGCCCGGGGTCAATGGCCGCGTCGGTCCGCCCGATGCCGGCACCATTGTCTTGCCAGATCCCTGTCGCTCGCAACCAGCGAACACGGCATTGCGAAATGCCGCGCCGGCTCTACCGGGTTAATAACCACTACCTTGGTCGACCATCTTTCTTGAGGATCGCTCCTGGAAGCCCAATACAAGCCAGCTTGACGATAGTACGAACCGGAGGGCCGACAGAACGATGGAGCCACTGCCCGAGACGCTGGAAGGTGACACCACAATGATGGACACCGCGATCGATCGGTTGGAGCGTACCAGTCCCCAGGCAAGGCCCGCATGCGGTTTGCCCTCCACTGGCAGAGCAGCATAGGGCGACATACCGACTGCTACGTGGCGACCAAGCTCAACCTCTGGCGGGATATCTTCCCTCCCCAGCTCCAAGTGCAGGTGATGGACCGCCCGGTCGGGCATTGCGCCTCTCATACCTTCGCCCCGGGCGACCTCCTCCCCGATTGGCGGGAGGATAACCTGTTCCGCGTTCACAACAACCAGTTCAACCGGCGTTTCACGCGCCGCGGATTCGTCCCACCAAGAAGCGGGCGCTTCTACCCAAAGGGCATCCTGGAGGGCGTGAGTGGCGTTTTCAGCGCGGATCGCCACCCCTTTCGCATGGTCGAGGTGAGCGCTCAGGACCTGCTTGTCGACTTCAATCACCCCTTGGCCGGCAAACCGCTCCGGCTCGACCTCACCATCGAGGATATCTGGGCGTTCGGGGGGAGCGCGGCGGTCGCTGCAACGAGGTCGGAGAGCTCGTCAGCACCGATGGTCCGGGCATGCAGGCCAGGTGGCGTGATCTGGCCACCGACTTTTGGTCCGACCTACCCTACCTGCGGAAAGACCCTCGCCCGGACAGCGACTTTTATGCCCAACCGCGTTTCGTGGATCACCTCGACCGTGCAGCCCTTGCAGAGGTAACTGCGCTCTACGGCCGGCTGGTCCCGAGAGGCGGTAAGCTGTTGGATGTGATGTCGAGCTGGCATTCCCACCTGCCTGAGGGGATGAAGCTCGCCGAGGTCGTGGGCCTCGGGATGAGCCGCGAAGAGCTTGAGGCCAATCCCGTCCTCGCCAGGCGCGTGGTGCATGACCTGAACGAGACGCCCCAGCTGCCTTTCGACGACGCCACCTTCGACGCAGTGATCTGCACGGTGTCCGTCGAGTACTTGACGCGTCCGTTCGAGGTGTTCCGAGAGGTAGCTCGGGTCACCAAGCCCGGCGGCCATTTCGTCACCACCTTTTCAAACCGGTGGTTTCCACCGAAAGTAATCCAGCTGTGGGAAGGTATTCATGAGCTCGAGCGGCCGGGCCTGGTGTCCGAGTACTTCCTCGAGTCGGGTCTGTTCGACGACCTCGAGACCTGGTCCCTGCGCGGCCTACCGCGCCCGGCTGACGATAAGTATTCCGATCGACTGGTGACCTCCGACCCCGTTTATGCAGTGTGGGGCCGGCGCGCTTGAGCATGCCAGGCATCGACCCCCACGCACACGTTCGGCAAATCGCAGCGGGCAAGGTGCGCTGGATGCCGCAGGAGGGTCCGTCAGGGGAGGATCTCGACGGGGGTGCCGTCCGTGGTGTAGCGCCAGATCTCGTCAATCGCCATGTCAGAGACAGCGATGCAACCCTGCGTCCAGTCCTCGTCGCTGACGATCTGCTGAAGCTTGCGATCGCCGGTCGTCGGCTGACCATGGATCATGATCATGCCGCCCGGGTCTTTCCCGCTACGGCTGGCGCGGACCCGGTCGGCGTAGCTCGGATAGGATATATGCAACGCCTTCCAGAACCGGCTGTGGGAGGTGCGCCAATCCAGCAGATAACGACCCTCGGGTGTGCGTCCGTCCCCTTGGCGCTGCTTGTGGCCTTCGGGCTTGAAGCCAAGCGCTATCTGATAGCTGCGAAACGGTTTTTCCCCCTTGATCAGATACAATCTGCGCTCGGCCTTCTTCACTACCACCTTGTCGGCGAACAGTGAATCGTATTGACGTTTCTCGGCGCGCGACGGCTCACGGGGTGCCTTGGTCATGACGTTGGGCAGGATCGACATGGCGTCAGCTCCAACGCCGCCCACAAGCAACAAGAGACTTGAGATGAGCAGGATGCTCGCGCGCTTCACGCCGGCAACGACTCCGCTAATGGCCTCGGTGAGATTCTAGCGGCTAGCACCCCAGAAGCGCCAGCTCCGAAGGCATCGGCAGGCGAGATTTTCTGCTCTAAGTCAGACAGAACGGAAAGGAACGTGAGATTTCGCGTGATGTCGACTGCGCCTTTCGGGCGATACTTTGTTTAGATTCGTCGTGCCAGGGGACTTGCTTTCCGATTCAGCATGGTACGGCTCTAATCGAACGCCTTTCCGATGGCGCTCAGCGTCGGTAATCGCAACATCGAGCTGGGACTCCGGCACGCGCATGGCCATGGCCACGTCCGACAGACTATAGCGGGGCTCGCCGGTGACGGGATCGACCCCCGATGGCTCGACTCCCATCTGCTCGAGGGTCTCTCGGAAGGTGCCGAGCATGAGACTCGCGGTCTCAGGCTGGCTCGCGAGGAAGCGGAAGGCCTCCCCCCACACGCCGGACTCGCGGGGTCCGCCAAGGTCAAGAATGCGTCGTCAACGGACGGAAAGGGCATAAGGGTCCGAAGAGGGTCAGCGTTTCGGCGCCGACTCACATCAGTCCGAGCTGCAGCTGCGCCTCTTCGGTCATCTTGTCCTGGCTCCACGGTGGGTCCCAGACGAGCTCGACCTCTACGTCGCCAACCCCATCCACCTTCTGGACCGCCTCCTTAACCATGACTGGCATCATGCCTGCGACAGGGCAGGCGGGGGCGGTCAAGGTCATGTCGATCGCGACGCTGCCGTCGTCGCCGATGTCGATCCGGTAGATGAGCCCGAGGTCATAGAGATTCACCGGAATTTCGGGATCGTAGACCGTTCGCAGCGCCTCGATGATCGGTTCGCGCAGCTCCCCTGCATCCATCCGCTCGACAGCAGCGTGCATCCCATGCTCAGGCTCGGGGTTGGTCGCCCGGGCGTCGTCATGCCGACCAAATCCGGCAAATCGTGCGAGTCTATTCATGGTCGATCTCTTAGTACACTCTTGGCCAGGTTTTCACGAGTTGTGGCCTGCAGTTGAGCAAGTCTGGGAAAGACAAGGAGATCACTCCAACGGTGCCATCTCCAGCCTCTCTCCCACCAAACCGCTAACGTAATCTTGGAGGGCCTCCGGGGCGATGGCCCGCGTAATCTCCTCGGCGAAGCCCATGCACAACATTCGTCGGGCCATCGATGCCCCGATTCCGCGCGTGCGCAGGTAGAAAAGCGCATCCGCCTCGATCTGCCCCACCGTCGTACCGTGGCTGCACTTCACGTCGTCGGCGTGAATCTCCAGCTGGGGCTTGGCGTCGACCTCCGCATTGCGAGACAAGAGCAGGTTCTTGTTCGACAGATGGGCGTCCGTCTTTTGGGCGTCTTGCGCGACGAAGACACGACCGTCGAATACTGCACGCCCCCTGCCGTACAGGATACCCTTGAAGGTCTCCCGGCTTTGGCAACGAGGCACCCCGTGCTCAACGTCGAGGTGAAAGTCAGTGACCTGCTTGTCGCCTGCGAGGTACAGGCCCTTCAAGTCGCACTCGGCCCCCTGATCGGCAAAACGCACCACAAGATCCGTCCTCGCCCAGGCCGCGCCGAGGGCGATGTTCACCCCCTCGTAACGGCTGTCCGCCCCTTGGCTCACATAGAGGCCGGTCAAATGAAAGGCGTTGAGGCTCTCCTGCTGCATGCGATAGTGCCTGAAGATGGCCGCGCGCCCGAGGGAGAGCTCCAGCACGGAGTTGGTGCAGTAGAGGGAATCGCCTAAGCTCACGTAACGTTCGATGAGCGTCGCCTGCGCACCCTCTTCCAAGGCGAAGAGGTGGCGCGGCTGCGCGACCCGAGGCTCGTCCATTCCGACCGACAAATGGATAAGCTCGAGGGGCCGCTCCATGGCGATACCGGCGGGCAGCAAGAGCACGAACCCGTCGTCGATCCCTGCGGTGTTGACGGCGGCGAAGACATGCGCGCCGTCGCCCGCAACCGTGGTCAGGCGTTCCTCCACGGCGTCCGGATCCGCTTCAAGGATGTCCCGCAGGCTGCCCGCGCGCACCCCCTCCGGCAGATCGTCCAACTGCGACAAGGCCGGAACGAAGCGCCCATTCACCAGCACCGCGCGGTAGGACTCCAGACCCGGAACCAACAGATCCTCCAGATCGGCCTCCTCGACGCCGGTCACTGGCTCGGCATAGCGGGCGAACCCCTGCTCGACCAGCGCCTTTGTCGATGTATACCGCCAACCCTCTTTCTTGCTGTCTGGAATGCCCTCTGCCCGCACGCGCTCACGTGCGCTCGTTCGCCGAGCCTCCAGCCACGCAAGTCCGGATCCTGGCAAGGACTCTCCGCTCCCTTCAAGCCAACCTTCAAGGGTCGCCGGCGTCTTCGCCTCGCCGCTCATGCAGCCTCCTCTCCCGCAATCCAGCCGTAGCCCTTCTCTTCGAGCTCGCGCGCCAATTCCTTACCGCCGGACCGGATGATGCGGCCGTTCGCCAATACATGGACGTAATCCGGGACGATGTACTCGAGCAGCCGCTGATAATGGGTCACAACGATCATGGAGCGCTCCGGGCTGCGCAAGGCGTTGACGCCATCGGCGACGATGCGCAGCGCATCGATGTCGAGGCCAGAGTCGGTCTCATCTAGGATCGCCATCTTGGGCTCCAGCAGCGCCATCTGGAAAATCTCGTTGCGCTTCTTCTCTCCGCCCGAGAAGCCCGCGTTGACGGCACGCTTGAGGAGGCTGTCGTCCAGGTGCAGAACCTTGAGCCTTTCCTTCATCAGACGCATGAAGGAGACCGCGTCCAGCTCCGGCTCGCCGCGCGCCGTACGGATGGCGTTCAAAGCGGTCTTCAAGAAATAAGTGTTGTTCACGCCCGGCAGCTCCACCGGGTACTGGAAGGCGAGAAAGAGTCCCTTTTGAGCCCGCTCTTCCGGCTCCAGCCCCAGCAAATCCTCCCCTTCGAATAGGACCGAGCCGCCAGTGACCTCGTAGCCCTCGCGGCCGGATAGGACGTGGGCAAGGGTGCTCTTGCCGGAGCCATTCGGACCCATGATGGCATGTATCTCCCCGGCCGCGATCTCGAGATCGAGCCCCCTCAGGATTTCCTTGCCGTCCACATTGGCCGTAAGTCCCTTGACCGATAACATCGATTGCCTCCGCGTTCTCGCGCTATGCAAATTTCGTTGATGGGTGAGCTTCGCCGGAATCAGCCCACGGCGCCTTCCAGGCTGATGCTCAGGAGCTTCTGGGCCTCCACGGCAAACTCCATCGGGAGCTCCTTGAACACCTCCTTACAGAAGCCGTTGACGATCATCGACACCGCGTCCTCTGGAGACAGTCCGCGGCTACGGCAGTAGAAGAGCTGGTCCTCGCTGATCTTGGAGGTGGTCGCCTCGTGCTCCATTTTGGCGGTCGGGTTCTTCACCTCGATATACGGAAAGGTGTGCGCCGCACACTTATCGCCGATGAGCAAAGAGTCGCACTGCGTATGGTTGCGAGCGTTCTCCGCCCGCTGGGCGATGCGCACCAAGCCTCGGTAAGCCTGATGCCCGCGTCCGGCAGAGATTCCCTTGGAGACGATGGTCGATCGGGTGTTGCGCCCGATGTGGATCATCTTGGTCCCCGTGTCCGCCTGCTGACGGCCTTTTGTCACGGCCACCGAGTAGAATTCGCCGACAGAATCCTCCCCGCGCAGGATGCAGCTCGGATACTTCCAGGTGATGGCAGAGCCCGTCTCCACCTGTGTCCAGGAGATCTTGGAGCGCGCGCCGCGGCAATCGCCGCGTTTGGTGACGAAGTTGTAAATGCCACCGCGCCCTTCTGCGTCCCCCGGATACCAGTTCTGCACCGTGGAGTACTTGATCTGCGCATCGTCCAGGGCGATCAGCTCCACCACCGCTGCGTGCAGCTGGTTCTCATCGCGCATTGGGGCCGTGCAGCCCTCCAGGTAGCTAACGTAGCTGCCCTCCTCTGCGATGATCAGGGTCCGCTCGAACTGCCCGGTGTTCTTCGCGTTGATCCGAAAGTAGGTGCTGAGCTCCATGGGACAGCGCACACCCTTGGGTACGTAGACGAAAGTCCCGTCGCTGAACACCGCGGAATTGAGTGCCGCGTAGAAATTGTCCGTGTGAGGCACCACCGAGCCCAAGTACTTCTGCACCAGCTCCGGGTGGTCGTGCACGGCTTCGGAGATCGAGCAGAAAATCACGCCCGCATCCGCGAGCTTCTCGCGGAAGGTCGTCGCCACCGAGACGCTGTCGAAAACCGCGTCGACCGCGACGCCGGCGAGCGCCTTCTGCTCCTCGATGGGAATGCCGAGCTTCGCATAGGTCTCGAGCAGCGCCGGATCGACCTCGTCCAGGCTCTTCGGCCCGTCCTTCTTCTTGGGCGCCGAGAAGTAGGAGACGGCCTGATAATCAATGGCCGGGTAGTGCACCGAGGCCCACTTCGGGGTCGGCATGGTCAGCCAGTGCCGATAGGCCTTCAGCCGCCACTCGAGCATGAACTCGGGCTCCCCTTTAAGCACAGAGATGGCGCGAACGACACCCTCGTTGAGGCCCGGAGGCAAAGTATCCGAGTCGATATCGGTCACAAAGCCGTGTTCGTATTCCGATTTGACGAGGTCTTCGACTGCTTGGGCTGCACTCATGTTGCCTGGCTCCGATTCCTGAGCATTTCGCTAGGAAATAACTATACGGGTCTACGAATTCGTTTCAATACCGCATTCGTAAGGGATTGGCTGCCTCGAGGGCCCGAGGACTTTACTGTATGTCAATGTCTTGACGAACGGAGAGATTTTCAAGGGGCCCACGGCACGGGCGCCGACGTTCGGAGACTGCGCTTCAACGAGGAAATCGATATTGTATCCGCCAGCCACCGCTTCACGTAGTGCTCGATCGAACCGCACGAGGAAACGAGATGCGGAGACCCGTATCCCGCTTTGCCATTGCGACTCTGACGACCCCTGTGCCGCTACCCCCGCCAGAGCGCCACGCTGGCTATCGGCCGAGAACCGCACACGGATCGGCTACCCGCTCCGGCCAACTTTTCACGACATCAGGCGTGCACAGCCCGGTCAATGCGAATTGTCAATCGCATAAGAAGCGGCCGGGCTGCACGGGGTGGGGCCGAGGCGTTTCGCTACATCGCCATCTCCAGGTCGTCGCTGACCTTGTCGACCCCCGCCTGGGCGCATTCCTCGTCGGTCTCGCCGGAAGGCGCACCGCTGACGCCCACGGCTCCGAGCAGCGAGCCCCCCGCTTGGATGGGGACCCCTCCTGCGGACATGACCAGACCGTCTACCCGTCCGATTGGCGTGTCTGCGCGATTGCCGAGCGCCGACGTCGCCGCATTGAAGTTCACGGCGGTGAATGCCTTCATCTTGCTGATCGGGACCGTGATCGGGGCGGCGATGGTATCCCGCAGCTGCACTTGCACTACCCCTTCGCGATCCACGACGGTCGCGGCGATTTGAATGCCCTTCTTGCGGCAAGCCTCGATAGCAGCCTGGGCTACCTTGACCGCCACATCCGTAGAGAGGCGCTTGACCGAGACCACCATCGTGTCTTCGCCATGCGCGGGAGCCGCAACGAGCGCGGCGATTAGCGCGGCGGGAGCTACCATATGCGTCGCGTTCTTCATTCTTTGACCTCTGGCATGATCCAACGAAGCGGGCTGGGACGCCGCTAGGGGGCGCCGCCATAGCGCGTCTTCACGTAGTCGTCGACGAGCCGCATGAACTGCAGCGCGATCTCCTCACCCTTGAGGGTTGTCACCTTCTCCCCGTCCACGTACACCGGGGCGGAGGGATGCTCCCCGGAACCGGGCAGACTGATGCCAATATCGGCATGCTTGCTTTCCCCGGGACCGTTGACGACGCATCCCATCACGGCGACATGCATCGTCTCCACGCCGGGGTACTGGCTGCGCCACACGGGCATCTGCTCGCGCAGGTATCCCTGAATGTCACGGGCGAGGTGTTGAAAGACGGTGCTGGTGGTGCGTCCGCAGCCGGGACATGCGCTGACCATGGGTGCAAAAGAGCGCAGGCCCATGGTCTGCAGGATTTCCTGGGCAACGACCACTTCGCGGGTACGATCTTCGCCAGGCTGGGGCGTCAGCGAGATCCGGATGGTGTCGCCGATCCCCTCCTGGAGCAATACCGCCAGGGCAGCCGTCGAGGCCACGATACCCTTCGACCCCATGCCTGCCTCGGTAAGCCCTAGGTGCAACGCGTAGTCGCAGCTGGCAGCAAGCAAGCGGTAAACCGCAATCAGGTCTTGGACTCCACTCATCTTGCAGGACAGCACGATGCGGTCGCGCCCGAGCCCCAGCTCCTCCGCGCGCGCCGCGCTCTCCAGGGCGGACTGCACCATCGCCTCGCGCATGACGTCGTCGGCATCCTTCGGCTCGGCTGAGCGGCCGTTCTCGTCCATGAGCCGCGCGATCAGCTCAGGGTCCAGACTGCCCCAGTTGACGCCGATGCGGACAGTCCGTTCGTAACGACAAGCGATGTCGATCATGGTGGCGAACTGAGAGTCCTTCTTCTGCCCGCGTCCCACGTTGCCAGGGTTGATTCGGTACTTGGCGAGCGCCTCCGCGCACTCTGGGTAGTCGGTCAAGAGTCGGTGGCCGTTAAAGTGAAAGTCACCGACCAGCGGAACATCTACCCGCTTACGCCCCAACGCCTCGCGGATGGCGGGCACCGCCTGCGCTGCCGACTCATTGTTGACCGTGATGCGCACTAGATCGGAGCCTGCCCGCGCTAGCTCGGCGACCTGGGCGGCGGTTCCGGCAACGTCCGCGGTGTCCGTGTTGGTCATCGACTGGACCACGATGGGCGCATCGCCTCCAACGACGACACCGCCGATGGCGACGGGCACGCTTCTCCTGCGCGCAATCGAGTTGTTGCTCATGAGTCTCCTTCTCCTGGGGCGCCCGGGCTCGGGCAACTCTTCGCGTAAATGTGGGTGCGACCCGCGCGGCAAAAAGGGGGAGCTGAGTAGGGGTGGCCCACTCGAGCGGCTAAGGCAACGGCGCGCGCAATCCCTGGATGATCTCCAGATAGTCCGGGGCATCCTGGTCGAGATACCCGTGACGCACAAGGAAGTCGATGATGACGAGGTTGCAGTTGGGCTTGAACTCTTCGGTGTCGCGCACCGTCTCCATGACCTGCTCGACCGGCCACAGATAGAAGGACTCCACCTCACCGTCGTTGCAGCGGGGACGAAAGTCCGCGGGAAGCTCCAAGTCGTAGCAGTACATGACGTCCGGCTTGAGTCCTCGGTCCGAGTCCCGGCAATAGGTCACCGCCCCTACGCCGACGGCTCGGCACGCGAGCTCGGGCGGGATGTCCGCCTCCTCCCGACACTCCTTGCGGAGGTTTTCGGCGAGGGTGACGCCCCAAGGCAGACCACCCGCTACCAGGTTGTCCAGATGCAGCGGATAGACCCTGCGATCCGCGGCCCGCTTGCCCACCCACAGCTTCAGTCCGTTCGCATCCCGCACATAACCGTTCATGTGCTGTCCGAAGGCTCGGACACCGAAGTAGGGAGCGCAGGCGCGATCGATGAGTAGGCGGGGCTTCAAGCGGCACCCGGCCGTCACGGGGTATTTCTCGCCATGGAGATAGGTGACGGCCCCTTGCTCCACCAGACGCTCCAGCACTTCGTGCAGGGCTGCGTTGCGGTCCTCGAATCCAGAGTGCGGCGACACCCAGGTTACCGCTTCCGGCTCAACCCGAAAGATCCCAGGCCACTGCCTGAGCTGTTGTGCAAAACCCGGCCGGATAAGCCCGACCTGCTCGCCATCCACCCGAAAGGGAATGAAAAGGGAGCGGTCCCAGCGATTGCAGGACCGGATGCACTCGAGAAAGCTCATCGCGGAGGCGGGTCATCCGGCAGGACGGTGCAGATCACGGTGCGCTCGCGGCGCGGCCCGTCGAACTCACAGAAGAAGACATTCTGCCAAGTGGACAGCCCCAACTCCCCATCGATAAGAGGTACGGTCTCTGAGGGTCCAACCAGTCCCGACTTGAGGTGTGAATCGCCGTTGCCGTCTTGGGCATCGTGACGCCAAACCCCGCGCGGAATGAGCCGACGCAGAAGCTCCACGACGTCGGTCTGGACGCTGTCGTCCCAGTTCTCCTGGATCATGATTGCCGCCGTTGCGCCTTGGGCGTAGAGGGCGACCAGTCCGTCGCGGACCCCGCTGCGCCGCACCAGCTCCCGCACCTGGGGAGTGATATCGACAAGGGTCTCGCGCGCTGTCGTGTGCAGCCGGATGACCTCTCGCATCAGCCCTCCCCGGCCTTGACGGCCTCCCACAAGCGCTCCATCTCGTCGCGCACGTCCGGGCCGGGCTCGCTGCCACGGGAGCGCAGACCTGCCTCGACCTGTCCGAACCGGCGCTCGAAGCGGTGATTGGCGGCGCGCAGCGCCTGCTCCGCATCCACCCCCATGTGCCGAGCCAGATTGACGCAGGAGAAAAGCAAGTCTCCTACCTCGTGGACACGCTCTGCAACCTCTGCGGTCTCGCCGAGCGTCCCCGCGCACTCCGCCAGCTCTTCGCGCACCTTTTCGAGCACCCCACGAACATCATTCCAGTCAAAGCCCACGCCCGCGGCCCGCCTCTGCAGCTTCTCCGCCCGCACCAGCGCCGGCAGTGACTGCGCGACTCCGTCCAAGATGCCCGCGTGAGGCCGCTGCCGCTTGCGCGCCCGCTCGGCGGCCTTCTCACGCTCCCAATTGGCCCCAACCTGCTGCTCGTCGGCAAAGTCTGCCTCGCCAAAGACATGAGGGTGACGTCGGATCATCTTGTCGCAGATCCCCTCGACCACGTCCGAGAAACGGAAGCTCCCCTGCTCCTCGGCCATGCGGGCGTGAAACACGACTTGGAACAGGAGATCGCCGAGCTCGTCTCGGAGATCCCGCATGTCCTCGTTCTCGATGGCCTCCGCTACCTCGTAGGCTTCTTCGAGGGTGTACGGAAGGATGGTCGCAAACGTCTGCCTGCGGTCCCAGGGGCAACCGCCCTCTGGGGCACGGAGACGCGCCATAATGGCGACAAGGTCTTGAATGGTCTTTGCGTCGTCCATGGCCCCAAGGCGCGGATCAGGCCGCACAGGACCGCGCCGGATCAGCTGAAGAGTATGCCCAACAGAATGGCGCCCAGTCCGCCCCATTTCCAGTAGGCCGTGGGGATACCCATGACCTCGTCTGGACGGCTGCTGCTCGGATCCTTAACTATTTCCCAGAGGTGGGGTCCCGCCATCAGCCAGGGGATAAACCCAAACATTGTCGGAACCGCAACCCACATGGGAAACGGCTCGTTCAGTATCAGGGTTACCACCAACGCTGGCCAGAGGATGATGTAAGCGGCCGTGAGCTTCGCGTCCCCGCTGCGGTCCTTCGTCTTTACGAACGCGACGACCGATGCCACTCCCCACAGAGCAGCTATAACGACGATGACCAGGCGCATAAGGCGATTGTCGGAAAATCATGTACCGGATTGCGCAGGATTTTCGTTCGCTTTCAAGAAGCGCTGGCGGGAGCATAGCTGGGCTATGTGACTGCCGGCGTGACGTCGAAGGCGGGCGAAAGGACCAGCAAGGTGGTACATGATTTGACAGAAATCGCCTAAGTGGTGATCGACGGGAAGCTCGACTTGCCAGGGGGATCGCATCGACCCAGCGGGTACCCGCTCCCGTGCCGAAGCCCGGTGGCGAATCGCCGCCGGCGCCTCAGCGCAACTTCTTGAACATACGGACGTAGGGGCTAGGCGCGATATCGACGTACTTGCCGCACTCGCCCGGCTGCGACGAAAAGCGCGTCAGCTTTCCCATGGCACAGTGCCCTGGGTCCGAAACCTCGATGTGATCAATCTCCGGACAGGTGATCTGCCCAAAGGTGATTTCCCTGAACTGGTGCTCGGTGGGTTTGACCTCGAAAAAGTTCCTCGTGATCTCGTCGTATTGCACGTCGCCCTTGATGTAGGCGGCAAAACGCACGGAAATGTTCGTAATCTTGTACGGCAGATTGTTGGTAAAGGTCACGCCAAACTTGCAGGCGTCCGCGTAGGACGTCTTCATGTTCACGTTGACTACGGCAGCCGGCCTTCCCGTGCTAGTCACGGGATCCGAGCGTTCCACCTTTGGCGCCCCCGGTACGTCGGTCCGGGTTCCCAGGCGCGTACACCCAGTAGATCCGACAATGACAACAGCCAGCAAGGCGAAGAGACCGATCCGCGTCATGTTGAAAACCCTATGGTGGCGGGAGAGGCAGAGCATATACCACTACGGCGTCAAGAAAATCAGAACTGGCCCACACGCAGCAGAACCAGCGTGCAAGCCCGCGCATACGGAATGCGGGCGTCCGTCAAGGCCAACTCGAGATCGCGCGACTCACTCCCCGGATTCAGGATCACGCGCCTGGGCGCGAGAGCTACAATCTTTGGGATCAACCCCCGGCTTCGCTCTGGCCCCAAGTAAAGCGTAAGGGTGTGGACCTGCCCGTGGATCGCCCCCAGGTCCTGCACCACCGGCAGGTTGTCGATACGGCGGGCCTTCGGATGCACCGGGATCACTCGATAGCCCCGCTGATCAAGAAGCTTCACCGCCTGGTACGAATAGCGCGTGGGCTTCGGGCTCGCCCCCAGCACGACCACACAGTGACCTTTCGGCGCCAGAGCATCACCACCATGCAAGGTCCGCGCACCCCCTGTACTTCGTTGGCAGTCCGTCGCTATGGTAGCGAAAGCCTGGTCGGCCGGTCCATGCGGAGCTAGTGCGCCCGCGTTTTCAGAACGGCAGGCCTCCGTCAAGTTCGACCGTAGCTCCTTGAGATCATAATCGATCTTCCAAGGACTGAATTTCCGGCCCGAAATGCCTTTCAACAGCAGGCATGGCCGATGCTGCTTGCCCATCCCACTACCGCCCCTCGCTGCGCCCAACCCCCGGACTTTGACGGGACGCTGGCGTGCTCTGCGATGGGGCTTGACGCTACCGGGACGAACGTGGTCCTCTAACAAGCTTGTCCGGACAAAATTCCAGATGCTTTACAGGGCAATGCTAGCTGGTACTCAGTGTTATCAGCAAGCTTTGGCAGTAAGGGTCATGACGCTAGTGCCTTCCCCGTGAAGGTGAGCGGCTGGGCGCCGTAGACGTTTCCCTCGCCCCGTCCTCTAGTAGGGAGACGGAGATGCGAAGCGCGTCTTCACCTTAGACACCTGAGGCGATTAGCCCCTTCGCAGCCTTGTCAGCGGCAAGATGCGACACGAGAGCTGACGTCTGGTCAGCATCCGTCATGGGAATGCTGGTCGACGAACCGTCGGCGCGCCAGACCAACGGGGTTGGACAACACAAAGATACAGAGGAGAACGAAATGGCAAACGAACTAACCGACGATCGACTCGCCCTCATGCGAACCGTTTTCGGGGACGCCCGAAAGAATTGGGGCTGGCTACTCGGGCTCGGGATCCTTTCGGTCATCCTGGGCACCATCGGTTTGGGTATGACACCCTATTTGACCCTGGCCACTGTGAGCCTATTCGGAATTCTTCTCGCCGTCGGCGGCGGTTTTCAGCTCGCCGATGCCTTCAAGTGCAAAGGCTGGAAGGGAACGCTCCTGCACGTCCTCATTGGCCTCCTCTATCTGGCCGCCGGCATCGCGACGCTTTACGAGCCCTTGCGTGCGGCCGTGGCGCTGACGCTCTTGATCGGTGCCGCGTTCATCGTCGTCGGGGTATTGCGGATATCGATGGCATTCCAGCACAAAGGAGCGCGCGGCTGGGGCTGGGCGCTGGCGGGGGGAATCATCTCCGTCATCCTCGGTCTCCTCGTAATGTCTGGCTGGCCCGTGTCCGGCCTTTGGTTTATCGGCCTGATCATCGCCATCGAGCTGATCGTCAACGGATGGACGTACATCTTCCTGGGGCTGGCCGCGCGCACGGCGCACCGTGCCTCCGCTGGGGAACGAGATGACTCGTCGAAGGGCGCCGCTCACGCGGCTTGACCCCGGCCGGTCCAAAGCCGCGGCCGAGGGAAGCACCATATGAGGTCAGATGATTGCATGGATCTGGATTTGCCCAACATCCCTGTACGCGACCATACGGTGCTTTACCTTAGTGGTCCTTTCGCCCGCCGTGGGCGTCGCGCCGGCAGTCACGTACCCCGCTGTGCTCCTGCCAGCGCCCCTTGAAGGCGAACAAAAATCCCGGGCATTCCGGTCCATCAAGGCATAGACCAAAAGAGTCATATGCATTGTGTGTAACTAGCCACGGAGGTCGCGCGAGCCAAGGACGCGAGTTTCAGCGGCGACGGACAAACTACCTGAATGCGACCGTCCCTGTGCACTCGCGACGACCAGAATCTGAGGTATGAACGTGCTCAAGTGGATTGTTCTCTGCTTTGTCGTGGGCGTAGTCTTTATCCTCGCGGGGATCGTGGCGGGTCTGTTCGGTTTCGCCGGAATTGCTGTGGTGGCGACCGACATTGCCTGGATCTTGTTCGGCGTGGGCGTCGCATTGGCGCTGGTTGTGTTCTTCCGGGGTCGAAAAGCGCCTGACGGCTGAGCACCGGCCGATCGGACCGCTCTGCGTGGGCAGGCCGCCGGTGCATTTGCACCAGCTCGGGAGGATTAAGCGCCACCAGGAAGCACCCGCCCGCTCGGAACGATTGTCTGGCAAACGCAGCGCGTCCGGTTTTTCCCTGCTCGGTACCAATCGAGACATCGACGCTTCGTGCGCACCGGCTAGCGACACCGCCTTCAAGGCGCTGGATGGGATGTGCCGGATGCTTCCGTTCTCGGCTGGACGACCGCCGCCTTAGCCCATCACCTTTACGAGCTCTCCTGTTTCGAGCAGCTCCTGCAGCGTCCGCGTTCGCTTGACTCGATTCGTATCCGAATCCACGTCTTCATTGGCATCCACGAACCGCAGCACGGCCGACTGGCCCTGGAGCTCGACGGCATACCCTTCCGACCAAGGAAGCAGGGGCTGAACCTTAGCCCGGCGCTCTTCAGCATCTTCCCCGGTAAAAAAGACCACGAAATAAGGTTTGTGACAGCCGGTGAAGTGACGGCATCTGAGGCGCGGGTCAGTAAGCTCGATCACGCCGGCAGGGAGCCCGCCGATGGCATTGATCTCCACCTGCGGACAAATGACCATTGCAAATGAACGGGGTAAGTGCCCGTGCTCGCGCCGCCATCGCTTGATGACGGCCGCTACGAAGCCGGGAATCTTCGCCGCACTCCAACTCGCGACAAAGTCTGGGACCCCCTCCAGACTCACCTGAGTTAACGACTGTGTCATGCTCCCCCTCCCGCGTCTGAAAAGCTTGGATCATAGCGGTCGATCAGCCTATCGAGAAAGCGGGTCCCGACAAGGTGATTAACACGACAACTCAGCTGCCGGGCCAGGGTCAGGTACGGGCCGTCGGGACACTCCGTGGAGCCTCCACGAACGTATGCACGGTCTTTCCCGACTGTCAGAATGGGTTCGCGCTTGGCTTTCGGGTGAAGTCCATATAGCCGATGCTGACGCCCTGACGCCAGCCGGCACCGAAGCGAATCGGCGCGATTACAACGTTTCCGGACTGCAGGTAGTTCACCCCCACTCCGCCGACGAAGTAAAGGCTGCCTTCCACCCCCGGGTAACGCTGGAAAAGCTCGTCCAGATTCTGCAAGTCGTAGACGAGCACAAAGACCTTGGAGGCAGCCGCCCCGAAGTCGATTCCGATCGAGGGACCCTGCCAATAGACCTTACGCTCGAAGCCGTTCTTCATGTGCAAGGTGCCACGTCCGTAACGCAGGCCAACAACGATGGCACCGCCGGCCTCTTCGCCGGCGATATAGGCGTTCGGCTCACCCCGGTCGGCAAACGCCTTTTGCACCACCTTTCCGAGGTCTTCTGCACCATGGCCGAAGAACTGCTCGACCTGGTTCAGGATCTCCTGTTGACTGTAAGTGCTCTTCTCAGCAGCAAATGCGGCTGGCGCCACCAGAAGGCCGGAGAGCGCCAAAAAGGTCGCAGAGATCCTCATTATCTAGCTTCCTCTAGGCGAGGTGATTAGTGCCGAACCTCATGGTACGGCTCTTGTGACGAGTCGCGTGCGGCCTGACGAAAGCCTCGGCGCCAAGGAAGGCCCGAGGGGTCTAGACGGGCGCATTGACGGTGCGCCTCCACCCACGCACGCCGTCCTGCGTCGCAGCGGAGCATATCACTAATCGGCACGTGTCCGGATGAACGCCTACGCACGGTGCGCTCGTCGGAGGTCCGGACAAGTCAGGGCCGGTTCGTCTCCTACTGCACTTTCTTGCCTGCCTGCTGCAGCTCTTCGCCCGCATTTTCCATGGCTTGGCCTGCCTCCTGCTTCATCCTCTCGGTCGTCTGATCGATCTGCTTGCCGGCCTTTTCTGCCGGGCCTTCTTCCTCCTTTTCACAGCCTGCCAGGACGAGCGCAACAGATGCGATGGCAATCACCGACATGAGTTTTTTCATCGTGATCTCCGAAGAGTCATGTTGTTGAAGTGGCCACCATGACCGGGCAAGACGGATGCCACGCCAGTCCCTGCCCACTGCGCTGCTTGGGTGCTCGGGTTGCTATGCCCAGTCCCGTGGTTGAAAGAACCACGCAACTTCGATGCAGGGAAGGTGCCGAAAGGAGCGGAGCCCGCTTCAAGTCCGCCTCGGGATACTGAAGCGAGGGCGCTCGAATTCTCAACATACCGACCTAACGTGGCCTTTCCGCTTCTCGACCCGAAGCCTCGCGTTGCAGCCGGCAAGGGTGTCGACAGCCGACAGGCTGCCGTCAGGTCTTCGGGACGAATTCACGGCGCCATCCCTGGTGCCAAAATCCGGCTCAGGGAAACGCAAAATTCAACTGGGACGATATGTGATAACCGAAAGGGCCGGACGTTTGCTGCCGAGCGCGCGCTCACCCGGGACCTCATTCCGCGACGGTGTCTTCGAGCGGCTGCAGCATCCGGAGGGCAAGACCCAGGGCGCTGGTCCCCGCGAGGAAGAAGGCCGCACTTAAGGCGAAAGACACCGCGAGAAACAACGTGCCCACGAGCACGCACAGGGCCGTCAGAAAAAGCACCGGTCGCCCGGAGATCCATAGGAGGCGCACACGGCTTCGAAGGAATCCCCTCGACCGCCGCGAAAGCTCTTGCAGCACCCGGGCCTCCCGCTGCGCCAGCAGCAACACGAGACGGCAGAACCACCCACTTGCAGCACTCGCGTCCCGCGGTGTCATCGGACCAGCAGTCATTTCATCCCCCACAAAACTCACCCAAATTGGCTACGGCACACGGTTGCAGGCCACATGTTGACAAGGCCCCGATGGCGAAGCAGAAATAATTCAAGGATCTAAGGATCTTGTCGAATTTCCAATTGGGGATTCTGCGGCCGGCAAATTCGGGAAACTACGTAGAAGCCCGCGGGCCTCGGCTCGCCCTGGCGTCCGACAACGATTTGGCTGCGCGGCCTTGCCGGGCACCGCAGGTCGTGCCTTGATGCGGCGACGGTCAGCGTCCTCCTCGGGCGCGATGGCTGGCCGCGTCGGCGTTCTTCGTGCAAGGTGACTAGCGCCGTGCCTCTGCTGAAACGTCCGCTAGGTGGGTCGGGTGCGGGTCGGCGGGACCGTCGGCGCCAGGGACGGCGCCGTCGAGCTACATGGAGGTATTCACCGCGTGTTCCGCTGGCCCGTACCCGACCCTGGCCCGGCAGCAGATTTACGGTGCTAATCACCTCGTGCAACTCGTACAAGTCTAAAGAAGCTCGCTTGCCGCGCGGTGCATCGACATGTTGTCGGATCAATTTCCCGGTAATCTGCGGCGCAGGCACACAATCCATTATGCTGTGAGACCCAGGAGACAAGGACATTGGCATGAGCAGTGAAGCAGAGCTGGACCGGTTGTGCGGCCTTTACGGGATAGCCGACGCCTATACCGACATCTGGGGGGGGTACCATCGGGTCTCGGATGGGACGCGACGAGCCCTCCTGGCGGCAATGGGTGTCGATGCGAGTGATCCAGTTGCGGTCAGCCATGCCCTGGTGACGGCGACCGAGCAACCTTGGCGTCAGGTTCTGCCCCCAGTGAAGGTGGTGGCGCAGGATGAGAGGGAGCTTCGCCTTCAGCTCTCCCTGCCCGAGCGGTCGCGGGAGGAAACATTGCGCTGGACCATGCTCGAAGAGGGAGGCGGCCGCTGGGAAGAGCAGCTGCGCCCGTCGCAGCTCGCCGCAACGGAAACGCGCGAGCTCGACGGCCAGACCTTTCTCCGCTATGAGCTCAAAGTAACCGTGCCAGAAAACCCTGGCTACCACCGCCTCGAGCTTGCAAAAGCCGACGGCGGGGGCGGCGCGCTGGCGACGACATCGGTAATAGTCGCGCCAAGCTGCTGCTACCTGCCCGAAGCACTGCGTGACGACGCCCGGTCCTGGGGACTCATCTCTCAACTCCATGCGGTGCGCTCGCGCCGCAACTGGGGCATCGGCGACTTCACGGACCTCACACGCCTGATTGAGCTTACTGCCGAGGCCGGCGCCGGAACCCTCGGACTCACCCCGCTGCACAGTCTGTTTCCCGACGAGCCACAACGCTGCGATCCGTACGCACCGTCAAGCCGGCTCTTCTTGAACGTCCTGCATCTGGACGTCTCCGCAATCCGGGAGTACGGCGAGTGCGAGGAGGCGCGGGCCCTGGTTGAAGGTGACGCGTTCCAGGCGCGACTGCGGGCCTTGCGGGCAGCCGAGCTGGTGGACTACCCCGCGGTTGCGCAAGCCAAGCTGGAGGTGCTCCAGCAGCTCTACCGCCACTTCCGTGAGCAGCACCTCGACGCGAGCTCCCCGCGAGGTCAGGCGTTTCGAAGCTTTCAAGACTGGCAAGGTGCAGCGCTGCGGCGCTTCTGCCTGTTCCACGCCTTGCGTGAGCACTTTAGCAAGGAAGGCGGCAGCGCGCGCCCGTGGCCGGAATGGCCCGCTGCCTTCCACAGCCCCGACTCGCAGGCCGTTGCGGATTTTGCCGCGGAGCACGGGGAGCGGATCGCCTTCTTCGGCTATCTCCAGTGGCAAGCCAGCCAGCAACTGCAGGGAGTGGGAAGGCGGTCGTGGGAGCTCGGGCTGGCGGTGGGCCTCTACCAGGACCTGGCCGCGGGGGTGACCGCGGACGGTGCCGACGCCTGGGGCGAACAGGCAGTCCATGCGCACGGTGTCCAGGGTGGGGCTCCACCGGACGGTTTCAGTCCTACCGGACAATGCTGGGGTCTTCTTCCATGGGACCCCGTGCGCCTGCGAGAGGCCGCCTACGAACCCTTCATCGCGAGTCTGCGCCAGAACATGCGCGACGCCGGTGCGCTGCGCATCGACCACGTCATGGGGCTTCGGCGCCTGTACTGGATACCGGATGGTATGGATGCCTCCGAGGGTGGGTACGTCGCCTACCCCTTTGATGAGATGCTCGGCATCCTCGCCCTTGAAAGCCAGCGCAACCAGTGTGTTGTCGTGGGGGAAGACCTGGGTACAGTCCCCGACGGCATCCGCGACGCCCTCAAGACTCGGGGTGTCCTGTGCTCCCGGGTCCTCTACTTCGAGCGCGAGGCGAGCGGGGGTTTCAGGCCGCCGGCTGAGTACGAGCCCCAGGCCGTGGCGTCGATCGGCACCCACGATCTCCCACCGATCGCGGCCTTCTGGCAGGGTACGGACCTAGAGGCCCGTCGGGCGCTCCAGCTCTTCCCCAACGGACGCTATCAGGAGGCGGTGCTGCAGCGAGCCGCCGATCGCAGCCATCTGCTGCTGGCGCTCCAGCGTGAGGGCTTGCTCCCGGAAGGTATCGGCGTGGATCCGATCACCCTCCCCGAGCTGCCCCCGTCCCTGGTGCGTGCGGTCCACCTGTACCTTGCGCGCAGCCCCTCCCGCCTCATGCTCGTCCAGCTCGAAAACGCCTTCGGCCAGACGGAGCAGGTGAATCTGCCCGGCAGCGCGCAGCTCTATCCGAACTGGCAGCGACGACTGCCCCTCGATCTGGAGGAATGGAGCGACCAGCCCGCGCTCAGCGAGCTCCTGTCGGCCGTATGCGGCGAGCGCGGGCCGGCGGTCCATGAGCCACCCGCCCCGCCGGCGAGCAGGGAAGCCTTCGTGCCACCGCGGGCGCAGATCCCTCGGGCGACCTACCGACTCCAGCTGCACGCAGGCTTCACCTTCTCCGATGCGGCGGCGCTCGTTCCCTACTTGGCCCGCCTGGGCATCAGCCACTGTTATCTCTCCCCCTACCTGAAGGCCCGCCCCGGCAGCACCCACGGCTATGACGTAGTGGCCCACGACCGGCTGAATCCCGAGCTCGGGAGCCGGGAGGATTTCGACCGGCTGTGCGAGACCCTCAAGGCGCACGATATGGGGCAGATCATGGACCTGGTGCCCAACCACGTTGGCGTCATGGGGCGCGAGAACGAGAAGTGGACCGACGTGCTCGAGAACGGTCCCGCCTCGCCCTTCAGCACCTTTTTCGACATCGATTGGGCCCCCCTCAAGCAGGAGCTGCACGGCAAGGTCCTGCTGCCAGTGCTTGGCGATCACTACGGGAACCTGCTCGACCGCGGCGAGCTCAAGCTCGCCTACGACGGCGGCTCCTTCTTCGTCACCTACTACGAGCATCACTTTCCGGTGGACCCGCGGGAGTACCCGCGCATCCTCGGCCCCGGTCTGGAGCGGTTCGAGGAACGCCTCGGCGACAATCCCGTGATTCCCCTCTTCGAAAGCCTGATCAGCGCGTTCGCCAATCTGCCACCCCGCAGCGACACTTCAGAAGAGGCCGCGACCGAGCGTCGGCGGGACAAGGAGCTGCACAAGCAGCGCCTGGACGCGCTGCGCATCGAGAGCCCAGACATCAACTGGTACATCCAGGAGTGCCTCCGCGAGTACAACGGTAGCGACCAGTATCCGGCGCATACCGGGCGGCTGCACGAGCTGCTGGAGGCCCAGGCATACCGCCTGGCGTACTGGAGAGTCGCCGCAGACGAGATCAACTACCGTCGCTTCTTCGACATCAACGACCTCGCGGCGCTGCGCATGGAGAATCCCGAGGCGTTCGCAGCGGTGCACCAGCTTCCCTTCGAGCTTATCGCCGAAGGCAAGGTCCAGGGGCTGCGCATCGATCACCCCGACGGACTCTACGACCCGGCCGAATACTTCCGCCACATCCAAGCACAGGTTACCGCCGCCAACGGCACGTCAAAGGAGTCGGAGCGCGCAAAGCGGCCCCTATATCTCGTGGCGGAGAAGATTCTGGTGGGGGACGAGCAGCTGCCGCGGCACTGGCCGGTGCACGGCACCACCGGCTACGACTTCGCAGCGCTGGCGGACGGGCTCCTGGTGGCGGCGGACAACGCGGAGGCGATGAGCGAAGCCTATGAGGCATTCGTGCCTGATGCGCTCCCGCTCGCGGAGCACGTCTACAGGGCAAAAAAGCTCGTGATGCGGAATCTGCTTTCGAGCGAGCTCCATGTCCTGGTGACGGAGCTGTCCCGAATCGCCGAGACCGACCCCCATACGCGGGACTACACGCTGGAGGGACTACGCAACGCCCTGACCGAGATCGTGGTCTGCTTCCCCGTATATCGCAGCTACGCAGACGCGGAGGGTGTCTCGGCCCGAGATCAGGCCAATATCAACAGGGCGGTAGCCGAGGCCAAGCGGCGGAGCAGCGCGGTAGACCTCACGGTCTTCGACTTCGTCCGCGAGGTGCTGATCGAGCGGGCCACGCAGGGAAAGAGTCAGGCCTACCGAGACCGCGTCATCCGCTTCGCCATGAAGTTTCAGCAGTACACCAGTCCGGTGATGGCGAAGGGACTGGAGGACACCGCCTACTACCGCTATCACCGCCTGGTGTCTCTCAATGAGGTCGGCGGCGCCCCGGAGCGCTTCGGTCTGTCCGTAGAGGCGTTCCACCGCGCCAACCAGCGCCGCAGGGACACCTGGCCCCATACGCTCCTCGCCGCCTCCACCCACGACACTAAGCGCTCCGAAGACGTGCGCGCCAGACTCCATGTCATCTCCGAGCTTCCAGAGGACTGGCGGGCAAGGGTGGATCGCTGGACCGTCATCAACCGCCGCTTCAAGCGCGAG
The DNA here is from genome assembly GCA_963824085.1 of uncultured Gammaproteobacteria bacterium. Lineage (GTDB taxonomy): Bacteria > Pseudomonadota > Gammaproteobacteria > Chromatiales > Chromatiaceae > JARRNE01. Next base: position 66,285 of record CAWGNT010000020.1, read on the forward strand.
ATCGACGGCCGTATGTGGCCGGACGAGAACACCGAGTACCTCCTCTATCAGACCCTGCTTGGCGTGTGGCCGCTGGCGCCCCTCGAGGGCGACGCCCCGAAATGCTTGCGAGAACGCGTCATTGCGTACATGGAAAAGGCGATCAAGGAGGCGAAGGCGAACACCTCCTGGATCAACCCGAACGAGGACTACGAGGCGGCGGTCGCCTACTTCGTCGACGCCCTGCTGGACCCTGCCCGCAACGGCTACTTCCTGGCGGACTTTCTCCCTTTCCAGCAGAGAATCGCGCGCATCGGACTCTTCAATAGCCTGTCGCTGACGCTTCTCAGGCTCACCGCCCCCGGCGTTCCCGACACCTACCAGGGCACCGAGCTCTGGGACTACAGTCTGGTGGACCCGGACAACCGCCGCCCGGTAGACTTCGGTCTTCGCATGTCCCTCCTGAAGGATCTCGAGCGGCGATTTTCACAGGACGAGGGCTTGGCCGAAAGGGTCGGCGAGCTGCTGAACACCGTGACGGACGGGCGTGCGAAGCTCTATCTGGTCTGGCGCTGCCTGGGGCTCCGTCGGGAGTATCCGGAGTTGTTCGAGGGTGGAGACTACCTCCCGCTCGAGGCGATGGGCGAGGGGAAGGATCGGCTCTGCGTCTTCGCCCGCCGCGACCGACGACACACCATCGTGGCCGTCGCACCGCGGCTTCTCGCCGGCCTTTCCGAAGACGGGCGGCCGTTCGAGAATGCCCTGTGGTCGCAGACGCTGATCGAGGTGCCCGCCCGCCGGCTACGCAACCTGCTGACCGGCGAGCGCCTGACCGCCCGGAGCGAATCGGGCGGCTACGTCCTTGCCGCCGCGGAGGTACTGGAGCGCTTCCCGGTGGGTCTGCTTCTGGAGGAGGCCGCAGAGAATGCCTGACACACCGCAGCTGATCATCTCCAAGAACACCCTCGACGCGGTGATCTTCGATCTCGATGGGGTCGTCACCCGCACCGTGGATGCCCATGCCGCGGCCTGGAGACGTCTCTTCGACGACTTTCTCTCCCGGAGAACTGCGCAAGGCGGGGAGGATCTCAGACCCTTCGACATCGAGCGCGACTATCGGCGCTACGTGGACGGCAGGCCGCGGTATCAGGGCGTGCGCCATTTTCTTGCCTCACGCAACATCGAGCTCCCCGTGGGCGAGCCCGAGGACGCCCCGGAGCAGGAAACCATCTGCGGGCTCGGCAACCGGAAGAACCTGATGTTTCGTCAGACGGTCGAGGAACAAGGCGTCGAGCTGTACGGATGTGCGATCGACCTAATCCGCCGACTACGCAACGCAAGGATCAAGACGGCGGTGGTGTCAGCGAGCAAGAACTGCGCGCTGATTCTAAAGCGGGCCGGAATCGTCGACATCTTCGATGCGCAGGTGGACGGCGTCGAGGCGGAGCGCCTCGGACTCGATGGCAAGCCAGATCCCGATACCTTCTTGGAGGCGGCACGCCGATTGGGGGTCGAGCCCGCCCGTGCGGCCGTGTTGGAGGATGCAATCGCCGGCGTCACAGCAGGTAAGCGGGGCCGTTTCGCCGTGGTGATCGGAGTCGACCGCGGTGGCTACGGGCGCGACCTCTCCGAGCACGGGGCCGACTTCGTCTTTGAAGACCTCTGCCGCATAGAGGTGGAGGCCACCACTGCCGAAGACGGGGTGCCCCCGCCTGCCCTCGCCGGACTTCATCTGATCTCCGAACAGCTCGCCGGCAAGCGTCCAGCCTGCTTCCTCGATTACGACGGCACCCTGACGCCGATCGTCGAGCGTCCAGAGGATGCCCTTCTCTCGGAAGGAATGCGCCGGGCGCTGACCGAGGCAGCGCGCCGCTTTCCGGTGGCCATCATCAGCGGTCGGGATTTGGAGGATGTGCGCCGGCTCGTCGGTATTCCCGAGCTCGTCTACGCCGGCAGCCATGGCTTCGACATTGCTGGACCCGGGCTCCGGCTGGAGCTGCCGGAAGGCGCTCATGCCATAGGCCCGCTGCAGGAGGCGGCGCGCGAGCTCGCGGGACGGCTCCAATCGGTGCCAGGGGCGCGCCTTGAGCCCAAGCGCTTCGCCGTTGCGGTGCATTATCGCCAAACCGCCGCGGCGGACGTCCCGCGCGTGGAATCCGCGGTGGATGAGGTCGTCGAGCACCATCCACGGCTGCGCAAGACGGGGGGCAAGAAGGTCTTCGAGCTGCGACCGGCGATCGAGTGGGACAAGGGACGCGCAGTGAGCTGGCTTATCGCCGAGTTGGGACTCGACCGCCCCGACGTGCTTCCCATCTACATCGGCGACGATCTCACTGACGAAGATGCCTTTCGCGCCTTGCTCGGGCGCGGCCTTGGCATCCTGGTGGCGCACCGGCCGCAACCCAGCCTGGCAGCCTACCGGCTAACTGGACCCGACCAGGTCCGGGACCTGCTGCTTCACCTCGTCGCTCACGCGGAGTCCGGCCATGAGTGAATGGACCTGGACCTACCACGAATACGCACCGGACCAGGAGCGGCTCCGCGAGACGCTCTGCACCCTCGGCAACGGCTATTTCGCCACCCGCGGCGCGGCGCCCGAGGCGCCGGCCAATTCCATCCATTACCCGGGCACCTACCTCGCCGGGGGCTATAACCGGGCGATAAGCGAGGTCCACGGGCGTGCCATCGAGAACGAGGACCTGGTCAATCTGCCCAACTGGCTGACGCTCTGTCTGCGCATCGAGGGGGGGCCCTCCTTCGACCTCGCCGAGTGCGACATTCTCTCGTACCGCCAGACACTGGATCTGCGCGACGGCATCCTCATCCGCGAGCTGGTGTTCCGCGACGCGGCCGGCAGAGAGACCGAGCTGGTGCAGCGCCGGCTGGTCCACATGGGTATGCGCCACCTGGCAGCCCTGGAGACGGTAATCCGTCCCCGCAACTGGTCCGGATCGGTGGAGATCCACAGCGCACTCGACGGCCGCGTCGTAAATGCGGGCGTGGAGCGTTACAGAGGACTCGAAGGACGCCATCTCGAGGCGATGGAATCGCAGGCCTTCGGGGAGGATGCCATCTACCTGAAGGTCAGGACCCGCCAGTCGCGGATCGAGGTGGCCATGACCGCCAGGACGCGCGCCTACCGTGACGGTCAGCGCCTGGATATCGAGCCAAACCTAGAGCACGAAACGGACTACATCGGGCAGACCTTTCGCCTCACCCTGGACCGCGACACGCCGGTCACGGTGGAGAAGATCGTCGCCCTCTACACCTCTCGGGATCCCGCGATCAGCGAGTGCGGCCTGGAGGCCCGCAAGGCCATTGGACTCCAAGAGCGGTTCGGTGAGCTGCTCGCGACCCATGTCCTGCTCTGGCGCCAGCTGTGGCGCCGCTTCGACCTCCAGCTCGCTTTGCGTGAGGACGACGAGGGCAGGACCGCCGCCATTCTGCGCCTACATGTGTTCCATCTGCTTGCCACTGCCTCCCCTCACGTTATGGACCTGGACGCGGGCGTGCCGGCCCGCGGGCTTCACGGCGAGGCATACCGCGGCCATATTTTTTGGGACGAGCTCTTCATCTTCCCGTTGCTCAATCTGCGGCTTCCGGAGATCACTCGATCTCTCCTCCTGTACCGCTACCGGCGCCTGGGTAGCGCCCGCGCTGCAGCCCGCGAGGCGGGTCTGGCCGGGGCTATGTACCCCTGGCAGAGCGGCAGCAACGGCCGGGAGGAGACCCAACAGTGGCATCTCAATCCCCGTTCCGGGCGTTGGACCCCCGACGAGACCCAGCTGCAGCGCCACGCCAATGCAGCCATCGCGTTCAACGTCTGGCAGTACTACGAAACGACCGGGGACAGGGAATTTCTGTCCTCCTACGGTGCCGAGATGCTGCTGGAGATCGCACGCTTCTGGGCGAGCCTGGCCACGCGCAACCAGGACCTGGAGCGCTACGAGATCCGGGGAGTCATCGGCCCGGACGAGTTTCATACCGGATATCCGGACCGGGAGGAGCCTGGCGTCGACAACAACGCCTATACGAGCTTGATGGCGGTGTGGGTCATCAGTCGCGCCCTCGATTTGCCCGAGCATCTGCCCGCCGAGCGTTGGGAAGAGCTCACCGAGCAGCTAGCCGTTTCGGATGACGAGCTGCGCCACTGGGACACGGTGAGCCGCAATATGCGAATCTGCTTCCACAGCGACGGAATCATCAGTCAGTTCGAGGGATTCGACACGCTTGAGGAGCTCGACTGGGAGGGATACCGCCGCCGCTATGGCGACATCCATCGCCTGGACCGGATCCTGGAGGCAGAGGACGAAAACGCTAATCGCTACCAGGTGTGCAAGCAGGCCGACGTGCTCATGCTCTTCTATCTGTTCTCCGCGGAAGAGCTTGGGCGGCTGTTCAAGCGCCTGGGCTACGCGTTCCCCCCGGACACCATTCCGCGCACCATCGACTACTACCTGCCTCGTACGACCCACGGGTCTACGCTGAGCCGGGTCACCACCGCCTGGGTGCTCGCCCGGTCCGACCGGCCTGGCTCCTGGTCCCTCTTCACCGAGGCCCTGAAGAGCGACGTGTTGGATATTCAAGGCGGGACGACCGCCGAGGGAATTCACCTCGGCGCCATGGCAGGCACCGTAGACCTGCTGCAGCGCTGCTATACAGGCCTCGAAATCCGCGACCAGCACCTTTGGCTCGATCCTGTCCTCCCCGACGAGCTCAAGTGTTTACGCATCCGTGTGCGCTTTCGCGGACAGACGGTGGAGGTCGAGATCACCGGCGACCTCGCGCGCGTGCGGGCTATCTCCCCCGACAAGGAAGTGATTCGGCTGCGACTCAACAGCCGGGCTCTGTCACTTCAGGCCGGCGAAACCCTCGAGGTCAAGCTCGAGCGCACACCACTGTTCGTCGACGCCCCCTGAGCCGAACACCTTCCTCTCGAGCGGCGGCGCGTTCTTGTCTGGGTATTGGCGGGCAGCGCGCTTCCCCCATCTTCTCCCGTGGTAGGGGCAACGGAAGGGCTCGAAGGCGGCCTCCTCGGCCGGACGAGCACTGTGCTGAGCTAGCCAAGGGCGGCCGTGTGGTTGTCGTCGCCGTTCGATCCCCGGAAAGCACCGGCGTACAGAACTGGTGAGAGCTCCGGCCCTGTGCCCCTCTGATCAGGCAATTCTCCGGGAGATCGCCGGGGCACCATCGACAGGGGGTGCGGTGAGCCGGCGCACGGCCAAGCTCGCGAACTGCGAGGTCATACGGTCCAGCTCCAGCAGCGGATCGGACATCCTCCGCGAAACGGGTACTGGGGAATTACCGTCCCTGGGGGGAGCTCGGATAAGGGGCACACGGAGCGTTATCCTGAAGACCGGTCATGCGGTGCTCCAGATCGGACAACGCCCGCGTACGCTTCAGGAGCTTCCGGCGCAATCGTCCTTTCTTGAGCTCGCCCCTGATTAAACGTCGCTCCAGCTTTTTCAGCTTGCCTCGGGTCTTCTCGACGGATGCCTGCAATACCTGCAGACGGCGTGTACCCAGGTCCACCACGTCTCCGCCGCGTACGGACGGCGCGGACTCGAGCGCCGCGTGGTCATTCGCCGGCCTAACTTGCTCATTCATCGTCATCTCCACTCGCAACCATCCCCCTTCCAATTCTCAGCTTATTGTCAGCGTACCGCGAATCCATCCGGACAACTACGGACGCGGCGCAATATTCCCTCCATCCTCACCGTAGCCGGTCCCGATCTGCAAGACCGCGAATCAGGCCTCGCCGAGAACCATTCTCTCCGGGGTACTACGCCCAGCTTCGGGTCATTTCGTCCATAAACGCTCCAGTGCGACGCAACGAGACGGGCGCGCTGGTCTCTCCATTCCCCGCCGCTCGTTGGCTCGCGGGGTTTAGGAAGGCCACGGCCTTCGGCGGCCCCTTTCTCGTGGGCTGGGTGACCTATCTGGCACGCAGCCAACGGGTTGGCATGGGAGCCGTTGTCGTCTTGTTTCTGCTAGGCTTCATCTTGATGCTGGGCGTGCCGGAGGCACGCCCAGCCAATGAGGAGCAATCCCATTGAAGGGCGGCGACCCTACGATTCGCGGACTCGGCTAGAAGTGATAGAAGCCCTGATCCAGATACCGGGTGACCGCGGCAATCTGATCGGGTGTCCAGTTCACTTTCGCGGCGCCTTTCGCGCACCGTTGCACCTGTGCTTTGAGCTGAGCGGCCGTATGGATCATCCGGTTGTCGCGTGTGTACACGTCCGTGCCATGGCAGACGAGACAGTGCTGGTCATGCAGATCCTGTCCCTCGGACTCCGCTGCGGCACATGGGGGGGTGAGAAGGACAAGGGGGATGAGCAAGGGCCTCGCGATACGCATCCGCTCTCTCCTAATGTCCGCGTCGGGACATGCTCTCGGTGGGGTCAGGCTCTATAGACATTGAGGCGAAGAGAATCCACCGCTCTTGCGGTACTAACCCGCCTTCGCCGGGAGAGAGGATACCGCAATCGTTAGTTACGCGCGCGGTCTGGCGGGCGGTGATGACGGCCCAGGTGCCTCGACCTTCATCGGCCACGCAGCCAGCCTGGGGCGGCGACCCCAATCTCTCTCCCCACTCTGACGCTTTGCTGCGCGCCTTTGCGAACACGCTGCAGCCACCGTGCTTCTGTCGCTTCCCTGCTCATCTCAGACGGGAGCCCGCACTGCCCCTCCGGCGCGCACGGCAAACCCTGCGGGACTGTCTCCCCGCACTGGCCCCCTAACCCTTTCCTCAGGCAATGCGCAGGCGCGTCAGCTTCACGATGGCGATCGCCGCCAGGGGCAGCACGAGACCGAGCAACATTGCGCTGATCATCAGCACGCCGAGCTCGTTGTAATCCGCGGGGACAGACACCGCCCCGGTCGCTTGATCCTTCACCTGACGGGTCACCACAAAGATCTCGTTCAGGTACTTGGTCCCGAGCTGACTCGCCGAAAGGGCGAGATTGGTGAAGGATGCCATGACGGCGAAAAAGGTCGCCTTCATGTTCGCCGGAGCCGAGTTTGCGATCCACGCGAGCATGGGAATCATCGCAATCTGCCCCAGGGGCGACTCCAGGGCGGTGTCCACCACCGCAATGAAGTGCGCGTCGACCAGGCCGCCGGTCAGGGCCGAAGTCCACTGGTGGAGTCCGAAGTACATCCCCACGATCGGAAGGTAGAGGGCGGTGCTCACGATGGTCAGAAAGACCACCACGTAGGCGATGGAGCGCTCCGCCATGAAGCGGCGAAACAGAAACATTCCGAACAGGGTGAGGGTACTGCCGATCAGGGAGAGAACGGCGAGAAACTGTTGATCGAAATGCAGATCATCGATCATCCACCAGGTCTGGCCTGGGCCGGGATTGGGCATCGCGCGGTAGACGAAGATGACCACCGCGGTACCGACCAGAAAGCGTCTCGCGTCCGTCTCCAGCACTCGCACGAGCCGCGTCATCAGAAACAGGATGATGGCCATCGAGCCCGTGAAGATAATTTCCTGGCTGTAAGCTACATCGGTCACTCCCAGGGTGACGGTAAAGACCACGAACACCAGGCTGCCGCCGAGGATCCACCAGTTCGGCTCCGTTAACTCTACCGCCCCATGGGCCATACGCCGGGCCTCTGCCGCGGCGAAGCCCTGCCGGCGCAGACGGCGGATATTCCGCCGCTTGAGGAGACCTGCAAGGATTACCCCGAGCACCGACACCGTAGGGATGATGAGCGCGAGCTGGTAGATCAGGACATAGGTACCCAGCTTCTGCGCGTCCGACATAGCATCGACGCCCTTGAACAGGAAAACGTTCAGGAGCGACACGATGACCCCCCCGCCGATGATGGCCACCCGCCCAAGGGTCTGCATGGTGGTATGCATGAGCCGCCGCCGGGCGGCATCGATGGGCTCGCCCAGGGCGTTCACCTTGGGGACGGCCTCTACGGTCATGGCGTCGGCCACCACGTCCTGGACCACATAGCCTACGGGCGCCAAGATGACGCTGAGCACGTACCAGGCCGACACCGGCATGAGCTGCGTCATGGCCGTCGGGTTGGACAACAACCCGAGCATGATGAAAAGGCTGCCGGCGATCATGGCCGCCCCCAGGTAAACCATCAGGGCCTTGTGGCGCCAGATCAGGTCCACCAGATGCCCCAAAGGCATCTTCAGCGCCCAAGGAATGCCCGCCCAGAAGCCGAGGCTCGCCAGGAACGCGGCCGACAGCCCAAGGTAATCCTTGACGAAGAAGGTACCGACGATCGCCGTTAGCCCGGAGATCCCCGCCGCCATGTACACCATCAACGGCGGCAGGTAGGAAAGCCGCATCTCCCGGCCAAGCTCGAGGATGTTGCGGTCGAGCCACCGCCACAGGCGTCGGTGCAGGCTAGTAGGCATATCGTCGTCGGCGTCGACGGCTTGCTCAGCGGGTTGTGAGCTCAATGGATAACCTCGATGCAGCGGAATCGCGCAAGACTACGCGATCCAGCGGGAAAGAACAGCGGGCGGGAAGTGGTTCCGGCCCTGCCGCTGCAATTCGCCTGCAGCAATCGCCAGCCTCATGTAAAGTCAAAGGATAAATGCCTACACCCCAAGGCCACGGACCTCGGGGGCGGGCGCCGGCCCAAGCTCCATCCGGGGCGCCGGCGACCGGGCCGACGAGACGATAATTAGACACCAAAAGAGCCGGAGAGAGACCATGCCTGCCACCCGTTTTCACGTGGAGATCAGACCCGTTCTTCCCGAGCGCCTGCGCCGACTGGAGGAGCTCGCAAACGACCTCTATTTCACCTGGGAGCGCGGCGTGCGCCAGCTGTTCGCCCATCTGGACCAAGAATGCTGGGACCATTGCGGCCACAACCCCAAGGTCTTCCTGCGCCGGGTACCGCAGCGCAAGCTGGAGGCTGCCGCCAACGACCCCATCCTGCTTGCCGAATATCGCCGCGTCCTTTCCGCATACGACACCTACATGGAGGACAGCTCGCGGACGGAAAGCGACAGGTTCCTCGACCGCGAGCGGGACCTCGTCGCCTATTTCTCGGCCGAGTTCGGCTTCCATCAAAGCATTCCCATTTACGCGGGCGGCCTGGGCATCCTCGCCGCCGATTACTGCAAGGCCATGAGCAATCTGTGGGTACCCTTCGTGGGGGTGGGAATGCTCTACCGCCAGGGATACTTCACCCAACGCATCCTGTGTCACGGCGAACAGGTGGCCGACTACCCGTACACGGAGGCAACCGACCTGCCGGTTACTCCCGCGGTGGATTCCTCAGGAGAGGAGGTCCGGGTGCAGGTGGGACTACCAGGGCGTTCCGTGCAGCTGCGCGTCTGGGAGGCCAAGGCGGGTCACATCCGGTTATTCCTCCTGGACAGCGACGTGCCGGAGAACGAGCCCGAAGACCGTGCCATCACCCACCAGCTGTACGGCGGCGATATCAACACCCGCATCCATCAGGAGATGGTGCTCGGTATCGGCGGGGTCCGCACCATGCGGGCGCTGGGCCTGAACCCTACTGTCTGGCACATCAACGAAGGGCACGCGGCGTTCCTCATCTTGGAGCGCTGCCGAGAGCATGCGGTTGGCGGACTGGATTTCCGGTCTGCCGCCGAGCTGGTGGCAGCAAATACGGTCTTTACGACCCACACGCCGGTCCCTGCCGGGCACGATGTCTTCGATGCCCAGCTGATGCGCACACACTTCAGCGATTTCCTCGCCCAGGTCGGCGCCGACGAATCCGACCTCTTGTCTCTTGGCGCCAGCCCCCGCCAGCCCCACGGCTTCAACATGACCTCGTTGGCCCTGCGCTGCTCGCGCTTCCACAACGGGGTGAGCCGCATCCATGGCCGAGTTGCCTCGCAGATGGAATCGTACATCTGGCCGCAGGTACCGCCGCACGAGAACTCCATCGGCCATGTGACCAATGGCGTCGACATCGATACCTTCCTGGGGCGCTCCTGGGTGGCGTTGTTCGATATGTACATGGGCGGGGGCTGGCGCGCCAAGCTGACGGACGCCCACTTCTGGAAGGGGTTCATCGACAGCATTCCGAATCACGTCTACCTGAGCGTGCGTCAGATCCTCAAGTCGGAGATGCTGGAGAGCGCACGCCGGCGTGCGGTCGTCCAGTACAAGCGCAGCAACTGCACCGACTCCGTGATCGAGCAGATCATCCGCCGCCTGCGGCCTCAGAACCTGGACACCCTGGTCATCGGCTTCGCGCGCCGCTTCGCCACGTACAAGCGGGCCAGCCTGCTGTTTCAAAACCTTGACCGGCTGGCGCGCATCCTCAATGACCCCGAGCGGCCTGTGCTCTTCATCTTTGCCGGCAAGGCCCACCCCAATGACCTGCCCGGTCAGAGCCTGATAAGACAGGTGTTCGAGATGAGCATGCGCCCGGAGCTTCTGGGCAAGATAATCCTGCTCGAAGACTACAACCTCTCCCTCGCCCGCGACCTCATGCCCGGCGTCGATGTCTGGCTCAACGTGCCCGAGTATCCCAAAGAGGCGTGCGGCACGTCCGGGATGAAGGCGGCCGCGAATGGGGCGATCAATCTCAGCGTGCTGGACGGCTGGTGGGGCGAGGCCTACGACGGGGAGAATGGCTGGGCCATCGCCCCGCGCCCCGAAGCGGATGCCCAGACTCGGGATCGGCAGGAGGCGGAGGAGCTTCTCAACCTGTTAGAGCGCCAGGTGATCCCCCTGTACTACAAGCGCAACGCCGAAGGCGAGCCCGAGGAGTGGGTGCTTCGATCCAAGGCATCCATGAAGTCCGTGCTCCCAAACTACAATTCGATACGGATGGCCGTCGACTACCTGAGAGGTTACTACGGACCGGCCAGGGATCACGGACGGTCATTGTGGGAAGAAGATGCCGCCGGCGCCCGCGAGCTCGCCCAGTGGAAACAGAGAGTCGCCGCCGCCTGGGACGGGGTACGCATCCGTCTCGCAAACGCGCCGCCAGATGCGGTAACCGCAGGCAACCCGATTCGTGTCGAGGTCGCTGTCGACCTGAACGGGCTCGCCCCCGAGGATGTGGTGGTGGAGTGCGTCATCGGCCGACTCAGCGAGCTGGGGGACTTCCTGCCGGCGCACCAGATCGCCTTCAAGGCCACTAAGCGGGCCACGGAAACCGAGCAGACATACCGCATCGATCTGGCATCCGCCGCGTCTGAGCTCCCGATGGAGGGCTTGCAGCACTACGAGGTGCGGGTGTATCCCCATCACCCCCTGCAGGCGCATCCGTTCGAGTGCGGCTGCATGCTCTGGCTCTAGTTGCGAAGCGCGGAACAAAATCGTCCCGGAGCCGTCACCTCAGGGCGTCTGCGAAGCGCGGCTTCCTGGCACCTTCAATTTCAGCTCCTTGCGGACGCTGACGATGACGGGGCAGGCTGGGCGACATCAATCATTCACTTGCCCGTCACCCGCTCGGGCGGCCACCGCACATGATCAGCGTCTACACCACCGATCGGGATCTCCGCTATACCTGGATTCTCAATCCTTCCCGCGGTTTCTGGGACGGCTGCGCACCGGACGCGAGCCTGGGCGGGCTGCCCCCGATCGAGGGCTTCCCCGAGCTGATCGCCTTGGAGCGGCACGTCCTGGAGACCGAGCGCGGAGAACGGCAGCGCATCGCGGCCATGGTCGGCGAGGAAGAGCACGTGTACGACGTCACGGTCATACCCCTCTGCGCCTCTGACGGAACTGTCTCGGGTCTGACCGTCAGCACCCTCGACGTTACCGACCTGGTCGGGGCGGAGCGCGCTGCCCGTGCGGCAAGGGACTTCAGCGAGAATCTGTTCGCTATTGCGGGCGTTATTTTCCTGGTGATGGACCAAGAGGCGCGTGTGCGCACGATCAACCGCAAGGGCTGCGAGCTCCTAGGATGCAGCGAAGCGGAGGCGATCGGTGCAGACTGGATAGGGACCTTTATCCCGGCTCGTCACCGTGCGCAGCTCCGCGGGGTGTTCCAGGCAGTCCTGACAGGTCACCCCGAGGTGTCCGAGTATCACGAGAATCCCGTCCTCGACCGCCGGGGGCGCGAGCGGATCGTCGCGTGGCACAGTAGGGTCCTGCGGGACAGCGAAGGGCGGTTCAAGGGCGTGCTGAGTACGGGCGAAGATGTAACCGAGCGCGTGCAAACGCTTGAGGCCTTGACGGAGAGCGAGATCCGCTTTCGCGGCACGTTCGAGAACGCCGCGGTCGGCATTGCCCACGTCGGCCTCGATGGCGGCTTGCTCCGGGTCAACCAGCGGCTCTGCGAGATCATCGGCTACAGCCGAGAGGAGCTGCTCCGGCGAACGATTCAGGACATCACTCACCCGGACGACCTGGAGCCGGACCTGTTGGGCTCACAGCGCCTCATCGCTGACGAGATCACGAGCCACGCGCGCGAGAGGCGCTACCTGCGCAAGGATGGAACGAGCGTCTGGGTCAAGGTGACGGAATCGCTCGCGCGGCGCGCGGACGGAACGCCCGATTACTTTATCGTCATTGTCGATGACGTAAGCGATCGCCGGCAGACCGAGACTCAGACGAAGCTGCTCGCGACGGTCGTCGAGACGTCCTCGGACTTCATCGGCGTCGCCAGCCTTGAAGGCAAGGCGCTCTACCTGAACCACGCTGGCCAGGAATTGGTAGGGTTGGCGGATGATGCCGCCGTAGCCACGACGCGGATCGAGGACTACCTGTTCCCCGATGATCTGCCTCTTGTCCGCGAGACCGTCATGCCAGCCGTGATGCGCGAGGGCCGTTGGATCGGGGAATTGCGCTTCCGCCATTTCCAGACGGGCGAGCCGATCCCAGTGCGCTGGGACTTGGTGCGTATCGACGACCCGACCACCGGCGAACCGATCCGGCTCGCGACAGTGACGCGAGACATCCGGAAAGAAAAAGCGGTCGAGAACGCACTCCTCGAAGCCGACCGACGCAAGGACGAGTTCCTCGCCGTCCTGGGCCACGAGCTACGCAACCCCATGGCGCCCATCCGCAGCGCAGTGGAGATCATGCAACACCTCTGCCCCGCGGAGCCGCGGGTTCAGTGGGCCTTGGAGGTACTTGACCGACAGACCACACACATGCGCCGCCTTTTGGACGATCTGCTTGACGTTTCGCGCATTGTCCATGGTCAGCTCAAGCTCCGGCGGCGGCCCGTCAAGATCACGGAAATCCTGCGTCAGGCAGCGGATGGTGTCGCCCACCTGATGGATGAGCGCCGCCACCACTTCACGGTCGAGCCCGCACCCGAGGACGTGGTGGTAGACGCGGATCCGCTCCGGCTCTCTCAGGTGCTGCTCAACTTGCTCGCCAATGCAGTCAACTACACCGATGAGGGCGGTGAGATCCGTCTGAGCGCCGAAGCCACGGCTTCCGATGTGGTCCTGCGAGTGCGGGACAACGGGCGAGGCATCCCCCCAGATTTGATGCAGCGGATGTTCGATGCGTTCGCCCAGGGGAAGCGCCGGGTCCTGAACGGCGAGTATTGCGGGCTCGGGCTGGGCCTCACTATCGCCCGCCGCCTCGCACAGTTGCACGGCGGACAGATCGAGGCAACCAGCGAGGGGCCCGGACAGGGCTCCGAATTCTCCATACGGCTGCCCCGGATGGTCCGACCTACGCCGAAGCCCACGGAAACCCGCAAGCCATCCGAGGCGACGAACGCATCGCTGCGGGTCCTGGTGGTGGACGACAGCGCCGACGTTGCCAATAGCATGGCGCTGGTGCTTCGGCTCATGGGTCACGAGGTGAAAACCGCGCTTTCAGGTGCGGAGGCATTGGAGATCGCACGGCGATTCCGGCCGCGCCTGGCGCTCCTGGACATCGCGATGCCGAGTATGGATGGACTGGAGCTGGCACGTCGACTACGCGAGGAACATGTGGGCGAAGGGATCCGGATCATCGCACTGACCGGGTACGGCCATGAGGAGGCGGTCGCTCGATCGTTGGCGGCGGGATTCGATGAGCATCTAGTGAAACCGGTGGACGGCCAGATGCTGCGCACAGTGTTGGCGAAGATCGCTTAACTCAACAGGCGCTGTTGGCTTCCACCCGCCGGCCGCACAAGGTAAAGCGCGCAACAGGGCAACCTTCTGCTCACCTGCCGGATGATTGCACCGCGTGCCGAATGTATCCATGCGACAGGGCTAGAGGGTGGGGCGCTAGCTGCTCTCGTCAAGCCAAAAGAATCGGGGCGCGCGGAGATTCCCTTTCCGCACTCCCGACCCGATAGCGGCCCATGGCCGCTGTTTCATGCGGCTCATCCCTGGGCCGCATTTGGACCGCTCGGCTCCTTCCTTGGGCTCCTGCGGTCGAGTGGCGGAAGCCTCCCTGCTCCACCTGTTGACATCTCAACGGCTCTCCGCCGCTGAGACGGTCGCGCCCTCCTTGGCGCGGACCATAGGCCCAGTATCGAGCCTCCTACGACTGCCGCGCGGAGAGCTCCGTCTCTCCTCTCCCGGTCACTCAGAGCGGTCGACGACCATCGATCCTTCGACCGTGTCGGCGCTGCAAGGGGCCGCTCCCTCGACTCCCTGCAATGGGCAAGCGCGCGCGTCTGTATTGCCTCTCACGTTTCCTGCCACTCGGCACCCTCCTGGCACCGAAGCCGGCGGTCTGTCCTTTGACCGCCACCGCATTGCAAGGAGCCCATCCCTGGATTCCTTGCCTCCTCGGGCGACGGGAAAGCTCCATCTTTCCTCTCCGTGCCTCTTGGCAGCGTCCTGCCGCCGTAGCGCGGTCCGTCCTTCGACCGCCTTGGCACCGCAAGGACCCGATATCCCTGGGTCCTATCTGCCTCCCTGGCGGACCGGAAAGCTCCATCTTTCCTCTCCCTTCCTTCCGGCGGCGTCCTGCCGCCGCGCTGCGGTCTATCCTTCGACCGCTTCCTGGATGGCACATGAACAGCCGATAACTTCAACGGGGCCTCAGTACCTATCGTTCCTGAATAGGCATGGTTTATAGTCTGCGCCGCAATATTCCTGCCACACGACAACCGTTAACACGCCAGACTCAAGACGCGTCCGCCTTCACGTAGTTGTCGGCAACGAAGTCCCAGTTCACCAAGCTCCAGAAGGCGTTCTCGTACTTGGCCTTCTCGTTTCGATAGTCGATGTAATAGGCATGCTCCCACATGTCGCAGGTGAGCAGCGGAACCTTCCCCGAGGTCATCGGGTTTCCCGCGTTCGACAGTTGCTCCACTGTCAGCGATCCATCCTGGCTCTTGCTCAGCCACACCCAGCCCGACCCAAAGAGGGTCGTGAGTGCTTCGAAAAACCGCTGCTTTAGCGTTGCAAAGCCGCCAAAGTCGCGCTGGATAGCGGCGGCCAGCTCACCCTGAGGATTGCCGCCGCCGTCGGGGCTGAGGCAGTTCCAGAAAAATGCGTGATTCCATGCCTGAGCGCCGTTGTTGAAGATGCCACCAGACGCACTCTTGACGATGTCCTCGAGGGATGAGCTCGCGAAGGCCGTCCCTTCGATCAAGCCGTTGAGCTTGCTCACATAGGCGGCGTGATGCTTTCCGTGATGGTATTCCAAGGTCTCCCGAGACATGTGGGGCTCCAAGGCACCCTCGTCGTAAGGCAATTCCGGCAGCTCATGTTTCATTGCATCTCCTCGCTCATGCGCTCGTTCTTTTCAATCCCCTGACCTGGGAAAGCCGCTCGAGACGGCGACATGGCTTGACCACTGCTTTAGCAAGAACGTTGCCAGACTCCCCCGAAGGGTAGCCACCTGAGGCGCAGGGAGAGCGGACTCCTCGGGAATCACCCTGATTACAAAGAAGAATCAGCCGCTAATGGGACGGCGGCCTGCGTTTGCGTCATCCGGGGGCGGATTCCCGGCAAATTGATCAGGCCAATGCTCTTACGGCGGATACTGACGCACGGTATCTGGCCTTGGCAGCGGCAAGCACTTGCAGCAGAGTCGGCGCCAAGCTACGAGCAAGTCGCGCGTCCCCCGCCCGGTGGTTATCAACTCGGCCTGGTTCATTTCACACCGAGGCCGGAGAGAAATCCTCCGCATCACGACCTAGGCTCACACCTTTGCCCCTGATCAGGCCAGGTTCCACTGCGCCCTCCGCAGCGGACGACCGCGGCCATGCGTTGGCGATAATTCCCAAGAGCCGGCGTGTAGACCTGTCAGGCAATCAATGCGGAGCTCGACAGAAGCTTCTGTCCTCACGAGCGGCGACGAGATCCGGCACTTACACCGGGGGCGTCCACCCAGCGCCATACCACCAATCGGTGACGCGGAGGACATTGAGACCTTTCTTGACCAGGGACTCGTGACATTGGACGAGGTCTATTTCGAGACGGAGGACCAAAGACAACTGGTGCGAGTCGACGGCGAGGCCTTCCGACAGCTTTTCTACGGCTCCTGGTGCGGGCGCATCAGTCAGGGTGTCGACCGGCCGCGGAAAACCCCGATAGATTCGACAGCGAAAGCCGCCTCCAGACCTTGAAACACAGGAGGCGCACGCAGCCGCACGAAACTGCGAGCACGGCATCGCGTCCGCCCCGGCGCCAAGCAGTGGACTGACCAACGCGCGGAGCCAACAATCAGGTCACGGGGCGCCGCTTGACCTCCGTCGAACATGGGAAGCCGATATCCCGGAAGCTCGTCGGCATTTTTGGATGCCGTGCTGCCGCATATGGGCGCCCACACAAGTACTTCGCCTTCATCGGGGCGTTGCCCGAGGCATGGCTCGTTTGCACCAGGCGAGGTTCATTTGCTCTCGCAAGCTCATCCAGAGGGCAAGCCCCCGAAGGGACGGCGAGGGAACGCCCAGACCAACTCCGAGAGGGCACAAGGAAGCTTGAGAATGGCATGCATGTTGCCGAAGGTGACGGGATGCGCACTCTACTAGGACCGCACGGAGGAGCCGGCGATGCGAGCTAGCCTTTTGATTCTCTACTACAGCATGTACGGCCACGTGGAGGCCCTCGCCGAGGCGGTGGCCGAGGGGGCGGACATCGTCGATGACCTCCGGATCTCGCTGAAGCGCGTACCGGAGACGATGCCCGAGGAGGTGGCGCGCAAGGCGGGGGCGAAACTCGATCAAGTGGCACCTGTAGCCACACCGGATGAGCTCGCCGACTACGACGGCATCATCTTCGGCACACCGACTCGTTTCGGGAACATGTGCGGTCAGATGCGAACCTTCCTGGATCAGACCGGGAGCTTGTGGACGCAAGGGACACTGATCGGCAAGGTCGGCAGCGTGTTCACCTCTACGGCGTCCCAGCACGGCGGCCAGGAGACCACGATCACGTCGTTCCACAGCACCTTGCTTCACCAAGGCATGGTGATCGTTGGCGTCCCGTACTCGTGCAAGGCCCTCCTGAATATGGCCGAGATCACGGGGGGCTCACCCTACGGGGCGAGCACGCTGGCCGGGGCAGACGGCCGCCGCCAGCCGTCGGAAAATGAGCTCGCTATCGCCCGATTCCAGGGGCGCCACGTGGCAGAGATCACCAAATGGCTTGCCCGCAAGCCGCACGCGTAACTCCCGGGAGAGCCAAAGTCTGACCTTGAGACAAGGTGGTGTCGGAACGGTGCGGCCCTTGTCCTCGAGCACAGACCATGGGTCAAGGTATCCCCCCCCGGATAAACGAAACGCGTCTGCACTACGATCGCTGCAGAAGGCACGTCCCCGACGCCCGGATTCGCGGCGGCGGCGGAGAGGAAGCACAACAGCAGGCATGAGAGAGCTGTTACGGACCCTCGCGCTCTTGTTCCTCCCGGTATGCGTCCTCGCCGCTCCCTCGGCAACGCCCGCTGCGGCCGTCTCCTCCGCATTGAAGGCCGCGGGCTCGCAGACTCAGGAAAGTACAGCGCCCTCCGCGGCCGAGGTCAAATCGCTCATCGCCACCTTGGAGAGTCCGAAGGCCCGCGCGCACCTGATCGAGCAGCTTCGGTTGCTGCTGAAGGCCGAGAAGCCGTCGGGGCCGAGCACCAAGAGCGCCGCGTCCAAGGCAATTCGCACGTTCTCCGACAAGGTCGCGCGCGTGTCGGACGAATTCCTGTCGGTTGCGGCCGGTCTCAACGAGATTCCCCGAGTCCGCAGCTGGCTAGCACAGCAGGCCACGGAGCCGGCTCGCCGCGCTCTATGGATCAGGGTGCTCGGCAATCTGGCGATGACCATCGCCGTCGGCTATGTCGGTCTCTACCTGCTGCAGTTCGCCCTGCGGAGACCGCGCCGGGTCCTGGCCCAAAGGACCCCGTCCAACTCCCTGCTGCGTCTTCCCCTGCTGCTCCTGCTCGCCGTGTTGGATCTGATGCCGATTGCCGTCTTTGCGGCAGCAGCATACCTCACCCTCGATTTCGTGAATCCGGTGAAAACGACCCGCCTGGTGGCAGAGGTCTGGATCAATGCGGTCGTCTTCGTCCGACTGGTGCTTGTTGGGGCGAGACTGATCTTCGCCGCCGACGCTCCCCAATTGCGCCTTATCCACATGCAGGACCCGACGGCCCGTTACGGCGCGCGATGGCTTGGGCGGCTGGCTGGCGTTGGGATCTTCGGGTACTTCGCAATCGAAGTAGCTCGGCTGCTGGGCCTTCCCTCCTCTGCCGTGCAGGGACTTGTAAGGCTGCTCGGGCTGGTGCTGACACTGCTTGTCATCATCCTCGTCTATCGCAACCGCCGAGCGGTCGCCGACCGCATTCGGGGGTCCGCCAAGATCGGCGCGCATCTGGCCGAGATCCGCCGGGCGGTCGCTACGGTCTGGCACGTCCCCGTCATTCTGTACGTCTTCGGACTCTATGCCATCTGGGCGCTCGACGTTCGCGATGGGTTCGTCACCATGCTTAGAGGCACGCTTGCTCTCGCTGCTGGCAGCGGCGCTGGGCTTTGCGGCGACGCGTTTAGCGGAACGCCTCTTTACGCACGGGTTGCGACTGAGCGCTGACCTCCAGTCCCAGCTGCCGGGCGCCAAGACGCGGTTTAGCCGGTATCTCCCGGCGCTGCGGGCTGGGACGTAATGGCTGATCTACCTGGCTGTCGCCCTCGGCGTGCTGCAGGCGTGGGGATTCGGTGGATTTTTCTGGCTCTCCGAGCAGCCGGGACAGACACTCGCGACCACCGCCGCATCCGTGATAGGGGTCTGGTCGCGGTCCTATACGGTTCGCATTTGCGTATTCGTTCTTCTGGGGCCGGGTAGCG
Source organism: uncultured Gammaproteobacteria bacterium (assembly GCA_963824085.1). Classification (GTDB taxonomy): domain Bacteria; phylum Pseudomonadota; class Gammaproteobacteria; order Chromatiales; family Chromatiaceae; genus JARRNE01. The sequence goes on from CAWGNT010000020.1 coordinate 85,410, forward strand.
CCCGTCACGCCGTGGTTCTACTGTGCGAACCCGTGAACCGCCGGACGTTCAGGTGTGCATACGGAGGCTCGCTGACCAGCCGCCGATCGACCAGCGCCTTTCCCACGGTGAAGTGGTACAGATCCTGGAACCGGTGGGTCTCTAGCCCTAATGCCTGATGCACGGCATCGTCGAAGTAGCAGCCAATACCGGTACCTTGGACACCCGCCGCCTCGGCTTCCAGGTACAGCACTTGGCCCAGAATGCCCGCCTCCCAGAAGCGCTGGCGATAGAGCCAGGGGTTGTCGGCCCCGATGTCGTCGAAAAGGCCCAGCATGGCCAGGGCGAAGGCGGAATCGGCGGCAATTTCCTGGTGGCACGACGCTGTCGCCGCGAATCCCCTCGCATCCAGGGGAGCAAGCAAATACAGCGGCAGGTGCTCCGGGCAAGCGGGGACTCGCCGCCAGAGCCAATCCGCGCGCATCTCTTCCGTGAGGTCAGACAGCGCCGCGGGGTCGCGGACCAGGCAATAGATCCCCGGAGAAAGCCCGTGCACGCGATGCACGAACAACACCGGATGCACTCGCGGCCTATCCGCGAGCAGCGACCAAGGCGGTTGGCCCTTCCGTGGTAATAGGGCATCGAGCATGCGGAAGAAGGCGGGCGCGCTCAGCTCGCTCACGCCATCGAACGCTTGGGCGGAGCGCCGGCGCCGAACAAGGCGGGACACCGGCTCCTGAGAAACGGGTGCCAAGGGCGGCAGGGACGGGGGACCCCAAGCGGGCGCCGGCTCGCCGACCGACTTCTCGGATGCCTTCGCCACTTTCCCGATGTCCGGCCAGTCGCGGTGGCTCGTGCTCAAGCGATTGGCCTGGCCGCGCCAGGCTGCTGCGCTCAACCCTTGTAGCACGGCCTCGGCATCCGGAGGCTCACCGTGTCCGACCCAGATCACCGCCTCGGGGGCTTCCGTCTCAGCCTCGGCGAAGTCCCCTGCCCGATCCAGACCCGTGACGGCAGCCACCTGGGCGTCGCCCCAGCTCGTCAGCAGCCGCGCGGGCCAGCCGAATGCGGCCGCCACGTAGGACAGGGCAGCCAACGCGTGGCCGCAATCGTGCTGACAGTAACGAAAGGCCCGGATGCCGTACTTCCACACCTCCCGCCAGTGAATGCCGGTGAGGGCCAACACGACCCCGCCGGACCACGCGAGTGGAGCGGCAGCGCGCAGCTCCAAACGATGAGACTCCGGCTGATAGTGATAGATGCCCGCCGCGAGCCCCGGCAAGTCGGGACTGATTAGATAGCCCTCAGTCGGATGCAGATTACCGCTCGACGGGTTGCAGCGCAGCGCCCAACGGGTACCGCCATAGGACTTCCACGCAGCGATCCCAAGGGAAAGCTCAAACAGGTGCGCCAGGTTATCCAGGTCGAAGGCTTGAGCAGACACCCCGTCGAGCTGGAACAATTCGTCCCACCGGGCGGACAGCTCGCCGGCGAGCAGAGGCAGATCCACATGCGGTGAGCCTGCGAAGCGGCGGAAAGGGTCTGGCTGAGTCGCCCAATCCAGCCCGCCCGGTCCAGGGGCGTAACGATTCAGGTGGTGCTTGGAGCGTTCGTGGTAATCGAGCACCGCGTTCATAACAGGAGCCTGTCGAATCTACCAATGGCCAGCGGGCCCCGATACTCGGCGGACGAGCGGTCTCCGCCCATGCCTATAAAGCGATCGTACCGTACACCGTCGGCCCGCTCGACCCCGCCTCCTGACTACGGTCTCGGTCATCGGTGGGCGGATTTGTTCCACATCCCGTCAACAGAAAAATTACCACCAGCAACAATCTGTTCACTTTTCCGCGTTGAAGACTCTTCTCATGGCCGTCCGCAGCTACACCGTTTATAGGCGTCTTCCGCGCAATTGCCAACGATGCGAAACGCTCCGGGATAGCCAGCCGTACACCTCGCACCACAATAACCGCCGTGGACCGAGCCTCGCCCTGCGCCGACGCGCTCGCCAATCCAAAGGAGACCACGACGAGACCATAGTGACACCACAGGGCCGTCCTGAGCCGTTGGACCACCTCAGACATTACAGCAACCAATTGACTATTCAGCGATTTTTGAGCAGGAGCAGAAGCGCCGACCACGGGCACAGCTGATGCATTCCCGCAGATAGGTTTGAATTCCGTGGGAGATCGACGATGACCACAACGTCAGAAGTGACAATGTCGGGGCACTTGAGGCTGGGATCCGGCGAGGACCTGAATAGCAGCATTGGCAGGCATCGCATTCCGGGCGTTGACCCGTCGCACTCCGAGAAGGACGACACCCCAGCGCCGTCTGCCGCCAAGAGCGCCGCGAAGGACGTGCCTGACGATAGCCCGCCTCTGGCGTCCACGGCCAGCGATACGCAGGCTCGCCGAGAAGACGCCTGCAGCTTCTCTTCGCTGATCCGCACAGTCGCGCTTTACGCAGCGCGTAGCACGCGCGGGCGCCACGCCTACCTGGTGGCCACGATACGTCGATTGGCGATCTTCGCCGACGATGAGGAACTGCGCATGAGCGCTCCGGACCGCATCATCGTCGCGGTGCAAAGGTTCGGGTATCTGCTGCGGGAGCGCCAACTCAACGCCCTTCGAGAATGGCTTGACGCACGCGGCTCATGTTTGCCTTCGCCGAAGGTTCAGCCCCATGTCGACGAGGGTTTGCATAGCCCATGAGCGGTCGCCCAGCATTACCGGCTCCGCCCCCGAACGGATTCGCGTTCGCGCCGCGCCGAGCGCCGATAGGTTCACTGTGTCCTACGGAAGCACCCGCGGTCCCCGTACCTCAACATTCACTGAGGCAGGGACGCTACGTACGGAGTCTGCGTAGCGGTACGGATTTCCCTCATGGCCACTAGCGTCTAGCGTTTCTTTAATAACAGAAGCTCGTCGCCCTCTGTTTAGAAGGGGGCGCATGGGCCGTTCCCATGCGTGATCGCGGAACACCAGCGCACGCACCGAGGTTAAAGCCACAAGCCTACATCGGAGGGGAAGCGCCGATGAGCGACCAGACTCGTCACCCGGCGAATATACCGGAGTGGTATCTGGACATCTTTCACGCAACTCAGCATTCCGGCGGCGCACTGCGCCAAGTGGAAAGCGAGCTACGCGCTCTGTTGGAGATCGACGGTCTGGATGCGCGGGTGGGTAGCGAGCTCGCCGCTTTGCTGTCGGTCTTGCAGTGCGCGATCGGCGAGCTCGTGCTGGTAGACGGTGCCGCGCGCCTCGTGCTCGACGAACGCCTGCGCAAGGTCGCGTAACATCCGCGTGTCCACCTGATGAGGCGACAGCCTGTGCCGGACGCCATCATCTTGCGACCCAGCAAACGGCGGGCTTTTCTGATCGAGGTCACGCCTCGACGGATCTCGTCCCTGCGCCAGCCTCGGCGTACAGGCGCGGAGCTGTTGTCCTCGCCGACTAATCCGGGCACCATGTCGGCTGCGTCGTCTCCGGGCAAGCGCGCACCCACGCGGCGGCAAGGTCGCCACCGAGTATCTTGGCGCATGGCTGACCAACTGCCCGGACAAAGTCGGAGAGATTCCCCGTGCTGTCACGGCTCGCCCGCTGGATTGAGCACCACCCGGACATTCATCGCAACGCGCTTCGCATCTGGCGGCTGTTTCCGCCTCGACTAGCCGGCTTCCTCAAGGGACGCTTTGCCAGGAACTGGGTCGTCGGTGCCGTTGCCGTGATGGTCGACGATGAAGTGTCGCCACCAGAAGTGCTGCTCGTGGAGCACAGCTATCGGCCGCGCGGAGCCTGGGGCCTGCCCGGCGGCTCGCTTGAGTCCATTCCTGGCAGCCCTATCGCCCCCAGGGACGACTCCTCCCCTGACCACGTGATCGAGGAGACGCTGCGGCGGGAGATATGGGAAGAGCTTGGCATCGAGGTCGAGGCCATCGAGCTGCTAAGAATCGATGCGGTACCGTACGTGGCTGAAGAGCCCGGTCCTTACCGCCTCGATTTCTACTTCCGTTGTCTCCCGAAAGGTGGATTCGCTCCCCTGAGAGCGGCCCTGGTCGCGGGGACCTTCAAGCCCCAGTCACCAGAGATCAGTAGGGCGCGACTCATTCCGCTAACTCGGGTCGCTGAGTACGACTTGTTTTCCCCGGACGCCAGATTCCTGAGTCGGGACCTGCCCAGGCTCCAACGGGCGCTCGCTGTGCCGACGATGGAGGACTAAGCCGATTCCGCGTTACGACAATACCTACGCTCTTCCCGAGACTGCGCTCGGAAGACTGGCTCACTGAGCTTGAGGGCATCCCCCGTGGCGTTACTGATGCCGAGATTCCCCCATTCATTGCGTGACTGGAACACGGACTCCTTTTGTCAGACCTTGAGGCGCGAAATCGCCGACCTTCCGGACAGCACCTTGCCTCTGGATAGGGGTATCTCCCAAGGGGGACGGGTCGACGAGAGCGAGATGGCCGTGACTATTCTTGCCACGAGGGATGACGAGGGTGCCGTCTACGCCAAACTCGGAGTCTTCTTTGCGGAGGTGGTGGGTGGTTGCAGCTGCGGCGACGACCCATCCCCGGAGAATGCCTATTGTGAGATGCAGCTCCGCATCGACAAGACCACGGCCGAAGGAAGTTTCTCCGCACTTCCCGGCTGAGCACGGGGGTTTTCTCAGCCCTGGCCCACAGCCGAGGTATACCGTTCCCATCTGAGTTTTTCGTTCTTCCGGAGTCGGGATGGACCCGCCGTGGGACGCCGTGAACACGTCCATGCAGGCTTGACGGCAGCCTCGCTGCTGCCGACACCCCCGGCAGGAGCGGCCCGTCCCCTCTGTTCCAGGAGCGAAAAAGCCCGGTGAGCTCCGTATAGCAGCCGGAGCCGGCGCCGGGTGGAGGAAGGGGAAAAGATGGCCGGCCAGGACGCGACGGGCGGACGCCGCCCGACCCGGGCTCTCGCCTCACTGAATCAGAATGCTTTCGCCGGCCCGTACCTTGTCGCCCGGCTGTACGCGGATGACAAGATCGGCCCGCCAGGGAACCACGAGGTCCACTTGCGAGCCGATACGGATCATGCCGAAGGTGGCGCCCCGGGCGACGCGACCTCCCTCCCTGAAATAGCTCTCGATTCCGTTGACGCTGCGCGCACCGATCTGGACCACATATAATGGCAGGGCGGCGCCGCCGTATTCCGCGTCGAAGTGGGTCACGGTGCGCGCGTTTTGCACAATGTGCACGCTGTCCGTGTAGAACGGGGGACGCCCGAGCACCGTCCGCCAATGCATGGAACCCATATTGAGGTTCTTTCCGATCGCCGGGTGGCGATGGATGAAGCCGACCGTGCCGTCCAGGGGTGCGCGGTTGTAGTGCACATCGAAGGGACTCATGAAGATGCCGATGACGAGCTTCGGCTGGTCGACGTGCTCTCGCAAGATGTCCTCCACCGTCGCCCGCACCCCCTGCTTGATCACCACGACGGCTTCGCCCGGCTCCGCCTTCTGCACATAGACAACGGTGCCGTCCGCCGGACTCAGGACCCCCTCCTCCGCGGGAGGCGTTCGCGGAGGGTCGCGAAAGAACCAGACGTAGCGCCAGAAAAGGAACGCGCCGCCGACGAGCCCGGCGAGGGTGATCCCGACGAGAATCAGCTCACCTGCTCCCATGGTCCGTCCTGCAGCACGCGCACGATTGCAACCCCGGAGGAGAATGGGAAGTCGATCACCTCGAACTGCTCCTTCTCGCGACCGATCACCTTGAGCCAACGCTTCACGCCGGCATGGCGTACGAGCTCACGCACGTAGATATTGGTGTCGTGCAGCAGAACGTAACTGTTGCGGCGTGCATGCTGCAGGACGCTGAGGAAATCGTGGCGAACATCCGCATAGGCATGGCTGCCGTCGATGAAGGCCATGTCGACTGTCGGCAGGCCGCGGTCGCCATAGCGGGCGAAGAAGGCCGAGCTCGTTAGCTTGTGATGCGTCACCTGCCGCTCGACAGCGAAGCGCCTGAATTGGGCTCGAACCTTCTGGGGGTCATCCCACTGCGAGGTGCCCCCGACGGTGCGAAACGGACCGTCTTTGAACAGGGAGTACGAAGGATCCACGAAGCTGAGACTGCCCCGGCCGTTGTCCTTGAGCCCGAGGGCGAGGCAGACGACGCTGAAGCCGAAACCCGAGCCGATGACCACAACATGGCGCGGGCTGAGGGATCGGACCAGCCCATAGTACAGAAAGCCGAAACCGAGGTTGAGACTATCCGAGTCCTCGTTGTGTCCGAGCGGCTTCGCGTGGTCGAGGATACTGCGCAGCAGCGCCGGGTTCAGGCTGAAATCGGCCAGCTCGTTACGATCCAAATGCAGCATGTTTCTCTCGCCTCAGACCGCCGGTCACAGCGCCGGCGCATGGCCCGCCACGTGTACGGAGAGAATGTTTCGATTCCGTTCCGCTTGCATGACGGTCCCGAGAAAGAGCTGCCGCGCAAAGGCTCCCTTCACTGGTCCGATGCCGCCGCGGAAGGCAGCGGCGGAAGGGACTTCAGGTACTCACCGATGGCCTCACGGTCGTCTGCGGTGAGCTGGCTTGTGTTATCGTCGATGACATCGGACATGGCCGAGCCCGTAAAGTCGCCGTCGGGAAGCATGCCGGTCTGCAGAAAGTAATCAATGTCCGAGACCGACCAGGTTCCGATGCCGCTTTTTCGATCCGGTGTGATGTCGGGCACCCGGCTATCGTCCGGACCATCGGGATTACCTGCGAGCTCGCGGTGGTATTCGAGGCCCCCAAGCCAGTTGCGAGGCGTATGGCACTCGCCGCAATGGCCGAGGTGCCGCACGAGATAGGCGCCGCGATTCCACAGCGCAGACCGGGACGGGTCGGCCTTGAAGACCCCGGGCTCGAAATTCAGCCACTTCCAGCCCGACAGCAGCCACCGGAATGACAGGTACCAAGGCAGATCATGCTCTCGGTTGGGTTGGTGCACCGGCGGCAGGCTGAAGAGGTAGGCCTTGATGGCGAGCAGATCCTCCCGGGTAACCCCCGTGTAGGACATGTAAGGAAACACCGGATAGAGGTTCTCGCCGCGGGGAGTCACTCCTTCCCTGAAGGCACGGACGAAGTCCTCGTCGCTCCACCCACCGATGCCCGTCTCCACATCCGGCGTGATGTTGGGTGTATAGAAGGTCCCGAAGCGCGTCTTCAGCGCCCGTCCGCCGGCGAGATACTCGCCCGCGTTGTCCTGATCGGTATGACAGGTGATGCATCCCCCTGCATGCACCAAATACTCGCCGCGCTGGACGATCGTGTCGTCGGCACAGGCGAGCCATGATGCACACAGGAAGGCGGCGAGGACAGAGCTTTTGATCCCCGCCATGGGAGCTTACTTCTTCTCCTCCTTCCGGAACTGATCGTGGCAGCTCTTACAGGTCTTGCCCAAGGCGAGGAACTTCTTGCCCATCTCGGCCTTGTCACCGGCCTCTACGGCCTTCAGGAAAGCCGCTGCCGCCTCCTGGGTATCCATTGCGTGTTGCTTGAACTCGTCGGGCTTCTCCCACACCGCGGCCTTGGCGTTCGTATCACCGAGCTCCGAGTCCGGTGGGAAGATGTCCTTGATCGTAGTCGCCGTGAGGGCAAGAGACCGGGCGTGATCGATCAGCTGGGGCGCGTAATCGACCTTTCCCCGGATGATCATGCTGGCCGCCCCGGCGTGACCGCCAAGGGCCGACATGACGTTCTTGCGATACTTGATCAGGTCGGTGGGGTCCGACTCGGCCAAGACCGCCGCCGACAAGACGAACGAGCAGACGACCAATAGGGCTCTCGATATCAGTCCGGTGCGCATGGCTTCTCCCCGATGGTTGTTCGATGAAAGGGTGGTGCGACGGCCGCAGAGAGTGCCTGGCCTTGGCAGTGTCGTCAACCGGGGGTCGGCTTCGCCGCTCGGTCCTTCCACGGTCCTAGCAGAGCGGCACCGAAGTGTCCGTAACAACGCCGTACCTATCGGCTGCAACGTTTCGACTCTAGCCTGAGGTGTTGGGTTGGGGGTGTCGGCAGCGATAGGGGGTCGATGTTGCCGTCGAATGCTTCAGCCAAACAGCCCGTGCAGGAACCACCCTCGACGACCATTGAGATCCCGATAGATCCACAGCCGCTCGCCCTTCGGCGTCGTCGCAACGAAGTAGTCCCGGGCGATCTCATGGCCATCCCACCAGCCCGTCTCGATCCGTTCTCTTTCCACACCGAGATCGAGCTCGCCATCCCAGCAGGGTCTGCGCTTGCAGGTCTGCAGAGGCAAAGGCTCGGCGAGCAGCCATAGTGGCCGGTCCGAGCGCCCATGACCGGTGCCGGTCTCGCCCGGTACACACCAGCGCCACGCCCGCTCTGGGCGGTGATCTGCCGCCAGGGCGAGTCCGCGCACGGCCTCGTCGCCCAGCCGAGCCCGCAGCCGGTCGAGCAGGCGAGTATCCGGTGCACACAGTCTGGCAAGCTCGGGAAACAGCTCTTGCCGGGTGGGGGGCAGAGGCTGCAGGTCGCGTGCCTCAAGTGTGAGTGCCCGTACGCTGGCCGGCAGCGATAGGCGCTCCAAACGCTCCTTCAGCAGTTCCAGCCAGCGCTGAGGGTCGCGTTCTGGCCGCGCCGCACCCAGAAGGAGCCGGGTATCTTTCTCCTCCTCATGGCGCAGGTACCAGGTAAGCTGCTGTACCCCACCCTGGCGGCTCAACAGGAAACCGCCCAGCTCTTCGAGCAGGCGCCGACACGGAAAGATCAAGGCATCGGCATGCTCGACCTCCGCGGGCAGCTCGAGCCGGCCCCGGTAGCGGGCCGGCGGCTCGAAGCGGGGGCGCAGATCGGGCACCTCTCCCAGCAACCGCAGCAGGTGCTGGACGGAGTCGACCCCGAAGCGCTCGGCGAGCCCGGCGCGCGGGAGCCGCAGCAGGTCGCCCACCCGGCGCAACCCCATGCGACGCAAGTCTTCGAGCGCCTTCCTGTCGAAGTCCAAAGCTACCAGAGGCAGACTCGCCAGGGTCGTGCGCAGGGCGTGCAGCTCGACAATCACCCCGCTGTGACCACTGGCAGCCAATACCAGGGCACCGCCCGGTGTCGGGGCAAGACAGCACAAGGACTGATAACCAAGCCTCGCCATCCCCCTCGCGACCTGCTCCAGCAGTAGCTCTGCCCCCCCGAACAAGCGCAGGCTGCCGGCCACTTCCAGCACCAGTGCACGGGGCGGATCCAGACTGACCTCGGGGGTGAACCGTCCACACCAGGCGGCCAGCCGTGTGAGGGCGGCGTGCTCCGCACTTGGCTTGCGGGGCAGGACACGCAAATCTGCGACCAAGGCACGCGCCGCCCCTACCGGCATCCCTGGCCGGACACCGTGCTCCACGGCCTGCCGATTACCTAGGAGGATCTTTTCTCCCTTCTCGCACTGGCTTACGGCCAGCGGCACTTCCACCTCCAGGGAACGCGTGTAAACCTCCAGAGGCAGGGCAGGCAGATGAATGGCCAGCCAGCGCATGGACGACGCCTCCGGTGCATCAGAGAGAGGAGGTCCGAACGCCTGCCGCTTCGGAACCCTGCAACGGCCCGGAGATGGATTCATCCCGGAGAGACAGCTCCAGCCTCGCACCTCCACGGCCGTTTCGCTGTTTTAGCACCACCACTTCTGCCCCGGCCAATGTGGGGCGCACCCGCAGGCGCAGCACCGCCGGAGAATGCTCGCTGGCCGCATCCTCTCCCCGGAACAGGAAGGCGACGGCGCTCCCTGCCTCTGCCGCCAGTTGGAGTCGGCGCAAGGCCGGCATCCTCCACCGTCCACCCCAGACGAGCACAGCGCTGCAGGCACCCGAGCGCAAACCCTGCTCCGCGGCCCAGGCCATCCCTTCGCCCGCCTCCACCACCAACAGGCGAGCCAGCTCCACACCCGAGGCGGCCAAGGCGGGGGCAAACGGGACGAATGGCGGATCGATGAACAACAGCCAACGCGCCTCACTGCTCAGCCGGGCCAGGGTTGGCTTCAGAAGGGCGAGCGCGCGGCCCGGGCTGTCATTAAGGATCTCGCTCAAGGCCCCTGGCGGCCAGCCCCGCCAGGGCAGCAGGGCATCCAGGGCGGCAAAACCGGTGGATATGCCGACAGGAATGGCGGCCGATACCGCCCTGCCCCGCCACAGGTCGCGGCGCCCATTGAGAAGCTGTTCCAAGCCCATGGCTACTTCAGCCTCACAGTCTCTTTGGCGCCCCCAGCCCCAGCCGCAACACCCCCACTCCCAGTCCCTCGATCACCAGGCCCTGGGTGCGCAGGTCGACTTGAATGGGCTCAAAGGCAGGGTTCTCCGGCAAGAGCTGTATCCGATGCCTCCATCGGGCATGCCGCCGGAAACGCTTGACCGTTACCTCATCTTCCAGCCGCGCCACCACGATCTGGCCGTTCTGGGCCTCAGGAGTGCGGTGGACCGCCAGCAGATCCCCTTCCAGGATACCCGCGTCTCGCATGCTGCTGCCCCGCACCCGCAGAAGGTAGTCCGCCCGAGGTCGGAACAGGGCAGGGTCGATCCGGTGATGATCCTCGATATGCTCTTCTGCCAGGATGGGGCTACCGGCGGCCACCCGTCCAACTACCGGAAGAGAGAGCTCGTCCTCTGCCGCTTCGAGCAAACGGATACCGCGGGAGGTCCCTGGAAGCAGCTCGATCGTGCCGCGCCGGGCCAGTGCCCTCAGATGATCCTCGGCGGCATTGACCGAGCGAAAGCCAAGCGCCCGCGCAATCTCCGCCCGCGTGGGCGGAAACCCGGTCTCCTGGATATGGCGTCGGATAAGCCCCATGATCTGGCTCTGACGCGGCGTGAGCTCGCGGGTCATGAGTGAATCAGCCTCCAGCGATTGAACTGTAATTTTATACAGCTATCGCCGCCTTGCAAGATGCTTGGCGCGGCCAGCCCTTGACCCTATCCTTTGCTTATGAACAACGACAAACGCAAAGCGATCTTCGAACGGCTGAGGGCCGCCAATCCGACACCCACCACCGAGCTTGCCTACACGACCCCTTTCGAGCTGCTCATCGCCGTCATCCTCTCCGCCCAGGCCACCGACAAGGGGGTAAACAAGGCCACCGCCCAACTGTTCGCCGTCGCCAATACCCCACGGGCCATCCTCGCCTTAGGGGAAGACGGCCTACGGCAACATATCCGCACCATCGGCCTCTTCAACAGCAAGGCCAAGAACATCATCCGAGCCTGCGAGATCCTCGTCCACGCACACGGGGGAGAGGTCCCGAGGGACCGCAAGGCCCTGGAGTCCTTGCCCGGGGTCGGCCGCAAGACCGCCAACGTGGTTCTCAACACCGCCTTCGGCGAGTCGACCATGGCGGTCGACACTCACATCTTCCGCGTGGCCAACCGCACCCGCATTGCCGCTGGAACGACGCCACTCAAGGTGGAGCAGCGCCTGCTGCGCCTGGTCCCGCGTGAATTCCTCAAGGACGCCCACCACTGGCTCATCCTCCACGGCCGATACGTCTGCACGGCGCGGCGGCCGCGCTGTCCTGTCTGTATCATCCGTGATCTATGCGAGTTCCCGGACAAAACCCCGGAGCCAATAGCGGTCAGCGCCTGATGCGGACAAGTCTGGCTCGTCTGGGCCATCCCAATCTTCACAGAACCGGGCCGATCCTCTCTCCAACATGTTTACCCAGAACCGCAGCACCATGCGGCGCTTCTTCATCGAGGCATGGCGAAAGGCCCAGGCCGGTCAGCCGCTCGCGCCCCTAGAGCGGCAGATCGCCGAAATCGTCCGTGAGCACCCCGAGTATCACGGGGTGCTGGAGGACGCCGAGACCGCTCAAGGAAAGGAGCTCCCGCCGGAGGCGGGGCCGACGAACCCCTTCCTCCATCTCAGCCTCCACCTCGCCGTTCTCGAGCAAATTACCACCGACCGCCCGTTAGGGCTGCGCGCCCTCTACCAGCGCATCGTGGCAGCAGCGGCCGATGGTCACCAAGCCGAGCACCAGATGATGGAGTGTCTCGCGCGTGGGCTATGGGAGGCCCAGCAGCAGGGGCGTGCCCCGGACGAAGCAGCCTATCTCCAGTGCCTCCGGCGGCTGATCGCGAGGAGCCCGCATTGATTCGGGCACCTGCCTCCGTCCCACACGGATCACGTCAGCCGCGTCGGGCCTCGGCGCGCATTGCAGAGGCAGTCAACCCAAACGCTCGTTCCCCGCAGAATTGCCGGACTGTTACACTGAAGATGGAGGACCAAGGGTTGGATGTGCCCACCAGGGATACGATCCGATCCAGGTCACTCTCGGCAAGACAGATCTCTTATTCTGCCTATCTTCACGTCGCACAACGGGAGAAGGACAACAAGATGACAACCTGGGTCTTAGTCGCCGACAACAGTCGTGCAAGGTTCTTCGCCGCTGACAAGGCCGTAAGCGCCCTTACGGAGATCCGGGACCTCGCCTATCCAGAGGCCCGTCTGCATGAAGGCGATCTGGTGACGGACAAGAGCGGTCGCGACCGCAACCCGGGCACGGGCGCGCACGGTTTCGGCACGGAATTCGCCCACAAGCAGGACGGAGCGGAGCGCTTCGCGCTCGAAGTCTGCGCCGAGCTCGAATCCGCGCGCACCAGCGGCGCCTTCAGCAAGCTCTATGTGGTCGCGGCACCGGCCTTCCTTGGCCTGCTGCGTAAGCACCAGTCGTCGGCCTTGAAGCAATTGGTAGCAGGGGAAGTGGACAAGAACCTCTCGACCAAGGATGGCACAACGATACGTAAGCACCTGCCCGATTTTCTCTGATCAGCCGGCCGCCGATAGCGACTCCCTACACAGGATCGTTATCGGTCCGGGGCCCATCCCGTCCCTTCGGTGCAAAGGCCTCCTTCTTATGTACACCGAGCTCTCTCGGCTTTTTCGCTTCGGGACCCGAGGGGACGGCCCCCAAAAGACGAAAAACCCAAATCAAAACCGTATATAAGGATCTGTCAGTCATGTCTCGCCCCCGTCTCGTCTCTCTTCCCCCATGCCAGAGCTGACGGTTTCTTCGGCACCCCAACACGAGCGAAAAACAAGACTCCCCATGGGCCCCGTGAAGCCGCTCGCACCCGCGGACCTTTACCACAGCTGCGATATCTCAGCGCTTCAATTCACCACAACCGAGACCGTCGAGCCCCTGAGTGCCAGTATCGGCCAGGAGCGCGCGGTCGAGGCGATCGAGTTTGGCGTCGGCATCGCCCATGAGGGCTACAACCTTTATCTGATGGGCTCTGCGGGGCTCGGCAAGCACGCGCTGATCGTCGACCTCCTGCAGCAGCAGAGACATGGGGTTCCGACCCCCGCCGATTGGTGCTATGTCGCCAATTTCGACGACCCCCACCGGCCTTCGGCCGTGCGTCTGCCGTCTGGGCGTGGCCGCCGCTTCCGCGCCGACATGGAGCAGCTCGTCGAGGACCTGCTGACCGCCATCCCCGCCGCCTTTCAGAGTGAGGAGTTCAGCCGCCGTGCAGAGGCGATCCAGGGGGAGCTCAAGGAGCGGGAGGACGAGGCAGCAAGCGCCATCGGGCACAAGGCCAAGGAGCGGGGTATCGCTCTCATCCATACGCCCAACGGCTACACCCTGGCTCCGGTAAGGGAAGGTCACATCCTGAACGCGGAGGAATTTGCGGGGTTGCCGGAGGAAGAGAAGGAGCGCATCGGTAAGCTCATCGACGAGCTGCGCGAGGAGCTGCAGAAGAGACTCCGCCAGGTGCCCTTATGGCAGAAGGAGATGCGTCGTCGTTTCAAGGAGCTGCACCGGGAGATCACGGAAACGACGGTCGCCACGCTCATCGGGGAGCTTGAGATCGACTACGCAGATCTTCCGGAGGTGCTCGACCACATCGCGGCGCTCAAGCGCGATGTCGTCGAGAACAGTGAGCTCTTCCAGCTCGGCGAAGGGGGCGAAGGGAAAGTCCCTGACCCGGACGACCCCCAATTCACCCGCTACCGTGTGAACCTGCTGGTGGACAACGGAGACCTCGATGGCGCCCCCATCGTGTACGAGGACAATCCCACCTACGTCAATCTCATCGGACGCGTCGAGCACATTGCCCGCATGGGTGCCCTGGTCACCGATTTCACCCTGATCAAGCCGGGGGCCCTGCACCGGGCCAACGGTGGCTACCTGATCCTCGACGCCTTGCGCCTGCTGACCAACCCCTTCGCCTGGGACGCCATCAAGCGTGTCCTACGCTCCCGTGAGATCCGCATCGCGTCTCTTGAAAGGCTGTTGAGCCTCGTCAGCACCACCTCGCTCGAGCCCGAGTCTATCCCGGTCCGGCTCAAGGTCGTCCTCGTGGGCGACCGCCTGCTCTACTATCTCCTCAAGGCCCATGACCGGGACTTCAGCCAGCTCTTCAAGGTGGCCGCGGACTTCGCCGAAGACGTGCCCCGCGACCCGGACAACGACGCCTTTTTCGCGCGCCTGGTCGCGTCACTGCAGCAGGAGAAGAAGCTCCTACCCCTTACCCGCGATGCGGTGGCGCTGGTCATCGAGCAGGCGGCCAGACGCGCTGCCGACGGAGAGCGGCTCTCCGTTCACCTCGGAAGTCTTTCGGATCTGCTTCAGGAGGCCGACTACTTGGCTCAGCAGGCCAGGGACGGCGCCATTCGACAGCAGCATGTCGAGGACGCCGTCACGGCGCAAAGGCGCCGGCTGGATCAGCTGCGGGAGCGTCTGCTGGCGGAGATCCTGAGGGGCACCATCCTCATCGATACCTACGGGGTGCAGCTCGGGCGTGTGAATGCGCTGTCTGTCGTCGACCTTGGCGACTATGCGTTCGGCACACCGACCCGGATCAGTGCGACGACACGCCTGGGCAACGGCGAGGTGGTAGACATCCAGCGGGAGGTGGAACAGTGCGGCCCCATCCATGCGAAGGGGGTGTTCATCCTGTCGTCGTATCTCGGCCGGCGTTACTCAAGGCTCCAGCCCCTCTGCCTGCAGGCCAGCCTCGTTTTCGAACAGACTTACGGCGTGGTGGAGGGAGACAGCGCCTCGCTGGCGGAGCTCTGTGCATTGCTATCCTCGATCGGCGACATCCCGGTTCGCCAATCGCTGGCCGTCACGGGCTCGGTGAATCAGCACGGGCAGGTACAGGCCATCGGCGGCGTCAACGAAAAGGTCGAAGGCTTCTTCGATCTCTGCGCCGCCCGCGGACTGACCGGGGTCGAGGGCGTCATCATCCCCGACGCAAATCGCAAGCACCTCATGCTGCGCCGCGACCTCGTCGAGGCGGCGAAGGAGGGAAAGTTCCACGTCTATGCGGTCAAGCACGTGGATGAGGCGATGGAGCTCCTCACCGGACAACCCGCAGGCATCCCAAATCCCGCAGGCCGCTATCCAACCGATACCGTCAACGGCCAGATCCAATACCGACTAGGCGAGCTCTTCGCGCTACGCCAAGAGCTCAGCCAGAATCGGGGGGAGAATCAATCACGTGATGAAGGCGCGACACTTCGATACCATCGTGATCGGAACCGGTCCGGCCGGCGAAGGGGCGGCCATGAAGCTGGCCAAGACCGGACAACAGGTGGCAATCGTCGAGTCCCACGACCAGGTGGGCGGTGGCTGCACGCACTGGGGAACGATCCCGAGCAAGGCACTGCGCCACTCCATCCAACTCCTCGCGGACTATCGGCGCAATCCGCTCTTCCAGCACACCCCGGACCAGGTAGATGTCGAGTTTCCCGATCTCCTGCAGGCGGCGGGTGCCGTCATCCATGAGCAGGTGCGCACCCGGTACCGCTACTATCAGCGCAACCGAGTCGAGGTCATCTTCGGGCGTGCCCGCTTCGTCGACCCCCACCACGTGGAAGTGCTGCGCCCGGACGGGGTCGCGGATCTCGTTGCCGCAAATGCCTTCGTCATCGCGACCGGCTCCCGGCCTTACCATCCCCCGGACCTCGACTTCGGTCATCCGCGGGTCCTCGACAGCGATTCGGTGCTCCGGCTCGCCCACACGCCGCGCTCCGTCACGATCTACGGCGCCGGGGTCATCGGGTGCGAGTACGCCTCGATCTTCAGTAATCTCAGCGTCAAGGTAAATCTGGTCAACACCCGCGACCGACTGCTGTCCTTCCTCGACGACGAGATCACGGATGCCTTGAGCTATCACCTGCGCCAGCAAGGCGTCGTCATCCGCCACGACGAGACCTACGAACGGGTGGAGGCCACGGAAGCGAGCGTGGTGCTCAGCTGCAAGTCCGGCAAGAAATTCAAGACCGATACCCTCCTGTGGGCGAATGGGCGCACGGGCAACACCGACGATTTGGGCCTAGAGACTATCGCCCTGGCCCCCAATCGGCGCGGACAGCTCGACGCCAACGAGCGCTATCAGACCGCCCTGCCCCACATCTATGCGGTGGGAGACGTGGTCGGACCGCCGGCGCTGGCGAGCGCCAGCTACGATCAAGGCCGCTTCGTCGGCGCCCAGATCGCCGACGGCGAGTGCGACTGGTCGCTGGTGAAGGAGTTTCCTACCGGTATCTACACCGTGCCGGAAATCAGCTCAGTGGGCCGGACGGAGCGCGAGCTCACGACCCAGCGTATCCCGTACGAGGTCGCCCAGGCCCAGTTCAAGAGCATCGCCCGAGCGCAGATCACTGGGCATACGGTCGGCATGCTGAAGCTGCTGTTCCACCGGGAGACCTTGGAGATTCTAGGGATCCACTGCTTCGGTGAGCAGGCATCCGAGATCATCCACATCGGTCAGGCCATCATGTCCCAGAAAGGAACCGCCAACACATTGCAGTACTTCGCGGAGACCACCTTCAACTACCCAACGATGGCCGAGGCCTACCGGGTAGCCGCGCTCAACGGCCTCAATCGGTTGTTCTGACGGGCAAGCAGACCCAGCCGCTAGCCGCCAGCATTATCCCGCACCTGCTATCCGCCATCCCATATCCGCCGTTCGCTATCCATACCCAAGGGTGGATAGCGATTATTAATTGATCATTCAGTATTTTCTAATATACTGATCACCCGTAGCGGCAAGCTGTACCGCCGCCGGTCTAACAACAATCCTCACAGGCGCAAAGATGAACCGATTCGCCGCTGCGACTGCTACAGCCGCGCTCCTCGCTGCCGCCGGCACTGCGAGCGCGTGGATCGGCTGGGGCTCGGCATGGCGAGCGGATACCGGGCAGGAAACCGCCGCCGCAGATGACCGCGTGCAGATGGCGAGTCACGAATTGCTAGGCCCGGCATCTTCGCTTAGCAATCCCCGCGAGGTCGGTGGTCCCGGCCGCAGCTACTACGGCTGGAGCTACCCCTACATCTTCCCGTTCGCCGCGCCCCAAGTGATTGCCCAGAGACCCGTCGCGGAGACACATCGGTGAAACCCTGGCCGCCACAAGGACGCTCGGGACAACCGACACACAGGGAAGTGCAAGTGCCTCTTCTCCCGTTAACTTCGCAATCTTTTAGGTGTGTACTATGAAGACGATCCTGACTCTTGCCTCCGCCGCCGCCCTTGCTGCCACAACCCTGTCTGCCAACGCTTGGTGGCAGGGTCCTTATGGTCCCTATGCCGGGTATGCCCCCTATGGCGCCGCCGGCCTGACCGCGGAGCAGCAGAAGGCCATGGCCGAGCAGCACAAGCAGGCCATGGAGCAAATGATGGCGGCTCAGCGCAAGATGGCCGAGCAGATGGCCGCACAGCAGGCGAAAATCGCCAAGCAAATGAAGGACAAGAGTTATAACCCGATGGCGGCAGACCCCTTCTTCGCCGGTCCATGGGGAGCGGACCCGTTCTCCACCGGTCCTTGGGGCGACAGCCCATTCGGCGACTTCGGCCCGATGGGGCCCGAGCCCTCCTTCGACAGTCCGTGGGGTGAAGGTCCGTTCGCAGCCGAGCCCAAGATGCCCGAGATGCCCAAGATCGCCGACATGCCGGAGCCCCCGGCCGCGCCTGACATGTCTTCGCCGTTCGGGACGGAATTTCCTGCCATACCTGAGATGCCCGAGCCCTACGGCATGGACATCCCCGATATGCCGCCCCCCCCCGCGATGGACGCCGCCCAACCTCCGGTTCCTGCGTTCGTGAAGGACCACTACAAGGCCATGGAGGCCTACCGCACGAAGATGATCGAAGAATCCAAGGCGCGACATGAAAAGGCGATGAAGGAGATGGCGGAGCGCCGCAAGGCCATTGCCGCGCGCATGCCCCGCTACAGCTATGCGCAGCCGTTCATGATGCCGTACGGACCGGCTGCGAAGGCACCGGAGCAGCCTGCTGCTCCCTCGTCCAAGCCCGCGGCAGCTGCCCCCCAGGCCGCTCCGGCCGACGCCGGCAAGTAAGCGTCACCTCCGCGGCGCACTGAAGGCACCCCCGCCTTACGCGGGGGTGCCTTCTTTCTTTCTGCTCTGGTTATACCCAATCGATCTGGGCTTCGGTCGGAGGGACGTGAGGCCGGCTTCGTTTCTCTCGAGTTGTCCATCCACCGGCTTCGGGTGGGTATCGAGGTAACGCTCAGCCCCGTCGGGAGCCATACCCCGACTCACTCGCCCATTTCTCTTCTCGACCCAAGGAGCCGGGTTGCGGTCGCTGCGGGCGTCGGCAGCAGGGAGGCTGCCGGCAAGCCTTCAGCGAGGATTCACGGCGTCCCCACGCGGCCGCAACCCGGCCCCGGAAAACCAAAAGGTCAAACGCGAACGGTATACAACCCGCTTCCGGACTCGAGTTGCGAAACAGCCGGCTTAGGACGGTCACCGGTGGCGAGCAAGGAAAGGGGGATGAGTAGGAGAGAAAAGACGCGGGGACCAGACCTCCATCCGGAGGCAAGGGATGAAAGATCAGGTCACCCGCCAGTTAGCGCATTTCCACGGAAACGACCATTACAGTCGTACGCGACTATACCCGCACACGGTCGCGCGGGCATTGACGTGAGTCAGGCAGGAACCGGCTCATCCCTCCTCGTCAAGATACCCCTCCTTGAAGAGGTAGAGCAGGATCTCCTGTGCCGCTTCGGTGGGTGCCAGCTCGCTGGTGTCTATCCGCAGCTCCGGACGCTCCGGCACCTCATAGGGGTCGCTGATGCCGGTAAACTCGGGGATGATCCCCTTGCGGGCCTTGGCGTAGAGACCCTTGCGGTCGCGCTGCTCGCAGACGTCCAACGGCGTCGAGACATGAATCTCGATGAAGGCACCATGCTGCTCGATGAGGTCTCGCACCGCTCGGCGCGTCGCTTGGTAGGGGGCGATAGGCGCGCAGATGGCGACGCCTCCGTTCTTCGTGATCTCGCTGGCGACGAACCCGATGCGCCGGATGTTCAGATCGCGGTGAGCCTTGGAGAAGCCGAGCTCGCTCGAAAGGTTCTGTCGCACGATGTCGCCATCGAGCAGAGAGACCGGCCGGCCTCCGGACTCGATCAACTTGGCAAAGATGATATTCGCCAGCGTCGACTTGCCGGAGCCGGAGAGCCCGGTAAAAAACAGGGTGATGCCTTGCCTGCTGCGGGGCGGGTATACCTTGCGCAGCTGCTCGAGCACCTCCGGATAGCTGAACCACTCGGGTACGTGCCGATTCTTGAGCAGCATTGACTTGAGCTCGGCATTGCTGATGGACACACTCTCAAGCCCCTCGGCGAGGATATCGCTGTCCGCCATGAAGGAGCGCCGAGCCGGGACATAACGGCACTCCGGCTGCTCGATGATCTGGATGCCGATCTCTGCCTCATACGCCGCAATGAACTCTTGCGCCTCGTACTTGCCATAGAGCTGGCCGCTCCCATCGCTGGGCGGCGACGCATGGTCCGGCCCTACGAGGAAGTGACTGCACCCGAAGTTGCGGTTGATGATGGCATGCCACAAGGACTCCCGAGGACCGGCCATGCGCATCGCCAGCGGCAGCAGGGAGAGCACCGTCAGCTCATGGGGCAGGTGACGCTGGAGCGCCTTGTAGCAATGGACTCGGGCGTAATGGTGGAGGTCACCCGGCTTGGTCTCACCCACGGCCGGGTGAATCAGGATGTGTGCCTGATGCTGCTTCGCCGCATCGATGATCACCCGTCGGTGCAGCTTGTGCATCACATCTGTCGAATGGACGGCTATCACGCGCCGCCACCCCATCTTGCGGAATACCTGACGCAGCTCTTCAGGAGTGTCCCACAGGTTCTCGAATTCGTGATGGGCGGGGGTCTGAATCCCCTCCAAGATGCCGGCTACGTAGTGCGATTTGACGCGGTCGAACAGGTAACGAACGCCTGGATGATCGGTGGAACGGGTCCCGTAAACGCGCTCCGCCTCCCGGCCCTTGTCAGCCTCCCAGACCTCGGTCACCGTGAGCACCGCTGGCATGAAGCCTTCGGGGTCCCGTAGGGCCACCTGTTGGCCCACGTCGAGCTTGCGCACAAGCTCGGCATCCAGATCGAGGACCACCGGCACCGGCCAGACAGATCCGTCTGGCAGACGGCACCCTTCCACGACCGCTTCATAGGTCGCTTGGTCCATGAAACCCTTGAGTGGGTGGAAGCCGCCGTTGATCAATAGCTCCAGATCGCATAGCTGCCGTTTTGTGAGGGTCAGCGACGGATACGACAGAGAGGCCCGACGCAGCTCTTCTGCCCTCTGTTCGTCGACCAACAAATCAGTAACGACGAGGTCCTTATCCGAAGCCGGAGTGGTCAGCGACATAGTCTGCTTCCTGGTGATCGTTAAGCGTCGCCCGTCAGCCCAAAGACGTCCCCGAGACAGGCGAGCAGCTCCCGCAGTTCCAGCGCCATGATAGCGAATTCCGCGTCGAAACGAGCGGCCTCGTCTTCGATATCCGGCTCCAATGCCTCGTCGAGCAAGGCATCGGCGAAACGCAGCCGTTTCAGAGACACATCGTCCTGGAGCAGGAATGACAGGCGCTCTCGCCAATCCAACGCAAGCTTCACCGCCTGTTTGCCCGCCCGCAGATGTGTCGAGATCTCTTCTCCCCGCAGATCCTGGCCCTTGCAGCGCACGACCGAACGCTCGTCTTGCGCGTCGCGCAGCTCGCATTCATCTTCGAGCGTCAAGCCCTCGGGCATCTGGCCGTCGGAGATCCATTGCGTCATCAGAGCGGTGGTTGAACGCTCGGGGCGCGGGGGGCGTACCGGCAGTGATCCCAGTGTCTCCCTGAGGAGACTCACCACCTCCTCTGCGGCCTTCTCACTGGAGGCGTCGACCACCATCCAGCCGGCGACCGGGTCCACATAGGCGCGCAGCTGACGCGAGCGCGTGAAAGCGCGGGGGAGCAAGTCGATGACCACATCCTCACGCAAACGCCGCCGCTCGGCGCGTCCGATTGTCCGCGCCTCGCGATCCTCCACCTCCGCCACCCGTTCATCCACCGCCTCTGCAATCACCGAGGACGGGAGCAACCGCTCTTGGCGCCGCGCACACAGGAGCAGACAGCCGTTGGCCGCATGTACCAATGCGCCCGTCTCGTCACCGAGGGGAGGGTACCAGCCGAGAGTCATGGTCTCTGCCGGCCCACAAGGTCTGAACCGCCGCGACGAAAGCTGGCCCTCCAGCCCGTCAGCGGCGATCGCCGTCGAATCACCTAACCTGAAAAAGCGGGCGTTCTTGAACACCGGTTCCCTCCCCTTGCTTGCAAAGGGCGGGGATTATGCGGAACGGCGGCGCGGTTGCAAAGGGCGCACGGCCCTGGCGCGGCTAGGTATGGAATCCTGAGGCACTGTCGCGTGAGTCCTCGAGGGCGCAGCGCTCGAACTCGGCGATGACTTGCGCACCGAGCAGCAGGATCACGGCCGCTATCTCGAAGCTGAGCAACACGACAATGGCGCTCGCCAGGGAGCCGTAAATCAGATTGACGAGGGACAGCGTCTTGAAATACCAGACCAGGAGGTGGCGCGTGATCTCCCACAAGACCCCCGCAACCAGACCGCCGATGAGGGCATGCCGGATGGCGATACCCCCGTGCGGCATGACCAGATAAAGGGCGGTGAGCAGGAGGATAAGCCCCCCGACGCCCATGAGATAAAGAATACCGCCCGAGAGCCCATCGAGCCGCCAGGCGACGCCGAACAGGCGCACCCACTGGTCATCGAGGGTCTGAAGTGCCCCGCTGATCAGCGTGATCAACAAGAGCCCCATCCCGATCAGCGCGATAAAGAGAAAGGGGATGAGGGCGGAGACGACATAATGGCGTCGATGGATCGCGACCCGATGAAAGAAGATCACGGACATCGCGTTCTCGAGCACAGTGAAGGCCATGGTGGCGAAGAAGACCAGAACCCCTGAGCCCACCCAGCCGACCAGATGCCGATTGGCGAGAAAGCCGCGCAGCTGGTCGGTCACCGTGTCCGCCACCGCAGGGATCACCAACTGCAGATCGCTCTGCACCGTGACCAACAACCGGTCCTCCGGAACGAAATTGGAGAGCACCACCAAGAGGACCACGATCAAAGGCACAATCGAAAGCAGCATGTAGTAGGCGACTGCACCGGACAAGAGCAGCCCTTGGTTGCGCCGGAACGCGCTCAGCACGCGGACGCTGAAGCGTCCCGGACGGCGCAATATGCAGTCGATGCAGGCTTGCGGCGTCACCGCCTCCTCCCACCAAAGCGCACGCCGCAAAGGGCGACAGCCTCTGGGGTGCGCCGACGCACGGATCCTTTCGACGGCTGCAAGTCGATATTTCCGCGCGGAGAGCTCTCAGGCAGACATCGCCACCGGCAGTCGCCGGCTCCCCCAGGTCCCTGGCCTGGCCTCGAAGACACCGGGACATGGCGCTCCGCAGGCCGCGCACCTGCCCGCCGGGTCGAGGCCCCAGGTCCCGAGCTCATACCAATCCCGTTGAATGAGCAATGCTCCGCACTCATGGCACCAAGTGCTCCCACCGGTTGCGTCATGGACGTTGCCGGTATAGGCGTAGCGCACCCCCTGGCGTTTCGCAATCGCCCGCGCCCGGGTCAGGGTCGCGGGTGGTGTGCCGGGGACGTCCAGCATCTTCCAGTCCGGGTGAAAGGCCGTGAAATGCATCGGAACGTCCGGACCCAGGTGTTCCACGACCCAGGTTGCCATCGCATCGAGCTCCGCATCCGAGTCGTTGTAACCGGGAATCAGGAGGGTGGTCAGCTCGAACCAGACCGAGGTCTCCCGTTTCAGGTATTCCAGGGTCTCCAGCACCGGCTGGAGATGCCCCCCGCAGACGCGGTGATAGAAGTCGTCGGTAAACGCCTTGAGGTCCACGTTCGCGGCATCCATGGCGGCGAAGAATTCCTCGCGTGCCCCGGGAAGGACGTAGCCGGCGGTCACCGCAATGTTCTTGATGGCGCGCTCACGGCAAGCACGGGCGGTATCGCAAGCGTATTCGAGAAAGATGACGGGGTCGTTGTACGTATAGGCCACACTGCGGCAGCCGAGGTCCGCGGCCTTGCGGGCAATGGTCTCGGGCGACGCGCTTGCTGCCAGGGTGTCGATCTCGCGCGACTTGCTCATGTCCCAGTTCTGGCAGAACTTGCATGACAGGTTGCAGCCGGCGGTCCCGAAGGAGAGGACAGGCGAACCGGGAAGAAAGTGATTGAGCGGCTTTTTCTCAATGGGGTCGACGCAGAAGCCGCTGGAGCGGCCGTAGCTGGTAAGCACGATCCGATCGTCTTCGCAGGCACGAACGAAGCACAAGCCTTGTTGGCCCGACTTCAGCTTGCAGGCGCGGGGGCAGACGTCGCATTGGACGCGCCCATCCTCGAGACGATGCCAGTAACGGGTGGGATGTTGGCTCGGCTGCACGTTCATGCACACCTCCTCTCGGCGCATCTTTGACCGCGCGTTGGTCGCAGGTCTTGCTCTTCCACTAAAATACTAGTCGAGCGAGACAGACTGACGTGAGGCAGGACCATGACAAATATTCGTCATCCATCGGTAGCTGGTCTGTTCTATCCGGCGGAGCCCGAGGAGCTGAAACAGGCGGTGCTCGGCTTCCTGAGCGCTGCCGAGCCCCACAAGGGTGCTCCACCCAAGGCCATTGTCGCCCCCCACGCGGGCTATGTGTACTCAGGACCGGTGGCGGGGAGCGCCTATGCGGAGCTCGCTGGCCGCGCCTCGACCGTCAAGCGCGTCCTGCTGCTCGGACCATCACACCGCGTCCCCTTTGAAGGCCTCGCCTTCAGCGCCGCAGACAGCTTCCTCACCCCCCTCGGCCCGGTACCGGTCGACCATTCGGCATTTGAGCTCGTGCGGGATCTCACGCAGGCGCGCCAATACGAGGCGCCTTTCGAAGGTGAGCACTGCCTCGAGGTGCAGCTTCCCTTCCTCCAGCTCGTCCTGGACGACTTCCGCATCGTGCCCTTCCTGGTGGGCGACGCCGAGGCTGAGGAGGTGGCGGAGGTCCTGGAGCGCCTCTGGGGCGGCGATGAGACCTTGATCGTCATAAGCTCGGATCTCAGTCATTACTTGGACTACGAAAGCGCCAGGCGGATCGATACGCGCACGAGCCAGGCCATCGAGGCACTGCGGCCGGAAGCCGTCGGCTACCACCAGGCGTGCGGCCGCAATCCGCTCAACGGACTGTTGCGTGAGGCGCAGCGCCATGGGCTGCACGCCCGCACGCTGGATCTGCGCAGCTCCGGCGATACTGCTGGTCCGCGCACCCAGGTGGTAGGTTACGGGGCCTATGCCTTTGCCTGATCCCCAACCCCTGAATACGGCGGAGCGTACCACCCTATTGGCGCTTGCACGGCAGTCCATCGAACACGGCCTGACGCACGGGGGGCCGATCCGGGTCGATCCATCGACCTACCCGCCCAACCTCCAGGCGCGCAGGGCGGCGTTCGTCACCCTGCACGAGCACGATCAGCTGCGGGGTTGTATTGGTCACCTGGAGGCGGTCGAGCCACTGGTGCGCGATGTGGCCGAGAATGCCTTTGCCGCCGCCTTCCGGGACCCCCGCTTCCCTCCCTTGGGCACCCATGAGCTCACCCATCTCCTGATCGAGATCTCGGCCCTCACCAAGCCCGAGCCTATGGATTACAGCTCCGAGGCCGACCTGCTTCGCCAGATTGTCCGCGGACGAGACGGTCTGATCCTCGCGGAGGGAAGCGCCCGTGGGACCTTCCTGCCGACCGTATGGGAAAGTCTTGACGACCCTATAGACTTTGTCCGCCACCTCAAGGTCAAGGCAGGATTGGCACCGGACCACTGGTCGGACGCCATCCGGGTCTGGCGTTACCGCACCGAGTCTTTCTCGGAGTGACGGACTGTCGCCCGTCCGGCCGATCTGCTCCGCGAGCTCCTAATCCGACATACCCCCCGAGCGAACAGAAAGTGCACGACGTCCCCCTCGTTTGGCTGTTTCTCTCGCTCGTGCTGCTCGTCGGACTCTCCGCGTTCTTTTCCGGCTCCGAAACCGCGCTGATGACTGTCAACCGCTACCGGCTCCGGCACAAGGCGGAGAAGGGGCACAAGGGGGCACGCCTGGCGCGCGCCCTGCTCGAGCGCCCGGACCGGTTGATCGGATTGATCCTGCTCGGCAACAACTTCGTGAATATCCTTGCCTCGTCGCTCGCGACCGTCATCGCCTTGCAGATCGGCGGGGAGCGGGCGATCGCGGCAGCCGCCGGAATCCTAACCTTTGTCATCCTCATCTTCGCGGAGGTCGCTCCCAAGACTCTCGCCGCGTTGCACCCCGAGCGGATCGCCTACCCCGCGGCCTTCGTCTACACGCCCCTGCTCCGGGTGCTCTACCCCATCGTGTGGTCCGTCAATACAGTGACGAACGGCCTGCTCGCACTGCTTGGGATGCGTCCCAAGACGGAGTCGGGTCATGCCTTGAGTCAGGAAGAGCTGCGCACAGTCGTCGCCGAGGCCGGGGCCATGATCCCGGAGCGCAGCCAGAAGATGCTCTTGGCGATCCTGGACCTGGAGAACGCCACGGTCGAGGACATCATGATCCCCCGCAACGAGGTGGAAGGGATCGATATCCATGACTCGGAGGACGAGATCATCAGCGCTATCAAGAGCGCGGCCTATACGCGACTGCCCCTGTTCGACGGTGGCATCGACAATGTCATCGGTGTCTTTCATGCCCGCAATGCCCTTCACGCCCTGCTCGACAAAGGGTTGGTGAAGGAGCACCTACGGGAGATTTGCCGCGAGCCCTACTTCGTCCCCGAAGGTACCCCACTCTACCAGCAGCTGCTCAATTTCCAACGCGAGAAGCGGCGAATCGGCCTGGTGGTCGATGAATACGGGGACTTTCTCGGATTGGTGACCCTGACGGACATCCTGGAAGAGATCGTCGGCGAGTTCACCACGGACCCCGCAGACACCATCTCCGAAATCCACCGCAGCGAAGACGGCAGTCTGCTCGTCGATTGCGGCATCAATGTGCGCGACCTCAACCGCGCGCTGCGCTGGAAGCTGCCGACCAGGGGCCCCAAGACGCTGAACGGCCTGATCCTGGAGTACATGGAGACCATTCCCGAGCCAGGCACGAGCCTCAAGCTCTACGGTCACCCGCTGGAAATCATTCAGACCGGTGAGAGTGCGGTAAAGACGGTCAAGTACGCGGACAAGTCTCCCCGCAAGCTGGCGCGCGATGCAGCGCCAAGACGCGGCGCCGACCGGCATGCGGACCCTCGGCTAGACGGCCCGGATAGCGGGCATTAGCGGGCTACGTGCGCGGGCCATGTGCACGCGAAACAAAGGTGTGCTTCCGGCAGCCGTGCGTGGATCGAGATTGTCGGCGCACTACGATGTAGGGTAGGGAGAGTGCCGGCCCACAAAGATAGCTGATCCGTGCCCAAGTTTTTTCTGCGGGACACGAAGAAGCGATTCCGCTACAACGTAGCGCATGGAATCGCCCTCATCGAACAAACGCTACAGCGGCCGGATTTTCGGCCCCCCGGAGATCGAACGGCTTCGGGAGATCCTCCGTGCGCATCCCCAAGCGAGCCGCCAGCAATTGTCCTATCGGGTGTGTGAGGCCTTCGACTGGCGCAAGCCCGACGGGAGCCTCAAGGACATGAGCTGTCGGGTGGCGCTGCTGCGGATGCACCGGGAGGGGCTGATCGAGCTGCCGGCGCCCCGCCACAAGGTCAACCCGTGCCGCTCGTTTGCGCGGCGCACAGCGCAGGCAGAGCCGGGGGCGCCTCTGGAGGCGGCGGTGCATGCGCTTACCGATCTGCGCCTTGCGCTGGTGGAGCGAGCCGGCAGTGCGCTGTGGAACGAATACATCGACCGCTACCATTATCTTGGCTACAAACCGCTGCCGGGGGCGCAGCTGCGCTATTTCGCCTTTGCCGGGGAGCGCCTGGTGGGTCTGCTGGGTTTTGGGGCGGCGGCCTGGAAGAGCGGCCCCCGGGATGAATGGATTGGCTGGAGCCGCACGCAGCGCCACCGCAACCTCGCGGCGGTGGTCAACAATGCCCGCTTTCTGATCCTGCCCTGGGTCCGCGTCGCGCACCTGGCCAGTAAGCTGTTGGCGATGGCCGCGCGCTCGCTGCCGGTGCACTGGCAGGGGCGCTACGGGTACCGCCCGGTGTTGCTGGAGACCTTCGTGGAGGCGCCGCGTTTCACCGGCACCTGTTACCGGGCGGCGAACTGGACCTGCGTGGGCCAGACCCAAGGCCGCGGCAAGCTGGGCGATCATCGCCTCGGGCAGGTGCCGGTGAAGACCGTGTGGGTCTACCCGCTGGCGAAGGACTTCCGATTGCGGCTGACGCGATGACAGCCCCGGAGCCGATCGAGATCGAGGCGGCGGAGGTCGAGCGCCTGATCGAGCAGGCACAACAAGGCCAGCTCGATGCCGCCGCCCAGCAGCGGATCGTGCCGTTGCTGCGGACCCTGTTGTGGCTTGAGCGCACCTTGCTCGAGACGCGCATCAGCCTGGCGAAGCTCAAGCAGATCCTGTTCGGCAAACGCACCGAGAAGCCGCCGCGTAAACCCCCGCGGTCGCCCGACGCAGCGGCGGGCGCGGGCGGGACTGAAGGGGGCACATCGGACCGGCCAAGCGCTGCCGAGCCCCCGGCTGCAGCGGCAGACGCTGCGCGGGACGGGATGCAATCGGAGACCCCAGCCGCGGTGGAAACGCCATCGGGCGAGCCAATGGGTGTTGGCAACGCGGGGCAAGCGTTGCCACCGCCGCGGGGTCATGGCCGGCTCGGGGCGGCAGATTATCCGGGGGCCGAGACACACTTCTGCCCCCATGACACGCTGGCGGCGGGCGATCGCTGCCCCGCCTGCATGCGCGCCCGGCTCTACCGCTCACGCCCCCTGGTGCGCCTGCGTTTCACCGGCCAACCGCTGGCGCAAGTCACCCGCTATGAGTTGGAGCAGCTGCGCTGCGGGGCGTGCGGCGCCTTGTTCGTGGCCCACCTGCCGCCCGCGGCGGGGCAGGAAACCTATGACGTGAGCCTCAAGGTGAACCTGAGCGTGGCCCATTACCATCTGGGTCTGCCGTTCAAACGCATCGAGTCCTTCCAGCATCTGGTGGGGATGCCCTTGCCCGATGCCACCCAATGGGAGCTGGTCGAGCAGGTCGCCGATAGCGGCTATCCGGTCTACGAGCACCTCAAGCGCCTCGGCGCCCAGCAGCCGCTGGTCTATCAGGACGACACCGGCGCACGGATCCTGTC
This sequence comes from uncultured Gammaproteobacteria bacterium, assembly GCA_963824085.1. GTDB lineage: Bacteria > Pseudomonadota > Gammaproteobacteria > Chromatiales > Chromatiaceae > JARRNE01. Next base: position 113,970 of record CAWGNT010000020.1, read on the forward strand.
CCTGATCGCGGAAAACCAGGCCGATCCGCCGCCTGAGCGCAAGGGGATGTACACCACGGTGCTGCGTTTCGAAGGGGAACAATCGATCTGTCTGTACTTCACCGGGCGCCGGCATGCGGGTGAGAATCTCGATGATCTCCTGGCCCAGCGCGCCCCGTGTCTACCGCCCATCCAATGGATGTCCGACGCCCTGGCAGCCAATACCCCCAAGGAACACAAGGACCAGGTCGTGGATTTGAGCTGTCTGGTCCACGGGCGCCGCCAGTTTTTCGAGATCGAGGACTTCTTTCCCCGCGAATGCGCGCGGGTCATCGAGGCCATCGCCACGATCTACAAGCACGAGGGCCACTGTAAAGACCAACAGCTCACGCCGGCGCAACGCCTTGCCTACCACCAGGAGCACAGCCGCGCGGTGATGGAATCGCTCAAGAGCTGGATGGAGCAGCAGCTCGCAGAGCGGCAGGTGGAGCCGAACAGTCGCCTCGGCGGGGCCTTCAACTACCTCCTCAAACGCTGGACGGCCTTGACCCGGTTCCTCCACATTCCCGGGGCGCCGCTGGACAACAACACCGCCGAGCGGGCACTGAAGATCATCTTGCGTTACCGCAAAAACAGCCTGTTCTACAACAATGAGCACGGCGCCTACGTGGGCGATGTCCTCACCAGCCTGATCGCGACCTGCCGGCTGGCCGGCGCCAACCCCCTGCACTACCTCCGCGCCCTGATGGAGAACCGCTCCTCGGTGTTCGCCGACCCCGGGGCCTGGCTGCCCTGGAACTATCGCGATACCTTGCCATCGTCAGAGAAACCGCCGCCGCTAAGCCACCCGCCGCCAGTCCTCGGCCATCCCGGCCGCCTCGGGGTTGCCGTTCCATAGGAGGATCTGCAGCTCGCGCGCCGAGAGCCGATGGCTGCCTTGCGCGTCGACGGCCACCAGGTCAAGCGACCCTGTGATAGACGCTTCTGGCACAGCCAGAACCCCTGGCCGTCATATTAGGTTGAGCTCAACCTAATATGACTTAGGTGAAGCGCCCCGTTATGTGGAGTAGAAAGTGGGGGCGGGTCTGTACCCGCCGATTCCTGGACCTTTGAGGTTGTCAAACTCCACATAATTCGCTGCCTGATTCTAGCATCGAGATGGCGCCGCGTTTGGCGTCAGCAAACAGGAGATCTCGATGCTCACTGCACTGTTTCCGCGGGCGCACGCCCGGTATTCCTCCCTTCCGCTGCTCGGCCCGGTCTTGGAACGGCTGTGTCGATGGTTGCACTCGAAAGGTTATCCGCACAACGCCATTCGCCGACGCGTAACGGGTGCACCGTTGCTCGAGCGATGGCTCCATCGAAGTCACATCCGTTCGCTGCAAGATTGCACCGCCTCGCAGCTGAACGCTTGTGTGCCGAAACCAAGGCGATGGACCGCCCACATGGCACATGCGTTGGCTCGATCCTTAGCGCAATACCGCGCAGAGCGCGGCGAGCTGGCTTGTGTCCCCTCGAGCCCTGCCTCGCAGTTGATTGCCTCCTACCGGACCTATCTCGAGCAGGTGCGCGGCCTGGCTCCGGCAACCGTCAACAGGAGTGCGACGATCGCCGCCGATTTCCTGCACAGCTTGGCTTACGACCATCATCCGCAACGCCTCGGCCAACTCGATGTGGCTCAAACTGACGCCTTCGTGACCAAAGCCGGCCAGCGCCTGGGCCGGGCCAGTATGCAGAAGATCTCAGCGGTACTGAGGTCGTTTCTGAAGTTCCTCGTTACGGAAGGGAAGATCCCCGCAGGACTTGAGCAACACATTGAATCGCCGCGCCAATATCGCGGTGAACGACTTCCTCGTGCTTTGCCCTGGGACGACGTTCTGAGGCTGTTGCGTTCGGTCGAGCGCTCCACTTCGAAGGGTCGTCGTGACTACGCCATGCTCCTACTCATCGCCACCTACGGCCTGCGCGTCGGCGAGGTGGCACGACTGGAACTCGACGACATCGCCTGGCGCAGCCAGCACATCAGCATTCCGCGACCGAAGGTTGGCACCCCGCTGTTGCTCCCACTGACCGACGAGATCGCAGCCGCGCTGCTGGATTACCTTCGTCACGATCGGCCCCATTCGGGCCACCGTCAAGTCTTCCTGCGTGTGCGAGAACCGATGGCCCCGATTGCGTCAACGGCCATCTGCGATGCCTTCGATGCCTGGGTGGCACGCGCCGGCATTCGCTTTCCTGGCCTCGGCGGCACGCATTGCCTTCGCCATGCCTTGGCGATGCATCTGCTGCGCGAACAAACCCCGATAACGACCATCGGCGATCTCCTCGGGCATCGCAGCGTGGAGAGCACCGGGATTTATCTGCGTCTCGATGTCGAAGATCTGCGCGACGTTGCCTTGCCGCTGCCAAGCCCGATCGAGTCGGAGGTGCAACCATGACCGCCGCGGTTGTGTTTGCCTCGGTACTGGGCCCCCTCATCAGGCGCTACCTTGAACTCAAGCGGGCCCTCGGTCGACGCGCCGATGACCTGCAATACGTGCTCACCCAGCTGGACCGTTTCTTGGCCTCGCGCAAGGCACAGGATCTCAATCGCGAGACGTTCGCTGCGTGGTGTTCCTGCTTCGAGCACCTGGCCGCGAACACGCGCCGCCAACGGATGCGCATCGTCTACCATCTTTGCCTGTTTCGCCGAAGAGAGGCACCGGGCTGCTTCGTCCCGGACCCAAGCCAGTTTCCACCCCTGCAACCCTGGCCCCTGCCTCATATCTTCTCCGAGGACGAGATCACTCGGCTCCTGCTCGCCACGGATGCACTCAAGCCCAATGCGCCTTCACCATTGCACCACCCGGTGGCCCGGCTCGCCATCACCTTGCTCTATACGACCGGGCTGCGCCGCGGAGAGCTTGCGCGCCTGACGCTCGGCGACTACGACGCGACCGAGCACGTCTTGCTGATCCGCGAGACAAAGTTCCACAAGTCACGCCTCGTTCCGCTGTCGGGCGACGCGGTTGTAGAAATCGATCGCTACCTCGAGCAGCGCCTGAACCCTGGTTTCCCCAGGGGTGCCGACGCCCCCTTGCTCCTGCATCACCACTGCGGTCTGGCCGGGTACACCGGGGCGGGATTGGGCGAGCTCGTACGCAAACTCATTCGCACGGCCAACATCCGCACCGGAGCCGGTCGTGCGCCAAGGGTCCACGATCTGCGCTTTACGTTCGCCGTACACGCCTTACTGCGTTGGTACCGCGCCGGGGTCGACGTCCAGGCTCGGCTTCCCGCTCTCTCCACGTATATGGGACATAGCTCGCTGGTGTCCACACAGCACTACCTCGTGTTCTTCGATGCCATCGCGCAGGCCGCCAGCGAACGATTCGACGCGCATTGCGCCGCGTTCCTCCCGGCCGTATCGCTCCGAGGAGGTGACCGGTGAAGACTTCCCCACCGACGATCCTCGCCAGCACGCTGCGCACGTTCTTCGGCCAACACCTACCGCTTACCCGTGGGCTCAGCCCGAAAACGATACTCAGCTACCGAGATGCCTTCGTCTTGCTGCTGCGTTTCCTCGCCACACGCCATGCCTGCGAGGTCGCCGACCTGGATATGGTGCATCTTGGCCCCGAGGATCTGCTGGCTTTCCTGGAGCATCTGGAGAGTGAGCGTGGCAACACGGCCGCGACCCGCAACGCGCGACTCGCAGCCGTCCATGCCTTCACACGTTTTCTCGCCACACGCCAGCCCGAATGTCTCGAGCTCTGCCAGCGCCTTCTCGCGATCCCGAGCAAGCGCACTCGAATAGCCCCCGTCGAGTACCTTGAAGGCGAGGAGATCGGCGCCATGCTCGACGCCGTGAACCTGCACCAGCCCCAGGGCCAAAGAGACCAGGCTTTGCTCCTCACGTTGTTCAATACCGGCGCACGTGTGCAGGAAATCCTCGACCTCCGCCCCGTGGACCTGCAACTCGAGCGACCTTTCCTCGTGCGCTTGCGCGGCAAGGGACGCAAGGAACGGATCTGTCCTCTCTGGCCAAAAACGATGCACGCGCTTCGGGCGCTGCTTGCTTCGCTGCCGGACCCGGTACACGAGGCCGCCCCAATCTTCCGCAATCGCTGCGGTGAACCGCTGACCCGCTTTGGCGTGCGCTACATCCTTCGGCGCTATGCACAACAGGCTCAGGTCCAGGTACCCCGTCTCGCCTCCAAGCACGTGCATCCTCATCTGCTGAGGCATAGCACAGCCGTTTACCTACGCCGCTCCGGTGTTGACCCCATCACCATCAGCCACTGGCTCGGTCATGCCAGCGTCGAGACGACCAATCGGTACGCGACAGTCGACCTCGAGACCAAACGTCAGGCCCTCGAACAGGCCGGCCCCCTCGAGGAAGGCGCCGATCCGCCCCTCGCTTCTTGGCGAGCCGATGCATCCATTCTGACCTGGTTGGAGGCCCTCTGAGGGTGGCTGCATTATGTGAAGTTCTACGGTGCCCCCAAGCCAGTGAAAATCCCGACGACGGCGCGGTCTTCTCCCTCTACTCCACATAACGGGGCGCTTCACCTA
>CAWGNT010000021.1:0-191197 GCA_963824085.1 uncultured Gammaproteobacteria bacterium
TCGATGTGCAAGATCCGCGCGCGGCCGATGCGTTGGCGAGCTCGTGGCGGAGCGACGCAACTTCTACGAGCTGTACGGATTCATCTCGCGCGCCGGTGATGCTCGCTTAATCTTGCCGCTAGTCGAGGAAGTCCTCAAGAACCGAGCAGACGTCGGCCGATGCCATGTGGCCACTGACGGGAGTTGCACATCGCCTCGGTCGGGACGAGCTGCTCGTCTGCTTAGCGATGGCGCTGACGACAGTACCCGTGCACAGGTGGAAACATTCATCGATCGGATATTCATCTACGACCAGGACGCCGTTGAGCGGAACTTCGAGACCTTCTACTCCCAAACCCTGAGCGGTCCGCTGGACCAGGTCGACGGCCTGAAGCGCCTGCAGTGACGCCATCCCAGGCGCCTGTCATCGCCTCGATGCAGTTCGGCGTTTGCGATCTGCTCCTGCGCCCTTCTGTGTCTCAGCGGTTCGTATTGATCGTCGGCGACACCGCAAGCGCACGGAAGGTCTTCATCCGACACTTGCGTATACCGGGCTCGACCTCCCGATAGATCCGCCGATTCAGTGTAATGCGTTCAAGCACCTCGTCCAGACTGTTGAGAAACCGGACCGCCACGCTTCAGACACCTTGAAGTCCGGACCGACATCAAGGGTTTCCAGTAACGCCTCCGCGACCAGCGCCCGTGTCTGGGGGTCAAGCCGCATGGCTTCTTCGAGAATCTGCTCTGCAATGTTATTCATGGCGAGACATTATGACATCCAACTCACCTCAACATAGCGGCTGATCGTAACCACCGCAACATAGCGGCTGATCGTAACCCCGTCACGGCTGGCGGCCAACGCCGGTGGCGGCACGATTCGCCGCTAGGATGACAGCTCAAGGGGACCTGTGTGGGGCACGGCGTGACGCCAAGCTGCCCGCAACGGGCGGCGAGCTCGGCACTGACCAATGCGCATTTAAGCAAGATGGAACCCATGAAACTGAATCTGCTAGTCATTTACGGCTCCGTTCGTTCCGAGCGTCAAGGAATCAAGGCCGCCCGCTTTGTCGCGAACAAGTGCCGAGAGCGCGGCCACGAGGCCTTCCTCGTCGACCCGCTCGACTTCCCGCTGCCGCTCCTCGACAAGATGTACAAGGAATATCCGCCGGGAACGGCGCCGGAGTTGCTCGAGCGGCTGGCAGTGAAAGTGAAGGCGGCGGACGCCTACCTGATTGTGTCCGGGGAGTACAACCACACAATGCCGCCCGCACTCACCAACCTCCTCGACCACTTCCTCGAGGAGTATTTCTACAAGCCAAGTGCGATTGTCTGTTATTCGGCCGGCGCCTTCGGTGGTGTCCGGGCCGCAATTGCACTGCGCGCCATGCTTGGCGAACTTGGCATGCCGAGCATCCCCTCAATCTTTCCGATTCCGAAGGTACAAGACGTGTTTCGGGACGACGGCTCACCGACCGACGACAGCTATCATGGCCGCATCGTTGGGTTTCTCGACGAGCTCGAATGGTACGCGCGAGCACTGAAGGCGGCTCGCGAGGGCGACCGAGACCGCGGGAGGAGCAACTGCTCAGCCCAGCAGCTGGTTCCTTCCCAGCGGTGACTGCACGGGGCTGCGCAGACGACTTTCCGTGCCTGATCCGGTTCGGCCGCGAGGTCTGCGGCCAGCTCGATCAAGCCGAGCGGCGCGAGTGGTGGCTGACCAACGGCCGCGGCGCCTACGCGGCGGGGACTGTCGCCGGCTCTCTGACACGGCGTTACCACGGGCTCCTGGTCGCGCCCCTGGCGCCGCCCTTGGGCCGCTTCCTGGTCCTCACAAAGGCGGACGCCACCCTGATCGACGGCGAGCGCGAGTGGCCACTCTTCACCAACCGCTGGTCGGGCGGCGCCGTGTCACCCGCCGGACAGGTCCACATCGAGTCCTTCCAGATCGACGGCCGCTTACCGGTGTGGCATTTCGCCGTCGGCGACGTGCGGATCGAGCAGCGCATCTGGCTGGAGCAGCGTGTGGACCAAGTGCACCTGGCCTGGCGTCTACTGACCCCGAGTGCGGGGCAGGACTTGCGACTGCGTGTGGCCCTGCTGGTGAACGCACGCGACCACCATCATGTTTCCCGCGTGGGCCAGATCCAGCCCGGGCTCAGCGTCAACGGCAGTCTGCTGCGAGTCCTGCACCGGGACTGGTTCGAGCTCCAGGTTCGCGCACAGGGTGGCACCCTGCAGGTCGATCCGGCCTGGATCGAGGGCTTCGATCTTCCAATAGAGCGCGAGCGCGGCCTCGAAGACCGGGACAACCACCTGCGGGTCGGGTACGCCAGCCTGGAGCTTAGCTCCGGCGAGTGGAGCGGGATAACGGCAACGGTCGGGACCGCCGCGGCTCAGGATCTCACCGAGGCGCTTGAACGGTATCAGACACGGGAGCGCGCACTGCTCCGGCAGGCGCAGGCCGCTGATCCCGTGTTCGAGGACGCGCCCGACTGGGTCCGACAGCTCGTGCTCGCGGCCGACGGCTTTCTCTTCTCGCGGCCTTTGGACGACGTACCCGACGGCGAGTCCGTGATCGCAGGCTACCCCTGGTTCGGCGACTGGGGCCGCGACACCATGATCGCGCTGCCCGGCCTGACGCTCGCGACGGGCCGCCCCGAAAGCGCGCTGCGCATCCTGGAGACCTTCGCCCGCTTCGTCGACGGCGGAATGCTGCCGAACGTCTTCCCCGGCCGCGGCGAGACGCCGGAGTACAACACGGTCGATGCCGCCCTCTGGTACCTGGAGGCCTGGCGCGCCTATGTAGAGGTGACCGGTGACACCGAGGCGCTGACGCGCGTCTTCCCGGTGCTGGACGCAATCACCCGAGGCTACCGGGACGGGACTCGCTACGGCATCGGCATGGACTCCGCGGATGGTCTGATCCGGGCCGGAGAACCGGGCATCCAGCTCACCTGGATGGACGCCAAGGTCGGGGACTGGGTGGTAACGCCGCGCACCGGCAAGCCGGTGGAGATCAGCGCCCTGTGGTACAACGGCTTGGTCGCAATGAAGGGCTTTGCAGAGCGGCTCGGCAAGGATTCCGCGCCTTACGCGGAGCTTGCCGAGCGGGCCGCGGCCGGTTTCCGCCGCTATGTACGGCCCGATGGGCAGGGCCTCTTCGATCTGCTGGACAGCCCCGACGGCGATGATCCGAGCCTCCGTCCCAACCAGATCCTCGCGGTCAGCCTGGCCGCCTCGCCGCTCGCTTTCACGGATCAGGCGCGCGTGGTCGCCGTCTGCGGCCGCGAGCTCGTGACCTCCTACGGGCTGCGTTCGCTCGCACCATCTCATCCGGACTACCGCGGAAGGTACCGCGGCGGCGTGTGGGAGCGCGACCGAGCCTATCACCAGGGTCCGGTGTGGGGCTGGCTGCTCGGCCACTACGCTTTGGCCGAGCACCGGGTCACCGGTAATGCCAGCCTCGCCCTGTCCCGCCTGGCGCCGCTGGCGGATCACCTCTCGGACGCGGGCCTCGGGAACATCAGCGAGATCTTCGACGGTGACCCGCCCCACACCCCGCGCGGCGCCCCGCTCCAGGCCTGGTCCGTCGCCTGCACCCTGGAAGCCTGGTGGCGGCTGAGCAAGGCGCGGAATACACCGTCGCCAACTCACTCCCGTCGAAAATGATTCGGTCTGGGCACAACGGGAAAGCGACGGCTCGCCGCCCGGTACGACTCTGGCCGCGGCGGAGTCGGTCCGTCGGCAGTGCTTCTCGCCAGGCCGTAGGTGATTTTCCCGACCAGCGCTGAAATGCTCGGGTGAAAGCGCCCGCGGCGGCGTACCCGAGCGCCTCCGCGACCTCCACTACTGGCAGCCGTGTATCCCTGAGAAGCTGCTGCGAAATCTCGAAACGAACCTCCTGCAGCAGCTCTTTGAAGCTGGTGCCCTGAGCATTCAGCCGCCGGTTCAAGGTGCGCCGATGCATACCGAAGAGGGATGCCGCCTGTTCCAGGTCGCGGCCCGTGATAACCAAACCGTGCAGCACGCGGCGCAACTGGGCGACGAAATCACCGTCTGTCCATGCCAGCAGCGCCTCCGTCTCCGCTTTAAGGACTCGATAGAGCTGCGCGTTGGCGCCGCTCACCGGGTGATCGAGCCAGGTCGCCGAAAAGACCAGCGCGGACTGATCGGAATCAAAGCGCACCGGGGCCTTGAAGAACCGCTGATAGGGTTCGGGGTCCACAGGGGTTGCGTGACTGAACAGGACGTCACACAGCCGGAGCTTGGGTCCGCACAGAGCCCTCATGATGTTGCAGCCAATCGCAATGGCGGCGTCGTAGATCTGGTCGGTAGCGATTACACCCTGTTGATAAACGGCGTAACCCAAGAGCACCATCTTGTCCTGAACCACCAAGGTCGGAACGGCCCCGCGGTCTTGCAGCTGCAGGTAAAGCACCAGGTTACGCAGTGCCGACCCGACGTCGGGCGAGTGCTGCATCAGCAGGCTCACAACACCGAGCGACGAAGCCGCCGAGTGTTGCCCCACCAAGAGACCGAACTAGGGACAGCCGCTCCGGGCTACGCATTCCCGGAAGAGCCGCCCCATGACAGCGAAGGGGATGGTGTTATCCGGATCGTCGAAAAGGCCGAGATCGATACCGACCTGCGCCGCCACGGCGGGGAAGTCGATACCCATATCGCGCAGCAAGTGTGGTATCGCGCCGATGGGTCCCACGCGAGCGGTGCCGTCCACGACCAACGCCAGACCCGAACCGGACCTGCCCGTTGAAATCCCCGCAGCTTGCTCCATCACTGGCGTGGCTACCGCTTCTTCCGCGCATAGCAGTGCCGCGAATCCTCAACGGCGCGTCGCAAAAGGTCAATGGAGATCTCGGAAACTGGACCTGCGGCATCGCGTGGGACTCCGGCCAGCGGGGCTTGGTTGCGCAGACTGCTGATCCGCTCAAGCTCGAAATCGGTATCATTTCAGAATCCGCTCGCGGTGAACACCTCCGCCACGTTCGCGGGCTGACGCTGCCAGCTCCTGTTTGAAAACGCAGGATTTTTCAGACTTAGACCAGCGCAGGTATAAACCGGCGAGATCAGGTTCTCTGACATTAGACCTCCCGCACGAGCCTGCAAATCGAACACGCAGCGGGGTACGCCGTCTTCAGCAATTTCCGTCTGAAGATCATCTTCGCGGGCAGCGGCAGCCGACGACCCACTGCGGACGCCCAGCCTGTCGGGCCGGGCGACAGGTTCGTCCCATTATGTAGCGCTCTACATAACGACCCCTATGTAGAGTTCGCAGTTATGTAGAGTCGTAGCGGCGACCTCAATGCCGCTGGGCGCAGGTGCGATCGTTCCTCTACATAAATTCGGCGCCTGAAGGAACCGCATTTGCGCATCGGGCGGACGATAACGCGCCATCGTTATCCCTGGTTCCTGAATTCGGGCCAAGACCGCGTTCTTCACCGCAATGTCCGCCTAGCCCTGGAACCGTGCGGCTGGCGCACCTTGGTCGCCAAGTCACAGCGCGATGGCGCGAAGCGCCGCATCCCACTGCTACGCACGCTCCGATCGGCGGTAGTAGGGGGTAATGCCCCTCCGGAGCCCCGCAAAATTATGTATACCTCTCGCGGCAACCGAAATCCCTCAGCCCAGCAACCACGCCACATACCGCTGACGAGCACTCCGGAAGTCTACATAATTGGTAACTCTACATAGGTCCCAATCACGGTCACTGGGGCGTGCTGCCTTCGGCGGGCGAAACCGGCCCAAAGCGTGCGCCGAGAAGCCCGTCTCCATCGGGCGGTTTTCTGGTCGTTTGCGTTCATTGCGAAGCAGACAAGCCCGTCATGGTGCTGTCGAACATGAAGCCCAATGTCGCGGCGGAGCCGATTGAGCTCACCATTCTCACCGGCAAGGGCTTCATCGTGCTTCAGATCACGCCTAAGCACGCGCCGGACAAGGCGATCTGATGGCGATGGCCCCAGAAATCTGGGGTAGAACCTCCATTGCGAGATCGGGGACAATCCGGCGGCTCGCGAGCGCACCATTCCGCTCGCCCGTTCCGCCGTGCGCGCGACGCTCGATCAACACCTTGAAGTCCACGATCGGACATGGTTGGGCCACAACTATTTAACCCATTGGCAGGAGATAGCAGGAATGCACCAGATGAGATCGACATTGCCGAGAACGCGCGCCAGGAAGAGGTTCAAAATGGCTAGCGCAGCCTTCGCCCTGGCAGCCTTTCTGGCTGTCGCCGGCGCCCAGGCCGCGGACAAGGGGGCCAGTCACCACGCCCAAGGCCGGTACAACACCCTGACCGCCACCTATGTGGTGGTCGAGGGCGACGACCTGAGCGCGATCAGCGAGCGCTTCGAGATCCCGCTGGAAACGCTTAAGGCCCAGAACAAGCTGCCATCCAGCGAGATCAAGGTGGGCGACAAGCTGGTGCTCGCCCCCGCCGGCGCCCAGGAGGTTGGCGCAGCAGTCAGCAAGAAGACACTCGAATCCCTCTCGGCACCGGATTCGGTCGAGACGCGCATCGGCAAGCTGGACTTCAGCGACGGCGTGCCGAGCGCAGAGACCGCCCGGAAGGTCTATGACACGCTTGACTTCACCCGCGCGCTGAACGTTTACAACAACAGTTTTCGTGGCGCCTCCGCGCTGGCGATCAAGAAGGGCATGGAGAGCGTCGGCGCCGGGAGCGGCGACATCGTCATCTTCGAACAGCTGATGGATGCGAATTCGCTGTTCCTGACCGCAAATGCCGACACCGTTTATTACCTCGGCTGGATCGACCTGTCCAAGGGACCGGTAGTGATCGACCAGCCCTCCGACGGGCTTGGCGCGATCAACGACATGTGGTTTTCCTGGGTGATCGACATTGGCAAGCCGGGGCCTGATCGCGGTCTGGGCGGCAAGTACCTGATCGTCGGCCCGAACTATGACGGTCCGTTGCCCAAGGGCGGCTATTTCGTGGCCCATGCCAAGACCAATACGATCCTCTATGCCCTGCGAGCCTTCATCAAGGACGGTAAGGACCCGAAACCCGCGGTCGACAACATCAAAAAGAACCTGAAGATCTATCCCTATGTGGCCGGAAGCTTCGGAACGCCCATCGCCGAGGCACTGGAAGGAAAGGTCAGGCTGGCAGGCGAGCCGAAGATTCCCGAGATGAAGTTCATCAACGCCAGCGGGATGTCGTTCAACACCATCCCACCGAGCGACTACGGCTTCTTCGAGATGATCAACGAGAACGTCCAGAACGAGCCGGCCACCAGCTATGACGTGGAGCTCGCTGGCCAGCTCGCTGCCATCGGTATCGTGCATGGCAAGGAGTTCAAACCCGACGAGCGGATGAAGAAGATCCTGGGTGATGCCGCCGCCGTAGGACAGGCGACCGGCCGGGCGCTGCAATGGCAGTTCGCCGATCAGCACCCGGACTGGGCCTATTACGAGGGCTCGCACTGGGGCAACATGCTGTTCGAGGGCGGCGCGCTGTTCGAGACCCCGCCGCCGCTGTTCAAGGACGGCATGTTCAAGCCCTTCCCGCCGACCGGCGCCCGCACACTCGACAGTCGTGCAGCGTTCTACTACGCCTATACGCTCGACAGCCCGGCGATGGTCATGCGCATCCCCGGTGTGGGCTCGCAATATCTGATGGGCTTCCTCGACAGCGACGGCAAGCCGTTCGACGGCGCCAGGACCTACAAGGTGACCCTGCCCAAGGGCATCCCGGCAGCGGCATTCTGGTCCTTCACGGTCTACGACAATCAGACCCGGTCGATGCTGCTGACGCCGCAGAAATATCCGCGCGCCGGAAGCCAGAGCTATCCGACCCCGGCGGCAGTGGCGGCCGAGGACGGATCGACCACAGTGTTCTTCGCGCCAGAGAAACCCGAAGGCGTCGCAAAGGGCAACTGGATCCAGACCGACCCGAAGAAGGGCTGGTTCACCATCCTGCGTCTCTACAGCCCGCTGCCATCCTTCTTCGACAAGTCCTGGCAGCCGAGCGAGATTGAGCTGGTGAAGTAGGATCACCGCTCTCGAATGAGAGGGCGATGTCTCCGCTACGTGGTGGCCCGGCACAACCAAGGCAGACTTCCGTTGTCAGCAGACGACCGGGCGAAACCGGACCTGGGGGACATTCCGGTTTGTTCAATCGCTTTTCGGTATCCACCACGTAACGCAGACGTGTGCGACTCGCGACGGTGTCTTGCCCTTTGCGCGCAAGGAGCGATGGGTAATCCCTCAGCGCCCGCTAACCTCACTCAAGCAGGCGCTCGTCTACCCGTTGCCTGTGGCGGAATAGGGTCGGTTCCAGCCTGTTGGGGTGGCACCTCGGGGCATGGAGTGCCCGACGAAAACACCAACATCCTCCCTCGCCGCTGCCCGAGACCGTGCGTCCGACAACAACACTCAACATACAGACAGTCTTGGATACTCCTGGGCCATCCTGTTCCAGAACCCGCCGCTCCAGTCCATGAATACCGCCAAAAACCAGTCCTGGGGAGTTGCACCGACGACGGCATCGACGATCTGGCGTCCACAGCCCTTGGTCGCGGAGGTGAGGGCGTAGAACTGCACGACCTTGTTCGGGACGTCGATTAGCAATTCGACGGCCACGATACCTTCTCCGCCGACTACGGCGACTGGGTTCTTCTTGCCATCGGCCGAGAGAACATTCGAAGCCGCAATCCGATCCGGAAAGATCTTGATGTACCGGAGATCGGGGATACGAGCCAGCTCCGTCGCGAGGCTCTGGAAGACCGGCGGGATTTGTCGGACGGAGTGAGCCTTCCGCACGCGCTCGCCATCAAGAAAATCGTACTTGGTCATAGTGCCCCCTGGAGACATCCGGATTTCAGACCGCTCATACGCATCGGTTCTATCGTCTCGCCCAGGTGGCTCAATCCATGAGTCCGTGGTGATCTGCAGTCGAACGCGGGACGTCCATTGGTTTTGCTGTTGCCGGTACTCGGATCTTCCGGACATCAAGCGTTGGCCCGGTCGGTCCAGATTGGGCCAACGACAGCGAGTTGATTCTGCCGCCACTGATGGCACGAACGGAGAGATTCTCGTTTGCAATCCGCGTGTTGACGAGTTGGCCCAATCTCTGCTCGGAGTGCGTCACATGCGATTCTCTTGCGCAACTGTGACAGTTCCCCGAGCGGTTCTGCTCGCAACGATCTAGGAGGCTTACGATGGGAGGGCGCGTTCCCGGGCCGGTTGGGATGCATATGCGGCGACCCGATGAGGGCGGCGACCTTATTGGCACGCTCCGGAATCTCGAGAAATACGTGCGCGCGATAGGCAGTGCGGCAAACGTTGCGTTGGACTTCGTCCGAGGAGGGGAGAATGTCCGGCGGATCCTCAATGACATCTACGGGTCGCCGGGACGTCAAAGCGAAGATCCCGACAACGCGACCGATCTTGTCAGCGACCGGTTTCCGCCAGGGCGTGACTCACGACCACCACCAAAGCGGACTGGAGGGGGCATAAAGAATTTGAGCGCATCGATACGACTGAAAGATACAAAGCTCCTACCTGACTTCCGGACCTTGACCCTCTTCGGTGAAGCGAAAGCCACTGTTGAGATCCCAACAGAGTACCCGCCAGACTTTGATGCCCCGACCGAGATCGCCCTCAAAGTTACTAGCACCAGCATCAGTCCCAAGCAGATTGGTGTCGTGGGTAGGGCGACCATGTACAAGGTGTTCCACGGCGACATCAAGCTTCAGCTGCACTATGACAGCCAACAACTCATCGAGACGATCGTACGTTTCGCCAAGCAACGAAATCTCACCCGAGCTGAAGTCGAACAGCTGCTCCAGAGTATTAGCTTCGATGCTTCGACGGTCTTGAAGGCGGGCTTGCTCCCGATCTCATTCATCAAGGTGAGTGCGGCCTCGCTACTGCCGATGCGCCGCCCGCTAATCGGAGCTGCGGATGAGCTGCTGCCGGTCCAGATCGCTTCATTGCCAGGTAGGGAAATGTTCGTCGGTGGCGTGCAGGTTGTGCCGAAGGGTGTCTTCTTTGACACCTTCGTCCCTGCCCTTGGCCTACACTACTCAAAGTACGGCCCAACGCAGGGGATGGCGGGAACCATCGCGGGGCTCGCAAAACCAGATCTAGAGCACCTCGGTCAGGTGCAGGCGTTCGGCTATGTTGATCTCCACTACGCCAAGCGCGTGTCGGACGCTGTCGATCTCGACGTCGGGATCACCTACACCTATTCGCCGAGCCATGCCGCAGGAGAGAGCGAGGCCCTACAATTGCAGTATCTGCATGCGCGGAGCAAATCCTGGCTTCCCCGCAGTCAGGACAACGACCCACCGGGCGATGACCGTTCAGGCCACAGTTTCATGTTCACGCTAAAGGGCACATTTGACATGCTCTGACGGTCGTATTGATGGGATTTACCTATCCGCGTGAGTCTTGGGCAGCTCGATTACGGTTGCACCGCTGACGCCGCTATCACTCTCAGCAATCGTAGTGCGCCAACAAACAGCCGCTTTCTGTGTTTACAGCCTCATCACCGGCCTGTAAGGGAGCGTCCGCAGTTGGCCGAACGCAGTCACCCGAGGGCTGCTGGGAACGCCGACGAGATCCATTAGCGGCCGGCCTTCCCCTACAAGGTCAGAAAGCCAATGTTCAACCGTAAATTCGCCGGACGCCCCTCTCTGATGCGCCTGCTGCTGATCCTTCTGGTGGCGGCCCTTCTGCTTCTGCTGCCGCCGGTCGCAACGGTTCGAGCCGCCGTCACCCCGACCAGCCCTCCCGACCAGAGCGCCATCCTCCAGCAGGCACGCGAACTACTGCAAAAGGCCGAGAACGAGCCCGCGGCGGCCCGACAGGCGGCCGGCCTCCTCGCGCCACTTGCCGACGCGGCCCCGCGCAGTGCTGAGGTCCCCTTGCTGCTCGCCGAGGCGTGGTATCGCGCGGCCGACGCCGGTGCGGACATCGAAAAGAGCTACCCCTTCTTCGAAAAAGCTGGCCACTATGCGAAGTTGGCGCTGAAGATCGATCCGCAGCAGTGGGGCGGACACTACTGGCTCGGCCTGAGCGAATTGCGCAAGGCCCAGAAAGTGGGAGGACTTCCGGCCTACTTCATCACCCGTCGCGCGATCGGGGAACTGGAAAAGGTTTGCAGGAACAGGCCTGGATACGATTTCGGCGGCGCCCCCCGGGTGCTGTGTCATCTGTACCGGGTCGCCCCCGGCTGGACGCCCTTCGGTGACATCGACAAGTCCATCGCCTACGGCAAACAGGCTGTCCGGGTCGCTCCCGATTATGGCCTGAACCATTTCTGCTTGGCTCAGTCCTACCTCAGGGCCAAGAACAAGGCGGCCGCCGTCGCCCAGTTGCGGAAAATCCTCGAATTCCCACCCAATCCCCTGGTCGACAAAGCGCGCCGCCAGCTGCAGGCGTTGGGGGAGACGGCTCAATAATCACTTTATCTCCCGGTCCGCTGCCGTGCCGAGATCGCAGCGCAGCTCGAGGGAAAAACGGCGGGCCAGCGCACTCATGCTATCTGCGAAAAGGGAACGATCGCTTCCCGCCCGCAGGGGCACCGGGAGGTCGTAGGTGCGGTGAAAGAGCACCCGTAGCGGCTGCTTGTCCGATCATGGCCGATTGCTTCCGTTCGGGGGATTCGTGGGACCGGGAACTGGCGCCAGCAGCACCCGGTAGAGTAAGGATGTGGCGCGGTGGCCTAAGGCGCGGCCTATCTGTTTCCGCCCCTTTCGTTTGGCGGTGCCTCACTAGCCAGACCATCACTCCGTTTCCACATCCTTCTCATCGAACCGGGCATGCAGAATTACCGCACCCGGCTCTCGGACAAGACGCATGCCTTCGCACACGAAAGGTCAGCTGCAGGCCGCCCGCCCACCGCAAAGGGCCGTGCTACCCCGGCGTACACCGACCGAACGAGCTGCAGACAACCGCAAGTGTCGCCCCCTGGGCGAGCATTCGCTCCCCGGATCGAAATCCGAGTTCTCTCTTCGCTTCAGCATGCGGTGCCTTCCGCAGTTGCCGCACACTACAGGAGTTTCCTAGGGTTCCCCCAATCTCCCGTGCTTCACCACTTTCAGCGCCAGTCTTGAACTGAGGCCCCTTCCCTCCGCCGGCATTACCCAGCTTCCTCAGTAATACGGGCCTCTCCGCCACCCCATAGCGCCCTCTCTGACCGTCACCGGCTTTCGGTTGGTCGTCACGACCGACCACGCTATGGGGCTTCCCGTGTTGCGTGCGTCTCCCTTGTGTACATGCCATCGCCACTACCCCGGCGCAGCGACTGGGTGCATTCTTCGCTCGCTTCCCCAGCCGTTTCAGCCTTCCCAAAATGGGTGTTCCGGTCGGCCTGCGCATTGTCCTTTTCGAGGCTTGCTCAGCGTTCACTCACGTTACGGCCTGCACACTCGCCAAGTCACCTAATGTGACCCTCTACACCGGAGGCTCCAGCCACTTCGTTACCTCCATGACTGCTCCGATTGCTTCCGGCTGGAGCGAAAGTTGCCGGGTGGGCCTCTCACCCACTGGAAAGACGCCGCCTTAGCACGGCGCACACCCAAAGCGGACGCCAAACCGCTTCGACCGAACGGAACATCAGGATTTTTCACACTCGCGTTCTCAGCCAGAGTTCCTGACCCACGAGAATGCCGGCCGGATCAGCGTCCGCCAGCCGGAACGAATCGCACGTCTCTTTGCGCCCCGTGCGCTAAGGTGTAACGGAGAAAGCAGGGGGTTGACTTGGAACTCATCGATGCAGATCATTAGTTTTTTTCAGTGCATTGGAGCCCATCATGAACATGACACGGAGGACGTTCCTCGGGACAGCCGTCAGCGGCGCGGCGGTTGCGTCAACGTTGGCCGCGGGTGTTCTGACCCCCCGCAGCGTGGGGGCAGCGCTCCCGCCCGAAACCTTTTTTGCGAAATCGCCAGCTGAAGCGATCAAAGCGGTCCTGGGGACCTACCAGAGTCGGACGGACCCTGCGGTAGAGCTGGGCATTACAGACACAGTCGAAATGGCCGACATGGTGCCGGTGTCCGTGGAGACCACATTGGACAATGTCGAATCGATTACCATCGTCGCCGATATGAACCCGAACCCCATCATCGCAAACTTCAAATTGGACCCGCGGTTGCAACCCTACGTTGCGACGCGAGTGCGGTTGGGCGGGTCGGGGGACGTTCAAGCATTGGTCAAGGCCGGCGGCACCATCTATCACGCCACAAAGTACGTACAGGTTGCCATCAGCGGGTGTGGCGACCCAGAGGCTGGGCCACACGACATCGTTATGTCCGATCGTATCCTGCTAAGGACCACCAAGAGCCACGGCGGCCTTATCGTCCGCGTGCTGATGCATCACCCAATGACACCACCCCGGAAAGATCCGTCCACGGGGCTTCCGGTTTCTGGCCGGTTCATCCAAGAGGTCACGGCGAAGCTCAACGGCGAGACTGTGCTCAGCGGCGACTGGAGCGCGGGCGTATCTGCGGATCCCTACCTTTCATTCAAAATACGGCAGGCGACCCAAGGCGACATCATCCGAATAACCTGGACTGACAACACGGGACACAGCGCCTCATCGGAGGTGAAGGTCGGGTAGCGCCCCAAGTCACATATTCCACAGGCATCATGCCAATCCGCGAGCCCCGTTTCGCCGTGTCGGGGCGTTAGCAGCAGAGGCATGAGTATTTGTTGGAGATTGAGGACGCCTAGCGGATCCCTGGCGACCCCACACACCCCGCTTCAGCGGGGTTTTTCATTTGCCAACGAGTGGCCGCTTTTGTGGCCGATAGCGGAATGGAATAGCCCCGGCGACGACCTGCCGATCTCTTTCAGCGCATCCACCAAGGCGATGAGCAGGGCCTCCGGCACCCAATGGTTCAGCTCCCGAAAGCCCCCGCCCCAGATCCGGTCCGAGAAGGGCGGATCTGAGTCGCGGACAGCAGCCTGCTCAAGCAGTTCCAGCAACGGCATCGTCACGGCAGTTACGAAGGCTTTGGGTGCTCTCTTCGCCAACTCCGCGAGCTCGTGCTCTGACAAGACATTTCGCATCTCCCGAGCATGCGAGAACATGTCGGGCCCGTTCTCCGTAGACGCCAGCATTCCCAGCCAATGGCCCAGAGCGCGGCAGGCTAGGTCGACGCCTCGACTGCGGCGGTAGGAGTAGGTCTTGATGAGCTGCTTATACGCTTTGCACGTGAATGCCCAGTCAACGTCTGGGCCGCTCGCGAGACGATGGAAAAGGGCCTCGATCCTCCCCGAATGAGCTGCCGCCTCATGCCGAGTCGACACCCACAAGACCCGCTCTTCCTGTTCGCGTGAGGTGCCGACCTGCTCCTCCAGCAACTCTGCCACTCGGGTCGGCTCCGATTCCGCCATCTCGCCTAGCCAGTTGAAGGCAGAGTTTCTGGGTTCGGGGCGATCACTTGCCAGCCAGCTGCTCAGGAAACCCTCATCGTGGAGGAAGCGAAACCACGGGGCGGACGGCCATAACGCATCCCGCACGTGATCGCCCGATCTCTCGGACCATTCCTGAAGTTGGCCTTCGAGGACCGCCCATTCCTCCGGCCCCGGGTCGCTGACCTGCCCAACGACGCTGATCATTAGCTTCTTGATGTGAAAGCGGACGTCCGGGGTGGTGAGGTGAGGCAGCTGCCAAGGTCGTCGAGGTAGGCACCGAAGTCGTCGTCGCGGCGGTACGTCAGGATCTGTCGAATTTGGAAGCGGCGGAAAAGGTCTTGCACCCCCGAGCGCAGGAGAATCAAGAGGGGCTCTCCCATCTCGCAGAAACGGCGGGCGAAGACGTAATCGAAAAAACTCTCGTGAAAGAAACGGATTCGGCTGCCCGAGCGGACTAGCACGTTGGCGGAGACCAGGCAGTCCAGTTCTGCATCCCCCGGCGGGAGAAGGCCCCGCGGGACGGACAGAGTCTGCCGCTCGTTCATCGCCTCACAGAGGGCATAGAGCAAGATCTCGAACGCGTTTGGGTTACTGACTACCTTCCAGAAGTCGGTTCGCTTCTGAAGCCAGAAGGCGTCAAATAGATCCTTCGGCGACGCGAAGTCCGGCAGCCGTCCCCCACCTGTCCGAATCACGCTGGCCAGCAGCGCCAGGTGAAGCGGCAGACGCAGGAGCTCGGTCTGTCGGGAGGTGAGCCGGTCGGCGGGAAGACCAAGGCGGACAACGACATCCTTGACCTGGAGATCATCAAAGGGGCCAAGAGCGATCGTGGTGGCGCTGGTCTTCTCCCGCTCCCGAAGGTCTCGCAGCCGCGAGTCGTTCTCCAGGTCGAAGGATCGGCACACGAGCAGCACCCGCATGGCGGCATGCGCTCTGGCCTCGCGCACCATGGCGGCAACCGCATCGAAGATCTCCGGGTGCCGGCCGGAGACCACACTGACCGCGTCCAGTTGATCGATAACCAGCACGCAGTCCCCGCCCGCTGCCAACCCGGCCAGGATCGCCACTGGGGATTTGTCGCGTCCGAAGAGTTGCTGTCCGATCTCGCGGACCCGCTGCGTTGGATCCAGCAGGTCCAGGCGAACGGGTAGGACGGGCCAACCCGCCGTGACAATTCTCTGCACAATCTGACCGGTTACACCCGTCTTGCCGGCTCCGGCCGTCCCAAGTAGAAAGATGCTTCTGGTTGATCTGGCGGGATCTAGAAAGGCCGCGACAACCTGATCAACTTCTTCCCGCGGCAGCACCAGATCCCCGATTCCGAATTCCTGAGACTGGAAATATTCCTCTTGGCACTGCCGCAGGCGGGCTAACAGATTCCGGTCCCGCGCCACGTCGGAGGGCTCAATCCCGTGCTGCCTAAGAACATCCCACAGCTCCAGTGCCGTGACGCTTCGGTGGACGGCATCGAGGGCGAACAAAGCGAGCACGCCCAGAGCCGCTTGAGGATCTCCGGTCAGATAGGCGCCCAAGAGCGCCAGCACCGTGTCCCCCAACTCCCGCTCGTCCTGCGCAACCCAGCGAGTCTGGCGAACAACCCGCCAGGCTTGCTCAGGACTGCCAATCTCGAGGCGACGCTGGAGCTGATCGAAATCGCCCTCTAGTTCCTTTGAGAGCAATGCTTGGAAGGCCGAGGCGTCTGCAGCATTCCAAGCGCGATCTCGAAGCTCCGGGAGGGACTTTGGCGCCTGCGTCGAGACGAAAACGAAGTCCGCGTCGCCCTCCACCGCATGCTTGCGGACCCCCTCCAGCACACCGACTCGCGCCAGGTCAGCGATCGTCCAGTGACCCCTGCCGGCCTGCTGGCGCTTGACTTGATGGGCCTCGATGCGTCCGTCGGACCGTCGAAGGCGAAACTCGACGCGCTCCCCTTCGTCCCCGATGGGCTCCAATTCGATCCAAACGGCCTCCCCGCTCAGGAGCCAGATGAACTGACGGACGGTCCACCGCAGCTCGTAGCGGTTGCCGACCTTGTCCGCATCGCCGCCGGGTAGAGGCATGTACTCAATTGACGCTGTTGAGACCAGCGCGACTGGCTACGGGCACATCCCGGTCGCACTCCGTCGCGTTCCTGCACCCGTCCTGATTACGCAGCATACGGCTTGACCTCAGCCTCGATTGCTGAACCTACAGTCCGTTTCGCCATCTCCAACTCGTAGTTCTTCTGCAGGTTCAGCCAGGACTGGGGCGTGGTGTTGAAGTAGCGGGCGAGCCGGAGCGCCGTATCGGCGGTAATGGAGCGGGTGCCGTTCAAGATAGCGGTTATCCGATTGGTCGGGACTCGAAGAGCCCTCGCCAGCGCATTGGCTGACAGGTCGAGGGGCTCCATGAAATCTCCGCGCAGGATCTCGCCGGGAAAGACCAAAGGCATGAGATCCTCGCCTTCCGTCACGTCGGAGAAATCGATCTGGTCCAGGTTTTCTCTTTGAATGCTCATGGGCTTGGTATGGCTGATCCTTCGGGCACGCTGCTCGTTCGCTCAGTGGTAGTCCGTCACCTCGACGTTGTAGGCATCGCGGCCTTCCCATCGAAAGCAGATTCGCCACTGATCGTTGACGCGGATGCTCCACTGGCCTTCGCGGTCACCCTGCAACTGCTCCAATCGGTTCGCCGGCGGTACCCGTAGGAAATCGAGCGTGTCCGCTGCATCCAGCGCTTGCAGCTTGGCATAGGCGCGGCGATGGATATCCGCAGGGAGCTTGCGCACACGACGCCCGGAAAAGAGGGCGGCGGTGGCCTTGTCTGCGAAGCTCTTGATCACTGGCGCAAACTAGTACACTTTACGTCCTGCGTAAAGCCGCCTCCACCGTTGGCCGCATTACCGCCGGTTGACGCCGTTGCCGCCAGGTCGCTTGGGACCGGTGGAGAGGATGGAGGCGATCCCGGCGGCTCATGCGTCCGCTAACTGATGGATTGCCGCCCTCCTTCAGGAGGTGCTGAGTGGCCGGGATTGGCCGAGACAGGACTGCCGAGAGAGCGCGATCTGGGCCGGCGATGCGACGCGTCTCGATCGGTGGTGACAGGGAGCGAGATCCAGTACCGCGCTCACGAGACGGGAGCATCCGCACCGACAGGTCGGCTGTACAAACAACGGTTGAGCCACCCCCACGGTGGCACCGGATCGGGATCGATCCAAAGGCCCTTCCGTTCATTCCTGGCCCTTTTCTCAGCGTCTTCGTCTAGCACCTGGTACGCGCGACTCTGCTCGTTGGCGTGCTTCCAATACCGCCACGCCAACCCCTCCCTCAAGGATCGCGCGATCGCGTCCGCCCTCAAGCGGCCAGGGCCTTCGCGAACAGGGGCTTGCCACCGCGCACGCGCACATCGGCGAATCGCCATTGCTTTCCATGGGGCATCGCTACGCTGGCGACGGACAACAACGCGTTCTTCTCGAGCCAGATCAGCTCGACCAACTCAGCCTGCATCTCGGCTAAGAACATCGTCCAGCAAAAGCAGAACGCCATCCAGCATGGCGATGAGGACTCCCGTCAACGAACGGTGCGCCGCCTGCGCCGCACGATCCGCTGCCAAAGCGCGCAAACTCGCGTGCTGGCGCCTGTGTTAGCCCCCGAGATATGGTGACGGAGCGACCCTTCGCGCAACCGGCGAGCGCTCTTACAAGCGACTGAGCAGCTCCGCTTTCTTTTGGGTGAACTCCTCGTCGCTGAGAATGCCCTTGGCGCGCAGGTCCGCAAGGCGCTCGATGGCGGCGAAGGGATCCGCCTCGCCCGCGGAGGGAGCGCCAGTGGCCGGCGCGACCGCCACCGGTGTGCTCAGGGGTCGGGGCGCGGCCGGCGGGTGACCGTCGATGGAGATGATCGGCAGGCTTGCCAGATTCACGGTGCCGTGCTGGCTGGTGAACAGGATCGACCCGCCCATGCCCTGCTGCTGGGAGAAGCCACCGATCTGATGATCAAGGGTGTCATAGACCCAAACCTGTCCATTGGTCTCGACGGCGAGTCGACAGGCGTTGGCGAAGTAGGCGTAGCGGACGTTGTTCTGACTTCCGGTCGCGCTGGGGGCGCCGAGCTCGCGCGGCCACCAATGGGCAGCGGGATCCGGCACAAACAGGCTCGACTCGCCCATGGGCGCCCCCGCCCCCTGGCTCTGCTGTCCGCCGCCGCTCTGGCTCTGGGACTGGAAGCTGCCGCTGCGCAGCAGACCTGGCTGGTTGGCGAGGATCCCGGAGATCTCCCAGCACAGGGCATCGACACGTCCCTTGAGGGCATGGTTGAACATATCGCCCAGCATCAACATGCCGCCCTGCATCCACTGACCGGAACCGGCAAACTCGGGGTGATTGAACTGCGCCATGGAGCCGTTGCCGTTGAGCACGGCAAACAGCATGTGCGTCACGGCATCCGGACTAAAGCCGTGACGTTGCGAGAGATCGTTGACGATCCGTTGGCCCTCAGAAGTGAGTTGTTGCATGGGGTACCGCCCTTAGGAGAGTGCCGCGACCCGGCACTGACCGACCCCGGGCTCACTGCCCGGGGCCGAATGCCGAGTTACCCCCCCGCGACCTAACTTGTCGACAGGCGGGCCGAGTAAAGGCCGCGCAAGTCACATTTCGAGCCGTCAGGTCTCTCGGATCGGGGACCGCGGCTGCACGCACCGGGAGCATTGAGAATACGGTAGCCGGAAACCGGACAGCGGACAACGAAAACCCGGCCGATGAACTGGCTCGGGTGTCACCGAAGCCGTCGGCGCAACGACTCCAATTGGAACCCATCGCTCTTCAGGGGGGTGACATCGTCCTGAGCGCAACAGCGCGTGGCATGGGTACGCATAGGGCATTCAGGCGGACACACCAAGTGAGTGCTCATCTAATCGCCTCTTCCGCTACACACCTAACGGACAGCGCCGCGCAGGATTGGTGCAACCGGCTGCTCATTGTTGGTGCTGACAACCGATTGACCCACAAGCATTTTCCGCGCGCCCTGAGATCCAATAGAATCGCGCCACCAACCCAAGGAGCTGCATCCGATGTACGCGACCCACGCAGACGCAACCCCAGCCGCCGCATCACCGTTAATCCTCACCGGCCCCTGTGGCTATGCGATTCAGAACGGCCGGATTGTCATCACCATTGGCGAAATTGCCAATCACCGTAATCTCGGCGATCTGAGCAGGAGCAAGGCGTTCGGCGCTGAGAAGCGGGCCACGCGGTCTCGATTGTTGTCGGTCTGCACGTAGCCCCAGATGTGCGTTCGCTGACCTCCATGGTGGTTCCCTGCCCCACCCTTGCGGCTTGCCGCCACGCTCAGCTTCCCGCCCGGTCACGAAGACCGCGCAACAGGGTTTGTCGCCCCGGGGCTGGCGCGAGAAACGAATTACCCCAAGACATGCAGAGGGAGCCGCCAAGGCGCCAAGAAAAACAGACAGTTCTGGTTAGAATGAGGCTCAACCGACAGATGCTGCCGTTCACCTCTTCGACTGTTTAAAAAACTTAGTGACGATTCAAGAACTACTTGACCATTTTTTCTGACCACCCAACGGTAGGGCGCAATAGGCCCCAGCCGTATTGCGCCGCAGGTCGCCGTTAATCCCAGTCGGTGCAATACGCTCCGCTATTGCACCCTACGCCGAACGAAGTGGCTCAGTTGTTTCCGAATCGTTCCTTAGCGACCTCGGCGCTCTTGGCGGCTTTCATGCTCTTCTCAGCGGACTACGGCTTCTGCACTGAGATCGCCACCTCGTCCGCGACTTGCGCCGTTACCGCTTGCCCCGGGGCCACTTTGGCCAGATTGACGCTCGGGTTGACGCTCACTGTTCTCTCGCGTCCATTGGGCAGCTGCAGCGTTACATGGCGGGAGGCGGCGTCGACGGATACCACGCGGGCCGTGACTTCCGTCGTCGTGGCCACCATGCCGCCGGGCATCGCGCCCTTCGGCGCCAACGCAACGGCCGCCCCTTCGCCAACGCTGGGCGCGGTTCCCTGCGGCCGCAAGTAGACGGCGAGCGCCTCGGTCACGGTGACACTTACGTGGTCTCCAACCCGGATCTGATCGAAGTTGACCGCCGCCTCGCTCACTTTATAAGTGACCCGCTTGCCGTTGGGGCCGAGGAGGGTAACGGTGCGATCGCGGTGATTCACGGCCTTGACCGTCGCAGTCAATCGGGTGGTCGCAACCGCGACGGCACCCGGCTCCATGTTCTGCCCCGTGGTCTCCATCGAGCTGCAGGCGGTGAATAGGGGCAAGGCCGCCGCGAGGAGGGCCACAGACATCGTTCTCAACAACTTCTTGTTCATAAAATTTCGGGTACCTAATCGATAGAGCAGACTGAACATTTCGCGACAACACGCGGGGGATCCGGACGGCGCAGAGGCGCCGCCCAAAGACCGCGCAAGGACAACGACTTACGGCAGAGGCTCGATCTCCCCGGGCCGCCAGGTCTTGTTGAACCACGGCTCCAGCGGACCGTAGAGACGCAGGATCATGAACCAGCCCTTGCCGGGAATCGTCTGCACCCAGTTGCTTTCCTTGCCTTCGGGAGCCGTGGGACCGAACCAGACATCTACCGAGCCGTCCGCATTGACCTGGAGGTCTTTGTTCTGGCTGCTGACGCTTGGGGCCTGCTGATCGGTCTGCAGCATCGAGCGGGTCTGAGTGTCGTAGACGATGACCGACCAAAAGTCCTTGACCGGGATGTGCGGCGGCAGGTGCAGCTTGTAGGTCTTGGCGCCATCGAAGCGGTTGCCGTTGGCATCCAGGGCGGACCAGGGGTACTGCGACCCTTTGCCGACCATCTTCTCTTCCATCGCGGGCGTCACGCCGGTGGCAAAGTAGTAGAAGAAGGCCGCGCCGTCGAGGTTTGCGACCCCAGGCGATACCTCAAACTTGTAGCCGCCGAAGAACGGCAGGCGCCACGTGCCGTCTGGATAGAAGAAAGCGTCCTTCTCGCGGATCTTGAAGGCGATGGTACGCGCGGTCACCGCGCCGATGTTGGCGGCGTCCGCCAGGATCTTCTTCATCCGCCCGTCGGGGTTGAAGGGTTTGCCCTTCTCGATGCCGATCGCGGCAAACAGACCCAACGTGGTCGGATCGGAGCCTTCGCTCGGCTCCTCCTGAATGACTTTGTCGAGAAGCTCCCAGAACGAGTAGTCACCCGGCGCGACAAAGTTCGCCGGGACGCCCGAGGCACTGGCGAACTTCACAGGAGCGGGATTGGCTGCGTCGGCAAGCGGGTAGATCTTCAGGTGCTTCTTGACTGACTCGACCCCGGGCTTAGGCGATCCATCCACGAGAAAGGTTCGGAAGGGTGCCCAGTTGCCGTAGGTGCTTGGACGTACGACGAAATAGCCTTCCGGAACTTCGCCTTTGTAGCCGGGAGGAAGGACCAGGTACTTACCGCCCTTGCCCTTGTCGGGCCCGGTGATGCCGATGTCGATGACCCAGCGATACCAGAAGTTGTCGATGGCACCCAAGGACATGGGCGGAACTTCCAGCACCACCGGCCCCTTGTGCGTATCGATCCAGATGAAGTTGTAGATGGTGTTGTCGTTCGCCGTCAGCTCCACGGTCTTCGGGTCGACCAGGTTCTCCCAGATGACATCCGTCTGGTTGTCCGGCCCGAATTTGCGGAGCGAGTCGCGCATCCCGGCCTGGTTGACGATCGGGATGGCCAGAAGGTAGGCCTGCAGGGCGCGCGATCGATCCAGATTGTCATAGATCTTCTCAACGGTGTCGGGCTTCGGAAAGCCATCGCTCAAGTGCAGCGTGCCGATCGAGGTTTCGAGCGTGTCAGGTGTGGCGACGCCCGGCGCAATGGGCGTCGTCATCTTGTAGTGGGGTGCTGCGGGCGAAGCCGGTGCACTGGTTTCAATCACCAGCTTCTGGCCGACGGCGATAGTGTCGGACGCGAGCCTGTTCGCCGCGCGCAGCTTGGCGACGCTGACACCGAGCCGCTCGGCGATGGCATCGAGATCATCCCCCGGGGCCACCGTGTAAGTTGCGGAGGCGGCGTTGTACTGCCCCTCCGCATGATGGCGAGGCCCCTCGTCGGTCGCTTGGACGCTGCCGGCAGCAAGACAGACCAAGACCGCCAGCACGCCGCCGAGCTGCCGCAGCGTAAAGGGCGGCAATTTCCAACGCTCCAGATTCTTCACTAAAGGGCCTCCTCAGGCGGGTCAAGACATACAATCCGCGAATCGCCGCACCCGCCCGGGCGCGGCTCCGGCCCGCAAGGTTATATGAACCAGCGGGCAGCACGCATCACATTTCGGGACACGCGCGCAATCTGCGTCCGAGGCTCCGTGTGCACGGCGTGCGTTTGGCCTCCTCGGGCGCGGTGTGAGATGCTCCATCGCGCAGCTGGAGCGACCGTGACTTTGTCCGGCAACGGCTCGGTCACGGTTCGGCCGGCAACACTTCGAGCGCCTAGCGGGGAGGGTATTGTGGCGACAGGGTCAGAATGTGGGCGGCAGACCAATCAGAGCGCGGCTCCCTGCCGGTGGACGCTCGGAAACTCTGCGCGAATGTTCCTCCTCCTCGCGATCTCCGCCCTATGCGTTAGTCCGGTACTCGCCAACCCGGCTCATGACATGTTGATCGCGAAGTCCAATGCGGACCGTAACCTGTTCTTCGCAAAGTTCCTTAAGTCGAGCGGGAACGACTGCGGTCGGGTAAAGAGAAACTTCTTTCAGGGACAGGATCAAGCCGGCGATGCCTTCTGGAACGTGGCCTGTGCGAACGGCCAAGCGTACGCCATCATGGTCAGCAATGATGCCAAAGGCTCGACTCGGATCGTGCCTTGTGATCGTCTACGAGCGACCAATGCCAGCAAATGCTTTCAACAGTTTTCCCAATAATCGCACTGAGCTCCGTATCAACGGGGACTGACTCAAGGAAACGCTGAACAAGGTGATTACCGTGAAAGTCGCGCGTAGCGCTCTGGATCTCCCGCGCCCCTGGGAGAGGGTCGGGGTGAGGGAAACGGTCATGGCGCCAGCGACTTACATTTGCCGGGGTGGCGCTGGCACCTTGGCCGTTAGTGCTGAAGCTCGGCTGGAACGCCTTACGCTAGATCTCTGGGGTCTGGATACCGGCACTCCCCCGGATCAAGTCCGGGACCGGAGCTGCCGGGATGACGCCAAGGCGCGCATGAACGCCGTCGTTCCGGCAGGGAGTGCCGGAACCCAGGTGCCAAGGACGGCGAGTGAGCCGATTTCAAGCCGGCGCGCACGTACAGCTGAGGAATGGGACTAGTCACCCTGAACAAGACCATCCTGAACTTCTCAGCACACGACAAAGGATTATTGCTGCAGCTCCTGCTCTGTAAAGACACCGGCGAACAGGGCACTCGACAGATAGCGCTCGGCCGCGCTGGGGAGGATGACGACCATGGTCTTGTCCTCAAAGGCGGGCAGCTCGGTCAGGCGGGCCGCCGCTACCACGGCAGCCCCCGAGCTGATCCCTGCCAAGATGCCCTCTTCCTGAATTAGCCGACGGGTCATCTCGATAGCTTCGTCGCTGCTCACCTGCTCGACTCGGTCCACTAAGCCGAGATCCAGGTTGCGCGGAATGAAGCCGGCACCGATACCCTGGATCTTGTGAGGCCCGGGCGTGAGGGCTTCGCCCGCCAGCGTCTGGCTGATGACAGGCGACTCGCTCGGCTCCACCGCTACCGACAAGACGGCCTTGCGCTTCGTGTGCTTGAGGTAGCGGCTGACACCCGTGATAGTGCCGCCCGTACCTACACCGGCAACGAACACGTCCAGGTTACCGTCGGTCGCTTCCCAGATCTCCGGGCCCGTGGTCTTCTCGTGGATCTCCGGGTTGGCCGGGTTATCGAACTGTTGCAGCAGCACATATTTGCCTGGGTCCGATCTCAGTATCTCATCGGCCTTGGCAATGGCGCCGTTCATACCGAGCGATCCGTCGGTCAACACCAAGTTGGCACCCAGGGCCTTGAGCAGCTTGCGGCGCTCCAGACTCATGGTGGCTGGCATGGTCAGCGTGATCGGATAGCCGCGCGCGGCTGCCACGAAGGCGAGCGCAATGCCGGTATTGCCGCTGGTGGGCTCGATCAGCTCCTTCCCTGCGCCCAAGACACCACGTTTCTCGGCGTCCCAGATCATGTTGGCACCAATCCGGCATTTGACGCTGAAGCTCGGGTTGCGACTCTCGATCTTGGCCAGCACTCGGCCTTTGATGACGCGATTGAGACGCACCAATGGGGTGTTTCCAATGGTCAGGCTGTTGTCTTCGTAGATCTTGCTCATAACGGCTATCCCTTCGTGCTCCCTACCCGGTTTGACTACTGTTCAAGAGTAGCGCCTGAAGCCTGAGAGCGAAGAGCAGATTGGCCTATGCCCAACTCCTGGAGAACAGCCTCGCCGTTCGTGACCCAGGTGAAATACGGGGTATTCGTAGGCACCGTGATCTGCTCCCGCGCCGGGGGGAGCGTCGTGTCGGCGGCATCGAAGGTCTGGCCACGGTGATCACCGAGAAAGTCGCGCGCAGCGCGCTCTCCATCCCCCTCGCGCTCTGGGAAGGCCGGAGTGAGGGAAACGGTCGGGGTGTCAGCGACTTACATTTACCGAGGTGGCGCTGGCGCCATGACCGTTAGCTCGATAACTCAGCTGTCGGGCCAGGGTCGGGTACGGGCCGTCGGAACACGCCGTAAATACGTCCATGCAGCTCGACGGCGCCGTCCCTGGCGCCGACGGTCCCGCCGACCCGCCTAACGGACGTTCCAGCTGAGGCGCGACGCCGCTGGACCTGCAAGGCTCTCAACAGCAACCGCCACTACCGGGAGGGTATTCAGCAGCCCTTCTGAATGACAGATTGATGCGGCGGCTCCCCAGCAACGGGTGATGCCCCTCCTTGATCGGCACCACGCCGTGATAGCGGAGTCGGGCCGGACCGCCCCACACCACGACGTCGCCGTGCCCGAGCGGCACGCGTCGTGGCCTGTCGGCCCTGCGTAAGCCCCCGAA
Organism: uncultured Gammaproteobacteria bacterium; assembly: GCA_963824085.1. Classification (GTDB taxonomy): domain Bacteria; phylum Pseudomonadota; class Gammaproteobacteria; order Chromatiales; family Chromatiaceae; genus JARRNE01. The sequence goes on from CAWGNT010000021.1 coordinate 25,383, forward strand.
CAGGAAGACCGCAGCGATACCTATCGAGACGGAGACGATTGGTGACCCGAGGTCCGGCTCGTCCTTGTCCTGATGCAGCGACAGCTTCGCGCCCGGCTCGTAGCGGTTTATCAGGCAGGCGTCCGGCCTGAACCCGTCGAAGCCTGCTCGCGCCGCCGCGCTCGTCGCGAGCCTGAGAAAAGCATCCGGCATCGGCGGCCATGGCTTGCCCGTCTCGGGATCCACCTCGGTATAACGATAGCCAGTGAGCTCCGATATCCAGCCCAACGAGCCGCAGTTCGTCATCGCCACCGACATGCGGAAGCCGCCTGGCGTGATCATGTGCCGGAAGGGGGACCTTGCGGTGATGCCGCGCAACGTCCCCAGCAGCGCCGCCTCCTCAACAACAGCGAAGCCGTGCAGCACTACGGCGCCCGGTCCCAGCGGCTGCTCCCACGGCTCCCCGCCACCGCCGGCTTCGAACAAGTCACGCATCATCCGGACGACTCCCGCTCCAGCAGCGCCCGCTTACGCTCTACACCCCAGCGATAGCCCGACAGCGCGCCGTCCTTGCGCACGACCCGGTGACACGGGATTGCCACGGCCAGCGAGTTGGCGGCACAGGCCTGCGCCACGGCCCTGACCGACCGCGGTGCGCCGACGCGCCTTGCCACCTCAGCATAGGTTACCGTCTCCCCGGCCGGAACCGCGCGCAACGCCTGCCAAACGCGCTGCTGAAAGGCCGTGCCGCGTACGTCCAGCGGCAGCTCGAGCCCGAGTGCCGGCGCCTCAACGAGGCCCACCACCTTAGATACCAGCTCTTCGAAGACCGCATCGCCGCCGATCAGCTCGGCATACCGGAAGCGGTCCTGCAGCTCGCGCACCAGAACGTCGGGATCGTCTCCCAAAAAGATGGCGCACAGGCCGCGCTCGCTCGCGGCGACCAGGACCGAGCCGAGCGAGCACTCCCCAACGGCGAAGCGAATCCGCGTACCCGAACCGGCGGCGCGATAGCGAGTCGGCGTCATCCCCAGTATTTGGCTCGATTCCTCATAGAAGCGCCCGTTGGAGCCGTAACCCGCGCGGTAGATGGCCTCGGTCACAAAGGCGCCGCTGCTGAGCTCGGCCCGGACGCACCGGGCTCGCCGGGCTGCCGCGTACTCCCTCGGCGTCAGACCCGTGACGGCCTTGAAGACGCGATGCAGGTGATAAGGGCTAAGTCCGACGTGGGCGGCCAGCTCTTCCAGGTTGAGCATACGCTCGGCGCTGTCGATGATGCGGCACAGCTCGGCGACCCGAGCCGCTTGCTGCGCGGCCAGCGGCGGCTGATCGGGCTTGCAGCGCCGGCACGGACGGAAGCCCGCGCGCTCCGCATCCGCGGCCATCAGGTGAAACGCCACGTTTTCGGGCCGCGCGACCCGCGATGCGCACGACGGGCGGCAGTACACGCCTGTCGTCTTGACCGAGTAGAAGAACTTGCCGTCTGCACCTGGGTCGCGAGCGACCACGGCCGCCCAGCGCGGGTCGCCGAGCGTGGCTGCGCGCAGCTCGGTTCTCGTCGCCATATTCGCCTCCGCTCCGCCACGGACGATCATTCAAGACGATGCAAATCTACGCCTCGTCCAATACCCGCACACTCCGGGCCTTGCGGTCGTATTCGACATCGTGGATTGCATACTCCGTGGTGATGGGGCCCGAAACTCAGCCCGAACACTTTGCATTCCATCCCTGGGGCCTTGATCCCGGCACTCCCTGCCGGGATGACGCCCAGGCACGGATCAACGTCGTCGTTCCGGCATAGCCTTCCCCGGACCTTATCCGGGGGAATGCCGGAAACCAGGTGCCACGGACGGTGAGCAGCCCCGTGACAAAGCAGGCCCTTCGTCGTAGCTGAGCAATAGCGCCAATCACCTAACTTTATAGGCAGAGACATCAAGAGCATTAAGGCGGGCACCATTGAGGCGGGGCGACAACCGAATCGCGCCGAACCCCTTGGAACGTTTGCATCCGATGTAACACTCCTTCGGCTATCGCACCCTTCTACGCTGTCGATCGCTTCGACTCAGCCGATTCCGCCTCCAGCCGCCGTTTCACGTCGCCCGGGGAACCGGTGCGCCGGGCTAGCAGGTCGTAGGCGACCGGCACCACGAACAGCGTGAAGAGAGTCGCGGCGAGCACGCCGGAGAGGATCACCGTGCCGATGACTATCCGCGTCTCGGTGCCGGCCCCGGACGAGAGCAGCAGAGGCACCGAGCCGGCAGCGGTAGTGATACCGGTCATCACGATCGGCCGCAGACGCACATCGGCGGCCTCCAGCAGTGCCTCGCGAAACTCCCTGCCCTGGTCGCGGAGCTGATTGGCGAACTCCACGATCAGGATGCCGTTCTTGGCCGCCAGGCCCACGAGCATGATGAGGCCGATCTCGCTGTAGATGTTCATCGTCAGCCCGCCGACCCAAAGCCCGAGCAAGGCGCCAGCCATGGCCAAGGGCACGGTGAACATGATGACGAACGGATGGACCCAGCTCTCGAACTGGGCCGCGAGCACCAGGAACACGACCACGACCCCGAGGGCGAAGGCAAATAGGATGCCGCCGCTCGACTCACGAAAATCCTCGGACTGGCCCTTGAAGTCCACCTGGGCCTGCTCCGGGAGGGTTCGACGGACGAGGCCCTCCAGGTAATCCAACGCATCACCGAGCGCCAGGCCGTCGGTCAGGTCCGCCTCGATGGTGATGGCGCGCACCCGGTTGTAACGGTTCAGGCTCCTGGAATCTGCTACCTCGCTAACCCTCACCAGGTTCGATAGGGGCACCAGCTGGCCGCTGCGCGCAGAGCGTACATAGAGGTTCTCCAGGCTGGCGGGGGTGCGCTGCGCGTCGCGCTCGCCCTCCAGTATCACGTCGTACTCCTCGCCAGCGTCCGTGTAGGTGGTGACCTTTCGCGAGCCCAGCATGGTCTCCAGGGTACGGCCGATCACGCCCACTGTGACACCTAGGTCTGCCGCTCGATCGTAGTCGATCTCCACGCGCAGCTGGGGCTTCGTCTCCTTGTAGTCCCAGTCGATAGCGGTCAGACCGGGGTTGGATTCCTCGATCTTGGCGAGCAGGAGGTCACGCCACTGGGCAAGCTCCTCGTAGCTGCCCCCGCCGATGACGAACTGCACCGGCTTCTGGATGCGGGCGCCGAACCCCTGGCGCATGACCGGGAAGGCCTTGACCCCGGAGAGGTCGGCGAGCTTGGCCCGGATCTCGTCCATCACGACCCAGGCGGAACGGCGCAGGGAGAAATCGTTGAGCACCATGATCACAATGCCGGAGTTGAAGATCTGAGCGCCGCTGAAGCTCCGCGGGGCACGGACCAACACCCGGATGGCCTCTCCGCTCTCGGCGTAGGGGAGCAGCCTGCGCTCGATCTCGTCCATGTACTCCTTCATGTAGGCGTAGGAAGCACCCTCCGGCCCATTGACCAGGACGAAGAATGCGCCGCGGTCCTCCTTCGGCGCGTATTCCTGGGGGATATGCTGGAACAGCCACACGGCGCCCGCCAGCGTGGCGGCGAACAGCACCGCTACCACGCCCTTGAAACGCAGAAGGAAGCGCAACGCCGTCCCATACCCGCGCCGAACCTGCTGGAACACCCAGTCGACGCCCTTGCTGAGACTTGCGCGCCGGTGATCCTGGGGCAGGATCTTGGATGCGAGCATCGGCGACAGAGAGAGGGCCACGAAGGTCGAGAAGGACACCGCCGCCGCCATCGTCAACGCAAACTCGGAGAACAGGCGCCCGACGTCCCCCTGCAAAAAGGCGATCGGGACAAAGACCGCCACAAGAACCACCGTGGTCGCGACCACCGCGAAGCCCACCTGGCGTGTACCCCGGAAGGCCGCCACCAGACGTGTCTCGCCATACTGCTCCATCCGTCGGTGGACGTTCTCCAACACCACAATGGCGTCGTCCACGACCAGTCCGATCGCGAGCACCAGGGCCAAAAGGGTCAGGAGGTTGACCGAGAAGCCGAGCGCCCAGAGCACCAGGAAGGTCGCGACCAGCGACACCGGAACCGTCACCGCCGGCACCAGCATCGCGCGCATGCTGCCGAGAAAGAGAAAGATCACCAGGATGACCAGCCCGATAGCAATCGCCAGCGTCTTGTAGACCTCCCTGACGGCCCCTTTCACGAACACCGACGTATCGTAGCTCTGCTTGATCTCCATCCCCTCGGGTAGAGTCGGGTTGACGCGCGCCATCTCGGCCTTGGCGGCATCCGCCACCGCGATGGTGTTGGCGGTGGACTGCTTGACGATCCCGAGCCCTACCATCGGCACCCCGTTGCCGCGAAAGAAGGTGCGATCCTCCTCGGTCCCCCGCTCCACCCGCGCCACGTCGCCGAGCCGCACGAGGTAGCCGCCTTCGCCCCGGGAGACGACCAGGCGGGCGAACTGCTCGGGCGTGGAGAAGGCGCGGTCCGTGCGGACGCTGAACTGGCGCGTGCGCGACTCGACACTGCCGGCGGGCAGCTCCACGTTCTCGGCACGCAAGGCGCTCTCGACGTCCGCCACCGTGAGGCCACGGGCCGCCAGCGCATTGCGGTCGATCCAGATACGCATGGCGTAGATCTGGTTGCCTCCGACCCGCACGCGCGCAACCCCGTCGAGGACCGAGAAGCGGTCGACCAGGTAGCGGCGCGCGTAGTCGGTCAGCGCCGGGACAGTCATGCGGTCGCTCACCAGGTTGAGCCACATGATCACGTCCTCGTTGCTATCGACCTTCTGGATGTCCGGCGGGTCCGCCTCCACAGGGAGCTGGTCAAGGATGCCGGCCACCCGGTCGCGGACATCATTCGCGGCACCGTCGATATCGCGCCCGATGTCGAACTCGATGGTGATGGCGGAACGTCCGTCCTCGCTCACCGACTCGATGGTGCGGATGCCCTCGACACCGGAGATGCGGTCCTCGATGAGCTGGGTGATGCGCGTCTCAACGACGTTGGCTGCCGCGCCGGGGTAAACGGTCTCGACGGAGACCACGGGCGGGTCGATGTCCGGATATTCGCGCAGCGGCAGGCGGTCGAAGGCCACCAACCCGAAAGCAATAAGCAGGAGCGACAGGACCGATGCGAGTACGGGCCGCGTGACCGAGATGTCGGAGAGGATCACCGGGCGGACTCCAGCATCTCGTGCAGGCTCTTGGTGCCGTCGTCAAACGCCTGAATCCGAACCCGCTGTCCGGGACGGACCTTATCGTTGCCATGGGTGATAACCTTATCGCCGGCAGTGAGGCCGTCGACGATCTCCACCTCGCCCGGGCGGCGAGCGCCGGCCCGAACCTGCCGGCGCTCGACCGTACCGCCCTCGCCCACCAGCAGCACGAACTGGTCTCGGCCCTGCTGCAGCAAACCGGATTCTGGGATTGCCAGGGTCTCCCGGGGGTTGCGCAGCAGCTCCACCTGCATCAGGACCCCCGGCTTCAGGGTGCGGTCCGGGTTGGGAATCAAGGCGCGCACCTGGATGGAGCGGGTGACCGGGTCCACGCGGCTGTCGATGCTGCGGATTTTGCCTGCGAAGGTACGGTCGCCGTAGGCGCGGGCCTTGGTCGCGATGCGGAGTCCAGGCTCAAGGTCGGTCAGGAAGACGCTCGGGACGGCGAAATCGAGCTTCATCACGCTGACGTCGTCCAGGGTGGTGATCAGATCCCCTGGCTCAACCAAGGCCCCCGGACTGATGTTGCGCAGCCCGAGCACCCCGGCGAACGGGGCCTTGATGAGTCGGTCGGCGAGGCGCGATTCAATTGCCACCAGGAGCGCCCGAGCCGTGTCCAGGTCCCGCTTGCGCTCGTCGAGGAGGGACTCGGAGGCGGAACGCTGAGCCACCAGGGACTTTACCCGGTCGTACTGGCGCTCGGCCTCCGCAACGCGGGCCTGGGCCTCCTCCAGCAGGGCATGCTCCTCGGCGCTGGTCATCTCTACCAGCACCTGCCCTTTTTCCACCCGCTCACCGTCGTCGAAGTGGATTGCCGACACCGTCTCGGTGACGTTGGCAGTGACCGAGACGGACTCGTTGGCTTTCAGGGTCCCCAGTGCCTCGACGCGGTCGACGAATTGGTCCCGACGGACCTCGGCAGCGATCACTGGGACAGGGCCCGGCGCTTCGGCGGCCTCGAGCACCGCGGCGATCGAAACCAGCATCAAAACGAGAGCGCGGATGAGGAGCGGCCCCATGGAAGAAATCTCTGGACGCATGTGACTTGCAGCAATCGGATAGTACCAATTCCGACAGGGCTCCGACGGAGCCGATCATTTACGCTTTCAGCTCCAGCCCGAATCCCTTCGCTTGCGAACACGCTCAACGCCTGGAGCACAACAAGGCACTCGCTGCGGACAATGGATACTCGACGAAGGAGGGTTGGCTGGACAACCCCCTATCTTGTCGTAAAAACTTGACTCTCCAGCTAGGCTATCTATGCTTCCGTCCTGCGTCGAGCCTTCGGCCCTCAGCACGGCGGGAGGTACCTGCCAACGAGCCGGCGCATAAAGAAGCTTACCCGCAGTCCAGTTAAATGCCTCCGGACGGCTGGGCGCAGGGGAACGGGAATACCAACACCGAAGTCGAGGAGCACGCGAGATGAGCACTTCCATGAAACGCCGCGGTCTGTTGCTTGCCACCACTGCAGCCGCCCTGTTCGGCGCGGGCGGCGCCTTGTTGGCCGCCGAGTCCCACGACGCCGCCAGCGAGGGCAAGGTCCACTGCATGGGTATCAACGCGTGCAAGGGCGAAGGTGCCTGCGCGACGGCCAACAATTCCTGCGCGGGCCACAACAGCTGCAAGGGCCAGGGCTGGCTGCCGACTAAGACCAAGGAAGAGTGCACGGCGCAAGGCGGCAAAGTCGTCGAGTAGCCGCATGGACGCGTTCGATCGGGGTGGGGATGCCAAGGCGTCCCGCCCCTTTTTCTCGTCTGTCAGGCAGCCGTGACAGATTCCCCACCGCGCCCCTTCCTGGGGTACGGCCTCGGGCTGCGCAAGGAGCACTACCAGACGGTATTGGCGGAACGCCCTGCCGTCGACTGGCTTGAGGTGCTCACCGAGAACTATCTGGTGCCGGGCGGCAAGCCGCTTTACTACCTGGAGCACATCCGGCGTGACTATCCGATGGTCATGCATGGCGTGTCCCTCTCGATCGGCGGCAGCGATCCGCTCGACTGGGGATACCTGACGCAAGTGAAGGCGCTCGCTGCCCGTGTCGAGCCCGCCTGGGTCTCGGATCACCTGTGCTGGACCGGCGTCAACCGGACCAATCTGCACGACCTGCTGCCGCTGCCCTACACTGAGGAGGCACTTCGCCACGTCGTCGAGCGGGTACGGCGGGTGCAGGACTTCCTGGGGCGCCGCCTGCTGTTGGAGAACGTCTCCAGCTATCTGACCTACCGAGATTCGCGGCTCACCGAGTGGGAGTTCCTATGCGCTGTCGCCGACGAGGCGGACTGCCTGATTCTGCTCGACGTCAACAACATTTACGTGAGCGGCTACAATCACGGCTTCGACCCGCGGACGTACCTCGAAGCGATCCCAGGCGAGCGCGTCCGCCAGATCCACCTCGCGGGCCATCGCAATCTCGGGCGCTACCTCATCGACACTCACGACGAGCCGGTCACAGCCCCTGTCTGGGATCTCTACGAGCTCGCCGCGCGCCGTTTCGGCCCGGTCTCGACCATGATCGAGCGCGACGACCAAATCCCGCCCCTCCCAGAGCTCCTCGCCGAGCTGGAGCGCGCGCGCCGCATCGGCGACGGAGCCTGGACGGAGGCAGCGGCGTGAGCTTGCGATCGGCTGGCGCAGTCGCCGACTGTTCGCCGCCTCTTCCGCAACGCGACGCTGAATCGGCCGGCGGCCCGAGCCGGCTGCACGCGTTGCAGGTCGAGCTCCAGCGCTATGTACTGCACGCCGACGATCCAGTGGTTTCGCGCGTGCAGGACGGTGCCCGAGCAAGCGCCCACGAATGTCTCGGGATCTACGCCGAGGCGTACCGGCTCCGGCTCCTAGGCGTACTGCGAACCGATTACCCCACTCTCTGCTTCCTGCTCGGCGACGACGCCTTCGAGGCACTCGCCCTCGACTACGTCGGCCGCTACCCATCGAGCCACTTCTCGGTCCGGCCCTTCGGCACCCACCTGGCGGAGCATCTGGCTAATCACCCCGACCACTGCGATCGCCCCTATCTGAGTGAGCTGGCGGCATTGGAGTGGGCTTTGGGGGAGGCGTTCGACGCTGCGGACCGACCACCCCTCACGCAGGCGGACATAACCGCCATTCCCCCTGACGCCTGGGGCGAGATGCGGCTCGAGCTGCACCCTTCCGTCCGTCGCCTCGATCTCCGCACCAACGCGCCCTCCCTGCGCAGCGCATTCAACAAACGCGAGCCGATGCCGTCACCGGAAACAATCCCCGAGCCGGTACCCTGGCTGGTGTGGCGGACGGCCCTGGAGACATACTTCCGATCGCTCTCCCCCGACGAGACGTCGGCGCTGGACGCTGCACGCCGCGGATCTACCTTCGGGGATCTCTGCGAAGGGCTGTGCGAGTGGGTTGACGAGGAGCGCGCGGCACTTCGGGCGGCCGGCCTCTTGCACCGCTGGGTGAGCGACGGGCTGGTGACAGCAGCCAGTTGACAGCCGTGGTCAATTCTCGGAGAGGAGCATATGCTCCTAACGGCGACCCCACGATCTGCTGCCTCGTCTCCCCTGACACCATCGATAGCCCCTACGTCCAGGGCTCACAGGCTGACCTAAAGGGTCCCACACCGGTTCTCGCTCTGCACGACTCGGCTATGCAGCCTGGCGCTGCGCGGCGTTGTTCGGCTATACGCCCGACGGCTTCATTGTCCAGAACTCCTGGGGGCTAGGCCGGGGGTTCAAGGGCTTCGACATCCTCACCGTCGAGGACTGGGTCCGGCGCGGCAGCGATGCTTGGGTCACCGTCATGGGGGCAACGATGGCGGTTCGCTCGGCCCGCACCTTCAGCACCTGCTCGCTGATCGACACCAACGCAGGCAAAGTGCTGCAAGTGCATAACAATAAACGGGTCTCGGATGGCGTAGAGCAGATCCCTCTCGCCCACGGCTCGTTCGACAACGACCACGGCGTGATGACCGCGACCCTTGAGCGGATACTCGGCGCTCCCCTCGCTGCCCCAATCGAGAACCTGCATGGCTTCTGACAAGAGCGGCACGCTCCGAGGCCAGTCATGTTTACTCTGTGCACCTCACGGCGTGCTCTGGGATGCAAGAAGACCCTGCATTTGGGTCTACCGGAGCCGCTCTCAAGTCAGCGCGAACGCGAAAGCTGACGAATGCCACCAATAACCTCCATCATGCGACCTATAAACTGAATCAAGGCGTTTCACATCCTCGCTTGGACCGGGCTGTTACAAGGCGCCCTCGCATTCGCCGACAGCACCAACCTTGACAAGGAATATCCGGAAGCGGAGGAAGTGGAGGCAATTATTGCAGCTGCTTCGCCGCCGGTTGGCGTACTCTTCAACGTGCTGGAGTACGACGAGGACGCGCTCGGGTGGATGGTGCCGCGGATCGAGCATTATGTAGCCCTCCTGCGCAAACGATACCCCGAATTATCGATCGTCATTGTCTCGCACGGAGACGAGATGTTCGCGCTGCAGAGCTCAGAGGAAGCCCAATATGGAGACGTACATCAGCGAGTCCGGCGACTGGCCGAAGAGCTTGACGTCACGTTCCACGTGTGCGGCACCTATGCGAGGGTGAACGGCGTTGACGCAAGCGAGTTTCCCCAATACATTGACGTCGTACCATTGGCGACGACGCAAATCAGTGACTATCGCGAATTGGGTTATCGGGTAGTCACCACGGAACTTTCTTGGTAACACCCATACCGCACGTAAGGTCGTGATGGCCCGGCCAGCGGCGGTAAGCGCATAGATGCGTGACCGGTTATCACAGGCGGGATTTCCTGAGCTGGCCGTGTCCCACTCGGGACTACGCTACGCCGCAGTCATGTCCTCCATCGCACGAGGCGATCGGGGCTCGCTGGCAAGGGCTGTTGCCGGCTTACAGCAAGGGATCAAGCATATCCGTCGCCTAACGCAAGGAATAGCCGCAATTCAGCCCGCTCACAAAAGCGGCGCGCATCAATCCTTCACGCTATGCAGTACACCGACCTGGCGCCTGGGGCTGGTCCAGCTAGGGCCGGAGGCCAGGATACCCATGCACGACCATCCCGGTGCATATGCAGTGTCGCATGTATTGGCGGGAGCGGTCACGATCGACGCCTTCGCTTTGTCTGAGCAATACGCGCGCGGCAGGGTGCAGCTGCGCCAAGCCGGAACGAACGATCTCGCACCCGGCGAAACGGCGATACTGGATCCCTGGGACGTCAACATCCATCGCGTTCTGGCATCCATACATGGGGCAGTCCTATTTACGGGCGCTTTCGCTAACGGATCGGCGCTGGCCAGTCGGCGCTGGTACACGACCATACGGCAAGACGGGACTGAGACTATTGAGGCGGCTGTTCTCCATGAGCGAACGGCCAATTCCAACGTAAGGGAGATGTAACCCCAATGTCGGGACATGCGCACAAGTTGAACAAGGTGATCCTTGGAATGTCCCTCGCAACCCAAGGGATGAACTTACTTGCGGATGAGCGATACGACGCGAATAGTGACGACCTCGAAGTGGCTTTCGAGCGCTACGAAGCGCGCAAGTTCGACGAGGCTGCGACCGTTCTTCGGCCACATGCCGAGAAAGGTAACGCCCGCGCCCAGTTGTATCTTGCGACCCTCTTCCGAACAGGCTCAGGGGTCAAAGCGGACGAGTACGAAGCCGCCTATTGGTACGAACGAGCCGCAAGACAAGGGGTAGCTGAGGCCCAGTTCCACCTAGGCATCATGTATCTGGAAGGCGAAGGTGTTACCGAAAATTCCGGCATGGCGCTCGAGTGGATCTCCAGAGCGGCAGAACAAGGATTCGGGGACGCTGTCGACGCCTTGAGCTACATGCTAAGTCATAACGAAGCCCTTGACTGCTAGGCATCCCATCGATTCGGGGCGCGGCTCGGGCGTGCGGGTCGTGCCGTCAGCTCTCCCAGCGACGGACAACCGCGGGCACAGAATCGGCCTCGGTGGCGGTTGGGTCTCGTCTTCTGCGGAGGGCGCCAGCCTACCAGCGCAACAGGCGCGGCCCGATGAGGCTTCCGACCAGGGCGGGGATCAGCATGCCGAGCAGATACCAGGTGCCCAAGAAGGGCGCATCGAGCTCCGGGCAATGCAGGCAGTACACCAGCGCACCGACGGTGCCTGCCGACAGTCCCGCCGCCGTGCCGGCCAGCGGCAGGCGGGTCGGTGCGAGGCCGCGCATCGCCCACAGCACGGCGACGAACACCGGAAGCGAGAGCATGGCAATGAGCCCGGGGCACACCTTCCAGGTCGTGCCGAAGATCAGCTCCGGGCGCGCTGAGGGATCGGTGCCGGCCAGCGCCACGCCAGCGATCGCCCACATTACCAGCACCGGCGCGGCGAGGGCGGCCGGCACCCAGTCGAGGCGCATGCCTGGCCGCGACAGGCGCAGGGCAGCAAGCAGACTGGCCCAGGCCAGGCAGGCGACGAAGCCGAGCTTGACCCAGAACATCGGTAAGCGCACGGCCTCGGCCAAGTCGGGACGCAGACCGAGCAGGTTGAGCATCAGCGCGCCCGAGGCAACCACTCCCAGACCGATGGCCGTGGCATAGCGGCGCCCGACGGCGTGCCGCTCCACTGGGGCAGCGCCGGTTGCCAGCAGGGTGACCAGGTCGTCGGTTCTCACGTCTCGTCTCGTATCAATGCGGCCAGGGCCTTGAGGCCGCGGTGCACGCCAACCTTGACGGCCGATTCGGACATGCCGGCGGCCCGCGCGGCCTCCGCCACCGTCAGACCCTCCAGCTTGGTGTGTACGATGGGCAGGCGCAGCCGGTCGGGCAACTGCGCCAAGAGCATGTCGACGTCCCGGCGCGCCTCCGCGGCCTCGCCATCAGCCGCGGCAAGAATGTCCGTCGCATCGTCGAGGGGGTCTGTCAGGCCTTCCTTCACGGCCCGCCGGCGCAGCAAGTCAATGAGCTTGTACTTGGCAATCGCGTGCACCCAGGCCGTCAGCGGCAGGCCGGCGTCGTAGGTGTGGCGCTGGTTGTGGATGGCCAGCAGGGCTTCTTGCACGAGATCTTCCACCTCATCCGGTAGACGGGCCAAGCGTTTCCTGAAGAAGGCACGCAGGTGCGCAGTCAATTCGTTCAGGAATGCATGGTAGGCCGACGCGTCGCCGTCGAGTCCGCCAAGTAGCAGTTGCGTGAGGCGCTCCTCGCTGGGGTTGGACCGGCCCCTCTTCGTCATTCGTTGAATCGTCGCCTTCGGTTACAGGTTCGGTGCGCGTCGACTGGCGGAGAATTTTGCCCTGCCCTGTAACCGTTCACCACCTCGGTGCGAACTAACTTGCACAGGCAGCGGGAACGGACCAATCCGATCTTCACCGCCAACCCTTCAGCAAGCAATGGTGGGAAATCATGCAGCTCGTTCGCATCCTGATCGCCGCTCTGATTGCCGGCATCTCCTTGCAAGGCATGGCGGCCTGTGAGGTGAAGAGCGGACCGAGCATAGCGGCGCTGGTCGAGCTCTACACATCCGAGGGCTGCTCCAGCTGCCCGCCCGCCGACCGCCAGTTGGGACAGCTCCGCCAAGGCAAAGGCACCACGGTGGTGCCCTTGGCCCTGCACGTCGGCTATTGGGACGATCTGGGCTGGCGAGATCCGTTCGCGCAGGACGCATTTGCCCGCCGCCAGCGCTGGCTGGTACAGCTCGGCGGCCGGAGCACAGTTTACACGCCCCAATTCTTCGTCGCGGGGACGGATGTGCGGCCCGCGGCCGTAGACGAGCGAATACGCGAGGTCAACGCCGAGCCGCCGCAAGCCAGCATCCTCCTGAAGGTCCGTTCGCAGGGCGGCGATGCCCTCGCCATTAGCGCGTCGGCGCGGAGCACCGTAGAGGCAGCCGCGCTCTACGTGGCCGTGGCCGAGAACGGTCTTAGCTCGCAGGTGCGGGCCGGCGAAAACGGCGGACGCCGGCTCCGCCACGACCATGTCGTGCGAGCCTGGATCGGGCCACTGAGCCTGCACGGCGGCAGCCTCGAGCTGCAGCGCAGCGTGCCCCTGGCGAAGACCTGGCAGAGCGCGCGGCTGGAGGTGAGTGCCTTTGTGCAGGACCAGCATACCGGCCGTGTGCTGCAAGCGGTCGGCGCCGGCCAGTGCGCCGGCGCATGAGGACCGGGATCATGACCGAAACGACGCTTACAGGCCGCACCATCATCCACCCGCTGTGGCTGCGCCTGACCCACTGGGTCAACGCGCTGGCGGTACTGGTCATGGTCACCAGTGGCTGGCGCATCTACAACGCGTCGCCGTTGTTCGATTTCCGCTTTGCCAACGACATCACCCTGGGCGGCTGGCTCGCCGGTGCGATCCAGTGGCACTTCGCGGCCATGTGGTTGCTGGCCGGCAACGGGGTGCTCTACCTGCTGCTCAATATCGCCAGCGGCCGGCTGTGGCGCAAATTCCTGCCCCTCTCGCCGCGTGCCTTCTACAGCGACCTGAAGGCCGCCCTGCACGGCCGCCTGTCGCATGCCGACCCGCGCCGCTACAACAGCGTGCAACGCGCCGCCTATCTGTTCGTGATATTCGACATCGTGCTGCTGGTTCTGTCCGGCCTGGTGCTCTGGAAGTCTGTGCAGTTTCCGCTGCTGCGTGAGCTGCTGGGCGGCTACGAGACCGCGCGCTACCTGCACTTCTTCGCCATGGCCGGGCTGGTCGCCTTCGTGGCGGTACACCTGGGGATGGCAGCGTTGGTGCCGCGCACACTCCTGACCATGATCCGCGGCCGCTAAGGAGACACTGATGCGCAAGTCCGTTACCCACCCCGACCAGAAGGCCATCGTCAATGAAGCCCTCGGCCGCCTCGACGCGCCCTCGCGCCGCCTGTTTCTCACCCGTTCGCTGAGCCTCGGCGGCCTGGCGCTGCTGACCGGCTGCGATCTCACCGACAACAAGGGCGTGGAGTCCGCGCTCACACGAATTTCCCGCTTCAATGACAAGATCCAGGCCTGGCTGTTCGACCCCAACCGCCTGGCGCCGACCTATCCCGAGTCCATGATCACGCGCCCGTTCCCGTTCAATGCCTATTACGGCGAAGACCGGGTGCCGCAAGTGGATGCCGACAGCTTTCGCCTGGAGGTCACCGGGCTGGTGGCGGACAAGCACGCCTGGACCCTGGCGGAGCTCAACGCGCTGCCGCAGACCGACCAGGTCACGCGTCATATTTGCGTGGAAGGCTGGAGCGCCATCGGCAAGTGGGGCGGCGTACCGTTCTCGCTGTTCTTGCGCCGGGTCGGTGCCGACCTCAACGCCAAGTATGTCGGCTTCAAGTGCGCCGACGACTACTACACCAGCATCGATATGCCCACCGCCCTGCACCCGCAAACGCTGCTGACCCTGACCTACGACGGGCAGACCCTGCCGGCGCGCTACGGCTTCCCCATGAAGCTAAGAATGCCGACCAAGCTGGGCTACAAGAACCCCAAGCACATCCAGGCGATTTTCGTCACCAACAACTACCCCGGCGGTTACTGGGAAGACCAGGGGTACAACTGGTTCGGCGGCAGCTGAGCCTCGCTCGGCGCCCCGAAGCATCGGCCTTACGGCCACCACACCCAACCATTCGACGGAGCACACTATGATCAAGCGCACCATCGCCCTCGTTTCCCTCGGCCTCATGCTGACCGCCGGCGGCGCCTATGCCGCGGGTGAGATGCAGCACGAGTCGATGGCCAAGGATTCAATGGCCAAAGACACGATGGCGAAAGACACCATGGCCAAGGACACGATGTCCAAGGACGACATGAGCAAGGACAGCATGTCCAAGGACAGCATGGCGAAGGACACCATGGGCAAGGAGGACATGTCCAAAGAGAGCATGGGTAAGGACGAGATGATGAAGTAGGCGTCCTCAGGAAGCGACAGCGACGCGGTGAATCCTCACCCGGGAAGCCGCGTTGCTGGCGACCGAAATTGCACGTTTACCGTTCCTGTTTGAGTCTCTTAGTTTACTGGGATCCAGTTGCACCCGCCGGGGGACGCAGCGAATTCGTCCTGAAGGCTTCACGGCAGCCTCCCGGCTGCCGACACCCCCGGCGGCCGCAACCGGACCCCACAGGCGGAGAAGCGTACAGGCCAAACTTGATGAATATGGCACTGAGCAGAGGTCCATGATGCGCATAATCCTGGGAACAGTTCTGGCGGGTCCGGTGCTGGCCGCCACGTTCGGGCTGGCATTGAGCTCGACCGCGCAGGCGGCGGGACCATTGCCCGGTCCGAGCGTCGATGAGACGCCGACTCCCGGCAGCGAAACCGCCATACTCGCCGGCGGCTGCTTCTGGGGCATGGAAGGCGTGTTCGAGCACGTTAAGGGCGTCACCCGGGTCGTCTCGGGATACGCCGGCGGCGACGCCGACACTGCAACCTACCCGCGAGTCAGCTCAGGCACCACCGGCCACGCCGAATCGGTGCGGATCACCTACGACCCATCACGCGTCACCTACGGACAACTGCTCAAGGTCTATTTCGCCGTGGCGCACGACCCGACCGAGCTCAATCGTCAGGGTCCGGACACAGGGACGCAATACCGCTCCGCGGTCTTCTACGCCAATGACGAGCAGAAGCGTGTCGCCGAGGCATACATTGCCCAGCTGCAGGCGGCACATGTCTTCCCGAGCCCCATCGTTACCGAGGTCGCGCCGCTCAAGGGCTTCTACTTGGCCGAGGCCTACCACCAGGACTACCTGGCGCGGCATCCCCACCAGCCCTATATCGTCATCAACGACCTTCCCAAGATCGCCGCGCTGAAACAGAAGCTGCCTGCCCTCTACACGAAGCACTGATCATCCCCCGTACGGCCGGCCCGGCCGCCGGGGCTCGCATACCGTCGACCCCACCCAGCCGCGGATCGCCGGCCAGCGGGTGACATGCGACGGGGTATCTCTCCAGTCCACCTCGATAGGATTGTTGGCCCAGGTGGCGAACTGCGCGTTGGTAAAGAGGCCCCAGTGCTTGGCCTCCTCGTGCTTCCAGCCAAGCAGCAACGCGTCGGGGTTGGCGTTGAGGCGCAGCTGGTGCCCGACAATGTTGTCCTTGTAGCTCTGATTGGCGCCGGAGCCGTACCCGTTGTTGCGCTCCAGGTCGCGCGAGCGCGGCCGGATGGTGCCGAGTCCGGGCAGCAGGTCCGCATCGGCCGAGCCGGTGGAGGGATACCAGTTGAGAAGGCCCGGGTCGTCGCGGCTGGCCGCTGCGCAGGCGGTCATCTCCTTGCCCGGCGCCGCATCGCCGCCCCAGAGCATCCCCGCGGTCGGCTTGAAGTGAGGCTTGCCCCGCACCGAGGCCTCAATGAGCGAATCATTCGTTGCAACGAAACGAGACGCCCCAGCCGTATGAGCCTCGGTGCCGGGGTTGCCGGCTGCTGGGCGCCGATGTAGCGCTCAAGGGCGTCCGCCTCGCTCGGCGAGTGCGTCCGCGACTGCCCCTGGTGGCTGATCTGGACGGTGCGCTTGCCGGTACGAAGCTGATGCAGCGCCTGGACGGCCTCTAGCCGATACTGCTCAAGGGTGGCGAGATCGAGGGAGGCGAGCAGAGCGGCTTCCATGGGGCGGGGAGCCTGGAGCTACGGCGCGTTTCAAATCTTCGAAAAATCTGAAACTCATGTGCTAGCTGTCCCACCCGGGCGACACCACGCCTCACCCTTTCCTCGCTGCCAAGGGAACATGGCGACCACCGATGGAGCGCTTGGCGGGTCTCTAGCCGATACACTCACGCGAGGCGGGATCGCGAGGCGGCAGTGCGGCGGTTTCCGTCGGGCGGGAAAGTGGCGGCATAGCCGAGGGGCCTTGTGAGCCGACAACGGTCCGACGAAAGCTTGCCGTCGACGCTCGGCCGCGGAGGTTATCCAGATCGGGATATCTCGCCGCGCCAGGATGATATACGGTTAAGGCGACGGCACACAGCTCGGGTTGTCGTGCCGAAGCCTCACCAACCCACCATGGTATGCGGAAACCGTATAATTCATGGTTAAGTGACAGGAAACTTATACCCCGGGGAACCATGAGAGGGAAAATCACCCAGTGGAAAGATGATAGAGGCTTCGGATTCATCGTTTCAGATTCTGGCGATGAGAAAATATTTTTTCATATTTCTGCTCTAAAAACGCAAGGCAGAAGACCGCAAGCAGGGGACGCTGTTCTTTATGAATCAATGCGCGATTCACAAGGACGACTCAAAGCCAAAGCGGTAGTTATTGAAGGCGCTGTATCTGGGCCAATGGAGTATCGTGAAAAGCAAATTCATACCGAGCCGCCAAGGAAGAATATTGTTGATTATCTATCTATTGCTTTAATCATCGGTGCATTGGTTGGTACAGCATATGGCTTTTTTCAAGCAAGAAGCGTTGAAATAATATTGCCATTTGGCGCAATACTAGTAGTCGCGATTGCGGTACTTAATAGACAGAAGAAACCCAAAGAAAAAAGATTCATCTGCGCGCGCTGCAAAAAAACATCGGAACACGATAAGCGTACGATTAAGGCATGGAACAATGGTTTCCTTAAACTGTATTGTAGCGTTTGCCACAAAAAGTGGTTAGCAGAACGTTGGAACGAATCACAGCAAGCTTCGGTGGCTAGCCGGGGCGGCGGTTGCCTCGGTGTAACCATTTTCCTTGTCGCGCTGCCCGTCGTGACCGCTATAGCAGTGTACCAATGGGTTCTCTAAATCGTCACTTAACAATGCCATCACCCGACCGCTACAGTCGCTACCGCTCCTTTCGCGTCGGGTGATGGCAGGCGTTGGGCTAGTAAAGCAAATAGGTTAGTCGGTGCCTCAGAAAATCCGTGATCTACTGAGAGCTCTCAAGGACGTCGGCTTTGTAGAGATCCCAGGCGCAGGCAAAGGATCGCACCGGAAACTCGTCCATCCAAAGTATCCAGGAGCGGTAACCGTAAGCGGCAACGCCGGTGAGGACGCCAAACGCTACCAAGAAAAGCAGGTCGCTCGGGCGATCGAAATGGTGAGGAAATGAAAGATCTCGACAAATACCACAAGTGGGTGGAATGGAGCGATGAGGACCAAGTGTACATTGGAAAGTGTCCAGACCTCATCACCGGGATACATGGTGACGACCCCGTATCCCTCTACGGCGAGCTATGCGAGGTTGTGCAGGAGGTCATAGACCACTTCAAAGCGGAGGGTCGCGCGCTCCCTCCGGCAAGGGTTCGCCCCATGAGCGAGGTTGCGTAACGAGCCCAAAAAGCGGCTAAACTCCGAAGCCGGCCAAACAGCGGCCGGCTCGGGTTAGCCGTAACGTTATAAATTATTAGTCTTTTGCAACCCAATTCATTGAGGATTTAATTATGACAACCCATAAGTTGTCAATTGTGTATTCGATATTTCTGATAATAGTTTTTAGTCTTGTCCAGTTGATCCCCTGTCAAGCCATGCCGCCGCTAGATCTAAAGACTCTGCCTGCAGCTCCAGATTATGCGGTGCCGGAAGGCTGGCTCGCAAAACCTGCAGCCCCCACGGCCCCGGTTGATGTTTTTTTTATTTATCCAACGGTCCTGTTTAATAATACTGATTGGATCATGGATACGAATAGGCCGGACATGCGTGCCGCAGCCATGGAAACGGTAATCACTCAGGCTTCTGTCTTTGAAGGACAGGCGAATATCTACGCCCCAATGTATCGCCAGATGAATTTAGCTCGCCTGGGTTTGAGTGACGCCGACGCCGCACCCCTGCAAAAGATCGTGCATAACGATGTCTGGCATGCCCTAACCCATTACCTAAAATATGAAAACAACGGCCGCCCTATTTTCTTGGCGCCAGGGTTCCATGATCTTGACTGATCTTTTTGTCGAGCATTGGGGCTCCACCGGCGCGGAAGACCGGCTGATTGCAGCCCTGCTTCTAGGGTGGTCTTTGACCCCTGAGGACCTCGCTGCCAACACCTCCTTGCGCATGTGTGAAAATGCAGACCAAACGGGATGTATCATATCGTACAACACCATGGCCGAAGGACGGCAATCCGTTGCACCAACCCTTAAAAAGGTGCCCTGACGGTTAATCCTCTGTCGTGGACGATGGATGGCGCTTTCGTCCCTGCTGATAAAAACCTTGGAGCTGTCTTTTTTGATGAGGCGGGTGTTCCAACAACCTACCCTCATTTTACTTCTGCTCAAATTGTGGATGGCGGTCTGATTGTCCAGCCGGAAAACGTAGACTTGGTTACCGCTAAAGGCAGTCATTTCCCGGATGGGGTCTACCATGCCTTTGACTATTCGCTTTTTTTCGAGAATCTTAAGGCCAACATTGCGGAACGTATTGATGCATTTGTCCGTTAGATGTGTGCTTCTGGAGACAAAACTGGCATATAACAATGCTAATTCAACCAACGCAAAAAGCCGCGCGGCTGATTAGAGTTGTGAGCTGTTTCAAGTGATAGCAGGCATGACAGACAATCAGGATATTATCCCTGCAAAGGAATTGCATACTGCAAGGTTCTGGGTAAAACGCGAACTGGAAACGAAGTACCTCCCAGCCTTGCCTGAGTTCGTTGAAGAACAACTATTTATGCAAGGTCGAACTGCGTGGAATTTTAAATACTCAGATCTAAAGGTAGTCCAACTCAAGGCGGCGAAGAAAATATCATTTAACACGTTTGTTTTGTTGAAGAAAGAATTTCATCGGTTTATTGAGCGCCGTTGTTTCAACTTTAATGCAACATCTATCTATTATCCAGAAACGCATAAGCTAAAGGTCGTAGACATTCAGGTTGTTAATTGCAAGCGCGGCAGGTAAGGTTTGCGTAAACGCGGACCCAGTACCGAGCATCGAGCTCCGCCGATTAATTAAAGGCCGGAACAATGCGCGGTACCGGTCGGGTTACGCTTTCCGTTACCCAAGTCTCCGTTGACACTCCCCGCCCGCTCAGTCATGTTTTCGGGAGACCGCGCTGGAGATCTCCGCCATGACCGCCGACACCGGAAGCCTGGTTCTTGAACACCGGCGCGCGCATCCACGCTCTCGAGGCCACCACCGAACAGAAGTGGTACAGCCGGTATTCCGCGCGTCGCCGCCATGAATCGGCTTGCAGACGACCGCGCACCCGACGCGGCGGGTGCGCCCGATGGTCGGTGGCGGGTAGGATGCGATAAGCGCAGCGAGCCGCATCTGTCGCATGCGGCGCGCGTTTTGTCCGGCCTTTTCGGCCAACCAGTGGGCCTCAGCCCCGTGGCCGGCGCACCCGGTTTCCCACCTGGGGCGTGAAGCCTGCGCGGCGCCTCGGATGCTTTCACGCTGATTGAAGCTACGCCCTTCGACGTTTCCACCCGGCTCCCAACGTGGTCTGATGGCGACCCATGGAGCTCGATACCCATTTCCTGTTCTCGCTCGTCTGGCTGCTGGTCGTGGCCACCGTTGCCGTGGGCCTGTTCAGCCGGGCTGGATTGGGGTCGATCCTGGGGCTGCTGGTCGCAGGCGTGGTGGTCGGCCCTTATTCCCCTGGACCCGTCTTGACCGACAACGTCGAGGCGGTGCGCCACTTCACTGAGTTGGGCGTGGTGCTGCTGCTGTTCCTGATCGGCACCGAGATGCACCCGAGGCAGCTTTGGTCCATGCGCCGCCAGGTGTTCGGCCTCGGCGCCTTGCAGGTCCTCGTTACCGGCTCCCTGATTGCCGCCTATGTCCTGCTCCGCGCATTGAGCTGGCAGACGGCCCTGATTACGGGATTGACCCTGGCCCTATCGTCGACCGCGCTCGTCATGCAGATCCTCCACGAGCGGGGGGAGACCGCCAGCCCCCACGGCTCAGCCGCCTTCGCGGTGCTCCTGATGCAGGACCTCGCGGTGGTCCCGCTGCTCGCCCTGGTGCCTATCCTCTCGGACCGCGGAACCCTTTCCGCCGGGGTCCCGTTGTGGCAGCAGCTCGGTATCGTCGTCGGCATGATCGCTCTCGTGTTGGTCTTCGGGCGCTATCTGGTGCCCACGTTGCTGGACCGCCTGACCCGCGACCGGAACCGGGAGGGTTTCCTGCTGGCGATTCTGCTGTCCGTGTTCGTGTCTGCCTGGGCCATGACCCAGGCCGGGTTGTCCATGGCCCTGGGCGCCTTTTTGATGGGGATGCTGGTGGCGGACTCGCGCTACCGTTACCAGATCCAGGCCCTGGTCGAGCCCTTCAAGGGGCTGCTCATGAGCTTGTTCTTCGTCGCCGTTGGCATGTCCATCGACCTGCATGCCATCGCGGAGCACCCAGGGCCGTTGGCGGCGGACGTGGTCGTGATCGTGCTGCTTAAGATTTTGGTGCTGACGGCACTGGCGCTAGCCTTTCGCCTCGGCCCCGCCACGGCCGTGCGGGTGGGCTTTCTGCTCGGTCAGGCCGGAGAGTTCGGTTTCGTGCTGCTAGGTACGGCCAAAGCTCTGGGGGTGATCTCTGATGGCAACTTCGTGCTCGGCGCCGCCCTCATCTCCGTCTCGATGATGCTGACGCCACTGCTTGTGGGGGTGGGCAACCGGCTCGCCTCTCGTCTCGAGCCTACAGGGCAATCCGCGGAGAGGGAGGCAACGGCGCTTACGGCGCCGGGGCAGGTGGTGATCGGGGGCTATGGCCGCGTCGGGCACAGCGTGGCCGTCCTGCTGCACCAGAGCGGCGTCCCGGTCCTGGTCTTTGAGAGGGACCCTGAGCGTGTGGCCCAGGGGCGCAAGGACGGGCTTCCGGTCTACTTCGGGGACATCGCTGATGCACATCTGCTCGCCGCGAGCCGTATCGATCAGGCCGCCCTGGTTATCCTCACAGTGGACCACCCACGCACGGCGCTTCGTGCCTTGACCCACCTGCGCAATGCTTGTCCGGACCTACGGGTAATTGCTCGTGCCAAGGACCTGGAGGGCGTGGCGCACCTGCTCGCCGCCGGCGCCACGCTGGCTTACCCGGAGATCCTGGAGAGCAGCCTGCGCTTGGGCTCCGAGGCGTTGCGCATCCTCGGTGTCAGCGGCGACGAGGTGGACCGGCTCATGGAGGGGGTGCGCTCCACCCGTTACGAGGTGCTGCGCTGACGCCAGGCTAAGGGGGCGACGAGCAGCGCCCAAGGCTATGTCCGACAGACCCCTAGGTGACCACGTATTGGTGGCAGCGATGCGTGCCTTCGGCCCGGGCTGGATGGCCCGCGCCGAGCTGCACCGGTCAGGAACCGTGGCACTACCCTTTGATACCTCCCCAGACCTCGCCAAGATCTCCGAGCCACGCGCGTTGTGCCTCCACATCAGTTGAGGATGGTATTGATTCGGCCCCGTGCAGCCACTCGCGATAGACGCTCTACCCAACGTCGAACCAGTCGGACTCATCGCCCAGTGAAACCTGCCGCCACTCCCACGGCAGCACCCGCGCAGCGTCGCGTCACAAAATTTTCTTATCGCCAACCGGCCGCCCATAGAAATATTTTTTATCCCACGGCTTCAGTCGGTTATCGGCAAGACTTTCGAAGGCGGGCGAGCGTAAGGGTTTTCCCTAACCACAGAATGTGATCATATTCACACTTCATTGCAGAGGCTTGCCCCGCGATCGCCCGTGGGCGGCAGGGCCTTCACTCAGTCACATGAGGAACGGCGATCATGTCAATCAACCCTATAGCCGCCGGGGTCCTTGCGATTCTGGCTCTTTCCCCCCTCAGCAGCGCCGCGCGTAGCGATCACACTCAAGTTCTGCGGGGCACCGCGTCCTACTATGGAGCCAAGTTCCAAGGCCGCAGGACCGCCAGCGGTGAGCGTTTCAATCAGGAAGCCCTGACAGCTGCCCACAAGACACTCCCCTTTGGCACCAAGGTGCGAGTCACCAACCTGCGCAACGGCGAGAGCGTCGAGGTCAAGATCAACGACCGCGGCCCCTACATCAGAGGACGCATCATCGATTTGTCCAAGGGCGCCGCACGTGAGATCGGCATGCTCCACTCCGGCACCGCCAAGGTGCGGGTCAAGGTCATCGCCAGTCAGGACGACGACGCCTGAGACCCTTCGGCAGACGTCGGACCAGTGATCAGTGTCATCCGCGACGGGACCTTCTCCGCCATTGCCGGGGGGCACCGCGCTTGCGGCTCGCCACAGCCGGAACTGTTTCTCCCGGGCCTTCGCCTCGGCATCCTCGTATAGCACCCAGTCCGCGGGCGACTGCTCGTTGGCATAGCGACGGGATCACCAGGCAAGCCCAACTCGCACCATCGCTAGGTCCATACCCCACCGGTGGATGATGATGTTCCCGACGATGCGGCGATATTGTCGGTCAGGATAACTATCGCATCGGAGACACGGCCACAATCTCCTGCCGCTGTATCTTCCGCGCCCCGTGCTGCCGCGGACAGAAGCTCGCCAAAACCCAGGCGAAAAGCCGGAAGGAAAGACCTACACTGAGCTCGCCCGCCTTTTTCGCTCCTGGACCAGAGGGGACGGGCCGCTCCCGCCGGGGTGTCGGCCGTAGTGAGGCTGCCGTCAAGCCTACACGGACCTGTTCAACGCGCGCCCCGGCAACTGATCGGCGCACACCGCGAAAAGGCCATCCGCGGGACGCTCCGTTTCCGGACGCTGGCCGCCTCCGACCACGGTGCGAACCCTCCCTGGTACGAGAACGACCGACTGTTGCCCATGTCGGCCGACGCCGTACTCAGGTTCGGACAGGTGCGCCGGAGAGGCTCGAACTGGCGCACGCGCAGCAATGCCCAGTGGGCACGGTACCGGCTAAAAAGCCGGCTAGCCGCGGTTGCTCGTCGGAATCCTCCTGTGCATCATGGCCGTAGAGCGTGGCTGCGGCGCGCAACGGCGAGTTGGGCGCCAATTCGCTGTGATAGCGACGGCGGTGCAGGCGCAGCGACTGGATCCGGAGCGGCAAGGTGAGCAGCGTGGCGGGTTACCTCTGAGTCCTCGCCGTCGCCTGGGTCGCGCTCGTCTTCAACGCGCCGGCGTGTCCGAGCCACATGAGCACTTTGCGGAGCACTCGATCGTTGTGCCCGTGCGCCTCGGGTCCCACGCGTCACTCGGTAGGGTGGTTGCATTGAGCTTCCGTTGGCCGTTACACAGGTTCCGTCGGGTTCAGTCTGTGCGGGTACGCCACGCCGGAGGCAGCGCGGTATGTTAAGACATCATCGGCAGCCCGTTGTCGGCAAAGAATGATCACTAGAGAAGACAGTCCATGGGCCAAGCGCTGAGAATGGCGGTCGCCCGCCAGCGGATGTTGCTGCGGGGCCGGCTCGGGTCGCCGCTCAAGCGGCTTGCCCGCAGGTGTTGTGAGGTCTGGCCGGAGCATAGCGCACTGGAGGAGCGACTCACCGAGGGGCTCGCTGCGCTCCCGTCGTGCAAGTATCTGTACGTCCTGGACCGTGACGCGCGGCAGATCACGGCCAACGTCTCCCCCCGTGGTCTGTTGCCGGAGCACCTCGGTCGTGACCGGAGTATGCGCCCCTACCTAGTGGAGGCGCTTGCGGGGGAGCGCTTCTCCCTCTCGGATGCCTACATCAGCCGTAACGCGCGGCGCCCTTCCCTGACGGCCGTGCAGCGCGTCGAAAACGATCGCGGCGAGCTGGTCGGCTTCCTCGGGGCGGATTTCGATCTTCGCGAGCTGCCGCTGACCCGCGAGCTCTACCGGCAGCCCGAGCAGTGGGTTCAAATGAAGGGAGACCCGGCGATCCGCGGCGGGCTCTTTGCCCAGCAACGGGTCGAGAGTCCCATGGACGTCCGCATCGACGAGGTCCTCGCCCTGATGACCGAGCTGGTCGCGGTGCACGGCGTGTTTCACGCCAAGCTCCATTTCTCCAGCTCGCGCGCCACACTCTGGCTTATCGACGACCCGTTGCGCTACCGGATCCTCGACGTCGAGGACCTGACCGATCCGGGCATCTGTCTCGCCTATCCCACGCGGGCCTACCCGGAGGACGCAGTGACTCCCATGGAGCGGGTTGGCCAGGTCTTTCAAATCTTCCGCGAGCTGCGCTTCATGGACGAGACCATCTACTTGCGCTCGGGTTCGGTGAACATCTTCAACGGCATGGTCGGCCTCAACTTCTCATGCGATGGGTCGCACTACATGCCGTGGGGCGAGCTCCTCGAGAAGAGCCTGAGCTTCTGGCTCGGCACGGGGCTAGCGAGGGAAATTGAGCCGTCGCCGGGTGACCCGATCTAACGCGAGCATCCGGTCCGACAATGGCGCTCGTGATCTATCTCGGCGCGCGGCCGAGCGAGCTTGGGTCACCGACGTTACGAATCCACGTTCTCCGCACCAATAATCTGACTGACGCTAGACCTGTCGACCTTGACGCGTAGCACCTTCCCGGGCGTACGACGGGGGGGTGCAGACCGTGCGTCTAGGTACACGGACACGAAGGCGAGATCGTCAGCGACCCAAGCCTGCCGGATCCTGTCCAACCCGACACGTCGATCGGCCACTAGCTTTGGACCGCCCAGAATTTCCAGCTAGATGCAACAAGAAAACGACACCAAACCGAACTACGTAGAACACACGCCCGTGATGCAGCAGTACCTCCGCATCAAGGCGGAGCATCCGCACACGCTGCTGTTCTACCGCATGGGGGACTTCTACGAGCTGTTCTACCAAGACGCAGAGCGTGCGGCCCGCCTACTGGACATCACCCTCACCAAGCGCGGCCAGTCGGCCGGCGCACCCATCCCCATGGCCGGGGTTCCCTACCATGCGGCGGAGGGCTACCTGGCCAAGCTCGTGCGTCAGGGGGAATCGGTCGCCATCTGCGAGCAAATAGGAGACCCGTCGAAGTCCAAGGGCCCGGTGCAGCGCGAGGTGGTGCGCATCGTCACCCCCGGCACGCTGACGGACGAGGCCCTGCTGGAGGAGCGACGGGAAAATCTACTGGCGGCGGCGAACGAAGGCGCCGGCGCCTTCGGGATCGCCTGGCTGGAGCTCAGCAGCGGGCGTTTTGCCGTCCTGGAGGTCCCTTCGGTCGAGGCCCTGCGGAGCGAGATCGAGCGCCTCGGACCTTCCGAGATCCTGTTCGCGGAGGACAACCGGATACCCGACGGCTGGAGCCTCAGCGGCGTCACCCGCCGCCCCCCCTGGCACTTCGACCCCGATAGCGCCGAGCGGCTGCTCTGTGCGCAGCTTGGAACCCGCGATCTTGTCGGCTTCGGCTGTCAGGATCTCGTTACGGCCGTGGGGGCCGCCGGCTGCCTGCTGCAGTACGTGCAGGACACGCAGCGCAGCGGCCTCTCCCACATCCGCGGCCTCTCGGTGGAGCTCCGGGATGAAGCGGTGGTGCTGGACGCCGCGACCCGCCGCAACCTGGAGATTACCCAGAGCCTGTCAGGCCGGCCGGAGCACACCCTCGCCGGGGTGATGGACCGGACCTCCACCGCCATGGGCAGCCGGCTGCTGCGCCGCTGGCTGGGCCGTCCCCTGCGCGACCGGGACACCATCCGCGGCCGGCACGCCGCCGTTGCCGAGCTCATCGAGGGTGCCGCCTATCCCGCTTTACAGGAAGAGCTTGCCGGTATCGGAGACCTGGAGCGCATCCTCGCCCGGGTGGCCCTGACCTCCGCGCGGCCGCGCGACCTGGCGGTGCTGCGCGACTCGCTGGAGAGGCTGCCCGGGCTGCGGGAGCCGCTCGCCTCGCTTGAGAGTCCCCTCCTGCAGGAGCTCGCCGAGTCCATTTCCACCCATCCCGACGTGGTGGAGCTGCTGCGGCGAGCCGTCATCGACAACCCGCCGGTGCTGATCCGCGACGGCGGGGTGCTGGCCGCTGGCTACGACGCGGAGCTGGACGAGCTGCGAAACCTCTCGACCAACGCGGACCAGTTTCTGCTGGACATGGAAGCGCGCGAGCGCGAACGCACCGGCATCTCGACGCTCAAGGTGAGCTACAACCGGGTCCACGGCTATTACATCGAGGTCGGGCGGATGCACGCGGAGCGAGTCCCCGACGACTACACGCGGCGCCAGACCCTCAAGGGCGCCGAGCGCTACGTCACACCGGACCTCAAGCGTTTCGAGGATCAGGTCCTGAGCGCCCGCGAGCGCGCACTTTCACGGGAGAAGGCGCTCTACGAAGAGCTGCTCCAGCGCCTGGTCGACTGGCTGCCGGCGCTGCAGGAGAGCGCCGCCGCCATCGCTGCGCTGGATGTCCTCTGCAACCTGGCGGAGCGGGCACGCGCCTTGGACTGGGTGTGCCCCGAGCTGACCGAAGAGGCCCTTGTCGAGATCACGGACGGCCGCCATCCGGTCGTGGAGCAGGTCATCGAGAGCCCATTCGTCGCGAACGGGGTGCGGCTCGATGACGCGCGGCGCATGCTCGTGGTGACGGGACCCAACATGGGGGGCAAGTCCACCTTCATGCGCCAAACCGCCCTCATCGTCCTCATGGCCTATGCAGGGAGCTTCGTACCCGCCAGTGCGGCGCGGCTTGGGCCGGTCGACCGGGTCTTCTCGCGCATCGGGGCGGCAGACGATCTCGCCGGCGGGCGCTCTACCTTCATGGTGGAGATGGAGGAGACGGCCAACATCCTCCACAACGCCAGTGAGCACAGCCTGGTGTTGATGGACGAGATCGGACGCGGCACCAGCACCTTCGACGGTCTGTCGCTGGCCTGGTCCTGCGGCATGGAGCTGGCGACGCGCATCCGGGCATTCACCCTGTTTGCCACTCACTACTTCGAGCTCACGACCCTTCCGGACGAGTGTCCGGGCATCGCCAACGTCCACTTGGACGCCGTCGAGCACGGGGAATCCATCGTCTTCATGCACGCGGTGAGGGAAGGCCCGGCCAACCAGAGCTACGGACTTCAGGTGGCAGCGCTCGCCGGGGTACCGCGGCCGGTGATCGAGCGCGCCCGGCTGCGCCTGCGAGAGCTCGAAGACGCCGCCCAACGTCATACGGACCGCGCGGCGACCCAGCTCTCGCTGTTCCCGCTGGAGACCCGGAACCCGGCGGTGGATGCCCTGAAGGAGCTCGATCCGGACGCCCTCTCGCCGCGAGACGCATTGGACATGATCTACCGGCTGAAAGCCCTCGTCGCCCAGACTTAGGCGATTTGTGTCAAATCATTTACCACCTTGCTAGTCCTTTCGCCCGCCTTCGGCGTCGCCCCGACAGTCACATATACACGGCCCACATAGCTTTTTCGGTTCTCAGCATAAGGGGCCTGGTTACACCCGTCGGGGGTGTCGGCAGCAGGGAGGCTGCCGTCAAGCCTACATGGATGTATTCACGGCGTCCCTCGGCGGGTGTAACCAGGCCCCGAAAAAACGAAAAACCCAAGTGCAAAATGTATAGCCCAGCCATGCTCCCGCCAGCGCTCCATGAAGGCGAACGAAGATCCTGCGCAATCTGATGCATGATTTTCCGACAATCGCCTTAGCAGGTACCAAGACGTTGCGGCCAGCGCAAGAGCGGTCCACCATTGCCGTCCGCGAAATATTCGGAACCGTTCACAACAGTCACTGGAGGCATCCCATGCGCAGCGCGATCCGCTCCCTTGTGCTCTTGTTATTTTTCCTTCCTTTGGCCGCCTTCGGCGCACTCAAGTCGGAGACTGTCGAATACAAAGACGGCGACACCGCCCTCAAGGGCTACCTGGTCTACGATGACGCCACCAGCGGCAAGCGTCCCGGCATCATCGTCGTCCACGAATGGTGGGGGCTCAACGACTACGCCCGCAAACGGGCCGACATGCTCGCCAAGCTCGGATACGTCGCATTCGCGGTCGACATGTACGGCGACGAAAAGGTCACCGAGCACGCCAAGGAGGCGAGCGCCTGGATGAAGCAGATCACGGAGAACGTGGACGCTTGGCAGCGCCGCGCCCTGCTCGGCCTCGATGTGCTCAAGAAGCAGGAGCTGGTGGACGCTTCCAGGCTCGCAGCCGTCGGCTACTGCTTCGGGGGCGCCACTGTCATGGAGATGGCCTATTCGGGGGCCGATCTGAAGGGCGTGGTGAGCTTCCACGGCTCACTGCCGCCGGCGACTCCCGAGCAGCAGACGCAGATCAAGGCCAAAATCCTCGCCAACCACGGAAGCGCCGACAGCTTCGAGCCGCCCCAACGCGTCCTCGCGTTCGAGCAAGCCCTGGACGCCGCCGGCGCGGACTGGGAGATGGCAATCTACGGCGGAGCACACCACGGGTTCACGAACCCCGACGCGGCCAAGTACGGCATGGAGAACATCCAGTACAACGCCGAGGCCGACCGGCGCTCCTGGGCGCTGATGCAGTCATTCTTCAACGAGATCTTCGCCAATTGATTCTTCAACCGCAGAGACGCAGAGGGCGCGGAGAGTCATGATTGTAGAAGACGTGGGTGAATTCCATGCGTAAGCGCTGGCAGCTGGTACGCGTCCCCGTGTCTCCACACAACTGTCACCTCTCTGTGCCCTCTGCGTCTCTGCGGTTTTATTCCCTAGCTCTTGCGATGACCTGATGCCGACGACTGGCATCGTCTGGTTTCGCCGAGACCTGCGCCTGGCGGACAATCCGGCGCTCGTCTGCGCGCTAGAGACCTCCGAGCACGTCGTTCCCGTCTACGTTCATGCCCCTGATGAAGAGGCGCCCTGGCAGCCGGGGGCAGCGAGCCGCTGGTGGCTGCATTACTCCCTCGCGGCTCTCGACGCA
Source organism: uncultured Gammaproteobacteria bacterium (assembly GCA_963824085.1). GTDB lineage: Bacteria > Pseudomonadota > Gammaproteobacteria > Chromatiales > Chromatiaceae > JARRNE01. The sequence goes on from CAWGNT010000021.1 coordinate 55,117, forward strand.
GACCTTCGGCGGCTTGGCTCCCGACTCGTGATTGCGGCGGGCGACAGCCTCGCCGAGCTGCGCCGACTGGCAAAGCTGACCGGGGCGACCCACTGTTCTTGGAACCGACTCTACGACCCGGCGATCGTCGCCCGGGACCAGCGCATCAAACAGGCCCTGCGGGCAGACGGCCTGCGCTGCGAGAGCTTCAACGCAAGCCTCTTGTTCGAGCCGTGGGAGCTGACGACCAGCAGCCGCGAGCCCTACCGGGTGTTCACGCCGTTCTGGCGTCGCGCCCAAGCCGAGCTGCCGCATGTTGAGCCCCTGTCCCCGCCTGCGGCCCTGCCGCCCGCTCCCGACAAGCCCGCCGGGCTGCCCTTGGAGGCTCTCGGCTTGCTCCCGCGTGTCCGCTGGGATACCGGTCTCGCCGCAGTCTGGAGCCCGGGCGAGGAATCTGCTCTGGCACGGGCATACGCCTTTCTGGGTACAGAGGCGGAGGCCTACGCGGACCGCCGCGACCAACCGTCGGAGGCCGGCACGTCGCGCCTTTCGCCCCATCTCCACTTCGGCGAGATCGGTCCGCGGCAGATCGTCGCGATCTCGCGCCGGGTGGACGATGGCAGTGGGTCTGCCGCGTTTCTGCGGGAGATAGGCTGGCGGGAATTTGCGTACCACCTCCTCTACCACTTTCCGCGGACACCGGATGAGCCCCTCGACGAGCGTTTCGCGCACTTCCCTTGGCGCGAGGACAGCGGGGACGCGCTCGTCGAGACCTGGCGGCGCGGGCGCACGGGAATCCCGCTGGTGGACGCCGGCATGCGCGAGCTGTGGCAGACGGGCTGGATGCACAACCGGGTGCGCATGGTGGCGGCCTCGCTGCTCACCAAGAACCTGCGACTACCCTGGCAGGCGGGTGCGCGTTGGTTCTGGGACACCCTGGTCGACGCGGATCTGGCCAACAACACCCTGGGCTGGCAATGGACGGCAGGGTGCGGCGCCGATGCGGCACCCTATTTCCGGATCTTCAATCCAGTGCGCCAAGGGGAGCGCTTCGATCCGGACGGCGAGTACGTCAGGCGCTGGTGCCCTGAGCTCGGCGCTCTGCCGACCAAGTACATCCACGAACCATGGGCCGCACCGCCCAGCGTGTTGGCGGACAGCGGGGTGACCCTTGGCCGCGACTATCAAATGCCAGTGATCGACCTTGGAGAATCCCGCAAGGACGCCCTCGCCGCGTACGAGAAGATCAAACGCTAGGGGCCGTGTCGCCCATGCGGCGATCTAAGGCGCGCGCAAGGGCAATTGCGGCCTGACCCAGCGCCAGTCCGCCGTCGTTGGTGGGCACCTGGCGGTGGGCGAGGACCTTGAGGCGGCGCTCCCGCAGACCCGCACTCACCGACTCGAAGAGTGTCCGGTTCTGGAAGACGCCGCCCGAGAGCGCAACGGTCTCAAGCCCATGGGCCGCGGCGAGTCGTACCGCCAGCTCCACAACGCCGTCGGCGAGACCCCGATGAAAGCGGGCGGCGATCAAGGTCGAGTCGACACACGCCGCAAGGTCGTTCAGCAGACGCCGTCCACATGGGGCCCGGATCGAGCAGTGTGCCGCCCTCCCCTTGCGCGATGCCGAACGGGTAGCCGCCCGGCGGCGGCCACGCCTCCCGCGCTGCCGTCTCCAGCTCGATGGCGGCCTGACCCTCGTAGCTGATCCGCTCACGGCAGATACCCAAGACTGCAGCGACCGCGTCGAACAGACGACCGCAGGAGCTGCTCATGGGAGAGTTGATCCCGGCCTCGATCATCCGTCCCAGCACGGTGAGGCTCTGGCGTTCGAGCCACACGATCGGCTCCAGATCTGCGTACCGCTCGCGCACCTCAGCCCACCCCAAATGCCGGCGTAAGTGGGCGTAAGTGTTCCGCCACGGCTCCAGGATGGCCTTGACGCCACCTGGCATGGGCGTCGGGCGGAGCCATCCCACTCGCTTGTAGCCGCAATAGCCCGCGCGCAGGATCTCACCGCCCCAGATCGTACCGTCATCGCCGTAGCCGAGGCCGTCGAGCGCAATGCCCAAGACCTCTGGCCCCTCCAGCGGCCAGCCGTTGTCCAGCAGCACGGAGCCGACATGGGCGTGATGATGCTGCACTGGGACCAGCTCCAGACCGTCGCGCTCCGCCCATTCCTGCCCCAGGCACACGGAACGGTAATCGGGATGCAGATCCACCGCCAAGAGCTGGGGCTCGAGCCGGAACAGGCCGCGGTAAAGCTCGATTGTGCGCTCGTACTCCCGCGCCGTGCGCGCGTCCTCCAGGTCCCCGAGGTGCTGGGACACCACTGCCCGCCCGTCCGTGACGAGACAGATGGTGGTCTTTAGCTCTCCCCCCAGGGCGAGCACAGGCGGCGCCTTGGCAAACCCATCGGGAAGGACGACGGTGGCCGGGGCGTAGCCGCGCGCCCGCCGCAGCAGCCGCGGCACACCATCCATGACCCGCACGACCGAGTCGTCCACACGGTTGACGATGACGCGGTCGTGGAGCAGCAGGACGTCTGCGAGGCCGCCAAGACGTTCCACAGCGTCCAGGTTGTCCGCACATTGGGGCTCCTCGCTGAGGTTGCCGCTGGTCATCACCAGGGGCCGGTCCCAATCGGCCAACAAGATGTGGTGCAGCGGGCTGTAAGGGAGCATGAAGCCGAGAGTGGTCTGTCCAGGGGCAACCGCGGGCGCGACCCGATCAGGCCCGACGGTCTCGAGAAGCACGATCGGCGCGGCTGCGCTGACCAGCAGCTCCGCTTCCTGGTCGGCCACCCGACAGAACTTGCGGATGACCTCTAGATCCCGCGCCATGAGTGCGAAGGGCTTGGCGAAGCGGCGCTTGCGCCGACGCAGCTCCGCGACCGCCTCGGCATTGCAGGCGTCGCACGCCAGGTGGAATCCGCCGATACCCTTTACCGCCAAGATCCCGCCCGCCCGCAGGAGTCGGCTGGCGGCGTCGACGACATCAGCAGCGCCCTGCTCCCGCGGATCGAGCCGTCTGCCGGCCGGGTCCTGCAGCCAGACTTGCGGGCCGCACACCGGACAGGCGTTGGGTTGGGCGTGGAAGCGTCGGTCTGCGGGGTCCTCGTATTCGGCCAGGCAGCAAGGACACATGCGGAATGGCGCCATGCTGGTGTTGGCCCGATCGTACGGAATGCGCTCGACGATGCTGAGTCTCGGTCCGCAGTGGGTACAGTTGATGAAGGGATAGCGGTAGCGGCGGTCCGAGGGGTCGAAGAGCTCTCTGCGGCAGGCATCACAGGTTGCGGCATCCGCTACCACACCGGTGCGTACGTCGCCTGCCAGACTGTCCACGATACGAAAGCCCGCATCCGCCGAAGGCCCTTCGAGGCGCGTGCGCTCCATGGCATCGATGCGGGCGAGCGGCGGACACTGCTCCCAGAGCTCGGTGCAAAAGCGCTCCAGATCCTGGTGTGATCCCCAAGCCCGGATGAGCACGCCCTCGCCGTCGTTCAAGACCTCGCCGGCAAGGCCGCAGCCATTGGCGATGCGCCAGACCGTCGGCCGGAATCCCACGCCCTGGACGAGACCGCGGACGCGAATCAGCTCGCCAGTTTCAGGAGGCGCGGTCACCGGCGGTCCCATTGCTCGGCCCGCCCCAGCAGACGATGGATCACGGCCCCGGCGAGCGTCATGCCGAACAGCGCGGGCAGGTAGCTCACAGTCCCGTTGATGGCGCGCGGGCGGCCGCGCTCCATGGGCCGAGGGGCGAGCGGCGGCTTGGGCGGCTCGTCGGACCAAACCGCCAGAACCCCGCGCTCGACCCCGCGCCGCCGCAGCCGCCGTCGCACCTCCCGCGCCAGCGGACAGATCGCCGAGTCCATAAGGTCCCCGAGCCGGATGCGGGCGGGATCTGTCCGTCCGCCGGCTCCCATGCTGCTGGCAATCGGGATGCCCAGGGCATGGGCCTCCGCGATCAGGGCCACCTTGCTGTTCAGGCTGTCGATGGCGTCGATCACCCAGTCGAACCCTGCGCTCAAGACCTGCGGCATCTCTTCGGCCGCAAGAAAACGGTCGACCAGATTCAGCGTGCAGTCCGGATTGATCTCCCGCACCCGCTCGCCCATCACCTCGACCTTCTTGCGCCCGATCGTGGAGTCGAGGGCGACCAGCTGCCGATTGAGATTGGAGGGGGCCACGCGGTCGAAGTCCACGAGCGTGAGCTGCCCGATGCCGGCGCGGGCGAGTCCCTCTGCCGCAAATGAGCCCACACCTCCGAGGCCGGCGAGCAGAACCCGAGCGGCCCGCAGACGGACGATACCCGGATCGCCGACGACGACACGCGTGCGTTCCCAGATCGGAGAGTCTTCCCCGGCCGCGGGGCCACCTGGGGGATCTACGTGCGGCGACATGCGCTGGCCGGCGGATCAGCCGAGCCCGAGGAGATCGCGGGCGTTGCGGGTCGTCTGCGCGGCAACAACGGCCGGATCTTCCTGGCGCACCTCCGCCAGGGCAGCGAGCACGTCTGGAAGGTATTCCGGGCTGTTCCGCTCTCCGCGGTGGGCGGCAACCGTGAGATCTGGCGCATCCGTCTCTAGGACAATGGCCTCCAGCGGAAGATCTCTCGCCAAGGTGCGCAGCTTGCGCGAGCGCTCGAAGGTGAGCATCCCACCGAATCCGAGCTTGAAGCCGAGATCGATGTAGCGCTGCGCCTGCTGCAGGCTGCCGCTGAAGGCATGCGCGATGCCTCCGGATACCGGGATGCGCTCCAGCACAGCCAACGCCTGGTCGTGAGCCTTGCGCACGTGGAGGAGCACCGGGAGCCTTGCGGCAGCCGCAACGGAAAGCTGGGCCTCGAACAGCCGCCGCTGGTGCTCGCGGTCGAGCTCGCGCACGAAGTAGTCGAGGCCGATCTCGCCGACGGCCAAGGGGCGGGCATCGGCGATGGCCCGCTCCAGGGCAGCCAGATCCTCGTCGCGGTGCTGTGGCAGATAGATGGGATGGAGGCCGAGGGCCGGGTATAGATCCGGAGCCTCGGCGCACAGTGCAAGCAGACCTGGCCAGCCGGCCGCATGAATGGCCGGAACGACGATCGCGGAAACACCCGCCGCACGCGCTCGCGCCATCACGACATCCCGGTCAGGGTCGAAGTCCTCGACGTCGAGGTGGCAGTGGGTGTCGATCAGCTCCATGACGCGCGACATGTACCGTTGCGATCTGGGCTTTCAGTTTGGTGGTTACCGCCAGAATTCAGCTGCCAGGCCCGGGGTCGGGTACGTGCCAGCGGGACACGCCGTGAATACATCCATGTAGGCTCGACGGCGCCGTCCTTGGCGCCGACGGTCCCGCCGACCCGCACCCGACCCGCCAATGGGTGCTCCTGAGACAGGATGCTAATCACCTTCCGCCCCCTGAGATCAAAATCCCAAAAGCCGAGTGAATTCAATATATCAGGAGCCGGCACCGGCCTTCTTCTCGCGGACGTAGATGTCCTTATGAGACCCGTCTCCGCGGGAACGCTCCTCGATGTCGAATAGCTGGGTCGCCTTGATCAGGCCGCTGAGCTTGGCGTATCCGTAGTTGCGCGAATCGAACTCGGGCACCTGTTTCGCCATCGTCGACCCGACCGTGCCGAGCTGTGCCCAATCCGAGTCGTCGGAGGCGGCGTCCACCGCCCGCCGCAGCAGGTTGATGAGCTTGGTGTCCTGCTTCAGATGCTTGGTCAACATTCGCTTTGACGGTTTGGCCTCGGCGTCCTCTGGTCGCAGCAGCTTCGTGAAGATGAACTTGTCGCAGGCGGCAACGAACGCCTCTGGCGTCTTCTCCTCACCGAATCCGTAGACGGTCAGCCCGGCTTCGCGGATGCGGGACGCCAAGGGCGTGAAGTCGCTGTCGCTCGAAACGATGCAGAAGCCGTCGAAATTCCCCGTGTAGAGCAACTCCATGGCGTCGATCACCATGGCCATGTCCGTGGCGTTCTTGCCCGTCGTGTAGGCAAACTGCTGGATCGGCTGGATGGCGTACTTGGGCAGTACCTTGACCCAGCCGTCCAGATAGCTTCGCTTCCAGTCCCCGTAGATACGTTTGACATTCGCCGTCCCGTACTTGGCGATCTCCGCCAGCAGCCCCTCGACAATCGAGTGGGAGGTGTTGTCGGCGTCGATCAGGACGGCCAGCTTGCGGTTCTCTCCATTGCTCATGGGGCATGTCCTATTTGGTTGCTATCCCGTTCGTGCTTGAGCTTTTCGTTTTCCGGGGCGGGGCGAAAAGGCCAACGTAGTCGTGCATAGCAGGCATCGAAATCCGATGCGGATTCCTACCACATCAGGTCGTCCGGAACCTTATAGTCGGCGTAGTCGTCGTCCGCGCTCGGCTCCTCTGCCGCACGATTGTGCAAGAGAATAAGCGCGGCGTTGCGCGCGCGTACTCGATCGGCAATCGGGGCCGGGATGACTTCGTACCCAGTGTCCTGCCGCACGATGGCGAGGCGCCCGTGCGCGAGTCCGCGCTGCTGCTCGGCGGTAACGTAGATGCGCTTCAGCGCTTGTCCGTCCTGGAAGCTGTAAGGAACGTCCCCGTCTCGGCGCGGAAGGCGGTTGGTGTGGATGAGTTGCCGAAGCTCATTGGCCTCGGCCTTGCGGCGCGCCTCTTCCTGCTGCTGCCGATTGAGCTCACGATCTCGTGCGGCTTTCTGCGCGGCCGCCTGCCGCGCCCGTGACCGTTCCTCCTGGTCGCTCACGTCGACGGCACCTGATTTCTTATGCTTCTTTCGCTTGCCGGTCCGCGCCTGCTTCAGCTTCTGTTCGTCGACGAGCCCGGCCTTAAGCAATTGATCCTGGAGTGAGTTACCCACGTTGGCGTCCTCCCGTCGTTACCGTCCGTTTGGCGGCCCAGCCCGGGCCCCCTGAGGGACCGCTGAGTATACCGGTCATACTAGCTTCTTCGATCTTTCCGGGACCGCGTTGCGGGCGCCGGGTGACGACATGTCTGCCTCCCTACAAGCTTGGCGGCGGCCTCCATGCTGCCGATACCCCCGCAGCCCGGCCCCTCAGGTCACAAACCGAAAGAGCCACATGCGTGGGGACATAGAGCCATCCCGGTCTTCTCAGCGCCCGGTATCCAAGACGCGCGGGTTCCGAATGCCTTGATTTGCAGCGCGTTGCAAGCGCTGAAAATGGCGGGGTGCCGTGCCCCGCGGGAGACGCCGATCTGATCAGCGTCTCCCTGATCAGAATCTACCAAGCGAGGCTCGCAAGGCAAGCGTCGGCGGGGGAACGCGCGGTTTCGGTATCGAGCTTGCCGCGTGCCAGGTAGAATCGCACCCGCAAAGCCAGCGGCCCGCGCGGATCTCATATGCATGAGGCCGACGGTATAGAACGGCTTTGAGACCCCACATCGACGGAGAGAACGAAATGAAAGAGCTCGCGTTGCTTGCCATCCTTTTTGCCGCGGCCCCTGCCATGGCGGCGGGGCCAGCCACAATTGGATACGTGGACGTGCAACAGGTATTCGACAAGAGCAAGCTCGGCCAGAAGGCCCAAGAGACGATCAAGGACAAGTTTGGCGACAAGCAGAAGGCGTTCGCCGAGGAAGAGCAGGCAATCCGTCAAATGCAGCAGACCCTGGCGCGTGATCAGGCGCTGATGAGCCAAGCGGAGCTGGACAAGAAGAAGGCGGACATTCAGAAGCGCGTCCAGGAGTTCCAGAAGAAGGCCGCCGAGGTCCAGCAGCAGCTTGCCAAGGAGCAGAATCGTCTGACGGGAGAGATCATGGGTCCGGCGCAGGAGGTCATCACGGCCCTCGCCAAGGAAAAGAAGGTGTCGGCAGTCTTCGAGCGCCGTCAGAGCGGCCTGCTCTACATCGAAGACTCGCTCGACCTTACCCCCGAGGTCATCGAGCGACTGGACGCGCGCGCAAAGAAGTGACGGCGAAGGCGCGCCCTACACCTCGACAACGCACGAAACCTTTACTGTTATGTTTCTGCCCGCTGGAAACCCTGGGGTAGAATCCTGCATTGACCACGCCGCCGGATCTCGGCGCCCGCGGCTTGGACAACCGCATGCATTTCAACACGCTGGCGCTGCACAGCGTCACCACCCTATTCAGCTGAGGAAGACCGACCGATGCTTGGTGAATCCCACGATCTGCTCCACGAGTTTCCTGACCTGGAAACAAAAATCGCTGCCCTCCGCGGTAACAACCGAGAGTTCGCGCACCTGATGGACCAGTATGACACCTTGGACGCGCGTGTACGCCGTCTCGAAGAGCTGGGCACCCCCGTAGCCGACGAAACCATCGAGGAGCTCAAGAAGGAGCGCCTGCTGTTGAAGGATCGCCTCTACGACATCCTGCGGGGTTGAGCCGCGCCGGCGCCGCTGCATCACCAGGCGGCGACCGCGCCACCGCCGGCGATTCCCACCGCGCGGATCACCATCCCGCGGAAGCGGTGGTTGCCCAACGATGCTCCCGGCAGCGCTGCGCGTTGCGGCCCCCTTTCCGTCAGCATTCCTTATGCCCCTTCCTCCGATGCCAGAAAAGCTATCCCATGAGGAAAAGGCCGCCCTGACCGGGACCGTGATCGCCGTTCTCGGTGCCTGGGGACTAACGACCGACGAGCAGTGCCAGCTCCTCGGTCTCAAGCACCAAGGTGACAGCCGCCGTTTACGCCACTTTCGCCTCGGCAACCCGCTGCCCGACGAGCGGGAGGTCTGGTTACGGGTTGGGCTCTTGCTGCAGCTGAATAACGCGCTGGACAAGCTCTTCCCCCACAGCGCAGCGTCGGCGAACCTGTGGGTGACTACACCCCGGGCCAAGCTCGGGCACCGAACCCCTTTGGAGCTCATGTTGGACGGCGGTCTTGACGGCATCCGGCGGGTAGAGCGTTCCCTCGACAACCTGGGCCTTCTCTAGATCTCCTGCCGCTCAGGCCCATTAAGGCACATAACCCGACAACATACTGTCGAAGTACAACGAAACGCGTAAAGCGCAGCCTACCGACTGTTCTCCGAGACCAACGTGCTTGGTCCGGGCGCAGTCTCGGAACAACCTACGAGCTTGTACAGAGACCGTGTTGGCCTATCGCATCATTCCTGTCACGCCCTTCCAGCAGAACTGTACTCTGCTGTGGTGCACAGACTCCGGGAAAGCTGCCGTTGTCGACCCAGGCGGTGAGCTGGACCGCATCCTCTCCGCCATCGCAGAGCTCGAGGTCGAGCCGGTGCAGATCCTCCTCACTCATGGGCACCTGGATCACGTGGGCGCCGCCCAGGACCTATCCCGACGACTCCGGCTGCCGATCCAAGGACCCCATCGGGACGACGAGCTCCTGTTCCGGGCGATCCCCGCGCAGTGTCAGATGTTTGGCTTTCCCGATATTCAGCCCTTTATGCCCGATTGCTGGCTCGCCGAAGGTGACGGCATCCGCTTGGGAAACGTGGACCTCTCCGTCATTCACTGCCCAGGTCACACGCCAGGCCACATTGTCTTCTTCCACGCATCTGGCCGCCTGGCCCAAGTGGGCGACGTGCTCTTCAGGGGCTCGATCGGCCGCACTGACTTTCCCCGAGGGAACCACCGCGACTTGGTGCGCTCGATTCGTGAACGTCTCTTCCCTCTCGGCGACGACGTCCGCTTCATCCCCGGCCATGGCCCTATGTCCACATTCGGGACCGAACGCAGAACAAACCCCTTCGTAGGGGACGGAGAGATCTGACCCACGACCTGGCATGGCTCGCGCTCCAGACATCCATTTCACACGGGAAATCAATACGTTCTCGTGAACGGGAATGCGGCATTCGTTCTGTGCTTTAATAGGACAAAGACAGAGGAATTGCCGGATGGGTAAAGCAGGTCCAAGCTCATCTCCGATCATTCGCGGCCGCAGCGGCCGCAGCTACTGGGTTCGCGACGCCCTCCCGTCAGAGACGAAGACAGCCGAGTCACGCGCGACGCCTTCGTCGCCCGGAAAAAAGCGTTTCGTGGAGCCTCATCGGCTCACAGACGAGCAGCGCGAAACTTTGCTGAGCGCGCTCGAAGAGGCAAACATCGGCGATCCTGACAGTCGAGACCTCTTCGCTTCGGCTCTGGAATATGATCTGGCGAGGTTTTGCGAGCTCACCTCAGAGGAGCCGGCGCCCGAGGTCCGCAAGCCGAAGCTTTCCGCCGCCGACACGGCGCTGAGGGGGCTCGCGAAGTCAGCGCGCGCGTTGGCAGAGCGACTGTCGCAGCTCGACGAAGCGTCCCGAGGAACGCTCCAGGGGGCGCTAACCCAAACTGACCGCTTTCATCGCGGCTACGGAAACGAATACCTCGACTGCGTGCGGGAGGAGCTGCTCCGCATCGCAGCCGCCGGGTCGGCACGCGACCGAGCCGCTCGCCCCGAAAAGCCGAAGGCCGCGCCCGTATCAGAGGCCGCTCGACAGTTCCTGAGGCGCGTCGCCGACGCCTACGCCGATTGCTTCGAGATGCGCCCGACGACAGACCGCCGAGGCTTGTTCGTACTTGTCCTCAAAGCCATCGTGAAGGCGACGGCCATCCGCCTGCCAACCGATGCTCATGCGCTGAAAGACGCGCTCAAGTCCGACTGAGGACCCCGGCGGGGCGGCGCGAGTGCGCCTGTATTCCAGACGAGGCCGGGCGGTTTGGGGTCCGAGCGACCCCGACCACCCGTCCCGACTGGGGTAGAATCTCATGCTCAGAGACTCGGAGGTCCAAGCATTCCCATGATCTTCAAGCGCCTTCTGTCCAAGAAGAAGCGGGTACCCGGCCCTGAGGACCAGGACGCGCTGATTCAGGCCGCCCGTGGCCATGAGGACGCAACAGTCCGCCGCGATCTGTGCCGGCGCATCAGGCGGCTGCCCGATCTGCGCGAGGTGGCTCAGTCCGACACGGACGCCGGCGTGCGCGAGATCGCCCTGGCCCACTACCGCCACCTGTTGTGCGGCCATGAGGACGACGCGCCACCCGTCTCCGAGCGCCTGCATGAGATCGCCCTCTTGGCAGACGAGCGCCTGCTGGAGCATGTCGCTCGCGAGGCACGCGAGGCCGAGATCCGCCGCGCCGCCATCCTGAAGCTCCAGGACCAGAAGCTCCTCGCGGCCTGCGCGCTACACGACAGTCTGGCCGCGAATCGCAGCATTGCCGCGCAGCGCCTGGAAGGCAAGGACGCCCTGGAGCTTGTGGTCAAGAACATCGGAAAAAAGGACAAGAGCGTCTATCGAATTGCGCGCCAGAAGCTGAAGGATATCGCTGAGCGCGAGGCACGGCCCGCGCGTATCCGAGAGCAGTGCGCCGAGCTTTGCGAGAAGCTCGAACGCCTGGGCCGCTTCGAGAACTGGGTCCAGGACCGCGCGCTCCTCGACCTTCTGGACCGCCAATGGGCCGAGATCGCACCCCAGGCGGAAGCGGAATGGACGGATCGCTACCGGCAGCTCCGCGAGCGTTTCCTCGCCGGTTACGAGGCATATCGGCGCGACCACGAGGCCGAGATCGCGGCGGCGGAGGCTCGCGAGGCGCTGCGCCGCGAACGGCAGGCTCTGCTCGAGGAGCTGGAGTCCTGCGCCGCACTCACGCAGGAGACGCAGGTGGCTGCACTCAAGGAGCGAATCGTCGAGCGCTGGGGATCGCTCGACCTCCTCCCGGAGCGGGAGCAGGCAGCCCTCGATCGCAGATATCGGGCACGCGTGGCGGAAGCCTCGTCCCATCTGGAGAAGCTTGCCACGCAGCGGAAGAGCAACAAACGCCTGCGGAAGCTCGTAGCGAACATCGAAAACGGGGTGCGGCAGTCGAAGCCGGTGGCGGAAAAGCAAATCCGCGCCTTGGCCGACGAGGCCAAGGGTCTTCTCGAAACCGAAGGCATAGACCCAGAGTTGGCCGACGCCTTCACCGAGGCACGAGCAAGGCTCGATGAGCGGCTTCGCAAGCAGAGGCATCACGCCGAGCAGCGCATCACTCAGATCGACGACAAGCTGCACGAGCTGGAGGCGGCACTCGAAGCGGGAGAGCTCAGGCATGCCGAACCCCTGCACCAGAGCCTCATGGCTACGATCGAGCTGGCGCAGGCAAGCGGGCTGCCCCGCAAGACCTATTCCGCGGTGACCGACCGGCTGAGCCAGCTTGCGCCGCAGGTCCGGGATCTCCAGAAGTGGCGCAAGTGGGGAGCGGATCAGCATCGTCTTGGTCTGTGCGAGACCATGGAGGAGCTGACGGGCGCGGACGTTCCGCTGGAAGCGCTGGCGCTCCGCCTGCATGACCTGCAGATGGAGTGGAAGGGGCTCGACAAGACCGGATCGCCCGTGAACCATCCCACTCTGGGAGCGCTTCCATACCGCCTCCGAGCGAGTCTATGAGCGCTGCCGCCCACACTTCGAGGAGCAGGCGGCGGAACGCGAGGCAAACCGCCGGCAGCGGGAGGAGGTGTGCGGAGAGATCGAGGCATTCCTTGCCAAGGTCGACTGGCAGCGCGTGGACTGGAAGAAGGCGATCAGGGCCGAGCGTGAAATGCGTCAAACCTGGGCTGCGCTCGGGCCCGTGGATGCGCGCGCCCGCAAGGTCCTCGAGAAGCGGTTTCGCAGCGCGCTCAAGCGCCTTGATGACCACCTGGCGGAAGAGCGCGAACGTAACCAGGCGCTCAAACGCGATCTGATCGCGCATGTCGAGGCGCTGACCGGGGAGCCCGATCTCCCGAAGGCGATCCAGGAGGCGAAGCATCTGCAGAGCCTGTGGCACTCGACCGTCCCGGCCCGACAACAAGAGGAGAACAGACTCTGGCAGCAGTTCCGCGCGGGCTGCGACGCCGTCTTCGCACGCCGCCGGGAGGTTCAGGAGGCGCGCACGGCAGAGCTTACGGCAAACATGGAGCAGCGCGAGGCCATTTGCAGGGAGGTGGAGGGGCTTGCAGCAAACGACGCACAACCCGAAGAGCTGGCCAAGGCGCTGCGGGAGCTGGAGAAGCGCTGGCGGGATACCGAGGCACTCCCCATTCCGCGGCAAGCGGTGGGGCAGCTCAGCCAGCGCTGGCGGACAGCACAGCACCGAGTAGAACGCCGACGACAGGAGCTCCTGGAGGCACAACGCCGCGAGGTATTCGAGCTCCTCGCTCGGCAGGCTGCCTTGTGCGAGCGCCTCGAGCGGGCGCTCGAAGTGGCGGACGCGAGCGTGGACCTGGCGGATGTGGAAGGTGCATGGCAGGCGCTGCCGGTCCAGCGGGATGGCGCACTGCAGGCGGCCATCGAGGCCCGGTTCACCTGCGCACTCGCCGCCCTCAAAGGAGAGCACGCGACGACGGCCGGCGTGCTCGAGGACTTTGTCGCCAACGGCCGGCGGCGAGCCGAGCTCTGCCTGCAGCTAGAGATCCTTGCCCAAGTGGACTCGCCCCCTGATCTCGCAAAGGAGCGCCTGGCCTTGCAGGTAACCCGCCTCAAAGAGCACATGAGCGATGGCGAACGTGATCCCCTGGAGAGTACGTCGCAGCTGCTGCACGAGTGGTACCTTTGCGGCTCGGCCCCAGCGTCGGAGGCCGCCGCCTTGGAGGCGCGCTTCGAGCGGGCGCGCGAGGCGCTGCAACGAGCCGAGCACGAAAGCGAGGCCGCATGAGATGGCGATCCCTCGCTGACTGAACCGCGACCGACGCATGTGGATCGCGGTATCACCTTGGACGAGCTCTGCCGAATTATGTATCAGCTAGCCTGTCTTTTCGCCCGCCTTCGGCGTCACGCCGGCAGTCACATAGCTTGGCCATGCGCCTCGCGGCACTGCTTGAAGGCAAGCGAGAATCTTTCCGAATCCCGTCGATTCTTTTCCGGCAATCGCCTTAAGGGCGGGGCGAACGACCGTGTCTGACGACACCTTCGACACCCCGGCCGCTGTCGAGGCCGCGTTCTACAAGGCATTCACCAAGACCGATATCGAACGCATGGCGGGCGTATGGGCACAGGAAACCCGCATCCTGTGCATTCACCCAGGGGGCGATCTCCTCCGCGGAAAGACTGCGGTCATCCGGAGCTGGATGGAGGTCTTTGCCAACTCGGACCCACCGGTCATCGAATACCGGCTTATCGGAAACTTCGAGGCATCGGACCTAGCAGTGCATCTGGTCGAGGAGCTGATCCGACCGCGCGGCATGCCTACCGAGTCGCCCAATCGGGTTATGGCAACCAACGTGTTCGTCCGAGAGGGCGTGGGCTGGAGGTTGGTCGAACATCACGCTTCCCTGCCCCTGATGGCCCGCCGCGAGCCCGAGAGGGAGCCGTCGCGACTACATTGAGAGGCCCGCGAGGCGACCCCGCCCTCGACTGCGCTCGCTCAGGCCTTGATGCGAACGGCCAGCACGTCGCAAGGGGCATCGTTCAAGACGGTCCGGGCGGTAGAGCCCAAGAGGATAGCGAGTCCGTGGCGCCCGTGGCTGCCCAGGATGATGAGATCCGCCGAGATGTCCTCGGCGATGCGCAGGATCGTGCGTCCGGTGCCGCCGCTCTCGATGTGGCAATCCGCCTGCACCACACCGAGGCGAGTGCCAAGGAGATCCATTTGCTTTCTGGCTACGTCGAGCAGCTCGCGCTCGAGGTCGAAGTCATCGGGCAGCGCGAGGTCACCGGAGTAGGACATCGGCAGGTACTCGACGACGTGAAGCAAGCTCAGGCGAGCCTCGCACTGCTCCCGTAGCTGCTGTGCCCTGACCACAGCGGACTCGGTCTCCGGGGCAAAGTCGACTGCCAGAAGGATGTGTCGGTAGACTGGATCGGGCATGGTGGCCGGCCTCTCGTTCAGAAGGGCTCCGAGAACAGTATAGGAAGGCCAAGCGCTCGTGCCCTGACGGCGTACCACGCGGTCGCGCTAGTAGCGAACCCGCAGCCCTCGACATTCCCAGAAACAGACCGCTCGTGCTTCCCCAGGGCAACCCCATCCGGTATATTGCTGCGGGGCAGCATGCAACGCGGCAATTCACGGCTTCTGCCGGACCGCGAGCGCGTCCGATCCACCACCACGCTGCCGCTACGAGAGCGACCTCATGCTCCGCAAGATCCTGATAGCCAACCGCGGCGAGATCGCCGTGCGCATCATACGCGCCTGTGCCGAGATGGGCATCCGTTCGGTGGCCGTCCATTCGGAGGCGGACCGCTACTCACTCCACGTCAAGAAGGCGGACGAGGCCCACAGCCTGGGAGTGGATCCGCTTGCCGGCTACCTCAATATCCACCGCATCGTGAATCTTGCCGTGGCAACCGGGTGCGACGCAATCCACCCGGGCTACGGGTTCCTCTCCGAGAACGCCGAGCTGGCAGGTGCCTGCGCCCGCCGTGGAATCGTCTTCATCGGCCCCTCATCGTCGGTGATCCAACGCATGGGGGACAAGACCGAAGCACGCTTCGCCATGCAGAGGGCGGGCGTCCCCGTCACCCCTGGATCGGACGGGAACCTCGCCAGCGAGGAGGCCGCCCTGGCCAAGGCCGAGGAGATCGGTTACCCCGTGATGCTGAAGGCCACATCCGGCGGCGGCGGGAGGGGTATCCGCCGTTGCGACAGCCCCGAGGAGCTGCGGCGAAACTACGAACGAGTAATATCCGAAGCCACAAAGGCATTTGGGCGTGCGGATGTGTTTCTGGAAAGGTGCATCGTCAACCCGAAGCATATCGAGGTCCAGATCCTCGCCGACCATCATGGCGGTGCCATCCACCTCTTCGAGCGCGACTGCTCCATCCAGCGCCGCAATCAGAAGCTCATCGAGATAGCACCGTCTCCCCAGCTCGACGAGGCCCAGCGGCAATACGTGGGCGGCCTTGCGGTGACGGCCGCGCGGGCCGTGGGTTATACCAACGCAGGCACGGTCGAGTTTCTCCAGGATGCGGACGGGCGCTTCTACTTCATGGAGATGAACACCCGTATCCAAGTGGAGCACACCATCACGGAGACCATCACCGGCGTCGACCTGGTGGAGGAGCAGATCCGCATCGCGGCCGGGCTTCCACTGCGTTACGGGCAGGAGCAGGTGACTCGGCGCGGCTACGCAATGCAATTTCGCATCAATGCGGAGGACCCAAAGAACAACTTCCTTCCGAGCTTCGGGCGCATCTCCCGTTACTATGCGCCCGGCGGTCCTGGCGTGCGCACGGACGCCGGCATCTACACTGGCTACACAGTGCCGCCTTACTACGACTCCATGTTGGCGAAGGTCATCGTGTGGGCACTCACCTGGGAAGACGTCATCGCCCGCGGCTGCCGTGCCCTGCGGGACGTCGGGGTATTCGGGATCAAGACCACGATTCCTTTCTACCAGGAGATCCTGCGCGCCCCGGACTTCCGCAGCGGATCCTTTACCACCGGCTTTTTGGAGGCCCACCCGGAGCTGCTGGAATACTCCTGCAAGCGCCGCCGCGAAGATATCGCAGCGGCGCTTGGCGCGGCCATCGCGGCCCATGCGGGCCTGTAATCGCCTGAGAGCTTGAAGATGCCCAAGGTCCAAGTCACCGACCTCGTCCTGCGCGACGCCCATCAGTCCCTCCTGGCCACGCGGATGCGGCTGGCGGACATGCTGCCCGTCTGCCCCAAGCTCGACGCTGTCGGCTATTGGTCGCTGGAGTGCTGGGGCGGTGCAACCTTCGACGCCTGTGTGCGCTTCCTCAAGGAGGACCCGTGGGAGCGGCTGCGCGAGCTGCGCAAGGCACTGCCCAACACCCGCCTGCAGATGCTCTTGCGGGGCCAGAACCTGCTCGGCTACCGCCACTACTCGGACGACGTGGTCCGGGCGTTCGTGCGCCGGGCAGCGGAAAACGGCATGGACGTATTCCGCATCTTCGACGCCCTGAACGATGTGCGCAATCTGCGCACCGCCGTCGAGGCCGCCAAGGAAACGGGCAAGCACGCGCAAGGCGCGATCTGCTATACGGTCAGTCCGGTACACGACATCGCGGGCTTCGTCGCCATGGGCCGCGAGCTGGCGGCCATGGGATGCGACTCCATCGCCATCAAGGACATGGCGGGTCTGCTCACACCGTACGCCACGGCGGACCTGGTCAAGGCGCTGAAGGACGCTGTCGATCTGCCCCTGCACCTACACTCCCACGCCACCTCGGGGCTCGCGGAGATGTGCCACCTGAAGGCCATCGAGAACGGCTGCGAGCACATCGATACCGCCATCTCTTCCTTGGCCGGTGGAACCTCCCACGCGCCCACCGAGAGCATGGTCGCGGCGCTGCGGGGAACCCCGTACGACACGGGTCTGGACCTCGAGAAGATCCAGGAGATCGGGGTGTACTTCTACCAGGTCCGCAAGAAGTACCACCAGTACGAGAGCGACTACACGGGGGTGGACACCCGAGTGCAGGTCAATCAGGTACCCGGGGGCATGATCTCAAACCTCGCGAACCAGCTGCGGGAGCAGAACGCCCTTGACCGCATGAGCGACGTGCTGGAGGAGATCCCGCAGGTACGCAAGGACCTCGGCTACCCCCCGCTGGTCACACCGACGTCCCAGATCGTCGGCACCCAGGCGGTCCTCAACGTCCTCACAGGCAAGCGGTACCAGACCATCACCAACGAGGTGAAGCGCTACCTGCAAGGAGGCTATGGCCGGGCACCCGCGCGGGTAAATCCCACGCTTCAGCAGCAGGCCATCGGGAGCGAGGAGGTGCTTGAAGGCCGTCCCGCAGACCTGCTCAAACCCGAGATGGCACGGCTGACAACGGACGCCGGCGCCCTGGCCCAGTCTGAAGAGGACGTGCTAACGATTGCCATGTTTCCGGAGGTCGGCCGCCAGTTCCTCGAGCACCGGATCGCGGGCACCCTGGAACCGGAGCCCCTGGAGCCGCCGCCCAGCTCCGAGGCCGCCAAGACCGCGCCCACCGAGTTCAACATCGTCGTTCACGGCGAGAGCTATCGCGTCAAGGTCACGGGCGCGGGACACAAGGAGCAGTCGGAGCGTCACTTCTACCTGGACATCGACGGCATGCCTGAAGAGGTCGTGGTGGAGACCCTGGACGAGACCGTCTTGACCGGCGGAGCACAGGGGGCGGTGAAGAAGGCTATCACCGGCAAACGCCCTCGGCCCTCAAAGGAAGGGGACGTCACCACCTCCATGCCCGGCAACATCGTCGACGTGCTGGTCAAGGAGGGCGATCACGTGGAGGCAGGCCAGCCGGTCCTGATCACCGAGGCCATGAAGATGGAGACCGAGGTCCAGGCCCCTATCGCCGGACAGGTCACGGGCGTCTTCGTCCAGAAGGGCGACGCGGTGAATCCGGATGAGGTGCTGGTGGAGATTACGCCTAACTCAAACTGAGGACCTTTTGCAGCTGCGGGAAGAGCGCAGAGACATTCCTAAGCAGGCTACGCAAGGACGCAAAGTGACTTTCCACTGATGTCGTAGCAATTCCAAGGGAGCGGCCGGTGACACGCGCATCGGTCCACATGAGCGTCTCGTGGCCGCCGCGAAATACGCGCGTTGTCCTTTCAACCAACGCAACGCCCGTGCATTCCGCGCGGAGTGTGCGAGTAGCGTAGCGCAGTCTGGGCCGGTTTGAGTTTCTCTTTTGGGTTCGCTCCTGACCAACAACCTGAGCGAGCTGCGGACCTGCAAGCCGGCAACGGGATGAGGTGGACACTGTCCGCGGAGTGTAATTCCCTCGATCTGCTACATCGAGCCTGCGATGGCATCTCGTCCGGCCACTTGCGAGAATTGGGCAATCCGATGGCAACGCGAGGCGGTGCGGGCACCATGGGATCTGAGCCCGGACACGACGAGGCAGCCGACGACAGACCGTGGCCGCGGCTGCCCTTGGGCGCGGCATATGTCTGGCTGCTGTTCGTCGCGTACGAACTCTCTTCAGGGCTAGTGCTCGACGCGGAGAGCACCTGCGATCTCGCGCAGCTCTTAGCGGTGGAGTCGCGGCCCGGTGAGTTTCGCGACTGGCTGGAGAATTTCCTTCTTGGCGGTCCCGCGGGGCTGTTGTTCGCCTTCTACTATGCCCCGAGGGCGCTTGGACTCAAGGGATATTGCGGCGAATGGCAATACCCGTTGTGGTCACGGCGGTGGGCATGGGAGATGGCCCAATGTTGGATGCCGGCTCGTACCCCATCGCTGTGGGCGCTCTGCTGTTGGTGGCGGGTGCCGCCTGCGGCGGCGGGCTCGGCCGGGTAGTTTGGCGACAATGGCAGGCTTTCCGTCCCCTGCAGTCCTGGACCGAACTAACTGGGCTCAAGGGGGCGGTGCTGCTGTGCTGGCTGCTCGCGGCCTGGCTCCCGGCCAACCTGCAGCTGGAGCCGGACGGCATCCTCCGGGCGCTCTCCCCACTGGTATCCTGGACAAATTTCTCTTGGGGGACTCGAACTTGGGCATTCGCGTGCTGGCTCGGCGTCGCGCGGCTAGCCAATGTTTCGACGCCCCGTCTGTTACTCCTTCTGGCGATAACCTGCCTTGGGCCCCTGCTAGCGCCATGGCGCGGGCTGGCGTCGGGACGAGATGCTCGGAGGAGTGCTGGCGTTGCTGGCTTGGCCGCTGTTGCGCCGCTGGCACTGGCTCGATGCGGCGGTGTTGTCCGGCTTGGCCGTCGCCTTTTGCCTCAAGGCGTGGGGGCTGGCACCCACCGCTGGCATCCGCTTCGGTGACACCCGTTTCATCGGAGACGGGGCACTGCTCAACGGCAGTTGGCTCGTTGGGCTGATCCTCCTCGTAGAACACTACTTCCCAGTCCTTACTGCCGCAGTCCTGTCGGCAAGCATGATGCCGCGGCATCGTTTCCTGTCGCGAGCCGCGCCCGCAATGGGACTTGGGTTGGTCGCGGCTGAACTGTTGCGCGTTCTGCTTACCCGTGGTGCGGTGCGATTGTCATCCATTCTCGCACTCGTTGCGGCTGTCGTGGCCGCGGCGCGATACGGCCATGCCGATGTCCCGGCCCCCGCAGACCCAAGAGACTGGTTAGCTGAGGATGGACCCGCGCGACCACCAGCGACGCCCCAGCAGCCCGCTGGCCCGCTCTGCTTGCGACGGCTATCTCCGCAGCTCCAAGCCAGTCAGACGGCTATCCCGCGGCTAGCCGTCAGTGTTGCGCTGGCCATCGCCTCCATCTCCCTCGTACTGGGCGTGGTCGTGCACCTGCCAGGCGTCCCATACAATGTGCGGGAGTTGTTTGCGACTCGTGCCCTTTTCCTTAGCCTGCCCCTGTTCGCTATGTTTCTGCTGTGGAGCTTCGGTGCACCGAGCCTCCTCGCACGTGCAACCATCCTCTGCCCGGCGCTGCACTTGCTACAGCCAGGTGTTGTTCCTAGCGCTAGCCGTCCCTTCCTGGATATTGCTGCGTTACTCGGTGTCGGCGGAAAGCCTATGGGACATTTTAGGGGCTCCAATACTGCACTGGCCCGGCGACTGGGAGCTGTTCCTGCGGTACCTGGCTTTCTGCACCCCTTTGCTTTGGATCTACCTCTGGGACCTGTGGTTCGAGGGAGCTGCGCGGCTCAACGCAGCTTTCGGCACAGGACAGTTCCTCGCCGGCCTGTTGCTGGCACTACCCGTATTCCTGCTCGGCAAGTGGGGAGTGATAGACGCCGCCGCGACCGACAACATTCGCGAACTCGTTGCTGACTCAGGCTCCGTGTTTGCCCTGGTCTCGTTGTGGCTGCTGCCCGGGGGGGTGGCCCTGCACGGAGTGATGATCGCCAGGGCGGTGCAGCAGGGTCGGCGCAACGTGGTGGTGGTGGTGCTGACGACACCGCTGCTTTGGCTGGCCAGCTGGTGGCTGCTGCGTCAGGCCCTGACGCCAGAGGCCATCTCCTTCCTGCTCTCGGCTGGTCGCGACCGCTACGCCAGCGAACACGAACTCCTGTTGCGCTGGACCGCAGCGTATGCTGCCGGGGTGTCGGTCATCACAGTAGCGCATTGGCTTCTGCCCCGGGTGCCGGCACGTCGCTTTCCGCTCCCGGCCTATGCTGGGGGACGACCGCGCGGGTTGGTATCCTCAAGGCGACTGGCGGCGGGGCCTGGGGCCGGCAGACGAGACCATGGGTGACTACCGGCACTGGGCGCATCGGGGCGCCAGCTTGTTATTGTTGGCGCTGTGCGTCTTCATGGTTTGGGAGTATCCTGGCTACCCTGTACTGCTGCTGGGAATCCTCGGAAGCTACGTCTGGATCTGCTTTCGCGCACCCCTGCTGTGGCTGCTACTGTTGCCCAGCCTATTGGCAGTTATTGATTTCTCCTCCTGGACGGGACGCCTGTTCATCCAGGTCCCGGACCTTTTCCTCGCCGCCACCGTTGCTGTCCACCTTTGGCGCGACCCGACCGCCGCGGGCGTCCCGCTGACGATGACCGTTCCAGTTCGGTGGGGTCTCACGCTGTGGCTAGCCTCCCTGGCCATGGGGACAGCGGTGGCCCTTTGGCCGTGGGCGCCGCCATCGCCAAATTCGTTCAGCGACTACCTCGATTCCTACAACGCCCTACGCGTCCTAAAAGGCATGCTGTGGCCCTGGCTGTTGCTGGGGGCCCTCCGAGAGGCCGCGGCGGAACCGGACCGGGCTGGTCGGTATCTGCTGCGAGGCATGACCGTGGCGCTCGCACTAGTGGCCGCGGTCGTTATCCTCCAGCGCTGGCGCTACACTGGGCTATGGAACTTCGACCGGAACTTCCGCGTCGTTGGTCCGTTCGCATCCATGCATGTTGGCGGGGGGCACCTTGGCGCCTTTTTGGTGATGGCGCTACCCGCCGCGCTTGTGCTGATGCTGCGCGCCCCGCGCTTGTGGTTGCGGGTCGTTACAGGGGTAGTGGTAGCGGCAGCTGTATACGCACTGCTCGTCTCCTTCGCCCGGTCTGCTTGGGCAGGCTCCGCGCTTGGCATTACGGTCACAATGCTGCTGCTGTTGCGTCGCAGCGCCCCGCGATCGAACGGAATGCCACGCGGAGCGGTGTTCGGACTCACCGTCGGGCTTGTCGTTGCGTTCGCATCGCTACTCTTCGATTTTGCCGGCGGCAGCTTCACCCGCCAGCGCCTCAGCACCATACCGACGGACCTGCGGGGACGGCTTGCGATCGTTGAAGAGACCTTGGCGATGATGGATCAAGGGCCGATCCCACTTGGCATCGGCATGGGTCTTGGCAGCTTTCCGCGGTTGTACTACGAGCGTAACCCTTTCGGAACCCGCCCAACCCGACAGCTAATTGTGCAGGAGGGTGGAGACAGCTACTTGCGCAGCATCGGCGGACACCCTGGCGAGCGACAGGAGGAGAGCTTACACCTGGTGGGCCAATGGGTTGCAATCATGCCCAATCGGCAGTACAGGCTTCGTTTCAGGGCTCGCTCGCGCCAGGGCGGGCGTTTATCATTTCAGGTGCACGAGAAATCAATCCTCTATTCGAACGGAGGGATCGAACTCACAGGGCTACCGAACTTTACCCCCAAATGGCGCGACTACGAGACGTCCTTCGATAGTGGCCACTTGGGCGCAGGCTCCTGGCTGTCGCGCCGCGCCACTATGCTGTTCTTCTATAACTGGGGGGACGGGACGGTGGTCGATCTGGATGACGTAGCACTCTCCGATGAATCGGGACATGACCTTATTCGCAACGGAGATTTTTCCGCCGGCCACGACTGGTGGGTCTTTGAGTCGCAGCACCACACCGCCTACCAAGCGAAAAACATGTATGTGGGTATCCTGTTCGAACAGGGATTGCTGGGGCTAGTAGCGCTGACCTTGCTATTAGGTGGCGCACTCGCGTCCCTGGAGCTAGCTAGGCGGCGCGCCCCGGACGCAGCAGCGGCGATTGTGGGCAGCTTGGCGGGGGTACTACTCCTTGGCCTCACCGACAACCTCCTTTCATCCCCCAGGCTGGCAACATTACTGCTGTGTCTGGCGCTTTTCCTGGGGCTGCTTGGTGCGCCGCATCGGCATAGTCAAAACAGACGGCGCGGCTTGCCGTGATCGTCAGGAGTGGCCGCACAGAGCGGCGACCACGGCAACTGGTACACTGGAGAAGTCCACCCTGCAGCCGTTAAGCACCAGACCTCCAGCGCCGGCAGCTCGCCAATCAGATAATCCCGGAGGATTTCGGGACGGACGCGTACCCGACCCTGGCTCCGCGGGGTAGAGTTATCGTGCTAACGACCTCGCGCGACGCTCAACCCTGGCTCACCAGCTGAGCTCTCGTGTTAATCACCTCGCGCGACGCTCGATGCCTTGAGTCTCCAGCCGGCCACCGAGTGTACGCGCAAATTGACTCGCAGGCGGTTTCCTCATGAATGCAACGTTCCACTCGCCTTTCGACTTGGCGCGAGATGACGACTATCTCCGTTGGCGCGACGAAAGGCTCGCCCATTATCCGGCATCTCTTACCGACCTCCTGGTCGAGATCCGAGACCCGCGCCGGCTCTCCTCAGCCGAGCAAGCGGCCATCCTTGACCGGTGTCGGCGTGCCAGTATGGCGATCTATGCGAGCGGCATCGGCGACGACCCGGACAAGGAGATCGTGCGCGCCCTGGGCGAACAGCTCGGGTTGACCAGGCTCGACCACAACCGGGGCGCCGACGACGACGCCATCACCTCGCTCAAGGTTCAATCAGACGCCCTGCACCGGGGCTACATCCCTTACAGCAACCGGCCCATCGCTTGGCATACGGACGGCTATTACAACGCACCGGACCGCCAGATCCACGGCCTGCTCCTTCACTGCGTCCATCCGGCGGAGATTGGCGGCGAGAACGGGCTGTTGGACCACGAGCTGGCGTACATTCTCGTCCGCGATGAGAACCCGGCCTACGTGCAGGCACTGATGCATCCCGAAGCGATGACCATTCCCGCAAGCCGCGCCGAGGGCGAGGAGCTGCACCCGGACCGTCCCGGACCCGTGTTCTCGGTACACGCCGACGGGCACCTTCACATGCGCTACACGGATCGGAAGCGCAACGTCCGTTGGCGCGACGACCCCACGACCCTGGAGGCGGTGGGCTTTCTCCGGTCTGTGCTGTACCGGAAGGCCCAATGGCACTTCCAGGGTCGCTTGGAGGCGGGCTGGGGCCTGATCAGCAACAACGTGCTCCACACCCGCAGCGCGTTCGAGGACGGCGAGTGTCCACGGCTCCTCTACCGCGCGCGTTATTACGACCGCATCCAAGGCACCTGAGGAAGGCGGCCCGGCGGTCGGTTGAGATTTCCCCGCCTGCTCCCATGTTTGGATGCTGGCGGCGGCTGTCGCTGCCCTTCCCCCAAGTACCAGAGCGAATCCTAGCGCCATGAGCGAGCAGGCCATCCGCCGCGTCCCTACCGAGATCAATCTGCATGCCAAGTCCAGAATTCTCTCCATCACGTTCGACGATGGGAGTAGCTTCGAGCTGCCTTGCGAATACCTGCGCGTCTTTTCCAAGGCGGCGGAGGTGCGCACGTCGGGACGCCCTGTGACAGGCACGGAAGGCGTCAACATCGAGCGCCTCGAGCCCCAGGGTCAATATGCCGTCCGCATCGTCTTCGACGACGGCCACGACACCGGAATCTACTCCTGGGACACCCTGTACGACCTCGGCGCCAACCAGGAGGCAAACTGGAAGTGGTACTTGGCACGGCTCGAGCGAATGGGGTATCGGCGCCAAGAGCCGGAGCAAGGGGAAAAGAGAGTCAGGCTTCTCTACTTCTCTTGGCTTGCCAAAAAGATGCGCAAGGAGGCAGAGCAGGTGGTCGTTCCGGGAAATGTTCCGGACGTCGACTCTCTCCTATTGTGGCTCGGCCACCGCAAGATGGGTGCGGCGGTGCTCTTCGAGAAGGGACGTGTGCGGGTCACGGTCAACAAGCAGTTCAGTGAAGGCTTCACCAGGCTTCATGACGGGGACGAAATCGGGATCGTTCCCACCTCGCCTACGGCACCGGCCACACCGGACCTTGTCTGACCTCAGAAGGAGCTGATTAACCGCGGGGACGCCGAGGGTGCAGAGAAGTTACTCGCTGAGAGAACATGTCTAACCCAGGCCCGGCGTAGCAGTCACCGACCCGCTTGGTGCGGCGGGCATCATTGTTTTGATTCGATTCATTTTCTTCTTCGTGTCCTTCGCGGTGAACTGCTCTTCTCGGGTTCAACTGCTCTCTCTGCGTACTCTGCGTCTCCGCGGTTCCAACAGGCCAGGCGGCGCGTTTCCGCTCAACCCCAAGCCAATGAAAGCGCCGCTATGATCTGAATGGCCTTGCGGTTGGTCCATGATGTAGCGATTGCGGCGGCTCGAGAGGCGAACAGCCACCGCGACTCCAGGTGCTCCGTGGGATTCAGGCGGATCGACCGGTGCCCGGAGATGCATAGAGCGAACCAGTGCTCCCGGTTGTAGTGAGCCCCCGGGGCATAGCGGGCGCGCCACGCAGGCGGGATCGGGAAACGCTCGGTGTGCCGCATGTCGACGAGCGCCAACGGCGACACCTCCAGGCCGCTCTCTTCGCCGACCTCACGAACCGCAGCATGCCGGGCGGACTCGCCTTCCTTCAGGCTCCCAGTGATAGACTGCCAGAAATCCGGGGGCCAGGTGCGGCGCAGCATCAGAAACTCCCCTCCCCTCGTATACACGACCACAAGCACCGACTCCGGGCGCTTGTGGTGCCGGATCCCCGACGGTGTGCCGCCCTCGACCGCCGTCCTCGGAGACGAATCGCCAGGTCCACCGCTCGGGCCGTCGGACAACGAGATTGCGGTCATTTGACGGGAAACGGCGAGACTTGCGCCGCGCTGTTCCGTTTGGCCCACGCGAGGGGGATTTGGCGGCTCAAGGGCGCGCGCGAATCCGCAACGCAAGCTCGTTGAGCTGCGCCTCGTCGACCGCCGAAGGCGCGGAGGTCAAGGGACAAGCGGCCGTCTGGGTCTTGGGGAAGGCCATCACGTCGCGGATAGAGCTCGCGCCGGTCATGAGCATGACCAGTCGATCGAGGCCGAAGGCGATCCCCCCGTGGGGTGGGCAGCCGTACTTGAGTGCGCGCAGTAAGAAGCCGAAGCGGTCCTCCGCCTGCTCGTCGCTGATATTCAGGAGCCGGAAGACGCGACGCTGCACCGCCTCCCGATGGATACGGATGGAGCCGCCACCGATCTCGGTTCCGTTCAGCACCATGTCGTAGGCCCGAGACTGGCAGGTGCGCGGATCGGTCTCCAGCAAGTCGAGCTGGTCCTCTTTCGGCGCGGTAAAGGGGTGATGCAGCGCCACCCAGCGTCCCGTGTGCGGGTCCCGCTCGAACATAGGGAAATCCACCACCCAGAGCGGCCGCCAACCGTCGGCCATGAGACCACGGTCTTGGCCCAGCCTTACGCGCAGCGCCCCAAGCGACTCGTTGACGACGGTCGCCTTGTCCGCACCGAAGAAGATAAGGTCCCCGTCCGCGGCCCCGGTGCGAGACATGATGCCATCCACTGCCGCGTCCGGCAGGAACTTGAGGATCGGAGACTGCAGACCCTCGCGGCCCTTGGCGGTCCATTCGTTGACCTTCACGTACGCCAGACCCTTGGCCCCATAAATGCCGACGAACTTTGTGTAGTCGTCGATCTCCTTGCGGCTCAGCTCGCCGCCGTTGGGCAAACGCAAAGCGACCACGCGACCTTCCGGATCCTTTGCCGGCCCGGCGAAGACCTTGAAGTCGACCTCCTGCATGAGGTCAGCGACATCCACCAGCTCGAGCGGGACCCGCAGGTCGGGTCGGTCGGAACCGAAGCGGCGCACGGCCTCCTGATAGGTGAGGCGCGGGAAGGGATCGGGGAGCTCGGTCTTGAGGATGTCGCGAAACAGGACCCGTATCATCTCCTCCATGAGCCCCATCAGCTCGTTCTCGGTCATGAAGGAGACCTCGACGTCGAGCTGGGTAAACTCGGGCTGGCGATCGGCACGCAGGTCTTCGTCCCGGAAGCAGCGGGCGATCTGATAGTAGCGATCCATGCCCGACATCATTAGGAGCTGCTTGAAGAGCTGAGGGGACTGGGGCAGTGCAAAGAACTGACCCGGGTGAGTGCGGCTCGGCACCAGATAGTCCCGCGCTCCCTCCGGTGTGGATCGGGTGAGAATCGGCGTCTCGACGTCCAGGAAGCCGTGTGCATCCAGGTACTTACGCAGACCCTGCGTGATGCGGCTGCGGGTCCTCAGGCGGTCCTGCATCTCGGGGCGGCGCAAATCGACGTACCGATAGCGCAGGCGTACCTCCTCCGAGACGTCGTTACCGTGGGCATCGAGCTGGATCGGTGGTGTGTCGGACGTATTCAGGACCTCCAGCTCCAGTGCCAGCACCTCGACGGCGCCGGTGGGGAGGTCCTCGTTCTCGGTGCCCTCCGGCCGGGGACGAACACGGCCCTTCACGCGCAGGACATACTCGCCCCGAATCTGCTCGGCCAGCTCGAAGGTCTCCGGCCGATCCGGATCGAACACGACTTGCACCAAACCGCCCCGATCGCGCAGGTCGACGAAGATGACGCCGCCATGGTCCCGCCGACGGTGCACCCAGCCGCACAGCAAGACCTCCTGTCCGACATGGGCACCGTTCAGCTCCCCGCAATAATTGCTGCGCATACGCCCGAGCCCCACTCATGGAAGAAGGCCGAGCCTCGCCAGAGGCCGGCCGCGAAAAAGGCTAGAAGATACTGACCGCCCGGGATCGGCGCAAGCGCGCGGCCGGGCTTCAGCCGCTGGCAGTCGCGGGCTTTGACGAGGTGGTGCTGTCGCCTCCCGCCTTCGGCTTGGTCTTACCCCCGGGTTTCTCCTTCGTCTCGCCCGAGTTGGCACCGCCTTCCTTTTTGTCCCCGCTCTCGTGTAGGTTCTTACGATTACTCTGCTTGAAGTCGGTCTCGTACCAACCGCTGCCTTTCAGGCGAAATGCAGCAGCGGAAATCAGCTTCTTCAAGGCCGGTTGCCCGCACTCCGGGCAGTCCACCAGAGGCGCATCGCTGACCTTCTGCAATGCGTCCATCTCATGGCCGCAGCTCTCGCAACGATATTCGTAAATCGGCATGATGGCTCCTGGACAATCACCATTCGGATAACGAGGGAATGATGGGGTTCCGACAGCAGAATTCAACTTACCACGGCGATCAGAAGCTGCCGACATCCGCGATCGATGGCACATCTCGTATCGGACGACACCGACACCGGCCGCGGCGGCCCGCGCAGGAGATGACCCCATGACCATGCGGGACGGACCCGTCCTTATTACCGGATGTTCCAGCGGCATTGGCTACGCCTGTGCACACGGCCTCAAGCAACGGGGGTATCGGGTTATCGCCTCCGCTCGCAAAGAAGACGACGTCGCACGCCTCACTGCAGAGGGTCTGGAGGCCGTACGGCTGGATCTGGACGACACGCTGGGGATTCGCAACGCAGTCGAAGAGACTCTTGAGCGCACCGACGGCCGGCTTTACGCCCTGTTCAACAACGGAGCTTACGGCCAGCCCGGCGCAGTGGAGGACCTGACGCGCGAGGTGCTGCGCGCCCAGCTCGAGACAAACCTGCTCGGTTGGCACGATCTGAACTGTCGGGTCATTCCCGTGATGCGCCGGCAGGGTCATGGGCGAATCATCCACAATAGCTCGGTTCTTGGTCTGGTTTCCCTGCCCTTGCGCGGGGCCTATGTGGCCAGCAAATTCGCCCTGGAGGGGCTAGCCGATACCCTGCGCATGGAGCTCGCGGGCAGCGGCATCCACGTCTCCCTAATCGAGCCGGGACCGATCGTGAGTCGGTTTCGAGCGAACGCACTTGAGCGCTGGAGGCAGAATATCAACGCCGCTGCCAGCGTTCACCGGGAGACCTATCGCACCCTGGAGGCCCGCCTGGTCAAAGAGGGACCAGCCGCGCCCTTTACCCTGCCGCCAGAGGCCGTGCTGCGAAAACTCGTCCACGCACTGGAGAGCCCGCGGCCTCGGCCCCGCTATTACGTGACCTTCCCAACGTATCTCCTGGGCGGGCTGCGGCGCTTTCTGTCGTCGCGCGCAATGGACCGGGTCCTGCGGAAGATATCGGACGGCGGCTCGCGGTAGAAATGCCGCTCCGATTTGGGTTATTCGTTTTTTCGGGGACGGGCAGCTCCCGCCGGGGAGCGCCGTGAATACGTCCATAGAAGGCTTGACGGCAGCCTCCATGCTGCCGGACACCTCCAGCGGGAGCGACTCATCCTGTTGCTCGATCTAAGGCGACGCCTCGCTAGTGAGCGGAGGCGGCCGCCGTCTCAACTTCCTCACTCTGAATCTCACCCTGAGCGAAATAGCGGGCGAGAAACTCATCAAAGCTCACGTCGTCCGCCGCCTCGATCTCGCGCTGGCGCTGCTGCGACTCCAGTGCCAACCGGTGAAACTCGGCCTCACGCTCGGGCTTGAGGGCGAGTCCGCGGAAGTAGTCTCGATGCTGCTCCGATACGCGCCGCGCAAAATGGTAGAAGCCTTCGCCGTTCGACCGCATCTCGGCGAGCATGCGTGCCGATGGGGTGCGCTCCGGATCACGCACCTTCTCTCGCTGTCGGCTGAGGCTTGCGGCGAATGGTCCGCCGCTCTTGTCGTCCAACAGCTCTGCCGCCGGCTCCATGACATCGAGAAGCTCCCCGGCCCAGGCCCGCAGAGCAACGCCCCGACCATCGCGCTCAAGCTCCAAGACTGGATCTCGTCCTCGATGTGCGGCCAACAGCTGATTGCGGTCGATCGCTCGCCGCTCCCTGGCATCGATTCGAGGACTCTCCGCCAGCAGGCAAAAGAGCATGAGCACCTCCATAAAGCGTAGCTGCTCGTCCGCAATGCCCAGGGGATGGAAGGCGTTGACGTCCAGGGAGCGCACCTCGACGTAGCGGACCCCGCGCCTGCGGAGTGCCAATGTCGGCTTTTCCATCCAGGCTGTGATCTGCTTCGGTCTGACAGTGCTGTAGTACTCGTTCTCGATCTGCAGCACGTTGGCATTCAACTGCTCGTAGCGATCGCCGACCTTGATGCCGATCGTCTCGTACTCCGGGCACGGCGTTTCGATAGCCCACGTGAGGCTGCGAACGTAGGCGTCCAGACTGTCGTAGACCGCCTTCATCCCCGTCCCTTCGGTCTGGCGATTCTGGTACCCAATATCTCCCATGCGCAGTGACGTGCCATAGGGATAGAAATAGGTCGACCGATCGAATTCCTGCAGATCCGTTTGCCGACCCTGCACGAATGACTTGCAGACCGCCGGCGACGCGCCGAACAAATAGGGAATCAGCCAACCGTAACGCTGCAGGTTTCGGATCAGACCCATGTAGGATTCCGACCGGAAATGCTCGGGGTCACCCTCATCCTGCTCCAGCTCCCGATACAGGGGCCAGAAATCGTCCGAGAACGAGTAGTTGTAATGAGTACCTGCGATCACCTGCATGACGCGTCCGTAGCGGTTCCCCAGCCCCCGGCGGTACACGGTCTTCATCTGGGCGGCGTTGGATGTTCCGTAGCGTGCGAGGGGGATGCTGCGCGCGCCTTCGAGCACGCAGGGCATGCTCGTTGCCCACAACAGGTCGTTGTCGAGATGCCGGTAGACGAAGGTATGCAGGTCCTCTAAGAACCCCAAGGCATCCTCGGTTCGTGCGCTCGGGGGGGTGATCAGCTCTAGCAGGGCCTCGGAGAAGTCCGTAGTGATGTACGGGTGCGTCAGGGCGGAGCCGAGGGCTGGCGGATGCGGGGTGGCGACGACGGTACCAGTCTGTGAGACGCGCAGGCTCTCTTTCTCGAGTCCCACCAGGTTGTCCTTCAAGGTCCCGCCGGTACCGGTCCGCACCAAGCGCGAGAGCCTTTCTGGGTATGTCCAATGTGCTGCATTCACGGAGCGAGCGTTCCCCGAACCCAGGTTTCCCCCGACGCATCTCGGGGAGAGCTCCCTCGCCCCGATTTGGCGACCGGCCAACTGCCGCTCGCCTCACTCGGCAAACGTGGGGAGAGAGGGAAGATCATGCCTCAGGGGAGGCTTACACAAAGATGATTAGCCCTATTCCTCAGCCACGACAAAGGGCCTGCTTTGTCACGACGCTGCTCGCCGTCCATGGCACCTGGTTTCCGGCATTCCCCCGGATCAAGTCCGGGGCAGGCTCTGCCGGAACGACGCCGTTGATCCGTGCCTGGGTGTCATCCCGGCAGGGAGTGCCGGGATCTAGGCCCCATGGATGGAGTACAAAGTGTTCCGGCTGAGTTTCAGGGCTAATCACCTACACAAATGCTGGGGGCGATTCCGCGAGTGGAGCCGTCCTCGGGGCGACCCACCGCATGAGAGCGCCGCGCCCGACGGGCAGAACCCCTTTAGTTGCGCATCGCCGCTCGTACCCGCTCGGCTTCTTGCTCACGTGCGGCATCGACCAGTATGCGTGCCGCCTCCTTGACCTGGATGCGGGAGATCACCTCTTGCTGCTTCTCCAGGGCGTCCTCGTCGACCTGCTCATCCTCCTCGTCGACCGGCGTGATGCCCTGAGACCTTAGGTACTGGTCGCGCTGGTCCTTCAGCACCCTTTCCCGGCGTTCCGATTCCATCACTCGATCCTTCTCGCGGAGAGAGACGACCTTTTCGTCGCTCAGCTCTTTGAGGACGTTCCCCCGAGCGATGAGCATGGCGAAACCAGGGTCGTGCTTGATGCGTGCGAGCGAACGCTGGCGCAGTGTATCGAGGCCACCGGCGTCCATCTCCGACTCGGCGCGGTACCTCGCCGGACGGATGCGTGCCCACGGCAACGGGTTGTCGAGCGAGCGCTCACCATGATCGGATGTGTCGCCTGGGATCGGGAACTCGATGTCGGGCACGACACCGCGCAGCTGGGTACTGCCCCCGCTAACCCGGAAGAACTCGGCCATAGTCAGGCGCAAGCGGCCAAGATCGTCCTTGTTTCCCGGGATATAACGGTTGAGGTCTATGAGGGTCTGAACTGTGCCCTTTCCGAACGTCGGCTCGCCGATGATCAGCCCGCGACCGTAGTCTTGCATCGCGGCGGCGAAGATCTCGGACGCCGAGGCACTGTTGCGGTCGACCAATACCGCCAGGGGCCCCCGGTAGACGACTCCCGGCTCCGGATCGGTCTCCACCTCGACCTTGCCGAAGGAGTCCTTCACCTGAACGACCGGGCCGGTGTCGATAAAGAGTCCCGTGAGCGCAGTAGCCTCCGTTAGGGAACCGCCGCCATTGCCGCGCAGGTCGATCACTATCCCGTCGACGCCCTTGGCCTTGAGCCCCACCAGCAGCTCACGCACATCGCGTGTTGTGCTGCGGAAGTTGCGCTTGCCCTCCGACTCGGCGCGGAAGTCGCGGTAGAAAGCAGGGATCTCGATAACCCCGACCCGGGTGCCAAAGTCCTCTCCGTCCCCCTGGATCACATAGCTCTTGGCAGCCTGGTCCTCGAGCTTGATCTCATTGCGGACGAGGGATATCTGCCTAGTCTTTCCGTTGGAGCCGGACGAGCCGGGGAGGATCTGCAGGCGCACCACGGACCCCTTCGGGCCACGGATCAGGTCGACGACGTCCTGCAGACGCCAGCCGACCACATCCTCCATGGCACCGTCCAACCCCTGGGCGACACCCACGATCCGGTCGCCGCTATGTATCTGCCCGGACTGCTGCGCGGGACCTCCAGGAATCGTTCGCTGCACCACCGTGTATTCGTTGTCGCCGCGCAGTACCGCACCTATGCCCTCCAGTGATAAGCGCATACTGATGTCGAAGTTCTCCGAGGTGCTCGGGGACATATAGCTCGTGTGCGGCTCGAGGCTCTCGGTGTAGGCATTGATGAACGCCTGGAACACGTCGTCGCTGCCGAACTGATGGACACGCCGGGCAAGCCCTTCGTAGCGCTTTTCCAGCGTCTCGCGAATATCGCCGTCGGCCTTCTTGGCGAGCCGCAGACTGAGCCAGTCGTTCTTGACCCGCTTGTGCCAGATGTCGTCGAGCTGCGCGCGCGTGCGCGCCCAACGCTCCTTGGACCGGTCGAACTGGTATTCCTCGGAGCGATCGAAGTCGAAGCCCTTGTCGAGCTGGGCCAGGGCGTAATCGACCCGTTCGTCGACCCGTTGGCGGTAGACACGAAAGATCTCGAACGCCGTATCCAGGTTGCCTTCCTTTAGCCCTTCATCCATCCGGTGCACGTCGCGCTCGAAACGATTCACGTCCCCTTGCAGAAAGAACGCCCGATTGGGGTCCAGCGCCTTGAGATAGGTGTTGAAGATGTGCTGGGCAAACTGGTCATTGAGCGCGACCTTGCGGTAGTGGAAGCGCTCGAGGACCTTGTTGATGACGATGGTCGTCTTCACCTGCCGCTGGGACGGCACGAGGGCCGACGGAGAGACTTCCTGCGAGGTCGCACCGACAGGACCGGCAACAAACGCGACGAGAAAGAGGAGAATTACAACGAGGTAGCGATGTCTCATGGTCGAGCAGCTCGCAGAAGGTAGGGCACCAGATTCAGACAATATTACCCGGCCCCGGTTTCTCTCAGGGATCGGAAAAAGCGCGTGAGGCGCGACACAGCTCACAAGATTATGACCCGCTGCGGTCAGGCGCGCGGCACGAACGGCGCCGCAAGGGAAGCGACTCAGCCGCTGCAGCTTAGACGTTAGCCCAGGAAATTTCAATAAGTTAGATCTACGAGGCGCGGCTAGGATTGCGGCAGTGGATCTTCGAGGCACTCTCCAGCAGCGACGGAACCATCCCGGAGCGCCCCATAGCGGTAAACCGTTCGTATCTTTGCTTTTCGTCGTCCCGGCCCGGGCTGCGCCGTCGGTCGAGATGCGGAAAGGCGGACTGAATTGAGTACATCCCCTCGGAGTCGGGGATGAAGCAAGCGGACTACTTGTGTCGGGAATCCAGCAGGGGAGGACCTGAGAAAGGATGGGCGTCCGACACCCGCTGGCGCCGGACGCCACTCGGCTGACTACTTTAGCTTGCCGATGCCGAGCATCTTCAAGATGTACTTCTCGTAGATCGGCTCCGAGGTGCCCTTCTTCATCTTGCGGATGAAGTACTTCTCGAAGGCGATCTTGGCCATGTGTACCCACTTGCCTTTCTTGAACCAGGCCACATTGCGCGGCGGGATCTGCGGCAGCGCAACGAACGCCGCCCCGGTATCCCCCATGTCCGCGAGACAGATCGCGTTCCAGGTCGCCAACGTCGTCCCCTCCTTGCCGGCGAGATCGTCCGCAATGTTGTGGACGATCGCGGTGACCATGGACTCGATCATGTACCCGGTCTTGGGCGCACCCGTCGGCACGGCCGTGGCCTCGACCGGAGGAATGGCAATACAGACGCCCGCGGAATAGATGTTCTTGTGTTTCGGGTTACGCTGGTGATCGTCCACGAAGACGAAACCGCGCGGATTGCACAAACCCTCCACGCCGGCGACACAGTCGACGCCCTTAAAGGACGGAAGCATCATGGAGTACTTGAATGGGAGCTCATGGTCCTTGACCTTCTGGCCCAAGTCATCGTACTGCTCCACGTACATCTTCCCTGGCTCCACCTTCACCACTTTGGCGTTGGTTAGCCATTTGATGTCGTGGTTGCGCAGCTCACTCTCGAGCATGCCCTTGGAATCGCCCACGCCGCCGAGACCGAGGTGGCCGATGTAGGGCTCGGAGCTCACGTAGGTCATAGGGACGCGGTCGCGCATCTTGCGCTTGCGCAGATCGGCGTCCAGGATGAAGGCGTATTCATAGGCCGGGCCGAAACAGCTCGCGAAGGGCATCGCACCGACGATGACCGGGCCCGGGGCCTCCAGGAACTCCTGGTAGTCCGCATAGGCCTTCTCGGCATGATCCACTGTACATACCGAGTGAGTGCTTCCGCCGTGAGGACCGGCACCCTCTACCTCTTCGAAGCAAAGCTTGGGCCCGGTGGCGATCACGAGGTAGTCATAGCCCACGACCTCTCCATCCTGGAGGGTCAGCTCGTTCTTGTCCGGGTCAATCTTGTCGCACCGCTGGGCAATGAAATCAATGCCCTTGCGCTCCAGATGGGGTCGGATATCGAAGGTGATACTACCGCGGTCGCGCCATCCCACCGCCAGCCAGGGGTTGGAGGGGACGAACTGGAAGTAATCGCGCTCGTTAATGACAGTGACTTTGTGCTCCTTCCCGAGCTCCTCGCGGAGCTCATAGGCACAGGGCATTCCGCCCGTGCCAGCACCCAAGACTACGATGTGCGCCATGACATTAGTCCTCTTTCGGTGATGTTATGTGGTGGCCATCGCCACCGCTCGCAGTTGATTATAACCGCCCCTGTTTCGGAGCGGGGTCAACCCCTCCCTCGCCGCAACCTCAGACTTCTTGCCTTTGGAGGCTGCCCGGATTCATTTCGCATATCCGTTTTGCGGACATGTGGTGGCCGCTAACAAATCCACCCGAAGCCTCCGCGAAGACCGCGCCCTTTCAAGTGCATCGTCCCGTCGCGGCAGGGAACCCCAATGGTTCCCATCCGGATACTAGTACAACTCCCAATGCCGAAGGGCAGCCCGTGACCTCGATTGTCTTGATCGACCGCAACCATTTCGCCGATACGCGTCGGCCGCGGACGCGGGCTGCCCCAGGTCGAGACGGTACGAGATTGCCCGTGCAGGCTGCAACAAGTACAGCGGCCTAGCACCCCTAACCCGGCCCGCCTCCTTTCTGATAGACCTGGCGGCGAAACAAATCGGTCCGTCGACTGACCACGCGATCGACGAAGAGCAATCCGTCCAGATGATCGAGCTCGTGCTGCACCGCACGTGCCTCGAAACCCTCCATCTCGAAGTCCAACGGCTCGCCCCGAGGGTCGCTCGCGCTGAGTCGTATCCGCGTCGCCCGAATCACGTTACCCGTAAAGTCAGGCACGGACAGGCAGCCTTCGCGGCCGATCTCGAATCCTTCCCAGTGAGTAATCTCCGGATTCACAAGGATCATGAGCCCATGACTCGGAACGCTCTTCTTTCCCGAAACGTCGACGATCACGACGCGCTGAAAACGACCAACCTGAGGCGCGGCGATACCGACGGCCGCGGGTCCTGCGCGACGGCTATCCTCCAAGTCATCGATGAATGCCCGTAGATCCTCATCAAACCTCGTCACCGGCTCGGAGACCTGTCGCAGACGCTCGTCGGGAAGGGTCAAGACGTCCAGGATCGCCATGCTTATCCGATCAGGGTCTCCACCGGCGCCACGTCCACTGCAATGCCACCCGTCGCCAGACCTGAGACCGCTTGTCGAAGCGACTCGATCGTCGCATCCGAGTAGCCTTGAATATTCATGATGTAGACAGGACGCTCGACATCGCCGGCGACGTCAGACTCGAGCTCGAGGATGTTAAATCCTGTGTTCGCCAAGGCGCCGGTTACCTGCGCGACTATGCCTGCACGGTCCGCTCCTGTCACCCGAACCTGCACGTTCGGCACCAGATGCCGATGCAGGCCGCCGTCGACGGGGTCCAAATGCAGACGCAGCCCCAGCTCAGCGGCGACCGGCGCTACGGCCTCCTCAATTTCCTGCGACGAGCCTCCGCCCGACACCATCATCATGATGGTGAAGCTGCCGCCGAGCCGGATCATAGATGCCTCGCCCAGACTGCAGCCAGCTTGGAACAAGGCCTGGGCAACCTTGGCGACGATACCGGGACGGTCCTCGCCAACGAGCGTCAGCATGCTCCACTCTCTCACGATTCACCTCTCGGTGCTGGGTAGCAGGTGCCTGATACTACGCGCAAACGGTAGAACAGGAAATCAAGAGACGGGATCGATCCAGATCAGGCTTGCCATTCGGCCCGTTAAGCCGTCCCGACGGTACGAGAAGAAGCGCGACGGCGCCGAATAGGTGCAGAGGTTCCCTCCCCACACCCGTTCGACCCCGATAGCTGTCAAGCGCTGCCGGGCGAGCGCGAAAAGGTCTGCGAGCCACTTGCCGTTTGCGGCGGGGCGAAAGGCGGACGCGGAACCCGGAGCGTCCGAGACGAAGCGGTCTCGCACCTCTGCGCCCACCTCGAAGGCATCTGGTCCGATAGCGGGACCGAGCCAACAGAGGAGATCCCTCGGCGCGGCTCCGATCGCGTCCACAGCAGCCTCGATCACACCGGCGGCGAGGCCGCGCCAGCCCGCATGGGCGGCGGCCACCCGTGTACCCGCTTGGTCGCAAAAAAGGAGGGGAAGGCAATCGGCGGTCAGCACTGCGCATACCTCCCCCGCATGAAAGGCCACCGCCGCGTCCGCCTCGCATTCGCGCGGACCACCAACCGCCTCTGCGACTGCACATCCGTGCACCTGACGAAGCCAGTGCGGGTCTCCGGGTAAGCCGAGCTCCTCGCGCAAGGTCTTTCGATTGCGCCTCACGCAGGATCGGTCGTCTCCCACGTGATCCGCGAGGTTCATGCTGGCGAACGGCCTGCGGCTCGCACCACCTTGCCGGGTCGTGCAGACCGCGCGCACCCGGCGCGGCGCCGGCCAGTCGGGCTCAATCCGATCCATGGGCACTCCGCTCCCGAAGTAACTGCAGCAGCGCATCGAGATCCTCCGCCATTGGGATCTCCCACAGCATCTCCTTCCCCGTGTCCGGGTGGCACAGCCCCAAGGCAATTGCGTGCAGGCATTGGCGCGGGAATGCCCGCAACCCAGCGGTAAGCTCCGGGTCCGCATCCTTCGGTGGGCGCGGCCGACCGCCGTAAGTCTGATCCCCGACCAGCGGATGGCGGATGTAGGCCATGTGAACGCGGATCTGGTGGGTGCGCCCAGTCTCCAGCTTGACGGCCAGCAGGGTGTGGGCGGCGAAGCGTTCGAGCACCCGATAGTGAGTAACCGCAAGACGCCCGCCAGGAACCACCGCCATACGGGTGCGCTCGGAGGGATGTCGACCGATGGGGGCATCGATGCGGCCGCCTGCCACCAAGCGCCCCTGCACCAGGGCGCGGTACTCGCGGTGGACCTTACGTTCCAAGAGCTGCTCGGCCAGTGACCTGTGAGCCTTGAGGGTCTTCGCCACCACCAGCAGTCCGCTCGTGTCCTTGTCGAGGCGGTGAACGATTCCGGCCCTCGGCAGCCGGACGAGCCCGGGCCAGTGGTGCAGCAGCGCGTTTTGCAACGTGCCGTCGGGATTGCCCGCGGCCGGATGAACGACGAAATCGGCCGGCTTGTTCACGACCAGGAGGTGCTCATCCTCGAACACGACATCGACGGGGATCGCCTGGGCTGCACATTCTGTACGAGCCTCCAGGAGCGGACGCAGACGGACCTCCTCCCCGCCCCGCACCTTCTGGCGGCGTGCGCAAGCGGCACCGTCAAGCTGGACCTGACCCGAGTCGATCCACTGCTGCAGACGGCTGCGGGAGAACTCCGGCAACATGTCAGCGAGGGCCTGATCGAGGCGACGCCCGGCCATGCTCGGACTGATCCGCAGCAGCCGCTCCGCCGCCTCAGGATCAGAGACCATCGCGCCCATCCCTGCGATGATTGGGACTCGCCCTTGCGACACGGATGCAGGACGTACCGTCCTCATGCGGTTTCCCCGTCTTTTCGGCGCTGGATTGGGTCCAGCGTGGGATGGCGTGCGTAGGTCCCGGAGACTTCACGACGGCACCCATGCTGGCGGCACCGGGAACCCGGCCCGTGCCGACAAGAAGCGAAAAAGCCATGTGCGTTGTGTATACTTCTGGGTCCTAATTTCGGGCAATGCGCTGCACGTCTGTGTTTCGATCGACGCTCATCTCTCTCCTGGTCCTTTCCCTGTCGGCTTGCTCCTGGCTTGGATTTCAGGAAGACAAGACGAAGGAGTGGAGTGCCAATAAGCTGTATTCCGAGGCATCGGCCGAGCTCGATTCGGGAAACTACAAGACTGCTATCGATTACTACGAAAAGCTCGACGCACGCTACCCCTTCGGGCGCTATGCCATGCAGGCCCAGCTCGACGTCGCGTACGCTTACTACAAGGCAGAGGAGCCCGAGTCGGCCATTGCCGCCGCGGACCGCTTCATCAAGCTCTACCCCCAGAATCCTTATGTGGATTATGCGTACTATCTGAAGGGAATCGTCAACTACAACCGCAGCGTCGGGTTCCTCGATCGCTACATCCCGACCGATCCGTCCCAGCGCGACCCGGGATCCGCGCTCGACGCCTTTCAAGACTTCGCCGAGCTGGTGCGCCGGTTTCCGGACAGCAAATATGCGGCAGACGCCCGCCAACGCATGATCTATTTGCGCAATAACTTGGCCAAGAACGAGGTCAATATCGCCCGCTACTACATGAAGCGCGGCGCATATATCGCGGCCGTCAACCGGACCACCTACGTGGTCGAGCACTTCCAACGGACTAGTGCCGTGGAGAGCGCGCTCGAGGTCATGGTCGATGCCTACAAGCAGCTCGGAGAACAAAAGCTCGCGGCCGACACCGAGCGGGTACTGGCCCTCAATAGGAAGGAGGGGCGCTTCCTATCCGAGCAGCAACCTCCCGAGGAGGTCAGCCTGAGCCGCAAGATCTGGAACTACCTGGAGCTTGATAAGAACTAGGACCGCACCGGCTTGACCGTCGCGCGCCGGCGTCGGGCCGCCCGCTCAGATCGCCGCCGCATCCTCTTCGCCGGTCCGGATGCGGATGATGCGCTCCACGCCGGAGATGAAAATCTTTCCGTCTCCGATCTTGCCCGTACGAGCCGCTGACGTGATGGCATCGGCACAGGCATCGAGCTGATCATCGGCGATCACAATTTCTATCTTTACCTTGGGCAGAAAGTCCACGACATATTCGGCACCTCGGTAGAGCTCCGTGTGACCCTTCTGGCGGCCAAACCCTTTGACCTCGGTGGCGGTCATCCCCGTGATGCCGGCCGCCGACAAGGCCTCGCGTACGTCATCCAGCTTGAAGGGCTTGATAATGGCTTCCACCTTCTTCATGAAATGCTCCGTCCTCGTTAATGGTGACCGATCGGCCAAGTATAGATAAAGGCTGCGGTGCGCGGCCAGCGCCCATCGACCCCTCAGAATCCGCTGGTGATCGGGTAGCGGCGGTCGCGGCCGAACGCCCGGCACGTGATACGCACTCCGGGCGGGGCTTGGCGGCGCTTGTACTCGTTGCGATCCACCATCCGTGCAACGCGCCGCACTTCGTCTTCGGGGTAGCCCTCTGCCACGATCTCGGCGACGCTCTCATCGGTCTCGATGTAGCGCTTGAGAATCGGATCCAGGAGCTCATAAGGCGGGAGGCTTTGCTGGTCGGTCTGATCTTCCCGGAGCTCCGCGGAAGGCGCACGTGTCAACACCCGCTCCGGGATTACGGGGGAAATACGGTTGCGATGTCGGGCCAGACGGTACACCAAAGTCTTGAGGACGTCTTTGAGGGGCGCGAATCCCCCCGCCATATCGCCATAGAGAGTGGCGTAACCCACAGCCATCTCGCTCTTGTTTCCTGTCGTGAGCAGGATGCGGCTCTTCTTGTTGCTAATCGCCATCAGGGTGACGCCACGGCAGCGAGCCTGT
Organism: uncultured Gammaproteobacteria bacterium; assembly: GCA_963824085.1. Taxonomy (GTDB): domain Bacteria; phylum Pseudomonadota; class Gammaproteobacteria; order Chromatiales; family Chromatiaceae; genus JARRNE01. Next base: position 95,460 of record CAWGNT010000021.1, read on the forward strand.
ATGTTCTCTTCCGTGACGTCCGTCGGACGACCCGCAAGCTCGTCTTCCAGTATCGCGAGGAAGGCTTGAAAGGCAGGCTCGATCGAAATAACAGTGGACTCCACCCCCAGCGCCTGAGCTTCCTCGAGGGCATCTTCCACGCTCATGTCCGCCGTGTAGCGTGAAGGCATGAGCACAGCGTAAACCTTCCGGGCGCCGAGGGCGTCGGCGGCGATTGCAAGGGTCAGTGCCGAGTCGATACCCCCGGAGAGGCCGACCACCGCCCCGTCGAAACCGTTCTTGCACACGTAATCGCGCACGCCCAGCACCAAGGCCCGATAGACGGATTCCTCTTCGTCCGGTATCGGCGTCCGCTCTCCCGGCAGCGGCCGCGGCGGGGACGGGCCGAGCTCGACTTCCACGACGATCTCGGCCTCTTCGAAAAAAGGTCCGCGCTGCATCACCTGTCCACCCGCATCTACGACGAACGACCCGCCGTCGAACACCAACTCATCCTGGCCGCCTACCAGGTTCGCGTAGACGATGGGAAACCCGTGCTCGATCGCGCGCCGCTGCAGTAGGGCCTCCCGCTCTGCCGCCTTTCCCGTGTGGTACGGGGAGGCGTTGATGTTGATAAGGAGCTGCGCTCCTGCCTCGGCGGCTTGCTGCGTCGGACCCTCCTCCCAGACGTCCTCGCAGACGCTGAGGCCGATGCGCACACCCTTGAAGTCGTAGACACATGGGGCGGATCCGGGGCGAAAATAACGCTTTTCGTCGAAAACGCTGTAGTTGGGCAAGCGCTGCTTGGCGTATTCGGCGACGATTCTCCCGTCGGCGATCAGACCCGCCGCGTTGTACAGCCCGCCAAGGTCGCTCCTGGGATAGCCCACCACGAGTGCAACGTCCCGCGCCCCGGCGCAGAGTGCGTCCAGGGCGGACTCCACGCGAGCGATGAGCTCAGGGCGCAACAGAAGGTCCTCAGGGGGATATCCGGTGAGCGTGAGCTCCGGAAATACCACCAGGTCTGCCTTATGCACATCGCGAGCCGCCCGGGCGGCGGCGATGACCTTGTCCCGGTTGCCGGCCACATCGCCAACGAGCAAGTCCAGTTGCGCGATGAGGATACGCAGCTTCATCTCGGGCCTCCCCAGCGGCCAAGAAATATTAGCCGGAGCACTCAGGCGTTCGCCCAGTAGACCAGACTCTTGGCGGGTTGTCGCGGCCGCAAAGTTGGACAGGCTCCGGCGCCGAGGTGTTCCGACCGAGACGGCGAGTGGATATCCCCACTAGGCCCCGAGGAGCGCCGCCATACGAGAGCCCATCTCGGCCGGCGAGCGCACGGTAGCCACCCCAGCCTGCTCCAGGGCAGCGTACTTTCCCTCCGCCGTACCCTTTCCGCCGGTGATGATTGCGCCCGCGTGCCCCATGCGCTTGCCGCTCGGGGCCGTGACGCCGGCGATATAGGCGACCACCGGCTTGGTCATGTGCGCCTGAACATACTCGGCCGCCGCCTCCTCCGCACCACCGCCGATCTCGCCTACCAGCACCACCCCGGCGGTCTGCGGGTCCTGCTCGAAGAGCTCGAGACAGGCAACGAAGTCGAGTCCCTGAACCGGATCGCCCCCGATGCCAATGCAGGTGCTCTGTCCCAGACCCGCGTTGGTGGTCTGAAACACCGCTTCGTAGGTGAGGGTGCCCGACCGCGAGACGATGCCGACGCGCCCAGGGGTGTGGATGCTTCCGGGCATGATTCCGATCTTGCACTCGCTAGGCGTGATGATACCCGGACAATTGGGACCGATGAGGACGGTATCGGTCCCCGTCAGCGCAGCCTTCACACGCAGCATGTCGAGCACCGGGATGCCCTCGGTGATGCACACGATCACCCGGGTGCCGGCGTCCGCTGCCTCCAGGATCGCGTCGGCAGCGAAGGCGGCTGGGACATAGATCATAGTGGCATCGGCGCCGGTCGCTCGCACCGCATCGTGCACGGTGTCGAAAACCGGCCGGCCCAGATGCGCCTGGCCGCCCTTCCCCGGGGTCACCCCCCCTACCAGGTTGGTCCCGTAGGCAATGGCCTGCTCGCTGTGGAACGTGCCCTGCTTACCGGTAAAGCCCTGGCAGATGACCCGGGTGCTCTTGTCGACCAGTACGCTCATGGTTGTCTCCGTCAACCGGCACGCCGAGCGAGCGTTACGACCTTGTCCGCGGCATCGCGCAGGCTGGATGCGGTCTCGATGGGAAGGTTGCTCGCGGCAAGCATAGCGAGGCCCTGCACCGCGTTGGTACCCTCCAGGCGCGCGACCACCGGCACCGCCACGTGCACCTCACGCACGGCCTCGATGATACCTTCTGCGATCAGGTCGCAGCGAACAATGCCGCCAAAGATGTTGATCAGCACTGCCTTTACCTTAGGGTCAGACAGGATGAGCTTGAAGGCCTCGGCTACCCGCGCAGCGGTCGTCCCTCCGCCAACGTCCAGGAAGTTGGCCGGCTCGCCACCGTGTAGCTTGACCAAGTCCATGGTGGCCATGGCGAGCCCTGCCCCATTCACCATGCAGCCGATGTTGCCGTCCAGACTGATGTAGCTGAGCTCATGAGCGCGGGCCTCGGCCTCGCGCGAGTCCTCTTGGGTCTGATCGCGCAGGGCGTCCAGGTCCGGATGGCGGTAGAGCGCGTTATCGTCCAGATTAATCTTGGCGTCCAGCGCGATCAGGTCGCCTTTATCCGTCACGACCAGAGGATTGATCTCCACCAGACTCGCATCGCACTCGGTGAACAGGCGGTAGAGTCCCGCCATGAGGCCCGCGAGTGCCTTGATCTGGCCGCCCTGCAGCCCAAGCCCGAATCCGATTCGGCGGCACTGCCATGCCTGCAGTCCGGCCGCGGGATGTACACGAGTCACCAGAAGGCGTTCGGGGGTCTTGGCCGCTACCTCTTCGATATCCATGCCGCCCGCCGCCGACGCCATGAACGCCACGCGGTGCGCCTCACGGTCTACCAGAAGACCCAAGTAGAGCTCGCTGGCAATCCCGGTCGGTGCTTCCACCAGCACCCGCTCGACAGGCAGTCCCTCGATGCCGCTCTGGCGAGTCACTAGGCGGCTGCCCAAAAGGCGCAGAGCCTCCGCCGCCGCCCGCTCGACACTGCCTACCATGACGACGCCCCCGGCCTTACCGCGCCCGCCGGCATGGACCTGGGCCTTCACCACCCAGCGATCGCCGCCGAGCTCCGAAGCGGCCTGCCGCGCCTCCTCTGCGGTCGCGGCCACGGATCCTTTAGGGATCGGGATCTGGTAGCGTTGAAAGAGCCGTTTGGCCTGGAACTCGTGCAGATTCATCGACGCCCGCCGCAGTTTTGATAATGCGCTAGCGGATATTCTTGACCAATCGCGCCCGGCTTGGCAAAAACGTATCTCCGTCGTGCCCATGGAGCTGGCGATCAACCCTCACAATCGCATACCCGACGCCGTCTCCGCAGCGGCAGGTGCCGCCCCATTTCGCGGTGAGCGGGACTCATATCCCAGCTGGCGAGCGCTGAAGGCGGTGGCGGTCAACCGGCTGTTGCTCGCGATTGGTCTCACCGTCATCTACATGCCCTCCCCCGGGGCGACCCCAACAGTGGCCTGGCCTCTCCCCCTGACCACAGTGACGGCCATTGTGTACAGCATCTTGGTCGCGTTCGGGGTGCTCGCCACCTACATTCGCTGGCCCGAAAAGGAGCAACAAGTCCCGATCGCCGTCTTCATCGACGTCGTCGCCTTTACCCTCCTCATGCACGGCAGCGGCGGAATTGACAGCGGACTCGGTCTGCTGTTGGCAATCGCGGTGGCTACCGGCGCCGTTCTGATGGAAGGACGCCTCTCGCTGCTCTTCGCATCTTTCGCCAGCCTTGGCGTCATGACTCAGCAGACCTATTCGTACCTCTACCTGAGCGCTCCGCCGGCCAACTTCACCCAGGCAGGACTGCTCGGCATCACCTTCTTCGCCATGGCCATGCTTGCGCACGTGCTCTACCGGCGTATCCAGGAGACCGAGCGGGTCGCCGCGCGCAGGAAAGTCGACATCGCGGACCTGTCCAAGCTCAACGACTTCATCATCCAAAGCATGAACACAGGCGTCGTCGTGGTCGACGGCGAGCGCAATCTCCGTGTCCTGAATGCGGCAGCAAAGCAGCTGCTCGGCGTCCCTGGGACGGTTCGTGAAGGAAGCCTCAACAAGGTTGCCCCGCCCCTCGCCCGCTGGCTCGCCGCGCAGGTGACAACACCCCACACCCGGGACAGCACGATCTCCGGCCACGATTCCACCCTCGAGGTCACCCTCCACCTCCTGGGAGACTACCGAGAATCGGGGGCGCTCATGTTCTTGCGTGACGCCCAGGACGCCATCCGCGAGGCGCAGGAGATCAAGCTCGCCTCGCTGGGCCGCCTCACTGCGAGCATTGCCCACAACATCCGCAACCCCCTGAGCGCCGTGGGCCACGCGGCGCAGCTCCTCACGGAATCGCCGACCCTCGCCAATGAAGACCTGCGGCTGCTCGACATCATCAGGCGCAACACCGGGCGAATCGACGAGACCGTGGAGAGCGTTCTGCAGCTCTCGCGCCGCGGTCAGGCGAGTCCGGAGGCTATCGATCTGGAGGCATGGCTCCCAACGCTGTGCGCTGATTTCCGCGAGGTTCACGGGCTTCCTGCGGAGCAAATCCGCATGGACATCTCCCCGCCCGCCCAGGTCCACGCGGACGCTAGGCACCTCCATCAGATAGTCGCGAACCTGTGCGAGAACGCGCTCAAGCACGCCAGCCGGCCAGGTACCCCAGTCCACATAGAGGTGCGTGCCCGAGGAGCCGCCGCCAACCACGGCAGGGCGATCCTGGACGTGCTGGACGACGGTCCCGGCATCGATGAGGAAACGGCGCACGAGATCTTCGCACCCTTCTTTACCACGAGCAGCAGCGGGACAGGGCTCGGCCTATACATTGCGCGGGAGCTGAGTGAGACCAACGGAATCCACTTGGAGTATATTCCGCGCCAAAAACAAGGCAGCTGCTTCCGCCTCAACTTCCCCACCTGACAACGACCGCAGAGTTACCCTATGAGCAAGGCGCACGCCCTGGTTGTCGACGACGAGACGGACATCATCGAGCTGATCCGGATCACGCTCGCCCGCATGGACATCAGCTGTCGCGGGGCAGGGGACCTTGCAAGCGCCAAGCGGCTTCTGGCGAAGGAGGCCTTCGACCTCTGCCTCACCGACATGCGCCTTCCAGACGGCAGTGGAATCGAGCTTGTACGCTACATTGCCGATACTAAGCCGGAGCTGCCTGTGGCCATGATCACGGCCCACGGCAACATGGACACCGCAGTGGCCGCTATGAAGGCTGGCGCATTCGATTTCGTGCCGAAACCTGTGGACCTGCACGTTCTGCGACAGCTCGTGGGAGCCGCTCTGCGTCTGCGCACGTCCGGCGACAGCGCCGCACAGCCGCCAGCAGCCGGCGGCCGCTCAGGACTACTGGGTGACTCGCAGCAGATGCAAGAGCTGAGGCGCGTGATCTCCAAGCTGGCCCGCACCCAGGCACCCGTCTTCATCAGCGGCGAAAGCGGGACGGGCAAGGAGCTGGCGGCCCGACTCGTCCATCAGCTCGGGCCGCGATCACACGGGGACTTCGTTCCGGTCAATTGCGGCGCCATCCCCCACGACCTGGTCGAGAGCGAAATGTTCGGCCACAAGAAGGGCAGCTTCACCGGGGCTGTAGGTGACAAGCAGGGGCTATTCCAGGCCGCGGAAGGAGGCACCCTCTTTCTCGATGAGGTAGCAGATCTGCCGCTTTCCGTCCAGGTAAAGCTGCTGCGCGCCATCCAGGAGAAGAGAGTGCGCCCGGTCGGGGCGCCGCACGAAGTCGCGGTGGACGCGCGGATCATCAGCGCGAGTCACAAGGACCTCAATGCCCTCGTCAACGCGGGGGAATTTCGCCGCGACCTCTTCTACCGCATCAACGTGATCGGCCTGCGCATGCCGCCGTTGCGGGAGCGGCCCGAAGATGTCCCTCTGCTGGTGGACCATATACTCAGCCGCATCGCCCCCAACGGCGGACGGAGACCTCAGCTCGCGACGGGCGCACTCAGAGCGCTGCAGCGCCACCCGTTCCCCGGCAACGTGCGCGAGTTGGAAAATGTCCTGGAGCGTGCGGTGGCACTGAGTGACGGCGGGACCATTGGTGCCGAAGACCTCTACCTCTCCCAGGGCGACGGCCCCCCACCAATAGATTCCTTGCCGACAAGCGAGCAGCCCCTGGAGGAGTTTCTCGGCGAGGTAGAGAAGCAGGCGATTCTCAAGGCCCTGGACGAGACTCACTGGAACCGCACCGCCGCTGCAAAGAAGCTGGGGATGACGCTGCGCTCGCTGCGTTATCGTCTCGACAAGCTGGGCATCGAGTAACCGCAGGGGCAAGAAAGAGAGGCGGAAGAGAACGGCCGAAAGGAGCGGCTTGCCGTGTTCGCTCCACATCCCGGTCCCACCAAAAGGACACATAGATGGGTGAGGCATCAAGGCCCCTGCACCAATCCGCCGCCACCGACCCTTTCGTCGGCTGGTTCCGCCAGGCGACGCCCTACGTCCACGCCCACCGCGGGCGCACCTTCGTCATCGCCTTCGGGGGCGAGGCGGTGTCGGACGTGCGTTTTCCCAATCTCGTGCACGATCTGGCTCTGCTGCACGGTCTCGGTATCCGTCTCGTGCTGGTGCATGGTGCACGACCCCAGATCGAGGAGCGCCTCGCCCAACGGGGTGCCGCGCTGCGCTACGTGAGCGGACTCAGGATCACGGATGACGAGGCATTGGCGTGCGTGAAGGAGGCGGCAGGCGTCGTCCGTGTGGAGATCGAGGCACTCTTGTCGCTCGGACTCGCCAACTCGCCGATGGCCGGCGTCCGCATTCCGGTGGCCTCCGGCAACTTCGTCACCGCCAAACCCCTTGGGGTAATCGACGGCATCGATTACCAGCACACAGGGGTGGTCCGCCGAATCGACTGCCAGTCCCTACAGCAAAGACTGGACGATGGGGCCATTGCCCTCATGCCGCCCATCGGGTATTCGCCGACCGGGGAGGTCTTCAACTTGGGCGCTGCCGACGTCGCCCGCTCCGCCGCCATCGCCCTTGGAGCGGACAAGCTGATCTTCCTGCTCGAAGAGTCCGGCTTGACCGACGGAACCGGCGCCGTGGTCTCCAACGTGCTAAGCGGCGACGTGGACGCGCTCCTCAACGCGTCCCCAGCGATGCCCGAAGATGTCGCCCAGTCTCTGCGCGCCGGAGCGGATGCCTGTATACAGGGAGTGCAGCGGGTTCATCTGATCAGCCGCCGCACAGACGGGGCACTGTTGCGAGAGCTCTTCACGCGCGACGGCATCGGCACCCTCATCACCGGCCTGCCGTACGAGGAGCTACGGCCGGCGCGGATCGACGACATGGGCGGGATACTGGAGCTGCTGCGCCCACTGGAGGAGCGGGGAGTACTGGTACGCCGGTCCCGGGAAAGGCTAGAGCCCGAGATCGGCCACTTCTACCTCATGGAGCGCGACGGGATGGTCATCGCCTGTACCGCCCTCTACCCATACACGGCGGACGGGATGGGCGAGCTCGCCTGCCTCGCCGTCCATCCCGACTACCGCAATCGCGGTCGCGGCGACAAACTGCTCGAGCAAATGGCGTCCATCGCGAGGAAACGTGGGATCGGACAGCTCTTCGTGCTTACCACACAGACGGCACACTGGTTTCTCGAGCGTGGCTTCGTTGCGGCCAGCCTCGCGGACCTGCCCATGAAGAAGCAAGCGCTCTACAACTATCGTCGCAACTCCAAGGTCTTCATCAAGGCCCTATAACGCGGCCCCACTCGACCCTCGCCAGCGGTCGCGGCCGGGGCTCACCGCGAGAGTTGGCCGCCGATCGCACGAGCTTAAGCGCGGCCGATCACCATGAGCTCTGGGTCGCCCTTCGGCTGCTACGGAGCCCCGGGCATAGGTGAATGAGACGTCCGCCGTTCAATGGACCCCGCACTCTCGGCCGCTGACGGTGTCCCTTCTCTCTCCGCCGCCCTCTCGCAGAAGGCGCTGCGCGCAGCGATGCAGCGCAACGGCAGGGTAAGCATGGTGAGCGTCACCGAGGTGATGGCGCCGAACAGCAACGAGATGGCCATACCCTCGAAGATGGGGTCGAACAGGATGGCGGATGCGCCGGCCATCATGGTGAGGTCGGTGACCCAGATGGGGCGCATGCGGATCTGCCCCGCCCGGAGCACCGCCTCTTCGATCGGCAGTCCGCGGTGCATCTCGTTCTTGGCGAAGTCGACGAACAGGATCGAGTTGCGCACCTCGATGCCCGCGAGTGCGATGAAGCCGATCATCGAAGTCGCGGTGAACTCCGCGTCCAGCAGCCAATGACCCGGTACGATGCCAATGACGGTCAGCGGGATGGGCAGCATCACGGTGGCAGGGATGAGGAAGTCCTCGAACTCGATGACCAGCAGGATGTATATCAATACGAGCGCTGCCGCGAAGGCAAGACCCAGGTCGCGGAAAGTCTCGTAGGTGACGGTCCACTCGCCGGTCCACTCGAAGCTTGACGCGCCCTCGTCCAGCGGCGGCCCCGTGAGGGTGCCGGACATGGTCACGTCGTCGGGTGTCCGGTAGCTCTTGAGCATGTCCTCAACACCCAGCATCCCGTAGATGGGCGCACCGAGTCGGCCGGCCATCTCGCCCACCACGTACTCCATCGGCCTCAGGTCCGTGTGATAGATGACGTTGTCCGCCGGGACCTTCTCGAACCGGCCGAGCTCCGCCAGCGGCACCGTCGCGCCGTCGGCAGTCGGGATCGGCAGGTGCCCGAGGGCGCTGGTGGAGGCGCGCAGCGCGAGCGGCAGCTCGACCACGATGTTGACGGGTTCCAACACCGTACCCTGTTTGACGTCACCGAGCTGGTAGCCGCCCATGGCCATGGCCAGGTTGCGGTTTATCGTGTCCACGGTGATACCGCGGCGCGTGGCCTTCTCGGTGTCCACATCGAAGCGCCAGCGGTCGTGAGGCTCACTCATATAGTTGTCGACATCGACGATGTCCGGGACCTCTTCGAACATGCCCGTCATGTCCTTCGCTACGCGGCGCCGGGTCTGAGCGTCTGGCCCATAGAGCTCGGCGACGACGGTTTGCAGGACCGGCGGTCCTGGCGGCATCTCCACCACGGCAATACGGGCGCCGAGGTCCTTCGCGATAGGCGTGAGCAAGTCGCGTACGGCACTCGCGATCTCGTGGCTACTGCGCTCGCGTTCGCCCTTGTCGAGCAACATGACCTGGATGTCGCCCTCCCACGCCTTTCCGCGCAGGTAGTAGTGGCGCACCATGCCGTTGAAGTTGAAGGGGGAAACGGTGCCCACGTAGGCCTGTAGGGCAGTGACCTCCGGTACGTCCCGCAGGCTTTCAGAGAGACGCCGCATCACGTTGGCGGTTACCGGAAGTGCCGTTCCCTCCGGCAGGTTAACCACCACGTTGAACTCCGGCTTGTTGTCGAAGGGCAACATCTTTACCGTCACTGCCTTCGTGTAGAACATCGAGCAGGCGAGAAGAAAGGTCACGACGATGGTCGCCAACAGTCCCCAGGCGAGCGGACGGCTGCGGATGAAGGGAGAGACGATGGGGCGGTAAATCCGGCCGATAATCTCCTGAACCTTATGCTCGCGCTCTTCCGCCCGCTTCAGGGCCTCGAGCCGCGGGCGGAGCTTGTAAGAGCACCAGGGCGTGAACACGAAGGCCGCGAACAGGGAGAAGCTCATGGCCACCGAGCCGAGGACCGGGATGGGCCGCATGTAGGGGCCCATCATGCCGCTTACGAAGCCCATCGGCAGCAGCGCCGCTAGCACGGTCAAGGTCGCGATGATGGTAGGGTTGCCCACCTCGCGCACCGCGTCCACGGCCACGTCGATGCTGGTTCGGCCCTCGAACAACCAGCGGCGGAAGATGTTCTCCGTCACCACCGTGGCATCGTCCACCAGGATTCCGATGGAAAAGATCAGCGCGAACAGGCTCACTCGGTCGATGGTGTAATTGAGGGCCCAAGCGGACCAAATGGTGATCAGGATCACCAGCGGGATGACGATAATGACCACCAGCGCAGGTCGCCGGCCAATGGTGATCCAAGAGATGATGCTCACGGCCACTGCGGCCTCGAGCAGCGCAGACAAGAGCTCGTTGACCTTGTCGTTGGCGGTCTTGCCGTAGTTGCGGGTCACCGTGACCTGGACGTTGTCCGGGATGACGCGCCCCTTCAAACCATCGAGCTTGGCCAGGATCGCGTTGGCCACCGTCACCCCGTTGGTACCCTCCTTCTTGGCGATCGCGACCGTCACCGCCTGGGCGCCGTCCGCGTGCGGCTCTGCCTCCCGCGCCGCCGGACCCGTGTGGTAGGTGACCATCTCGGTGGTCTCCTCCGGTCCCTCGAAGACCCGGGCCACGTCGCGAACGTAGATCGGCATACCGAAGTGGCTGCCGACCACCAGATTGGCGACGTCATCGGCGGTGCGCAGGTAGCCGCCGGTGCTCACGTTAAGCAGCCGGTCACCCGCCTCCATGGTACCCGCACCCCGTTCCCTGTTGGCCTGGCGGATGGTCTCCGCCACTTGGTCCAGACTGACGCCATAGCCCGCCAGGCGCTCCGGATGCACCTCGATGCGGATCTGCTCGCGCCGGCCGCCGACAACGAACCCCGGCCCGGTGTTCTTCACCTCTTCCAGCCGCTGCAGGACGTCGTAGGCCAGGTTTCGCAGCTCGCTGTCGTCCATCGCCAGCGACCACAGGGTCGCCGTAACCACCGGCACATCGTCGACGCTCTTGGGCTGCACCAGGGGCATCGAGACCCCCGGCGGGATCTTGTCCATGTTGGTCTGCAACTTGTCATGGACCTTGACGATGGAAGGTCCGAGCGGCTCGCCGACCTCGAAGCGGACGATGACCATCCCGCGCTCCCGCTCGGCTGCCGAATAGATGTGCTTGATCCCGGGGATCTCGCTCATCATGCGCTCCAAGGGCCGGATGGCGAGGCTCTCAACCTGGTCCGCCGCCGCCCCCGGGTATTCGAAGAAGACGTCGATCATGGGCACCGAGATCTGCGGATCTTCCTGACGTGGCGTCACATAGAGCCCGATCATCCCGACCACGAGGGTCGCGAGCATCAAGAGCGGCGTGAGGGGGGAGTCGATGAAGAGCCTGGCGATGTTGCCTGCCAACCCGAGCGGGGGTCGCTCCGCAGGAGGCGGCGGGAGGTGATAGGACGCCGGCCGTCGTGACCGGTGTTTGGGGTGATGATGAGGAATGCGGGTCATGATCACCGTCCCCCGGCTTGCGTTCGCGACGCTTGAACGGGGACAGGCGGGTTGCGGCCGACACCGCTCGCCCTACCTGGTGCGATTGCGAGGCAAACATCAGACCCTGGCGAAGACACCCACCAAGTCCTGTTACGGAAGTACGATCCAGACGTCGCCAGACTGCGCACCATGCCGTTAACATCCCGGGCTGTCGTCCCGGCTTGCCTGCTACCGGTTCCCCGATCGGAGCCGGCCCCTTACCCCAATATTATAGTTTCGGTACATTCCATTTTCTTAAAATGACCGATGCGCCTTGCGCGCTGAGGTGCGGCGGCTGCGTCTGCTGGTACACCGCAACTTCTAAAGACTGGCGATGCAAAGCGAACGTCTCGAAACGACACAGTACGCCACGGCTGCGCATGGCCTCGACCGTCGGCTCAGCGTCGCCCCGATGCTCGACTGGACCGATAGGCACTGCCGGCACCTCTTGCGTCTGATCACCCGCCGCACCCTGCTCTACACGGAGATGGTCACCACCGGAGCCCTGCTCCACGGGGACCGGGAGCGCTTTCTACGCTTTGACCCTATCGAGCACCCAGTCGCGCTCCAGCTCGGAGGCAGCGAACCGGAGGCGATGGCCGCCTGCGCGAGGCTGGGCGAGGAGCGGGGATACGACGAGATCAACATGAACGTGGGCTGCCCTTCCGACCGCGTCCAATCCGGTCGCTTCGGAGCCTGTCTGATGGCGGAGCCAGCGCTGGTGGCCGAGTGCGTAGCGGCGATGAAGGAGGCGGTGCGCGTACCAGTGTCAGTTAAGACACGGATCGGCATCGATCACCAGGACAGTTACGAAGCACTTTGCCGGTTCGTGGAAGCGGTCACCGCGGCCGGGTGTGACGCCCTGATCGTCCATGCGCGCAAGGCGTGGCTGCAGGGGCTGAGTCCCAAGGAGAATCGGGAGATCCCACCCCTGCGCTATGAAGTGGTCGAGCAGCTGAAGCGGGACTTTCGGGCGGTGCCTATCGTCATCAACGGCGGTATCACAAGCCTCGACCAAGCCAGTTCTCTATTGTCCCGTCTGGACGGCGTCATGATCGGGCGCGAAGCCTACCAGAACCCCTGGCTGCTAGCGGAGGCGGACAGTGAGATCTTCGGAGACATCAAACGTAAGCATACCCGCCACGACGTGCTGGGGGCGTTCGTTCGCTACGCCGAGCGGGAGCACGCCAAAGGCGAGCCGCTTAGCGCCATGACCAGGCACGTCCTCGGGCTCTTCAACGGCCGCCCGGGTGCGCGCGCATGGCGGCGGCACATCAGCGAGAACACCCACCGCCCGGGAATGGGCGCAGAGCTGCTGCGACAAGCCTTGCCGCCTCCGGATGCACCGACAAGCTAAGAACGAAGAGGCGCACGAAATCTTCGGATTCAGCCTGGCTGGTCGCAGCTCTGGCTGACCCTATTTTCCGTCGCGGCCAAAGCGCTTCCAGTGAGAAGCTATGCGTGCAGCTCGAGGATGTCCCCGTCCTCGACGTGGTGGTCGCGCCCCACCTGGAGGCCATGGATGTCTCCGCGCCAAAGGCGAGCATACTTGAGCGCGTTCGCGAAGTCCTTGTGCACAAGGCTGGCCACGTCGGCCACGGTCTCGCCGGAGCGCAAGGCAAATGGGCGGTGATTGTCCGCAGGATGCCCCGGCGCCTTGGTGTAGACGCGCACGATACCGAGCTCCCGGAACAGCCAAGGCCCCACGGTGTCCAGACCTGAGCCTGTCTCCGCGGACACTGCAAGCACCGGATAGTCGAAACCGGTCAGCTCCCGCAGGACCGCGAGCTCATCGTCGAGCTGCGGGACCTGATCCGCCTTGTTGGCGAGCATGACGGCGGGCAGCAACACCGCGAACGGGTCATCGAGCTCCTCCCGCGCACCGCCCGCCCAGTGCGCGGTCAGGTAGACCCGCTTTTCCCGCAACATGGTGTGCAGGGTCATCAGCTGATCCACACAGGCCGGCTCGGCGAGGTCCACCACCAACAGGCAGGCATCGGTCTGCTGCAGCGTTCCGCCTATCCAGGGAATGGGGCGTTCCGGGGCGATGGGCGGTAGATCGAGCAGCTGAAACAGGACATCCTCGTGCGGCAGCATCCCGGGCTGCGGATACTGCGTGGTGAAAGGGTAGGGCCCGACCTGAGCATGCGAGCCGGTGAGCCTGGCGTGGAGGGCAGACTTTCCAGTGTTCGGCGGCCCGATCAGGGCAACCTGGGCCGCACCCTCCGGACGAAAGACCGTGACCGGCCCGCCGTGGGCGGCCCCTTTCTTCGGACCTTCCAGCTCGTCGGTGAGCTGTTTGATACGGGTCTTGATGTCCGCCTGCAGGTGGTCCGTGCCCTTGTGCTTGGGGATGGTGCGGAGCATCTCGCGCAGCCAGTGCAGCCGGTCTTGCGGATCACGGGCGCGGCGGAGCCCTGCCTCGGCGGCCTTGTACTCGGGACTCAGATTAGCCGGCATGGACGATCAGAAGCGCTGACGTCGAAGGATCTTTTCAGAGGAGTCACCTTAAACTTGGCACTTGAACAGCCAAGGCGCATGGAGCCCCAAGACTTGCAGATGGTTAGCAATAGCCATGGCATCAACCGCGGGAATTCACGCAAGGTCCAGCCAGAACGCCTGCACCCATCCCTGGGGTCTGGATCCCGGCGCTCCCTGCCGGGATGACGCTACCGGTCTACGTTTCGGCAAGGGCTGCCCCGGGCTCGAGCCGGGCGATTGCGTCGTTCAACCCTGTCGCTGCTCAATCCGAGCCCAGGTGTCCCGCAATCCTACCGCTCGGTTGAACACGAGCCGACCGGGGCCCGAGTCCCGGTCCACGACGAAATATCCCTCCCGCTCGAACTGAAAGCGCTCCCCCGGCTGGGCCGCGGCCAGCGTCGGCTCCACACGGCAGTTGGTCAGGGTGCGCAGCGAGTCCCGGTTGAGGTCCGAGAGAAAGTCGCCCTTCCCTGCCCCGGGCTCCGGCACCTGGAACAGGCGATCGTAGAGCCGCACTTCCGCGACCGCCGCGTGTGCGGCTGAAACCCAATGGACGACCCCCTTCACCTTGCGCCCTTCCGGATTCTTCCCCAGGGTAGACGGATCATGGCTGCAGCGCAGCTCGACGATCTCGCCCGTCTCGTCCCTTATGACCTGGTCGCATCGGACCACATAGGCGTTGCGCAGCCTGACCTCGCCGCCCGGAGTCAGGCGCTTGAAGCCCTTGGGCGGCACCTCGGCGAAGTCCTCGCGGTCGATGAAGAGCTCCCGGCCAAAGGGGATCATTCGACGTCCCATGGTTTCGTCCTTGGGGTGATTCGGGGCCGTCAGCTGTTCAGTCTGGCCCTCTCCGTAGCTCTCGATCACCACCTTAAGGGGATGCAGCACCGCCATGGCGCGCGGCGCCGCGCGGTCCAGGTCGTCGCGGATGGCGTTCTCGAGCATCGCCATCTCGACGAGATTTTCCGCCTTGGTAACGCCGATGCGCTCGCAAAACGTGCGGATGGCCGCCGGCGTATAGCCCCGGCGGCGCAGTCCGGCGATGGTCGGCATGCGTGGGTCGTCCCAACCCTCGACGTAGCCCTCATCCACCAGCTGGGTGAGCTTGCGCTTGCTCATCACGGCGTACTCGAGGTTCAGGCGTGAGAACTCGATCTGGCGCGGTTTGCAGGGTACGGAGACGTTGTTCACCGCCCAGTCGTACAGCGGACGATGGTCCTCGAACTCCAACGTGCACAGCGAGTGGGTGATTCCCTCCAGGGCGTCCGAGATTGGATGCGTGTAGTCATACATGGGATAGAGGCACCACTCGCTGCCGGTCTGGTGGTGGACGACACCGTGGCGGATGCGGTAGAGCACCGGGTCGCGCATATTGAGGTTGGGCGCGGCCATGTCGATCTTGGCCCGCAGGGTCTTGGCGCCGTCGGGAAACTCGCCGGCGCGCATGCGCCGAAAGAGATCCAGATTCTCCTCTGGGGAGCGGCCGCGGTAAGGGCTCTCCCTGCCTGGCTCGGTGAGCGTTCCGCGGTACGCCCGCACCTCGTCGGCGCGGAGCTCGCAGACGTAGGCAAGCCCCTTCTCGATCAGCTCGACGGCGAACTGGTAGAGCTGCTCGAAGTAGTCGGAGGCAAAGTAGAGCCGGTCCTCCCAGTCGTACCCCAGCCAGCGGACGTCTCCCTTGATCGCGTCGACGAACTCGCGGTTCTCCTTGTGCGGATTGGTGTCGTCGAAGCGCAAGTTGCAGGTGCCGCCGAAGTCTTCGGCGAGCCCGAAGTTGAGGACGATGGACTTGGCATGACCGATGTGCAGGTAGCCATTGGGCTCCGGGGGAAAGCGGGTGGCGATCTGTCGGTGCTTACCGCTGGCGAGGTCCTCCTCGATGATCTGGCGGATGAAGTTGGTCTTCGCGGGGACTGCTTTGTCGGACATCGGTGAATTTCCGAGACATCGACGATTCGGTGAGTAGGAGACGTCAAGGCGGAGCTGCCAAGTATCGTAGTGGCGACGCCCTTTCGTCCCGCCCTGTACCTGGCAGCGGGGGCTCAGATGGCGCTCACAACCGGATATTACTCGCAGCGATATTGCCATTGCAGCATATCGGCTTTCGCGGAAGGCGAGAAGCCGACCTCTTCGCGAGCTCGGACGGGATGCCGCCGGAGAGCTCGGAGGGCTTTCCAGCATCGGCGATGGGGATTGGCGCTATACCTCAGCTGTAGGCCAGGGGTCGGGTACGGACCGTCGAGACACGCCGTAAATACGTCCCATGCGGGCTCCACGGCGCCCTCCCTGGCGCCGAGGGTCCCGCCGCCCCGCACCCGACCCCTGTCTTAGTTTGCGGCTGAGCCACGACGCTGGTCGCCTCGGCGATTGCCGGACCAGGACTGGCCCTCAATGCCTCTCCTTGGACGCGGAAGAGCTCAGGCGATTTCTGTCAAAGACGCTCTTTTCCATCGCCGGACACTTTCGCCTACACTGTTTGCGATTGAGGCGGACTGACCCATGGCCATGCAGCCGAGATCCGCCGCTCGACCGCTGACCTCCTTTGGCCCTTCGGGAAAACGGGCACGGAGCCGCGCATTCGATGACTGCCCCCGCCAACACTGCAGGCCGAGCGGACCTGCGCTCGACCTACGAGGACATCGATAAATCAGCGGCCATCGTCACGATGCTGGAGGGAATTGCCGACGCACGTACCCCCATCATTGTGCGCACTCTCCCGAGCGGGGCGAGTTACTCCAGCGCCATCGTCAGTGTTGACGGCGACCGCCGGACCTTCGTGATCGACGAAGTGCTTCCGTTGGATGCAAATCGGCACTTCACGGCGGGCATGCGGCTGCGCATAACGACCCAGGTGAGAGAAGTCGATGCGTCCTTCACGACAGTGGTTCTGGAGGCGAACCGCCGGAACGGTGGTCTGCATGAGCTGCAGGTCCCGAGCACCGTGCGCCGCTACCAAAAACGAAGCTACTTTCGGGCGAAGTGCTCGGGCGCCGCACAGGTCCACCTCGTCCCTGTTGAAGGGGAAGTCATCCAAGCGGAGCTTCGCGATCTCTCTATCGGCGGGGTGGGGCTGCGGCTCAGAGATCCAGTACCCGCGGCAATTAGCCTTGGTGCCGTCTTTCACGACTGCGAGATCCTGCTCGGTCCAGAGACAGTCCTATCCTGTATGCTTGAGATACGTCACGTCAGCACACCGCGCCGATCCCGAATGACAATGGTCGGCTGCCGCTTTCTCGATCTTGACAAGACGGCCCAGAACACAATCTCGCGCGTCGTTGCGCGCTGGGAGCTCGAGCAGCTAACGCGGCGCAAGTAGACATCGCCTCCGGGATGTGCCTGCTGTCCCGGAAAAAAACCAGCTCCTGCCCGCGCCTCAACCCTGGGTCTCCCGCTCCCGAATAAAGGCAAGGGCCTTGTCGATGCGGCGCAGAGTTGCATCTTTGCCCGCGAGACGCAGTGTCACATCGATGCCCGGAGAGGCCGCCCTGCCGACAATGGCGACACGCAGCGGCTGGGCGACCTTGCCCATCTTCACACCGAGCTCGCTTGCCACACGCTCGACCGTCCGCTCCAATGCCTCGGGCTCCCAGTCTTCGAGGGCCAACATCTCCAGCTCCGCCCGCATCCGCTCCAGGGGCTCCCTCGCAGGCGATCGGAGGTGCTTCTTGGCTGCCTGCTCGTCGTAAGCATCGAAGTCCTTGTACGCGAAGGCACTGATCTCCGCTAGCTCCACGAGGGTCTTTGCCCTTCCCTGCTGGGCCTGAACAACCTCCAATAGGTCAGGCCCCGCCGCAGGGTCCACATTGAGCCGGCCCATGTGTGGACTCAGCAGCCTTGCGATGCGTCCGGGATCCGCGTGCTGCAAGTAATACTGATTGAGCCACAGGAGCTTGTCCCTGTCGAAGCTCGACGGGGCCTTGTTGACCTGAGCGATGTCGAAAAGCTGGATCATGTCGTCGAGCGAGAAGATCTCCTGATCACCGTGGGACCAGCCGAGCCGGACCAGGTAATTCAGAAGGGCCTCCGGGAGAAACCCCTGGTCGCGGTAAGCAATGACGCTGACCGCCCCGTGGCGCTTCGACAAACGCGCCCCGTCTTCGCCCAGGATCATGGGGACGTGCGCGTATCGGGGCGGCTCGCGGCCGAGGGCGCGCAAGATATTGATCTGGCGCGGTGTGTTGTTCAGATGGTCGTCGCCGCGGATCACGTGAGTGATCTCCATGTCGGCGTCGTCCACCACCACCGTGAGATTGTAGGTGGGCGAGCCGTCGCTCCGGCGAATGATTAGGTCGTCGAGCTCGTGATTGCTGATCAGCACCTTCCCCCGGATCAGGTCGTCGACCAGCACGTCGCCGTCGTTCGGGTTACGGAAACGGATGACGTGCGGCTCTTCCGGGTCGATGGACAGCCCGCGGCAGTGGCCGTCATAGCGCGGCTTTGTCTTCTTCGCCATCTGCTCGTCGCGCAGTGCGTCCAGCCGCTCCTTCGAGCAGTTGCAACGGTACGCGAGTCCCTTGGCCATCAGGTCGTCTATGACCGCGTTGTAACGGTCGAACCGCTTCGTCTGGAAGAAAGGACCCTCGTCGTACTCCAATCCTAGCCAGGCCATGCTTTCGAGGATCGCGTTCACCGACTCCGGCGCGGAGCGCTCAAGGTCCGTGTCCTCGATGCGCAAGACGAACGCGCCCCCGTGCTTGCGCGCGAAGAGGTAGGAGAAGAGCGCCGTGCGGGTGCCGCCAACGTGGAGATAGCCGGTGGGCGAAGGGGCAAAACGGGTGCGGACGGTCATGGCAATCCTGAGGCGAAGCTCGTGGAAGCAAAGGTACGGATTCTAGCAAAGCTGCCCGGCGATCAAGGGCGAGGCTTCCGTTTCGGGGGGTACGGCGAACGCTGCTGGGCATCGGCTTGCCCCCGCGATCCTGCCCGGTGCTTGCGCGGCCCGCGGTCATGCGCCCGACGAGGGCGGGCCTCGTCCCACGGTCCCGGCGCGCGCTTCTGAGCTCTCGGACGCTCCATTCCAGCGAGGACGAGCAGCCCCGCCGTCTCCTCCTCGGTAAGGTCTCGCCAGTGTCCGGCAAAAACCCTCGCCCCCAGGGTCACATTGCCGTAGCGGATGCGGATGAGACGGCTCACCTTGCAGCCGGCCGCCTCCCACAGACGGCGCACCTCGCGGTTACGGCCCTCGCGCAGCACCACGTGGAACCAATGGTTGGCTCCCGAGCCACCGGCGTCTTCAACGCGTTCGAAACGCGCGGGACCGTCCTCCAGCTCGATGCCGCCGGTGAGACGTTGCAGCGTCTCGGGGGGCATCCCGCCGAGGATCCGCACGGCGTACTCGCGCTCGACCTCGCGCGAGGGATGCATCAGGCGGTTCGCGAGCTCGCCCTGGTTCGTCAACAAGAGCAGCCCCGAGGTACTGATATCCAGCCGCCCCACCGCTACCCAGCGGCCTCCCTTGATGTGCGGCAGGCGGCGGAATGCGGTCGGCCGACCTTGCGGGTCGGAGCGCGTCACCACCTCGCCCTCAGGCTTGTTGTAAGCGATCACCCGCAGCTCGGCCTGGCGCGCCGTACGGCGATTCAGGTCCTTGCCGTCGAGGCGGATGCGGTCCGCAGATGTCACCCGGTCCCCGAGCTTCGCGACCTGACCGTTCACACGCACGCGGCCGCCGCTGATCCAGCGCTCTATCTCACGACGAGAGCCGAGGCCCGCATCCGCGAGGACCTTCTGAAGACGCACGCCCTCTTCCGCCCGCTGGCGGCGTGGCGGATGTCGCCGCTCAGTCATCATTGTCTGCCGCAGTGGGGAGAGGCACTACCTGGGGCGGTTGGCCGTCACGGTCTCCGGATCGCCCGGGCTCATCGAGATCCAGCTCGTCGCCGAGAAACTCGGGGTCACGGATCTCGGCCAGGGCCGGCAGGTCGTTGAGCGAGCGCAGCCCGAAGTAGTCCAAGAACTTCCGCGTCGTGGCGTAAAGGGCTGGTCGGCCCGGCACGTCGCGATGCCCGACGATGCGGATCCATTCGCGCTCGGCCAGGGTCTTGACGATGTTAGTGCTGACAGAGACGCCTCGGATGTCCTCGATCTCGCCGCGAGTGATCGGCTGCCGGTATGCGATAAGCGCGAGTGTCTCTAGAAGCGCCCGCGAGTAACGGGCGGGCTTCTCGTCCCACAGACGCCCGACCCAGGGTGCAAGCTCGGCGCGCACCTGCACACGATAGCCTCCGGCCACCTGGGCGAGCTCCACGCCGCGATTGACGTAGTCCTTCTCGAGAGAGGCCAGGACCTCCAGGACCAGGTCCCGATCGGGTCTCTCCTCCTCCGCAAAGAGGCCGAGCAGCTGGTCGGGCGTGAGCGGTCCACCGGCAGCGAGCAGGGCGCCCTCAATGATCTGGCTGAGGGCGGGCGTCCCGCTCACGCGTCACCCGGGCGCAGACGCACATGCATCGGGGCGAACGGCTCGGCCTGAACCAGCTCGATAGCTGCGGCCTTGATGAGCTCCAGGAGGGCAAGAAAGGTGACGACCACGCCCGCCCGTCCTTCGCCCAGCTCGAACAGGTGCGCAAAGGGTACGAACCCGCCGGCCTGGACGCGCTCCAGCACCAGGGACATGCGCTCCCGAAGGGACAGCGTCTCGCGCTCCACACGGTGGCTTGTGAACAGGTCAGCCCGCGCAAGCACCCCGCGCAGGGCGATCAGCACCTCCCGCAGGTCGACGTCTGGGGGAAGCCGACGCACGTGCCCGGGCGGAACCTCGGCATGCACGGCGAAGAGGTCGCGCTCCAGCCGCGGCAGCTCGTCCAAGTCGGCCGCCGCCCGCTTGAAGCGCTCGTACTCCTGCAGTCGTCTCACCAGATCGGCCCGCGGATCCTCCTCATCCTCCGCCTCTTCCGGCCGCGGCAGCAGCATGCGCGACTTGATCTCCGCCAGCATCGCGGCCATGACGAGATATTCGGCCGCAAGCTCAAGACGCATTTCCTTCATGAGATCCACGTACTCCATGTACTGGTCCGTGATGTCGGCGATGGGGATGTCGAGGATGTCGAGGTTCTGCCGCCGAATCAGGTAGAGCAGCAGATCGAGCGGTCCCTCGAACGCATCCAGGAAGACCTCAAGGGCATCCGGCGGAATATAGAGATCCTGGGGCAGCGCCAGGAGCGGCGCCCCCTGCACGATGGCAAAGGGCATCTCCTGCTGTGCGGGCGCCTCGCCCCCGAGGGGCGCACCCTCAGCGATCGGACGAACGTCGGTCAACGCAGGACGAGCGACATTGCGTGGCGGACCTCCTCCATGGTCTCACGCGCGACATCACGAGCCGCCTCGCAGCCGTCGTTGATGATGGTGCGCACCAGATCGGGCTCCTGCTCGAGCTCGCGGACCCTTGCCTGGATAGGTCGGAGCTCGGCCAGCACCGCGTCGATAACCGGCTGCTTGCACTCGATGCAGCCGATGCCCGCAGAACGACAGCCCTCCTGCACCCACTGGCGGACCTGTTCGTCCGAATAGACGAGGTGTAGCTGCCACACCGGGCACTTTTCCGGCTCGCCAGGGTCGCTCCGGCGCACCCGTGCAGGATCTGTCGGCATGGTGCGCAGGGCCTTCTCCACTTCCAACGGGTCGTCGCGCAAGGCGATCGTGTTACCGTAGGATTTGGACATCTTCTGCCCATCCAGCCCCGGCATCTTGGATGCCTTGGTAAGCAGAGGCTGGGGCTCCGGGAGGATGACCCGACCGCCGCCCTCCAGATACCCGAGCAGCCGCTCGCGGTCACTCATCGTGATGTTGCCCTGGGACTCCAGAAGCGCCCGCGCGACCTCCAGCGCCTCCTGATCACCCTGCTCGATATAGCTGCGCCGCAGCCGATCGAACATCTTGGCGTTCTTCTTGCCCATCTTGCGCTTGGCCTGCTCCGCCTTCTCCTCGAAGCCTGGCTCGCGCCCATAGATGTGGTTGAAGCGGCGCGCGATCTCCCGCGTGAGCTCAACATGGGCGACCTGGTCTTCGCCTACCGGCACCAGGCCTGCCTTGTACATCAAGATATCCGCGCTCTGCAGAAGCGGATAGCCCAGAAAACCGTATGTGGCGAGGTCCCTTTCCTTGAGCCTCTCCTGTTGGTCCTTGTAGCTCGGAACACGCTCCAACCATCCGAGGGGCGTGATCATGGAGAGCAGGAGGTGGAGCTCGGCGTGCTCCGGTATCCGCGATTGGATAAAGACCGTCGCCGACCCGGGATTGATACCGGCAGCGACCCAGTCCACCACCATATCCCAGATGCTCCCCGGGATGATGGAGGGGTCCTCGTAATGCGTCGTGAGGGCGTGCCAGTCCGCGACGAAGAAGAAGCACTCGTACTCGTGCTGCAGCTCGAGCCAGTTCTTGAGCACCCCGTGGTAGTGCCCCAGGTGCAGGCGACCGGTGGGGCGCATTCCAGAGAGGACGCGCGCGTGCTGGGCAGGAATGGAATTCAAGCAGAAGGTCCCCCGGCGGTCAGTTCAGAAAAAGCTCCTTCACGACGCCCGCACCGGGCATGAGCCCGATGGTCCCCTGGATAACGGGGTTGAGCACGCCCCCTAGCACCCCTGTGACCAACAGCAGAACGAGCAGGATCAATCCGTACGGCTCCAGTTGAGCGAACTTGGCGGACCATGCGGGAGGCAGCAGAGAATTGAGCACGCGGCCGCCGTCGAGCGGCAGCAGCGGGAACAGGTTGAGCGCCATCAAGATCACGTTTATGAGGACACCGGCGGCACCCATATAGACGAGCGGAAGGGCGATCCATTGGGAGCTGTTCCAAAGCGCTAGCCCCAACTGGACAACGAGTCCCCAGAGCACGCCCATCAGCAGATTGGCCCCCGGTCCGGCCACGGCAACCAACGCCATATCCCGGCGCGGGCGGTGGAGGTTACGCCCGTTTATGGGCACCGGCTTCGCCCACCCGAAGAGAAAACCGGTGAGAAAGAAGGTGACCAGCGGAACGAGGATGGTACCGACCGGATCTATGTGCTTTAGGGGGTTCAGGGTCACCCGCCCCAGCATCCTCGCCGTCTTGTCCCCCAGTAGGTTCGCCATCCAGCCGTGGGCTGCCTCGTGCACGGTGATGGCGAATAGGACCGGCAGCACGAGTACTGCCAACAGCTGTACGTTGTTCAGCGAATTCATCGGGGGATTATAAGCGGCCTGGACTTCATTGCTCGAACAGCGTGGGGTCACCCTTCCCCACCCGCATGAGCGCGGGCGGCGATTGAGTCATGTCGACTACTGTTGTCGGCTCCAGGCCGCAGAACCCTCCGTCTATCACGAGGTCGACCTGGTGGTCGAGCAGGTCACGCATCTCGTAGGGGTCGGTGAGGGGCAGCTCATCGCCCGGAAGGATGAGGGTAGAGCTCAAGATCGGCTGGTCCAGCTCGGCGAGCAGTGTCTGACAGATCGCATTGTCCGGCACGCGGATGCCGATCGCCTTGCGTTTGGGGTGCAGCAAACGTCGCGGGACCTGCTTGGTGGCCTCGTAGACGAAGGTGTAAGGGCCGGGCGTCAGCGTCTTCAAGAGCCGGAAGGCCTGATTGTCGATCTTGGCGTAGGTCGCGATCTCCGAGAGATCTCGGCATACGAGGGTCAGGTTGTGCTTGTCGCCGACCCGACGAATCTGCCGCACCCGTTCCATAGCCGACTTCTCCCCAATCTGGCAGCCTAGGGCGTACGATGAGTCGGTGGGATAGACAATGACACCGCCCTGCAGGAGGATCTCAACCGCGCGGCGAATAAGCCGCGGCTGAGGGTCGTCCGGGTGTATCTGAAAGAATTGCGCCATCTCCTCGCCGCTTAAGACCGCTCAGCCGGCGGCACGCGGGCCGGTGCCCAGCGCTCCCAGATGGGGGTGCAGCCTTCGGGCAAGGGCGGCAGGCGACCCAGCTCCAGCCACGGGTTCTCCGGCCCGTGATAGTCGGATCCCGCCGACGCAAGCAGTCGATTCTCCCGGGCGTGTCGCGCAAAGACGAAGCACTCATCGCGGCTGTGACTGCCAGAGACCACCTCGATGCCCTCCCCTCCCAGCTCTTTGAGCTCACCGATCAAGCGGCGGAGCTTCGCGGCCGTAAACCCGTAACGAGCGGGGTGGGCAATCGCGGCCTGGCCGCCGGCGCCGCGAATCCAGCCCACCGCGTCCGCCAGGCTAGCCCACTCTCCCGGCACGTGGCCCGGCTTGCCCTTGATCAAGAAGTGTCGAAATACGGCGCGCACGTCCTCCGCATAGCCCCGGCTCACGAGGAAGCGCGCGAAATGGGTCCGACCGATCAGGCGGCCGTTGGAGAATCCCATGGCTCCGACCAAGGCGTCGGGGATTCCCGCTTGGGCGAGGCGGCGGCCGATCTCCTCGGCCCGCCAAGCCCGATATGCGCATAGCCGCGCCAGGCCTCGCTGCAAGGTATTGCTCGTCCTGTCGACGCCCAGCCCCACGATGTGGATGGTGCGCCCGCCCCAGCTCACGGAGACCTCCACACCGGGGACCAGGACGAGCCCCCTATCTGCCGCTGCCGCCTCGGCTACCGGCAGCCCCTCGGTCGTGTCATGATCGGTCAGTGCCAGCACCTCCACTCCGGCCGCCGCAGCGCGCGCCACCAGCGCCGCAGGCGACAGGGTGCCGTCGGATGCGGTGGAATGCGTATGGAGATCGGGTTGCTGAATCATCCGGCCATTCTAACCGAATGACTCGACGCGACCGACCCAAGACCGTACGCGCAGAGACGCACGGCGAGGAGCTTGCTAGAATCGCGCGTTCTATGATCCCAACTGTCGACATCACCGAAATCGTCGATGACCTTCGTCGTCACGCCAAGGAGCTCGTGCGTGCATTCGAAGATGAGCCGCACGGAGACGAGGTCGACCCCCGAGGGCCGATAGACGCCCTGCAAGGCTGCTTGGAGGCGTGCCGGCGCATTGAGCACGAGTCTCACGACATTCCGATACCTGGTCACGACGTGCGCTGCGGTCCAGACATCAAGGCCATCGGCGACCATGCCCTCGATGTCTTGAGCCGGCTCGCCGCTTTGGCGGGTAGACTGCATAGACCCCAAGAGGCGATGGGTATCGAAGCCCTGGCGCTGCCGCTGGCTTGCTGGATTGCGCGCAACGGAGGGGAGTTGTCCCACCTTCCCCCAATCGTCAATGCCGCGGCCGCGCTGGCCAACAGCGTCAAGGAACCTACACAGCTCGAACGTCTCTATACTCTGCTGAGCGAGATCGTTGGAGCAGTCAGCCCGCGCGTATCTCAGGATACGACTTCGAGAGACCCAACGCGGCCCTGGCGCATCCTGGTGCTCAATCGCGCCATCGTGGCCACGCGCAGCCATCAGCCGATCCTCATGGAGGAGGCATTCGAGGCACTCATCGAGCAGCTCCCCGACGACGCCCCGGACTTCTTTCGCGAAGGGATGGAGCAGATGGAGGCACTAAATTACCCGCAACAGGTGCGGGTGGTGATGCAGCGATACTATGATCAATGGTGCACAGGGCGCACCCTGCTGCACTGAAGGAGTGATCAGCGTCGTGCCTCAGCTGGAATGTTCGCTAGGCGGGTCGGGTGCGGGTCGGCGGGACCGTTGGCGCCACGGACGGCGCCGTCGAGCCTACATGGACGTATTCACGGCGCGTCCCGCCGGTCCGTATCCGACCCTGGCTCGGCAGCTGAGTTATCGTGCTAATCACCCTGAAGGATGATGGCCTATTCGTGCGAGGAAGCCGGGGCGGCCGCGCGCCGAGAATGTTATGCCCAAGTCAGATGTCTCTTTCGATTTGTGACCTGACGGGCGGGTTGCGGGCGGCAGGGGTGACGGCAACATGAAGGCTGCCGTCAAGCCTTTAGGGAGGTAGACACGGCAGCACCCGGCGCCCGCAACCCGGCCCCCAGAAACCGAAAACGCAAGTGCGACCGGTATATGAAGCTGCTGATCGACTTCTTCCCCGTCCTGCTCTTTTTCGTCGCCTACAAGGCGGCCGACATCTATGTGGCGACCGCAGTCGCAATCGGCGCATCGGCCTTACAGGTGGGCTGGTTCTGGATCGGCCGCCGCCGTGTCGAGACGATGCACCTGGTCACTCTTGGCCTCCTCGTGGTCTTCGGAGGGCTGACCATCGTCCTGCAGGATCGAACCTTCATCATGTGGAAGCCGTCGATCGTAAATTGGCTATTCGCCGCCGCATTTCTGACCAGCCAGTTCGTCGGGGATCGCACACTGGTCGAGCGTATGATGGCCCACGCGGTGGAAGTGCCGCAGCCCACCTGGCGTCGGCTCAACCTCACATGGGTCGCCTTCTTCACAATCTCCGGACTCGCCAATCTGTATGTCGCCAGCGGATTCTTCAGTGCCGAGCATGCGCTGCTTGCCGCGGCAGGACACCTGCCGGTCGACCTCGCGCATTGTGACCAGACGCTGACCGGAGAGCTCCTCTCCTTGTGCCAGACAGCAGCGGCCCGCGAGGCGAGCTGGGTGAACTTCAAGCTTTTCGGCATGATGGGCCTCACGATCGCCTTTGTCATTGGGCAGGCGTTCTATCTCGCCAGGCACATCCGAGATCGGGGGGACGCTGCGGAGGCCGAATGACGTGTACTATGCGATCATCGCCAAAGACGTGAACGACAGCCTGCAGGCGCGGCTCGGCGGCGCGCCCGGCCCACCTCGAGCGGCTGCGCCGACTTCAGGACGAGGGCAGGCTCGTGCTCGCGGGTCCCCACCCGGCAATCGACAGCGAGGACCCGGGACCCGCAGGGTTCACCGGCTCTCTGATCGTCGCGGAGTTTCCAGATCTCGAAGAAGCCCGCACCTGGGCCGGCGAAGATCCTTACGTGCGAGCCGGTGTGTACGCCGACGTCCAGGTCAAGCCCTTCCGCAAGGTCTTTCCCGCCTGAACTTTTTTTGAGCCAACAACCACTGAGGACACCTAGAGCGCTATGAGAAAACCACCCCTTTATGTCGGCTGCCTGCTCGCCCTCTTGACCGCTACCGGGCTCGCCGCGGAAGAGAAAGCGGCAAAGGAGGTACCACCTACCGCCCCGAGCGGCGACACCACCATCGCCACAGTGAACGGCCAGGCGCTGCCCCTCGACCTTTTTCGGCTCTTCTATGCAGAGCGGCTCCACCAGACCAACCAGAAGAATTCACCCGCCCTCCAGAACCAAGTGTTCAACGAGTTCATCAACGTCGTGGTCACTGCTCAGGACGCGGAGCATAAGGGTCTCGAGAAGCAGGACAACGTTCGCCTGGCCCTGGAGCTTCAGCGTCTGCAGCTGCTGTCCCGCGTGGCGTTACAAGCCGTCGCACAGACGGAGCCGCCCACCGATGCGGAGCTGAAGAAGGCCTACGACGCACGTTACGGCAATGACCAGCGCACCGAATACAAGGCCCGTCACATTCTGGTCAAGACTGAGGACGAGGCGAACAAGGTCATCAAGGAGCTTGAAGGCGGAGCCGATTTCGCCGACCTTGCCAAGGCGAGCTCGCTAGGACCGACCGGCAAAAAGGGTGGAGAGCTCGGATGGTTCGACGCGGCCCAGATGGTTCCGCCCTTCATCCAGGCGGTGGCCGCCCTCAAGCCCGGCGAGTATACGAAGAAACCGGTCCAGACTCAGTTCGGCTGGCACGTCATCCTCCTGGAAGAAACGCGGGAGGCCGCCCCGCCCGCTCTGGAGGACGTCAAAGGCGAGCTCACCGCACAGATCCAGCGTGAGAAATTGTCAAAGTACGTCGCGGAGATCCGTAACAAGACCGACCTCAAGCTGAACACGGACCTGATAAAGACAACCCCGCCCGAGCAGGAGAAATCCACGGCGACAAAGCCTGAAGGAAGCAAGTAAACGGGCTGCGTTTTCCGCCGCGCCCCGCGCGGGGCGCGGCGCCCTACCATTTGCACTACCTGGAAAGGGCTGAAGATTTCGGCGCACGAAAACCGCGCCGTGGGGATGTCGGGCGCCGAGAAATTTAGGACGGATTTATTCAGCTCTTCTCGTTGTACCGGCCACCTCGGCACAGCAACACCACGTCCATCTTCCGCCCTCCACTGCAGTTCGCCCCTTTCCCATCTCCCGACCTGGTTAGAGACGCGTTGCACTCAGCGGGATAGCAGATTAGTATGCGCTGATATACTTACCTGCCACAGCCAGCGCCTATGCTCGACTGCAACCGCTTAAGAACCTCGGTGATCCTTGCCGGGGGGCTGTTTCTCCTTGGGCTGCTCCTTCTGGTCTTGGCAGAGGTTACGCCCTTTGCCATGCTCACCAGCCAGCTAGCACTGCTAGCCATTCTAGCTGGCTCGGGACTGCTAGCGGTCGCATTCCTAGCGAGCCTCCTCCCGGTCTCGGCGAAGCGCCTCAGCAATTGCCAGCATTGAGGGCCACGAGAGGATACCTATTCTCGCAATGCCGGGACGCCGGGAACACGCCAGCATCCCCTTAGCGTTCCGCCATCAGCCTGTCCGCTTCCCCCGGCGGGAGGCCAAACTCTTCTTCGACCATTCGTCGCCAGGCATCTCCCTTGAAGGTCTTTTCGTCAGGGACCTTGCGGTGGACGAGGTTGTAGTGACAATCGACGCAGGTCTTGCCTCGGGCCTCCTCCTGGTGTATCGCCGCCGTGTTCGCGCGCTTTCCCTGGATCGCGGCTAGCTCGTGGCAACGCCTACAAGTTGCGGAATCCCGGTCCCTGAACCAGCGCCGAGCGGCAAAGGCCGCCTCCGGCAGGTGTAGGGCGTTGATGACGGGATCGTCGTAGCTGGGACCGAAGAGCTGCTTGAAGAGATCTTTGG
Organism: uncultured Gammaproteobacteria bacterium; assembly: GCA_963824085.1. Lineage (GTDB taxonomy): Bacteria > Pseudomonadota > Gammaproteobacteria > Chromatiales > Chromatiaceae > JARRNE01. The sequence continues at coordinate 124,098 of CAWGNT010000021.1, forward strand.
TACCCATCGCGTGATCCCAGGTCGCCGCGAACAGCCCCTCCGAGACGTGGCAGTCGCCGCAGGAGGCTCGCACCCCCGAGGCGGAGTTGTAGTGGGTCGTCTTCTTGTATTCCTTCTCCGCGTAGCTCATGGAGTGGCAGGTGGTACAGAACTGGTTGCTGCTCGTGAAGCGATCGAATTCGATCAGGAAGGACATAAAGAGCACCCCGCCAAGCCCGCCGACCACCAGCGCGATCAGGACGTGGCGGGTGATGAAGAGGGGCAAGCGGAATCTAGCCATCGCCTCCCTCCCCGGTGCTGCCGAAACCCAGAATCGGGTTGGAGGCATCCGGCTCCTTCAGCCATTGGTGCGCCGCTTGGCTGCCGACGTGCCGCTGGATGATGTCGGCCGCCGCCACGCCGGCGACGTCCCGCACCTGCGGCAAGAACCTGCCATAGAAGTTTCGGCCGACCAGGTACATCCCGTCCCACCAAGCGTGGTTCGGGCTGGCCATCGAGGCACCGTGGCGTGCCCTCGCCCCCTCGTCGTGCCATAGCTCCCAGTAGGTGAGCTCAATCGGCTCGTCAAATGGAAGTGGCGTCAGCAGCTTGCGGTCGTAGAGCTCCGCCATGACAGCGCGCGCCGGCGCACCGAACTTGGTGTTGAAGAGCTCAACCACGTTATCGAACTGTTTCATGAACGCCTCGGTGAAGCCCTTTCCGTGGCACTCCAGACAGACGAGGCTCATCGCCTGGCGACGCTGTTTTGGGCCGGCGACTACCTTGACCTTCGCGGTGGTGCCGCCTGGCTTGGCGACCTCGCTCCCCCGAGCCGGAGGCCTGTCGGTCGCTGGCAGCTCGAGCTTGGTCCCGTCGTCCAGCACCACGAGGTACTGCCGCTCGGAGACGGGTCGATTGAGGCTCCAGACATTGCGCATGCCGACATCGTGGGTGGTCGGCAGCTTCCCCGCAGCGCCCATGTGGCAGGTCACGCAGGTGGGAGCAGCCGTGTAATCCTTGCCCGCCACCCAGAGATCAGCGCCCAGATTCATGTCTCCCCGCTGGTTCGCATAGATCATGCCGTGCTTCGATGCCTCGAAGATCTCCTTGTCCGGCGAATCCGGTCCCGAGTGGCAGAGAACACAGGCCTCTGGCTCACGCGCCTGCGCCTTCGAGAAGCGGTGGCGCCCGTGACAAGCGGAGCAGGAGCCCTTGGACCCGTCGGGGTTGATCCGCCCGATGCCCGAGTTGGGCCAGGTCCTCGGATCGAGGGTGCCGTCCCCTCTCACCCTGACCACGGACCCGTGGCACTGGTCGCACCCCGCGGCGCGCATGGCAGGTCCGGTCAGGTTATCCGCCAGCGCGGGTACCCGGTCTTTGATGATCGCGTACGCCTCCGCGTGGACCGAGCCCCGCTGCTCATCGAATTCCTGGCTATGGCAGCGCCCGCAGTCCTTCGGCGAGACGACGGTGGCGATGACCTCGCCTTCGTGCTCGATCGCATCCGGCTCCGCGCGATCGGCCTGATGGCAGTCGATGCAGTTGACGCCCACCTTGCCGTGCGCACTGTCCTGCCATTGCCGAGCGATTCCCGGCGAGGCCTTGATGTGACAGCTGACGCACGCCTTGCCCGCCTCGCGCCCCCAGTGCGAGGGATCGAGCTTTACCTTCGCCGCATGCGGCGACCCGCAAGAGACGAAGAGCGAGAGCCCGAGAGCGGAAGCGCAGAGATTCGGTAGACGATCGCGCACACTGCGCATCTTGCGTGCTCCTATTAGAAGACTCGTGCCTTGGAGGCTGTTGCCGGGGTAGACCGTCACTGGTCATGATCCGCGTCTCAGCCGAGCGCGGGAAATTATGAAGGCGCCTATCACTAAACCGCAATCTATTACAGCACTTTACCGTCTACTAATTATTAGTTTTTCAATAGGTTACCGCATCACTCGGTTGACTTTTACGCGCTTCTAACCAAGCATTAGGCCGCGCTGCCAACCATAACCTCAGCCGCCAAGAAGGAGAGACGAGATGACGCGCCAAGATGCCGAACGGATCGTCGCGTTCCTGATGTTCGTGACGCTCTGCTGCCTTGCACTTCCGGGCACGGCCTTCGCCGGGGACGGCAAAATGCACCAGGTCTCGTCCGAGGTGTGCAAGACGTGCCATCAGGACGTCTACCGTCAATGGACCCGCTCGATGCATGCGAAGAGCACTGCATTGGCGGACCCGATTCATGCGGCCTTTTACAAAATGGTCGTGGGAGATCCAACGAAGGAAGGGGAGCTGCACAAGGCATCGGGTAAGTATCCAGTGTGCTTGCAGTGTCACGCGCCGAACGCCGCGCGCGACAAGACCACCAAGCTCGACGCGATGGCCGCCTACTCGGAAGGTGTCAACTGCGTCGCCTGTCACACCTTGGCAAAGTACAAGGGCATCCAGGGCGACGACGGCAAGCTGCGGCTCGGGCTTCAATCCTACGAAGCGTCCGAGCGTATCCAAGCCCCCCAGGGCATGAACCGAGGTCTGCAGGAGCTTACCGCGTCCGGTGACTTGTTCGGCGGAGCCGTTGCCCAGGCCGACGATAGTCAGAAGCCCAACCCACATTTGGGCGAGCCGGTAGAGTTTCAGGGTCAGCAGATCCCCGCTCTGCCCATGGACTCCAATCCCAGGCAGATGAAGACCAACGACGCCTGCATGGGCTGCCACGACCAGCGAAACAATCCCCACGGGGTACCCCTATGCCAGACTGGCAACGAGTACACGACGAGCAGCACGAACGTGAACTGCCTGTCGTGCCACATGCCAATCAATGAGGGGGTAGCCGATCACTCCATGGGCGGCGGCCACGACCTGGCTCTCCTCAAGCGCTCCGTGGTGTTCGACCTGACCACCCGGAAGGACGGCAACAAGGTGCTAGCGAAGGTCCTGCTGAAGAACCAGCAGCCGCATTCCCTTCCCACGGGCGCCCCCTTCCGCAACATCTACATGAAGCTCACCGCTTACAACGACAAAGGCGAGGTCGTGTGGGAAAACGCCAAGGGCCATCCGGGCAAGAGCGACCCCCAAGCCTATCTGGTCTACGCGCTGGCAGACGACAAGGGCGAGCCCGCCCCGCCGCCGACGGCCACCAAGCTCGGCAAGGATACGCGCCTCAAGCCCCACGAGGAGCGAACGCTCGAGTATGAGATCCCGGCGAAAGGGGTTGTGCTGGTGCGGGGCGAGCTCTATTACAACCTGCTCTGGCCCCAGCTCGCCAAGAAGTTCGCGCAGCTCCCGGAGTCGCTCAGGACCCCGGTGCTGATCGCAGAGGCGGAGCGGCAGATCTAAGGACTTCCGCTATTTAAGCGCTTCGGGACGACGGGCGCTGCCGGGCATCCTGCAGCGCCCTTTTCTTCGTCCTTGCGGATGATGATCTTTGTGCTCGGACGGGCCGAGGGCCGCCTTGCATTGGTTCTGAAGGCGTGACGGCAGCGACGCACCCCTCTGGTCCAGAACCGAAAACACCGAGTGAGGTCGGTATACAAGCGGAAGTTGTCTCTCAGCTCGCCGGGTGGGGCACCGAGGAAGCCCGGGCGAGATGTTCTCACTCGGTCTTCTTCGTCTTGCCGAGGCCGGCGATGGGAACGACCTGGGCGCTCTGCGGCTCGTCGGCGTAGTAGGGCCGCTCCCCGCCCCGGCCCTGCGAGTCGGCGAGCTCGTTCTCCCGCGCCGCGATCAGCGACAGGCAGTGGCGCACATCCTCGATCGTCGGCTCGGACAAGGGATGCCTCATCCCCGGGGGCGGCGTTACATCGCGAATGATCGCGGAGAGCGTCTTTCGCATCGCTATGAGAATCTGCTGCTCTTTCGTCAAGTCTGGCATCGGTACTCCCCAGAGTCGCGTTGAGGCCTGCACACGGTCACGATCGATGATGGCCCGTCTGGCAGGGCGCTCGAATTGGGTCTCGGTATCATAAACCTCAATATCTACACGCCCGACGCGGCCTGTTCACTTCTCCGCCCGCGTGGCCGCGATGCGGTCCGCGGTGATATCGGCAGCACAGACGTCGCCGTCGAGCCGACGGGACCCAATCAGGGGGTCCGTCGACGGGCGTAACGCCGCCCCGGGAAACGAACGGACCCGTTGAGGACCGGGCGTCGTTCGAACGTGGGGGCGATCCCAAGCGTAATCGAGTCTGAGCGGAACGAAGCGCGCAGTCAGCCACCGTGCAAGAAGACAGCGAGGTTCTCCTCGGTCACGACTTTTACCCCCAGCTCCTGCGCCTTGGCGAGCTTGGAGCCGGAGTCCTCTCCGGCTAGCAAGTAGTCGGTTTTTGCCGAAACGCTCCCCGTCACCTTGGCGCCAGCCGCCTGGAGATCCTGCTTGATCGCGTCCCTCGGCCGGCTCAGCGTACCGGTGATGACAAACGTCTTTCCCGCCAACGGCCGTCTGTCCGCAGGACGCTCTTGGAGCGCCGGCCAAGTCACGCCCGCCGCCTGCAGTCGGTCGATGATCTCGCGATTATGGGGTTGGCGGAAGAACGCATGGATTTGGGCGGCAACCACCGGACCGACGTCGCGCACCTGGACCAGCTCGTCCTCGGTCGCCTGCGCGACTGCCTCGAGAGTACCGAAGTGCGACGCGAGTGCTCCAGCGGTAGCCTCGCCGACCTCGCGGATGCCCAGTGCGTAGAGGAAGCGGGACAGCGTCGTCTCGCGGCTGCGTGCGAGTGCCTCGATAAGGTTGGCGGAGGACTTCTGTCCCATGCGATCGAGGCCGGCCAGCGCCTCCGGGTCCAGCCCGTAGAGATCCGCAGGACTGGCGACCAGGCCCCGCTCCACCAGCTGATCCACCAGCTTGTCACCCAGTCCTTCGATGTCCATCGCGCGGCGAGAGGCAAAGTGCTTGATTGTCTCCTTGCGCTGGGCGGGGCAGAATAGCCCGCCGGTGCAACGGCTCGCCGCCTCCCCCTCGCTACGCATTACGTCGGATCCGCAGATCGGGCAGCGGAGGGGCATCACAAACTCTCGCGCGTCGGGCGGGCGACGCTCCCTGACGACACCCATCACCTGAGGGATCACGTCCCCGGCACGCCGTACGATGACCGTATCACCGATGCGGACGTCCTTGCGGCGGATCTCGTCCTCGTTGTGCAGGGTAGCGTTGGTGACGGTCACCCCCGCAACCTGCACCGGCTCCAGGCGAGCGACTGGTGTCAGTGCTCCTGTACGGCCCACCTGGACGTGGATGTCAAGCACTCGGGTCAGCTCTTCCTCAGGCGGGAACTTGTACGCAATCGCCCATCGGGGTGCGCGGGATACGAATCCCAAGGCATCCTGCTCGGCCAAAGAGTCCAGCTTGAATACGACTCCATCGATGTCGTATGCGAGCCGATCGCGTCTCTCTCCGATCTCCTTGTGGTAGGTGATGCAGGCATCCACCCCTTCCAGGACAAGCAGCTCGGGCGAGACGCGCAGCCCCCAGCCCTTGAGAAGGGCGAGACTGGCACTCTGGGTATCCGCGAGCCGCCCCCCCTCGACAACTCCGAACCCGTAGCAGAACATCTCCAGCGGCCGCTCCGCCGTGACCCTCGGGTCCAGCTGGCGCAGACTGCCAGCGGCAGCGTTGCGCGGATTGGCAAAGGTCTTGCCCCCCTCCGCCAGTGCCCTGGCGTTAATGGCCTCGAAACCCGCCCGCGGCAAAAAGACCTCGCCGCGCACTTCCAACAACGCTGGCCACTCACCTCCCTGCAGGCGCAGAGGAATCGAGCGGATGGTGCGCACCTGCAGCGTAACGTCTTCGCCGCGGCGCCCGTCGCCACGTGTCGCCCCCTGGCGCAAAACCCCGCGCTCGTAGATGAGACTGATCGCCAACCCATCGAGCTTCGGCTCCCCCACGTAGGTCGCCGTATCGCGTCCGAGACGCTCTCGCACGCGGCGATCGAAGGCCCGCATCTCCTCCTCGCTGAGGGCGTTCTCGAGAGACAGCATAGGGAGCCGGTGCTCGACCTCGGCGAATACATCGAGGGGCTGCGCCCCCACGCGCTGGGTCGGCGAATCCGGGGTAATGAGCTCGGGATGCTCCGCCTCCAGCTCCTGCAGCTGGCGCAGCAGGCGGTCATATTCGGCGTCCGGGATCTCCGGGTCGTCGAGGACGTAGTAGCGGTAATTGTGGTGGTCGATCGCCCGCCGCAGGCTCTCGGCGCGGGCCGCGGGCTCGCCAATCAAGCCTGCTCCCTCAACCCGGAGCGCGCGCCGGTGAGTGCCAGCACGCGCTGGCGCAGACGGTTCTCGACCTCGGATGACAGGCGATGGCGACGATCATCCAGGACCACGCCTCCGAGCTCGTGGGCGAGATCTCTCGCGGTCTCCAGCATCTCGTCCAGGACTTGAGGATCTTCCGGCGCACCCGCGATCTCCGTAAACAGCGACAAGCCGGGGGACTCGAACTCTGCCATCGCGCCAAAGGGGAAGGTCCCCGGCTTCACCAGGTTCGCCATGCTGAAGATGAGGTCGCCATCGGAGGCAGAACCCCGACGGCGGTGAAAGATGTCCATTTCCCCCGGCTCGAGCCTGCAGCGTCCGGCGGCGCGGACGATCGCCGGCCCGTTGAAGCGCGCCCCCGCCGCTGCCACGACGCTAAGCTGTAAGACCAGAGGCTGCGGCGGCGTCTCCTCCCCGGCGGAAGGCTCGTCCGAAGCGGGCTGATGGGCGGTAACGGACGCACCGATCGGCCGAAACAGCACATCGTCATCTATGTCCCCTTCGTCGTCGTCCATCTCGTCCTCGTCGAGCCCCCTTTGTTGACTCAAGGTCCCCAGCCGCGGCTCTCGCTTGTCGTCGAGCGCGTCGTTCTCGAAGAATTCTTCCTCCGCTTGCGCTTCACGCCTTCGCTCCCAGAAATACTGGCCGGCGAGCAGCGCGACACCGCAGACGATCAGGATGAGACGGAGGGTATCGGCGTCCATTCGCTCTCTCGCTGGCTAGACGGGGAGTTCTTGGTATGGGGCGAGTATATCAACCGCTTATCGGCACGTCTCAGGACACTGCGGCCAGACGCGCGGCCTCGTCCACGTCCACCGACACGAGTCGGGACACGCCAGGCTCGTGCATGGTCACGCCCAACAGGTGATCCGCGATCTCCATTGTCACCTTGTTGTGCGTGATGAATATGAACTGCACCTGGTTCGACAGCGAACGCACCAGCTCGCAGAAACGCCCGACGTTTGCATCATCCAAGGGTGCGTCTACCTCATCGAGCATACAGAAGGGCGCGGGATTGAGCTGGAAGATCGCAAAGACCAGGGCCACCGCGGTGAGAGCCTTCTCGCCGCCCGAGAGCAAGTGGATACTGGAATTGCGCTTACCGGGCGGGCGCGCCATGACCGAGACGCCAGTCTCGAGTAGGTCCTCCCCGGTGAGCTCGAGGTAGGCGTGCCCGCCGCCGAACAGGCGCGGAAAGAGCTGCTGCAGGCCGTGGTTGACCTGATCATAGGTCTCCTTGAATCGGCTGCGGGTCTCGCGATCGATGCGGCGGATGGCCTGCTCCAAGGTGTCGAGCGCACGCGTGATGTCCCCGTGCTGGGCGTCCAGATACTGCTTGCGCTCTGACTGCTCCTGGAACTCTTCGATGGCCGCCAGATTGATGTTGCCGAGGCGCTGAATACGTGCCGAGACCTGTTCCAGGCGTTGCTGCCACGCGGACTCGCTGGCACCGCCCTCCAGGCTCGCGAGCAGCTGGGTGGGACTGCTGTCCGCTTCGTCAAGCTGTTCCTCCAGCGTCCGTCGCCGTACGATGAGCTCCTGGCGGGCGAGCCGTTGCTCGGCCACGCCGGCCTGCCGCTCCCGCACCTCCTGCTCGACCCGGTGGCGCTCCTGCTCCATCTGCCGCACCTTTACATCGAGCTCCTCCATCTGCCCGCGTGCAGCGCCCAGCTCCTCTTCGACCTCCAGCCGCAAGGCAAGCTGCTCTTCGAGCCCGGACTCCTGATCCGCCAAAGGGACGAGAACGTCGGCAAGCTCCTGGCGCAGCGCCTCACTGCGCTCGACGAGCTGCGCACGCTGATCCCTCGCCCGGTCGAGGTTGCGGAGCGTCGCCTCCCGACTCACCCGCTGGGTCTCGATGCTGACCTTGAGAGTGTGGGTTTGCTCCCTCCACGCCCGCTCCGCTTGCCGCGCTTGAGCCACCTCTTCGCGCAGTGCCTCTCGACGCACCGCCAGGGTCTCCCGGCGGCCGGCCAGGGTTTCGATCGCCTCCAGAGAGTCATGCAAACGCTCCCTCGCCTCCTCGCTCTCGGCGACAACCGCATCCAAGCGCTCCATCAGCTCGGCCCGCTCGGCCGCCAGCGTACGGCGCCGCTCGTTCTGGTGGTCGAGTCGAGCCTGTCGCGCGGCCAGGTCCGCCCGAACGGCGGCGAGGGCCTTGTTGATCTGGGCCGACTCCGCTGCTAGGCGGTCGCGCTCGCCTTCGAGCTGGCTGCGAGCCTCACGGAGGCGTTCCTGCTCGTCTTCGAGCCCTTGAACGGTCTCGGCGAGCGCGTCGAGGCGCTGATCCAGGACCTTGAGCTCTTTCGCCCGAGCGAGCACACCGCCCAGGGAGTCGTTCGTATCGGGGATGCGCAGCCAGTTCGGTCCGACCTGTGCGCCAGATCGCGTGACCCAAACCTCTCCCAGCCCCAGCATCGATCGTGTGCGAAGAGCTTCGCTCAGGCTCTTCGCGATTCGACAATGGCCGATCAGGCCGCGCAGCGGCCACGGACAACTCACGACATCGAGGAGACTGTCGGACGGCGTGTTTGCCCCTGCCTCCGAAACCGTCGTGTCGAACAACGCGAGGCCCGCGGTTGAATCCGCCCCGATAGGAAGACGGTCCGTGCAGACAGCCCGCAGGTGGTCGGCCAGCACGACCTCCACCGCACGTTCCCAGCCCTCTTCCGCGCGGACATGGTCGGCGAGACGCGATGCCTCGGCAAGACCCTGTTGGCGCAGCCACTCCGACAGGGCCTCATCGACATCGCGCAGGGCCGCTTCCTGCAAGGCGACCAGTGAGGCCCTGCGCCCCCCCGCCGCCTGCAGGTCGGAACGGGCTCGATTGAGCTCCTCACTGGCGAGGCGCAGCGCCTTCTCCTGTCCAACGAAGGCGGCGCCGACCCGCTCCCGTTCTTCGTCCAAGGATGCCAGCTGCTCATCAAGCACGCGCTCGCGCTCGTGCCGGATCTCGATCTCGCTTTCGAGCTCGGCGGTGTCGAGGCGCGCGATCTCATCCTCTACTCGGGCCAGACGCTGACGGTCTTGGCCCAGACGCTGCTCGAGGTGGTTGATGCGGGCGCGCTCCACCTGTGCCTGTTGGGCGGGCTCCGCGGCCCGCCGGTTGAGGTCATCCCATTCCGTCTCCCAAGTTTCCAGACTCGCCTCCGCGGCGGTCACACCTTGGGCGGCATCCTGAAGGTTCGAATCGGCGGTCCGCAGCGCGGGTTCGGTCTCAGCCAAGGCCCGGTCGCACTCGGAAAGGGTCTGCTCGTCCAGTGCGAGATGATCCTGAATCTCTGCAAGCTCTCGCGCCAATCGGGCCAGCTCGGTCTCCTGCCGCGCCCGGCTCTCCCGGGTGAACCGAATACTTTGCTCGATTCGGGCGATCTCCGCACCAATGGCATAGTAGCGGCCTTGCACCTCATTGAAGTGGTCGGACGCCTGGACGTACGCGTCCCGCGTGCCCTCGATCGCCGCCTCCAAATGGCGCTGGCGGGCGACGGCACCTTCCAGCGCCACCTCGTGAGCTCGGAGCCTTTCGTCGCCTTCACCGAGCTCACGCTCCAGTGACCGCCACCGCAAGGCCTTGAGCTCGGCGTCCAGGCGGCGCTCATCGGCGCGGAGCTGCTTGTACTTCTCTGCCGTGGCGGCTTGACGCTCCAGGTGCAGCAGCTGCTTTTCCACCTCGTCCCGCACGTCGTTCAGGCGCTCCAGGTTATCCCGGGTGCTGCGCATGCGCCCCTCAGTCTCGCGCCGCCGCTCCTTGTACTTGGAAATGCCTGCCGCCTCTTCGAGGAAGAGCCGCAGGTCCTCGGGCCTCGCCTCGATGAGGCGTGAGATCATGCCCTGCTCGATGATGGCGTAGCTGCGCGGGCCAAGCCCGGTGCCGAGGAAGAGGTCCTGAATGTCGCGCCGCCGGCAGCGGGCGCCGTTGAGGAAATAGCTGGACTGGCCGTCGCGCGCCACCTGGCGCTTCACGGAGATCTGGTTGTACTTGGCGTATTCACCGCCGGCACTGCCGTCGCTGTTATCGAAGATGAGCTCGATGCCGGCCATCCCGACCGGCTTGCGGCCGGTTGAGCCGTTGAAAATCACGTCGGCCATGGACTCGCCGCGCAGCATCTTGGCCGAGCTCTCGCCCATGACCCAGCGTACGGCGTCGATGATATTGGACTTGCCGCAGCCGTTGGGACCGACAACGCCCACCAAGCTGCTCGGGAAAGGCACGGACGTCGGATCGACGAAAGACTTGAAGCCCGCGAGCTTGATCCTCTCCAGTTTCATCCATGGAAGATTACGGAAGCACCCTTCCGCATACAAGCGTCCGCACTTCCCGAGATGAGCGGCGCCCCGCATCCGCTCTCCTGTGGGCACAGAAGATCGTAGGAGGGGCACGCCACGCTTTGCCCATCCTAGCTTCTGTCCTCTGACCTCTGGCTTCTGATGGGTACGCCGCGCTTTGCCTATGTGCCGTGCTCGCAATGTCTCCCCGCCGACATGCCGCGCCGCTGCGAGTGGTAGACTTCGGCCATTGCGCATTGCGTCGACGCGACGACGTCGCGGAACGAGCGTGCTATGTGAGTGAGTTCCATGCCGAGCGCACCCAGCAAGACACTGGAAACCTTCCCCAACCCCGAACCAGGGCGCGACTACACGATCCGGGTTCGCGTGCCGGAGTTCACGTGCCTGTGCCCCAAGACCGGGCAGCCGGACTTTGCGGAGCTGACGCTGGAGTATGTACCGGAGCGGCTATGCGTCGAGCTCAAGTCGCTGAAGATGTACGTGTGGTCATACCGCGATGAAGGCGCCTTTCACGAGGCCGTCACTAACCGCATACTCAGCGATATCGTGAAGGCGATTCAGCCAAGGTTCATGCGCCTCACCGCAGAGTTCAATGTGCGCGGCGGGATCTATACGACGGTGGTGGCGGAGCACCGGGCATCCGGGTGGGAACCGCCGTCCCTGGTAACGCTTCCCTGATCAGCCCTTTGGCCGCGTGACCGATCCCTGCTTTGTCGGTGTCGATCTCGGCACGTCTGGCTGCCGCGCTGTCGCGATCGACGGCGAGAAGAAGATGGTCGCCTGGGCGCGACACCCCCTGCCGCCCCCAATCTTGTCTGCCGGAGGCGGCAGCGAGCAGTCACCCGAAATCTGGTGGACGGGTGTCGTCGCGCTCCTTCGGGAACTTAGCGGGCGTCTAAACCGCCATCGGGTTGCGGCCTTGTGCATCGATGGTACCTCAGCCACGCTGCTCCTGTGCGCGGCCGACGGCTCACCGCTCGCACCCGCGCTCATGTATAACGACAGCCGCGCTGCCGCCGAAGCAGCCCTGATCGCCTCTGCCGCACCCAACGACAGCCCGGCCCGCGGCGCCAGCTCGAGCCTCGCTAAGCTCCTCTATCTCCGGGGTCGTTTGGACCCGCCGCCAGGAGCCGTCGCCGTCCATCAGGCGGATTGGATCCTCGGTCGGCTGACCGGCCGCTTCGGCATCAGCGACTGGAACAACAGCCTAAAGCTCGGCTACGACCCACTGATTCAACGCTGGCCCGATTGGCTGGGCGAGATGGATCTGACGCCAGTGCGCCTACCACAGGTAGTTGCGCCGGGAACGCCGATCGGTCCCGTACATCCGAGCGCGAGTGCGCAAACCGGGCTTGGGACCGAGACCCTGGTGGTGTCCGGAACTACCGACAGCACAGCGGCAGTCATCGCCGCTGGGGCGAAGGCGCCAGGCGACGCGGTTACTTCGCTCGGAAGCACATTGGTGGTAAAGGTCCTCGGCGAGACCCCGGTGCGCGCCCCGGAGTACGGCGTATACAGCCATAGGCTAAAGGACATCTGGCTGATCGGCGGCGCCTCGAACAGCGGCGGCGCCGTGCTGCGCCAGCTATTCAGCGATGAGCAGATCCGGCGCCTGACGCAAGAGCTCAGACCGGACGAGACTACAGGACTGGATTACTACCCCCTACCCGTTACCGGTGAGCGCTTCCCCGTCAATGACCCCGGACTCGCGCCCCGCTTGGAACCGCGGCCGGACGATGATCGCCTGTACTTCCAGGGCCTGTTAGAGGGGATGGCCCGCATTGAGGCCGCCGGCTACCACCGCCTGCAGGCGCTTGGCGCGCCGTCACCGAAATCCGTGGTCACGATTGGCGGCGGCGCAGAGAATTCCGGCTGGACACACATTCGGGAACGGATGCTGGGAATCCCGGTGCAACCGGCGGCGGCTGCGGAGGCGGCACTCGGTACCGCTCTCCTCGCCCTCGACGGGTACCGCGCGAGATGAGGTCCTTGCCGGCGGAATTTGACAGGAAGCGAGCGCTGCGGCAAAGAACGATGGGCGCGCTTCGCTTTGCCATCCTCCATTTCTGTCCTCTGACTTCTGACTTCTGACTTCTGCCATCTGATGGGCACGCTCCGCTTTGCCCATCCTACTGGAGCTTCTGAAGGAGCGCCTTTGCGTCCTTCGCCTGATCGAAGCTTGGATCGTCTCGCAGCAGCCGCGTGAGGACCTTGATCGCCTCCTCCTTGCGGCCCGCCTGACTCAGACCTACCGCCACGTGGTAACCAATCTCCGACTGGGTCGGGTAGGACACAGATGCCTGCTGGAGGATGGTAAGCCCCTCCTGCGCCTTGCCTTCCTGCAGGAGAATCCAACCGTAAGTGTCGGCCACCTCCGGACGGTTCGGGTCGAGGTCGTACGCCTTTCGGGCCGTCTCCAGCGCCCGGGAATCGCCCTCTTTCTGGTACAGCCAAGCGAGATTGTTCAGCATCACGACATTCTTCTGATCCGCCTGCACGACCTTCTCGTAGGCCTTTATGGCGTCCGCCTCGCGGCCTTCCAGTTGGTAGTAAAGAGCGAGGGCGCCCCACGCCGTGGTATCGTCCGGCTGTGCCGCAAGCCAGCCCTCGAGCACCCCGATGGCGTCCTTGCGCCGGTTGTCCTGCGCATAGGCATGGGCAAGGCGAAGGGCGGCCGCGCTGCTCTTATCCCTCTCGTATGCCGCAGCAAAGGCCCTCGCGGCATCACCCGGTTCCTTCTGGGCAAGGTGGACGGCTCCTTCGATCTGGTAGCCGACCGCGGACTTCACATAGTCACGCTCGAGCTGCTTTGCGAGGTCCAACGCCTCTCCCGGTCGCCCGTCCTGCAGCTCCAAGGAGGCGAGCGCCACCCGCGCATTGATGAAGTCTGGCTTTACCTCTATCGCCTCGCCGAACGCTGTCCTTGCGCCGGACAGGTCGCCCGCCTTCCATCTGGCGCCCCCCAGCAGATAGAGGGTCTCCGGGTCCTTGGGCCGCAGCTGAGAAAGCTGCTCGAAAGTACGAACCGCATTGGCGCTCTCCCCGGCCAACGCCTGTGCACGTCCGAGGATTTCGAGCACCTGCGGGTTGTCCGGGAACCGGGTCGACAGGGCGTTAGCAGCGCTGAGCGCCTTGAGTGGCGCCTGGTGGGCGAGGTAGTGGCGGGCAAGCAGAAGACCCGGCTGCACCGCCTGCTGATTCGCGTCCCGTGCCTTCTCCAACCAGGAGAGCATGGCGCCCGTGTCGCCTCGGCGCTCCGCCAGCGCCGCCAATCCCAACATGGCCGCAAGCTGTCCGGGCTGCTGCTTCAGCACCTGCTCGTAACGCCCCTGCGCGGCCTGCAGGTCGTTCGTCGAGACATCGATCCGCGCAAGGTTGAGCTCCGCCGTCACGAACTTGGGGTCCACCTCCAACGCCTTCTTGAACCGCTCGGCAGCCTTGTCGGTGTCCCCCTTGGCCAATAAGGCGAGACCCGTGAGGTTGTAGGGTATGGCGCTATCGGGCATGCGCTCCTCCATGGCCTTACTCGCCTTGAGCGCCGCGTCGAATTGCTTGTTCTTGAGATGCGCCAGAACCAACAGCACGTCCGCCTGGAGGACGCCCTGACCGAGGTCGACGGCCGACTGCAGCTCGGAGATGGCCTTATCGGTCTCTCCGCCAGCGAGCATGGTCAAGGCCAGCTGGGTACGCAAGGCAGCGACATCAGGCGCAGCGTCGACGGCGCGATTGAGCCACTCCTGCCCTTTTGCCTGATCCCCATTCAGCATATAGGCGCTGCCGAGAAGGGCCATCAGCTGGGCGTCTTGAGTCTTGGTCGCCAGCGGCTCCAGGACTTCGATGGCGCGCTGCGGCTGCCGGAGCTTGATTCGGGTCGCCCCTAGGACCTTAACCGCTTGAAGACTGTCGGGCATGGCTGCGACGACACGGCTGAGATACTCGTCGGCCAGCTGCAGATCTCCCCGAGCGAAGCTGATGATTCCCATGAGCAGCTGGCTCTGTACATGATTCGGCGACACGGCGAGCACGCGCTGCAGCTGGTCCGTTGCCGCCTGCCAGTCCTTTTCCTGGAAGGCAATCACCCCGCGCAGATAGTGGCTCATGGGGACGTCCTTCTGGATCTCGTCTGCGCGGTCGAGATCCGCCTTCGCCGCCTTGATGTCCCCAAGGCCGATCATGGTCACCGCGTGGCCGAGCACCGCCTGGATGTTGTTCGGGTCAAGCTTGACGACCTGTTCGAAGCGTTGCGCCGCCTGCTTGACCTCGCCCTTGCGGCGGTGAAGCTCCGCACGAATGAGGAGCGCTGCCTCGTCGTTCGGGAAGCGTTCCAGAAAGCTGTCGGCAGCAATGGCGGCCGCCTCGAAGTCCCCGCGCGCGAAAGCGAGCTGAATCTTGCCCAGCGCGGCCTCGCGATTACTCTCGTCGAGGCGCAATGCTTCGTCGAAGGCATCCTCCGCTTCCGGGAGCTGATTGAGTCCGAGCTTGGCGCGACCGCGCAGCGCGTCCGCACGGGCCTGTTCTGTCTTGTCCGAGGGCGTTTGGACGGTGTCCAGGGTGTCGAGTGCATCCGAGAACTTGCCTTGCAGCAGCAGCGCCTCGACCAGATTCAGCTGCCAGCTCTTGACGTCACCGCCGAGGTCTCCCACGCGGCGGAATTCCTTCTCGGCCGACGGTCCGTTCCGCAGCTTGAGGTAAGTCTCGCCGAGCAGCAGGCGCGCACCGGCATTACCCGGGTCCTGCTGAAGGACGTTCTTGAGCTCGATGACGGCGGCCTTCTCATCCCCATCCTTCAAGTAGCCACGGGCCTTGGCCAGGTCGTCGGCGGCAAAGGCCGACGCTGCGGCCCAAAGCAGGGCGACAAAGAGGCAACAGAGAGTGCCGAGAAACGCCGCAGAGGGTTTTCTAGAGATCATCGCCAGTCCTCAGTTGTTCGGCCAAGCCGTGCTTCTTCATTAGGCTATACAGGGTAGGACGCGTGACGCCGAGCAGTTCGGCAGTACGCGAGACATTGTTGTCCGTGTAGGCAAGCGCACGTTGGATGGCCCGAAGCTCGGCCATCTCGCGAACCTCCCGCAGCTCGAACGGCTCTGGTTCCACTTCGACGTCGTCAAGCTCCAGATCCTCGCGCGTGATCTGGTTGCCATCGGCCATGATCACTGCCCGCTTGATCCGGTTTTCCAACTCGCGGACGTTCCCCGGCCAGCGGTGGTGTTCGATTACCTCCAGTGCGGCTTGGGTATAGTCTCGGATCGGGCGCTGGAGCTGCTTCGCAAAACGAGTGAGAAAGGCTCGCGCCAAGACGACGGAATCGTCAGCGCGCTCCCGCAGGGGAGGAACGTTGATCGTTGCCTCGTTGATGCGGTAATACAGGTCTTCCCGGAACCTGCCGTCGCGGATCAAAGCGGGGAGGTCCTGATGGGTGGCACACACAACCCGTACATCCACCGGAATCTCCTTGCGCCCGCCCAAACGCTCGATGACTCGCTCTTGGAGGAAGCGCAGCAGCTTTGCCTGAAGGGAAAGGGGCAGATCGCCAACCTCATCGAGAAAGAGAATGCCGCCATCCGCTGTCTCGATCTTACCGACTGTGGTCTTGACCGCACCGGTGAAGGCCCCCTTCTCGTATCCGAACAGCTCGCTCTCCAGCAGATTCTCAGGGATTGCAGCACAGTTGATCGCAACCAGCCGCTTGTCGGCGCGTGTGCTTAGGGCGTGCAGAATGCGTACAAGCACTTCCTTCCCGGTCCCGCTCTCGCCAAGGATGAGTGTCGTCACGTCGGCGGGGGCGAGCTTCTCGACGGTGCGACAGACTTTCAGCATCTCCGGGCTGGCGGCGATCAGATCCTCGAAGGGGGAGCGCGATGCTCGCGCTATCAGCTTGCGGTTTTCGTCTTCCAGAATCCGGACCTTCGCCGCCCGCTCCACCACGAGAGACAGAATCTCGGGATCGATGGGCTTCTCGTAGAAGTCGTAGGCCCCGAGACCGATCGCCCGCACGGCATTGCCGCGGTCGTCGTGACCCGTCACCACAATGACCTTGGCCAAGGGGTCCATGCCCAGGATTTCTTTGAGGGCACTGAAGCCCTCAGTCACACCCCCAGGATCGGGCGGCAAGCCCAGGTCGAGACTCACGACCGTCGGCTGAAAGTCTCGCATCAGCGAGACGGCGCCCTCGCGGTCGGCCGCAACCGCCACTTCAAAACGGTCGAAGCTCCAGCGCAGCTGACTCTGCAGACCGATATCGTCTTCGACGATTAGCAGCTTGGTGTGTCTATCTTCCAAACGCCTAACCCGACTCTGTAACCAAGGACCTTGGCTCCCCTACCTCTTCCGCCATGGGCAAGATCATAGTGAACCGCGTGCCCGCTCCCGGGCTGCTGGAGACCTCGACGCGTCCGCCCAAGGCGCGAATGAACTCGCGGCACTCGTAGGCACCGATTCCCATGCCCGTCAGACCCTTCGTCGAATCGAACGGCTTGAACAGGCGATCGCGAATGAAAGCGGC
Source organism: uncultured Gammaproteobacteria bacterium (assembly GCA_963824085.1). GTDB lineage: Bacteria > Pseudomonadota > Gammaproteobacteria > Chromatiales > Chromatiaceae > JARRNE01. The sequence continues at coordinate 141,106 of CAWGNT010000021.1, forward strand.
ATCCATGCCAATGCCGTCGTCTGCGATCTCGATCGACGCCTGCGGACCCTCTCTCGAAAGGCGAGCTGTGATGGCCCCCGTAGGACTAGTCGCCTCCTGCGCATTTTGGATGATGTGTCCGACAACGGCTAACAGGCGATCCCTGTCTGCGTAGACCACAATCTCCTCAGTCGTTTCCACGACCAGCCGCGGCCGCGGGTCGCGCGATGCACTCTCGGCAACCACCTCCCGCAGCGCCATGCCGAGCTCCACCCTATCGAACCGACTGCCCGGCATCGCGCTTCGCAGCTGCGCCAACAGGCGGCTCATCTTGTCCACGGAGTTCCGAACGGTCGCGATCGCGTCCTCCATGAAGGCGGGATTGTCCTTGTGGCGCTCCGCGTTCCGCGCTACCAGCGATAGCTGAGCGATCAAGTTTTTGAGGTCATGAACCACAAAGGCCGACAGACGATTGAATCCCTCGAACTGACGAGCATCCGCCAGTGCCTTCGCGGCCCGCTCCAAGGCAACATAGCTCGCGGCTTGGCGGGCGGCCGTCTTGAGAAGGTCCAGCGTCTCCCAGTTCAGCTGCTGGCGCGCGCGCGGACGCTCCAGCATGACGAAACCGAGCAGGTCATCGTCGTGAAATAGGGGGACGATGAGCCACAACCGCTTGCTCTGTGCGACCCACGTGGGGATGGTAAGTCCGTCATAGGCGTCCGGATCGGACTCGTACTCGTCCAGGTTCACGATCCAGCGGCGGGCGGAAAGGAAGGCGTACAGGGAGCCAAAGTCCGCCCCCTTGCCCAGTACCTCCCCGGGGAGATTCCAGGAGCGCTCGTGCTCACAAGCGGCCTCACCGCTACACAGCCACAAGGCGCCGCCTGGGCTGTCCACAAGCTCGCCGAGCGCAAAAATGATCCTCTCCGACAGAGTCGCCTGCAAGACGTCACCCGACAACACCCCTATGAGGTGCAGCCACTCCTCCCGATAATCATACTTGTAGCTGAAAAAGTGCTTGTTGATGAAGACCTTGACACGAGAGCGAAAGTACCCCGAGAAAAGCAATACGACAAGGACCAACGCGGCACCGAAGAAGAATACCGCCTGAAAGACCGAGCTCCACTCACCGCCGTAGAGGCGTATGTAGTAGCCGGCGAGAGACATCACCAATAGATAGATCCCCGCCGCAACGAGAGATGTGGTGTGGAAGACGATCCTGCGGGATACGAAAAGGTCGAACGACCACTGCGGGTTGCGAGCGACCGATACGGCGATCAGCGGCACCACCAATGCGTTGGCGGCCCCCCGAGCGAGCCAGATGTCAGGGTCCAAGCGCTTGAAGAGGAGCGCATCGGCGAAGAAGTAGAAGTCGTAGGCAAAGAGTGCCCCGATGCCGAAGCAGAGGAACTTGACGCCCCAGCGGTGCTCCCACGGCGTATTGCGATACACCTGCTCGACCAGCACCAAGGCTGCGACAGGAAACAAGACCTGGAGCGCAAGGCGGAGTGTGGCCACGTCTATCCCTTGCAGCGCGGGCGTATCGGCGGCGAAGTCTTCGATCGGCAACATGAGGAGTGCGGCCAAACCAAAGGCCAGTAGGCGCAACCATAGGAAGGTGTGGCGCAAGCCGAGCTTCTCCTTGAGCTGGATTTCCAGGAGACCCAGCAAAAAGATGACCCACACGAGATCCCGCAGCGCCTCGAGGGTCCAGATCCAGTGCATCGATAGGCTGTGCCAACCCGCATGGACAGCCGCGCCCGCAGCCCACACCGCACTCGCGAAGGCCGCAACCACCAAGAGTGCTCCCTGCATACGGCCCCGCCAGGCAGTCACCAGCAACGCCGCCAATACGAAGAACAGAACCGCGGTGACCCCATACCCGACGGCACCGAATGCATCGAGCGATGCCATGGGATTATCCTCTGGCAAGCCGCTCACCGTGCGCCCTTACCGAGCAAGACCACCTCTACCGTCTGGAGCAGAATGATGAGGTCGAGCACGATACCGGCGTGCTTGACGTAGTAGAGATCGAACTCGAGCTTTCGCTTCGCATCATTTTCGGTGGATCCGTACGGATAGAGAAGCTGAGCCCAGCCGGTGACACCAGGTTTGACCCGGTGCCGTTCGCAGTAGTAGGGAATGCTCGCCGAGAGACGTTCCACAAACTCCGGGCGCTCCGGCCGGGGCCCTACGAGGCTCATATGTCCCTTGAGGACGTTAAGGATCTGGGGCAGCTCGTCGAGCCGGGTCTTGCGCAAAAACGCACCGAGGCGCGTCATGCGCGTGTCGTTCTTGCTCGCCCACTGTGGTACGCCGTCCGCTTCTGCATCCACGCGCATGCTGCGGAACTTGTGCAGGCGGAACAGCCCCCCGTTCTGCCCCACCCGCACCTGATGGTAGAAGACGGGATCCCGGCCGCGGGACTCGATCAGGCTGGCAAGGGCAACCAGTCCCATGATGGGAGCGGCGACACCCAGCATCAGGACACTGGCCGCGATATCGAACAGCCGCTTGCCATAGAGCCCCGTCACGCCCATGTGGAACCCGGGCGAGAAGAAGATCCAGCTTGGATGCAGTAAATCGATCTTGACAATCGCGAGCTCCTTCTCGAAGAAGCCGAGCAGGTCGTGGACTTCAAAGCCGCTCATCTTGCAGTCGAGAAGGTCGTTGACCGGCAAGCTGTTGCGCCTGTCGTCGGCGGCCACCACGATTTCGTCCGCCTCGTAGGCAATTGCCAAATCCAGTAGAGGCCCCGGCTCGACGACAAGCTTGCCGGCCGGGACCTGCGGGTTGCATTCGGGCAGAGGCACATAACCCGCCACCGTGAATCCCAAGCCTGGGTCCTCCTCGACCAGCGCCTCGATACTCTGCGCGTTGAGCCCAGCCCCGACGACCAGCACGCGCCGTTTGCGTGCATCTACGCTCGCGAAGCGGGTGAAAATAGCTCGCGTCACGAAGATCCCGATCAGCGAGTAAAGCAAGCTCAGGCCGATCACGCCGCGACCGATGAAGATCGACGGAAACACGTAAAAGACGACGGCCAGGATGGCGGCGCCAAGAAGAAAAGCGATGCCGACTCGAACCGGGAAGCCGGCCTCTTGCTCTTGGACTCCCCTCTGGTAGAGTCCCATCGCGACCATCGCAACCAACATGACGATCGCGAAAACCAGTGCAGTGACTGTGACCGTTTGGGCATCGAGATCTTCAGTCAGCGTCCATCCGAAACGCGTGCGCACCCCAAGGCTGAGGGCGGCGAAAAAGATAATCGCCTCCATCATCCCTAGGTAGAGGTAAATCTTTGCGACGTAGTAACCGAAGACCCGGATCATGAGGGAGGTTGAGGGCTTGCGTAGGATCTATTTGGTGTCCTGGCGAGCGCTTCAGCATGTCCTCTGCACTCGCCGTCGCGCATCGTTCGTGTCACGGCAAGCCCCGAGCTGCTCCGCGCGCGAGGCGGCGGGACTGCTTCGACTATGGCGGTTCGCCTGGACACCGCCGGCGGACGAGCTGGACTCGCCTCCGAGCGGCGTCGAAATGCTATCACAGAGCGGGCGCGCGAAATCTTTCCGAACCGAGAAGGAGCTTCCCGGGTTGCGGCCGCCGTCACACAGCGGGCCGCAGCATCGCGATGGCGGACACTCGGCGGTCGCTTTCGCTCCGTCCGCCTTGATATGATCCAGGCCGCAACGACAACGGGATGCACGGACACAACGAAGGCAGGATTTTTGTTTTATGGCTAACGACCTGGAACTGCAGAATGTCCGGATAGGAATCATCGGTCTCGGGTATGTCGGGCTGCCCCTTGCCGTAGAGTTTGGCAAGCGCTATCCGACCGTCGGGTACGACACCAATGCCGCCCGGATCGCGGAGCTCAGACAGGGCATGGACAGCTCCTTAGAAGTCGAGCCGCATGAGCTCACGCATGCCGCCAAGCTGACGTACGCTGCAAGCACGGAAGACGTCGCGGACTGCAACCTGTACGTCGTCACCGTCCCCACTCCGATCAATGCCCATAAGGAGCCTGACCTCCGTCCGCTCCAGTCGGCCAGCCGCACGCTGGGCGGCGTCCTGAAACCTGGTGACATCGTGGTCTACGAATCGACCGTCTACCCGGGAGCGACCGAGGAGGTTTGCGTCCCCATCCTGGAGCAGGTCTCGGGCCTCAGATTCAACGAGGATTTCTACGTAGGCTACAGCCCGGAACGCATCAATCCCGGCGATAAAGAGCATCGGCTGATCAATATCAAGAAAGTGACTTCGGGCTCTACGCCCGAAGTCGCCGACTTCGTTGACCGACTCTACCGTAGTGTCGTCGTTGCCGGCACCCACAAGGCCAGCAGCATTCGCGTCGCCGAGGCGGCCAAGGTCATCGAGAACACGCAGCGAGACGTCAATATCGCGCTTATCAACGAGCTCTCGATCATCTTCAACCGCTTGGGGATCGACACCCAGGAGGTTCTAGAAGCCGCGGGCAGCAAGTGGAACTTCCTGCCGTTCCGTCCTGGGCTTGTGGGTGGGCACTGCATCGGCGTCGACCCCTATTACCTGACCCACAAGGCCCAGGCCATCGGCTATCACCCGGAAATCATTCTAGCCGGCCGCCGACTGAACGACAGCATGGGCTCCTACGTAGTCGGCCGCCTCATCAAGCTGATGATGCGGCGCAACCTGGTTCACGAGGGAAGCCAAGTGCTAGTTCTTGGGTTGACCTTCAAGGAGAACTGCCCGGATCTGCGCAACACCCGGGTCGTGGACATCGTCAGGGAGCTGGGCGACTACGGCATCGGCTGCGACCTGTACGACCCTTGGGTCGATCCCGCCCAGGCGGAGAGCGAGTATGGTATCCGTCCCATCGGCGAGCCGTCGCGCGGCATCTATGACGCCATCATCCTCGCGGTGGCGCACCGCCAGTTTCGAGAGCTTGGCGTAGATCAGATCCGCAAGTTCGGAAGACCCGATGCCGTACTCTACGACGTGAAACACCTGTTCCCGGCCGCATCCGTCGACGGTCGGCTCTAGACTCGCCGGTCAACCCGCACTCCGCACGCTCGCGTGCAAACCACCTCTCTGAGTTTGAGGACAGCGATGAAGGTACTTGTAACGGGCAGTGCCGGCTTCATTGGCTCCGCGCTCTCCCTGCGGCTGCTCGAGCGCGGCGACGAGGTCATCGGCGTCGACAACCTGAACGACTACTACGACGTGCGCCTGAAGCAGGCGCGGCTCGCGCGTACGCTCGATCACCCAGCGTACACGGACGTGCGCATCGACATCGGGGACCGCCAGGAAGTCGCAGAGGCGTTTGCCCGCTATCGACCCCAGCGAGTGGTGAATCTCGCTGCCCAGGCCGGGGTACGCTACTCGATCGAGAATCCTCTGGCTTACGTCGACACTAATCTGGTTGGCTTCGCGCACATCCTCGAAGGTTGTCGGCACCAGGGTGTCGAGCATCTGGTGTACGCGTCGAGCAGCTCCGTCTACGGCGCCAACACCAACATGCCATTCTCGGTGCACGACAACGTGGACCATCCGCTGAGCCTGTACGCCGCGAGCAAGAAAGCCAATGAGCTGATGGCGCACACATATAGCCACCTCTACCGACTGCCTACCACGGGGCTGCGGTTCTTCACCGTCTACGGGCCCTGGGGACGTCCTGACATGGCCCTCTTTAAGTTCACCCGGGCCATCCTCGCCGGCGAGCCAATCGATGTCTTCAACTACGGCAAGCACCGTCGCGACTTCACCTATATCGACGACATTGTCGAGGGTGTGATCCGAGTGCTCGACCGCATTCCCGAGCCCAACCCCAGCTGGTCCGGCGACGCTCCCGATAGCGCCACCAGCGCCGCCCCTTATCGGCTGTACAACATCGGCAACAACCGTCCCGTCGAGCTGATGGACTACATCGCCACGCTGGAGCGCTGCCTCGACAAGAAGGCACAGAAGAACCTGCTGCCACTGCAGCCCGGCGACGTCCCAGATACCTATGCGGACGTCCGGGATCTCGTGCAGGAAACCGGTTACAAGCCCGAAACCCCAGTGGACATCGGCGTTTCGCGCTTCGTCGACTGGTACCTCTCGTACTACGAGAAGTGATCAGCCGCAACTCGGGAAAATCGAACCGCAGAGGCACAGAGGGCGTAACCATGTGAGGGGTCCCTATGCGCCAACCCGGACAGGCATTCGTTCAGGGTCTTTGCTGGAATTACAGGCCCGACTTTATCTCCGCCCAGAGATTGCGGTAGGCGGCGGTCGCGGCGGAGGACCGTGCATAGGCCGGCAGCGGCATGCGGTGAATCCCCATGCGCTCGACCTCCGATGCGTAAGGGATGCTGGTCGCAACGATGGCGGGGCAGTGCTCGGGGAGACGCGCCATTAGGTCGCCGTGAAGGCGCTTGCGGCGGTCGACCATGGAGAAAAACGGCATGACCCGGAGATCTCTGAGCGTCGAATTGCCCGCAAGGAACCGCAAGAGCTGCTCCAACGTGCGCACCGAAAGGGTCGTCGGAATCATAGGCACCAACAGGGCGTCAGCCGCCCGGAAGATGTTCTCCGACACGAGCGAGATGCTGGGCGGGCAGTCGAGAAAGACGTAGTCGTACTCCTCCGCCAGGGGTCGCAGCAAACGCAAGAGCTGTTTGGCGGGCTTCTTGGCATCCTCCAGCACGAGGTCCATGTTGCGAAAAGAGAAGTCCGCGGGCAACAGGTCCAGGTTCTCGAAGTCGGTCGCCTTCACCAGGCTATCGAGCTCGCGCTTTCCCTTGACCAGATCCGTGACGCCGCCCTTGACCTTTGGCCTCACCCGAAAATAGAAGGTGGCAGCCGCCTGAGGGTCGAGGTCCCATACGAGGGTCCGCGCACCTTCTTCCGCCGCGAGATAGGCCAGGTTCACCGCGGCCGCGGTCTTGCCCACGCCACCCTTGATGTTATAGACGCCGAGGATTCTCACCCTGCCCAATCCTGCCCCGAAGGCTGGGCAAATAGAGCCTTGGAACGGCGTCGGTTCTCCTTCGCGTCGTAGGCCGCAAAAAGGTCTGTGAACTCCGCCCGAGCCCGCGCCCGGCGCGTATAGATGGCGCTCACCAGCGCCCCCATGGCGAGCAGCGTCTCGGTCTGGGCGCCGCCCTCGTCCCGCATACGCTGGGCGACCTCCGTCAGATGTCGTCCCTGCACCGAGAGATCCTGAAATCCGCCCAGGTTGTCGAGCAGGGCCTTGAGCTGCTTGACAAGATCGCGGACAGCGTCTCCCGGATAGAGGCTCTGGAAGAACTCCATCAGGTAGCGGAGCTTCTTGCAGCTCTTGCGCAGCTCGTGCAGCTCCTCCGGTGGAGAATCTGCACGGATTCTGCGACCCTCCCGCCGCACTCTCCGCACCAGGCGCCATATGCAGGCGTCGGCCACGGCCTTCGCCGGACGCAGGGCATTGGCCTCATCGGCCCGCTCCGGTACCGGTGCCTCCAGAAAAGCACGCCATTCCTCGATGAGACCGCGGAAGTGCGGTGAATCGAGCGCGCGAACCATGGCTTGCTGCTCCTCGTCGTAGTGAGCCAGCAGAAACGCACGCAGCGGCTCCAGGTGTGGCTGTAGCTGCACAGGGAGATTGCTCTGGTAGCCTTCGAAGCTAAGCAGGTAGACATCTAGGTCCCTGACGTTGCCGGTCACCGCCTGTACCCAAGCAAAACGCTTCTTATAGTCGTCGACGTCATCGGACGGGAAGACGTGCTTGATCTGGCTCAGCGCGCAGCGCGTGCGGCGCGTCGCCACCCGGAGGTCGTGCACAAACTCCGCATCGAGATTGGCCTTGGCCCCCTCGATGTTGGCCTCAAGGGTATCCAGAAGGCCGAGCAGGATCTTCTTAGCCGTGGCGTCCGCCCGCTCACCGGGCTCGAGGTCGTAAGCGACCTTTGACGAGTAGTCGCCCGGGAGACGCCCGACCGCGTTAAGCGCTTCGCGCAGTAGTGGTGTGCGTGCCGGTGCGAGGCCGAGGTCTGTGCTCAAGAGCTCAACGACCTCTGCGAACGCGTTTTCGTAGCCCCTGAGGGGGATGACCTGCAGGCGCGCAGGTAGCCCGCGCCCCCCCGCATGCGTCCCGCCATCGAGTCGGTGCTCCTCGATGACCAGCCGCGCGACGGTCTTTTCGTCCTCGTTCAGCAGACGAACCCCCTGTCGGTCGCCCTCAAGCCCGACCAGCGGTAACAGCCGTCGCTCGCCCAGGACCGCCGAGAGCCTATCCCGGAGCGGTCCGGGGGGCAGCTCACTGGCGAACCCCACGGCCTTGTCGACGTCCTGCGCTTCGATGATTCCCTCCGCGGTCAGGTCATGCCAAAAAAGCTGGTGTCTCGTGCCCGTCACGCGCTCTTCGACGGACCCGCCGGCAAGAAAGGCGCTCCAGTCAAACGTATCGAAGAAACCCCTCCGAACCGTCTCCGGCGTCTCCTCGACGAAGCGATAACGCGTCGCCAAGAGCGACCTGATCTTCTGCGGACCTGTACCCTCCGGGAGTAGGTACTCCTGTATGTGCGTGCTCATGGACCCTTGCCTGTGCGCCGCCCGGCGCCCACTCCACAGAGGCCGACGAGCGAAATGTCGATCGAATCAAGCGACCAGAATTGTGACCGTTCTGTTACAACCCGCTGAATTTTACTCCAATTTTCCAGGACTAGGGTGAGGCAGCGGCCCCATTTTCTTGCCGGGGTGCTTTCCGTCATCAAAATCGTCTATGGTTGTGCATCAATTCTGTCACACGCCCAGGGGTACCCGAACGATGAACAGGCTCGAGCAGCTCAAGACAATGACCAGGGTGGTCGCGGATACAGGCGATTTCGAAGCCATCGCCGAGTACAGACCTCAGGACGCGACGACCAACCCGTCTCTTCTCTACAAGGCCGCAAAGATGCCGCAGTATCGGGAGCTGGTAGAAGACGCCATCGCCTTCGGCCAAGGCAAAGGGGTGGAGACCGCAGAGCAGGCCCGCTGGACCATGGACAAGCTGGCCGTCAACTTCGGCGCCGAGATCCTGAAGATCGTACCCGGGCGGGTATCGACAGAGATCGATGCTCGCCTCTCGTTCGACACCGACGCCACCGTGAGTCGCGCCGAGGCCCTAATGGGTCTCTATGATCAGATAGGCGTGGGTCCCGAACGGGTGTTGCTCAAGGTCGCCTCCACGTGGGAAGGAATTCGGGCCGCCGACCGTCTGGAGCGTCAGGGACTTCACTGCAATTTGACACTGATGTTCAGCTTCCCCCAAGCGGTCGCTGCCGCGGATGCGGGCGCAACGCTGATCTCTCCCTTTGTGGGCCGCATCCTCGACTGGTACAAGAAGGCCGAAAATGTCGCGGGCTATCCGGCGGACGAAGACCCCGGCGTCCAATCGGTCACCCAGATCTTCAACTATTACAAGCGCCACGGATACGAGACGGTGGTGATGGGCGCGAGCTTCCGCAACATCGACGAGATCCTGGAGCTCGCCGGATGCGATTACCTCACGATCGCGCCCTCCCTGCTGGGGGAGCTTGCATCCACGGAGGGAGAGATCACGCGCATGCTAGACCCCGAGAAGGCGCGGGAGATGGCGATCGAGCCGGTGAGCTTCGACGAAGCCCGATTCCGTTGGGGACTCAACGCGGACGCAATGGCCACTGAAAAGCTCGCGGAAGGCATCCGCCTCTTCGCGGCCGACACCGCGAGGCTCGAGCAGTTTGCACGGGAGATCTGCAAGAACTGTTGAGGAGATCGACCAAGGCCGAGGGCGACGGGCGCCCTAAGTGGATGTGGGAGGGACAAGGCGCAAGATAGGGGAGCCGTTCCTTGTGCCGAAGTGGCCTCGGCGCTCGTTGCTTGTCACTTGACCTCTTTCCCTGGCCCTCGCCCTGCGGTCCTTCCCCAAGATGATCCACCATCCCCGCAAGCGCTTCGGCCAGAACTTCCTTCACGACCCGACCGTCATCCGACGCATCGTCGACGCAGTGGCCCCGCAGCGCAGCGAGCACCTGGTGGAGATCGGCCCCGGCCGAGGGGCCATCACCGTCGAGCTTCTCAAGGCGACCGGCCGTCTCGACGCCATCGAGCTCGATCGAGACCTCGTGGAGGTTCTGGCCCGCCGCTGCGACGGACTGGATGCGGTCACGATCCACAGCGCCGATGCGCTGACGTTTGACCTATGCCGACTGGCTGCTCCCGGGGACCGGCTGAGACTCGTCGGGAACCTCCCCTACAACATCTCGACCCCCCTACTCTTCCACTTCCTCAGCCAGATGGACTGCCTCCTGGACATGCACCTCATGCTGCAGCGGGAGGTGGCCGAGCGCATCACCGCCGTGCCAGGGTCCAAGATCTATGGTCGGCTCTCAGTCATGGTGCAGGTCCAGTGCCGGGCGGAGTCGCTCTTCCTTATCCATCCGGGGGCTTTCACGCCTGCTCCGAAGGTCGACTCCGCCTTCCTCCGCCTCGCTCCGTACCGCCCCCTGCCCTATCACGTCGAGGACCAGAAGTTCCTGTCGCGGCTGGTCACTCAGGCTTTCTCTCAGCGCCGCAAGACCCTGCGAAACAGCATACGAGAGCTGGTCCCCGAGGAAGTCATGCTTGCGCAGGGTGTCGACCCGAATCGAAGGGCCGAAGAGCTGTCAGTCGCAAGCTTCGTGGCACTGGCCAACGCGGCTTGCAAAGGTACGGCCTCGCCCTGAAATAGACCACGGGCGGTAGGGTTAGGGCACGAGCAGCGGCTGAGGAATGGACGAGAACGCGGGCGAGACTGTTACCTTCGAGCGGGCAGAGCAGGGCGCCTTGACCCGCGCTACTGATGTGTTGCCGGGCCTGATCCATCTCCTGCCGGTAGCGTCGCGTCCCTTCTTTCCCGGCCAGGCCGTCCCGCTCGTAATGGGCGCGGAGCACTGGGCGCCGACCTTGAAAGCGGTTGGCGACACGGAGCACAAGATCTTGGGCGTCGTCCTGGTTGACAGCGATACGGCGGAAGAGGCCAGCCCTGACTCGTTCGCCCACGTGGGTACGGCCTGCCGCGTTCACCGCGTTCACGAGCAGGAGGGTCACCTTCAGGTGCTGGTGGAGTGCCTGCAGCGATTCCGCATTGAGGCCTGGACATCACGCAAAGCGCCCTTCTCGGGCCGGGTCGACTACCTCCCGGAGCCCGCGGGTCCGCCCGACGAAAAGATCAAGGCTTACGCCATGGCCGTGATCAACACCATCAAGGAGCTCCTTCCCCTCAATCCGCTGTACGTCGAGGAGCTGCGCATGTTCCTCGACCGCTTCGGTCCCGAAGATCCCTCGCATCTCTCCGACTTCGCCGCAAGCCTCACCACATCCACCAAGGAGCAGCTGCAGGAGGTGCTGGAGACCGTCGAGCTGCTGCCGCGCATGGAGCGGGTCCTGGTGCTTCTTAACAACGAGCTGGAGCTCGCCCGCGCCCAGCAGAAAATCCGCCGCTCCGTGGAAGAGCGCATGCAGAAGCAGCAGCGCGAGTTCTTCCTGCGCGAGCAGCTCAAGGCAATTCAGAAAGAGCTGGGCATCGCCAAGGACGACCGCACCGCCGAGCTCGACAAGTTCAAAGGGCGTATCGAAAACCTGACCCTTACCGATGAGGCGAAGAAGCGCCTGGACGAAGAGCTGGACAAGATGGGTATCCTGGAAACGGGCTCTCCGGAGTACGCGGTCACCCGCAACTACCTCGACTGGATCACGCTCCTGCCCTGGGGCAAGCACTCGAAGGACAAGCTGGACCTGAAGCGGGCCCGTCGCGCGCTGAACCGCGATCACTACGGCCTCGAGGACGTAAAGCGGCGCATCCTCGAGTTCCTGGCAGTCGGCATCCACAAGGGAGAGATCGCCGGCTCCATCATCCTTCTCGTGGGTCCGCCCGGTGTCGGCAAGACGTCCATCGGGCGCTCAATCGCCGATGCCCTGGGACGGCGGTTCTATCGCTTCTCGGTGGGCGGCATCCGAGACGAGGCGGAGATCAAGGGACACCGTCGGACCTACATCGGTGCCATGCCCGGTAAGTTCATTCAGGCGATGAAGGACGCCGGAACCGCCAACCCAGTGATCATGCTGGACGAGATCGACAAGGTGGGCGCCTCGTACCATGGCGATCCCGCGTCGGCACTCCTGGAGGTCCTCGACCCGGAGCAGAACGTCGACTTCCTGGACCACTACCTCGATCTGCGCTTCGACCTCTCCAAGGTGCTGTTCGTGTGCACGGCGAATCAGACCGACACGATTCCCGGCCCTTTGCTCGACCGCATGGAGGTTATCCAGCTCTCGGGCTACATCGCCGACGAGAAGCTGCAGATCGCGCGGAAGTACCTGCTGCCTCGGCAGATCGAGCGGGCGGGCCTGGAAAAGGGGGCAGTCAAGCTGGATACCGCGGCCTTGCGGGCCCTGATCGATGGCTACGCGAGAGACGCGGGCGTACGGCGCCTGGAGAAACAGCTCGGAAAGATCGTGCGCAAGGTCGCGGTAAAGATCCTGGAAGGAGAGCAGGCGCCCATCGCAGTCGGCGTCGAGGACCTCAAGCCCTACCTCGGCAGCCCCGTCTTCCGCGATGAGCGTAGGCTAGGCGGTCCTGGCGTAGTGACCGGGCTCGCCTGGACGCCCATGGGCGGTGCCACGCTATCGATCGAGGCCGCCACCACTCACGCCTTCAGCCGCGGCTTCAAGCTGACCGGACAGCTCGGCGACGTGATGAAGGAGTCCGCCGAGATCGCCTACGGCTATGTGGTGAGCCATGCGCAACAGTTCGGTGCCGACCCGGCCTTCTTCGAGCGGTCCTTCATTCATCTGCACGTGCCCGCCGGCGCCACGCCTAAGGATGGGCCCTCCGCGGGCATCACGATGGCATCCGCCCTGCTCTCCTTGGCCAGAAACGAGCCCGTCCGCCGCATCGCCATGACCGGAGAGATCACCCTCACAGGTGAGATCTTCCCGATCGGCGGCGTAAGGGAGAAGCTGATCGCAGCCCGCCGCGCCGGCATCCGGGAGATCCTCCTCCCGGAGGACAATCGGGGCGAATTCGAAGAGGTCCCGGAGCACGTACGCCGCGGTCTATGCATCCATTTCGTCAGCCGCTACGCGGACGTCGTGCCGCTGCTCTTCAAGGAAAAACGGCCGAGAAAGGCCACTGCGGGCTGAGCCGCCAGCCCCCAGCTCCGCCATAAGGCTGCGGCAAACTCTAGATGAACTGCCTCGTCTGCGGGCGTCCTCCTGACAAGGCGCCGCGAATTATGAATTGTCGAGGGCTACCGCCTTACCAGAGCATTAACCAGTAGGCTCTATCCTCCCTGCACCCGGCTGGCGGCTGGCGGCTGGCGGCTGATCCTAATGCAGATCTTCGAGACACTGCCGCAGCGAGCTCTCCCAGTCGGGCAGTGCCAGCCCGAACGTGTCCCGCAGCTTGGCATTGTCGAGCACGGAGTAAGCGGGGCGACGAGCCGGCGAGCGATAATCCGACGAGGGAATGGGGAGCAGATTGCAGGTCAGACCACTCATCTCTAGGATGGCGCTGGCGAAGCCGTACCAACTGGTCTGCCCGCCGCCGGTGACGTGGTAGAGACCCTTGACGCGTTGCGCGTCCAGATCGCCGCACAGGATCCGATGCAGAACCTGCGCGGTCACCTCGGCCAGCATCCGGCTCCAAGTCGGTGCGCCGACCTGGTCGTCAACCACCCGCAGCTCATCCTTCTCACGAAAGAGTCGCAGCATCGTCAACAAGAAATTGCTTCCGCGCACCCCATAAACCCAGCTGGTGCGAAAAATGACCGCATTGGCGCCGGAGGCCATGAGGGCATGCTCCCCCCCGAGCTTTGTCTCGCCGTAGACGCTGAGCGGCCCCGGCCGATCCTCCTCCCGGTAGGGTCGCTCGGAGTCTCCCGCAAAGACGAAATCCGTGGAGTAATGAATGATGGGTACGCCCCGATCCTTCAGCAAAGCACCTAGCATCCCTGGTGCCTCGGCATTGATCCGCTGGGCGAGCTCGCACTCGTGCTCGGCGCGGTCGACTGCAGTGTAGGCGGCCGCGTTGACGACGGCATCGGGAACGCAGTCCTGAAGTAGGAGGCTCAACGAACGTGGGTCCGCTAGATCCACGCGCGGCCCATCCTCGCCTTCCAGCGAGGCGGCGATCACCATCCCCACCGCCGCCAGCGTCCGCTGCAGCTCCCAGCCGACCTGCCCGTTGGCTCCGAGCAGCAGGATCTTCGGTCTCTGTCCAGCTCCAGGGGCCATATCAGTCCGCTTCGTAGACCGATAGCCGCTCCGCCGGCACGTCACTGAGCCGCAGGCCGTGCAGATCCTTGTGAGACAGCGCGGGCTCCCCGGCCAATGGCCACTCGATGGCGATGTCCGGGTCGTCCCAGCGCACGCTGAGCTCGGTCTCGGGGTGGTAGTAATCGGAACACTTGTAGCTGAACAGGGCATCCTTGCCGGTCACGTAGTAGCCGTGCGCGAAGCCCTCGGGCACCCACAGCTGGCGCTTATTCTCCGATGTGAGCTCGACTCCCACCCACTGCCCGAACCAGGGCGAGCCGCGACGGACATCCACCGCCACATCGAAGACCTCGCCCAGGACCACCTGGACCAGCTTTCCCTGGGAGTAGGGATGCTGGATATGCAGGCCTCTGAGCACCCCGTGTCGGGAGTAAGCCTGGTTGTCTTGGACCAGGTCGCCAGGAATGCCGCTCCGCGCGTAGCGCTCCTTGTGCCAGCTTTCCAGAAAAAAACCGCGCGCATCCCCGAACACCTTGGGCTCGACGATCAAGACGTCAGGGATGGAGGTGGGAATGACGTTCAAGGCTCGAATCCGCGTTCCAAGAGGCCAAGCAGATACTCACCGTAACCGCTCTTATTGAGCCTCTGCGCCACCTCCCGCAGCTGCCCTTCATCAATCCAGCGCTTCTGATAGGCAACCTCTTCGGGACAACAGACCTTGAGCCCCTGACGCTGCTCGATAGTCTCGATGAAGTTGGCGGCCTGCATGAGCGACTCGTGGGTACCGGTGTCCAGCCAGGCAGTACCGCGTCCCAGCTTCTCGAGGTAAAGCTCGCCATGCTGCAGATAGAGGTTATTGAGATCGGTGATCTCCAGCTCCCCGCGGGCCGACGGCTTGAGGTCGGCGGCGAGCTCGCAGACCTTGCCGTCGTAAAAGTAGACCCCGGTCACCGCATACCTCGACTTGGGACGCTGTGGTTTCTCCTCCAGGCTGATCACGTTGCCGCGCGCGTCGAACTCGGCGACCCCGTATCGCTCGGGGTCCTTGACCCAGTAGCCGAAGACAGTGGCCCCGCTGTCACGGGCGGCGGCTGCCTTGAGCTGCTGCACCAGGCCATGTCCGTAAAATAAATTGTCGCCCAGGATGAGGCAGCTGGGCTGTCCCGCGACGAAATCCCGGCCGATGACAAAGGCCTGTGCCAATCCGCCCGGGTGGGGCTGAGTCGCGTAGCTGAGTCGGATGCCCCACTGAGCCCCGTCGCCGAGCAGGTCGCGGAATGCCGTTTCGTCGCGAGGCGTTGTGATAATGAGGATCTCCCGTACACCTGCCAGCATGAGCACCGACAAGGGATAGTAGATCATGGGCTTGTCGTAGACCGGCAGCAGCTGTTTGCTGATCGATTGGGTCAGCGGATAGAGGCGGGTACCGGAGCCGCCAGCCAGTATGATCCCCTTTCGATTCACGCCGTTCCCCTCTAGCCGCCGGCTCCCAGACGCTCGCCCCGATAGCCGCCGTCCGTCGCACGATCGCACCAGCGATGATTGTCTAGGTACCACCGCACGGTCCGCCGCAAGCCGCTCTCGAAGCTCTCCGCGGGCCGCCAACCGAGCTCGGCCTGCAGCTTGCCGGCATCGATGGCGTAGCGGCGATCGTGACCCGGACGGTCCTTAACGAAGGTCTTGAGCTGCGCGTGCGGACGATGGGGCGAGTCCGGCACCAGATCGTCGAGCAGGGCACACAGGGTGTCCACGACCTGGAGGTTCGTCCGCTCGCTGTCGCCGCCGACATTGTAGACCTGCCCTGGGCGGCCGGCCTCCAGGACACGCCAGATAGCGCGGCAGTGGTCCTCAGCGTACAGCCAGTCGCGGACATTACCTCCATCTCCGTAGATCGGGAGATCGTCACCGCGCAACGCCTTCGAGATCATCAGCGGGATCAGCTTCTCCGGAAACTGATAAGGGCCGTAGTTGTTCGAGCAGTTGGTCGTGAGCACCGGCAGCCCGTAAGTATGGTGCCAGGCCCGCACCAGATGGTCCGACGCCGCTTTGGAGGCAGAATACGGGGAATTCGGCGCATATGGGGTCTCTTCGGTGAACTTGCCCGTCGGGCCGAGCGACCCATAGACCTCATCGGTGGAGACGTGAAGAAAGCGGAAGGCATCCCGGCCCGGGCTACCCAGTCCGGACCAGTAGTCCCTCGCGCAATCGAGCAGGTTGAAGGTGCCGACGACGTTCGTCTCGACGAAGGCCGCTGGGCCGTCGATAGAGCGGTCTACGTGGCTCTCGGCGGCGAAGTTGACCAGGGTGTCCACTTCATAGTCAGAGAGCAAACGCCGCACCAGCGCTCGATCGCCGATGTCGCCCTGAACAAAGACGTGACGCGGATCAGCCATTAAAGGGGCGAGCGTGTCCAGGTTGCCCGCGTACGTCAGCTTGTCTAGGTTGACGACTCGCGCCTCGCTCTCACGGACGACATAGTGAACGAAGTTGCCGCCGATGAATCCGGCACCCCCGGTGACCAGCAGGGTCTTCACTTCTGCCACCTAGAACGGGATGTCGTCATCGAAGTCCGGCTTGTCCATGACCGCCCCGCCACCTCCCTGCCGGGGCGGCGCCCCGCCGCTCGGCTCGTCAAAGGGCACAGAACCGCCACTGCTGCGGCTGTCGAGCATCTGCATCTGGTCGGCGACGATCTCGGTGCTGAACCGATCCTGACCATCCTGTCCTTGCCATTTGCGCGTGCGGATCTTTCCCTCGATGTAGACCTTCGCCCCCTTGCGCAGGTACTGCCCAGCGATCTCGCCGAGCTTGCCGAAAAGGGCCACCCGGTGCCACTCGGTGTGCTCCTGGTTTTCCCCCGAGTTGCGGTCGCGCCACTGCTCGGTCGTCGCCATGCGGATGTTGGCGACCGCGCTGCCGCCGGGTGTATAGCGCACCTCCGGATCGGCACCGAGGTTTCCGATCAGGATCACCTTGTTAACGCTTCCTCTCGCCATGCGCGCCTCTTCGGGACTAGAGTCGGCGCCCTTCTGACAGGATCGCCGCAGTTAACGATGGGACGTGACGGCCGGACGCGCCCGTCCACACCGACGCGGGGACCAGATGCCGCTTCCGACCAGCTCGCCCGGGGGGGCGGCACAAGAATACAGCTGACCGAGCCGCCCCGGGTTCCGCGCCAAGCCCTCAGGACTGGGCCGCCAGCGCCTGCAATCTTGCCGAATCCAATCGGCGATTGTCCACCTTGAGGTAGGCGAGCCCTTCCTCGGCCACCACGACCGCCTCCTCCACTCCAGGGATGTCCAGAAGGCGCCGCTGAACACCCGCCGCGTCCACAGCTGCGAGATCTCCCACGCGGACGACCTGAGTGCTGACCCCGTGCGGGCGACTCATGGAACGGGCGATCAGGAGCCAGAGAACCGCAGCGCCGGCGCAGAACAGCAACACGGCCTCTTCGCCCAATCGTTGATGCACCCACCCACCGAGGAGGCCCCCCAGAAAGGCGCCGGTGAACTGTGAGGTTGAGAAGGCGCCCATGGCGGTTCCCTTCGCCCCTGCCGGGGCCAACTTGGCGACCAACGACGGGAGGGTCGCCTCCAAGAGATTGACGGCCGTAAAGAACAGGAACAAGAGGAAGGCCATCTCAATCAGTCCCGTATGGAAGACGGCGAGCCCGGCAAACGCCGTCGCGAGCAAGGCCACGGCGCCGAGAAAGACACCCTTCATGTGCCCCTTGCTCTCCGCCAGGATGATGAAAGGGACCATGGCGAGCACAGACAAGGTGAGCACCGGGAGGTACAGCCACCAATGATGAGCGGCAGGAAGCCCTGCCGCCTTCAGGTTCAGCGGCACCACCAAAAAGAGGGAGATCATCACCATGTGCAGGGTGAAGATCCCGAAATCCAGCCGCAAGAGGTCGAGATTCCTCAGCACACCGCGGAACTGACTAGCGACCGGCTCCACATCGCGATGTACGCTCGAATGGTCCGGACTGGGCACCACCAGAGCCAATATCAGGATGCCCGCGCCCGCGAGCATCGCGGTAAACCAGAAGATGCCGCTCAAGCCGGCCCAGTGAGCTATAGACGGACCGAGCACGAGGGCGAGGGCGAACGCAAGGCCAATGCTGAGGCCGATCCCAGCCATGGCACGAGTGCGCACCTCCTCCCGGGTTAGATCCGCCGTGAGGGCCGTCACCGCAGCAGCGATGGCGCCGCTGCCTTGCAGGACGCGCCCCAGGATGACACCGTAGATGCTGGTCGACATGGCGGCAATGACACTGCCGAATATGAACAACGCAAGACCGACAAAGATCACCGGCTTGCGCCCGACGCGATCCGAGATCATGCCGAAGGGAATCTGCAACAGGGCTTGAGTCAAGCCATAAGCGCCGACGGCGAGACCTGTAAGCAACGGCGTCGCCCCGACCAGTTCCGTCGCGTGAAGCGCGAACACGGGCAGGATGAGAAAAAGTCCGAGCATGCGCAGGGCGAAGATCGCCGCCAATCCAACCGCCGCGCGCTGCTCCAGGGCCGTCATAGGGGAAACCGGCTGCCGGGAATTGCCCATAAAGCGTCCTTTGCCTCCACAACAAAAGACTGCCTATAGTAGCAGGTTGCTCCGGCACCCGGTACGACCATGGATACCATACGCATCCGCGGCGCGCGCACCCACAACCTCAAGAACATCGACCTCGACCTCCCGCGGGACCGCCTGATCGTGATCACGGGCATCTCGGGGTCGGGCAAGTCGTCTCTCGCCTTCGACACCCTGTATGCGGAGGGCCAGCGCCGGTACGTGGAATCGCTCTCCGCGTACGCACGTCAGTTCCTGTCCATCATGGAGAAGCCGGATGTCGACCACATCGAGGGGCTATCGCCGGCAATCTCCATCGAGCAGAAGACGACCTCGCACAACCCGCGCTCGACGGTCGGGACGATCACCGAGATCCACGACTACCTGCGTCTTCTCTACGCGCGGGTGGGGCTGCCCCGCTGCCCGCTCCACGGCGAGCCGCTCGAGGCGCAGACCATCGGTCAGATGGTGGATCAGGTGCTCGCTCTCCCGGAAGGCGCGCGTCTCATGCTGCTTGCCCCTGTGGTCTCCGAGCGCAAGGGGGAATATCAGCGCCTGCTCGGCGAGCTCCACGCCCAGGGATTCATCCGTGCCCGCATCGACGGCACGACCTGCGAGCTCGACTCCCCCCCGAACCTCGACTTGAAGCGCAAGCACAGCATCGAGGTCATCGTGGACCGCTTCCGTGTCCGGCCGGACCTGCGCCTCCGGCTGACGGAGTCCTTCGAGACCGCGCTCAATCTCTCCGACGGCATGGTACGGATTGCCTCGCTCGACGAGCCGACGCGTAAAGAGCTCTTGTTCTCCGCGAGGTTTGCCTGCCCCGTCTGCGGCTACAGCATCCCCGAGCTCGAGCCCAAGCTCTTCTCCTTCAACAACCCGGCGGGCGCCTGCCCCCAGTGCAGTGGGCTCGGCGTGCAGCAATTCTTTGATCCCGCAAAGGTGGTGGTCCACCCGGAGGTCAGCCTGGCAGGCGGGGCCGTGAGGGGCTGGGACCGGCGCAATGCGTACTACTTTCAGATCGTCCGGTCCCTTGGGACGCACTACGGATTCGATGTGGAGACGCCGTGGCGGGACCTGCCTGCGACGATCCGCGAGCTGGTCCTCTATGGAAGCGGCGAGGAGGCCATCGTCTTCAATCTTCCACACGACCAGGGACCGCCGGCGAGCAGGCGCAAGCCCTTCGAGGGCATCCTCCGCAACATGGAGCGCCGCTATCGGGAGACTGAATCGACCACCGTGCGGGAGGAGCTGGCCCGCTACATCTCGCACCAGCCCTGCCCGACCTGCAGCGGCTCCCGCCTCAACGAGGCGGCGCGCCATGTCTTCGTCGGCGAGCGCAACCTCCCTGCCGTCGCGGCACTGCCCATCGGGGATGCGCTGCGCTTCTTCGAGGAGCTCAGGCTGCCGGGCAAACGCGGCGACATAGGGACCAAGGTGATTCAGGAAGTCGCACAGCGACTACGCTTCCTGGTGGACGTGGGGCTCGACTATCTGACCCTCGAGCGCAGCGCCGAGACCCTCTCGGGAGGCGAGGCGCAGCGGATCCGCCTGGCGAGCCAGATCGGGGCCGGGCTGGTCGGGGTCATGTATATCCTGGACGAGCCCTCTATCGGTCTGCATCAGCGCGATAACGCGCGCTTGCTGCGGACCCTTAGCCAGCTGCGCGACGCCGGCAACACGGTAATCGTGGTGGAGCACGACGCGGAGGCGATCCGCAGCGCGGATCGGGTCGTCGACCTCGGCCCGGGCGCTGGCGTCCACGGCGGGGAGGTGCTTGCCGAGGGCACCGCCGAGGAGATTGCCGCTAGCGCGCGCTCCCTGACCGGGCGCTATCTCTCCGGGGAGCTGCGCATCGAGATACCGAGCCGGCGGGTCCCTCCCGAGCCCGGCCGGGAGCTGCGCATCCTCGGCGCCACCGGCCACAACCTGAAAGACATCGACGTTATGATCCCGGTGGGCACCTTCTGCTGCATCACAGGGGTCTCAGGCTCGGGCAAATCCACCCTCGTCAACGACACACTCTATCCGGCCGCCGCGAGGGCACTGAACGGCGCGAGCCTGAGCCCTGCGCCGCACCGAGCGACTGAGGGCCTTCGCCATTTCGACAAGGTGGTCGACATCGACCAAAGCCCGATCGGACGCACCCCCCGATCCAACCCGGCTACCTACACCGGCCTCTTCAACCCGGTGAGGGAGCTCTTCGCCGCAACGCCCGAGGCCCGCTCCCGCGGGTATTCGGTTGGCCGCTTCAGCTTCAACGTCGCGGGCGGTCGGTGCGAGGCCTGCAAGGGTGATGGCCTGATCCGGGTAGAGATGCACTTTCTGCCCGACGTCTACGTCCAATGCGACGTCTGCAAGGGGAGGCGCTATAACCGGGAGACACTCGAGATTCGCTACAAGGGAAAGACGATCGAGCAGGTGCTCGACCTCACGGCGGAGGATGCGCTGGAATTCTTCTCCGCGGTCCCCGTCATCAAACGCAAGCTCCAGACCCTGATCGATGTCGGCCTGGCTTACATCCGCCTGGGCCAAAGTGCAACCACCCTATCCGGCGGCGAGGCACAGCGCGTCAAGCTCTCCCGCGAGCTCTCCAAACGCGACACTGGACGCACCCTGTACATCCTGGACGAGCCGACCACGGGGCTCCACTTTCACGACGTCAAGCACCTGCTCGGTGTATTGCACCGCCTGCGGGATCAGGGCAACACCGTCGTGGTGATCGAGCACAACCTGGACGTGATCAAGACGGCCGACTGGATCATTGATCTGGGTCCTGAGGGCGGCGATCGCGGCGGGGAAGTCATCGCAGTGGGTACTCCGGCGGAGGTCGCGGCCGACCCGAGATCCTACACGGGGCGATTCTTACGCCCGTCGCTGGATCGGGGATGGTGACCGCCGCTCGTCTCGCCCCCAGGCAAAGTCGGCACTCAAATCGAGTCGACTCACGCTCCCGCAAGGGGAGCTGCCCCGATTCCTACTTTCGGTTAAGCGTAAGCCGTCCCTGCTCGTCGTCGATAGTCATCCGATAGCGTCCCAGCACGCTCATGCCGAGCAGCGCATTCTCCCCAAGCTTCGCGTCATCGACGAAGGCGGCCGTCACCCCGGGAATGCGCGTATCTCCCAGCCACAGGGCCGGAAGGGTCCCGATGCGGGCCGAGATCTTGCCGTTCGCAGTCTGCATCTCCCTCTCCTGCATGTCCTTTGCCGCGAGTCCCAACCCAGCAAGCGAGCTGGTGGGGAGGACCACGAAATCCGCTCCCGTGTCCACCACAAGAGTGCGCTCGACGCGCTGGCCGTTCTTTCCCTCCAGGGATGCCTGCACCGCATGAGACGTACCACGGCGAACGGTCTGAACAACGACGTCGTCGTCCGCCTCGCCGGTCGTATCCCCTTCGGGCGCCGGAACGGCCGCGACAGGCGGCGCCTCGACCGGCACCTTTGGTCCAAGGATGATCACCCGCTCGACACCGCCAGAGGGGCTTTGCACAATGACGCTGTTGAACTTGCTCAGCAGCTGCCGAAGGCGCGGATAGAGCTCTTCGGTATCGGCCCTGCCCATCGCCTCCTGCGTGTGCTGGACTCCGGTAACCGTGAAGCCGTTCGCCGTCGCGAGCCGCTCCAGCTCCTCGGCGAGCTCGACCTGCGCCGCCACCGCAGTGGACAGCCAGAGGGCGGCAGTGCTCGACAGAAGGGCCGAAGCGCCCGCCGCGGCAAGGGATCGACGGAGGCATTTGATCATGCTCGCGCCAAGGGAACGACCGTGCAGCTGGTTGGAGTGAGCGTACCAGCTACATGCTCCGGCGACCAGGGTCGGCGACGCGTCGCACAGATGCGGGACAGGCGCCGGGGTCTGCTGACCCGTGCGCGACGGGACGCCAGTCGAATGGGTCGGCGACTCATGGCCCGGCATCCCCGACGCACGGACAGTGAGAAGACAGAAATGACCATATTGAAGCCGAGAACGTGGTATAAAAACGCCCGCTCGCGGGGGCAGCCGAGCACGATTGATAGCCTGACTTCGTAGGGAGTGGTTACAAGGCGATTTCGGGGCTCTTGCCCTAGCAGTCGCCGGCGCCGCCTCTAGAGCTGCCGCTCGTTCCCCGTCATCACAGACAAACGCCTTGTGGGGGAAGCGCTTAAGAGATCCATCCTGGATGTCTCGGTGCACAGTATCCGAACGGCGTGGTTCCCGGATGCCTTCATTCGCAGGGCCTTGCAGGTGCTGCACATGGAGGCGCGTCCAGCCCCGTAGGAGACGCTGATTCGATGAGCGTCTCCTGAGGTCCGTAGCCGGTTGATTCCCGCGTGCACGGCTTCATGGGAGATGGCGGCATTGTGACCGTCCCCCTCCTCGCGGACTCAATGACCAGCCTCAACGCCATCTTCTAGCTTGTCCACCCGTCATGCGATCGCTATTTCTATTCCGAGCTCGCCCGACTTTTTCGCTTCTGGACCAGATGGGACGGGCCGCTCCCGCGGGAGGCGTCGGCAGCGGGGAGGCTGCCGTCAAGTCTAAATGGGCGTGTTCATGGCGTTCCCCGGCGGGAGCGGCCCGTCCCCGAAAAACGAAATACCCGTATTGGCAGGGTGTATTTCCGATCATGGCGTGGGCTCTCTGCTCGCCCGCAACCGCCTGGGCAACCGATTCGACCGAACGGCTGAACCTCACCGCGCATCCCGTCGGCACGGCTGCGTTGATTGTCTTCGCGCTCGCCTACCTGCTCGTGATGGCCGAAGAGTTTCTTCACCTGCGCAAATCCAAGCCGGTAATAATTGGCGCCGGCGTGATCTGGGCCATGATCGCCTACGTCTACTCCGCCCACGACCTCGGAGCCGTGGCCGAGCAAGCAGTGCGGCACAATCTGCTCGAGTACGCGGAGCTGATGTTGTTCCTGCTCGTGGCGATGACCTATATCAACGCCCTCCAGGAGCGGCGTGTATTCGACGCGCTGAAGGCATGGCTGATCCGCAGCGGCTTCGGCTTCCGCGCCCTGTTCTGGACGACCGGCATTCTCGCCTTCGTGATCTCGCCCGTTGCCGACAACCTCACGACCGCCCTGCTGATGTGCGCCGTGGTGCTCGCCGTCGGCGGTAACAATACCCGGTTCGTAACGCTCGCCTGCATCAATATCGTTGTGGGGGCAAATGCCGGCGGCGCGTTCAGCCCGTTCGGCGATATCACCACCCTAATGGTTTGGCAGAAGGGCATCGTCGATTTCTTCGGCTTTTTTCAGCTGTTCGTGCCCTCGGTGGTCAACTTTCTGGTACCGGCGCTTCTGATGCATCTCGCAGTTCCAAACCTCAAGCCGGAGGCCTCGTCGATCATCGTACCCATGAAGCGCGGCGCGCGGCGCATCATGGTCCTGTTCCTGCTCACCATCGCGACCGCCGTGAGCTTCCACCACTTCCTCCACCTTCCGCCCGTACTGGGGATGCTAACCGGCCTGGGTTACCTGCAGTTTTTCGGGTTCTATCTCCGCATGAGTCACCACCGTTGGAAGGAAGCGAACCAAGAGCTCGCTGAAACGATGGGTGACGTGGTGCCTTTCGATGTCTTCAATAAGGTGGCCCGCGCGGAGTGGGATACCCTGCTGTTCTTCTACGGCGTGGTCCTTTGCGTCGGCGGGCTTGGGTTTCTCGGCTACCTCGCCATGGCCTCGCAGGTGATGTATGCACAGTGGGGGCCTACCGAGGCCAACGTGGCTGTCGGTCTGATATCAGCGATCGTGGACAACATCCCCGTGATGTTTGCGGTCCTGACCATGGAGCCGGACATGTCACGAGCCCAGTGGCTGCTGGTAACCTTGACCGCTGGCGTGGGGGGCTCGCTGCTGTCCATCGGCTCCGCCGCCGGAGTGGCCCTGATGGGTCAGGCTCGGGGCAAGTACACCTTCTTCGGCCACCTCAAGTGGACCCCCGCCATCGCACTTGGCTACGCCGCCAGCATCCTCGCACACCTGTGGATCAGCGGCGGATGAGAGCTGTGGCGACCCCCCGCCTCAGGGTCGAATCACCGCACCAGTGGCCCCATCCCGGATGGTGGATGGCCGGCTGCGTCCTCCGCACAGCCCGTTCAGAACAAGATCCACTGCCATTTCGAGGTGCAGCCGAGCTCCAAGGGCCGTGCGCGCTGGAGACTGGCCCTCTCGATTTGCGCTCGTCGACACCAATGGGCCACCCCAGGCCCGGCAAAGGGCTCGGGCAACGGGATGCGCCGTCACCCTTACCGCGATCGTGGGACGCGATCCGGTAAGCCAGCGTGGTGTGCTAGGCCGTGCCGGAAACAGCCAGGTGATGGGACCCGGCCAGGTCGCGAGGACCTCCGCCATGCGGTCGGTATCAAGCGGCTCGACGAAGGGCTCGAGCTGCTCGAAGTCGGCCGCGATCAGGATCAGCCCCTTGCGCTCCGAGCGCCGTTTGACTGCGAGGAGGCGGTGGACCGCGGTTTCCGTCCAGGGGTTGCAGCCGAGACCGTACACCGCCTCCGTCGGATAGGCGACGAGACCGCCGGCAGCCAGGCAGCGCACCGCAAGCCGCAGCTTGTGCTGGTGGATGACTGCAACCAATGCGGTCTTATCCGGAGCGCGTGCGCTGCAGTTCCGAGTCCGCGACCTGGACGGCGCGCGCATTCTCTTCGCGCTCGCGGCGCAGGCGGGCAGCCAGCTCATCATCGCACAGCGCCAACACCTGGGCCGCGAGGTAACCCGCGTTTCTCGCCCCGACCTTTCCGATGGCCACCGTCGCCACAGGGATTCCGCCGGGCATCTGGACCGTGGACAGGAGCGAGTCCACGCCCTGCAGCGGCCCGGCGTCGAGGGGCACGCCGATAACCGGCTTTAGGGTCAAACCCGCGACCGTACCGGCCAGATGGGCCGCCAGCCCAGCAGCCGCGATAAAGACCGCGCACCCGCGTTCATCCGCATCCTTCACATATACGTGGGTGGCCGCGGGCGTGCGATGCGCGGAGGTGATCTTCACCTCATGGGGAACCACCAGCTTTGCCAACACATCGAGGGTAGCCTGCATGACCGGGAGGTCTGAGTCAGACCCCATCAGAACGGCAACGAAGGGCGTGCGCATGTCGGCCCTCTCCCGTGGCGTCCGCCGTGTCAGGACACGGCTTGCTTGCGCTCAGTCGTTTCATCGACCGGAGCGCTGTAGCTGCACGCCTTCTGCGGGCAGACCTTCTGGCCACCTCCCCCTTTGGTCGCCTTGACCGTAAGAATCGGCCAGCCGCACTGCGGGCAAGGCTCGGCGATCGGCTCGTTCCAGACGGCATAGTCGCACTCGGGATAGGTGGAGCAGGAGAAAAAGATCTTGCCCCGGCGGGACTGCTTCTTGAGCAGCGAACCGCGATGGCACTTGGGGCACACCACCCCGGTGTCTACCGGCCGCTCCAAGGGCTCAATGAAGCGGCACTTGGGGTAGGCGCCGCAACCGATGAATTTGCCGTACTTGCCCCGTTTGACATGGAGCTCCGACCCGCATTGCGGGCAGCTGCGGCCCTCGACGACCTCTGCCGCAGGCTGCTCCTCCTCCTTCTTCGCGACAAGGTCGCGAGTGTAGTCACATTCCGGATATCGCGTGCAGCCGATAAAGCGGCCGTGGCGCCCCAGCCGAATCGCAAGTGGCGCACCGCATTGGGGGCAAGCCTCTTCGATGACCTCTTGCGTGACATCGCTGCGCTTGACGTGCTCCTGGGTGTGATCGACACGGTCCTTGAACGGCTTCCAAAACTGCTCCAGCAGGGGAATCCAGTCTTCCTCCCCGCGGGAGACCGCATCAAGCTCGTCCTCTAGCTTGGCGGTGAAGTCATAGTCGACGTACGGGGTAAAGTACTCGGTGAGAAACCTGTTGACGATGCGTCCCACGTCGCTGGGAAAGAACCGCTTTTTCTCCAACTGGACGTATTCGCGCTCCTGCAGGGTGGAGATGATCGCGGCGTACGTCGAGGGGCGGCCGATCCCGTATTCCTCCAGCGCCTTGACCAGAGAAGCCTCGGTGTATCGGGGCGGCGGCTCCGTGAAGTGCTGCTCTGGGCGAATAGCCAGCAAGTCCACGAGCTCCCCCTCCGTCAGCGGCGGCAACATGCGCTCCTCGTTATCGTCCGCGCCGGCGGGGTCATCCCGTCCCTCCAGATAGACGCGCATGAACCCCGGCTCCGCAACCGTCGAGCCGGTCGCACGAAACAGATTGCCCGCTCCCGCGCTCAGGTCAACCGCGACCATGTTGATCAGGGCGTGAGCCATCTGGCACGCGAGGGCGCGCTTCCAGACAAGCTCGTAGAGCCGGTACTGGTCGCCGCTCATGTGAGCCTTCAAGTCCTGGGGGACACGGCGAATCGAGGTAGGCCGGATAGCCTCGTGGGCCTCCTGGGCGTTCTTCGCCTTCGTTTTGTAAACGCGCGGTTGAGGCGGCAGGTAATCCTTGCCGTAGCGCTCGGCGACGAATCCACGGATCTCGGTCACCGCCTCTTGCGCGAGGTTCGTCGAGTCCGTGCGCATGTAAGTGATCAGGCCGACGGCACCGCCGCCCACGTCAACGCCCTCGTACAGCTGCTGCGCCACGCGCATGGTGCGCTGCGCGGTGAAGCCGAGCTTGCGCGCCGCCTCCTGTTGCAGGGTCGAGGTGATGAAGGGCGGGGCGGGGTGGCGCTTGCGCTGCTTGCGCTCGACCTTTTCCACCCGCAGCTTGCCATTGGCTGCCCGGGTCAACGCCTGCTCGATCTCCCGGGCGCGCTCCTCGTCCCGGATACTGAACTGACTGAGCTTCTCGCCCCCGAATCCCGTCAGACGCGCCTCGAACGGCTTCTCCTCCTTCGCCGCGTCCGCGCTCACCGTCCAGTACTCCTGGACCTGGAACGCCTCGATCTCGAGCTCCCGCTCCACTATTAGCCGCAGGGCGGGGCTCTGCACGCGGCCGGCGGACAGCCCTCGACGGACCTTCTTCCACAAAAGAGGAGAGAGATTGAAGCCCACCAGATAATCGAGAGCCCGCCGCGCCTGTTGTGCATTCACCAGATCCACGGATAACCCCCGTGGGTGGGCGACCGCGTCCTGTACGGCACGCTTCGTGATTTCGTTGAAGACAACCCGGTGGACGGGCTTGCTCCCAAGCTGGCGTCGGTTCCTCAACAGCTCGTAGAGGTGCCACGAGATGGCTTCCCCTTCGCGGTCCGGATCGGTGGCCAGATAGAGGGCGTCGGCCTGCTTGAGCTTCTTTGCGATTGCCTGGACATGACGCTCGTTGCGGTCGATTACCTGGTACTGCATCGCAAATCCGTGATCCGGATCGACGGCGCCCTCCTTGGGCACGAGGTCACGCACGTGCCCGTAGGAGGCGACGACGTCGAAGTCGGCTCCCAGATATTTCTGTATGGTTTTCGCCTTTGCTGGCGACTCGACAACGACCAAGTTCATGCGTGTACTTTAATACGAGGGGTCTAGACCGACACCAAGGACATCCGCCTCTCCAACTCACACGAGCCGGACAAACGAAACCCTGCATCCCCTTCAGTTGCGGCGCGCGACGGGAATTCAAATGTGGCCCGAAGGATGCGGCTGGTCACCGACCAGACAGGTGCTCGCCCCAGCGAAGGGCGCCTAGCAATACCGATTCGCCGGCGCGGCGTCAAGGGCGGGGCGGTAACCGACCGGACTTCGGCACCCCGAGCTGGAAATGCGCGGGACCGCCGTCAATGGATCACGGTGGGCTCGTCGTTGTAGACGAGATCTTCCATCTGGCTGAAGGCATCTTCGTGACCAGGTCGGTTCATTAGAACCAAAAGCACCACCCACTTGAGCTCGTCGACCGAAACCGCAGCATGGTCGATTGCCAGAACCCGATCGATCACAAGCTCACGGCCTGCCGGATCGAGTATCCCGGTCTGTTCAAGGAACAAGAGTAGGCCACGGGCCTCGACGTCCAGCTTGGCACACTCCGCCTCGGCGTAGATGCGTATGGAATGGGCCCTGTGGGCATGGTATTGGGGCTTGTCGACGCCCGCGGCAAGCTCATCGAGCCAGCGCAGGGCCTTTTGGATCTCCCCGGCCGTAAACCCGGCCTGCGAGAGCTCCTCTTCGAGCTCCCCCTGATCCGTTGGGGCCTTGCTCTCCCCATCCATGTAATTCTCGTAGAGGTAAATGAGGACGTCGACCATGTTTTCGTACATCTGCAACCTCGACGGCGGCTCACCGAGTCTCGTGGACCCTGTAGTCCCCTGATTTCCAGAGATACCGCCATTTCACCGGCGAGAGGCCAACGAAGCTCGCACAAACCTCGAGCCCACCGTTGCCTTGCGCCTGCTCGCGACCGCAGGCGGGTCGCTCACCCCGCTAGGGTGCATCCGCCGGACTACCCGCCCGACAGTAACGCCCTCCCGGGTAAGATGATACATATCCCTCCAGCTCCAGCAATAGGAGCATCGACGCCACGGCCTCCGCGGGCAAGCCAACGCGCCGGATCAGCTCATCCACTGCCACCGGGTCATGTCCCATCGCCGCGAGCAACTGTTGATAATCCGCATCCAGCTTCGGCCCGTACGGCGCCTCGGTATGGACTACGGAGGCCGCCGACGACTCGGACAGAACGGAGCGCAGTAGCGGCGCCAGCTCTTCGAGAACGTCCTGCGCCGTCTCCACAAGCTTCGCACCATTGCGGATGAGCGCGTGGCAGCCCTTCGCCATGGGATTGTGTATGGACCCCGGGACGGCGAAGACCTCTCTTCCCTGCTCCATGGCGCAGCGTGCCGTGATGAGCGATCCGCTCCCGTGGGTCGCCTCGGTAACCAGCACGCCGACGCTAAGGCCGCTGATAATGCGATTTCGGCGCGGAAAATTCCCGCCCCGCGCCGGACTCCCCGGCGGTAGCTCGCTCACCAAGGCCCCTTGCTCAACAATCCGACGCGCCAAATCCCGATGCACCGCTGGATAGACCCGGTCAGGGCCGGTGCCCAGCACGGCGACCGTACGCCCCACTTGCAGCGCCCCTTCGTGCGCAGCTCCGTCCACGCCGAGGGCCAAGCCGCTGGTAACCGTTAGTCCGCAGGCCGCGAGATGGCGCGCCAAGTCCAAGGTCGTGTCGTGCCCACCGGGAGTGGGGTTTCGACTGCCCACCACCGCGATCTGGGGATCGGATAGGACGCCTGGGTCGCCGCGCACGTAGAGCACGATCGGGGCGTCGTGCAGTTCCAGAAGGCGGCGTGGGTAGCGGGGATCTTCCCGCGTCAACAGGTGTGCTCCTTCCTGCTCAGCCCATCGAAAGTCGGCATCGACCGCCGCCTCATCCCTGTTGGCCAGCGCCTCGATTACGGCAGGGCGCATCCCGGCAGCGGCAAGGGTCTGTGGTCCTGCCGTAAGGACAAGGGACGGATCGCCGAAGCGCTCCATCAGGGTTGCTAGGGTGCGCGGACCCAGGCCAGGGACCCGGGCCAGCATTAACCAAGCCCGCAGACGATCCTGCGCGGTCAAGGAAGACGACTGCGATCAGGCCTCGGGCGGGCGCACGGTGTCGAGCAAGTGCATGGGGCGCACAGCCTGCATGACGAGCGCAAAGCTCACGCGGGAGAAGGTGCGGAAGACCATCACGACGCCAGCCTTCTCATAGGGCATCATGAAGTTGGTGGAGCTTCTTTCGACCTTAACGTGGGGCGGGAACCCTGGGCCCGGCTCGTTGCCGTTGAGCCAGCCGTCTACTCGGAACTCACCGTACCAGGTCCCCTGCGACCAGAATTTCTGGTTCTTCCAGTCCCAGTTGGCCTCGCCGGAGGCAACCGTATCGCGCACGCGCTCGCCCCCGTTGTACACCTCGAAAACCTGACCGGTTTGTACCCCGTCCTGGCTTCCTCGGTTGAGGACGACGATGTTGTACTGCCCGATCTGAGACACACCGTTCAGCACGGAGATGATTCGACCCTGCAGCCCCGGTGGACCGGGGCGCGGAAAGAAATTCTGCAGCGGCTGCTCTTCTCCGGCCGCAATGACCCGATCCCCAATTGCGGCCTCCATGGCGACAGTCGCCAGCTTGAGCTTCGCCGGATCACCCGGGCGCTCGAGCACGGCATCGGCGACAAACTGTCCCTTGTAGCCCAAGATATCGTTGGTGTCCGGATCGCGAAGCGCTTCCCGTGGACGAACGACGTCGAAGCGCGTCTGCGCGGCCCCGTAAATGCTGCGGACATACGCGGCGTCGTGGAGACCGCCTACGATATGCTCATCCGGGAAATCGACAACGTAGGGCGCGGAGTCGATCTCGGCTTTGTCCAGCACGTAGGGGCGGGTGAGGAAGGGCCGAATGGCGCCTATCGGGATGGTCGGCACCGGCTCCTTCAATGGGGTGACGCGCACCCGGGGCGAGAGCTTGACGGTGCGCATGCCACGCTCGACGCCAATTCGCGGCTGGCCGTTCTTATACGAAAGCCGAAGGACGTCACCAGGATAGATGAGGTTTGGGTTCTCGATACCCTGGTTCGATTGCCAAATCTCCGGCCACCGCCACGGCTCGCGCAGGAAACGCCCGGCGATGCCCCACAAGGTGTCGCCTCTTTGGACCTGGTAGGTCTCCGGATGTGACGGGTTCAATTCGACTGCGGCAATCGCCGGAAGCGCCAGTGATACACTGACCGCGGCGGCAGTGACGACGAACGCGAGACGAGAGAGAAATGGGGAGATCATGGCCGCTCCAAAGCAGTCGAAACAGGATTCACCCGGCCCCATTTAGGGGTGTAACATGGCCGGGATGGTAGCCCAATAGCTACCGGAGCTTCTAGACGAAGATCACAGAACACCGCAATGAGCACGCTCGACATCTTGACCTTTCCGGACCCTCGTTTGCGCAGGAAGGCCGAGCCGGTAGCGGAAGTGGACGACGGCATTCGCCGCATCGTGGACGACATGCTCGAGACGATGTACGCAGCACCCGGAATCGGCCTTGCCGCGGTACAGGTGGACATTCCGAGGCGGATAGTGGTGATCGACATTTCGGAAGAGCGCGACTCCCCGCTGTGCTTAATCAACCCGCAGATCCACGAATGCGAGGGAGAGGAGCAGATGGAAGAGGGCTGCCTCTCAGTGCCCGGTTTCTACGAGTCCGTCACCCGTGCAGACAAGGTGCGGGTGCACGCGCTGAACCGTGAGGGAGAGCCTTTCGAGCTCGAAGCGGTCGGGCTGCTCGCGGTCTGTATTCAGCACGAGATCGACCATCTGGACGGCAAGCTCTTCGTGGACTACATCTCGTCGCTGAAACGTCAGCGCATCCGCAAGAAGCTCGAAAAGGATCGTCGCCAGCCCCGCACCGCACCCCCCGAAGAGCGACGCCGAGCCATCTGAGGCTTCACTCCCGCTACAAACTGCTGTGAAAACTCCGAGGTGCCTCCCACAAGGCACGACCATCACACTCCTCTGGGACAGCGTCCGTCCGGCGAGCCAATGCGATCCATGCCACCCCTGAGGATCATATTTGCCGGGACGCCCGACTTCGCCGTTTCGTCACTGAATGCTCTCATCGCGAACGGGCTACCGCCGGTCGCGGTGTATACCCAACCCGACCGCCCTGCCGGACGCGGCCGGCGGCTTGCCGCAGGCCCTGTCAAGCAAGCTGCACTATCCCACGGGCTGCCGGTCTTGCAGCCCCAGAGCTTGCGCAAGCCCGATGCCGTAGAGCAGATGCACCGCCAAGGGGCGGACATTATGGTGGTTGTCGCCTATGGACTGCTGCTGCCCCCGGCCGTCCTGGACACGCCACGCCTGGGCTGCATCAACGTGCACGCATCCCTGCTGCCGCGCTGGCGCGGCGCGGCACCCATTCAACGTGCGATTCTCGCTGGCGACACGGAGACCGGTGTCACCATCATGCGGATGGAGGCGGGGCTGGATACGGGACCTCTGTATTTGGCCAGGCGCGTCCCCATCGAAGCACGCGAGACCGGCGGAAGCCTCCACGACAAGCTGGCGGCACTCGGTGCCAGTGTCCTGTTGGAAGCCATCCCCGGAATCGCCGACGGCACCCTGACCCCGCAACCCCAAAGCGAGGCTGGGGCGAACTACGCCAAGAAACTGCAAAAGGAAGAGGCGGAGCTCGACTGGCAGCTGCCGGCCATTGAGCTAGACCGGATGATACGCGCCTTCAATCCTTGGCCGGTCGCCCACACACGGCTCGCTGGGGTCAGCTTTCGTCTGTGGGACAGTGAGGTTCCCGCACTGGATGCCGCGGGCGCGCCACCGGGCCTTGTCGTTGCCGCCGGCAGAACCGGCATCGACGTTGCGACTGGTGACGGAATTCTAAGGGTCACGCGCCTTCAACCGGCAGGCAAGCGCCCCATGACAGCAGCGGAGCTCCTCAACGCACGCAGGCTGGACGGGGAAGCGTTTGGCTGAGCCTCGCCGGAACGGATGCGTGGGAGCACCAGGCGCCGGTGCTTCAACGAGGGCGGCAGCAGCCCTCGCGGTCCATTCGGTACGGTGTCTCGGCCGGTCCCTGGCAGACAAGGGGGTTGGACCGCCGGCCCTGAGCAACGAGCGCGATCGCGCCCTCGCGCAAGAGCTTTCGTACGGCACGTTGCGCCTGCTGCCGCGCCTGGAGGCAGTGGCGAGAAAGCTCATGCGCAAACCGGTAAAGATCGACGACCGGGACATCGAGGCATTGATCTTGATCGGTCTCTACCAGCTGACCGCCATGCGCGTGCCTGCGCACGCGGCGGTCGCCGCTACGGTCGAGGCCACACGCTGTCTCCGTAAGGACTGGGCCGTGCCCCTCGTGAACGCGGTTCTGCGACGTTTCCTGCGGGAACGCCACGTCATGCTCGCCGTAGCCGAACAAGCCGGGGAGGAGGAGCACTGGCTCTTCCCTAGCTGGCTCCTGGGGCGCCTGCAAGGTGCCTGGCCCGATCACTGGCAAGCGATCGTCCGCGCGAGTAACGCGAGGCCGCCGATGACGTTACGCGTTAACCTGATGCGGACCACGACCCGGGAATATGCCGCGCAGCTCGCCGCTTCCGGGCAGGTCGCTCGTCCCGCGCCTTACACGGACGCGGGCATCATGCTCGATCAACCGCTGCCAGTCGCCAGACTTCCGGGTTTCGCCGAAGGCGCAGTGTCGGTCCAAGACGCTGCCGCCCAGCTGGCGGCCGGCCTGCTCGACGCGCGGCCAGAGGAACTGGTCCTGGACGCATGCGCCGCCCCCGGGGGCAAGACCGCCCACGTCCTTGAGCGCACGCGAAATCGCGTGGATCTCACGGCCATGGACAGCGATCCCGATCGGCTCGAGCGTGTACGCGAGAATCTGCGTCGGCTCGGTCTCACCGCCCGAGTGGTCCAGGGCGATGCCGCAAGGCCGTCCGGAGACTGGGGGCAGG
Source organism: uncultured Gammaproteobacteria bacterium (assembly GCA_963824085.1). Taxonomy (GTDB): domain Bacteria; phylum Pseudomonadota; class Gammaproteobacteria; order Chromatiales; family Chromatiaceae; genus JARRNE01. Next base: position 175,226 of record CAWGNT010000021.1, read on the forward strand.
GACACTACTCCCGCATCCTTCTCGATGTCCCCTGCTCAGGCACCGGTGTGATCCGGCGCCATCCGGACATCAAGTGGCTGCGCCGGGAGGCCGATGTCGCCGCTCTTGCCGCGCTGCAGGCGCGGATGCTCGATGCGATCTGGCCCCTGCTGGCACCCGGGGGGACCTTGCTCTATGTCACCTGCTCCTTACTGCCTGAAGAGAACGAGGATCAAGTCGCGAAATTCCTTGCGCGGCAGTCCGACGCACGCCCTTGCCCATTACCGCTCCCCTGGGGCGTCGAGAGACAGGTCGGACGTCAGACCCTGCCGCAAGACGGTGGGATGGACGGCTTCTACTACGCCAAGCTGGAGAAGGCGCCATGAACCGAGCAGCGCGCGCCGCCCCACTCGTTGTCGTCGCTTTGGCCCTCATGCTGCTACCCGCGGCCCGAGCGCTGGCAGATTTCGCCGTCGACAGCGTCGAGACGCGATCCGAAGACGACATGCTGGTGATGGACGCGCACATCGACTACGCATTCAGCAAGGTCGCCCTGGAGGCACTGGACAATGGCGTCCCCTTGACCCTGGAGGTCCACGTCCAGCTGCGGCGCTCCTCCGCATGGATGTGGGAAGAAAGCCTGGTCGATGAACGGCTGCGGTACGTCATACGCTACAAGCCGCTGTCGGAGCGCTATACGGTGGCCCGCCTTCCGGGCGACGACGGACGGAGCTATGTCACCCGCGACGCCGCCATCGCGGCAATCGGCAGCATCGAAGGACTTCAGCTCGTCCCCAAGGCCCGTCTTGAGGCCGGTGAGGGCTACGTGATCGAGATCCGCGCCTCCCTGGATGTCGAAGAGCTGCCGCTGCCGTTGCGGCCGATCGCCTACCTGCTCCCCTCCTGGAAGCTGTCCACTGGCTGGACCAAATGGCCTCTGAAGCCCTGAAGCGCCTGCGCCACCCGGGGGCGATCCCCATCGGGGCGCTTCTGGTCGTGCTCTTTGTCGCCCTCGATTTAATGAGCGATGCGGTCCAGAACTCGCAGGAGCTCAGCCGCGCCTTCGTGCCCTTGCTATTCCTCGTCCTGCTCGGGCTGGCCGTCCTGGTCGTCCTGGTCGCCGTCAACGTCACCAAGCTGGTCCGACGCTACCGCCAGCAAGCCGCCGGCTCGCGCCTCACCGGCCGCATAGTCGTCCTCTTCGCCCTGATCTCTGTGCTGCCGGTCGGGGTGGTCTACTACTACTCCCTGGGCTTTCTGCTGCGCGGAATCGACAGCTGGTTCGACGTCGAGATCGACCGCGCCATGGAGGACGCCCTCGCGCTGAACCAAGCATCCCTGGATCTCAATCAGCGCGTCCTCATGCGGTATGCAGAGCAGCTGCTCGCGGGGATTGAAGACCGTTCAACCACCGCGCTGGCGCTCAGTCTCGGCTCCCTCAGACGCCGCGCTGGCGCCCTGGAGCTCACCGTCTTCGGTCCCGCGGGCCAGGTCTACGGAACCGCCAACGAGGACCCCACGCAGCTGGTGCCGGACCTCCCCGACCGCGAGATCGTCCACCGCGTCCGTGCTGGTGAAAACTACGTCGGACTCGAGACCCGACGCAGCGGGGATCTCGTGGTTCGGGTCTTGGTTGCCGACCCGAGGAGCCGTCCACTGCAACTCCAGGCCATCTTCCCCACCTCGGCCCGCATCGGGGAGCTCTCGGCCCGCCTGGAGGACGCCTACAACCGCTACAAGGAGCTGGCCTACCTCCGCCAGTCCCTGAAGCTCAGCTTCTCGGTCACCCTCTCGCTCGTGCTCCTGTTCAGCCTGATGGCGGCCCTGATCGCCGCCTTCCACACCGCACGGCGACTCGTGGCGCCAGTAGCGGACATCGCACGGGGCACCCGTGCCGTGGCAGAGGGCGATTACGAGCAGCAGCTGCCGCTGCCGAGTCACGACGACGAGCTGGCGTTTCTGGTCGCCTCCTTCAACGCCATGACCCGCCGCATCGCCCAGGCCCGTGACGCCGCTGCCCGCAGCCAGCAAGCCGTCGAGGCGCAACGCACATACCTGGAAACGGTCTTGGGGCGGCTCTCCTCAGGCGTGGTCGCCCTGGACGCCCAAGGACGTCTGCGCACGGCCAACCCCGCGGCGAGTCACATCCTGCGCCTCGAGTCCGTACCGATCGCGGACCAAACCCTCGAGTCCCTCGATCAACGGCACCCACGTCTCGCGCGTTGGGTCGACACCGTAAGGGAGCACCTGGATGCGGGGCTGGAGTGGCGTGCCGAGATCACTTTGTTCAGCGGCGAAGGCAGGCAGATCCTTATGTGTCGCGGCAGCCCCCTGTTGCAGCCCGGTGCCGAGGGAGCGGGGCATGTCGTGGTGTTCGACGACATTACCAACCTGATCATGGCGCAGCGCGATGCCGCCTGGGGAGAGGTGGCGCGGCGTCTCGCACATGAAATCAAGAACCCCCTCACTCCCATCCAGCTATCGGCGGAGCGCCTGCGCCACAAGCTGCTCGCCAAGCTTCCCGATCAGGACGCCCGTATCGTCGACCGCGCGACACACACCATCGTCCAACAGGTCGAGGCCATGAAGGCCATGGTCAACGATTTCTCCAACTACGCCCGCACACCCAAGCTGGAAGCCGAGCCGCTGCGGCTGGATTCCTTGGTTTCCGAGGTGCTCGACTTGTATCGCGGGGGAGCGGGGGAAAGGGCCATCGAGGTTCGGCTGCAAGCACCTGACGCACACATCATGGGCGACCCGCTGCGGCTGCGTCAGGTCATACACAACCTTGTCAAGAACGCGCAGGAGGCACTCGACGGCCGCGCCGATCCCCATATCGTTGTCTCGACGACACTGCTCCAGGACGCGGAGAATCCATCGGTCGAGCTACGCATCGAGGACAATGGCGGCGGCTTCGATGAGGCGCTCCTCGGGCGCGTGTTTGAGCCCTATGTCACATCGAAAGCGAAAGGGACAGGATTAGGGCTCGCCATCGTCAAGAAGATTATTGAGGAGCACGGCGGTATCATTTGGGCGGAAAATACCGGCAGCGGCGCCCAAGTCGTTGCCCGCCTGCCACTGTGGCAAGAAAGCGCGGAGAAGGCACTCAAGACCATGCAGCGAGCGGAATAGCATGAGCGCACCCCACATCCTAGTCGTCGACGACGAGCCCGACATCCGGGCACTTGTCCAGGAGATCCTCGAGGACGAGGGCTTTCTCCTCGCAACCGCAGAGAACGGTGAGGCGGCGCGCCATGCCCTGCGCGATCGCCGTCCGGACCTCATTCTGCTGGACATCTGGATGCCGGACCTCGACGGCATCAGCCTGCTCAAGGAATGGGCCGAGGACGATGGCCTACCCTGTCCGGTGATCATGATGTCCGGACACGGAACGGTGGAGACCGCTGTCGAGGCGACCCGGTTGGGCGCTTACGACTTCCTTGAGAAGCCGCTGTCCATGGCCAAGCTGCTGCTGACCGTGGAACGCGCCCTCGAGGCCGACAAGCTGCAGAAGGAGAACGTCGGCCTGCGCAGACGCACCGCGCTCGTCCACGAGCCGGTAGGGCGCAGCGCAGCCATGCAGCGGCTTCGCGAGCAGGTCAAGCGCATTGCCCAGCACGACACCTGGGTGCTGATCACGGGCGAGGCAGGCGGCGGTCGCGAGACCTTCGCGCGCTACCTGCACGCCCAGAGTGCCCGCCGCGAGCGTCCCTTCGTGGACCTTGGCGTGTCCGGCATCGCCCGCAGCAATGCCGCTCGAGAGCTCTTCGGCAGCGAGGATGGCGAACACGTCCACTACGGAAGCCTCGAGCAGGCGGCTGGCGGAACCTTGCTCTTGGATGAGGTCGCGGACATGGACCTCGAGGTCCAGGGTCAGCTTCTAGGCGCCCTCGACACCGGATCGTTCCTGCGCGTGGGCGGGACCGAGCCCGTGCGCATTGAGGTTCGCATTATCGCGGCCACTCAGCGCAATCTCGACGAAGAGGTGCGCGCAGGACGCTTCCGCGAGGACCTCTTCTATCACCTCAATGTGGTACCGCTGCATGTCCCGGCGCTGCGCGAGCACAATGAAGACGTCCCTGAGCTTTTGGCCTACTACGTCGATTACTTCGCCACCCACGAGAAGCTGCCTTACCGCCGCTTCAGCGTCGGCGCTCAGAACTTCCTGCGCAACTACAGCTGGCCAGGAAACGTGCGTGAGCTGAAGAACCTCGTGCAGCGGGTCCTGATCCTCGGCGCTGGGGACGAGATCACTCAAAACGAGGTGGAAAATGCCTTGGGGGCAGCCCCGGCGGTACCAACGCAATCGCTGGGGGGACTCGTCTCTTTCGACCAACCGCTGCGAGAGGCTCGAGAACAATTCGAAAAGGCCTATCTCGATTATCAGCTGGACAAGCACGGCGGGAACGTTAGCAAGATGGCCAAAGAGGCGGGAATGGAGCGAACCCACCTCTACCGTAAGCTGCGCTCCCTGGGAATAGAGATAAAAGAAAGGCGGTGACGCGAGCCTCCGCCCGCCAGCTCCGTGCTTTGAGGGGCCATCGGTATGGGGGCTGGTGGCTGGGAGCTGACCAATGAAGATCATCATCCTCGGTGCCGGTCAGGTCGGCACCTCGGTGGCAGCGAACCTTGTCAGCGAGGCCAACGACATTACGGTCGTCGACCAGAACCCGGACCTGCTCCGGGAGCTTCAGGACCGCTTCGACCTGCGCACCATGATGGGCCACGGCGCCCACCCCGACGTCCTCCTGCGAGCCGGCGCTGAAGACGCGGACATGATAATCGCCGTCACCAACAGCGACGAGACCAACATGATCGCCTGCCAGGTCGCCTACACCCTGTTCCGCACGCCCACGAAGATCGCCAGGGTACGCTCCCCCGGCTTTCTCGACCACCCCAAGCTCTTCGGCGTCGAAGCCTTGCCTATCGACGTGCGCATCAGTCCGGAGCAGCTGGTCACCGAGTACATCCTGCGCCTCATCGAAAATCCCGGCACGCTCCAGGTCCTGGACTTCGCCGGGGGGCGGGTCCGCCTGGTGGCAGTCAAGGCTTACTACGGCGGCCCCCTCGTAGGCCATGAGCTGCGAACCCTCCATCATCACATGCCCCAGGTGGACGCCCGGGTCGCCGCCATTTACCGGCAGGATCGTGCGCTCCGTCCCGAGGGTGATACGGTGATCGAGGCAGATGACGAGGTCTTCTTCGTCGCGGCCCCCGCACACATACGCTCCGTGATGAGCGAGCTACGGCGCCTGGAGCAACCCTACAAGCGCCTCATCTTCGCGGGTGGCGGAAATATCGGCACGCGGCTCGCGAAGGCACTTGAGCGAAGCTATCGCACAAAGGTCATCGAGCGCGACCTGACGCGCTGCAAGCGCATCGCCGAGGTCCTGGAGAAGACGATTGTGCTCCACGGCGACGCGGCGGACGAGGAGCTCCTGCTGGAAGAGAACGTGGAGAACACGGATGTCTTCTGCGCTGTGACCAACGACGACGAGGCCAACATACTCTCGGCCATGCTCGCGAAGCGTCTCGGGGCACGAAAGGTCATGGCGCTGATCAACCGCCCCGCTTACGTGAACCTCGTCCAGAGCGGACCGATCGACATCGCTATCTCTCCCCAGCAAGCCACCATCGGCAGTCTGCTCAAACACGTTCGTCGCGGCGACGTGGTGATGGTGCACTCGCTGCGCCGAGGGGCAGCGGAGGCGATCGAGGCCATCGCCCACGGCGACGGGAGCTCCAGCAAGGTCATCGGTCGCGCCATCGAAGACGTCAATCTGCCGCGAGGGGCCAACATCGGCGCTATCGTCCGCGGGGAAAAGGTGCTCATCGCACATCACGATACGGTGATCGAGCCCGAAGATCACGTCATCCTGTTTCTGCAGGACAAGAGCCGCATCGGAGATGTGGAGAAACTGTTCCAGGTCGGCGTCACCTTCCTCTGAGGCAACCGGCGCCGTGTCGAAAAAGGCGCCGCAAGCGTGAAACCCTTTGCGGTGCAGAAGGTATTGGGCATTCTGCTGATGCTCTTCAGCCTCAGCATGTTGCCCCCCGTACCGGTCTCGGTTTGGTACGGTGACGGCACGGCCGAGCATTTTCTGACCGCCTTCGGACTCATCTTCGTCACCGGACTCGCGGTCTGGCTTCCGGTTCGCCAGAACCGCCATGAGCTGAGACTGCGCGACGGCTTCCTGGTCGTCGTCCTTTTCTGGACCGTATTGGGAGGCACGGGGTCCCTTCCCTTCATGCTGGCGGACGATCCCCACCTGTCCGTCACCGACTCGGTTTTCGAGTCCCTTTCAGGCCTCACGACGACGGGTGCCACGGTGATCGTCGGCATCGACGAGCTGCCGCGCTCCATCCTTTACTACCGTCAGCAGCTCCAGTGGTTGGGCGGGATGGGGATCATCGTCCTCGCCGTTGCGGTACTGCCCATGCTTGGCATTGGCGGCATGCAGCTCTACCGGGCCGAGACCCCGGGGCCGATGAAGGACTCAAAGCTGACCCCGCGGATCACCGAGACAGCGAAGGCCCTCTGGTACATCTACCTCGGGCTGACCATCGCCTGCGCTACCGCCTACTGGATCGCCGGCATGTCCCTGTTCGACGCCGTGGGGCACTCCTTTGCAACCGTCGCCATTGGAGGCTTCTCGACCCATGACGAGAGCATGGGCTATTTCGACAGCACCCTGATCGAGATGATCGCGGTCGTCTTCATGCTCATTTCGGGCGTGAACTTCTCTCTCCACTTCATGGCGGTGCGCCAGCGCAATCCCGGTATCTATGTGCGTGACAGCGAGTTCCGCTTGTACGCGCTGATCATGCTCGTCGTCTCGTTGGTCGCGACCGTAATGCTGTACGTCACGAACACGTACATCGACTGGAACGAGTCCTTCACCAAGGGTCTCTTTCACGCGGTGTCCGTCGGTACCACCACCGGCTTTACGACTGCGGAGTTTTACTACTGGCCGGGTTTCCTGGAGATACTGCTCCTGTTCACCAGCTTTGTCGGCGGGTGTGCGGGCTCCACCGGCGGCGGCATCAAGGTGATCCGCTTCCTGCTCCTGATCAAGCAGGGCCTGCGGGAGATCCACCGCCTGGTTCACCCGAGCGCCCAGCTGCCGGTGCGCATGGGTGGCAAGACGATCGATCACCGGGTGGTGGACGCCGTGTGGGGCTTCTTCTCGCTATACATGGCGAGCTTCACGATCATGTACCTCGCACTCGCGGCTACCGGCTTGGATCTGATGACCTCGTTTTCCGCAGTCGCCGCCTGCATCAACAACCTGGGGCCGGGTCTTGCTCGCGTTGGCGCGAGCTACGCGACGCTCCACGACCCGGCGAAGTGGATCTTGTGCTTCGCGATGCTCCTCGGCCGCCTCGAGATTTTCACCCTGCTGGTGCTGCTGACCCCCACGTTCTGGCGACGCTAGTGGAAGGAGCCATGGACCCCCACATCGAAGTATACCCAATGCGGACCGCTCTCTCGGTCTGTGTGACCTCGGCGGGTCGGATAGCGGGCTGTCGGAACCCTCAGCGTCGCACGAGAGCATTTGCGAGAAGCGGCAAAATCCGAATATTTCGGGAGGAACCGGCCTTGAGCACGATCGACACCTTCGAGGGAATGCTGGCGCGCGGACAGGACTCCGCCCTGCTCCGCTACAGCTTGGGCAACGAGTATTTCAAACGCGTGGACTACGAACGGGCGATCCCGCACCTCGCGGAGGCGGTCCGACAGGACCCCGGTTACTCCGCCGCGTGGAAGATCTACGGCAAGGCCCTTGCCGCCATGGGCCGCCACCAGGACGCAATCGTGGCGTTCGACAAAGGCATCAGGGCGGCGGAGGACAAGGGCGATATCCAGGCCGCCAAGGAGATGCACGTCTTTCGCAACCGTGCCGAAAAGGCAACGAAGGCGTGATTCGAAGTACACCCACGGGCTGAGCACCAGCAGCGATGGTAGTCAGCCGCAACCCCCGCCGCCGCACCTGGCCATATCGCACTGCAGGATGTCTTGGTTAAGACGCCGCGAGCACGAACGCGGTCACGGTGTCTCTGGGGGGACCTTCTTCCGCGCCTCATGTGCTTCCAGCAGGACGCGGACACGGATGCGGATATAAGCCGCTATGGCTCGGCGGTCGTCCCCCTTCGATAGGCGCTGCGCCGTTTCCCAGGTTTCGGGCCGCACATCGCCGCTTTCCAGCTCTCGTTTGGCGACCGCATAAAGCGCATCCTCCAGCTTTGTATATGGCTGCTTGCCGGATCCGAACCGCCTGTCTTTGTCGCTCATGCAACCGATCTTCGTTATGTTCTTCCTGCGGCTGTCAGCTGCAGGGGAATTGTCGCTAACGCCGGCTCTTCACGTCAGCACCCGTTTCGGGACCGTCAAGCGGCCTATCGACGGACCTTTCTCTTCCAGCCAGCTGTGTGTTGTGTCCGGTGTATCCCGTACTTCGCCCGGCACCCCGTCGAGGCGCAATCGAGACAGGCGGGCATCAGTTACCAATGGTAATCTCAGTGGAGGTTGGAAATGTAGCGCCAAGCGGCCGGCGCCCGGAAGCATCGCTCGCGCTGATCAGGGTGACGACGAGCAATCAATATCGAAAGCGTCGTCAAGACCCTGCAATGTCCCCGGCAGCTGGCGGGCTTCCAGGCGCAACTAGCTGATTATTAGCGCCAAACCTAGCGGGCGCGGGTATTGCGTGACCACTCTAGGCTTCCATCGCTGGAGAGCTAAGGGTGACCACTCAAACGATCGACGGCCGCGACGTTCGACTCACTTTGGGATGCGGCGAGCGCCTGAACGCCCAACCCCGAGCTATCTCGGCCCCTTCGCGCCCGTGCACCGCGCGAACCGAGCGCCATGAACCGCGAACCCGAGACGCTTCCTCGCAGCGCGTGGCAAAATCGTGACAATACCCCAGAAATAACAAACCTCGAGGAGGTCAACCCACCGGGTCTGCATCGAATGGGGGCTGGTGAAATCAGCGCATGACACTTTGGCTCCCCGTCGTGGATGCGTATCGAACTGTGTGCATTGTGCCTTCCCCCGAAGTGCGGGCGCTGTTCGACGCCATTCGAGACCTCCACGCGGCGGTGTAATGAGAGACTGGCGCCCCAGAACCAGCTCATCGCGACCTCCGCCTTCTGTCTGACAAACGGCGCTGAAGCTGCTTCGTCGCAAGGGAAAGAGCGGGCTTGACAAGCGTACGCAAATGCGTACGCTCATCGGCATTAGTCACTGGAGTGCACCCATGTCTGCCGTAACTGCAAGCGAGGCTCGATCTAATCTTTATCGCCTAATCGACCAAGTCGCCGCGTCCCACGACCCGTTGCTGATTACCGGCAAACGTGGAAATGCCGTGCTTCTCTCCGAGGCGGACTGGAACGCAATTCAGGAAACCCTCCATCTGCTGTCCATTCCCGGAATGAGAGAATCAATCCGCGAGGGCATGGATACGCCCGTCGACGAGTGTGCCAAGGAGCTGGATTGGTGACCTGGAGGGTCGTCTACACGAAGCAGGCACAAAACGACGCGAAAAAGCTGGCTGCCGCAGGGCTGAAGTCACAAGCTCAGACGCTCCTTGAGCTGCTTGCGGGAGACCCGTTTCGTCACCCCCCTCCTGTCGACAAGCTCATGGGTGATCTGAAGGGTGCCTACTCGCGGCGCATCAATATACAGCACCGCCTCGTCTATCAGGTTCTGGAAGAGGAAAAAGTCGTGAAAGTGCTACGGTTATGGACTCATTACGAGTAGCCGGCACTCCTGCATCAGGAAAGATCCCCTTTGCCTGAGAAAGCGAAGGCCGGTGCGGCGCCCGGATCAGAATGACAAGAAGGTGTCTTCCCTTGATACGGACGCTTATCGCAGCGTCTGGCGAGCGCCGCCCGACAAGACTCGCGCGCCCTTTACATGAATCAACGTCACCGAATGGCGGCGTCGTGAAGCCGAGTTTGGCACAGCGGTTGGTTTTGGCCAGGTAACTAATCGTCCGCCTGCGGAGGAAGAAAGCTCCGCAGTCGAGCTCCACGCACGGACCTGCCCCGCTCGCGTAGCCGACGGGTTCGAGTCCGGGGCGGGGCGCGCCCATCGCAGCCTAGAAAATCAGTGAGTTAAGTTGGCTCCCCGGCGTGGACTCGAACCACGGACCTAGTGATTAACAGTCCTGCAATATCAATAAGTTGCAACATCCGACAACATATTCCAATAGAAAGATAGCGGCCACCAACGTAGCGCTATTCTGCCAGAAACCGGAGAATGTTGCCGGATGTTGACCGGGGGTGTCCCACCAGTGTCCCGCCGGGGAGCCCCCCACCCCCCTCCGCCCCCACCCGGGTAGGGTACGTGGTGCGCGCGGACTCTCTTGAAAATTTTTCCTGAAGATGCCTGACCTGGTGGATGGGTCAGCGTGCCGAGCGCTGCAATCGGCGCGTCCTTCAGCCGCTCTTGGGGGCCGGCTTTGGCGTTACTCCTTGCTAAGCTGGCGCGTGTCGTAGCCGTCGGCCTATTCCGGCCCCTTAGGGACTCCCCCACAGGAGCAGTTGAAGGCGGGACGGGGATAGACGACACCGTGCTATGCGACGTTCACCAACACGGCGGACTGTCGAGTGTTGATAACGGGTCGGAACAGATTGGCGATGTCGCGCCCGTTTCGCGCACCCGGCGGCGCTTCTAGCGCCCATAGTCCACGACTGGAGCCCCTACCAGTCCAGACCAAGCTGGTCCGCCGTCAAGATCCACCTCTCCTCGGTCTCCTCATGAGGCACGTCAACCCACCAATCAGGCGTATCGAAGTCGGAGGTGTCGGGCGAACGTTCACTCCAGCCCCACCATACTGTGGCACGATCACCGATGAATGCCCGCAGAAGGGATTCTTTGATATAGAGCACTTGGCCCTCAAACCCGTCCGGCGCGCCGACAGTCACGGACGCCAACTCGCCATCGGGGGTCGCCTGGTCGAGCGATCGAGGTACACCTCGGAGATCAAGCTTCCGAGAGAGTGCCCCAGATGGCAGTGCGGTGTTGCCGGCATCGTTGAGTTCGCTGTGGTAGCTCTCGAAGCCATAGTAGTGGGCGAGGTGCTCCACGAGCAGGTCGCCGCCGCTCTTCATTGAGATCTCGTCGGCATAGCATCCGGGAATATTGCCGCTGTAATCGGCGTTCCACGGGATCTCGCCGGCAAAAAGGTGGTAGTCAATTGGGAGGTCGTTGAGCTGCCAGAGGTGGAGTTGACCCGTCGAAAAGGCAGAGGCTACCCGGTTCGTGTCGGCTGACCGTATTGCGACTGCCGAGAAGCACACTCGAGATCCTCTGCCGAGGATACGGTCTCGTCGCTCCAGCCAACCGTATACCGCGACCCATGGCCCCTCGAGCGTCCCGATTGCGGTGCGACGAATGAAGGTCGCCGGAATGTGGTTAGGTGCTCCGCATGCCCAGGAAGTGTGATCCTCGACTTCGGGGCAAAGCCAGTCCTCACCAGGCCACGGGTCGGGGTCCCGTTGCGGCTTCTCGGGAAAGGAGGGATCTATGCCGATGTCCGAGAGTCGTTTGCCAGCAGGCAGCTCCCCAGCATCCGTCAGAATCCCGGCGTAGGTATAGAAGCCAGTCCAGGAGTATTTCTTGCCGTAGCGCTCGGTGGTGGGGTCATTGTTCCAGCGGCGGTATCGCTGCTCACCAATGCGTCCTTCAATCTCGTTGAACAGGGCTGCCCGCCACCCACTAGCCCAGATGACTGCGCGAATGTGGGCGAGAGCGTCCCCGTGCCCCTTGTGATCATCCTGGTAATTCGCGCGGTCCCGAAACAGCCGGCCTACGGTGTAGTTCGAGAAGTCGGTGCGTAGGGGCCTGCGGGCCTCATCGCTGCGTTCGTCGTTCTCCGGCAGCGCTTCTACTGGCCGGGCCGGGGCAAGGCCTTTCTCCACCTCGGCGGGAACGCATTCAGGGTAGAACCGATTTGCGAATTGCAACGTCTGGCTGACGTACAAGCGCATAAGCCAGTGGGACGTGGGGTGGAGAGCATCGTCGCCGAAGAACTCGAGGGCCAACTTCCGTATGTAGGGCGCGAAGGCCGTTGCGAAGTCCTCATTTCGGCGTTGCTGAGCCATGACGACGCCATAGCTGGCAGCCAGCATGCGCTCGGGTACGTAGAGGTCGTTTATCTCGAACGAGTCGATCGTGAGCTCGAAGAGGCCCTGCGGGTCGCGGCGTCCGAATTCGTAGAGTGCCTTTGTCGCCCAGTCTCGGATGAGATGGACGGTGGAAGTCAGATTCCACATCACCCATCGGGCGCGGAGGTGGTCGCCGTCGCGCAGGCCCACCTGCCATCGAGCGTTCATGCGCTGAAGATCGTCAACTACCTCCTTGTGGTTCCGCCGGAGCCACTCGGACCACCGCAGATCTCGTTCCGCGATGGCCATCGGGCGCAAGCAATCATCGAGGAAATCGGTATTCAGCGGATGCGCGCGCGCACCGCGGGTCTGCCGGAGTCGCGAGAACAGGTCTTGTCGTTCCGACTGCGGATCGCGGACAAGCGACTTGAGCGCGTCGACCGAGCCTCGGTCAAGGTAGGCGCCCTCCACTTGCGCGGAGAGATACAACGCAGTGTCCCTCGAGGCACCCGACAGCATCATCCAAAGCTGCGCCCCGTGGAATCGACGCGGGATCAAGCCAGCGAGCGAGAAGAACACATCCGTCGCGAACGGGTGCCGCTGACTGTAGTCATCACCGAATGCTGTCTTAGCTTCGGGTCCCTGAAGCCACGCCGCAAGAGATTCACGCGAGTGCTGCGCTACTATGAAACGTGCAATGAGATGGCCGGTCAAGGCGTCGTAGGCGAGGGCCAGGAGCGGCCCGTCGGCCGACGTGTCTACCTTGATAAGTACCCCTTCCTCTTCGAGCGCCCGGACGAGACTCTGGTCCCACGGACGCGCCGCATCGGCAAGCGCGGCGCGGAGCTCGTCCATCCGAAGGGCGCGCGACCTCCCTTGCCACAACATAGCTGCCGCGTGGTCCAGGGCAGCGGCTACGTCTTGGGGGTAGAAGCGGTGCTGCCTAGAAGAAAGCTCGGAAATTCTCGCAGCGCATCGTTCGAGGTATTTCTCGAAGAGAGCCGACAGCGAGCCCGGCATTGCCTCTATGCCGACCCGCTCCTTCCGCTCAGGGTTCGTCACCTCGCAGAAGATACGAAGCGTGAGGGGGTGGCTCAGTAACTCCCACGGCAAAAGCGCATCCGTTGGGTCGATATTGTAGTAACTAAAGTAGGCGCGGAAAGCACTCGCTTCATGGCCTTCGAATCCCAGTATCTCGTTGATTGTGGTGTCGTCCGGCAGTGCTTCGCCCACAAAGGCCGGTCGAGTGGTGCACACGACTAGGACGTAAGGATAGAGATTCAGCGCTTGCCGTAACGAAGCCAGAAGAGCTTTCCAATGGCGCGGGTCTTCGGCCTCGTTCAAGGCGTCGATCACGATTGGCAGCCGACAGCGCGCACGTTGTCCAGCCGCATCCACAGCCGCCAGAAGTGCCTCCATTGAGGGTATGGGCGCGCCTGCCACGACAATGCGGCGGGCCAGATCATCAAGGGTGCTGCCCGCAGCCAGATCTCTACCGTGCAGCAACACGCCGGCAGACCGTCTCGGTTTCTCGGCTGTTAGCTCGGCGGCGAGCTGGGTCTTACCACAGCCGGCGTCCGCAACGACCGCGACAAGCTTCTCTCCGTAAGCATCCGCCACGGCCTCCGCCAGCTCTCCCGCAGTGCGCAACGAGTCCAGACCGTTGGCGACGGCCAGGGCGGCCTGCTGCCTTCTAGCCCGGAGCTGGCGAAGCGCTTTGCCAAGTCCGCTCGTGGAGCGGGGCAAAGGCTGCGTTAGCTGAAGACGCAAGGCATCCAGGTCCCCTTGTTCGATGCATGCGTGAAGTTCATCGAGAGCGTCGCCTGCCTCCAGACATGACTCGCTGGCTTCATCAACCGCTTGTCCGAGGGCGCCATCGACAGTATCCGCCCGCGAGATAACATTCGCATCGTGCCGAAGCTGAGCGGCATGCATCCTCAGTCCTATCCAACGGTCGGCGTCCCCGAGCATGCGGTTCAGGGAAACCTCCGCCTCCAGGACCTCGTGCACCTCCGTCAGCCACCGGCTCTGGATAGGCGCAACTGATTGCGCGTGTTGGCGCGCCAGCTGCTCGGGCCTGAGGATCAGTTCGCCAAAGTATGTTGCTCTAAAAAGGAGGGCGTCGCCGCACAGATGGTTGTCGATCTCGTCTCCGGTCCAGAGATGGAGCTTCATCTTGGTCGGAAGCTCATGGAACCACTGCTGATCCCCAGCCGTTAACGTGTCGCGAGTCCACAGCACCCAGTCGGTAATCCCCGGGAGATACCTCTCGGTCTTGCGGATCCCGTCTTCGATCTTGTCTCTGCGCGTCTTGCCGAGCGCCTTGCCGCTCGGGATGTCATACCACTTGCACTGCCAACCCCACCAGCGTTCAGCGTCGCCAAGGGAGCAGATCCGATCGAGCCGGAGGTGGAACTCGATGCCAGGCTGATTGGCACGAGCCCGAAACACGCCATACTGGCCGTAGTGGCGCCGAACGATGCCCCGACAAAGAAGCTCGAAGTTCCCATCCGCGCTCCCAGGTAATGCTGCAAAGGCGTTCCAATCCAGGCCAGGCATCGAACGTCGCTACTCCCCGCGACCGTACCCGCTGCCTTTATGAACATGGGCCGAGAACACCTCCACGCGCGCGCCTTCGTCGAGCAGCACCTTCAGGAGCGCGGAGACCTCGAGCTCTTCGGTGGTGATGACGACCCTGTCCCCCTCGGATTTCCAACTGATGTCAAGGAGGAATTGCTGCAGCTCGCTCGGCGCGAGGGAGTGCACTTTGATCTTTGAGAGAAGCCGTAGCATCTGGTCGCTGTAGCGCTCGGCCTCGAAGAGCGAGGGGCTGGACTTGTCGGCCTCGTCTTCGTCTGCCTGGTTGCGGATGGCGTTCAGCTTCTCGACGGCGGTCGCGGCGTCGTCTGCGGACTTGAAGTGTCCAATCAGCACCAGATTTGCCGAGTGCTCGGACCCGTAGCCATTCCAGAATTTCATGGAGTGCTCTCCATCAGGCTTGCAAGCCGGTCGAACGCCGCCAATACCCCGCCCGGCCCGATCTGCACTGCTAGGGAGTCGAAGGACGACGATCTTGCCCTTCCCCATGCATCGATATGCCCGTGAGCCCGAAGCCCCGTATCAGTCGTGAACGGATTACAGACCGGAAAACCTTCCGCGGCCATCTCGCTGATCGTTAGCTGAACCGATCCGGTGTAAGAACTGGCGAAGTCCCTGAGTCTTCCACGTGTTCCCTTATCGATCCCTGGGCTCCTCCCCGTCGGTTGTTCGGGCAACAAGAGAACCTCCCGCACCCCATACTCGTTTGCAACCTCGATCGCTCGATCGATGTCCCGGAAGGTATGCTCATTCACGAGGTAGTTGATGCCCACGGGTGCAACACTGCGAGCGGTCTCAAGATGCTGGAGGAAGCTCGCGAAACCGCGGTTTCGGTGACACTCATAGGTGTCGCCCACCCCATCCATGCTGATCCGGATGAAGTGCACGCTGCCCCTGAGTCGCGCGGCCAATGTGCGACTCAGATGGTGCCCGTGGGTCGTGATCGACACGGCCATGGGAGTTTCCTCCGCCATGAATCGACAGAGATCCGGAAGTTCCGGGTGGAGGGTTGGCTCGCCGCCACCGAAGCCGACGCCAAGGCAGCCCTGCTGGCCAAGCTCCAAGAGCCATGGGCGGATGACGACACCCTGGAGCCGCGCGGGTGCCTTGGGAACAAAACAATGAGCACAGGATAGATCGCAAGCGTTGAGCAACGCCACGGAAACATGACGAGGCGCCTTCGACCACTGCTCCGCAGGAACCCTGATCTCGTCCAACAACACGTTCGCTCCCGTCTGCCTGTTGAACAGGTGAACTCCGTCGCCGCTGTAGCGCGGCGTCCAG